>JAJCZJ010000020.1 GCA_029262455.1 Deltaproteobacteria bacterium | reverse complement strand
TCGACATACTGGTCAACAACGCCGGTGTTTCTTGGGGAGCTCCCCTGGAAGAGTTTCCCGAGGGAGGCTGGGACAAGGTCATGGACACAAACGTCAAGGGGGTCTTTTTTCTGACTCAGCGGCTGCTGCCGCTCCTCGAGGCCGGTGCGACAGCCGAGGATCCCGCCCGCGTCATCAACATTGGGTCGATTGACGGTATCAAGACATCGATCTTCGACAACTTTTCCTACGGACCTTCGAAGGCTGCGGTGCACGCGCTCACCCGCCAACTTGCGGCTCATCTCGTGCGTCGCAATATCATCGTCAACGCTATCGCGCCGGGTCCGTTCCCCACCTGGATGTTGAGTACCGGTGTGGGGACCGGTGGCGACGTCGAGGGCACGGATTGGGGCGCGGTTGGCAAGAGTAACCCGCGCGGCCGGGTCGGAAGCGCTGAAGATATTGCTGGGCTGGCGATTTTCCTGAGCTCGCGGGCCGGCGCGTTTACCGTTGGCGAGGTGATTACCTGCGACGGCGGATCGGTTGTCAGTTGAAGAATGACCTTTTCAATTGATGGATCTTAGTTCATTCTTCAACCCGTCCACCCTAGGAGACAGGCGATGTTGATCGTGATTGGAGCGATTGTGCTCGCGCTGGTGGTCTCGATCATTGGACTGGCGAACTATTGGTCGCGCACCCCGCACGGGCGCCTCAAGCCGATTTTCGCATTTTTCTTTCGCCTGCAGGCGGTGTTCGACAAATCCTCGATCGATGGCGCGTTGGTGAAGCCGATGGAGACCGAGGAGCAGCGGGCTGATGTGCGTGCAGCGTTTCTTCGCGACGTCGCGCCCTTGTCGAAGCCGGTGGTGTTTAGGGGCACGATCGAGGACCGCTCGATCGAGGGCCCAGGCGGGCAGCTTCCGGTGCGAATCTATACGCCGCTGGGAGATGGGCCGTTTCCGGGAGTGGTGTACTTTCATGGAGGCGGGTTCATTGTTGGGAGCCCTGACTACACGGACGCGTTGGCGCGCGTGATTGCGATGGACGCACCAGCGGTTGTCGTATCTGTCGATTATCGTTTGGCGCCTGAATCGCCGTGGCCGGCGGCCGTGGATGACGCCGAATTTGCGGTCGAGTGGTGCCTGGGGAACGCGGCTGACTTGAGAATGCAAACTCAGGCGATCGTCGTGGCAGGTGACAGCGCCGGGGGCAATCTGGCGGCGGTGATGGCCCAGAGTGATCGCGATACTGGGCGTGGCCGAGTCGGGTTACAGGTGCTCATCTATCCTGCGGTCGACGCCACTCGGTATGATCGTGAATCACAGGTCGCGTTTGGTCGAGGCTATGGATTGAGCCGGAAAGATATTGAGGGTTGTTTCAAGCTTTACGTGCAAGGGAAGGTGCCGGCTTCGGATCCGCGGGTTTCGCCCTTGTCGGCAGAGTCCGTTGAGGGGCTCCCTCGGGCGCTGGTATTGACGGCGGGATTTGATGTTTTGCGTGACGAAGGCACAGAGTACGCCCAACGATTGGCACAGGCTGGTGTGCCGGTGGAACATGTGAACGAACCCTCGATGCCGCACGGCTATATTACCATGACCCGCGTGTGTCGGGAGGCGGGCAACAGTATTGATCGAATCGTCGTAGCAGTTCGCGATCTCGGCGAAGCCAACGCGGCCTGATCTGCAACCCCTGGGTACAGGCGACGTTACTCTGGGCCGTCCGAGCCGTTGGTCCAGAGTTCGACCTCTCGGAGCATAGTGAAGCGTCGACAGAATATCGGGTTGTGGGCGCACCGAGGCGGAGAGCCTGCGTTCGAGACGATCAGTGGGGTCTGATTGGCTACGTGCAGGCGGGCCTCGAAGGCTCCCGTTTTCCGCCAACTGTCGAAGGTCAACAGGAAGATCACGCAGTAAGCCGCGACGTGGGCGACGTTCCATCTTGCCGCTAGTAGTCGCTCGAGGAAGCGTAGCCGGCTCAGGGAGTCCATCATGGGAGCCAGGAGGTTGCAGACTGGCACGGCGACGATCTTGCCGAAGTAGTCTGGCATGCCGGCGGCCACCAAGGTGTTCGACGCGAGGCCCGTACCGAAGCCGACACCCAAGCCGAAGAGCAGGCGACCTGTGCCGGATCGCGGGATGGTGACCGGGTCGGTGGCGAGAAACGTAAAGACCAGCAACATGGGTGGCCAATAGGGCCAAGGGGTGATGAGCGACCCCGGCATGTAGTGCCAGGCCTGCAGGCCGACGGCCGCCCCGAAGGTTACGGCCACGATCGGCACGCGCAGCGCGACGATTAATCCGAGTGCGAAAATCAACTCGGCCATATTGGGGGCCAGGTTGAGGTGGTGTGCGACGTCGACGAAGTCGACGCGCCATGTAGCCGTGTGGTGATAGAGACCGAAGACAGCGAGGCCGAAGGCAGATGGATTGAAGATGTGCCTGCCTCGCAGGCGCAAGAAGTGTTTGCTGAGAAGGGCGATGGTTACGATCGTCAGGATGCCGTCGAAGCGGTCGGGTGCGAACCGGATGAATAGGTTCGAACTGAGGACAATCGGTACCGGACCGATCCCCACTGGCCAAGTCGTTCGTCGGACTCGGTGTATGAGGTAGTCGAGTCCGAACGCGTACAGGAGCTCGAGCGGAATTCTCGGAACGTCCCAGGCCTCCGGCCAGTAAAAGGACCAATACGTGATCAAGATGACCTGAATAGTCGAGGGAATGATGTGATTTGCTTGAATTCTCAGCTCTGCTCGTTGCGTCGGTGGCCGGATGGCTCCCTCCACTGCAAGGATGGCGAGGGCCAGCAGCGCGCAAGCGGCGAGTTCGGAGTGGATCGTCAGATAGAGCTGTGATTGCATCATTGGTCAGCCAAGGCTCTTTCTCTATAGCGCCATGGCCGCTGGGCTTGAAGTCCTGTCGGAGTAGCTTGTCCGGGGGCAGTGTTGCGCCGATCGTCGTCTGTTACAGTTCGTACCGTATGTGGAAGATCGTGCAGCTGGGATGAGCTGGCTCCATCCCAGCGCGTGGACCGGTGCGGCCTTGAAATACCCCAGAGCGACCGCGGTAGGGATCGTTCTGATGACCGTGATCGCGGCCTTCGGAGCCGTGCGCGTGGAGACTGCGGTTGGGTATAGGGCGTTTTTGGGCAAGGCGCATCCCGTCGTGCTAGAATTCGACGATTTCGTCGACCGGTTTGACGGAGGGCTGCCGCTACTCGCGGTGTGGTCCTGTGATGTGAGTGCCGCCTGTTCGAGCGCGCTCGACGAGAGCTCCTTGAGGATGGCGGATGCTGTCGCGGGTCGGCTCGTAATTTTGGATGCGGTGCGCCGAGTGGACTCACCGGCCACGACGTCGATCCTGGCGCGGCAAGCGATTGGGTTCCCGAAAATGCGTCGTCTCGTTCGAGGCGGACGCCTCGACAAGGACGTAGCGGATCTGAGGATTCAAGCTCTCGAGGATCCCAGTTGGCTGGGCCGAATCGTGTCGGCCGATGGAAGTACCGGCGCGTTGGTCGTGCACCTACGCGATTCGGCCAGCGACACGGCGGTCGAGGTGTACGCGGCGGTGCGTGAGGCGGTTGCGGACTACGAGTCGTTGGGGTTCGAGTATTCGTTCGTCGGCGGTCCTGTCGAATTCGTCGTGGCGGGCGCGGACCTCGAGCAGAACACTCGGCGCGTCATTCCGCTGATGGTTGCCGTCATTGCTGTGTCGTTGGTGATTCTGTTTGGCGCCCCGGCCGCTGCCGGAGTTTCCCTGTTGTTCGTAGGAGTTTCGATTGTTTGGACACTGGGAGTGATGGGTTGGCTCGGATGGGAGCAGAATAGCCTGACTCAAATCTTGCCGCCGCTGGTTCTCGTGGTGGGGGTTTGCGATGCCATCCACCTGTTGGGGCGATATTCGGCGGTCGATGGGACTTTGGCGCCGCAAACGGCAATTCGTGCGGCGGCACTCGGAGTTGGCGCCGCATGTGCGATGACCAGTGCGACTACGATTGCCGGCTTCGCTTCGCTTGCAACCAGCGGGCTCGAAAGCATTTCTCGTTTTGGCGTGCTGGCTGCGGTTGCCGTCGTGGCGTCGTTGCTGCTTACGTTTACCGCGTTGCCGCTGCTGGTTTGTCGCTTGCCGCGGTCGTGGTTTGTAGTTCACGGCTACGGCGAGCGTTGGAGGATTGCTTTGGCGGCCGTGGGACGCTTCGCGACTGGACCGGCGCGTCGCGGCATTGTCGTTGCGTCGGTCTTGGCGGGCATCGTAACCGTCGCGGGGGTGGCTTGGCTGCGAATCGACGCGCGGTTTGAGGATCTCTACGGCGAAGATAGCGACGTCGTCCGTTGGGTCGCGGAGGCCTCGGAGCGGCTGCGGGCACCCGAGACTCTGGAGATTGCTCTGCGACCTCCGGCGGGCGAGTCCGGCCTGCCGGTTGCTGCTTTCGGAGTCCTCGATCGCGTACAGCGTTGGGCCGCCCAACGTGAGGGGTTGGGGCGATCTCTGTCGCTGGTTGATGTGATGCGCCGATTGAACGATCTCGTTCACGGCGATTCATTGCCGCTTGGTGAGGTCGAGGATGCCAAAGGCCGACCGTCCTCGATCTACCGATTGCTTCGCAATCGCGATCCTCATGTGACGGATCAGTTGTTGGACTCGCAGCGATCCCTGCGAGTTTCCATCGAGGCAGCGAAGTTGCCTCAAGACGAGTTGCGCGAAGTGTTGACCGACGCCAGGACCAGCATCGCGGCTGAGTTGCCCGACGGATGGTCGATGACCATCACCGGACCACTTGCTGTCGTCAGCCGAATGATTGACGCCATTCGCGATACCCAGTTGAAGAGTTTTGGGATGGCAGTTGTCGTCGTCTTCTTGTTGGTCATGATGTTCTTCCGATCCGTGCGGCTCGCGATCATGGCGATGGTGCCGACGCTTCTGCCGGTTGCGGTGACGCTGGGAATGATGGGGTGGCTCGGCATCGCTCTAGACATCGGCACGGCGATGGTTGCGTCGATCATTCTGGGGCTCGCGGTAGACGACGCGATCCACTTTCTTACGCAGTATGCGATCGAGCGTCGTCAAGGAGCGACTGCTCGCGAGGCGAGTCGTCGTGCGGTGCTTACGACGGGACGCGCAATCACCACCACCTCTTTGGCGCTAGCGGTCGGATTCGTTACGCTAAGTCTGTCTGCGTGGAGCAGCATTGCCAGCTTTGGGGTCGTTGCCGCGATTTCGGTTTTGACCGCTCTGGTCGCAGTGCTGTTCGTGCTGCCGGCTCTCACAGGTGTGGACTAAGTTCCACTGGAGTGCAAAATTGCCTCGCTTGTGGCGGCAGCGAGGGACGAACATGGCCTACGAAGCACAGCGGTTTCCGTACGATGGCACAATCGACGCGGACGGGCACATTCTAGAGCCTGCGAATCTCTGGGAGCAGTACTTAGAGGATCGTTATAAGTCGCGTGCTCTACGGATTCGAATCAACCGCGATGGGTTTGAGTACCTCGAGGTCGATGGTCGGCTCGCCGAGCGCACTCAACCAGGCTCGCTTGGGATGCTCGGGGCTATGGGCGAGGATACGGCTCAGTTGGGGCCCGACCGGAGGTATGCGGACCATATTCCGTACGGCGGGGGGAACGCATCCGAGCGGGTTGAGCTGGCGGATCGGGAGAACCTGGACAAGGTATTGCTCTATCCCACGCTGGGTCTACTGTGGGAGTGCGAAACCAGTGATCCGGAGATCACCGTCGCTTACCAACGCGCTTACAACCGCTGGATCGCAGACTTCTGTCGCGACAGCGGTGGACGGTTGGTGCCGATCGCGCATCTCTCCTTGATGGACATCGAGGGTGCTGCGGCCGAATTGCGACGCGCCGTTGCCGACGGTTGTCGCGGCGCGTTTCTGTCGCCATTTAACCATCTCAAGAAAGCCCACGGCCATCCCGACCACGATCTTTTGTATGCGACTGCTTCGGAGCTCGATGTGCCGGTAGCTATTCACCCGACGATCGAACCGAAATGGGTCGTACCGATTCGATTTACGAAGCTCGGGATTGCCAGCGAGTTCTTCTACAACACGATGTTGCGCCAAGGGGCACAACAGTCCCTGCTATCGTTCTTTTCCTATGGGACGATCGAACGGTTCCCCGAACTGAAGCTCGGTGTTCTGGAGTCGGGTTCGGGTTGGATCGGCGCGTTCCTCGATCGGATCGATGCGACATTCGAGACGGCACTCGGCCGGACGACACCCCTGAAGGTGCGTCCTTCGGAGACGTTCCGTCGCCAGTGCTTCATCTCGGGGGATCCGGACGAGACGGCGGCGCCGAAAATCATCGATCATGTCGGTGCCGAGTGTTTCATGTGGGCTACGGATTACCCGCACCCCGATCATCCCTCGACTTGGGTACCGGCTCTAACGCGCTTCGTTGAAACACTGTCGCCGGAGACCCGCGCTGCGGTACTTGGTGGGAACGTCAGAAGAATCTACGGGGTCTAAACGAAAATAGGAGAGTCGGATGGCAGAGCACAGTGTTGTGACGAACGAACGATGGATTGCAGTTCGAAAAGAACTGTTGGCCAAAGAGAAAGAGCTCACGCGCCTGCGCGACGAAGTGAGCGCTGGTCGTCGCGAACTCCCCTGGGTCCGGGTGGAGACGGAGTACGTCTTTGAGACCAAAACCGGCAAGCGAAGCCTGAGAGATTTGTTCGACGGGCGGAGTCAGCTCATTGTCTATCACTTCATGTTCGGTCCCGATTGGTCCGAGGGCTGTCCGAGTTGTTCGATGTGTGCCGATCATTACGACCCCGCTATCGTCCATCTGAATCAGCGCGACGTGACGATGATCGCTGTGTCGCGGGCGCCACTCTACAAGCTCGACGAATTCAAGAAGCGAATGGGCTGGAGCTTCGAATGGGTGTCATCGCTTGGCACCAGGTTCAACGAGGATTACGGCGTCTCCTTCAGCGAGCAGGAGGTCGAGCAGAAGACGGGGCAGTACAACTACAGGGTCGGCGCTAGTCTGCCTGGCACCGAAGCTCCGGGTTTGAGTGTCTTTCGCAAAGACGCGGACGGCTCGGTTTTCCACACCTACTCGACTTATGGCCGTGGCCTCGATCCATTGCTGGGCGTTTACAACCTATTGGATCTAGTACCGGCCGGGCGCGACGAAGGGGAGCTGCCATTCACCATGGCTTGGGTGCGGCATCATGACCGCTACTCCGAGTAGCGGCCCGGAAGGCTGAAGAATGATTGAGGAACGGTAGGGTAGGCTTCAGCCTACCGTGCGGCGCAGCCGCACGGGGATGTGAACTGCTGGGGCTGTTGCTGTCTGCATATGGACCAAGCAAAAAGGCCGCCGGCATTTCTGCCGACGGCCTTTTTGGAATTAGAACCCAGTTAGAGCTTACGGACAAGAAGCCGGTGGAGGCGCGTCCTTGTGCTTGGTGATCTTGTCGGTGTTCTTCTTCACGGTGCCGCCAAACTCGGCGCAGTACTCAATGGCGGACGAGCCGCCCGGGATACCGAGTACGATCGAGTGATTTCCAGCAAACGGGGTCGTCAACTCAACGGCCGTGCCCTTACAGACGGCCTTGATGACCTTCTCTTTGATCAGGACGACGGTACAGGGATTGCCGATCGCCTTGCCTTTGAACTTGTAGCCCTTCGATCCCGCTGGATTGCCCAGACCAGACCAACCGCCGGCCGGCAGTACGATCTGTGCACTTCCGGCGGCCAAGCCGAGGTCTGCGAAGGTAACAGTGGCGCCGACGAGTGTTGGGTCTTCGCCCGTTCCGGCATCCGGAAGATCGTACGTGTCTGGATCGATCGCTTTTGCCTTCGACACCATCTTCGCTAACTTGGACGACTTCACGACCGCGACCTTGCCTGGAATCGGACCCGAGACTTCAGCGGCGATCGCTGCTCCTGCTAGACCGATTGCCGAGAAGCAAGCGGCTATTGCCAATCCATGCCTCATGATTGCTCTCCCTTCGCCGGTTCCCCCGACTCTCTACTGATTGCTAAGGTGTGTGGACTCGATAGGTTAGTCAGCATTGGAATACTCGTCAATGACTTTTTCGACGCGATGCTTGCCCTAAGTGCTGCACGAAAGCGCCCTTTTGGGGTACCCAAGTACGGAGGGCGGTGCTGGATTTGTACGGAAGCGTACGAGGTGTTGGCACCTAACTATAGAGAAAAATTGCTTTTTTCCGATCCGTAGCCTCCGGGCGCGACAAGCGTCGGGTGAGCCGCTACCCTTAGGCGTCATGCAGTCTCCAAATCTTGAAGTGTCTGGCACTCATTCCTCAACGCTCCGCGCTCTGCCTCGTGTGTCCACCCGCGATGTTCTTCGCCGCGTACTCAATCCGACTCAGGAGCGCGTCAACATGTTGCGCGCGCTGCGTCACGACTATGAGCAGCATGGCGTTGCCTCGTACAGTCATGTCGGCTTTGCGAAGATGGTTAATCTGTTTGGCCCAGATGCCAATCGCTTTGTCTTGCTCGACAAGGACAGGATTTTCTCCGCTCGCAAACCTTGGATGTTGATCATGGGCCGGATCTTTCCGAACGGCCTGTTGCTGATGGACGGGCAAGAACACAAAACGAACCGCAAGATCATGCACACCGCGTTTACGCGTCCGGCGCTGCGGGGCTACGCCGAGCGGATGAATCCGATGGTCGCGGAAGGGATCGCGAGTTGGGACCGAGACGGGAGCGAGGTTCTGGCGTTCCACCTCCTCAAGCAACTGACGCTTGGGATCGCGGCGCGAGTCTTTGTTGGTGCGGAATTGGGACCTGAAACGACGCGGATGAATGGTGCGTTCGAGCATCTGGTCGCCGCGAGCATGTCCCAGATTCGACTTCCGATTCCGGGCCTGGAGTTTCAACGCGGGCTGAAGGCTCGCAGGTTCATGGTCGACTATTTTCGTCGCATGATCTCCGACAAACGTGGTGGGGACTCCCCGGACATTTTCTCTCGACTGACTCGTACAGTGACCGAGGACGGGGAACGATTCGAGGATCAGCAGATCATCGATCACATGAGCTTCTTAATGATGGCTGCGCATGACACAACCACGAGCACTCTATCTTCGATGATGTATGAGTTGGCGAAGCACCCGGAGTGGCAGGAGAGTGTACGGGAAGAATGCATCGCCTATGGGGCGGACGAGCTGGCGTTCGACGATCTCGATCGGTTCGAGATCACTGGCCGCGTCATGAAGGAAACGTTACGTAGATACCCCCCATTGCCGGTGATCCCGCGGATCGCTCAGGAAGAGGTCGAGTTCGAGGGCTATCGTATTCCGAAGGGATCGATGTGCGTCGTGTCGCCGATATTTACCCACTATATGTCTGAGTGGTGGACGAATCCCGAGGATTTCGACCCCGATCGATTTAGCCAAGAGCGCGCGGAGGATCAGCGCCACAGTCACAGCTGGATCCCGTTCGGTGGTGGCCCGCACATGTGCATTGGGCTGCGATTCGCCGAGACCCAAGTGAAACTGATTATGCACCACTTGACGCGCCGATTTAGGTGGAGCATTGCGGAGGGGTATGAAATGCCGGTCCAGCAAGCGCCCATCTCGAAGCCGATGGACGGCTTGCCGATTCGATTGGCGCGAGTGAAGTGATCGTTGTGAAACGCTGTCGAGAGGCACCTCGCCGCTTGGCAGCCCGGTGATTGCGAAATAGGGTAGGTGTTGATGGAAGATCTTGGCGACATCGTTACTCGCCGCAATGCGGCGTTCAGCAATCGCTACAGCAAGAAGTTGCTCGACCAGATGATGTATGCTGGCGACCCTGTGGCGGATGAGGCGATCGTGGCGCTCAAGGAAGACGCGTACGATGCTGATGGTTCGCAGTTGGCGAATCTACGCGATCTCGCGACAGGCGGCGACGCCCGGGCTCTTGCGTTCTTTGAGCGCGCCGAGACTCGGCCGGATTGGTTCGAACCTAGATTGCTCGAACACGGACAGCGACTGGCGAGAGCGTTCGCTCAGCATTACGGCATGTCTCTGATGCACAGTTTGTTTTCCGGGGGCATCTTCTGCCGAGCGACCCTGGTGACGAACTCGACCGGCCGCCTCGGCAGCAATCCGGCGCGGCGAATTCAAGAGACCGGTGTCTTTCTGGCAGCCGTCCTCAAACCGGGAGGCCTCGATCCGGGTGCCATGGGTTTCGAGACCGCGGTCCGGGTCCGTTTGCTGCACGGATCGATTCGCGCCTGGCTGAAGAAGAGCCCGGGCTTTACGGAGAGTTTTGTCGGCGAGCCCGTCGATCAGACCATGCTCGCGATGACCCTCGGACTTTTCGACTACCTCAACCTTCGCTCGATCCGGCGATTGGGCGTGCCACTCTCCGCCTACGATGTGCGCGCTCATCACCATATGTGGCGATACATCGGGTATCTCATCGGGATTGATGAGCGGCTTCTAACGGAATCCATGGAAGACGAGCGAGAGCTTTGGAGTGCGCTCGTCGCTCACCAGGCTTTCCCAGATGTTTTCGGTGAGCAGTACCTGAACACAATCGTAAACGCGGTTGGCGCGATCATCAACGCGGGCGAGCGGCATCGCAGGTTCACGCGCAATCTCTTTCTGCACCTCTCGGGTCCGCAATGGTATGGCATGAACGATGCGGAGAACGGTGATCGCCTCCTCGATGCCTTCCGGGTTGTAACCTACGTGATGGGAGCGACGCGTCGCTGGGTGCCGGGAGCCGCGTTGATGATGGAGAAGCACGGGGCCTCACGTCTGAGCGGCGCGGAGAAACTCGCCCAGGGACACGGCTTTGGCGTCAAACTGGAACTGGAAGAAGACCAGGCCGAGCGGCAAGCCTTCCACGACGCGATGGCGGCGGCGGTGAAGCAGCGATTCGCCGCATAGGGTGAACCCCGCATAGGGTGAACCCCGCATAGGGTCACCTCGCTTGGTCGCGGGTGACCTGGGACGGGCCGGACCGACCGAGTACTCTCCAGGAGGGTGCCGGGTCGTCGCCGATCTGTTTCGCTTCCACGAGTTGGGTTGGTGGTGTACGGAGCGCTCAAAAGTCGTGGCTGATTTCGACTCCGTAGGTGGCGGGGGGTGCGAAGTAGCGGTTCATAGTACCGGCGACGTTGGCGACTGAAAGCACCGCGGTGAAGTATTCTTCGTCGGTGATGTTGTTGCCCCACAGCGCGACCTCGGTGCGCTCGTCGTTGAATGAGTAACCGAGCCGGGCGTTCAGGAGATTAAATCCTCTCTGGAAGCCGTCGCGTAGCTCGGCGAAGTCCCAATGGATCTGGCTTTGGTACGACCATTCGAGTCGCGGCGTTAGACTACCGCGCAGCCAGTCTTTGTCGTAAGGCGCTACATCGATCGAATACTGGATCGACGCATTACTTTGAATGTCTGGTACGCCGTTGAAACTCTGACCTTTGCGGTCGACGAGCGTATCGGCGATCTCTATCGTATCCGGTCCTTCGAAGCGGTCGTACTCGGTGTCGATGTACCCGAACGAGGCTGCAAGTAGGAGTGCGTCGGTGGGAAGCGCTTGGAACTCGAGTTCGATGCCCTGGGTGGTGGCCTCTGCAGCGTTCAGAGTCCGCCGTGTGAAGTTCGTGGGATCAGTGGGATCGTTCGCTTGAATCGACGTGACCTGGATGTCGTCGTAGTTGCCTAGGAAGAGTGCGACGTTGGCGGTGAGCCTGTTGTCGAAGGCTAAAGTCTTGACGCCAACTTCGAACATCTCGAGTTTCTCGGGCCCGAACGGTTCGAGATCCTGTGCTGAAGATCCTGTCGCCAGGTTGAACCCACCACCTTTGAAACCTTTGGAGTAGGTGAAGTAGGTCATGACGTGATCGAGAGCGCCAAGGTGATCGAGGAGATCGTCGGGCGCACGCAACGAAATGCTGGCCATAGGAGTCCAGGCTTCAAATGTGGCGCGATCGGTCACTGGTTCGAATGGTCCTGCGGAGTCGAAGGGAACCTCGTCGGTCGCGGTGGCGGCTTTCTTCTCTTTCGTATACCGCAGCCCCCCGGTGAGGCTGAGCCAGTCGGTAATCTCACCGGTCGCCTGGCCGTACAAGGCCCAATTCCAGTTGTCGAATTGCTGGCGCTGTGGGGTGATGATGACATCCAGAATATTCAGTACTCCGGTCGCGTCCTGATCTTCCCACAAGCCGAACGCCCCGGCGACGACGTTGAGGCGTTCGTCGAGTGCGGATGTGTTGATTTGCAGCTCTGCCTGGGTTTGGGTCAGGTCGAATTCCTTGCCGTTGATCGCCGCACCGCCATTGGCGGACAGCGAGCCGATCGGCTCGGAAGTATTGTCGAGATCGATTCGATTGCGGATGACTTGTTGCCGCCAAGACGCGATCCCCTTGAGGGCGAGGTTGTCGAGGACGCCGACTTCGCCGAAGTTCCAGTTGGCGACGCCCCATGCGCCGGGGTTTTTGAGATCTTGAATTCCGTGCGCGTCCGCTGTGAAAGAGTAGGGGCGCGTGCGGCGGCAGGCGTCGAACAGTTCGAGGGTCCCGAGCCCCTGCTCGCGAACGACGCGACACTGACCTCCTGGGCCGTGCCCCTGTTGCCTTCCCCAAGTACCGGTGATGTCGATGGTCAGATCTTGGTCATCCAGCGGTAGTAGTCGAATCGTACCGAGGAACGACTGCATCGCTTCGTCGTTGTAGTCCAGATCGAGGTTCTCGTTGCGGGTGTAGCCACCGAAGTTGCGCGTGCCGATGGAAAACCGCCCCAAGACCCTGTCCTCGATCAGAGGGATGTTGAGACTTGCGCGTGTCGTGACGGAGTCGTAGTTGCCGGCGCGCACGGAGGCTTTGAGTTCGAACTCGTCGTGTGGCTTGACCGTCGTTACGCTGATGGCGCCGCCGATCGTGTTCTTCCCAAACAGCGTCCCCTGCGGGCCGCGCAAGACTTCGATCTGCTCGATGCCGACGATATCGAACAATTGCCCAGACGTGCGGGCTAGGAAAACACCGTCGATATAGATGCCGACGCCCGGGTCGAAAATCCCGTCGATCGCCGACGTGCCGACGCCGCGGATCTTGATCTCCGCGTCGACGCCGGTGAACGACCGGGTGAAAACGAGGTTGGGGATCATTCTCCCGATTTCGTCGATCCTTGTGACTCCCGCAATGCGCAGGCGTTCGCTGCTGAGCGCAGTGACCGATACGGGTGTGTCTTCGAGAAACTCGTCGCGCTTGCGGGCGCGCACGACGATCTCCTCGAGGCCTCTCGACTTTGCGGTAGGGGCCCCGGCCGCCGTCTCGGCGTCGTTCGGTTGGTCTTGTGCGCCGGCCGATGCTGGGAGCACGATCGAGAGTGCGGCAAAGATGCAAAGAGCAATGTGTCGGACCGGTGCAGTCTGCAAACTAGAATGAGCAGGCGCCGACCTTCGAATGTCGCTGTACCCCATTGCAACCTCCCCGTCTCAATGAACGCATCAACCAGTAGGGAGAAGTACTGGGCTAGTCAATTGTGATGTAGATGGCTGGTGGTGAAGAAGGGCGCACTCGTAATCAGGTCTAAAAACGATAGCTGAGCTCGGCACCGTAGGTGCGCGGCGGACCGTAGAGTCGAGATGCGATCCCGAAGCTCGAGACCAGTGGAGTGACAGCGTTGAAATAGGCCTCGTCGGTGAGGTTCTTTGACCAAAGCGCGACGACGATCCGCTCCTCATTGAAAGTGTAGGCGAGCCGCGCGTTGAGAAGGTTGTAACCGTGTTGGACCGCTGCACCGACTTCCGGGCCGAGGGCGTGAAAGTCGCTCTGGTAGGACCAGTCGATGCGGGGCGTCAGGAATCCTTCGAAGAACGTTGCTTCAGGTTCAACCTGCAGCTCCCATTGCAGGCCGAGGTTGGTCTGCAGGGCTGGGGAGCTATTGAAACTCTCGCCGGCGCGATCGAGTGTTTCGTCTGCCGACAAGTCACTGGGTGCGCCTTGGAAGCGGTCGTATTTCGTGTCGAGGAAGCCGATCGATCCGTTGATTTGCAGGCTCGAGATCGGGGACGCGAGGCCCTCTAGTTCGACCCCCCAGGTGGTGGCTTTGGCGGCGTTGATCGTTCTCTGTTGGAAAATTGGGTTGTCTGGATCCACCGTGAGGTCCACAACCGAAGTGACTTGGATGTCGTCGTACTTGCCGATGAAGCCGCTGAGACTCATTCGTATGCGGTCATCGAGCGCGATCGTCTTGATGCCGACCTCGTACGAATCGAGGGTTTCGGGGCCGAAGGGTTCGGCCTCGGTGGAGAGAAGAAGACCGTTGAAGCCGCCGCCGCGAAATCCCTTGGCCCACGTGAAGTAACTCATGAGGTGGTCGACCCGGGCGAAGTCGATCCACGACTCCGGCGCGGTGAGCGCAACACTCGCCGTCGGTGTCCATTCCGAAAACGTCGCGGGTGCCGGTCGTTGATCTTGGGTTGGCGGCGCGCCGGGATCGCGGGCGGGCCGGGTCGACGCGACCAACCCCTTCTTATCCTTGGTGAATCGGATGCCGGTGGTGAGCGATAGCCAATCGGTGGCCTCGACCGTCGTCTGGCCGTAGACGGCCCAGGACCAGTTGTCGATGCGACGAAAGTTCTCGTCCGCGATGTCCAACGAGTCGGGGAGGATATTGAGGGTGAGGGTTTCGGTGCCGTTCTCCCAGAAGCCGAAGGCCCCTGCGACGAGCTGCACTCGCTCTTCCCAGAGGGCAGTGTTGATCTGAGCTTCTTGACTGATCTGGCGTTGGAACCCGGGGGCGCCATCGGTCGGGCTACCGCCGACGCCGGAACGCGTGAGCAGAGAGAGCTGGGTTGAATCGGCATCGACGCGGATGCGCGGTTTCTGTTCGCGCCAGGATGAGATCGACTTGAGGGAGACGTCTTCGAGAAACCCGAGTTCTCCAACCTCCCAGGTGAACGTTCCCCAGGTTCCATAGCTTTGAACATCGACCAGATTGTCGACTTCCGAGTGGTTGAAGAACGGGCCGGAGCGGCTGCATTCTTCTCGCAGGCCAGGGGCCAGTCGCTGAAGGTCGGTTTCTTGGACGAAGGCGCACTCGCTGCCGCGCCCGGCTGTGTGCTCGCGCGACCAAGTGCCGCTGATGTCGATGGTCAGGTCTTGCGTGGCCAGCAAGCGGATACTCCCGAGGAAGCTTAGGCCGTTGCGATTGCTCAGCGACTTGCCGAGGTTGCGATTGTCGAAGTAGCCGTCGTCGTGGGTTTGGGCGAACGCTACACGGGCAAAGAGCAGGTCTTCGGCGAGGGGCACGTTGAGCATGGCGCGGCTGTGGATGCTGCCGAAGTTACCCGGCCTGGCGAGGACGAATCCTTCGGTATCCGGGCCGGGCTTTTTCGTGGTGATGAGGACCGCGCCGCCGACATTGTTCTTTCCGAACAGTGTTCCCTGCGGGCCGCGCAACACTTCCACTTGTTGAATGTCGAGTACATCTACCAGGGTGCCGATGGTTCGCGGCAGGAACACTCCGTCGACGTAGACGCCAACCCCGGGATCGAAGGATGCCGTTACGGCCTGCGGAGTGCCGATGCCGCGGATGCGGATGTCGGCGGCAATACCGTCGTCCGGTGTGGTGAAGAATAGGTTCGGAACGAAAGATTGGATGTCGTTGAGACGCGTAACTCCTGTGGCTCTCATCCTGGATTCGCTGAGGGCCGTTACGGAGACCGGAGTGTCTTCGAGCAACTCCGCTCTCTTGCGGGCGCGGACGACGATCTCTTCGAGCTGGTGGGGACGGCCGTCGCTAGTCGTGGTCTGGGCGTCGGCGGGGAGTGCGATCGACAGGATGGCGATGACGCGACAAAGCGACGCGATAGATGACATTGCTTGGTTCCCCCTCAAGTGAATCTTTTCAGTAGGCGCGCGAGGTGTTCTTGCGAATCCATCGGGGTGACGCGTTGTGCCGAAAAGCCGAGGCCTTCGAGGTTCGGGACATCGAGGGGTTCGATTGGCACGTCGAGGGTGAGGACCTCGGTGCGCGGTAGCAGGCAGGTGTTGGCGTTGCACGCTTGGTAGCGCACCTGCACGACGATGGGGACGGTGCGCGCCCGGTGTTCGTCGAGGACATCGACCAAGTAGGAGTTTGCCCACACCGGAATCGAGATCTCGACTGCCCCGCTCCAGACCTCGAATTCTTTGTCGAGATTCTTCAGCCGAAGGGGCTGCGTCTCCGGATAGAGGGGGGCCTTGATGACCAAGCCCTCGGGGCCGCTGACAGTGATCTTGGTCGAAACCATTCCATCGGCCACCTTGTCGCCGTATATATGAAGGTCGTTCGGTAGCTCGAAGCGGACGATGACTCGTCGCAAGATGCCTGATTTGATTGTACCGCCGCCGCCATGCAGACGGGCGGTAATTTGAATCTCCCCGTCACTCGCGCTGGCAGTGGGTTCGCTGTCGTTCACGACTGTTTTACCGAGCGCGCTTTCCAGGATGATCTCGGCGCTTTCGCGGTTGGCTAGGTGTCGCGGAAAGTGTTTGTCGATGACCGTGCCGTCCGCGTCGAGAACATAAGTTCCGGGGAAGGGGATCCCGTAGAACGGCGCCTCGTGCGGCTCGACTTCTGTGTTGAGGATCCCGAACTGGCGGATCACCGCAGAGTCGGAATCTGACAGAAGCGGGTAGGGGATGTCGTTGGCTGCGGCAAAAGCCGAGAGGGCTTCCGGGTCGTCGTAGCTCACGGCATAGAGTTTGACTCCGGCTTCGACGAACTTTGGGTAAGCGTCGCGCAGCTCGCCGAGCTGCGTCATGCAGGGGGGTCACCACACAGCCGATCGAAAGAAGACGACGGCGGCCTTTTCATTGCCGCGGTCCGTGTGTAGCCGCAGTCTCATGTTGTGTTGGTCGATTAGCTCAAAATCGGGAAGGTGCGCGCCGATCGCGGGACCGGTCGAGAATCCTTTGGGGGCGAGCTTGCGAACGCCGGCAGTGGTCGGCAGTGGCGCGAAGATTCCGTACTCGTCTTCGTAGCCGCGACGTGTCATTCGGCGATTCCTTCTGCGCCACTCCGTTCCGGAGGGGCGCAGCACGTTCTCAACTGTGCCTTCATGACGTCGAAAATCGCCGAAAGGTCGATCCCGTCCGGATCCAGGACCCATTGGTAGAGGGCGCCCCGCACGCTGCTCACGAACAACGCGGCCTGCGCGTCGGTATCGATGTCGATTCGCACGTGACCGGCGTCGATGCCCTTGTCGAGCAAAGTTTGAATCAGCGCGCGCAGATTGGTGTTGAGCTCAGCGAAAGCCGAACGCAACTTCGGATTCGGATCGAGGAGGAGGAAATTGAGTGCCCGCAGATCTTCGGTTCCGTGAATGGCCTGCCGCTCGAGTGCGTCGAGAAACTCACAGACCGCGGCGATCCCCACCCGCGGGCCGATCGCCGGAAACAAGATGTCGGTCTCCCATTGCTGGATGACCCGCGAAACCAGGGCCGATAGCAGTCCCTCCTTGGAGCCGAAACGTTGCGTGATCAGTCCTCTGCTAAACCCCGCTGCTTCGCCGATTGTGGCGACCGTGGCTCTCTCAAAACCAACCTCGGCGATCACCTGAAAGGCGGCGCGCAGCAATAGCTCTTCGGACCGGGCGGTGCGTTGGGCCTGTGTCAGCTTCTGGCGCGGTTCTGATTTGCCGCCCGAGTTCGTGGGGATTGCCATTTTGCGGAGGTTATATTTGCTATACGGCCAACAAGCAAGTGCTTTGGGTCGGTGGTAGACCCGTTAACCGGAAACGAACCGGAGGATCACAACAATGGGTACGCCCAGGTAGTACGCAACGTTGGCCAGCACCTCGCTTCCCTTGCGGAAAGTTGGCGCGTGTCGTGGGGCGACCAGGGCCGTTGCTATCGCGGCAATCTCGACGGCGGATCGAAGAGCAGCTGCGTAGAGCAGACAGTAGATCGTTACGGTCGTCCAATAGATGGCAAAGCCGGCCAGGTAGGCTTTCGCCCCATACAAGTAATACTCACCGAACGCCCCGCCGTAGGCGATGATTTGGTGGACTCGAAAGAGAGGAATGGTCGGTAGGAGGGCGAAGAGGGGAAACTGGAGTACGCGGCGAAACGGGGTGGGGGTGCCGTACGCCGAGCGCGCCGCGGAATAAACCAGACTTGCTCTGCTCGCGAAACCGAACCTCGAAGGTACGCCTGCAGCGGCGATTGCATCGTTCAAAGCTGCGGGCTGTTCTGATTGGATGCCGTATTTCCAGCGACCACCGGCGCGCAAGTGTATCCAAAAACCGGGGCCTGGTAGCGGGATGACCCACGGTACGACGTCTACGATCGATGCCAGCGGGACCTCGATCTTTCTCCAATGCTGCTCGACGGTGAGGTTGCCCTCCGCGATCTGAACCCTGGCTCGGAGCAATCGCTGCCCCAACAGTGCGGTCAGTGCGGGGAGCAAACTCAGCACTGTGACCAGGCGGATCAGCCGCAGCGGATTCAGCGGGCCGTCCGAAAATAGCAGTGCTGCAAGAATCCCTAGAAGGCTTGCGCGACTGATGGCTTTGAGGATCCCGATTGCGATCCTTGCGACAGGCGTGAGAAGGACCGCTTGGGATGGTTTCATCGGCGGCTCGATTCGGGCCACCAAGCGCGTCTCTTGGAGATAGCCGCAGATTGGTCTTTTGGGTAGCGGGATTGTCGTCGTTCTTGCGGCCTCACCGACCTTGCTCTACCTTTTCCGACAGTGAACAGAAAGCGCCAACGAGACGAGCCGCTGGTCGACAGTGGCACAGACCCGGATGGGATTCGTGTTGTATACGAGCGGAGTTGGGTGCCACAGGGTGCCGTGCTGGCAGCCGTTGTTTTTTCAGTGCTTGTGGTTGCTGTGGTGACGATCTACCGAGGTGCTGGATCCGTCGAAACGGTTGCCGAAACGGCCGTGGAGCTGGAGCGAGGCGAACGCGTCGCGAGGTCGCGTGACGAGTTTCGCAAGCGAGCTCTGGCCAAGTCCCCTGTGCGCTCGAGGAAACACGCGAAGGTACGGCGGAAGGTGAATCCCGCCCCGGTTCGGCGCGTTGCGGGCGAGGGAAGCTCGATGGCCGATGTCGACGAGTTCTCGGGCGACGAGCAGTCTGAAACTGAGTCGGCTGGAAACGACGTGGGAAGAGTTCCCGATATCCAGGCGGGCGATTATATCGCGGCTCTTCGTGAGAGTGGTGAAACGGCAGGGCTCGCGGCTTTTCCGCCGCCTGGGATCAGCCCACCGAGATCTGGCGTAGTCGTCCCGGATGACTATGACCTGCCCGAGGGCTTTGCTCGTCATTATCAGACCACAGATGACGGACGGCGCTTAGACCCTGTTCTCATCGTAGCTCCCGGCTATGAGATCGTCGATGAGATCGGCGACCCGGTTCCCTTGCCCGATCGTGTGGTGCCGCCTGAATTTGCGCCGCTTGATCTGCCGTTGGAGATGCTAGAGATTCCACCGGTGCCGGATCTTGCCGAAGACTCCGACTGAAGCGAAACTGTTCATCGTTTTGGCCCGCATTGGCGCGATCCTGGCGAGTGCGCTGCTTCTCGCACTCTACTCCCGTGTCGAATATCCCTCGGCGTTGCTCGGGTGGGTCGCCCTCGTCCCGTGGTTGATCTCTCTCGAGCGCGAGCGCGCCTTGCCTGCCGCGCTAGGAAACGGCGCGGTGATGTCGATGGCCTTCGCGGTCGGTGTGTTCGGCTGGTTCGCTGATGCCTTCGCTCGCTATACCGCAACGCCGCTTTGGTTGGCGGCAGTCGTTCTGATTGTATCGGCGCCTTTTCTGCAGCCGCAGTTCATGGTGTTTGCCGCGGTGCGGCGCGGCCTCGCCACGAGGGGGGCGTCTGGGCTCATCGTGAGCGTCTCCGCTGCGCTGGTTTGGGTTGGAGTCGAGTGGGTTTGCCCTCGCTTGTTTGGCGAGACTCTGGGGCACGGCCTGCTGCCGTTTCCGACACTTCGCCAAGGTGCCGATTTGGCAGGCGCTCCTGGCCTGACTTTTGTCTTGCTCGTGGTCAACCAGGAAATCCATGCGGTTGGCATGCACTGGCGCCGCTCACGGATACTGGCCCTCCGCTCTTTGCTTAGTGCGGCGCTGCTGACGGGTGCCCTCGCGGGTTACGGCGCGGTGCGATTGCAACAGGTCAACCGTTGGGAGCCCACGCAGCAGCCGCTGACTGTTGCTCTCATTCAAGCCGACCTGGACGACTATAGCGACCTACGGAGTCGCCTCGGAACCTTCACCGCGGCGCGCAGAATCATCGATACTCACATCGGCTTGTCGGCGCGTGCAATCGAAGATGTTCCTTCACCCGGACAAGTGGATCTCGTTGTTTGGCCAGAGACCGCCTATCCGACTACTTTCGGTACGCCCAAGAGTGCTGCTGGCGCTGACCTCGACGCGTCGATTGTCGAGTTTGCTGCGCGGATGCACGGCGCACTGCTCTTCGGGACCTACGTCGGCGACGATGCCGGTGAGTACAATGCCGCGGTCCTGTTGCAATCAAGAGGCGATCCTCGCGGCGGCGATGCCTATCGCAAGCGACGTCTTTTTCCCCTAACCGAGTCTGTGCCGAGGTGGTTGGAGTCGGAGAGTCTTCGGTCGCATCTTCCCTGGCTCGGTACGTGGCGGCCCGGCGATGGGCCAGCACTCCTGACGCTGTCGCGAGGGCACGGCGACGTAGCGTTTGCCCCATTGATCTGTTTGGACGCTGTTGACCCGATGCTGGCCATCGACGCGGCTAGGCGAGGTGCCCAGTTGATCGTGACGCTGTCGAACGATGGATGGTTCGCCGATGGTGCTGGTGCTCAGCTTCATCTTGCGGTGTCGGCGTTCCGCAGTATCGAAACGCGATTGCCGCAGCTGCGTGCGACCAATACCGGGATCAGTGCGGTGATCGGCGCCGATGGTGAAATCTTGGCGCGTGCCGCTGTAGGCGAGTCGACGGCGTTGATGGCGACTGTGGCGCCCGGAATGCGTCGCGAGACCTTGATGTTGTGGTGGGGGAACTGGTTTGGCCTTACTGCGTGTTTGCTAGCGCCGCTATTAGCGCTACTCGCCGTTAGACTCGGGTTGGCGGCACGAAAGAGCCCTGCCGAACAATAGCTCGGCAGGGCTCTTCATTTTCACGATCGTGTTTGGCTCACTTGCCGCAGCGTCCGTTCGGCTTGCAGTTGAGCGAGCAACAGTCGCTGTCTACGTTGCAGGAAGCGTTCTGCTGGCTGCATCCACCTCCGGTGCAGCTGCTGGTGTCGTACTGGCAGCTGCCGCCGCAGGCTAGAGAGCCACCGGTGAACCCGAGAGTCAGACAGGTGTCGGCCAGCGGTACCCCGGCTTCGCAGTCCTCGCCACTTTCGACGACGCCGTTGCCGCATGCAGCCGGAGCTCCGGCACAGACTCGGTTCGCAGGCTTTCCTCCAGTGCAGTTGCCAACGCCCGAACAGCAATTGGTCGAGGCGGTGCAGGGTGCTCCCGCGCCATCCGCAGTGCAGCTGCCGGTGGTTGGGGTAAAGGTCGGTGTCGGGGTTTGCGTAGGAGTATTGGTCGGAGGAGCCGGAGTGGGCGTAAAGGTCGGTAGCGGGGTTTGCGTAGGAGTGTTGGTCGAAGGAGCCGAGGTGGGCGTTGATGTCGAGGTTGGAGTGGGGGCGGTTACGTCGCTGTAGGTCCAGAGTGACCAACCCATTCTCTCGTGGCCGTACTCGTCCCAGATTGGGTTCTTGCCACCCGTTATGCTCGGATAGTCGGGTGCGCCGGATCCGGAGCCAGTGCCGCCAAATAGGCCGACGTAGATTGTGTTGCCCGAGTATGTGGGGTGGGTGTCGTCCGACTGGATGTAGTCGAAGCTAGTCGTGTTGTTTACGAAGTGGAAGCTGGCGTCACGCACCGTTGAGCGCAGAGTTTGTGTCAGCCGGGTCACGTAGTCCGCTTCACTCTCGCCTTGCACGTAGCGCAGCGCGTCCGAGTCGATCAGGCTGTCGCCGTTGGTGTCGTAGTCGGCGCCCATGTACTCCGCGAAACTGTCGGCGCACTCGAAGCCGTAAGTGTTGGCGAAGTTGCAGGCCCGCCAGTTCATGCGCACGAGATACGGCATCATGATGTCTTGCCTGCTCGGTGGCTGGCCGGTCGTTGGATCGTTGCAGTTCGCCAAGCCGTTGTCGGCGTCGTAACCCGGATAGTAAAGGTTGGCGACGATCTTGAGTTCGGTGTTGGCATGGGCGTTGGCATTGATGTACTGCATCGCTAGCTCTTGGTAGGTCGTGCAGTTCGCCAACGCATTGTCCAACGGGGCGTAGTTGCAGGTTCCCGACTGGCCGGCGAAGTCCGACCGCGCTTGCAGGCCGTCGTTACCGCACATCTCGAACGTGACGACGCGGGTGTTCGCGCTTTGCATGTGGGAATCTTCCGCGACGATTTTGTTTTGATAAATGTCGGAGGCGACAGCTCCTGACTTCGTGCGGCGGATGACTTCGATGTCGGCGTTCCAATGTGCCGAGAGGTATTCGCCCTCGATCCAGGGTGCGGCTCGCCGGGCTACCCTCGAGATCGAGCCGTAGTACCCAGCGTAGATTGAATCGCCGTAGGCGACGACGCGGTAGGTTGTGCCGGTGCCGCTGCGGTCAATCGTCCACGATGTGTTTTGTGTAACGGTATTGGCGCTGGCGCTTCCGCTGGCGATCACGATCGACGCAGCTAACGCAAACACAAAACTCCTGGTCCGAGTCTTCATGCGATGTCCCCCCTTGGTTGCCTAGCTCGCGGTCAAAAATGCGACACGCTTTCGGACAATAACGCCTCCCCAGGTAAGGACGCAACCTTTCGGCGTCGACCCAGATTTGGAGCGCCCAGTGAACCGATATCTGGGTTTCTTCGCTTGTCATCGCTTGCTCGCTTGCATTGTGCGGTGCGTCGAGCCAACTCAGAGTCGGACCTTGCAACCCAGGAGGGGTATGATCCCAGTCGAGCAAGTAAAGGAGGATCGCTGGCAGCGCGTGTTCGCGGAAGTTGGCCGCATGGTTGGCGGTCGGGCGCTTCGCGTCGAACGCCAACCGCGCTGGCGTCCGGCGTGGTTTCTCGAGGTCGAATGCGACGGTGAGGTCGTGCGAGTCTACTACCGTGGCGACCGTGAGATGGGGCAGGGGACATACGACATCCGGCATGAGTACGAGGTGATGCGGGTTCTCGAAGACCACGGGATTCCTGTGCCTCGGCTCTACGGTTTCTGCGAAGATCCTCGCGGTATCGTCATGGCCTGTGCCCCCGGTCGGGCGAACCTGGCAACCGCTCAGGACGAAGCGGAGCGTTGCGCGGTGATGGACGAGTACGTCGCTATCTTGGCACGCATGCACTCGATCGATCTGGCGGCGTTCGACGCGATCGGTCTGCAACGCCCCGAGGGGGCACGGCAGATCGGGCTCGACGACTTGCCGGTCTGGGAAAAGGGCTATCGACAGGGCAAGCAGAGACCGGAGCCGCTGATCGAGTTTGCTTTGCTTTGGCTCAAGCGCAATGTGCCGATGCATCGCAGTCGGACGACGTTCGTAACCGGGGACGCGGCGCAGTTTCTCTTCGACGACGGAAAGGTGACGGCTGTTCTCGATTTTGAATTATCGCATCTCGGCGATCCGCTCGGCGACCTGGCTGCTTTTCGTGGTCGCGATGTTTCGGAACCACTCGGGGATATCGCACGGGCGTATCGCAAGTACGCAGAGATTACCGGAGAAGAGATCGATCTCGGCGTCATTGCCTACCACTCGGCGCGATTCTCGTTGAACACGCCGATGGCGGTGGCCGCAGTGTGTGCCAAGCCTTTCGCCGGACTGAATCTTCCGCAGTACCTCAGTTGGTATCTGGTGTTTGGGCGCATGGCGATCGAGACGATTGCCGGTGTCGAGGGAGTTGAGCTCGATTCCGTGGCGCTGCCCGAGGCGGCCGAATCGCGGCACGCGGGAATGTTCGAGCTGCTCGTGAAAACCCTCGAGCGCGAAAGGACCGACTATGAGTTCGGAACCGCGCTGCGTATGGCGCAGGCGGCGCGCTCCGTCGACCTCTGGGGCGATGCTGCCGACAAGGAAGATCTCGCGCTGGTGTCGGTTCTCGTTGGAAAATCCGTCGGCGATTGGGCTGAGGCCGACTCGGAACTCGAGCGTTTCGTCTGGGAAGATGACCGCAGTCGCGATGCAGAGTTGATCCGTTGCCTGCATCGGCGAACCCTGATGCAGGAGCTGCTGCTGCGGCCGGCAATACGTGAGCTCCCGAATCTCGATTTCCAACCGATTCGTTAGGCCACGGCCAACGGCTGGCGTTCAACCAGTTGAACGCCATTCCATCCCGTGTCGTCATGAAGACGGTTGGCTCTGATCCGTCAAACAAGCCCGGTGATTCGTTCCATGAAGTAGCACAAGCAGTCCTGCCGAATGACCTGAGGGTCGGTGGTGTACATGGCGGGTACGATACTTTTTCTTGTGCGGATCTCGTTGTCCGTCACCTGAAAGTACCGGTCGGTAACATCGTCGTGAACCACGTCGAGGGCCCGGAGGGACTCGTTCAGGGGCCGGTTGGTGAGGCCGAAGCTCGTGCCGGCGGGCATCTCGTGGAAGTTGATGCTCTCGATGCCCGCGGTGAGTACGAGCTCGCCGCTGTCTGTGGGGGTGTCAGCGAACGAGAACTCGATGCCCTCGGGGATGTGTACGCGTACGACGGTACGGAAGAGGTTGAAGTTGTCGGGGGTTGCCGTGGGCACCTCTTCGAGTTGGAGAAGTCTTGTGAGGTAGTCGTACGAGCGTTCGGCGCATCTCGGATCGCCGACCGGGCCGAGTTCCAGCGCGATTGCTGGACAGTGTTCGGAGAGCACGCTGGTCAACACCGTGTCGGGCTCTCGGATGTAGACGGCATTGTTTGAGAACAGGTACGCCAGCCCGAAGTTGCTGGCGCTCAGGTCAGTGAGCACGCTGTAGTGGGGGTTGCGTCCAGTATTGTTGTGCAAGTCTACGGCGGCAAAGAGCTTGCGCGCGGTCATCGACCGGAGGGCGGATGCCGCCATCTGTCCTTCTGGGCCGGTCGCACCGCGCCAGATTCGGTTGAAGTCTTGCTGATTCGGCAGTGTGCGGACGCGTTGCTCCGCGGCGTCTATGTTTCCAATGAAAATCGACATCGACCGCGGCAAGTCCGGATTCGCCGCCAGCAGGCGGCGAAGGCCGTCCCATCCGCTCACCTCGTTACCGTGGAGGAGCAGTGAGACGAAGAGCGCCGGCTCTTTCTCTCCCTGCAAGTGCAGCAGAGTTGGTCCACCCAGCAGCGCCTTGAGCTCGGTCGCAGGGCATTCCAGTAGGTGCTTCGGGAGGGTTGTAAGCTCTTGCACGAGACGGACTTAAAGCGTCCATTCGTGAACCGGGCAACCCCGGTTCTGTTGTTCGCGGTATGCGAGGACCAGACCGTTGAAGTCTGGACCGTTCTCTTCGATCCAACGCCGTTGCCAGGCCGCGCCGTTCTGTGACGATTCGGCGCGCGCTGCGATCACTCCCAGGTAGTCGTCGATCTCCGAGTCCGGAATTGATCTCGACTGAAGGCCGGCGCGAGCGATTGGCAATAGTTCGTCGATGATCAGGGATCGAATCGAGACTTCACTCTCGGTGCCATCGCGCGACCATCGGACCCGAGCGCCCAAACCGTATCGGGCGGCGTTGTAGAAGTTGTCGCGCGCGACTTCGAAGGGGATGTGGTTCTCCAGTGGCTCCTTGTCCAGGCCCCAGCCGCGCACCAAACCAAAGTAGAAGGCGCAATTGGCGATACAATCCTTGATCGTGGGGCCGGCTGGAATGACCCGGTGTTCGATCCGCAGATGCACCTGGCCGTCGAAATCGAAGCCGATCAAGGGGCGATTCCAACGCCACAGTGTCCCATTGTGGAAGCGCACGTGAGCGAATTGGTTCGCCGGTTGCTCCTGGACCGCCGGAATCAGGATCGGATGCTCGCGCTGGTTCTCTTCGAAGATTTCGAAGAGCGACTCGTTTACATAGCTCTTGCCGAAACTGACTCTGGACGGGAATCGCTCGCCGAGGTCAACTGCCTGTTCAAATAGCGGGATGCGGGTTTCGTCCCAGAGCGCGTGTCCGAACAGAAAGGGTGAATTCGCCGAGACGGCGACCATCGGTGCAGACGCGATCAGCGACGCGTTGAAGTCGCGCACCGCCCGGTCGGGCAGGCATTGCAGGTGGACCTGAAACGACGTGGCGGCGGCCTCGAGCATGACGTCGGAATGTGTCGCGAGGAGGTTGGGCGTGCCTTCGATGTTGAGCTCGAGCGGCTTTCCGTCGCGCAGCGCCATGACCCGATCATTCAACGTCTGATAGCGGACCATGTGCGACATGTACTCGTCCGACAACATGGCTTCCTTGACGGTCGGCAGGATACCGATTGTCAGGAGGTGACACTTCAATCGGTCCGCTGCTTTGCGGCAGGATCGCCAGGTTGCATCGAGTTCATCTTGCAAGCGTGAAAACACCCGGCCAGTGAGGGCAGTCGGGCTTCCGTTCAATTCGACGTTGAACCTAGCGAGCTCGGGAACGACGAGTGGGTTGTCGAGGGCCTTCAGGTAACTTTCGTTGTCCGGGAATGGATCCCCCTGGTCGTCGATCAGCCAGGCTTCGAGCTCGAAGCCTGCCATGTCTCCGCGCTTGCTGAAGTCGTCTTGTTGAAAGAGATTGCCGAGTAGCGCTGTTTCCTCATCGAGATTGTGTCGAAAGTCGCTGAAGTCATCGGCGTCGTAGTAGCGCTGATTGATCTCGTCGCCCATAGCTTAGTTGATTGCCTCCGCGACGGGTGGTGCCGTCTGTGCCGCCGCATTGGCGTCCTTGAGTTCGCGCTAGGGAAGTACCGTCTTGAGAGAAGGTATGCACAAGTACAATGGTCTGACGATCTCCAGCTGCGAAACCCCGAAGTCGCTGCTCACGGAGATGAGGGGTCTCTCGTCGCGGTCTATTCTTGGTCCGCGGATCTTATAGCAAACCTGGTGTTCGTCAGGTCGGTTAATCCCCTCGCTGTCCACTGCCACGGGGTTGCAGAGGAGGCGCGGTTTGACGACCTTGAAAGTGCCGTCGTTGATGGCGAACTGGTCCGCCAGCGTTACACTCAGCGACTGAAACGGCGGCGCCTCTCGGTCGATAGCCTTGTAGCATTTGAAGCTGTCGACCGGGAATCCCTCTCCTGACGCCCGCATTCGCTGAGCGGTAATAGCGCTGCTGTCATGCACCATCAGTAGATTGGGAAACGTCTGCGCCGCGAGGCGCGGACGCGAGTCAAGCGACTGTCCGGACGCATGTAACGATACCCGTGTCCCGACTGGATCGCCCGCGGCGTCGTAACGACGGCCGAAGAAGCCGCTGGGCTCGTCCCAGGCAATGGTGAAGCCGCCATCGCCGGTGCAAACAATCTCTCCGTACTGCGCTGAGGTCGCCGAAGGTAAGCTGACTCGAAAATCTGTGCCTTGGGAAGTGCCACCGCTGTCGAAGCGTTGGGCTTGAATGCGTGGGTTCCCCGAGCCGTCCGTTGCCGTCCACTCGACGACGAAGCTGGAGTCAGAGTGCATGCAGGTCGATGGGTCGGTGCGAGTGTCCGGCGGACCGCTCACTGAGAATTCGGTGCCGACCGGTGTCCCGTTCGAGTTAAACCGTTGCCCGAAGATTGCGTCGTCGTTCTCAAAGTCCCAGACGGCAACGAAGTTTCCAGAGGGATCCGAGGCGACGTCGCGTCCCGCGGCTGCGTGTTCCATTGGTTGGGTGGTGTTTACCTGAAACTTCGAACCCGGCGTGCCGTTGCTGTCATAGAGACGTCCGTGCACACCACGCCCCTCTCTGATTCCAGTGGGGGGCCACTCGAGGTAGACGCGGGACCACACGACGACGAAACCGCCGTTGGCAGTCGCAGCGACGACAGGTTGTTCCGGGTTGAGGGTGTCGCCGGGTTCGCCGGGCGGGTTGTTGTAAACAACCGTGGAGTCGACGAGAAACTCCGCTCCGGTGGGCGCGCTTCCCGACGCGTCGAGCTTTATCGCGTGGACGCCGTAGTCAAACTGTTTTTCCCAAGCCACAACGAATCCGCCATCGATCGCGGTGGCGTCTGGAATGAACGCGGTTTGGTACCCCGAACGAATGTTGAATTCGAAGCCCACTGGCGCTCCGGCGCTGTCGAAGGCGCGCGCTTGTAGCTGGCGCACCGGGATCATCTGCCCCATGAATGGGAAGTCAAATGCACGACTCCAAGCAACCACAAAGTTGCCGTTCGGCGCCGCGGCGACCGTTGGCAGAAATTGGTTGGTGCCGTCGTTGGTACCGACTTGAATACTGTTGCCAATGGGTTCGATCTGCGCCGCGATCGGGTGCGTGCATAGGGTGCTGAGGCCCAGCGCGAGGAATACGAGGTGAGTCTGTTTCATCAGTTCGAAGTAGACCAGGATTGCTGGATTGCAGCAAGAAAATGTTACCAACGATCTGAGGGCGGCATCGGCCGACGTTATTCGTCGGACGGGTTGTTCACCTGCGCGGACGAGTGCGTCGGGCTACTTCGGTAGGGCTGACGCCTAGCACGCCGAACGCCAAGTCGGGTACGTAGATCGGCACCTTCTTCTGGATCGACTGGAGCGCTGCTGCTGAATAGGTGTTCAGCGCGCCGAAGTAAGCGGCGTAGAGAAGCTTGATCGACTTGGCGAAATACCTTTGCCTCGATGCCGGCGCACGACTCGCACTGACCCTACTAGATTTGTCGTACCACCCACCGCGCAGGTCAGAGAATTTGGAATTCAGGTTTCCCATACGTGAGAAACCCAGCGGCTGCCAGCAGTGATTTTGAGAATCCCTGTTCTCGTTCGCTGTTCGTACGGACCAGCGGAATGACGGTACGACAATTGCTGATGTCACTGTCATGTCTGATGAACCGATTCTGAGAGACATCATGCAGGGCGAGGTCGTCACTCTAAAGGTGGATGACGCCCTCGATCTGGCCGATGACATCATGCGGCTTGGCCGAATCCGCCATATGCCTGTAGTGGTCAACAACCGCCTTGCCGGAATCCTTTCGCAGCGAGATTTATTCCGCGCTGCGATCTCGTCAGTGCTTGAGTTCGAGCCGGGGCCACAACGTGAATGGCTTTCAAAGATTGAAGTTCGCCACGTGATGACCAGGCATGTCGAAACCGCGCGCGAGACGACGCCGCTTCGGCATGCTGTCGCGACGATGTTGGAGAAGCGCATCGGTTGTTTGCCTGTCGTCGGCGG
Organism: Deltaproteobacteria bacterium; assembly: GCA_029262455.1. Classification (GTDB taxonomy): domain Bacteria; phylum Desulfobacterota; class Binatia; order HRBIN30; family CADEER01; genus CADEER01. Next base: position 381,632 of record JAJCZJ010000020.1, on the reverse strand, counting down.
TGCGGCGGGGGACGAGATCGTGGGCCTGGTTAGCGAAACCGATTGCCTGCGTTTTCTTGGACAGCGTCTGGCAAACGCGTCGTCGGCTGTCGCATAGGTCATGGCAATACTGCAGGAGTCATCGGGGAAGAAGATTCCGGAGCAACCGCCGCGTCGCGCCTTTTTTGCCAGGCTCTTGTCGGGTGGTTTGTTCGTCAGCCTAGTCACGGCCTATGGTGGGTTTGCCTCACTGGCCGCGAGGTTCCTCTATCCGCCGCAGCGCAACCTCGGGCAATGGCTCTATGTCGGCGACTTGGACCGGCTGGGAGTCGAGGGCACGATTCAGTATACGACACCGAGCGGCGCGACTGTCGTGATTGCGCGCCAGGCCGATGACGTCGACGCGGTGACATTCACTGCGCTTTCGGACGTCTGCCCGCATCTCGGGTGCAAGGTTCATTGGCAGAGTAGGGACCAACGCTATTTCTGTCCCTGTCACAATGGTGTGTTTGATTCGACCGGCAAGGGTACGGGTGGCCCGCCAGGGGAGCAGGGGCTCGATCTGATCCCGTACAATCTAAAGGTCGAAGGAAACCTTCTTTTCATCGAGTTGGCGGAAGCCGACTTGATCCCGTCCACTACGGGCGCGCTTCGGACCTAGGGGCAGAGCATGATGTCGGTGCGCCATTGGTTCGGGGAACGACTCGATGTGAGCGGTGAGGATTTACGTTGGCTCACCAACGAGCCGGTGCCGAATCACATGAAGCGATGGTGGTTCGCCCTCGGAGGTACGCCGGCGTACCTCTACGCGATTCAGATCGTGACGGGGTTGTTGCTCGCCTTTTACTACGAACCGTCGCCGTCGCGCGCGTACCAGTCGGTGGCCTATGTCACCGACGAAGTCCCATTTGGTTGGTACGTCCGGAGCGTGCACAAGTGGGGCGCAACCTTCATGATCGCCGCGATCGTGCTCCATCAGATGCGGGTGTTTTTTTCCGGGGCTTATCGCAAGCCGCGCGAGATCAACTGGATGATCGGTATGTCGATGCTCGTCTGCACTCTGACGATTGCCTTCACCGGCTACAGCCTCGTCTATGAGCAGCTGAGCTACTGGGGGGCGACGGTCGGCGCCAACATCGCCGATGGCGTTCCCCTGATCGGGTCGACCGTCAAGCGCATGCTGCTCGGAGGCGATTCGTACAATAGCCATACCCTGGCGCGCTTCTTTGTCCTTCACGGAGCGGTGTTGCCGATCATTCTGACTCTGTTGATCGTTGTGCACATCGCGATCGTCCGGTTGCAGGGTGTCAGCGAGCTCTCGTTCGAGGAGGAGCCGGACGGAGGTGGAACGTTCAATCTGTTCCCCGATCACGTCTATATGGAGCTGACCATCGGACTGTCGTTGATGGTTCTCCTGAGCGCGTTGGCGACTGTGTTCCCGGCCACGATGGGTCCTTTGGCCGATCCGTTGACGACTCCCGAAGTGATCAAACCCGAGTGGTTCTTCTATGTGGCGTTTCGTTGGCTGAAACTTTTTTCCGGAACCGTGGCCATTCTCAGCATGGGCTTCGTGGTCTTCACGATGTTCTGTTGGCCTTTTATCGACGACTTGATTCGTCGAAAAACGAGATTTTCCGAAGCGAGTGTTTGGATTGGTCTGTTGGCCGTTGTCCTGATCTCGGTTCTCATGATTTGGGAGGCGGCCGTCGCCCACTGAGGCGAAGACCACGGGGGATTCCATGGATTTGAACGCCAAACGACTGGTGCTGATCGCAGCGGCCCTGATCTTCGTCGGTTCTCTGTTCTTCGTGCAACGCATGGAGATCGTACGACGCGAAGTAGAGGGTGGGATGCGCGAGCCGATCATTTCGGTGGCTTCGAGTAGCGAGGGCTGTGTAGCCTGCCACAGTCAAGCACATCCCGGCATCGTGACGCACTGGCGCAGCAGCAAGCACGCGGAGGTCGGTGTCGCCTGCCTAGACTGTCACCGAGCCGAACGCGATGAGGCGGATGCGTTCTCCCATTACGGCGCAGACATAGCGACGATCGTAACGCCGCGCGATTGTGCGGGATGTCACCCGCAGGTGGCCGACGAGTTCGAGCGGAGTCATCACGCTGCGGCCGGCAACATCCTTGCCTCGTTGGACAACTTTCTCGCCGAGACGGTCGAGGGCTCTCGCGTGGCTTTTTCACCACATTCGCCCGAAGCAATTGCGCGAGGAGATGAAGTCGACGGTATGGCCGCAGCCCTCTCTGGCTGCCAGCAATGCCACGGGAGCAAGGTCGCACTGCGAGCGACCACCGGGGAGTCGATCACGTTTGTGGACTTGAAGCCTGGCGTTGACGGCAAGCCAACGGACCTCGACGCGGTTGCTCGCGTGCTGCGCGACGACAATGGCCGTCCGCTCCTCGACACCGGGACTTGGCCGAATACGGGAATTGGCCGGTTGAACCTCGACGGATCACGCGGCTCGTGTTCCGCCTGCCACAGCCGTCACGATTTTTCGCCGCGACGTGCGCGACAGCCGGAGAATTGCGGCAAATGCCACCTCGGACCCGACCATCCGCAAAAGGAGATCTATGAGGAGTCGAAGCACGGTGTCGCCTACCGCGACCTGCGCGAAGACATGGACCTGGACGGCGACAGCTGGGTGCTCGGCCGCGACTACGCGCAGGCACCGACCTGCGCTACCTGCCACATGTCTGGACACTCACGAAACGGTGGCAAGATCACGCATGATCCGCGCGAGCGGATCTCTTGGAACAACCGACCGCCTCTGAGTCTGCAGATGGACACCGATAAAGATGGGGCGATTGTACGTGAGCTCGACCCACAGAAGCGGCGTGAGCTGGTGACCGATAGCGCCGCCGATAAGCGCGGACGGATGCGCGAAGTTTGCTCGCACTGCCACACGGACGACCACACGAGCGGGTTTTACCGGCAGTATGACGATCTCGTGACTCTCTACAACGAGAAGTTTGCAGCGCCAGGTCAGTCGATCATGAAGGCGCTCAAGACGAACGATCTGATCACGGCGACTCCCTTTGATGAGGAGATCGAATGGACCTGGTTCTACCTCTGGCACCACGAAGGCCGTCGCGCGCGCATGGGTGCGGCGATGATGGCGCCGGACTACACTCAGTGGCACGGGATGTACGAGGTTGCGGAACGATTTTATCAGGAGCTACTGCCGCAAGCGCGTGAGATCGCCGAGCATGCGGCAGCGCGCGGTGAGGGTGTGGCGGCGTCGGCGATCGATACGCTGATTGCAGAGATCCTCGCTCGTCCCGAGCACGCCTGGTTTGCCCAAGGGCGACCGGGTTCGGCTGGGAAAGCTCGGGACCACTAGCCGCAGGCCGTTGCGGGGTGCTGAGCAATGTCGGCGCGTTGGCACCTCGTTGTGCCGGCGTCCTCAACTATCGTTCAAGCTCTCGAAGTAGCTGCGCAGGGTGGTTCTGCCGCGTGTTGGAGCGACGGCGTCGACTTCACCGGCGGTGACGATGAACTCTGCGAGATCGCCGAACTGTGTGTTGAGCAGCCCGATGGTTCGGGCCAATCCTTTGGCCAGCCACAGGGGTATGACGGTCATCTTCACCGGCTTGCCCGCAACGTCGAATGCCAGCGCGGCGGCTTCGCGTTGGGTCATCGTCTCAGGGCCGCCGGCTTCGACCTCTCGATCACTTCCGGCGGCCGCGTCGACGCAAACATCGGCGAGGTCGCGACCGTGGATAGGGGTAAAGCGGTTGTTCCCGCTGCCGACCAACAACGCCCGACCACGCTTTGCCATATCCAGCAGTACTCCCATATCGGAGAAGTACCCGGAGGGCCGGACAATGGTGTATTCGAGACCAGAGGTGCGCAATGTTTCGACGACCCGTTCGTGCGCGATGGTGATGGCAAGGTTGGAAATCTGCTCTGCCCCGAGCATGGAGACATAGACGAAGTTTTCGACCGACGTCCCTGAGCAAAGGTCGATCAGATTGCGGTTGGCCTGATAGTCGACCTGCTCGAAGGTCAGGCCGTCGCGTTGGCGCGAGATCCCAATCGACGAGAAGACAATGTCGATTCCGTCCAGCAGGCCTGCGAGCGTCTCCGGTTTTGTAGCCTCACCCACAAAGATTTCGTCGCAGTCTTCTGGTGCGATGGCGGGAGCCGTGAACGGGCCGCCGCGTCGCAGTCGCTCCTCGCTGCGGGTTAGAGCTCGAACCCAGTATCCGCGCCGCTTGAACTGCTGGACTGCAAACTTGCCGAGGTAACCTGTTGCCCCGGCGACGAGGACCCGCTTGCCGTTCGTGTCACTGGAAGTCATGTCGTGCTACTCGGTCGGCTTGCGGAAGCGGTAGATAAAGCGGTCTGTTTTGCCGCGTATCTCCGGCTTGAAGACGTTGAGCGTGCGATCATCGTCGGGATGGCGGAGTAGCTCGCTCTCCGCTTCGAGAACGAATCCGGCGTCGATGATTTCACGCTTCACGATGGTGGCCTCGACTCGATGTAGTGTGCTCACATCGCGGTCTTTGGAGCCCGGCTCAGCGTGGTGGTCGACGACTCCAAAAACGCCGCCTGGTTTCAGCGCTCGAAGGATGCCCGCGTTCATCTTTGTCCGATCAGTCTTCTGCCAATAGGTGTCGTGGTAGAACAACACCATGACGGCAGCGTCGAGGGTCCCGTCGCCAAGGCCGAGATTGTCCAGCTCGCGATCCAACCTCTTGCAATGAGCGAACTCGGGCTTTGCAACCAGCTCGGCGACGGCTTTCTCGGCGAAGCGCTCTAGCACGAAGCGATTGTTATGTACGAAGACTTTGCCTGTGTCGCCGACAGCGCGACACAGCAGGTCCGAGTAGTAGCCCCGACCCGCCATGAGGTCGACCACCGTCATGCCTGGTTCGATCCCGAAGAACGCAAGCACTTCAGCGGGATTGCGATTCTCATCCCTGGCACGGTCGGCGGCGTTGCGATCGGGATTGGCAACTGCCGCGCTCAAATAGGCTGGCGGCGGTTCGGCTAGGGCGGAGGTCGTCGCGAGCATGGCTACGAGGAGCGCTGCCAGGTGTGGATTTTTCGAGAGGTTCTCGTTCATGACCGACACGATAGCAGGCCGACGGTGCGAGCGCCCACCCGGTGATGCCCACGAGTTCGGCGCACCCAGCCGTATCCACCCCCGGCCCCCGAATAGCAGGCTCCTGTCTCGCAAAACGGGCCAAGCGCACTACTTGCTTTGCTCCGTAGCAGTCGGCTGGTATCGGAGGATTTGAGCGGGCACTACAACTTGGCGCGAATGCCATCAATCTCGATGTGTCGGGCGACGTTTTCGTAGAAGCCGTTCGGTGGGATCGCACGGAGACTCCCATCGGAGTCGACAAAGGTGACACAAGAGGCACTGCGATTGCCGCGCAGAGCTTTTGTCATTCGAGCTAGGAGTTCGAGAACCTCCCGGTCCGACAGTGTGTCGCAGCCGGATTGACCTTGTAGCCGATTGAGAGATCGGGCGACTTGTGGTGACCGCGCAAGGTCGAGCATCAAGGATGGTGCGCTCTCCGCCGCTTGCACGAGGATCTGCCTGGTTCGCTGAGTTTCTCCGAGATCGTGGCAGACCATTGCCAACGTAAGCCACGAACCGAGACGGCGACCGCCAGGTGGGCAAACCTCCTGCAGCGCATCCCTTGCTTCTTCGCTTCGTCCCAAGGCTCGAAGGATCTCGCCGCGCCAGGCGTAGTACGGTTGGGCCGGAGATCCGATCATACGGCGCCGCACGCGATCAATGGTTCGCAGCGCGATCTCGGGTCTCCCTTGCATGAGATGCACGCCGGCGAGGCCGATGTGGTGCCAGTATCCGTGTTCGATTTCCGGATCACTGTGCTTCCGGGACAGGGCGATCTCCAGGTCTTCCCGAGCTTCGTCGTAGCGACCGAGCCACATCAAGATCTCGGCGCGGTAGTACCAAGGCTGCGGCCAGCCAGGGTAACGCTCGATCAATAGGTCGAGCCGTCGGCGCGCGGTCTCGTAGCCGCCGAACCGAACCGCGTGTTGGGCATCTCTCACGAGTGTGCGCGGCGGCGCTTCGACGCGCAGCGGCTTGAGCTTTCCACCCTCCACTCGTGTCGGATGAAAGGGGCTACGATTTCCACCCATGGCCTCCAGACTTCGTTCCAAAATGGATTCGACCTCCGCCGGTGTGGCGATTTCGGCGACAGGGATCCCGATGCGGCGGAGCCACCGTGTCCCAGCTGCCAATACTCTGTCCGGACCCATCCAGGGACCGGCCGCGACGCGCCGCATTGTTTTTCGTAGCAGAGACGCGTCGCGCGCACCGCAGAGCACCTCAACGGCACGGACGAGTGTGCCGTCTCCCGTTGGTCGTCGCCCGCTGCGTACTGCCGTGAGCGCTTCGATGACGCGCACCGCGATGAAAGTGGCGTGATCTGGACTGAGATCTCCAGCGTTGCGCGCGGCAGCCATTGCGAGATCGTGTTTGCCCTGTCTCACAAGCGCTTCAGCGCGCCATGCATGAGTTTCAGCATCGTTTGCTTCGCCGGAGTTCACCAAAGAGTCCAAAGCCTCGATGGCCGCTGCGTGCTCCCCGTCGAGAAGTTTCCCAATGGCCTCAACTTTTCGCGTTGTCTTCAGTTCCGGATTGATTCGGCAGGCGTTTGCTGCGGCCTGCAACGCGGTGCCCACGTCTCCGTGCCACAGCTGAAGGGTAGACATGCCCGCATGAGACGAAGCACAGGCTACGCCTGCTGAGATCTGTGCTTCGAACAGCTGCCTCGCTTCGTCGTAGGCGCCGCAGACGATCAGAAGTTGTGCGGCCGCTGGCCTGGCGACCTTCGGATCTGTCGATGCCGCGACGGCTCTGAGGATGAGCGCTCGAGCATCGTCGACTCGGCCAGCGAGTCGAAGCTGATCGGCGAGGCGCAGGTTGTGCTCGAGCTTTGCTGACGCGTGCTTTTCCAGGATCGGTTGCCAACGTTGGATTTTTTCCCAGGCTTCGGCGCGCACTGCGACCTCGATTGCGGCGAGGATTGTTGCGATGTCGGAACCCTCGTTGACGACTTGGTGGTAGGTGTCCAGAGAGGTCGCGAAGTCTCCGAGCATCCCTGAAACGAGCGCGCGCACGATGTTCACCTCACGAGTGTCTTCGTCCGTCTGCGCCTTTTGTCGAGCACGTTCCCAAGCTGCGACGGCCTTTGGGAAGTCTGCGGCGAGAAGGAAGATTCTCGCAGCTATAGTTTCGTACTTCGAGCTGACAGCAGAAGCCGCGAGCGCCTCGTCTACGATGGCCGCTACTCCGTTGCGACTTCCTGACGCCGCCAGCTTCAGAGCGTCATGCCAGGGCGATTTCTCAGTCATTGTTGCCTGACCTTCGAGTCTACTCTTTCGGGCGAAGCATGAGGAAGTGAATGCATCGATTGTTCCCGGCTGATCCTTGCAACGTGAGCTGTTAGAGGCAAATACAGACTGACCATGGTTGCTTCTACTGTTCTAGTCACAGGCGCGGGCGGGTTTATCGGGGGGCAGATTGTTGCCGACTTGCGCCAGCGTGGTGAGCCCAACCTACGCGCGGTCGATCTCAAACCGATCGAAGAGTGGTACCAGTGCTTCGACGACGTCGACAATCGGCAGCTGGATCTGCGGTTGCGGAGTCCGTGCATGGATGTCTGCGAGGGGGTCGGAGTCGTGTACCAGATGGCCTGTGATATGGGCGGCATGGGCTTCATCGAGAGCAACAAGGCTCTGTGCATGCTCAACGTCTTGATCAATACCCATCTGTTGGAAGCTGCGAATGTGTGCGGCACCGAGAGCTTTTTCTACGCGTCGTCGGCATGCGTATACAGGGCGGACAAGCAACGTGGCTATGATGTCACTCCCTTGAAAGAGGACGACGTGTACCCGGCGATGCCGGAAGATGGGTACGGGTGGGAGAAGCTGTTCTCCGAGCGTATGTGCCGCCATTTCATGGAGGACTTTGGGATGCGGACGCGAGTGGCTCGCTTCCACAATGTGTATGGGCCTCATGGGACCTGGGACGGTGGTCGCGAGAAGGCACCCGCGGCGATCTGTCGAAAGGTGATCGAAGCAAAAGTCCGCGGCGATCATCGCATTGAAATCTGGGGCGATGGAAACCAGGGTCGCTCGTTTACGTACATCGATGACTGCATCGAGGGAATTCGTCGGCTGATGGAGAGCAGTGTCTCGGACCCGATCAATCTCGGCTCAAGTGAGACAGTGTCCATCAATGATCTGGTCGATGTCGTCGAAGAGATTGCCGGAATTCGGCTCGAGCGAACCTATAAACTGGATGCTCCGAAGGGTGTCGACGGGCGGAGCAGCGACAACACGATGATCATTGAGAAGCTCGGTTGGGCTCCGTCTACTTCATTGCGCGACGGTATCGAGAAAACCTACGCCTGGATCTTCGATCAGTACACGGCGCGGGAAAAGGGGCTCGCCCACAAGGTCTGATCCGGGGGTCGAGTGGATCGGGTGGGTTTGCGGCCGCGCTCGCAGTGGCTCGGGCAACCTTGCGGGTCGATTGTCTGCGAAGATCCCGATCTTGGAGCCATGAGGAGGTTGTTTGGAATCCCGAGTCCTCGACCAAGATTCAAGCGGTGGAGCGGCTATAGACGGGTGTCTCTGTCACTTGCGGTGCGACCTTGGCTTCGGCAAGAGTATGAATCGTGGCTTCCCACCCTCAGATCTTCGTCGCGATCGCGTCGTACACGGACCCCGAGTTGCCGCGCACCTTGCGTGACGCGATCGAAACGGCAAGTGCTCCAGATTCGCTGCGTTTCGGAATTTGCTGGCAGCGTGACCCAAAAGCGCCGGTGCCGTTGGAGGATTTTCGCCGAGATCCGCGGTTTCGGTTTGTGGATACGACGATTGCGGCAAGCCAGGGCGGCCCCTGGGCGCGTAATATTGCGCAGTCTCTGTGGCGAGGTGAACCCTACACTCTGCAGATCGATTCCCATATGAAGCTCGAGCCCGACTGGGACGCGCGGCTGATCGAGATGCTGGAGGCTCTCCCCAGTGAGAAACCCGTTCTCAGCATGAATGCTCCCCTATTCTGGTACGACGAGGATGGTGTGCCGCAGCGTCGTACTGAAATGGGTGTGCCGACGACCAAGGTGAGCGGCTGGAGCGCGTCGGACCATTGGGCGCCGTGGTTCGACTTTGGAGCCCCCAACGTCAAGAAGCCGGGGCGTACACGGTTTGTCAACGGCAACTTCGCGTTCTCGCGCGGCATCTGGAATGTCGAGGTGCCGCAGGATCCCGGACAATACTATTGGGGCGAAGAGCTGAATGTGACCATTCGTTCGTACACCTGGGGGTACGACTTCTTTCTTCCAACGGAAGTCGTGGCATGGCACATGCAGCACAACGACGGGCCGCCGCGGCGCCATTGGGAGCAGGGGGAAGACGTCGTCGAGCGCCGCAACCGCGAGGCGTTTGCCCGTTTGGAACAGCTGCTCTCGAGCTATGAATCACCGCTGCCCGGACCGTACGGTTTCGGTCGGGTGCGGACCTTGCGGGACTACGAGATTTTTTCGGGCTTTGACTTCCGAGCCAAACGCGCGCATCCGGATGCGTTTAGTGGCGCGAACCCCGACCCAGTGACAATCCGGTCGCCGTCCGACTGGGAGAGCTGCGTCACTTTCGAAGAGTACCAGGCCGGCGCCGGTGTGTAGAACTTTTGCCCAACCAATCACCAGTCACCAGTCACCAGTCACCAGTCACGAATCACCAGTCACCAGTCACGAATCACCAGTCACCAGTCACGAATCACCAGTCACCAGTCACGAATCACCAGTCACCAATCACACACATAGAATCCCCATGGCCCACTTCTTCCTAGCCGCGGATCCACTCGAAGTACTTGCCGTCTATAGTCCCAAGTGTGGTTCGAACAGCATCCGATCGTGGTGCAAGGCAGCGATTGAGGAGAAGACGAAGCAACCGGTCGAAGACCTTGACGCTTTCCTGATTTGGCACGGCGACATCGACCGCTGTCGTGACTATTGGAAGGTCTTCTTTGTGCGCGATCCGCTTCGCCGACTCGTCGGGTTCTACACCTTGTGGGTCGTGCGCGATGAAACGTTGTGGTGCTTTGCCGACGATGACCGGAAGCTCTCGCTGCGGGACAAGAGCTTTCGCAAGTTCCTCTACACCTTGCAGCATGTTCAGACCCGCGGGATCGAACCCCAGCACCATTTGGTGCCGCAGGTCCGAAACACGCATCAGATAGACTTCGACGAAGTCGTTGCGGTGGAAGATCTCTCGCGGGGGCTGGCGAGCTTAAACGAGAGAGTTTCGGTTTCCGCGCCGGTCCTGCACGAGAATCCTTCGCCGCAGGACGTGACGATTCGAGAGCGCGCGACAGATCGTTCCCCGGGCTGGCTTCGCCGGCACGGGATGCCGGTTCCGGAGCTTTTCTATGATGGGGAGACGCGAGAACTGGCTTTGCGCATTTGCGCCGAGGATGTGTCCTACTATCGTGAAGCCACGGGTCGGGAGGTCTGCGGGGTGGGATGACACGCCCATTCTCCCACTTGATCGGGATAGGCTGCCGAGCCGCTGCTACGAGTGCGCAGGGGGTGTCTCACCGCGAATCCAGGAAATCGATGTCGCAGGCCTGGGATTTGGGTCGGATTCTTGCTATGGCAGCGGCAGCATTGGAGAGGGTCTATAATGGCGGGTGACGGAACGAAGACGAAAAAGGAGCTTCTCGAGGAGATCGAGCGGCTGCGGGGCGAGCTGGTGACGGACGGGAAGGCGGCGCGGCCGACTTTTTCCGACGATATTTCAAGGCGCTCGGCGCTCAAGATTGCCTGGGTAACGCCGGTGATCTTATCGGTACCGGTCTCGTCTGATCTTGGATTCGTCGCGCCTGTCGAAGCTGGGACGACGCAATGTACCAATTCGCCGTCACTTTGCCTCAATCCTACTGCCGCACCGACGCAGGTCCCGACGGTCCTCGATCCGGGCCTTCCCAGTACGGCGGTTCCGACCGCCTTTCAGGCAGCAGTCGATGCGCCTGTGGTTTCAGGCGGCGCCGCGGCTGTGGCCGCAGCGGCGCTCTTTGGCTTCGGTGCTAAAAAGCTCATTGCTTCGGATGACGACGAGGGCCGACCGGCTCCCGTGGGAAAAGAAACCAAGGGCGAGGAGTAATTCCCGGTTTCGATATTTGCGGCGTTTCTACTGCGTTCTACTGCGAACGAGCATGATGTAGAGTCCGTTCCACCAAGTTCGCGCTCCAGCGTCACGGTTTTCATCCGCCGTCTGGTCGGTTGGCAGTAGGATCTCTCGGTCGAAGATTACATCGAGTTCGAGGTCCCGAATCGCGTCCTGTGTCCCCCGACGGATATGCCGACGATTCCAGTCGTCGATGACGACTACGGCGAGCTTGGCCAGCGTCTGAACGAAGTGCTGCAAGGCTCGGTACTGGTTCTGCTGGCTGTGGTCGCCATCGTAGAGATAGATGTCGAATGGGCCGAGGCTTGAGGCGTCTACTTCGAAGCAGTTTTGCTCGATGACTCGGACCGAGCGATCTCCTCGGAAGCGTCGTAGGGCATCCTCGAAGCGGCTTCGCTTGCCGTGAAACTGTGTCCAATTGTCGATGCACACGGCGGATACGTCGTTGCCGAAGATTGCCGCGCAGGTGCTGGCCCCGTGATAGCTGCCGATCTCGAGGTAGCGGCATCCTCCGAAGCTGCAGAGGTTGTTGTAGAAGTGACGGGTGTAGCGCCCGCACATGCCGTCGACGGCGAGGACTTCCGGGGTGAGTTTGGAGGTGTCGCGTTCGGCGCGTTCGATCGAAGAGTTGATGTGGGTGATCCATCCTCTCTCGGTTAGAGGGGCTCTGTGCCGCTCGGGGCGCGAGAGCTGGTCGGCGAAGCGCAGCATGTATTCGTCGCGCGCTCCTCCGATTTGCTTTCCTTCTTCGAAACGGCCGGGACGTTGATCGTAGTGGTGAAAGTAGATCTCGGTGTCGTCGATGGGCAGTTCGCGACCTCCGTCTTCGAGCCAATGCAAGCGAAGAAACTTCGAGCCGCCGCCTTTGACGAAGAACTTCTGCCGTTTTCGGCCGAGCTCATTGCGGCGCGAGTGGAGGAATTGCAGTGGCACACTCGTAATCTCATCGAGTGCAAGCGGGCCCTCGTAAGAAAACCACCGGATACCGAACGAGAGTCCGTCGACCTCCGCGGACGCGAAGCGAGCGAGAAATTGTGGCAGGGTGCTGTGCGGCAAGCGCAGGAACTCGTCGATGTCGAGAAAGCCGATCCACCCGGTGTTTGCGAATCTTGCAAGGGAGTGAGCCTCCTGTGTCGGTTGGCCGATCATCTTGCGGTCGATGCGGTTGCGCCAGCGAAAATCCCACGGGATGTACGTCACTTGCCCGCGCTCTCGGTACGGGTGAAGAATGGAAAGCAGCTGGTCTTGTTCCGACGTTCCGTTGTCGTAGATGAAGACGTGGTCGGCTTTGACGCAGTCGAGGTAGTAGTCGAGAAACGTGCGGATCCAGCGGTTTTCGTTGCGTACGACGAGGCTCATTGCGACATCGTAGGCTGGCGCTGGGCGGGTCGTCAGGACGAAGGACGACGAATGCGAGCCGGCCTCGATCGTGACGTTGATCTCGTCGTTGGCCCGAATGCGCTCTGTTAGGTCTTCGTCCTCGAACTCGAGAAGCATGCAAGGCTCCCAGGAGTCGAGACGGTGCCGCAGGCAGCGGCCGCGGACGCGTATGTCACCGAATACAAGGTCGACGGCATCGTAGTCGATGCCGACAACGTTAGGATTCCAGTCTTCGCCATAGGGTGGTGAGATCGCCACGATTCTCGGTGCGGTCGGATGCACGAAGATGTCGACAAACAGGTAGAAGGCATCGCTCTCGCGCTGTGCGACCTGCATGGATTGGACCGGCAGCGGGTCGAGACAGTGACTCTCGGCAGTCGCGCGCAGCGACGGTTCTGTGGACTTCGATGACTCGCCTTTTCGATGGTGCCGGACGAAGACCAGGCCACGTTCGCGAAAATGAGAGTGAGCCAAGGCTCGGCCTCTCTCGGTTAGATCGTCGTCCAGGCGAAACCCGAGGCGTCCCAACTGATCGACCCAGTAACCCTGTTCTTGGCAATTGACGTGATGCCAGCCTGTTTGTGTCGGGCTGGCGAACGTCATCATCACGTACTTGCGGCTCGATGCGATCGTAGCCAGGAAATTGTGGAGAAAACGCGCCTCGACGTGTTCGACGAACTCGCAGGTCCAGGCCATGTCGAAGCTTTTCTCTGGGACGAAAGGTCCCTCGACGAAGTCGTGTACGACGTGGCGATCTGGAACAACGCTGGAATAGCGCGCTTGAAGGCTGCCATCGAGCGCGAGCACTTCACACCCGCCGTCGGAGAAAAATCCGGCGGCGTGTCCCTCGCCGCATCCGATATCGATCACTGATCGCACGTCGAGATCTTCGATTGCCCAACGCCACAGCAGCGGATTCCAGGTTCCCCGGTCCCCGTGTGGGCCTGCGGCGCTGTGGAGAATCGGTGTATTGGCCGCACGAATGTAGCCACCGAGATGCGCCTCGTCGATATTGCTCGATGGGTCCTCGGTTGGCGGCCGCTTGTTCCCGACGTTTATTAGATTCACTCCGGAGTTGCCCGTGCCGGTGGCCGGCGCCTCGATTCGGCGCAGTTCTCGGGCGTCGGGGGGGCGTAGCTCGAGACGAACGAGGTGCTGCGTGGAAAACGTCAGCGCGGAATTGCCACCACGCAGTGGAACCTGCAGAACTTGCGGGCCGAGAAAACGTCCATCGGATTGTTGTGGTGATACCACAGCTTGCAGAGCGCCCAGCTCTGGTTGGCCGGGCGGAAGTTCGAGGGAGTATTCGCCGCCGTTGGCCAGGGCGATCGCCACCTGCACCATTCCGGGGGGCGGTGCGGCACGGGTTGAGTGCGGCTGCATTTCAGGTGCGTCGGGGCGAACCGCTCGAATCAGCAAGACGTCCTCACGGTAGAGGTCGTAGATGCGCTCAATTGTCGTCGCATCGAGGTCCTCCGGATGGAAGGCGAAGCGCGAGATGCCGTCCTTTTCCTCACGGCCGCTGCGAGAGCGGCGTTTTGGCAGAACGGGACAGGTCCCCAATCCCAGCCGGGTGTAGATTTGTTGGAAGTCGTCTTGCAGCGTTTCGACGAGCCCCCAAAAGTCGATTCTTCGGCGCTCGACGAAGGCTAGCTGGAGTGCAATGTGCTCGTTCCACGGACCGTTCTGCTCGACGTCCGCGAGAAATGCCTGAAAGCGATCGAGGCCGTCGGGCATCCGGCCGAAAGGGCGCGGTTCGAGTTTGTCACGCTCCATGTGCAGAGACACTTCCTGATAGGCGGAGAGAAAGCGCGTCAGCGGGTCGCGCAGGAAGGCGAACGTAAAGTATTGGTTCCAGAGTTTATCAGCCACCTGTGCGCGGGCGAGGACAACGCCGCCGCAGTGCTCGTTCGACAGCTCGGCCTTCAGGGAAGACGTGGCGTTTTGCGCCGTCAAATAGATGAATCGGTGCCTGTCGGACACGACGCAAGCGGTGCGGGAGAAGAGATCGTGGATTGTGCCCTTTTTCACTGTATGGATCCGGCTTGGAGGAACGGCTCGTTCGATCAGAGCTCCGGCAACGGACGCACGGTCGAGTCACGACCGGTTTGCCGGCAGATCGGTTCGTTCGGGGTCAGGACGACGTGCGATGCTTGCAGCATCGCGCAGCCGATGTCCCCAGGGTACGGCAAACTTCGATTCGTCAGTGCTTCGATTTGCGATTGGATGACTTGCTCGCAGTAGTCGTTGGAAAGGTACACGACCGCATGGCGTGCGAGCATGTTGAAAATGCGGAGGAAGGACCGGTCGTAGGGTCTCCATTGGTTCTTGCGCCGGCGGCCCCAGCTGAAGTGACCGGGGGTCTCGAGGCCGAACTCGGAAACGCCGAGATACAGGGCGTCGGCCTCGACCGGTACTTGCCACACTGGTTGGAAGCGGTCGTTGAACAAGCAATCGTCCTCGAGCACCAGGAAGGGTGTCGTCGAGCGGGTCAGGCGAAGCACTTTGAGGTGCGACAGCGCGACGCCGACCCAATCCGGGCTTGCGGCGATCCCGGGTACACGTTCGTACGGTATCCCGAGCTCAGCGAGCTGACGCTTCATCAACGTGTCCTTCTCAGCATCGGCTTCGCAATTGATCACGAAGCAGGGAATCTGGCGCAGGTCGATGCGGCGGTATGCGCCTTCCGGGCGTTCCTGACGGAGAAGGCCGTGATTGATGAAATTCGCCAGGGCGCTTCGTACGCCGCTGTGAAGCTGGCGCGGGGTTGCGTCAAAATGTTGCGCGAGCTCGTTTTGGATGTCCTCGGGCGTTCGTGTTCCGTCGCACAGTTTCCAGATCTCTTCGGCGCTCTGATTGAGTTTGAGCTTCGTTCCGTTCCTCTTGAGCGTCACGACAGCATGGCTCTCGGTCACGACGACGGCGCCGTTTCGCTGTGGTTTCCAGCCGGTCGAAGAGAGGGGCGTTGCGCCGGGGCGCTCGCGCGCATCGGGGACCAAGGACAGCTCGACCTCGACGTGACAGGCGTTGAAGGTTCGACCCAGCAACGGGCGCACATCCATCGCGAAACCCGCGAGGAAAGCGCCGTTCAGGGCTTCTGGCGTGATTGTGCCGTGCCGATTCTTGAAGGTGTGTTGAACGCGGTTGATCGCGAGATTGAGTACGCTGGGGGTCGGTTCACACAGCATATGGGGGCGGTTCAAGGGCACCCCGGCCATGCGTGCCTCGATGACTTCAGCCTTGCCGAATTGGAGGGTCGGGATGTATTCGGCCATTTCCGCCGTGCGGTAGATGTTGGCGTCGACGGACATTGGATAGTTCCAGTAGCCTGGGCTGGCTGTTCTCCATTCCCAACGGTGTCCGTTGCTGAAGTCCGGAGGTGTGGTTGGAGCGTTTCGGGTGTAGCAATAGGTAATGTTCTCGCCGAGGCGCAGAGAGATCGCCAGCACGTCCTCGTCTGTGTCGAGGAGGTCGATGAGTGGCTGTGCGGTGAACGTGCGAGTGAAGATCATGTCGTCCATCACCGGCATCCAGTAGCGACCAGGCCCGGCGGCGATCCTTGCCACGAGGTCGAGGTAGCATTGTCGAAACGTTTGCGCCTCGTCGATGAACTCGACCTCGGGATTCCACCGGCGGAGCATGTCGTAGCCGCGCTCGAACGCCAAATTAGACGTCTTGTACAGTACGTATTTCCGGTGTGGGATGGTCAGGAACGCGCGCATCGTGCGCAGCAGTCCGTCGAGTTGGCAGGCGCGGTCCTTGCTTAAAATCAGGACATCAACTGCCGCGCCGTCGCCGGATAAAGAAGCACGCCACTCGGGTTGGGGAATTGGCAGTAGTGCGGAGTCGACGTCAGTCACTGAGGTCGAGTCCGGTGATCTCCGCCCAGTCGGCTACGGTGCGGGATCGACCGAGTCCGTAGCGGCCGAGCGAGGCGCGGTCGCCGCGGTTGTAGAACAGCGCTTGCAGCCGCCGCAGCATGATCTCGGTGCCCTCAGACTGCCAACTGTCGGACTTTGCTTCCCATACCTTGTTGCGCTCACCGTTCGGGTAGTTGTTGTAGTCGAGGTGCCAGATTTGAATTTCGTCGGGCAGGTAGATGTCGTATCCGTGGGTGAAGGTACGAACCGAAAGGGCTGACTCGTGGCCGGCGTTGATCATCGCCGGATCCTCGGGCACTTCGCGGATCCAAGCCCCGTGCGTGAAGACAAAGTTACAGCACACCAATCCGGTGGTTTGATGTTTGGTGGACTTGCGCTCATTGGACATCTGGATGTCGACCCACCCTGCCGGTTGGATTCGTGCGCACTTCATCAGCGGCACGCCGTCGTGTTCGGTCCCTTGCCACGGGATTACGACGTTGCCGTCATTGTCGAAGGTGAAAGGGGGTGAGCTGGTCGTCAGTAGCGGCTTCTCGCCCGGCTTGCTCTCGAGTTGCGCGATCAGATTCTCGTCCCACCCCTTGGCGAGATACGTGTGAGAATCGATCAGTAGATGGTACTCTTCGCCGGCGTATAGTTTTTGGATCTCGGCTCTTGCCCAACCGTAGCCGAGGCTCGCGTAGTACGGGTACTTGCGAATGCGGAAACGCGGATCGTGCAGGTATTGATCGAGTTGCTCGGTGTCGTCGGCTTGCCAGCAGAGGCCGAAGGTCAACCGTTCTGGGTACGTCGCCTGTTTGAGCACCGACTCGATGGTGAAGTGAAGAAACTGGTCGCGGTAGGAGGCGATCGACACGAAGATCTGGGGTTGTTTTGTGGCCTGCCGCGACTTTGCGCGAGGCGATGGGGTCGTTCGCTCCGTCTTCGAAGTCGTTTGCGATCCTTTGGGCGACACCGTTTGCGATACTTTGAGCGCGGCTTTGCGGGCCCGGGGCTTTTGGGCCCGGGTCCTTTGGGTCCGGGTTTTGGGGCTCTTGGAGGCCGGAGTCTTGGTGGTCTTCTTCGCCCGTGCTGTCGTGGCTTTTCCGGGCGGCGCTTTGGCTGTTTTCTTGGCCGAGGCTTTGGCACGTTTTGCTGCGTGCTTTGTTTTTGTGGTCGGCACGGACTTTTTGGCGCTTGGTTTTGCTTTGGATGCCATCAGAACAGCTCCTCCAGCTCGATGGCACCTGAGCTTTCCAAATCCCTCGCCGTCGATTCGACGGATGTCATGAGGGTTTCGCGTGACGCGTCGAATTGTCTCTCGAGCTCGCTGACGATCTCGGCGAGTGTGTTCTCGCCGTTGCACAGCTCCCAGATGGCAGCCGCGGATTGATTCAGCGACATCAAGTCGGCACACCCAGGTACTTCGAGATGAATGTCGTCGAGAATTCGTGCTTCCCGCACCCCGTAGCACCGCTGTGGACGTGTTGCCGCAAGCTCGGCTCCCGATTCGCGGCGCGTCACCATCTCGTTCAGGATCCCGAGTACGTCTCTGCCTGCGCCTGCGCGCGCATTTTCGGTGTAGACTGCCTCCCATGGTCGATAGACCTTTCGGTCCCAGACGATCTCTCCCTGTTTGGACTTGATCGGTGTGCTGTAGTCGACGATCGGAACGTCTTTGCCGGTATCCGACGTCGTAGTGCCGAGGTCGTCAAGGGTGTGGAGGATGCGGTATTCGGCGGCGGCGACGGTGTAGGCGACGCGATCTGCATGAAGGTATTTTCCGTGAACGCCTACGGCATGGGATCGAATCAACGCCGTAAGCTCGAGCCAGCGCGCCGCGATTTTTCGCAGGTCCGCCGTGTGGATCAAAATCGGCATCCGCACGGGAGCGAGGGGGAGCTTGCGGTTGACGCAATAGGATTCGAGAAACTTCAGATCATCATGCAGGCCGAATGGGCCGTCCGTGCCAAGTGGGATCTCCGGCCACGACGACCCGCGCACGTGGCCTGGTTCGACCTCTGCTGTAACCGGGTGGCGTAGGATGCAGCTCGAATCCAGCAAAAGGACTGTTCCTTCGGCCGGCTCGTTGAACAACCACTCGAGTACGCCGGCGGTTGTCTGATAGCCGGCGTACACGTCCTGGGTGTACGGGTGGGGGTTCCAGTCGAACGTTTTGACGGTTCTCCCGACTCTCCCTCTGCTACCTGGTGCGCGTCCGGGGGCGGTTGGCGCCAGCCGGATCAGTTCGCCGCTCTGCTTGATGCGTCGCCATGAGTATTCGAGGAGATCGGCACGCCACTGTTGCGTTGGTTCGACCGGTGCGACGAAAACCGTGAAGATCATGACAAACGCACTCTGCCTCTGATCCCGGGGGCTTCGGTCAAGCCTGCGAAAGCGAGGTGGCTGACTCGCCGGCTGCTGATGACAGTACCCGGTGCGGCGGGGGGCGCGCCTTCGCTACCTTTGGTCGAAAGCGCGAGGATCGGTGGTCTCGAGCAGCGAGCCCTCGCGTTGCTCACCGCAGTGCCTCCGGAACTTCGCCGCAACGATAATGTCCCCAACCGAACTTGGCGTCGGGGTCCGGTGCGCCGCTGCGGTGAAACCACGCGGTCACCGCAAAACGACTGTCTTCGATATCCTTGGACGGGCAGCGAGTCGCGAGCAGCTCGTGGAAGGTCTCGCAGGTGAATGCGACCAAGCGATTGCTTGCCGGCCGAATGTCTTGGAAGGAATCCGCCTGACAGATTTCGCCACCTGTTTCGATGGAATCATAGAGGCGTAGGTCGCCGCCCGTGAACCCTTTTGGCTCGCGGAAGAAATAGTAGACGCACGCGATGACCCGGAAATCGGGGGTCTTCCCGTCGGTATCGAGGTGAGGCTTATAGTAGTCTCCGTCGTTGGCGGCGGTCAGTTGCGACTCGACCGTCTTGAGCGGAAACAGTGGTTCCTTCAGCGCCTTTGCGATCAATGGAAACCAAACGAGCAGACGACTTGTCAGCAGTGTTCCGTGCGCCGAGTCTGCGAAGTTCATGATGACGCTGTTTCGTCGGTGTGGACTCGGTTCACCCTGCACCGTACCGGGTTCGAAGCTGTCCTTCTCGCTCAATGCCAACGCCAGCATGTCTCGGTGCTCATCGACGGTGAGAAAGTCGTCGATCACCGTGTAGTGTGCGCGCCGGATCTGGGGTGGCGCGACCACTGCCGGCACATCTGGAATTACGTTTGGCTCGACGGCGGGTTGTTGCACTTCGATGACGACTGGTGGCGTGGTGACGATCGACACAATCTGATCGACGGCGATCGTGCAGGAAGCGTTGCCTCCGTCGAGGGGCAGTTGGATGAATTCAGGAGCTCGGACAGCCCCAGTCGCCGGTCGGTTGACGAATCGAGTAAAGAGGTCGCGCAAATGGACGGCGTCTTCGCGGAGATTCAACCGATACTCGTGCCCGCCGATGGTGGAGATGCGGATGTCGATCTGGCGCGGTGCGGTTGCTTGGTCTGTCATGCAGACTTTGTACCGTGGGCGGACTCACGCTCCGCGTCGAGGAAGGGGCGCGTGAGGAGATCGACAGCGGTCTCGGCGCGGCTGAAGGACAGTCTGCCTACGGTTCGTTTCTCGACCAGCTTGCACAGGCGTTCTACCGCCCGCTTGCGGTCGGTGCGGAAGTCGACGCAGCGGCCGATCAACTCCGCCACCCCGGTGGCTGGGGACAAGACGGTCAAGGTGTCGCGGCGCTGGACTTGTCGGCTGGTGACGATCAGGCCGCTGACGCGACAGGGCGTACGGTCGATGCGCAGGGCTGCGCCCTTCGGCCAGGTCGTGCGGCCGAACGGTGTGACGGTACAGTCTTCCAGGCGGATCGGGACGATCTCGTCCCACAGCAGCTCCCAGCCGTTCGAGCACATGGCGTCCGGCAGCCAGTCCGATGGAGGACCCATGTCGCCGGCGAGAACCAGCGCATGGCCTGCTCTACGGAAGGAAAAAGCTTCCAGCCACACGTGCCGGCGGCGCGCACCGACAAAGATCGGCACCATGCGGAGTTTTAACGTGCGCGCCAACTCCTCGTAGCTTGCTGCGGTGGCGATTTCCTGGCCGCGTTGCAGAAGACGGAAGTCGCCGTCTTCTTCAGCAACCTCGAACTCCCCGATGACGTTCGCTGGACTCGCAGCTTGGCGTGATTCGAAGGCTTCGCTCAGCTTGGTCGCAACGCGAGGCACTTGCGAGTTTAGAATGATGCTCAAGCCGTCGAACGCGACCTCGACTTTCGTCCTTTCGGGACGAACCAGAACGATGGGGCGGGCAACGGGGCTGGCCCCGGTCGTCAATTTGCCGGTTTCGAGGCTCTCTTGGGTCAGAAAACTTTCGGGCCATTCGCGCATCCAGTTGGCGGCGATCCTCTTGTTGTAGCGATTCCATGAGTACGGACCCGACGACTCTTCGACCATCATGCCGCGGTCCATCGGGACGCACTCACTAACCGGATGACGGCCGCGTTCGAGACGATCGCCGTCGTCCGGGAGCTCGTTCCAAAGGTACTTGAAACTCTCGGCCTTGCCGCGATTGCCGCGGTAGCGCTGGATGATGGCGGTGAACGTGCTGGTCATGGTGCCAATGAAGTCGGCGGATTCGGCCGCCACGAGCTGGGAAAGATAGGCCAAGGCGATGCTGTCGCGGTGCTGCAATGCGGCGAAGTCCTTCTCGTAGTCGTCGAGGATGTGGTGATCGATGAATACGTGATGCGTATAGACCTTCTTGATCTCGTCGAAGAACGGGTCGTCGCGCTCGTCGGTCACGAAGACCAGAGTGTCGTCGCGTTTGAAGTGATGCTCGAGCGCCTCGATTGCTTCCCAAGGTTGACGGTCGAGGGTGGTGACTCCATAGGTCACCTTGAAGTCACCGCGTCGCAAGTGCACCGCGTTGAATGCTCCGAGATCGCCGGCGACGCGCTTCGCCAGCTCCCCTAGGTCCTGCTTTGGTTGCATCCGCTCGAGCATGCGGTAGACGGAGCGACGCGTTTCGTCGTCGAGGTAGAAGAAGTACGAGTAGTAGTTGAGATTGTATCGAAGATTGTCTTTGCTGTGATCCTCGGACACTCGCAGCACCGGGATCTCGTCGAGCGAGCCGCCAGCGTTGAGCCACACTGTCCTGCCGTTGGCGAACGCTTCCGCGTCGGCGGATCGGATGTCGACGGTGCCGGGGACATAGAACGCGGCACTCCCCAGATGGTCGTCGCTCAATTCGAGGAACGGCAACTTGGACACGTCGACGCTTCCTGGCTCACTCCAGGCGACCGGTAGGTCGATCAGGTCGGTGACGCGGCTCGGCTGGCTGTTGTCGACTCGATCGCCGTACGACACGATATTGGCCGGCGGGGAGATGTTGCCATCGAGCAGGAGAAACCGATTCGTCAGGAACGCGAGGACCACGCCCAGCTCGATCGACATGATGCCGTTGCTCAAACCCGACTGACCGGACTGGTAGTTTGTATAGAGTAGATGTCTCACGAGTAATACTGCGTTTTCGGGTGTTCTTAACGAAATCGGCGACTAGGTGCCAACGAGCCGCGAAGACCAGAGATTTGCGGGTCGATAGTGGACGAAAATGGATGCGTAGTAGTCACCCTCGAGTGGATAGGCACGGCCGTGTCGCAGGCGGGCTCCCTCGTAGAACAGTATGTCGCCAGGGTCGAGATCGATCTGGTGGGGATTGCCGTCGATATCCTCGACGTAGAGGGGCCACGGCTTGTCGAGGCGGTGGTCGACGCAGATCGAAGAGCTGATGATGTGTGTGTCGGTGTGGTCGACGTGGTTGTAGAGAAAGCTGCCGCGTTGATAGACGCGGATGCCGTAGCAGGCGGACTCGGTCAGACTCCTTCCGGCCCACTCTTCGTGCAATCCTTGTAGCTCGCGACTTAGGGTGGCGTTGAATTCTTTGTCCTCGAAATAAAGGGCCGGAATCTTCCCGGGGTCCGGGTTGACGAGGTAGTCGATGGGCTCCTCGGCGCGGAATCGGCGGCTGTTCGTTTCCAGGTGTTGGCGCAACCGTTGCAAGACCTCGGAGGGCAGCGTGGCCTTTTTGAAGCCGAGCCCGCAGTACCGGGCTGCGGCCTGTTGCTCGCGCGTCTGCTGCTCGAGGTGTGCGGGCGTATCGAACATTGACAACACGGCTCTACTTGCCCGTGCGTTCGATGCCGTAAAGGCGCTTTCTCGCCTTGTCGGCGATTTCGAAGAAGCGCTGCTCGAGGCGGCCTTTGGCGTTCACTCTGAAGCTGTCGAAGTCTTCGAGGAGCATGTTGGACTGGTGAAATAACTGTTTATGCCACTGCGATTCGAAAAACGGACCATTTGATCCCCCGCCGTCGTTGATGTCGGTGTAGTAGTGGAAGAACGAACCGTCGGGGGCGACTTCAGCATGCTGCTCCTGGACGGCGAATTGCGGGATGTCGAGAAGCTCGTAGTCGATTTCGTTGGGGTACATGGCCATTGCGAAGCATGCCATTTCGGCGACCCAAACGCCGTGCGCTGGTGCGTCGACGATTTTCCCGAGCAGGAACAGAACCTGAAGGAAACGGAAAATGTCGGGGATGACGCGCTCGCGTTGGATCGTCTCTCCCGTCAAGAAGACCGCTACGCCACCGGGTTTGAACTCCTGCTCGCACCCCAGGGCTTCGAGCAGCTTCGGGAGCGACAGTCCTCGTTCGTTGTTGGTCGAGAACGCGAAGTACCGATCTTCGGAGATGATCCAGTTGCGGGCCATTGCGTTGCCGGTCGGGAAGAGTTGTTCTTGAAGGTTGCCGTACAGGAAGACGTCGGTGTCCAGAAGGCAAACGACGTCTTCGGGTTCGACGATTTGCCGAATGACGCTGAGTGCTTCGACTCGGTTCATCGGAACGTAGCGATCACCGCCGCCGGCGAAGTCGAGACTGTGGCGATCGGCGAGACTGGTGCCGGTCATGATGCGAACACCGTACTCGGAAACGATCTTCATGAGCTCGTCGGAAATCGGTGCTTCGTCGTTGCAAACGACGACGGTGACGTCCCAACCGTCGGGCAATTGGCCGACGAGCGACTCGAAGAGGATGGCAAGCTGCCAGTGGAAATAGGGCACGTCCTCTATGCCGAAGACGAAACGCACGTTGGGTCGTGCCTTGACCGAGGTCTGCGGCTCGATCGATGCAGCTGCGTCAGCCGGTGGAGGAATATCGACCAGCCCGAGGCCGTGGAGGTCGAATATCGCTGCGGACACGTCGCCCATGATCGCGACGTCAGGCGCGTCGTACCTCGACGCCAGTTGGTCGACCATTGCCTCTAGGGTGTGGCGACCGTCGCAGAGGCCGAAGATCTCCTTACCGGACTCGTTCAGCGCGTAAACGCGGTCCCCCTCGCCGGGAAGCACGACGATTTCGTTGTGTACTTCGAAAGTCTCGAGCCCGCCCCGCTGCCGCGGACGTACCCGCCGAGCCGCCGCACCCCGTGCTCGTGGGGAGTCTCCAGAGTTGGTAGGCGGCGTTTCTACGCTGTTTCCTGACGACATTTGCTAGCTTTTCGGAACGGTGCTTGCGCTGACGCGGATGAGGCCCGGTATGGTGTTCGACACGATTGGGCGGGGACGATGAAAGTCCTCTGAAGAAAGCGACGGCGGTTTCTCAACCGAATTGCGGGCTGACCGCCGATGATTACGGGGAAAGCGTCGGGAAACCAGGGGTCGGGGAAAGCGTCGGAGCAGGGATCGTCGGGCTGGTGGTCGGCCTCGCCGTCGGCATAGCCGTCGGGGCAGGGATCGTCGGGCTGGTGGTCGGACGCAATGTCGGGTCGTTCGTGGGACTGGACGTTGGCAACCTGGTGGTCGGGACTGGTTGAGTCGGCGAAATCGTCGGCTCAGCGGTCGTTGGGAACAAGGTCGGCGAGCTAGTCGGAGGGGCCGCGTTGGTCGGGGTCATGGTGGGACAGCCCGGGGCCACCGTTCCGACCGGA
This sequence comes from Deltaproteobacteria bacterium, assembly GCA_029262455.1. Lineage (GTDB taxonomy): Bacteria > Desulfobacterota > Binatia > HRBIN30 > CADEER01 > CADEER01. The sequence continues at coordinate 357,248 of JAJCZJ010000020.1, read as the reverse complement.
GGTTGGGCGCCAGAGCGATCGGCCTGGAGAGGGATTGCCAAAATGACCGGCGCGGTCCAGGCGACCTTTAGCGCGGTGCGTCGTGAAACGTCGCCGGCAAGCGCCGGTGCACTGTTGTCCGACTGCGACTGCTGTCGCTGCGCGACTTGACCACGAAGTTGTTCGAGTTCTTCGATTAGCTGCTTTCTTGTCTTTTTGGAGTCGCTCATTTGATCAGGCACCTCGGCCGTCAGTTCTTCCGGAGCACTGCCCGCCCCATCGCCAACAAGCCGATGAGGGCGAGGATGAGCACGGTGATCGTCAATCCACCTGGCGAGAGCGTCGGTGCGTGCACGGTTTCGCATGCCTCGACGTCGAGGCAATCAGGGTCGTCGCAGTCGATGAGGTTGTCGTTGTCGTTGTCGAGACCGTCGCTGCAAGCCCCGTCCCCGGACCCATTTTCGGGAACGGGCGTGGGCGTCGGAGTCGGAACCGGTGTCGGTGTGCACATTGTCCCCATCGGTGGGCAATCGACGTTGCCGGAGACGCAGATGTCGGCAACGTCGCACTCGTCTACCGGGGCGCCGCAGATCGTGCCACAGGTGAACTGAGTCAGCGTGTCCGGCGGGCATTCCGCGCTCGAGCCGCTGCACACTTCCTCTGGATCACAGACGCCCAATGACGGGTTGCACACGGTGCCGATCGAGGCGAAGCCGTCGACGGGGCATGCGCCGTTGCTGCAGGTCTCGGCCACATCACAGACGCCGGCTGAAGCGCGGCATTCAGTTCCGTTCGCTATGATTGCGGTGCAGGTCGGGTTGCAACACACCGGATCGTCACACGCTTCCGGGGCCTCGACGATGCCGTTGCCGCAAAAGTCGGTGACCGTGACGGTTGGCTTGAGCCCGAGGAAGAGCGTGGTCGGGCCGGCGGGCAGTTGTTGTATCGAAAAGTTGGCGCTGACGGTTCCAATGTTCACATTGGGCAACTCGGCAATGATGGTCGGAAGGTCGTCGACGTTCGAAATCGGCGACAGGTTGGTCAGGTCCCAGTCCTCGACGTACGCCGCGCTCGGGCTCGATGAGACGAGGCCGTTGGCCGGGTCGAGTCGCGTCGAATCGAGGAGTTCGAAGCCGAAGCCGGTGAAAGTGACCATCTGCACGGAGGTCTGTCCCTCGAACAATGCGGTCGAGGTCGGATCGCTGTATGATCCGGCGCCGCCGGCGCCATTCGAATCGGCCGTAGTCTCGTCGATCGTGATCGTCATATCGACGACCTCATTCATTGTGAATGCTGCGAACGGTCCGCTCGGGGCGCCGTTGATTTGGGCAAATCCCGTGAACTTGATCTGGGCTGCCGGCGCCCTATGCGGAGCTGTCACCACGGCAAGTGCCGCCGCGATAGCGAGAAGCAAGCGACCGAAGGCCACTGCGCGCGGCAGGACACGAGTTTCGATGGATTTTGAGCAGTCCAAGGCTCGAAGCGCCTCCGGTAAGGTGTCGCCAACAAATGTCGGCATCCGGGAGGCAGTCTCGACGTTCGCTGACTTCCTGTCAAGCTTAAAAGGGGAAAACTTGTGACACGGCAAGTGATTTGCATCGATCAGTCGATGAACCACAGTTCGAGTGCTTTGAGCCGAGCGATCTTCTCGGCAAGGTTTCCGGTCCAGTTGACGTGAGCCACGATCGAATCTGGCGGTAGAGGCCGGCGTTTTGTTTGGGCCCGGATCAGCAGTTGTCCATCTACGTAGCGATCTGGAAGACGGGCGGCTCGCAATCCTCGCTCTTTGTAGCAGTCGACGACCTGGTTCACGACGGTTTGATCGGAGCGGTAGAACACGACCGCCGCAAAGGCGTCGAAGATGGTGTTCCAGGTTTGGCGGGTGAATTCGTTGTTGCGCATAAATACGAAGCCGGAGTTGTAGTACAGCGGCTGGAAGCGCGGATTCATGTCGCGCATGAACTGTAAGTCCAGATCGTCGGCCATCGCTCGAGTTTTGAGTCCGGGGAGCGGGTCTTTGAACCAGACGAGATCCATATCCTGGAGTAGGATGTCGTAGCCGAGAGCGAGCATGTCGATTGCTGCGCCGAGCTTGGCGAAGACACAATCGGCAAAGTGGGCGTCCCCGTAGACTTTGATAGCGTCGCGCGGGGCACCGTCAAACGAGACGCCGTCGAAGAGGGTTGCGAATCCGAGCTCGCGTGCTGCAGTGTCGGCGCCGTTGTCGGTCGGAAACAGTACCGTCCTGGCGCGGCAGTCGATGCCGGAACGATCACAGGATGCGGCCCAGTTGCGCAGTAGCGGGACGAAGCCTTGGTTGAAGGGGGAGACGACGAAGGTGTTTCCGCCGAGCTCGTCGCAAGTGCTCTTCAGTGCGGCACGGCGGGCTTGTCGATGCGCCACGAACGGTTCCATCAGCCGCCGCGCTCGTCGCTCTGCTGCCTCGTAGGATGGCTGGCGTGTAATGTTGCGGGCGCCGCGTAGGACGAGAGGCGGACCATCGCCGAGGCTTTTTGCGGACCGCTCTTCCGTACCAGTTGTGATGGTGTTCCAGTCGAGTGGCGGACGGGTGTCGATCGCTGATATCTGATCGCTGGCGAATGTTGCGGAGGTTTGGCCGCCGTCGAGGGGTAGCTGGAAGAGTCGGGGCTGGACCGAGTTTCTCGACCCGCCGAGCGTCGTGATCAAGTCGCGCAGAAGAGCGGAGTTGGATGATAGGGTGAGATCGTAGGAATGCCCTCCGCGCAGCCGAACCCGAACCTCGACCTCGATCTCTTCTTTCGGCATAAGGGATGCGATCCTGGCGCGACCTGGGTGGCTCCGCAAGAGGGCGGATTGGTTTGTGTCGGAAACTGCAAATGACGGAAATGAATGCGGAACGGAGTGGCATTTCCATAGACCCGGAAACAGCGCAGCGCGCGTATGCAGACGGCTCCTTGCTGCGTTACGACCGGGGTGTGAATGAGGCCGCCTTGGAACGGGCCTTCGAGGGAGAATACGCGTACCGCGTTCGATGTCCGGTGGTGGGTCGGTTTGATCGAAGCGGACGGGAGCAGCCGGGTCCCGGGAGGGCGCGGCGCCGCCGAGCCGCGCATAGCTCCTGCGGGTGGTAGCTGTGACAAGACTCCACCCCGGAAAGGCTCGGCGGTGCCGTGCCCTCCCAACTTCGCTCCGGTTGCGCCGAGCTCAGGATCAAAGTGACCCACTACCCCCGATGTCCTCGGTCGCTGACATCTGCCTCTCCGGCCGCTATGTGTTTTCGCACTTCAATCCGGCGCCGAAAACGTGAGCTTTCTTTCTGTCTCTTTCTTGTTCCTGTTCTTTTTGGCGTTGGCGCTGCGCGGTGCGACGCGCCGATCGAACCGATCGTACGTCTTCGGGCTCTTGTTGCTGAGCTGGGCGTTTTATTCCTGGCACGTCCCCAAGTACTTCGCCCTCATTCTCTTCAGCACGTGTGTCGACTATTTCGCTGCCCGCGTGATTGCCGCTGCGCCAGGGTCGGCTACGGCACGGCGCAAGGGCATTCTTTCGCTTTCTCTGCTGCTCAATCTGGGGCTGCTCGGCTACTTCAAGTACGGTGGCTTTGTGGCGCAGAACATTGCGACCTCGGGCCTTTGGCAGTTTGTGGATCCGGAGATTGTCCTCCCGATTGGGATCTCGTTCTATACGTTTCAGTCGATGAGCTACACGATCGACGTTTACCGCGGCGACATCCCGGCTGAGAAAAGCTTTGTCCGACTCGCCTGCTATATCGCCTTCTTTCCGCAGCTCGTCGCGGGCCCGATCGTTCGAGCGCGGGATTTTCTCTATCAGTTGGAACGCGACCGTGGTTTCAGAGGTAGAGTCTTCTTCGAAGGCGCCTACCTGATCGTTCGCGGCCTGTTTCTCAAGGTCGTCGTCGCTGACAACCTCGGACGCGTCGTCGATACGCATTGGGAGAGCGCCGCGTCGGAAACCGGTGGCGGATTGCTGGCTCTCTCGATGCTCGCCTTTTTCTCCTGCCAGCTGTTCTGTGACTTCGCGGGATATACCGACATTGCGCGCGGGCTTGCCTATCAGCTTGGCTTTCGCTTGCCGATCAATTTTGACGCTCCCTACATCGCGGCAACCTTCAGCGATTTCTGGCGTCGTTGGCACATCACGCTCTCGCGTTGGTTCCGCGACTACCTGTACATCCCGTTGGGGGGGAACCGGCACGGACGAGCTCGCACGTTGGTGAACGTCACAGCGGTCATGGTGATCGCTGGACTTTGGCATGGTGCGAGTTGGACCTTCGTGATGTGGGGGGCGTTGCACGGGCTGGCGCTCGCGATCGAGCGGACCTTGGGTTTCTCGCGCGGACCTCAGGGACGTCTGGCCTCGATGGGCTGGTATCTCGTCGTGCAAGTGACGTGGATCCTGAGCATGGGCCTGTTCCGCGCCGAGGATCTATCGCAGAGCACGCGAGTTGTCGGCAATGCAGTGGCGGGGATCGTCTCGTTGGTTGGTGGTGGGCTTGGCTCCCTAGACGATCTGACAGTACTCGGTTGGTATTTCGTCGCTCCGGTCGTGGCGCTTCACTTGCGGTCCGCAATGATCCGGAGCTCGGGACTCGGAATGAAGCGCTTCGAGATGCCGATCTATGCCGGTGCCATGTTGGCGGCGGTCCTTGCGCTGTACACGACGGAACAGCAGTTCATTTACTTCCAGTTTTGAGCCGAGCAAGGGATTTGAACCGCAGATGAACGCAGGTGAACGCAGATCGTCCGATGTCAGCCGTGGCTTCCCGCGGCGCATCAGCGTTGATCAGCGTTCATCCGCGGTTCTTCTTTTTCTTTCTTCTTTTGTGCTGACGGCATTGCTCTTACCGAAGTTGTCCTTGCCCGATGGGCGCCAGGCCCGGATGCAGTGGATGCCGTCGTTCGAGGTGCCGGGGGACGACGCGTTCTTCACGTATTCGGTTGGTGATGAACTGAGTCATGTCGCGCTGTTTCACGACATCGGAGACTCGGTTTCAAACGCGCGCCGGGCCGATGTTCTCTTCATCGGTAATTCGCGCATGCCGCTCGGTCTGCGTGAGGACGGTATAGTGCCTGCCGCTGAGGTGATGGGGTCAAGAGTCTTTTCTCTCGGCATGGGGCACTCGGAAGGGCTGGGTTTTGCCCTGGAGCTGATCCGTCGACATGATCTGCGACCGAAGGTGGTGGTCGTCGCCGGCGGGCCGCACTTCTTCGGCGATCGAGTGTCGGATCGTGCGGTCGCGGCGATGCAGTTGACTTGGTGGCAGGCCCACAAGCTATGGATCGAGACCCGGGCTCGGTGGGGCTTGCAGCGTTGGCTTCACACCATTGTGCCGAAGCTGGATTGGTTTGGCGATGAGATCGCTTCGCAATGGGTCATCTATCGGTCTTCGCGAACTGGTTGGTGGCGACCCGCAGTTGAGCCGGCTGCGAGTTATGCGGTTGGCTGGACTCGGGAGGACCGGAACTACGACCGAGTGGTGCCGGCAGCGCGAGAACTCCAGAGTGAACTGAGATCGCGCGGTGCTCTCATGGTGGTGACTCTCACTCCCTACGCGCAAACCCAGACCGGCCATCTTCCTCATTTGGGCGATGCTCTCGGGGTTCCGGTCGTTTTGCCCGACGTCGCGGACTTGGCAACGAGCGACGGCTCACACCTGAATCGCGACAGTGGCGAGCGCTTTGCGCGTGCGTTTTGGCGGGAGCTGATCGCTGTTCCGGCAGTTCGCGAGAAACTCTCGCTGCGACAAGGAGGCGGTGCCGGCGATTCCGACGCAGAGGGCGCCCGCTATGCCGTAATCCGGGCCGAGGTGGAGAAGATGCGCTCGATGCTCGAGGACTATTACGGTGGTCCCGATGTGTTGCGTAAGACTTGGTATTTGCAACCAAACGACCGCCGCTACCAGCAAGGAATCGACTTCTTGGCTGACAAGCTTGCGCGGGCCCTGGTTTGGCGAGACCGCTTCGTCATCGGCACGATCGGAAGCTCGGTGACCGCGGGTTTCGACAACTGTCACTACGATTCTTACCAGCTCCAGCTCGAACGCCTGATGGCTCCGGTCTGGAATACCGCCGGCGTCGAGTTTGAAGTGCGGAACACCGGCCAGGGTGGGGATTGCGGCGACTCGTTCGATAACCAGGTTTGGTGTTTGCGCACGCTGGTGGGCGACGACGTCGACATGACGCACTACTCGTGGACCTATTTCGAGGCCGGCAGCTCCGCGGAAGATCTCCAGCTCTACCACGAGCTATTCTATCGCTGGTCGCTGCTGATGGAGCGCAGCCCGGTGCCGCAGATTCTTTATACGCATGACTGCTCGCGTCTGCCGGCCGAGGACCAGGTGTTGCTTGATGTCTACGGTCCGTTTGGCGCGGATGTGCTCTGTATGGAGCGTGGCATCAAGAGCGTTGGCTACCCCGGCAAGGAGTGGGGTGTGGTTGGTGACACGCTTCACGAGACGACGCGGGAGGGGGAGGCAGCGGGCGTGTCTGAACGGCGCCGCCAGTCGTTGGGCGTCGTGTTCCGCAATTGGCATCCCGGTCCGCTTCTGTTTCAGACGACTGCCGACGCGCTGGCGTACAAACTTTCGGACGCGTTGCTCCTGGCGTTGGGTCGAGTTTCTGCTGAGCCTTATCCGACTGTGCGCTGGCCGAAGCGTCCCCGTCAGCCGTCGGCCTCGGTCCTGCCCAAGCCGCTGGCTTGCCCGGCGGAGTGGTGTGCGGTTTCTGAACCGCCGCGGTGTACCAACTACGAAGTGCCGACGTTTGGAGAACAGCACTTCGCGCGCCTCGATGCGATGGCTGAGAAGAATCCGCACCGGGCTCTTGCGCAAACTTCGGACGCGGGTTGGACACGATGGAAGGCGGAGGAGGGCGGGCGCTACATTCCCGACAACGAACGCAGCATGCCCGAGTGCCGGCACCCCGCAGCGTGCGCGGGGCTGGTGACACGCGCTTCGCAGCAGGCAGGCTGGCTGACGTTCTCGATGCCGCAGATGCGCTTGGGATTTGTTGCGGTGTGTTGTTCGAAGAAGAAGTGCGGCCAGGCGATGTTGGAGGCCGGCGTCAAGTTCCTCCTCGACGGCAAGAAGCCGGCGTCGGCGCCGCGTCCGATTCGAAACGGCAAGTGTGTCGAGGTGCAGCCGCGTTTCGCTCCCGGAACGACAGGCGAGTTGGCGACGGTCCACATTGGGATCCGCCTGCCGGCCTTGGCGAAGCCCATTCCCGCCATTACGCACGTGATCGGACTTTGACCGCCCGCGCTGATTCACTCATGGTTGAACGTGGCGAGACTCGGACATAACTCTATTGGGATTCAGGGGCGTTTGGGAAACCAGATGTTTCAATATGCTGCCGTCTTGGGTGCATCGATCATTACCGGCCACGATCCGTGCGCGCCGATCTCGGCGTCCGATCTTGCTCGGGGTTTCATCCTCGGTTCGGTTCTCGACGAATCTGTCCCGCCGCCCGTAGAAAGCTTTCGCGAGCCTCGCTTCTCGTTCTCGCGGGAGGTGTTCGGCCTCAGCGAGCGGCGCGACTTCGATCTCTTGGGTTACTACCAGAGTCCCAAGTATTTCGCGCATTGCGAAGAGATTGTGCGAAGCAACTTCACATTCACCGACGAAGTGCGGGAACGGGCAGAGGAGGTGCTTGCCGGCGTTCGCACTTCACGTGTGTCGGTTCACGTGCGTCGGGGCGATTACACGGATAAGAGCCGGATCCACTCCAATCTGCCTTTGTCGTGGTACAGGCAAGCGTTGGCAAGGTTCGAAGGTCACAGCCCGATTGTCTTCTCTGATGACCCTGACTGGTGTCGTCGGCACTTTGACAGCCAGGTCGTCGTCTCGGGGAACGACGCACATGTCGACATGTGCGCGATGGCGCTGTGCCACGCCCATGTCATTGCGAACAGTACCTATAGCTGGTGGGCGGCTTGGCTTGGCGGTGGGCCGACTGTCGCCCCACGCACTTGGTTCAAACCGGCAGGCCCTCGAAATTGGCAGGATCTCTATTGTGAAGGCTGGGAGATCCTGTGAAGGCTTGGCGTGTGGGGCCGGTTTGTTGGGTGAGCCGATGCTCAGCCGGTACTGCGAGCGGTGTTGGTCGCAGGGCGGTGGAGAGTCGGGTCGCCCGTTGCCAGCAGGTACGCCGAAACCAGGAGTGCTGCGAGAGTGATGATTGCGCCTTTCCAGAACTCTCGCGCGCGGTAGTGGAAATCGACGCGATGGGTACCCGCTTCCAAGCGGACGCCACGTACCAGATAGTTCGTGCGCAATATTTCGTGCGGCTGGTCGTTTACATGCACAGTCCAATCGGGATCGAAGAGATCGGTTAGGACGAGCAAACATTCCGAAGTGCAGGATGCTTCGATGGATACGTCGTTGCGGTGGAACGACGTGATGTGAGCCTGATCGTCTGCAGTCAGCGGCTGCGTGTCTAGGGTGGTGTTCCCGACGACGATAGCCGTTTCGGTCGGGTCGAAGGCGAGCTCGTGCACGTGCTTCAGAGCATCGTCCTCGGACGCGACGGCAATCACATTCTTGACGATGTAGGTACGCGGCAACGCAGTCGTGCGTTCGTAGACCGGCGGTGGTCCCTCGCGGATCTGTTTGGCGTCTAAAACGGATCCCAGCTTGGTAGGACCTAGCCTCGCGATTGTGCGGGCGTCGACGTAGTACCGAACACTGAGCAGATCGAGTCGCGTGGGTGGTTGGAGGACGGGGGGCTTGTGGTTTTTCTTTCTCTCGCCAGGCCATGGATCGACCATATCGAGGCGCCCTTGCCAGACAACTTTCGAACCAGACCCGAACATGTGCTTGTAAGCCCCCGGCAGTAGCGGGTCATAGTCCGGGACGACGAAGGCACTGTGCAGCATCCCGACTTTCGTTGGAACGGTCACCCACGCGTGATTCTGAATGAAGAGTCTGTCGTATTCGGTGGTTTTCGCTAGATCGGCGGTGGCGTTGACGGCGCTCACGTCCCACGGGTCGCTCCACAGGTCGAATCGGTAGGGCAGGGGATTGCGCCAGAAGAGATCGAGAGCGAGGAGGGCAGGAAGTGCGATGCCGACGGCGCCTGCTGCTTTTGGGCCCCATCGTTGTGATCGCGTGATGACCGCACTGGTGCCGAGGCCCATGATGACAGCGGCGACGAGCTGATATGCGAATCCCATTCGGGTTGAAAAGCGAAACAAATTTCCGGCGGGAAGAGCGTAGTACAACTTTGACCCGAATCCGGTGGATCCGGCCATGAAATCGATGCAGAGAAAGAAGATTACGAGGAACGTGAGGGCAAGTGTCCGCCAGCGGGAAAAAATTGCCGCGATGGCTAAGGGGACGAAAAGGAAGGGGACACCTGTGCCTCGATGGTCGAGTCCGGAGAGGATTCGAGGGACCTGCTGCCAATAGAGACCAGGCCAACGAGCGATACCGTAGTTGACGCCTTCGAGATTGCGCCCGCCGGCGGATGCGTGTTCGACTGCGGGAAGCAACTGGATCGCGACCAGCCCCGCGGCGATCAATCCGGCAGCGATACTCCAACCCGCGATGCGTGGCCATTGCGCTCTTGGCTGCGACGCGGCCAGTCGTGCGATTCCGTAGAGTGCGCCAACTTCGACCGAGTAAACGAATGCCTGCGCATGCGCGGCCAGAAAGCTGAGGGAAAGTGTGGCGGCCAATATCACGGCTGCCCGGCGGCCGGGTTTCTGAAACATGTGCTCGATGGCCAGCAGAATCGCCGGCAGCCAGATGAAGGTCGACAGATAGGCGGTGTTGAAGGCGGCGTTCACCATTGGTGCGCAACCCATGTAGGCAACTCCGGCAGCGAGGCAAGCACCGGCCTGGGCGCCGATTTTTCGTGCGTATAGGGCAGTGAATATACCGGCGAGTGCGTAGTGGAGGAGTGCGTGGGCGGCGAGCGCCAGATGTGGAGGTAGCGGTGCGAACACGACGAGCAGGGGATAGAGGGCGCCGGGGTGATGGCTGGCGATGAACGGAGAGCCGGCGAGCTGGAACGGGTTCCAGAGTGGCAGCTCGAGATCCATCAGTGATTGGTGAATGAACACCATCGAGGGGAGGAAGTAGGACTTGAGGTCGGAACCGCGGGCCGGCGGCGCGCTTGGAGGCAATGTGGGGTCCGTGAGCCGAAGTGCTATGAATACCGCGAGGAAGGCGCCGAGCCCCAGCCCTACGAGTGTCCACCACTGCCAGGAATCGACGTTTGTCTGCTTGACGAGTTGCGGGGAACTACCTGTGCTCACGATATGAGCCGGTCAGGCAGCATCTTGACTTCGACGGAGGAGTCCAGGCTCGGAGAAGCAGCCTCCCGATAGACGCCGCGCAGCGCCAGCCATCGAATGCGCATCAGCCCAGTCAGGGCCGCGAGCGCGTCGCGGCCAAGGCGGACTTTTGTGCCCTCGGCATCGCGCCAGGTTACGGGAATCTCGACGATGCGATGGTTCTGTCGGCTGGCTAGGAAGAGGATTTCGGCGTCGAAACTCCAGTCGTCGATTTGACCGAGTGCGAAGAGTTTCCGGCCAACGTCACCGTCGAAGAGCTTGAAACCGCACGTTGCGTCGCTGACGTTGGCGATTGCGATGTTGACGAGAAACGTAAAGACTTTGCCGAGCCGCTCGCGGTACCATTTTTGATGAACGACGATGTCGGCACCGGTCATCTTCCGCGAGCCGATCACCACATCGGCGCCATCCTCGATCGCGGGGAGAAGCCGATCGAGTTCCTCGATCGGCGTCGAAAGATCGCAATCGGTAAACAGGACGCGCTGCCCGCTGCTGTGCGCGAAACCTACGCGCAGCGCGTAGCCCTTGCCGCGATTTTTCTCATAGCGCAACAGGGTGACCGGGCATGGCAGATCCGGGGCGAGCTTCTCAACCGTTTCCGAGGTACTGTCGCGACTGCCGTCGTCGACGATGATGATCTCAGTGCCCGGGTGGTTCTGTGCAATATACTGGCAAATTTTTGCGAGTGGAGGGCCGATGCGACTGGACTCCTCGAAGGCCGGTATTACCACAGAGAGGGGGGGAGTTGGGAATGTCGCTCCTTGGCTCATCCGAGATAACATAGTCTGGATGATTTCACGCTTCCAGGGGTTACGTGCGTCGGGGGCCTCGGCGATTGTTCGGCTCGCAAGAGCCGATCCTGCGCTGGACGGCGGAAGGTCGTTTCGCCTAGCCGACTCGCTTATGTTCTCTTCCGGACAGGGCGAGGTAGCCTGACACCAGCAGCGCCGCAAGCGTGATCGCAGCACCGGTCCAGAAGGCGGGGGCGCGATAGTGGAAATCTACGGTGTGGGTTCCAGGGTTGAGCCGGACGCCACGAACCAAGTAGTTGGTGCGCAGCAACGTTGTAGGTTGCCCGTCGACCTGAACTGACCAATCGGGGTCGTACAGGTCGGTCAGGACGAGCAGGCAATCCGAATTGCAGGATGCTTCGATGCGAACGTCGTTGCGGCGAAAAGACGTGATGCGCGCCCCTTCGTTCGCCGCCGGAGTTTCTGAGGATTGTGCAGGGGGACCGACGACAATGGCCGTCCGAGCAGGGTCGAAGTCGAGGGCGTGCACTCTCGCCAAGGCATCTGCCTCCGAATTCACACCGACGATGTCCTTCACGATGTACGTGCGGGGCACTGCCGTCTCACGTTTGTAGACAGCGTGTTGCCCGACGTGGATGTCCGCGAGTTGGGAGGCCGGGCCTAGTTTTTTCGGGTCGCTAGCGGCTCCGTGGCGAGCATCCACGTAGTAGCGAACGCTGAGTAAATCGAGGCGTGTTGGGGGTTGCAGAATCGGCTTGCGCACAGAATTTAGCGGTCTGCCGCGCCACGGATCGACAATGTCGAGGGTACCGTGCCACAGCCCTTTCGGCGGGATCTGAAAGAACGGGCGGTAGATGCCGGGGAGCAACGGATCGTAGTCCGGCAGGATGAACGCTCGATGCAACATTCCAAATTTTCGCGGTATTGTTACTTTGGCCCGATTCTGGATGAAAAGTCGGTCGAAGCCGGCTGCGTTCAATAGGGGTGAGGTTTCTGCGGCTCCGGGGACCGACCAGGGGGCGCGCCAGAGGTCGTAGCGAAAACGAAGTGGATTACGGACGAAGAGATCGAGTGCGAGGATCGCCGGGATCGTGATTGCCGCGATGATCGCGAGGGTAGATCCCCAGCGTTTGGCTCCGGAGATTACGGCGCTCACGCCGAGCGCCATTAATGCAGCGGCAAGCGCGTGGTACGCAAATGCCATTCGTTGGGGGAGACGAAACAGATTCCCCGCAGGCAAGGCATAGTAGAGTTTTGACCCGAGTGCGCTGACGCCGGTCATGTAGTCGAAGGACAATAGAAAGATCGACAGCAGAGTCAGCGCGAGTACGCGTTGGCGCGAGAAGAGCGCAGCGATGGTTAGGGGCGCGAAGAGAAATGGTAGACCGAGCGGGGGGCCGTCTTGGCCGGTGAGAAGGCTAGGTAGATGATGCCATCGCAGGGCCGACCATCGTGCGAGATGATAGTTGAGACCGTCGAGGTTTCTGGCGGCGGTGTTGGCGTGGCTGGCGGTCGGTAGGATCTGTATCGCCATCAGACCAGCCGCCAGCAAGCCTGCTGTCGTACTCCAGACGAGAATCGACACCCACTTTGCAGAAGGTTGGGAGGTCAACAGGCGCAGGGCGCCGTAGGGTGCGGCGATGAAGACGGAATAAACGAACGCCTGGGGGTGTCCGGCCAAAAAGCAGAGCGCCAGGACTCCGGCTAGGAGAACCGCCGTCCGACGCCCGGGCGTGTCGCAGATGCTCTCGACTGCCAGCAGGATCGCCGGAAGCCAGACGAAGGTCGACAGGTATCCCGTGTTGAATGCGGCGTCGACGAGTGGCGGCGAGCCCACGTACGCGAGTCCAGCCACGAGACATGCGGCACTTGGTAGACCGATCTTTCGCGCGTACAGCGCGCTGAACAGTCCAGCGAGAACGTAGTGGAGCAGGGCGTGTGCGATCAGCGCGACGTGGGGCGGTAGTGGAGTGAAGATGAAGAGCAACGGGTAGAGCGCGCCTGGTCCATGGAGCGCAATGAACGGAGACCCGGCGAGTTGGTACGGGTTCCACAGGGGCAGCTCGCCGTCGAAGAAGGCCTGTCGCATGAACGCCATCGCCGGAATGAAATAGGACTTTAGGTCGGCGCCGTTCGCCGGCGGGCCGGTGAGCGGAAGGCTCTGGTCGAGTAGGCGGAAGACGATAAACGCAGCGAGGAATCCCCCGATCCCGAGCCCGACGACCAACCACCATCGCAAGGTTGCGTGGCGGTTGTTCCGAACGGCATCTGAACTCGCGTCGGGGTTCTCAGGGCTCACGAGAGGGCCTCCGTCGTCCGCTTGCGGCCAGGTATATGGCGATGGTCATGGTGATCAAGGTGGTCGCCGCGCCGGTCCAGAACGCGGGCGCGCGGTAGTGGAAGTCGACCCTGTGGGTTCCCGCCTCGAGTCGGACTCCGCGCACCAGGTAGTTGGCGCGCAGGAGTTCGCGCGGTGCTCCGTCGACGTGCACGGACCAGTCTGGGTCGTAGAGGTCTGTGAGTACGAGCAGGCAATCGGAAGTGCAAGAGGCTTCGATCGAGACATCGTTGCGCCTGAAGGCGGTGATCCGGGCGCTGTCGTCAGGGCTCAGCGGTGTTGATGGAAATGCGTCGGTGCCGATGACAACAGCGGTTTGCCTGGGGTCAAAGTCGAGCGCTTTGACTCGCGCCAAGGCTTCATCGTCCGACGTCGCTGCGATAACGTCCTTGACGATGTAGGTCCGAGGCAGGGCCGATTCGCGCTTGTAAGCCGCGGGGGGGCCTCTGCGAATGCGGTGGGCTTTGGCCACGGTAGCCATGCCGTTGGGGCCGGTTCTGACAGCGTTTGTCCGTGCGTCAACGTAGTAACGAACACTGAGTAGGTCGAGCCTGCTGGCCGGCTGCAGGTTTCGGTTTTTCTGCTTTCCTGGCCACGGATCGACGACTTCGAGTCGGCCGTGCCACAGCGCACCTGGCACTTCGAAGAACTCAGTGTAGAGGCCAGGTGGCATCGGATCGTAATCCGGCAGAGCGAAAACGCCGCGCAGCGTCCCGAACTTGAGCGGTACGGTCACCCAGGCGTGGTTCTGAATGAACATCCGATCGTAGCCGGCGGTCGCGGCTAGATCGACCGTGTTGTCTACGGCACTGGTTGAGAACGGGTCGCTCCAGAGGTCGTAGTGATACGGGAGACGATTGCGCGAGAATAGGTCGATCGCCAGGAGCGAAGGAATCAGGATGCTAGCGATGAGCGCGAATCGGGAACTCCGTCGCTTGGCCTGCAGGATAAAGAAATTCGCCCCGAATCCGATAAGTGTGGCGGCTGCGAAGTGATAGGCAAAGTCCATGCGCGTGGGGAAGCGAAACAGATTTCCAGCGGGGAGGGCGTAGTAGAATCTGGAACCAAAGGCATGCCCCCCGGTCATGAAGTCGAAGCAAAGGAGGAAGATCGCCAAGAGCGTTGCGGCGACCATGCGCTGGCTCGACAACAGCGCTGCGACGACCAAAGGGGCGAAAAGGAACGGCAGACTGAACGGGTAGTGGCCTTGGCCGGCGAGAATTTCCGGCAGTGCCGTCCATCGCAGCTGAGACCAGCGGGCTAGATTGTATACAAGGCCCTCCAAACTGCGAGCCGCCGAAGCTGCATGGCTTGCCGTTGGGAGTAGCTGTATGGCGATTAATCCAACAGCTAGTAGGCCCGCTGCAAAGCTCCACCCGATGGTGGCTAGCCAGCGTTGTCTCGGTTGTGAGGCGAACAACCGGGCGGCTCCATAGAGCGCAGCGAATTGGACTGAATAGACAAAGGCCTGTACGTGCCCGGCGAGAAAGCAAAGGGCGATCGCGCCAGCCATTCGCACCGCTGCAAGTCGACCTGGCCTGTCGCAAAGGTGCTCGATGGCCCAAAGGATCGCCGGAAGCCAGACGAAGGTCGACAGGTAGGCAGTGTTGAACAGGGCCGTAATCAAGGGCCCGGAACCCATGTACGCAAGGCCTGCAGCGAGACAGGCTCCGGCCTGCAGGCCGACTTTTCTCGCGTAGACGGCGGTGAAAATGCCCGCGAGTGCGAGGTGGAGGAGTCCGTGCGCAGCGATGGCTAGGTGTGGGGGCAGGGGAGCGAAGGCGACGAGCAGTGGGTAAAGAGCGCCCGGGTGGTGTAGCGCGATGAACGGAGAGCCGGCCAGTGCGTATGGATTCCAAAGCGGCAGCTCGCCGTCGAGCAATGACTGGCGAATGAAAGCCATACCGGGAAGGAAGTACGACTTCAGATCAGCGCCGCGTCCCGGTGGTCCGGTTGCCGGCAGCTCGGTGTCCGAGATCTGCCATAGGGCGAAGGCAGCGAGATATCCTGCGATCCCAAGCCCGACGATGGCCCACCAGCGCAAACTCGAACCGACTTGGTTTTCTGAAACCATACGCCCTTTGTCGTGGTCTTAGATGTTGAGGCCGAGCGGGCGGTTTCTCAGGCCCAGTGGCCTGGCTTTCCGAGTCGGTAAACCCCTAGCATGGCGAACGCCGCCAATGACGTCGCCTCGGCGTTCGAAAGAGCCGCCGGGTAGGTCGACGAGAACATCGTTGTGGCAGTGGGAGGCAGGAGTCTAACCATTGTGGAAGAACTAGCCCATTCTGCCGATTCGTCAAACCGCGTATGCCACACGGGCTTTCTCAATGCGGCGTTCGGAAGACCACCATGCGCTCGATCGACATGTCTTCGATCGTGTATCCGATGCCGCCGCGACCGAGACCGGATTGGCGGTGCCCGCCGAACGGCATCCAGTCGACGCGAAAGGCGGTGTGATCGTTGACCATCACCGCCATGCCATTCAAGCGCCTGGACAGATCCAAGGCGACATCGAGTCGCTGCGTAAAGACCGACGCCTGGAAGTAGCTGTCGGGGGCGTTGGCCCTCCGCACCGCCTCGTCGAGATCTTTGTATCGGTAGACGCAAACCACGGGCCCGAAAATCTCGGAAGTTGTGACGCGTGCGTCGTCGGGTGGATCGACGAGAATCGTTGGGGCGTAGACGTGGGGTGAAACTCTCTCGCCGCCGCATCGCAGTTCGGCGCCCGCGGCGACAGCTTCCTTGACCCACTCGTCTACACGGTCGACCTCGCGCGGCAGGATCAACGGGCCGACCTCGGTACCGGGATCCGTAGGATCGCCGACCTTCAGGTCGCGCACTTGCTGCTCGAAGCCCTGCACGAAGTCGTCTGCGATCGTGTCGTCGACGTAGATGCGCTGGACCGACACGCAGACCTGGCCGGCGTGGTAGAAGCCGCCTTTGACGAGGAGCGGCAGGGCATCGTCGATGTCGGCCGTAGCATCGACGACTGCTGGTGCCACACCGCCGTGCTCGAGGGCACATGCCGCCCCGGGTGGTAACTTCGAGCGCAGACTCCAGCCGACCCGGGCTGAGCCGATGAATGTGAGAAAAGCCGTTCGCCGATCGGTCACAAGGCGTTCAGCAACATCTCGCTCGCACAAGACGAAATGGCACAGATCGGTCGGCAGTCCCGCTTCTTGCACGATCCGTACGAGGGATCGGCAAGACAAGGGAGTGGTGGCGGCGGGCTTGACCACCACCGGACATCCTGCCGCCACTGCGGTGACGACTTGGTGCACGATCAGGTTGAAGGGGTGGTTGAAGGCGCTGATCGCCAGCACCACACCGCGTGGCTCGCGGTAGGTGTGCGCAGTCCGTCCCGCAGACGAAGGGGTGATGCCCATCGGAATTTCTGTGCCACCCAATTGCCGCAATGTCTCGATCGCGGTCTTCACACCGTCTACAGCCCGGGCGACTTCGACGCGGGAATCTTGCAGCGGCTTGCCTCCTTCTCGGGCTGCCTGCAGGGCCAACTCTTCCGTGCGTGACGAAATTGCGTCGGCTACTTTCTCGAGAATGGCGATGCGCTGGTGGGCCGGCAGCCACCGAGTGCGATCCATGTACGCGGCGTGGGCAGCGCTCATCATCTCGATGGCCTCGGCTTCTGTGTGCAGTGGCAGTTCCTCGATCAGGCTTCCGTCGTAGGCCGCTTCGATTCGGATGGACATCCCTATCTCCTCAGATTGCACATGTTCTTTCGCGCAGGGCCTCTCCGAGCGCGTGATTGTCTTCCGAGTAGTCGATCGGCGCTTCGATCAGATGGACTCCGCCCGCGGCCAACGCCCGGCGCATTGTTTCTTCGAGACCGCCGATTTCTTTCACGCGGTGTCCCGTGGCGCCGTAGCATTCGGCGTAGCGAACGAAGTCGGGGTTCTTGAACTCCAACCCCCAGTCGGGGAAGCCGACGGACTCCTGCTTCCAGCGAATCATTCCGTAGGAGTCGTCGCGTAGCACGAGGACGACGAGATCCAGTTCGAGTCGGACCGCGGTTTCCAATTCCTGTGAGTTCATCATAAAGCCGCCATCGCCGCAGACGGCTATCACCTGGCGATCGGGCCGGAGAAGTTTGGCCCCGATCGCGACCGGTAGACCGGCGCCCATGGTCGCCAGGGCATTGTCGAGCAGCACGGTGTTCGGGGCGTGCGCCTGGTAGTTTCGGGCGAACCAGATCTTGTACATACCGTTGTCCAGCGAAAGGATGGCGTCGCTCTTCACCGCGGAGCGCACCTCGTGCACAGCGCGCGGTGGCAGGAACGGAAAGCGTTCGTCGCCGAAGTGGTGCAGTACGTGCGTATCGACCTGCTCTTTGACCCTTGCGAAGTAGTCGAGATCCCAATGCTCCGAGGGCTTGATGAGATCGCTCAGGGATGTCGCGTTGGCCGCGGTGCAGCCGATCACCTCGTGTTGCGGGAAGTACACGTCGTCCATTTCGGCCGGTGAGTAGGACACGTGGATCACGGTTCGACCCCCCTCCTTCATGAAGAACGGCGGTTTTTCGCTCAGGTCGTGACCGAAGTTGACGATGAGGTCCGCACGCTCAATGGCGCAATGAACGTAGTCGTCACTCGAAAGAGCTGTCGTGCCGAGAAAACGGTCGTGGCGTTCGTCGACCGCGCCTTTGCCCATTTGAGTGGTTACGAAATATAGTCCGGTGTTGTTGATCAGCTGCTCGAGCGCGGCGCGTGTGTCTTGCCGGTTTGCGCCGGCCGCGACGCAGAGCAGCGGGCGCTTGGCTTGCATGACCAATTCTGCGGCGTGTTTGAGAGCGGAGTGACTCGCTCCCGGCGGTGTCGGCTCGGTCACTGCAAACGGATGGCGGTCGACTTCTTCGGCCGCGATATCCTCCGGTAGTTCCAGATGGATTGGCCCGGGTTTCTCTTGTCGGGCGACGCGGAAGGCTTCGCGTACGAAGTAGGGGATGTTGTTGCCGTCGACGATCTGCTTGCTGAGCTTGGTTACCGGCTCCATCATCCGCACGATGTCGATGATCTGAAAACGTCCCTGTTTGCTCTTCTTGATTGGCTTTTGACCTGTGATGAACAAGACCGGCAGTCCGGCCAGCAAAGCGTAGGATGCGGCGGTCATGAAGTTGGTCGCGCCTGGTCCGAGCGTCGATAGACACACGCCGACCTTGCCGGTGAGCCGGCCGACCGTTGCGGCCATGAATCCAGCTGCCTGTTCGTGGCGTGTCAGGATCAAGCGGATTTTTGAGGATCTGAGTGATTCGAGTAAATCGAGATTCTCTTCGCCGGGAATGCCGAAGATGTACTCGACCCCCTCGTTCTCCAGGGCGCGGACCAATAGGTCACTTGCCTTCATGAGTATGCTCCTTTGATTGGTGTGGGAATTGATGACCGTTGGCAGATTGCACCGCGTCCAATTCTTTGGACGGTTCGTCAAAGCGTATTGCCGACAGGAGAACCAACGATCTGACTCGGAAGTTCCCTGGCTTGCAAGGAAGCGAGCCAGGATTTTGGGTTGACGTAGGTTGGGATTAAGCTGGCCGACTGCACACGTCGTGGTTCGCCGCCACTTCTGGTCTCATGCGCGATCGCGCGCGATGGTTCGTCGATCGTCGAAATCGAGGCCCTATCGCCAGCTAGCCTCTTGTAGCATCTTCGGTCGAATATCATGGCGACTTCAGCGAACCGATCGAACACTCCAGCGGGCCCCTGGCGGCGCGAATTTCTTGCGCTCCTGGCCATCGGCATCCCGATGGGACTGACGCAGCTCGTCCAGTTCTCCATCAACACCGTGGACGTCTTGATGATCGGTCGGCTCGGGCCGGAGGCGTTGGCGAGCGCGTCACTTGGCCAAGTCATTTTTTACGCGATGTTTCTTTTCGGCTTCGGTCCGGCGATGGCCGTGTCGCCGATGGTCTCCCAGGCGCTCGGTGCCGATCCAGATGATACCGCGAGCGTGCGACGAGCGGTGCGCATGGGGTTGTGGACGATTGGCGTCTGTATCCCGATCCTGTCGATCACCTTTCTCTTTACGGAGGAGATCGCCCAGATTCTCGGTCAGCCGGCTCTCCCGGCTGCGATGGCCGAGCCCTACGTGTTAGCGCTCGCCGCGGGATTGCCGTTTGCTCTCGGAGTCGTGGCGCTGCGCAATTTTCTTGCTGCGATCGAACGGACGCGCGCACCGCTTGTCATTATCGTCATTTCGACGTTGCTCAACGCGCTCCTCAATTGGCTGCTCATCTACGGCAATTGGGGATTTCCCCGGCTCGAACTCGTGGGAGCTGGGATCGCGTCCTCGATCTCGCACGCCGCTGGCTTCTTCTCTCTCGTCGCTTACATCAATCTGGAATCTGCGAGCCGGCGCTTTGCGCTCTTCTCGAACTTTTCCAAGCCCTGTTGGGTGAGCCTCGATGAGTTGGTGCAGCTGAGCTGGCCCATCGGCTTCACCATGTTTTTCGAGGCGATGTTGTTCAACGCGGCTGTCTTCCTGATGGGACGCATCGGCATCGACGAAATGGCTGCGTACCAAGTTGCGCTCAATGTCGCGGCGCTTGCGTTCATGATGCCGTTGGGCTTGTCGATGGCCGGCGGGGTGCGCGTCGGACTCATGGCGGGTGCGCGCGACGCAGCGGGGGTGCGCCGCGCAGCGGTGGTTTCCATCCTGTCTTGCATCGGAGCGATCATGTTCGTAGCGGTGCCGGCGATGACGGTCCCCACCGGGATCGCGGGACTCTACCTCGATGCGGCTGACCCGTTGAACGCGACAGTGCTCGGTCTTGCATCGTCGTTCCTGCCGATTGCGGCGACCTTCGCCCTCTTTGACGCGACACAGGTTTCCGCCAACCAAGCGCTGCGTGGGCTGAAAGATGTTCGCTTGCCGATGTACATCACATTCGTCAGCTACTGGTTGGTCGGGTTTCCCGTCTCCGCTTGGCTCGGGCTTTTTACCCCGATTGGTGCTACGGGTGTGTGGTATGGCTTACTCGCTGGTCTCGCCACGGCAGCGTGCTTGTTGAGCGCGCGGTTGTGGTGGGTCTCGAGACCGTCGCCTGCACTGTGATCGGGTTCGGATCGCGGTGCTGTACTGCTCGCAGCCGTCGAAGTATATCCACGGGTCTGTTCATTCGACTTCAACGATGGCTACAGGGAGGACTGCGCCCGATGAGGTATCTGGCAAGCGACCGGCTCATGGCGAAACAAATCGTGGTCGTGGTTGCGGCTGCGTCGCTCGCAATCTCGTGTGGGGATGACGACGGTGGCGGTTTTCCGACCGACGTCGCTCTTGAAGATGTGATCGAAGAAACACGCACGATCACCGACTCGACACGGGCAACGCCGCCAAACGGCGACTTTGCGGGGCGCATTGATCGGGTGCTGGAAACCCGGCTCTGGTACGCCGCCACGCCACTGAGTCGGCCGGCGTGCCGCGGTAGTCGCTGCAGGCTCGTCCTGCTCGCTCACGGTTTCGGTGGCAGGACGGAACGCTTTGATGCGATCGGACAACGTCTGGCGGCGGCCGGCTACATAGCCGTCGCCGTTGCCTTCCCGCTGACGAATCAGGACGCCCCGGGGGGCTTTAATAGCGGCATTGGCGATGTTCGCGAGCAACCACAGGACCTGTCGGTTGTTGTCAACGCGCTACTCGAGGCGAGCAACGATCCGGGCGATCCATTGTATCAGCGCGTCGACGACCGCGGTGTCGGTGCCATGGGGCACTCTCTCGGCGGAACGACTGTGATCGCGGCAACCCGATCGCCTTGTTGTGCCGATTCCCGGATCGCGGCCACAGTGTTCGTCGAGCCCGCCGCGACCGCCGTCGCTCCATTTTTTGGCGAACCGTTCGGCGCGGCTGGTCCACCGACATTGACCTTCCAGGGCGACGTCGATTTCCCAATCCCACCACAAGCTTCGCGCGATTTTCACGCGGCACTCGAGGCTCCCAAGATCCTCATCGAGATGGTTGGCGGCAATCACGTCAACATGATCGAACGCTTCTTAGAGCAACCGGATCCGTTGCTCGACGTCGCCGCAGAGGTGATGATTGCGTTCTACGACACATACCTGAGCGGCGGCGGGGACCGACTCGAAGATGTCTTTGCGAGTCTCCGCGATGATGGGCACACGGTCGCCTACGTGGCCGCCGGCGCCCAGAGATGAGCGACGACTAGAGTTCGTAAGCCTTCTTGAGATCGTCGTCGTTGGCGGCGAGCTTTTCGGCCAGGTCGACCATGACGACGCACTGCTTGAACGTGGCGTCGTCCTGCATCTTGCCGTCGATCATGACGGCGCCGGTGCCGTCACCCATCTCGGCGATGACCCGCTTGGCCCACAGCACTTCCTCGGCGGGGGGAGAGAAGACTTTCTTGGCGATGTCGATCTGAACCGGGTGCAAACTCCACGCCCCGACACATCCCAGGAGGAAGGCGTTTCGGAACTGGTCCTCGCAAGCGAGGGTGTCTTTGATGTCGCCGAACGGTCCGTAGTACGGCAGGATGCCGTGTGCGTTACAGGCGTCGACCATGCGCGCCAAGGTGTAGTGCCAAAGATCTTGTTGCGCGGTAGGGCGGGGCGCGTCTTCGTTGGCCGGGTCGGGATCGGTGCGGACGATATATCCTGGGTGCCCGCCGCCGACCCGTGTCGTTTTCATTCGCCGCGACGCGGCGAGGTCAGCCGGTCCGAGCGAGAGCCCTTGCATGCGCGGGCTAGCGCCACAAATCTCTTCGACGTTGCTGACGCCGGTGGCCGTTTCGAGAATTGCATGGAAGAGCAGAGGCTTCTTGAGTCCGGCACGGGCCTCGAGTTGGGCGACCAGGCGGTCGGCGTAGTGAATGTCCCAATCGCCTTCGACTTTGGGGATCATGATCACGTCCAACTTGTCGCCAATTTCAGAGATGAGTTGGGTGAGATCGTCCAGCGCCCAAGGTGAGTCCAAGCTGTTGATGCGTGTCCACAGCTGCGCATTGCCGAAATCGGTGTCGCGGCCGATCTTGACCAGCCCCTCGCGCGCGGCAATCTTGCGGTCGGCGGCGACAGCATCCTCGAGATTGCCGAGGACGACATCGCAGCGTTTCGCGATGTCCGGCACCTTCGCCGCCATCTTCGGATTGCTCGGATCGAAAAAATGGATCATGCGCGAAGGCCGGAACGGAACTTCGCGAAGTGGCTCCGGGGCACCGATCGCTAGGGGTTTGAAGAAGTCTTTGGCGCTGCGCATGAGAACCGCTCCTTAAAGAGTGCTGGGCAGTTTTCGGCGAAAAGTCGCGTCGGGCCCAGAGACATTCAGGAGCCTACAATTTCTCGCTTCGTTTTCAATACAGGCTTGTCGGTAGCTTTGGACATGGCAGTTGTACCCGAGATGGTGTCGGAATGCGCTATCGCTTCCCCAGATCACAGCCCGAGTTCAGTGGCGGCGAGTTGCCGTGCCGATGACGGCGAATGTCAAGCACGCGTAAGCGAACAGATCGCCCCACCGTTTGTAGAAAGTCGAAATCTGCATCGGGATTACCGTTTTCTGGAGCAAGGCTTTCTCGAGGGAGTTTGTTCGGGCCACCACGCGTCCGTCGGGGGCGACGATCGCTGAGATGCCGGTCGTCGTTGCGCGTATGACCCATGTACGGTTCTCGATGGCGCGTAGAGCGACCATCGAGAGGTGCTGTTCGGCACCGATGGTGGAGCCGAGCCAAGCGTCGTTTGATAGGTTGACAAGGAGGGAAGCTCCCTGGTTCATCTGACTGCGTGCGAGTTCAGGAAAGATGCCCTCGAAACAGATCAAGGTGGCGATTGGGCCGAACTGTGTATCGAGGGGACGGGTCTCCCGCCCCTCTTCGAACGACCGGACGCGCGCGAAGTTTCTTCGCAACAGCCCGATCGCGTGGAGTGGGAAATATTCTGCGAAGGGCAACAGGTGCACTTTGTCGTAGCGGTCGCGAATCTCGCCGTTCTTTGAGAGGTAGAAAGCTGAATTGAAATAGATCGGTCGTGCGGGATCTTCCGATTCGAAGTGTGGTGTCCCGATGATCAGGTCCGCGTTGAGACTACTTAGGGTTCTGCCGATTATCGATCGATAAGTCGGTTCGTGCGCAAGAAAGAATGTGACCGCGTTTTCAGGCCATACGAGCAAGCGGGGCTTGCTGTCGGCAGCGTCAGTGCTGAGCTGAAGATAGGTGCGCAAGCCTTGGCCGTAATGTTTGGACTCCCACTGGGAACCGACGTCGTTGTTTCCCTGGACGACCGCGATGGCAAGCTCGGGTTCAGATGGGAAAGGTTGATGAAGCCGAAAAGAGCCGTAACCATTGGCGACGACCAGAATGCAGGCGGTCATCAATGCAAGCGGTACAATTCTTTGTAGTGGTCGGGTCGCGATCACCTCGGCCATGGTTGCGTTGACCAGTGCGATTAGGAACGAAAGCATGTAAACACCGCCGATGTCTGCGGTCTGTGCCAGATGATTGTAGGTGAGGATGCCGTATCCGCTGAGCAGCCAGGGGTCGCCGGTCAGTAGACGCGCTCGCGCTAGTTCCCATGCGACCCACAGGCAAGTGACCGTCAAGATTCTAGCCAAACCCGATCGCTTCGAGCTGACGTACGCCGCGCAGGCGGCGAACCCAGCGGTGTAAGATCCCGCGAAGATAAGCGACGCGCCGATGGCGAACAGGTAACCGAACCACAGAGGCTGCTGGTAGTAATGCGCGAGGGCTGAAGGGACCCAGTAGCCGACACCCCAAATGGCGCCCGTCCCCCAGGCCAGGCCAATGAGAGCGCCTTGGGCCGGTGTCTGGCTTTGTAGGATCCAGAATAGGGGAGTCAGGGCGATCCATGACAGTGCGGAAGCGTTCCAGGGTGCGAATGTCGTCGAATAGGCAACGACGGAACCGACCAGGAGGCAGATGGCCTGTGCTCCAGTGGCGGTTCCGCCGCGCGCATCAACGTTTTGCTTTGAACTGCGAGTCGTCGTTCCGAACCACATCTTCTTCTTGATACGTCGTCGACCAGCAGGGACTAGCGGCCAGATCGTTGACGAGTTGTACCGTGACCTCAGGTGCCAGCGCCAGTGCAGACGGGAATGGAAGGTTTTCGTCCTTTGCTAGGACCTTTGCTTTCGTTGTCCCTGCCTGGCTGGCTTTGAGGAGTAGGACGCGAATTCCGTCTGAAGATAGATCGGTATCTTTGTAGCGAAAGCCCCGTGGCTCGGAGGTAGGCCCGAGGCGCTTCCAGCACGGTTTCGTTCCGCAAGTCGTTGCGGGAGGTATTTCAAGCGCCGCGAAGAGGTCGATTTGTTCGTACACACAGAATTGGTACCGCGTCATGGAGTCGGGAGCGCCGAACGAAAAAGAACCGTTGGGGTCGTCGCCCAACCATTTCCAAATGAGCTTCTGGCGCTCTGGATCGGCGTCCGTCCTTATCAACAGGGACGATCTCGTCGCTTCGGCGCAATCGTCCCTAGGCTCCGTATCGCACAGAGTGCTTAGGGTCGGTGTCGCGGTTGCGCTGGGTAATTCTGTCGCCGTCGGGGTTGCGGTCGCGGTCGGCGTCGCGGTGGGCGTCGCTGTCGGCGTGCTGGTTGGTGTCGGTGTTGGCGGGATACAGGCTGGAAGCGTGGGGATCTCTTGGACGGTTGGAGGAGGATCGACCATGGCCTGTGGATGAACGTCTGGATTCGTCGGAGAAACTTGGCGGATTCGGAAGAGGATACAGTCAGCGGCGGGACCGCAGGCTGCCATCAACTTGGCGTTGGAGAGAATTGAGATCTGTTCGCCTTGGAGGGTTATCGCACCGTCGGGTTCTCCTTTGGCCTCTACAGTTCCGCCG
The DNA here is from genome assembly GCA_029262455.1 of Deltaproteobacteria bacterium. Classification (GTDB taxonomy): domain Bacteria; phylum Desulfobacterota; class Binatia; order HRBIN30; family CADEER01; genus CADEER01. The sequence continues at coordinate 332,070 of JAJCZJ010000020.1, read as the reverse complement.
ATTTCGACCAGGCAGCGAGCTTGGACCTCGATGTCGCCGGCAAAGCTACCTCCCGTTCCGTTTGCTTTCATAGTACCGCCGACTATCGCGTCGCCGGCGCGGGATTCTGCGAAGATAGAGCCGCCGCCGCCGCCACCGTTGACTTGGAGACTACTTGGCGACTGAACGCTTAGTTGGTCTGCGAAGATGTCGATGTATCCGCCGCTTCCGAATAGAGCACCGCCGTTTGCCGACACTTCACCCGTGACTTGCGCAACTCCGTCGACATCGATCGAGATGGCTCCGGCGTCGTTCTCGCCGCCGTTGCCGTCGACCGACAGCTTTCCGGAGAGTGACAGATCGCCCTTAGCGAAGGCTTCGATACTACCGCCACTCGCTGAGAGGCTGCCTCCTCTTGCGAAAATCTCGCCGTTCACTGTGAGGTCGGTCTCGGCGTCGAGGTAAACGACGGCGCCGTCGGTGTCGGCGGCGCCGTCGACATCGATCTGTCCGTCGATGAGGATGCTACCTTCGAAAGAGAAGAGGTCGACATCTCCGGCGGACGACGCCGAGTCCTCGAAGGGCACGGCCTTCGTCAGCAGGCGACCGCTAGGGCCGATCTCCAGGTCGCCAGTTGCCAGCACTTCGATCAATCCGGAGGAGTTTGCGCGGACATCGAGCTCAGCGTCGATATCAATCGTGGCGCCGCGGAGATTGATGTCGCCGCCGCTCGAGTCGTTGCCGCCGGAGGTAGCGATCTTGCGATGAATGCGCAGGGGGCCCGTGGCATCAATCGCGACGGCTCCGCCGTCAGCCTCTCGCGTAGTTCCCTCGGCGCGCAACCCAGCGCCGCTGCCGGACAGGAGGTCGACAGACCCGGTCGCGGTGATGTCAATGTCTCCGGCGCCTGACGGGCCGGAGACATTGATCCTTCCGCTGGCGAGTATGAAATCGCCCGCGGCGTTGATCCAAATAGATCCGCCGGTGTCGTCGATCGATCCAGATGCAGCGATCGTCCCGTTCAGGGTGAACTCGTTGGAGAGAATGTCGAAACCTCCACCAGGGATTTCGGATTGCAGCGTTCCGTTCAGTACGACCTTGGCAACGGCCAGACCGCGAAAATCGAGCTCGCAGAAGTCGCCGATTTCGTGTGTGCCGTTGATCGTGCAGAGGGTCAGACCTGGGCTGCAGAGATCCGCAGCGTTACAGACAGCTGCGTCGGCCGTCGCGACGTGTAGCGACAACGAGAGTGCGACCGATACGATGATCACCATCGATTTTGAGGTCGCGGGTTTGCGGACGTGTTTTGTTCGCTGTTTCATTGTCTTCCTCCCGATAGGTGCGCGATGTGTACTGAACTTGCTGGCCACGGAATGGGCTCGACGGCTGCAAGACAGTGCTTCGGAGTGTGGACGGAGCCCGAATCAAGGCCCGCAGCTGCAAGCTGGCTGATGATCGAAGAGGCTCGTCGTCGTCAGTTGATCGCCGCCGCTTACTGTCGAACCGATGTCGTCGGCCGTATTCTGGACGCCGCCGCTGATGACCGACTCCAAACCCGACGCCTCGTTCGAAACGCCACCGCTGACCGTCGCGGACTGTCCGCTCGCGATGTTGCCGGCGCCGCCGTTGATGCTCGACAGTTCCGCGCTAGCATTGTTGTTTGCGCCGCCGCTGACGGCAGCGTACGGGCCGCTTGCTTGGTTCTTTCCTCCGCCGGATACCGACGCATAGTCGCCAGACGCTATGTTCCCGTTGGCTGGATCTGAGTCGCCACCACCGGACACAGAGGAAGAGATGCCCTGCGCGGTGTTGTTCTCGCCGCCCGAGACCGTGCTGCCGTTGCCGCTAGCGATGTTCGTCCGACCGCCGACCACCGAAGCACCAGCTCCGGTGGCTGCGTTGTCGATTCCAGCGACGACACTTGAAGCGAATCCTGACGCGGTGTTTTCGGACCCGCCTGTGACTGCTGACCGGTCTCCGGCTGCTGTGTTTCCGAAGCCTCCCGTGGCCGAGCTGAAGAGACCGGGGGTCCAATTGTCGGACCCGCCGGCAACTGTCGAGAACGGTCCGGTGGCTTTATTCCTGATTCCGCCGCCGACAGTGACGGCCCAGCCGTTTGCGATGTTTAGTCCTCCCCCAGTGATCGACGAAGCAAGGCCGCTAGCGACATTCCCGCCGCCGCCAAACACCGAAGAGTTTGCACCACTCACAGTGTTCGACCGGCCGGCAACCAAGCCTCCCGAGCTCGTGTAGCTGTGGTCAGGGCCGACCACCAAGTTGTGCTGGCCGCCTCTGGGGCTTGGGTCCCCGGTGTCTTCATTGTAGCCGAGTACGATGTTGCCGAGACCGCTGCAGCCGGCCAAAGTGTCGCAGTCGGTACCGCCGCTGCCATCCCGGACGTGAACGTTGCACCCCTCAATGATGAAGTTGTTGCCTTCGATCCGAGTTGTGCACTCGGCGTAGGCGATGGAAGTGCCAGCCAAGCCGATCGCGAGGGCGGCGTACGCGGCTAGGACGTACCGGCTGGCCCGGTTGGTCCGATGCCTCGGCGCCGAGGCATGTTCGATTTTGGCTATCCGTGATCGCTGATCGTTTACGAGTCCTTGAACAAGATTTGTCATTGGTGCTCCTCTCCTTGGGCCGCTCGCCGAGCGTTCCCTTCCCTGATTGAGCTCTCGGGGGCCGATCGTTTCGTAAGCCTTTTCGATCGAACCGAAGCTGTGTCGAGTCATGGCTTGGAGGGAGGTCAAGTTTCGTGCCGCCCTCACTCAGCTCGGCCTGGGCGATGCCGGGCGGATGGCACCGGGTAGCAATCTGCTCGTCGGCGGATCGAGTGAGAAGACGTTTGCCCACTCCGGTCGAAGTGAGCTTTAGTGCTAAGCGGGTCTTCGGGGTGGCGCGGGAATTGCTCAGTAGAGAACGAGTACTATCTGTTAGACTAGACGCACGACGGGGGTGGGAATGTTTCAGTTTGCTGCAAGTCTCGTCACGAATCGTACCGATCTCGACTCGTACCGCTGTTTCGTTCCGTTGCTGATCGTGACTGTGTTGTTGATGGCGCCTCGGGATGCGGGTGCGGCGTGTAACGTGATTCCGGGTGTGTCGAAGAATCTCCGCGGCTCAGTCGGGAGCCTGGATCGTCCGCACGCTGGCCCTGGCGATGTTGTCGAAGTCACGTTGAGCCCATTGTGTGATGGGGATGTGCCGACCTTTGGGGATCTGGTCGAAGATCTTGTTGTTACGGTCTTCTTTATCCCGCCAGGTGGGCCGCCTAGTGCGGTTACGTTGGCTACCGATTGCAGCTCCCTCCGACCGCAGCTCGCGCAGTGTATGGCCCTGACTGGTGGGACTTCGTGCGTCGAGATTGACCCGGGAGCGGCAGTGCCGTCGATCAGCCTTGAGGGCGACAAGAAGCTTCGGTTTGTCTTCCCAGATACGGATGAGCTGGTGGGTACCGACACTGACGATCTCACTCTGGCAGGTCCAGCACGCATTGTGGTCAGTCTTGCCAATAGTCCTTTGCCTTGTGCCGCGGCGACGGCTGACTGTACCGCCGCGCCGCAGGGATTGGCGTGTATCGATTCGCTGTTTGCCGCGAATGGTAGCTGCGACGACTCGCCACACGAGCTCTTTGGATCCTTCACTGCGCTCCCGCCCGAAAATAACTTCCAGGCTCTTTGCTTTGATCCTGTTCCGCCCTGCGCCCCCGGGGCCTCGCAGCTTCGTATGACAACCGACGCTGAAGGGAATCTCCTATTGTCGATGGACTGGAGTGGCGTATTGCCGTCGCCATTGTTACGGGCCGGGCGTCTCCTGAGTGGGGCGTTGGCGATCCCGGCGTTTCCCGATGACCCAGCGCCGATCCGAATCCCCAGCAATGACTTCCTGCAGTCCTTGTCGCCAGAAGGGTCTCTACTCCCGCCCGTTTTCGACCCTCGGACCGACGGCAGCGTGTCGGACGCATCGATCGTCTTCGGCACTGTCGACGCGGCGCGCACCGTGCTCCGCATCCTGCGTCGCGCTCCAGGGTGTGCTGGCGACGAGTGCGACCCAATATTTGACTTCGCCTCGCGTTATCACTTGGGGTTTGGGCCGATTCTGGTCCGGCGGTTGCTCGAACAGGACACTGGCGACCTGGCGACCTCAGGATCGGCAGGACTCGAGCAGGGTATCTGTCAGGCCGGTGTGGCCTCGGGGGCCCCTTGCACCAGTGACGCCCAGTGCGCGGGGAGTCGTTGTGTTGGCTTCCAGATGACAGCGGGGTTTCCGGTCGCGATTGATGGGCTGACACTGAGTGACGAAGCCTTGGTTGTTGTGCTGGATGAGGGAGTTGACGGTCGCGATGTGAACGGTGATGAGGACGCCGACGATGATGTTGTTCTCCTATTCGACCGCAGCACGGGGGAGGTGCAGGCATTGGGCGAGGAGGCTGAAAGCGGTCGTGCGGTGGTGCGTGTCTCCCAGGGGCCATTTCGTTTGCCGGCACTTGCAACTGACGGAGGTGTTCTCGCGATTCTCGAATCCGAACCTGCTCAGGGGGCACCAGGGAATAGGGACAAGAACCAGGACGGCGATGAGTTTGACTCGATTCTTCGTGTTTACGAGATCGGGGGAAATTCGGTGGACCTCTCGAAGTCTATCGCTGTCGATGCTGCTCCAATCGTAGACGGCAGAAGCGTCGTGGTATCGGAGGGGCGGGTTTTCGTACGCACGAGCGAACGGGCGGCATGTCGGAGCGACGACGTGCATATCGTGAGCACTGACCCGGATCTCAATCCCACCGGGGGTGCGGGGCTTCCTTCGATTTCGGCGAACGGGAGATATGTTGCGTTCGTTTCGCTCAGCGAGGCGATTGCGGCTGACGTTGAGACGCCTTTTTGGGGCGGTGTTTTCGTCCGTGATCGTGACGTTGGCGGCGATGGTACTTTTGATGAAGCAGGCGATGTAGCGAATATCTTGATCAATCGAGGGTTGAATCGCGAGCCAGCAAACTGTTTCAGTGTGGATCCGGTGCTCTCCGAAACCGGGAGGTTCGTTGTCTTTCAAAGCCTCGCTTCGAATCTCGCTGTCGGCGATGTCAACTGTGCGGAGAATTCTTGTCAAGTTTTCGAAAAGTGTGTAGCTCTCTGTCTTGACGAGGACTGCCGGAACGAGTGCTCTGTCGACTGGGACACGCGTGAGGGCGCGTGTGGCTGGGACGTCTTTCTTCATGACCGAGATTTTGACGGCGATGGAATATTCGACGAGCCCGACTCTGTCTATACGGAGCTGGTCAGCGTCGATGAAAACGGAGAGCAATTTGGTAGTACCCGCGTGTCTGATGGGCTTTCGTTTGTTTCGAGCGATGGTCGGTCTGTAGCGTTTGGCACGCTCAAAAATGCGCGTGTTTGGAACTACGATGTCGATGCGAGTGAGATCCTCAACCGGGACCAGAACTTCGAGGTGACAAGATCCGCGGTTCGCCCACCCGCACTCTCGGCAGACGGGAAGGTGGCGGTGTTTCAGGCTGTTGATGAGCTCATGACCCCCAACGATACTAGCGGTCCAAACTCTGGTAATGGGCTTGCCCTCTATGTGCGTGAAAGGGACCCGGATGGCGACGGTGAGTTCAATGATCGGACGGCTGCCAACGAGAGATTAACGCTTGACCCGTCAGGCCGGCGGGTTCCGACGGGCGGGATCTTTCCCGTCCTATCTCGCGATGGGCGATTTGTTGCGTTCGCAGATCACGGGTCTTTGCACGTTGCCGGGGACACGAACAACGACTTCGACGTTTTCGTTCGAGATCGGGGGGAGGGCGTAACGCGCCGTGTGTCTGTTGGTTCCGGCGGTGAGCAAGCGAGCGGATTGAGTGATCGGCCGTCGATTTCTGCTGATGGTCGATTCGTAGTCTTCGAGACCAATTCAACGGCCTTGCTGCCGTCTGATTCCCCAGGCGTCGGCGGTGTGTTCATTCACGATTCGTTGACCGGCATGACAGCCCTCGTTAGCAAGACCAGCTCTTTTTCGTTCGCCGATGTGCTGGGATCGACTGATCATATTACTCCGACGATTTCCGCAGATGGCGATTTTGTCGTCTTCGAATCTAAAGTGCAGGCGGTTTTAGGCCCGGACGGCGACGAGTCTGTTCAGGTGTTTGTGCATGGCTGTGATCAGATCCAGGGCAGTGATGTAGACCATTCGGGGGATGGAGACTTCAACGACACGGTTCTCTACGTAGTGGATACGGGTAACCATGAGACTCGGATCCTGGGTCCTGCTGGGATTGTGTCGGTGGCGAATGGCGGAGCGAGCTATCTGGTTCCCGAAGGACCTGCTGGGTCGGTGGCGAATTTGGAGGCAACCGGGAGTTTCAATGGTGGTGTGGTGCATCGATTTGTCGGCGGCGAGGACGTCAGTTTGGAATTGATCGCGACCGACGTATCCATGTCTTCTGAGTGGATCGCTGTGATCGATGGCGATGGTTTTGTTCGTGTTCACGGTGTCGAGGCGATGCTTGCGCCGGAGTCGTGGGTCAATGTCGAAATGAGAGCCGACGTGATTGAAGCGTCGGGGCCGTTCGTTGCGTTCATCGCCGAAGAGCGGTCCGAGACCAGCTCTGAAGACCTGAATGGGGACGATGACGTCGAGGATCGGGTTCTGCAGCTCTATGACGCGGAACGCGATGCCCCCTTGAGCATTGGCGGGGGATTCGCAGTCGAGGATTTCGTCTTCGGTCCAAAGTTCTGTTGGGCGACGGGCTGCCCCTGCGCTTCCGAGGCTGACTGCGGAGACGAAGATCGTTGTGCACCCACCTTGCTCGCTTATCGAGTCAGCGAGGCCTCTCAGGGCGGAAAGCCTCTAAACGATGACGGAGACGTCGAGGACGACGTCCTGTACGTGTATGACCTTGAGGCCCGCCAGGTTGTCCCAAGTGGCCAGGCCATCGTACCTTGCCGCTTTGAGGCATGTGATCCGCGAGTCCCGTATCGAGTCGGGCGCGACACAGTCACGTTTCTCACTCTGGAATCTGACCAGAATGAGGATCTTACCGGTGATGGACCACCCCACAATGATCTGGTGATACAGACACTGAACGTGCGCTTTGAGCCCTCGCAAGCGGCGGGTTCTAGAGCCGGAGCGACGGCGTCACCTCTGCGCACGTTGAACGACGGCGACGGTATCATTGCCCGCTCCGTTTCGACCATCGGAGTTGTCAGAACAGGAGTTTGTTTAGAGTCCGGCACTACTTGTACTTCAAGCGAGGACTGTACCAGTGGTCAGTGCACTGTACCTCCGGGCCGCTGCGCCGTTGATCGGGGCGCGGTGTGCGACTTGAATCGGGATGGGTCTGGGACACCTCGTTCGTGCGGTGAGGGCGAGGTCTGCGGTGAACTTCCCGGTGCTTCTCCCTCTTGCCATGAACTATTGGCCGATTCCGAGTCTGGCCGCTCCTCGCTGTGTGCCACTTCGCAAGACTGCCGCGGACATCCAGGGTGCGTTGGGGCAGGGGACTGCATTTGTACTGCTGATCCAAGTGTGAGCGTCACGTTGGTTGGCCCGCTCACCGGGTCCGGAGGAGAGTCGGTGTTTGCTAGCCCGGCCGGTCGATGCCTCCAAAGTCTGGGCCGGGAATGTCCGTGTGGTGATGGCGAGGTTTGTCGGCCGGATGGGGTGTGCGGTTTGCCCGCCGCCACGTGTCGGTCAGACCAGGATTGCCTGTCGCTGCCGAGCGCGATTTGTGCGTCGAGCCTAGTGACCGTCGTAGTTCCCGACACGGATGGCGACGAGATTCCGGACGCGTTCGACAATTGTCCGTTCGTACCGAACCCGAATCAGCGAGGGAGTCTGGGTGTCGGCGACGCATGTCGGGGATCGGCGGCGCAGCTGGGGGCCTATCGTTTTGGTCAAAGCGCCGGCCCTCGAGATTTTGCGGGCAATCAGTGTCCGGACTTGGAAGCGCCGACTGTCACCCCGACCGTGTCGGCAACCCCGACTTCCACCGAGACGGCAACACCGGCGCCCACTGACACGGTACTCCCGGCGCCTTCCGCGACAGGCACGGCGACTCCGACCGTTCGTGGGACGCCTCCCTCTACCGATCGTCCAACACCCGAGCCGGTTTGTGCAGGCGACTGCGATGGGGACGGGATGGTTGCGATCAGTGAGCTGATCGTGGGTGTGCGAATTGCCCTCGGCCTCGCGGAAGTGACTCGGTGTCAGAGCTTTGATGTCGACGGCAGCCTTGACGTGTCGATCGCCGAGCTGATTGCTGCTGTCAATAACGCCTTGGGAGGGTGCACCAGATAGTGCGAACGACGGCCCGTTGGTTGGGTCTGAGTTTCGCGAAACGCTTCGAGCTTCCCAGTGGCGGCTGTCACTGGGAAGCTGTCTTCTCGGCTCTCACCGAAACGCGATGTGCTTGACGTCGTGCTCCCGGCTGGCACTGCGCTTGCGTAGTTGAGTTTGCGAATTCACTCAACGGAGGAGAGAGAAATGAAGACGATTGGGCTCGGTGTTGGACTAGCGGTGTGGATGGACTTGCTGCCATCGGTGGGGTTGGCGGTGTGCACAATGAACATCGTCGGCGACGACTTGATGATCGATGGTTGTAACGTGCGCATCCGCGATGGATCGGGTGATACGAACGGGGCTGTGAATGGGCTCGGCAACTTGATCATCGGGTACGATGAGCCTGGAGCCGGAGGCGGTCGATCGGGCTCGCATAATCTGGTCGTCGGCCAAGGGCACAGCTACAGTAGTTACGGGGGCCTCGTTGCTGGGTTTGCAAACAGCATCTCTGCGCCGAGTGGGTCTGTTTGTGGCGGGCTGGCGAACTCGGTTACGGGCAGTTTTGGCGCCATCGGCGGAGGCTGGTTCAACGTTGCGGAAGGTGTCGCAGCCTCTGTCAGTGGGGGCTTCAGCAGCGCAGCGCAAGGGGATGTCTCCTCGGTTACCGGCGGGTTTCGCAATCTGGCTTCTGCGCCGGGTGCGGTTGTCAGCGGCGGCCAGGACAACACGGCGAGCGGGTCTGCCGCGTCGGTTAGCGGAGGACGATCCAATCAAGCTACGGGTGACTCGTGCTCGGTTAGTGGAGGGACGTCCAATACTGCGGCGGATTTTCTTCCGGGGTTGGGCACTTCTTCCGTGAGCGGGGGGGCGGGGAACCTGGCTTCCGGGATTGCCGCTTCCATCAGTGGTGGGCGCGACAACTCGGCCGGGGGCGGCTATACCTCGGTTAGCGGTGGCTCAGACAACAGCGTCGGCGGGAGTGTTGCGTCGATTGGTGGTGGCAGGAACAACCACGCTAACGGGACAGGCGCCGTGATTTCCGGTGGGCTTCGCAATATCGCCTCGGCCGAGGGCTCGTGGATCGGCGGTGGTGAGTCGAATGAGGTACGCAACGGCCGGAATTCTTCGATTAGCGGAGGGAAGAGCAACTTGATTCTCGGAAGCTGGTCGTCGATCGCGGGTGGGGAAAGCCACATCATCGAGAGCGATGTTGGGGCGATCCTCGGCGGGAAGGACAGCACAATCACCGTCGGTAGCCATGGCGCGGTCGTCGGAGGAGAGCTGAATCTCGCTGCTGGAGCATTCGCGGTGACCGTTGGTGGCCAGCAGAACTCTACAGGTTTCTTGAGTCCGCATTCGGTGGCGTTGGGTGGAATGGAAAACGACACCGGCGTGAACAACGAATATTCGGTGCTCCTTGGTGGCACGAGCAATTCGACTAGCGGACCCGGGGATATCGCTCCCGATCCACCCTTCTAAGGCACGAGGCCGTTCGCAATCTCTGCGAATCCCGCGCCGGTGGCACGCGGATCTTCTCAATCCCTATGTAGAGCGGGAAGGTGACTTCCCGCTCTATCTCGTCGATTGAGCTGGGTGCTTTCGTTTCGCGGTTGGCACTGCGCTTGCGTTGTTGAGGAAGTAAATTCTTTCAACGGAGGGAGATAGTGATGAAAGCGAAGCGACTTTTCTTTGGGGCCGTGGCGTCGTTGGCCGTTTGGCCAACGCTTGGGTTCGCCGTGTGTACGATGAACATCGTCGGTAGCGACTTGATCATCGAAGGCTGTAACGTTCATCTTCGCGACGGCAGCGGGGATACGGCGGGAGCGGTCAACGGCCTCGGCAACCTGATTATCGGCTACAACGAGAGTGGTGTATTTGGCGATCGCTCGGGCTCGCACAATGTGATCATTGGAGAGCGGCATGGCTACGGCAGCTACGGAGGCTTGTTGGCTGGGCTCGGCAACAATCTAACGGCGCCGAATGCCTCCGCTACCGCAGGTCTGGGCAATGTGGTTGGCGGGCAGTATGGGGCGGTCAGTGGTGGTGCCTTCAATATCGCCAACGGTTTGTTCGCTTCGATTAGCGGTGGCTGGAGCGGCTTGGCCGACGACAATATTACATCGATTGGTGGTGGCATTAACAACACAGCGGATGCCCCGGCGGCGTCTGTCGTTGGTGGTCAAGACAATTTCGCGAGCGGGCGTGCGGCGGTTGTGCTCGGTGGCGGTAGCAACCTGGCCAGCGGCGATTTTTCCGTAGTTTCAGGCGGCGGGGCGGCCGGGGCGATTGGAGGAAATGTGGCGAGCGGTGAGTACGCCGCCGTGGCTGGCGGGCTCAGTAACTCGGCTAGCGGTATTTCGTCTTCCATCGCGGGCGGACAAGGCAACACGACCTCTGGGTTTACGGCGGTGGTTAGCGGTGGCTGGCAGAATATGGCTCACGGCTATGCTTCCTCGGTGGGCGGCGGACTGGGCAACGAAGCGAATGGAGACACGTCTGCCGTTTCCGGAGGGCTTGTGAACCATGCCGATGGGCTCGATGCGTGGGTCGGTGGCGGATCTGCGAACGTTGCAAGTGGAGGGCAATCGGCTGTCTGTGGCGGACAGAGCAATGGCGCAGCGCATAACTCCTCGGTGGTGCTCGGCGGCGACGATAACGACACAGTCGCCGACCTAGACATCGCCCCGGATCCACCCTTCTAGAATGTGAGGTTTCGCCCGGTTCGACCGGACTTGCTCCGGTCGGGTTCCCCGCCGAATCTGTCTGCCAGCCGCGGTCCCCCAGGGCTGGTAGACAGATCCACCGGGTGACGTTCTACTGCGCAAGAGCGCGTCATTGGGTTGATTTCCGTCTCGATCGTCCCGGCTTTGCTGTTGAGGGTTGCTTTTTGAGCAGAGCGATGTTTCGTGGCTTTCGCGGCGCTTGCCGCGGAGGTCGAAAGTCTTAGGAGGGGTGGCGTGAAAGCTCTCTCGGGTTCGACTCGTTTTTTTCTTGTCGTTGTCCTTTGTGCACTCGGCGGTGTGCGCGCGCTGGATGCGGCCTGCAACGTGATCCCCGGACCGTCGCAAGCCTATCGCGGTGCGATCGGCACCTTGGATCGACCCTTTGCGAGTCCCGGTGAAAGAGTTGAAATCCGGCTCAGTGAGTTGTGCGATCGGGACGGCAACGGCGATCCTCAGAACTTCGTCATGGAAGGCTTCGAAGGGGTCGTGGAGGATCTCGTCATCTCCGTGCTTTTCCGGCCGCCCAGCGGAAGTGTGAGTGCCTTTGTCCTGGCGAGCGATTGCCGTGATGTCAACTCGGATCTGCAAAGTTGTAACGGACTCGCGGGCCGGCCTTCGAAGTGTCTCCCGGTCAAGTTCGCTACTCCCATCAATGTGGATCAGCCGATGACCCCCATCCTTGACCCCGATGTGTTGGTAGAAGCGCGGCGGTTGAGTTTTCGCTTTCCCGATACCGATGATCTGCTCCTCGATTTCGACGATGATCTAACCCTTGCGGGACCGGCTCAGATTGTGGTGTCGCGTGCGTCCGCCGGCTGGGCCTGTTCCTTGGCCACAACACGGTGTGTGGACGAAACTGGATCCTTGGCGTGCATCGACGATCTGTTCCAGATTCCCGATGAGTCCTGTGCCCAGTTTTCACACCCAACGTTCGGCCACTTTACGGCGCTGCCGCCTGCGAACAATTTCCAGGCACTTTGTCTTGGCTCGCCCTGTGCGACATCAAGCGACGCGGATCTGAGAATGACGACCGACTCCGACGGGAACTTGTTGCTTCCGATGGATTGGTCCGGCGTGCTTCCGGATGCCCGGCTTCGGTTTAGCCGTTTGGTACGCGGCCGCACTTTGATCCCAGCTTTTCCGAATCGAGGAGATCCGATCGAGGTTCCAGGCGAGGACTTTCTCGAGTCTTTCGCGCCTGAAGGCGGGCGACTGCCGCCGCTATTCGATCCGCAGAAGGCCCCGGACGAGGGGGCTTCGATCTTCTTTGGTGCTGTCGATGCTCCTTTTACGGTTTTGCGAATCTTGCGCCGCCTGGTTGATTCGGGGCGCTGTTGTGATGCGCCGGACCGGCTTTGTTCCACTTCCGACGAATGCGCTAGCGGCACATGTGGAGGCAGTTCCTGCGAGTCGGGAGCGAATGACGGTGCAGGTTGCGAATCGGACCGCGAATGTCCGGGCGGCACTTGCGGCCCATCGTTGTTTGACTTCCGTTCGCGCTATTTGTCCGATGTCGGCCCGATTGTGCTGTCGCGTTTCGCCGGAACTAATAGGTGCAACGGTAATGCGCAGGCCGGAGAAATTTGCCTGAGTCGAGGCTTCTGTCAGGATGTCGACTCTGTGGGGCTTCGTTGCGCAGACGATGAGCCGTGTGCCGACGGCGGCACCTGCGTTTCCTTTCAGATGACGGCTGAGAGCCCGGTGTCCCTTGCGGGACTGCTGCAGACAGAAGAGCTATTGGCGTTCGTTGTCGACGAAGGAGTCGAAGGTGTGCACGTCAACGCCGACGACGACTCCAATGACGATGTTCTTCTCGTGTTTGATCGCGAAACCGGCGAGGGCAAGTCGATTGGGACTGGAGGGGAAGACGGGATAGCGATCGTGCATCGATCCGAGCCGCCGTTTCGGTCTCCTATCGTTGCCTTAGAGAAAGACACGATCGTATTTCTACAGTCTGAGCCTGCCGAGAACGGCGAGGATGCCAACGACGACGGCGATGTCTTCGATTCGATTCTCCGGATTTTTCGCCTTGAAGTCGACGGCGAATTGTCAGGCGGTGCGTTTCCAATTGATGCGGCTCCGATGATCGACGGACGTAGCATTGCAATTTCAGACGGTCGCGTCTTCTTTCGCAGTACCGAGCGCTCGGCCTGTCGAAATGCCACGACTTTGGTCAGCACGAACGCAAATCTAGAGCCGGCAAACAGCGATGCCGGGCGGGCTGCGATTTCCGGCGATGGGCGGTACGTGGCCTTTTGGAGTGACGCTACGAATCTCGTTCCCGGTGTCGATATCGGGGAGGGGCAGCTGTTCGTCCATGACCGCGATGCGGATGGCAACGGCTTTTTTGACGAACCGGGTGGGGCAGGGGTTAGCAATACCATCGTGAGCATCAGTTCGGCTGGCGAACTGGCCAAGTGCGGCCCTCCTGCGGACTTTCTCTTCGCTTCTGGTGTCGCTATCACTTCAGACGGACGCTTCGTAGCTTTTCACAGCACAGCTTCGAATCTGGTCGCCGACGATATGGACTGCGGTGAGCAAGCCTGCAACGGCGTTTGCGGTTCTGACATCTTCGTCCACGATCGCGATGCTGATGAGAACGGAGTATTTGATGAGCCGGGTGCAGTAGCAACGGTCTTGGCTAGCGTTCTCGGCAATGTTCCTCTTGGGAAAGACATCGCGGCTGAGATTGGTCTTTCAGACGATGGTCGCACTGTTGTGTTTCGCTCTTCGTTCGACGTCTTCGTTCGTGAAATGTCCGCGCCCGAGTCGAAGTTTCTCGAGCGCGATGCCAACGACAACTTCCCGACGTCGTTGGCGGAGTTTCCTGCGCTTTCCCCAGATGGGTTGGTCGCGGCGTATGGAGCGTTTGTTGTTCGGGAGGATCGCCGTCCCGGCGGAACTGTTGAAGCATTTGTCCGCGACCGAGATCCGGATGGCGATAGCGTTCCTCAAGACTCTGGCGTTGCGAGCAAGAGTGTCAGCAGGACTGTGGAGGGAACACAGTCGATCTCGATCAGCACGACGCCTGCTCTTTCGAAACACGGTCGTTTTGCCGCTTTCGCCAGCAATGCTGGGGACCTTGTTGCAGGCGACACGAACGGAGTGGACGACTACTTTGTGCGCGACGTCCGAGAAGGTATCACCACCCGTATTTCGGTCAGCTCCGACGGCGAGCAAGGGGATCGCGGCGGGATTGGTTCTTCGGGCTTCCTGAACAATACGGCACCGGCGATTTCGCATGACGGCCGATACATCGTTTTTAGTAGCGGTGCTGGCAACTTGGACCCGAGCGACGACAATCCAGGCGAAGACCTGTTTATACACGATCGCCATACTGAGATGACGACTTTGGCGAGTGTCCTGCCCTCCGGAGACCATTATGAAGCGCAGCGAAATCGGTCGGCTGTGGTCTCAGCTGACGGTGCGTCGGTAGTCTTCGAAAGCCCTCGCTCGGCTGATTCGATCTTGCAGGTGTTCGTGCGGGGCTGTGATCCCTCCGATCGCCCCGGCGATCTTTCGAGCGATGGCGACTTCAATGATTCGGTCCTTCAGGTACTTGATTTGAGCGCTCCCAGTGCCCGCGTCGAGACGCTAGGACCGGCGACCGCTGTTTCAATATTCGATCGATCGGTGGCGTTCTTGGTCCCCGAATCCGCCATTGGGGCAGGTGCTTCGCTAAACGGCGACGACGACGTCGCGGATCAGGTTGTCCATCTGGCTACAGACGGCGCCGCGGCGAATTTGGGTATTTCCGGCAGTGCTTTGTCGCTGTCTGCCGACTGGCTGGTAGCACTGGTTCCAGAGGAAGGCGAGGGCGTTGATCTCAATGGCGACCAGGACCTCGCTGACAACGTAATTCATTGGCATCCAGTGCGGAAGGAAGGTTCCTGGTCTCATCGCAGCTTGGTTGCGGATACCGTGCAGGCGGCTGGTGGGATTATTGTCTTCGTCACCCCCGAAATGGCTGACGGGAATTCTCCCGATGGCCTCAACGGCGATGGAGATATCGCTGACCGCGTAATCGGTGTGCTTGACTTGGTCCGAGACAGACAACTCTCGATCACTGGAGTGATGGGGGGGCGGCAAGCGGTCGAAGACTTCGTACTCGGGCCGAAGGCGTGTTGGGACGAGGATCGAGGGGCTTGTGAGACAGAAGACGACTGTGCCGGTGTCCGATGTGCTCCGACTCTGATCGCTTTTCGTACGTCCGAGGCTTCGCAAGCGCAGGACCTAAATGGCGACAGCGATATGGACGACGAGGTCTTGCAGGTGTTCGACTTACAAAATGAAGATCCGGTCACCTCCGGGCAGGCGGTTTCGCCTTGTCGCTTCGAGTTTTGTGACCCGCGCATTCCGTATCGCGTATCCGCCAACACCGTTACGTTTCTGACTCTCGAGTCAGATCAAGGTGATCTGAACGGCGATGGCGACCAGGGAGACCTGATCTTGCAAACACTTAACACCCGCCACGAAGGGCGGGGTGTTTTGGCGTCCCAGTCTAGGGCAGGCCCGGAACTTCGGCGATACTCCGAAGTTGTAGCCGGTGGGGTCTTGGCTGGGCCTCTGTCGTTGATCGGTTCCGTCAGTGTTGGCGTTTGTAGTATTGGCCGACAACCGTGCGCGGGAGATCAGGACTGTATGGCGGGGGATGGGGCTTGTTTTTTGCCCCCTGGGGTTTGCGTTGAAGATCTGGGAACGCAATGTCTCCCACGGTGCTCTACGATCCTCGGGCAAACAGTCTGTGTCCCCGATGATTGTACGGGCGTACCCTCAGACGGTCTTGGCGAACCGTACTGTCGTCCGAATAGTGAGGGCACGCCGAATTGCCATGTTTCTCGTACCGTGAGTTGCGGGTCGAACTCGGACTGCGACGAAACGTGCGACACCCCGGGCATGTGTTTCTGCCAGGAGGTAGATAGCCCGCGAAAGCTCGTTGGTCCTTTGTCTTTCGCTGGTCGGAGTGGATCTCTCTTCCCCAGTGCGGGGCGTTGTGTAGAAGAGACAGGACAAGAGTGTCCGTGCGAGCCAGGCCAGGTCTGTGGGCCGAACGATGTTTGTGAGAGACTGCGGGGGACCTGCCGAACTCGAGCTGACTGTCCTGAAGCGTCGAAGTCTAGATGCCGCAATGACTTGCTGACGGTTGTGGCTACGGACTCGGATCTCGACGAGATCCCGGACGCATTCGACAACTGCCCTACGGTGGCCAATCCGAAGCAGGCTGACACCAATGACGACGGAATCGGCGATGCATGCGATGGGGGAGTGGCGGGGAAAGCGAGGCTGAGCAGAGCGGCAGATGGTCGTGATGTGTGTGAGGTTATACGGCCGACTCCCACGCCGGTCGTTGAAGTTTGTGCTGGCGACTGTGGCCAAGATGGGCGTGTCGCGATCAATGAGCTCGTCGTCGCTGTTCGGATCGCGTTGGGCCAATTGTCGGTTGAAAGCTGTCGGGCGGTCGATACGAGTGGTGACGGTACCGTGTCGATTGACGAACTGGTTGGCGCCGTCAGGTATGCTCTCATTGGTTGCGGATGAGTTTGGTATCAATGCCGGTCGGCTGCTGACTTTCGTGTGGCCGACCGGTTTCGCCTTGGGTCTGTTCGCGCGAGTATGCCAACCCGGCCTCTAAGGGCCAGCTGATAGACGGGATCTCGTCTCGCTGGTTGCCGCGAGGGGTAGGCTCACGGTAATTCTTGTTCCGGTTGCTGGGTCGCTCTCGATGTGAATGGTTCCGCCCTGGCTCTTGACCGCGCCGTAGGCGATGCTCAGGCCGAGGCCGGTGCCTTTGCCGATTGGTTTGGTTGTGAAAAAGGGTTCGAAAACTCGCGGCATTGTGTCGGTATCGATACCGCAGCCGTTGTCGCGAATCTCGACCCTCAGCGTCTCGTCGGCCCCGCGCGTAACGATGACTGCGATTCTGGGATTCGGGGTCGATTGGAGTGCATCGATCGCGTTGGTGAGAAGGTTCATCCAGACTTGGTTGAGCTGGCCGGGGTTGGCGAGCACCTCTTCGCAGTTGGCATAGGTCTTCTCGATCTCGATAACGCCGGCTTGCAGGCGGTGTCCCAGCAGACTGATTGTGTTGTCCAGTCCGTCCGCGACGCCGACGATTGTTCTTTCGCCGCGGTCGGCGCGTGCGAACAAACGCAGATCGTCGACGATCTGCTTGATTCTATCTGTACCGACACTCGAGATCTGTACCAGGCGTGGCATCTCTTTCAGGACAAAGTCGAGCCGCATCTTATCCTTGATTTCTTCGAAGAGTGGCCCGAGGTTTGGGGTGTCCTTTGCCGCCTGCTCGTATTCGTCGAGGACGCGGGTAAGGCGGTGCATGTAGTCTTCGAGATTGGCGATCGCCCCGTGCACGAAACTGGCGGGGTTGTTCAGCTCATGGGCGACGCCGGCGACGAGCTCGCCCAACGAAGCGAGCTTTTCGGATTGAACGAGCTGCGCTTGAGTGTTCTTGAGCTCATCGTAGGCCCCCTGCAGTTTATCGTTGGAAGTGCTTAGCTCTTCGGTTCGTTGGCTGACCTTGTCGTCGAGCTTTTGGGTTAGCTCTTGCAGGGCGGTGTACGAGCGCGCGTTTTGAATTGCAATCGCAATCTGGTTGGCGAGTGTTTGGAGGAGGTCGACGTCTTCGGAAGAGAAAGCCTTCCCGGACCGCTTTGCTCCCAAGGCGAGCACCCCGACGGGTTCAGCGCCGGACAGTAGTGACAGCACTAGGCGGGCGTCGATGTCTCGTAGCGCTGGTGGAACCATGTCGTGGATCGACGGCTGACCTTGGTGGCGGGGGTGCTGTAAATCGATTGCTCGTTCGGAGGTGTCGGCGATCGCCCGTGCGAGGTGTGTGACTGGCGAGGGGGTGATGCGGTTGTTGAGAGTCCCGTCGCCGCTTCGCGTCCAGATGGTCGCCTCACTGTCGCCCGGTCCCGCGATCGCAATCGACGCCGATTCGAGACGCATCGCTTGGGCGAGCACCTCGGTGACGTGATCGACGACTTCGGTGAGATCGAGGAGGGTGACGAGCCGCTCGCTCAGGTCGCGAATGGTCGAGCGATAGTCCAGTTCGTCGCGGTAGTAGGCTCTGTCGACGATACGCTGTACGCCCCGTCGGAGAGGCTCGAGGCCGAGCGCTACGAGGATAACGAATGCCACGCTGAGTCGGGTTTGATAACCTGGCGCGAAATTCGTGGCGAGCCACAAGAGACCCGCATAGCCGCCGAGTACCGTAACCGTGAGTGCGCCGTAGACGAAGCTCCGGCGAACCAGGCGGTCGATGTTGAAGAGATCGTAATTACCGATCGAATAGGCCACGGAAGCGTAGAAGATGGGGGAGAGTACCAAGCCGAACTGCAATGGGGTCTGTCCGGTCGGCGAGGTGTTTTGGAGAAACACGATCAGCGGGGGGATTGTCGAGATGACCAATCCGATGAGAGTCGCCTTGACGCGTGGTCGCGCCATTGGCTCGCGATCTTCCCAGTACGCAAAGATCATCGATGCGGGGAAAAAGCAGATCGCGAGGGCAAGGTAGGCGTGATGGATATACAGAGCGCGGAAATCGGGCGGTTCCGAATAGAATCCCCGTATCCAGAATGCAGCGAGGGTGGCGCTCAGGGCATAGGCCACGACTAACGTGACTCGACCGGCTCTCGAAAGCTGTCTCGACACCGGAAAGACTAGAGCTAGATGAATCCATGTTGCTGGGAAGAGGGACTCGGCGACCATGTAGACGGGGCCGAGTGGCGAGCCGGGCAGGTACAGGAGCGTTCCGGTGATGGGGTAGAGGCTGGCGACCAGGCCCGAGAATAGGTAAACGCGTGCCTGGGTTGTGTGTGGCTGGAGGAATCCGACGACGGCGGCGAGGGTGAATGACAGCACCCCAAAAAGGAGAAGAATACCGCACGTCTGAATATAGTCTGTGATCGAGAAGGCGCGGATCGCGATCTTTTTCTTGAACTCGCGATTGTTCCTGCGCAGGGTGTACGTTACCGGAGATCCCGGAGGCCTCGCACGAACGTACTCGTAGAGTTGTGTGTTGGACGAAATCGGCACTCCGTTCGCCGCAAGCACTCTGCTGTGGACCATCTCGGGGCGGTTTGGCGGCCAAGAGTAGCCGCTGACGCTCGACACGACGCGGTTGCTCATCACGAAGAACCCTGGGAAGGGTTGCCCGATCCAGAAGGTGCTTTGCCATATCGCGTACAATGTCACGGGCAAGGCGATGCTCAGCGCGATCAGCGTCCAGATCGAATCGCGTTTCCGTGACGTGTGATTCATACCAGGGAGATCCTGACGCGAGTCCTTGTGGTGTCGGGATCGTGAGGCGCCTGGGGGCGACACGAACCCGTTCCGATCCTATGCCAGTTGAGTGCATCGTGTCGAATTTTTGACGATCGGTGCGCTGGATTGATTGGCCTCGTGTTGAATTGGCCAGCTCGAGCCCTGTCTTGTGGACTTGTTATGCATCGGTCGTGCCATGTGGAGGTCTTGGGCCGAAGTTCGCGATTCTCGTGCGATGCGGGCGGTTGCCTGCCCACTTCCTCTTGTGCGTGGGAAGAATTCCTCTCGGCCAGCTAAAGCCTGGCAATTGAGACGGTCTAGGGAAGCGTCCGAAGTTTCAAGCACGCCAGTCTTCTGAGCATCTCGCTAGGCTGGAAGATTGCCCCAGCCCGGCCATCGGCCGGAACCAAGCCGCTGGGATGAATGCAGGTGAACGCAAATCGAGAAGAAAGGCTAGGGCTCGAGGCTCAAGGCTGGCTGAGGGAGGCGCTCGCTTCGCTCGTTATTGATGTCGGTGGAGGTGTAGCGAGAAAAATGGAGGGCGAGGCCCGAGCCGCGTAGCGGATTTGGTTTTCTTTGATGGTCCTTGCACCGGGCCTGACGTCAATTGGAATTCCCCAATCTTCGTAGCCAGATAAAAATCTTCGCGCGCTCCGCAGAAACGTGATGTTTGTTACACGGTGCCGATTCAGCACAGCTTGGCATACACTTTGGTAGCCCTTGTGACGCAAGGGTGTTCGGCGGGAACTACTTCAAATTCATCAATGATTTGGACTATTTCGTGGCGACGTTGGCTACGCCAGCCTCTGGGCCGGCGCCCATTTGGGTCCGCATCGGTCTTTGACCGCCGGTCTTTCGGTGAGATAGGCTCCGACCTCTATGCCAGGAGAATCTAGCGCCAGCGGCGCTCATAGCGAGAAAGCCGCGATCCTCGTCGTCGATGACGAGCTCGACAGCGTTGATCTCCTGAGAATAACGCTGGGCATGGACTACACGGTTTATACGGCGACCAGCGGTCAGGATGCGCTCTCAGCCCTTGCAGAGCATCCCGATATTGCCTTGGCAATCATTGATCAGCGGATGCCTGAAATGTCGGGGGTTGAGTTCATTCGCCGAACGCTGGAGCCGTATCCGGATCTGGTTCGGGTCATTCTCACGGGGTTTACGGACATCGATTCTCTGATCGATGCGATCAATGCGGGTAGTGTGTACCGATATCTGACGAAACCGTGGAACAAAGATGAACTCTTGGGAGTGATTGCCCAGGGCCTGGAAAAGTACCGGCTCGAGCGGGAGAACGTGCGCTTGCAAGAGGAGCTGAGACGAGCGAACGGACGACTTCGTGTCGAGAATGCGCAACTCCGCTGTGAGGCGAAAGGTCGGAATCGCTTTGACGGTATCGTTGGTAACAGTACTGCGCTGGGCAAGAGCCTGGCCCTGGCGGAGCGAGTTGCGCGTTCGGATACGACCGTTCTGATTTTGAGTGAGACCGGTACGGGGAAAGACCTACTTGCCCGCGCAATTCACTACAACGGACCCAGAGCGGACGGTCCGTTTGTCGCCGAGAGCTGTGTCGCGATCGCCAAAGATCTTTCGAGTGAACTCTTCGGTCACAAGATGGGAGAGTTTAGTGACGCGATTGATGATCGGGCCGGGCTTTTCGAACAAGCTAACGGCGGTACGCTCTTTCTCGATGAGATCGGTGATTGTTCGGTTGAGCTGCAGAGCCAGCTGCTAAGGGTAATTGAAGAGCGGGAAGTTCGTCGCGTTGGCGAGAATATCCCTCGCAGTGTCGATGTCAGACTGATTGCGGCGACTCATCACGATCTCGAGAAAGACGTTGCCGAAGGAAAGTTTCGGCAGGATTTGTTTTTTCGCTTAGATGTGTTTTCGCTGAGTCTACCTCCGTTGCGCGAGCGGAAGGAAGATATCCCATTGCTTGCGCAACACTTCGTCGACCAATTCAATCGGTCTGGTGCTCGACGCGTGCTGGGCTGCACGAGCGAAGCGCTTGATGTCCTGTCGGCTCACGACTTTCCGGGAAACGTTCGCGAATTGGCGAACGAGATCGCAAGGGCGTTTGTGCTGGCAGACGATGATTCCTATATCTCCGCCGACATGTTCTCCAAGCGGATCGACCGCGCGCCTGGACTCACCGCCGACGGCAACGCTTCAAGTTTTCGAAATGATTTGGAACGCTATGAAGCCGGTTTGCTAAGGGATGCTCTCGAAAGGAACTCGTGGAATCGAACGAAAACAGCGGAGGATCTGGGAATCACCAGGCGTGCCCTATTCGACAAGATTCGTAAATTCAAACTGGGCGTGGCGTCACAATACGGCGATCCACAGTAGACTGAAGCCGGCTAGGACGACGGCGGAGAACAGCCCGACGTACGCGGCTGTTAGGCCAACCTTGAGGAGTCCGCGAATGTTGACGCCGAGCCCTACGCCGGCCATTGCCATGGTGATGAGGCAGCCTGAAGCTGAGGTGACCATCTTGCTCATTGCTAGTGCGTGGCTCCCCTCTGGCCAGAGGAAGCTCTCCTTCACGTGTACGGTGAAGTCGGGAAGCAGGTTCAGGGTATTGGCGAGCGCGACCAGTATGAAGCCGAAGATAAATGGCGGAAATAGTGTTGTCAGATCTGTGGCCTGTGTCACATGGGCTTCCTGACGAGCACGTTTTTCCCTGGCGTGCATGATCCCGAGCCCGACGACGAGCGGTGCCAGCAGGAGTACGCGTACGAGCTTGACGATGACCGCGACCTCCGCAGCGATCGGGCCGTAGGCCACGCCGGCCGCCACGACCTGCGGCGTCGCGTGGATCGCGGTGCCGGCCCACACCCCGAAGTCTTCCTGCGACATGCCGATGGCGTGACCCATTAACGGAAAGACGACGATCGAGATGAGCCCGAAGACCGTGATGGTCGTGATGGCAAAGGCGGTATCGTTCTCGTCGGCTTCGATGACCGGCGCCGCCACCGCGATCGCGGTGCCGCCACAGATCGCCGTGCCGACACCGATGAGAAGTCCGAGGTTGCGACTGACGCCATTGCGCTTGCACAACCACACGGTGAGCACGAGCGCCAAGACCACGCAGGTCACACTGATGAGCAACGATTGCCCGGAGATCCTGACGACATCGAAGAAGTCGAGTTTGGCTCCCATCAGAACGATGGCGAACGGCAACACTTTGTGAACGGAGTACACGATCCCGGCGCCGAGCCATGCCGGCAACTCGACGGTATTGCGCAACGCGACCCCGAAGAGGACCGCGAAGAGGATGCTGTCGATCGGATGGCGGCCGGCCTCACCCACGGTGAAGGGCGGGAAAGGCAGCTGGTTGACGTAGACGGCGCCGATCGCAATCACGGTTGTCAGCGCGACCCCCGGCAGGACTGAGGTTTTGGTGTCGGTCATTCGATTGTGACGTTAGATGATGAAGTCGACACCGGCGAGTGCCGCACCCGGTGGCTTGACGCTGGCGTAGCGATCCCACCCGTCCGGCACGACCGTTACGACGCGCTGTTTGGGTGCGAGATCAGCGGCGACACGCAAGGCTCCCCAAACAGCCGCGCCGCCTGAAAGGCCCGCCGAGATCCCTTCTTCACTCGCCAGCCGTCGGGCGGTCACGAAGGCGTCTTCGTCCGAGCAGGTCAGGATCTGGTCGATGAGGTCTCGGTTGAGGATTTCGGGTACGAACCCAGCGCCGATTCCCTGAATGGCGTGAGGCACGGGGCGAGCGCCGCCGCTGAGGACGGCTGAGTGCTCGGGCTCGACGGCGATGATCCGAATGTCCGGGATTTCTCGCTTCAATACCTCGCCGACTCCGGTGATCGTTCCGCCGGTGCCGACCCCGGCGACGAACGCGTCGATCCTTCCGTTGGTACTGGCAAGGATTTCGCGTGCTGTCGTCGTGCGGTGGGCCTCGGGGTTGGCTGGGTTGGCGAATTGTTGTGGCATGAAGCAGCGCGGATTCTCAGCGACGATCTGCCGCGCCCGATCGATGGCTCCCTGCATCAGCTTGCGTGCCGGGGTGAGTACGACCTGCGCACCGTAGTGCCCGAGTAAGTCGCGACGCTCCTTCGAGCTGTCGTCCGGCATGGTGATGATCAGCCGATAGCCCTTCACTGCCGCCACGAGTGCGAGTCCGATGCCGGTGTTGCCGCTGGTTGGTTCGACGATGGTGTCACCCGGAGTGAGTCGCCCGTCGCGTTCGGCCGCTTCGACCATGGCCAGGGCGACACGGTCCTTGACGCTGCCCGCCGGATTCTCCGACTCGAGCTTGACGACGACCTCGCAGCCTTCGCCGGCAATGCGGTTGAGCCTGACCATCGGCGTAGCGCCTATCAGTCCGAGAACCGAATCGTGAATGGGACTTGTCATGATCGTGACTTTGCCTCGAACAGGGACTCGAGGCCAGCCCCTGGGCGCGATCGTCGCCGTTGCCGGCAACTTGCGCTTGGCGTGAAGTGGTGACGCCCCTTGGTCCTGTTGCACGATCTGGTAGCGTGTCTGTGATGAATTCCTCGAAAGAGCCAGGGTCGGCCGCCGCCGAGGAGCACGTCCACGGCCCAGATTGTAATCATCATCACCAGCGGCCCGAGCCGAGGAGCGTGATCAAGGTCGGACGAAACGAGCCTTGCCCGTGCGGTAGCGGTCGGAAGTACAAGAAGTGTTGTGAGGGGGCGATCCGCTAGCAGTCCGCCCCGAAGGTTCACCGACGAGGTGGGGAAAGTCTTGCGGGCAAGAGCCGATTTGAAGAGCGCCGGGTGGTCGACGTGAAAGAGACGCGATCGTGGTCTCTCTTGCGCCGACCGTGGCTTGCGATTGCGGTCGTAGCGATCGGCTGGTCGGGTGCCATTGCATTGCTCAGCCCAGGCCCGATCAGCTTGGGGGCGGCGCCGCTCGCGGTCTGGGAAGACGATAGTCTCGACGTTACCTGGCAGCGCGATCCGGAAGATCGATGGGTATACGCGGTACACGAGGGATTTGATGCCGGGAACTCTCCGGGTGTGTGGCTCGATCTCGAGCCGGCGCGGGAGGGCCAGGTCCAGGTGGAGTTTCGCTGGCGTCGCGGTGACGTCGACCAGTGGAACCAGACGCTGGTGTTTCACCGTGTGGTGCGCGACCGCTTGTACTTCGATCTATCCGAACACCCCGACTGGTCTGGGGTCGTCGGCCAGCTGGGTGCGAGGGTTCTGCACGACGCCGACTTTCGCGTGCGGCGGATCGTGGTCGAAGGGCACGGCGCCGTTGCTGGTTTGCACCGCGCGATGCGCGAGCTGTTTTCGGGCGAAGTGTACGGTGCTCAGCAGACCGTCAACCTGCTCATGGGCCCGACCTTGCTCGGAGTATCTCTGACGTTTTGGGTCGGTGTGACTCTGGCGCTGCTGCTCTTGTTCGAGGTTCTCGTTTCGCGCCTCGCTCGGCAGCCCATCCGGACGCGACGGTTAGTGGTCGCCGTGGGGCTGGGCTGGCTGCTGATTGATCTGCGCTTTTCGATGGATCTGTTTGCGAACGCAATGGATGACTTCCGGCGTTTCCCGACCGTGGCGGCGGCCGATGCATCCGCGCAGGGGTACGGGCCGCAGCTTCGTGAGGTGGTCGAGAGCGTGCGAACCCACGTACCGCCCGACGCCAGTATGGCAATGTTGTCGGACTATCCGTTCGACGTGATTCGGTCGAAGTATCTGTTCTATCCGCGCCGGCTGGTTGGTCCGTTGCGGACCCACACCCGTCGTCGTCCCGAATACATCTTGATCTACCGCTACACGAACCAGACCTTCGACGCCGCGAAAGGCATCCTGACGCTGGGCAATGGCCGTCGCTTTCGCGTCAAAGAGATCGTCGCGAGGCCGACGATGCGTCTGATGCGGGTGTTGCGGATTCTGCCGATGCAGCGCGGGAAGAAGAAACCGTGAGCGACTGCGGCGCACTGTTCGCGGGGCTTGTGGTCGCCGGGGTGTTCCCTTGTAGCGTGGGGGCATTGTGCCTCGCTCCCTGGCTGAGCGGTCGCGTCGGCGATCGCATGGTGGCCGTCGGGCTCGTTTATCCGACGGGCGCAACCCTGATCTCCTCGGCAATGCTCGTCCTCGGCTTGGTGGAGATCCGACTCGACCGGGCTTCGATTGCCGCGCTTGCCATGAGCCTCGCTGCGATTTTAGGCGCGGTCGCCTGGCGTCGGTTGGCCGGCCCGAACGCGCGGCGGGAAGGCGAGGCAATGCCGCCGTCCGAACTACCGCTTCCGGTCACCTTCGGACTTGGGGCGCTGGTTGTTTCCAAGCTGTCCTTTGTCTTCTTCGATGTGGTTCGCAAGCCGATCGAGGTTTGGGACGCGTTCGCCGTGTGGACGTTGCGAGCCAAGGTTTGGTCTGCACGTCAGTCGCTGGTGCTCGACCCGGCGGATCCGTTCTACCTCGGTGGCGGTGCCCGCACCGACTACCCGCCGCACGTATCGCTCCTGCATGCGTGGGTGGCGATCGGCATCGGCGAGTGGAACGACGTGTTGGTGAATCTTCCCTGGGCCTTCTACTACGCCAGCGCCGTCGTGCTCGTCTTCGCTGTTTTGCGTCGATCTTTCTCGACGGATTGGGGGCTGGTCGCCGCGGTGGGTCTCTCGGGGCTGCCGCTCTTCGTGATTCACGCGAGTCATGCCGGTTATGCGGACGGAATCCTGGCGGTACACTTCCTTGCCTTCTGCGCCTTGAGCTACCTGGCCGACCGTCAGCGCGGTAGAGCCGATGCCGATGGGCGTGCTTCCCTCGTGTTGTGTGTCGGCTTCTTGTTGTCTCTGCCCTTGGTGAAGTTCGAGGGCGTGGTCCTGATGGTAGCGGGCGTTCTCGGTCTTGCCGCTCGGGGTCCGCGCGCGACCGGTAAGTTTAGATTGCGTCGCGTCCTCGTGTTGCTGTTGGTTGGTACCGCGGCACTGGGGTTTGCACTCTTCAACGCTGGTATTCGCGACTATATCTCCAGCACTCACTTTCATGCGCAGGCGGTCTTGCCGGTTCTCTTGGATCTGTTTGCGCAAGGGAACTGGAACCTTCTGTGGTTCGTTTTCTGGGCTTTGGTCGTGTTGCGCATGCGATCGCCGAGTTGCGACGCAGCCGGACGCCTGGCGTTGGTCGTCGCCATGCCCGTCGTGCCGTTCCTCTATGTACTTTGGTGCACCGACGCGTGGCACTTCGCCGCGGGCCAGACCGCCGACAGCAGGTTGTTCCTTACGTTGGCGCCTTCGGCTTTGTTGTTCGTCGTGATCGCGGCCGCCAAAGCTTGGTGCCGGCCGCGGAGCGCCGCGGCTGTGCCGCGAGAGCTCGCTTAGTAGGTGTCGAATTCGTGCAGGCCGCCTTCGTCTTGCAGCTTCGCGTAGAGCGCGAAGTCGCCGGGAAAGAGGAAGGGCGCCCGGCCCGCCGCGTTTCTGTAGTAGCTGTCGCACGACTCGTTGCCCCAGGAGAACATCGGAAACCGCGCGTCCATCCACTCGTTGTAGGTCCGATGGACTTCAGGTTTCACGCTGATGGCGCGTGCTCCGGCAGCCTGCTTTTCGCGTAGCAGTCGAACGATGCTCTCGACGTTCTTCTCGAGGGTGATGAAGTACGAGACGTTGAGGACCAAACCGTTCGGACCGACGGCGAAGAAATGGTTCGGAAAGCCCGGGGTGGCGATGCCCTTGTGCGCCATGGGCGCGTCGCCCATGACATCGGCCAGCGATTGTCCGACGT
This sequence comes from Deltaproteobacteria bacterium, assembly GCA_029262455.1. Classification (GTDB taxonomy): domain Bacteria; phylum Desulfobacterota; class Binatia; order HRBIN30; family CADEER01; genus CADEER01. Next base: position 305,096 of record JAJCZJ010000020.1, on the reverse strand, counting down.
CACCGGTGACGTCGATGCGGTCGAAGTCCTGAATGCGATAACCGGTGCAGTAGATGATCACGTCGACATCGATTTCGCGGCCGCTTGCAGTGGTGATGCCCTGCGGGCGCACCGCGGTGAGGCCTTCGGGCACGAGCGCGACGTTGTCGCGCATGAGGGCGGGGTAGAAGTCGTCCGACACCAGTCCGCGTTTGCAGCCCCAGCGACTCTTCGGGGTGAGCGCTTCGCGCAGGGCTGGATCGGGGATCGTCTTGTCGATGAACTTTTTGACGCGGCCTTCGAAGTTGTCCATCGTCTTGTTGCCCAGGGTCACAGCGGGCTGAACGAATCCCATGAGAAAGCGTTGGAAGCGTTTGGTGATGTGGATCAGTGCCGGGACGCGGCGAAACCATTTGCGGCGCGCTTCCGAGTAGGGTTTGCGCCCGCGCGGCATGATCCAGTTCGCAGTGCGTTGCAAGACGGTCAGATGACCGGCGATTTTCGCTACCTCGGGAACGATCTGGACGGCGCTGGCGGCTGAACCGACGATGGCGATTCGTTTTCCGGCCAGAGCGACGTCGTGGTTCCAGCGCGTGCCGTGGAAGCTGTCGCCGGCGAATTGATCGATGCCCGGTACGTTGGGGTGGAGCGGCGTGTGTTGGTTGCCCATCGCGTTGATCACGATATCGTGCTCGAAGGCTTCGCCGGTGTCGGTTTCGAGCCGCCAACTGGCTCCGTCGAGCAGGGTCGCTTTGGCGATCCGACTGTTCAAGCGAATGTGCTGCTCGAGGCCGAACTCGCGAGCGCACTGTTGGAGATACGCCTCGATTTCTGGTTGTTCGACGAAGCTCGCGCTCCACTCCGGATTGGGGCGGTACGTGAACGTGTACGAGTGCGCCCAGACATCGCAGGCGAGACCGGGATAGGTGTGGATGTGCCAGGTCCCACCGACTGCGTCGGTGGCTTCGTAGATCGTAAAGTTGGTGAAGCCCTGGGCGAGGAGCTCGTGACCGGTCGCGATACCGGCCGGGCCACCGCCGATAACGGCGATGCTGAGGGAAGCGTGGTCAAGAGGGTCGGGCATTGAAAAAGCTTTCCGCGAGTCGGGGGCGCGTCGATCGCCGTCATCGGCGGTGGGCAAAACATGGCGGCGCGAGCGGCGCTGCTGGAAGTGCTGGCTGCGCGGAGGGAGCGCCGTGTGGGACGTTGTCGTCAGCTGCCGGTGGCCGCGCCCGACGCCTGCGCCTGCTTGATCGGCAGCCAATGGAACATTCCGTAGATCATCGTCTGGACGAAGTGATGCATCATCGAGCCGTCGGATTCTTCGAAAAGCGACCGGTTCATCAAGAACTCGACGACGTGGGCGACAAAGGTGAGACCAAATACGCCTTGGCCGACCGTCTCAACCCAGCCGCTGCCGAACAAGATCGCGGCCAGCGAGCCGCCCCATAGTAGCCAAACACTCTGTTTCTGCATGGCCGGTTGGGTAGCATACTCTGGGATGGATTGCTCGTGCCCAGGAGGATGCGCGGGCGCGCGTCTTCGCTGTCGGGTCACGGAGAAAATTTACCCTTGACCAGAGTCCACATCTATTAGAGGGTATGCCCGGGTTTTTGTTGTATCCGCTCGGGCTTTATGGGTACGGTCCCATTCTTGTCTGGAGCGGGTGCAGGGTGGAGTCATGGTCTATCTGAGTCGGCAATCGGTGGTTTTTTGCGTATTGCTGGGGCTGTTTGCGACGACTTCGACAGCGGTCCAACCGCCGCCTTGCTCCGACGATGCTTCGCGCACGATCTTCGCGGGGGCGACGCACGCTCCGTGTAAGAAGTTTCACGGGGATCAGGCCACTTGCGAGTCGGCCTACTACATGAATCAGAGCGGCGAGGCGGCCTCGTGCGGCTTTGTCGCCGGGACCTGTGTCGGCTGTGGCGGGCGCAACTTGGTCTGTCCGGTCAACACTTGCGACGGGACGGCCAATGGGCTGTCCGATCTGGTGTGCGATGGTGACCCGGGGCGCAGCGCGATGCTGGGCCTGGGTGGGAACGGACAGCGGCGATGCCGCAACCTGGACAACACCGACCAGGGTACGTGCGAGAACGCCTACTACCACGATGAGTCGCGAGATCACGGCGAGCCGATTGCCTGTTTCTGGGAGTCCGTCAGCGGTTCATGCATGGGGTGTGCCGGCGGCTCTGGCAGCGCCGATAGTAGTTGCCCGAGCAACGCTTGCGACCCGCTCGCCGAGGTGGCGGATGCTCCGTGTCCGCAGGACACAGAGCGAACCAATCTGCTCGGTTTTGGCGGCAATGACTCTCGCGCCTGTCGCCGGTTGGACGACACCGACCAGGCGACCTGTGAAAATGCCTACTACGAAGATCGAGACAGCGGCGTCGGCGTCGCTTGCTGGTGGGACGGCGGCGATTGCCGCGGTTCCGGCTTTGACGACTTTTTCGGATGGAACGAGTGCTTGTCCTCGGTAGCGCCGCCAACGGCGAGCGCAACCTGCGCGATGGATCCCGGACGGACTAATTTAGTCGGCTTTGGAAATAATGACACGGCACCCTGCCGATCCCTCGACGGCACCAGCCGCGCCACGTGTGAGAATTCCTTCTACGAAGATGTGCGGACCGGAGACGGGGTGGCGTGTTGGTGGAATGGTACGGACTGCCGCGGCTCGCTCGACGACTATTCGTTCCAAAACGCTTGCGCTCGCAGTGTCGTGCCGGCGTCGGTGACGTGTGAGGACGGGCGGACCGGCCTTCTCGGATTTGGTGGTGACGACCAAGAGGTTTGTCGTGGTCTTGACGGCACCGACCAGCCGACCTGTGAGAATTCGTACTATCAGAGTTTTCCCGGTGGCTTTGCTGTGGCTTGTGCTTGGAATGGTACCGACGCGGAATGTCGCGGATGCGGCGGTCGGAACGAAGACTGTGCGGTCAATGCCTGCGTCGCGCAGGAGTGCGCCGGCGATCCGGGTCGAAGCAATTTCATCGGTTTTGGCTCGATTGCTAGAGGTCTGGGCCAGAACGGCGGCTCGTGTCGCCAGTACGATGGCGACGAGACCACCTGCGAGAACTCCTGGTACATGAGCCGGCGGAGGGGACGCGGCGTTGGTTGCTGGTGGGATGGGGCCGAGTGTAGGGGCTCGACCCGGAGACAAGGGGGTGACGATGCCTGCCGAGTCGATTCGGCTGAGTGCGCCCTCGGTGGTCGCAACACCCTCCTTGGCTTTGGTGGGGGCGGCCAAAGCCCCTGCCGGGTCTTCGATGGCGTTGAGGCGATGTGCGACGACGCATTCTACGAAGACGAACGGGAAGGATTTCCAGTTGCATGTTGGTTTTCTACCGGCCTTTGCCTCGGATCCGGTGGCCAGTTTGACCAGCAGAACGCCTGCGTACTAGATCCGATTGGACCGGACGCGACCTGTCTCGGCGACCCGAACCGTACGATCTCCGTGGGCTTTGGCAATGCCGGCAACGCCAGTTTGGGGAACGCCGGCGCGGCATGCCATTCCCTCGACAGCGCCGGCGCGGCGATGTGCAACATGGCGTTCTACGAGAACATCGGTAGCGGGGCTGGCGTTGCTTGCTGGTGGGACGGCTTTACGTGCAACGGTTCTTCTAGCGACAATAGTAACGAAGACGCGTGCCGCGGCGGGGCGGTGGCGACGCCGGTGACCTGCACTCTCGATGCAGATCGGACGACCCAGATCGGACGTGGCGGCAACGGCTCGAGGCCCTGCCGGGTGCTCGATGGTACGAGCGAAGCTGTCTGTGAGGATACCTACTACATCAGCGACGAGGGACCGATACCGGTGGCGTGCTGGTGGGACGGCGACGAGTGTCGTGGTACCAGTGGCAGGTTCTTCTTTCACAATGAATGCTTGTATGACGAGCCGCCGCTGGTGGCCGATGCGGTCTGTGGCGGCGGGGCGCGGTCTGTTCTCCTCGGCTTTGGTTCGTTCGACGAGAGTAACGACGGCGCCCGCACGTGCCGCGCCTTGGACGACGAGACTGTTTGTGAAAACGCGTATTACCAGAGTTTTGACAGCGGTTTTGGCGTAGCCTGTTGGTGGGACGGGTCTAACTGCCGTGGTTCCGGTGATGACAACGCTGACGAAAACGTGTGCCTACCCGACGCCGAATGCACGCTCGATCCGGGGCGGACGACTGTTCTCGGCTTCGGAGAAAACAACACGGCCGTCTGTCGCCAATTGGACGGTGATCAGACCATGTGTGAGAACTCGTTCTACGTCGAAAGCGACTCCGGGGATGCCGTTGCCTGTTGGTGGGATGACGGTGATTGCCGCGGCTCGAATGATGCAAATAGTCGTTTGAACTCGTGTTTGCGTACACCCCAGCCGGCGACAGCAACCTGTGCGGCGCGCAGTGTCTTGCTTGGCTTCGGCGAAACCGGATCTGGAAGGCGGGGTGGCGCTTGCCGACAATTCGACGGCGACCAGGCAATGTGCGAAACGGCCTTCTACGAGAGCGCCGACGACTATGTTCCGGTCGCCTGTGTGTGGAACGTGGCGACGGACTTCTGCCTGGGGACGTCGAACTACGATTCGTTGAACGCCTGCCTCGCCGACGCGGAGCCGCCGACTTGCCCGCGTGATCCGACGCGAACGGTCTTCGCCGGACGAGGGAACAAAAACAGTTTCGGTCGTAGCAGCGGGGGGTCGTGTAGACAGTTTAGCGACCAGCCGACCTGCGAGATGGCTTTCTATGTCAACAAACAGGACGAGCCCATCGCTTGCCGTTGGTCTGGCAATTGTGGGGGATCGCGCAACCAATCGGAATTCAATACATGCCTCACCGGCGGCTTTACCTGCGACGGTCGCACGACCGTAGTCGGCGGGCAGGGGCAGGGTGCGTGTCGCGATCTTGCCAGCACGACCGAGATGCAATGCGAAGATGCATTCTACATCGGCTTCCGAGGTAGGGTTCCGATCGCCTGCTCTTGGGATGCGGCGACTCAGGATTGTCGCGGCTGTGGTCGCAACCGAAACGAAAACAGTTTCTGCGACGTCAACGTTTGCTCGCCGCTCGCGTGTGATGGTGACGCTAGCCGGACGACTCGCATCGGCCAGTGCCGCCAAATCGATACCCAGGGCGAGTGTGAGGCGGCATGGCATATTACCGGAGGTCCAACGATTGACCCGTTTGCTGCTTCTTGTGCTTGGAATGCAGAGGAGGAGCGATGTTTTGGCTGTGGGGTGCCCTCGCAATCGGGCCGCGAGTGCGTCGATACCTGCGCTGTCGGCTGCGGCAACGGTGTCGTGGAAACCGGCGAGTCGTGTGACGACGGCAACATGTTCGACGGCGATTGCTGCGACTCGTCGTGTCAGTTGGAACCGAACGGGTCGGCTTGCACCGACCGATTGTTTTGCAGCGAGGGTGCCGGAGCCTGTCAGGCGGGTGCTTGTGTAGGGGCGGTGCCGCGGATCTGCGGCTCGTGTATTGCTGACGATTGCAATGAGTTCGACAACGCGTGTGACGATCGGGATCGCGGTGGCGGTGGACGCGCGGTAGGTGCACAGCTCCAAGGCATTCCCGGCCCCGGCCCCGGCCCGGACCCGATGTCGATGCCGATTCCGGAACCGGAAGGGACGGAGTGCGACGACGGTCTGGACGGGACCGCGGCCTCGGCGTGTGACGCGAACGGAATGTGCGTCGAGTTGGTCCTTGTTCCGCCAACACCGACGCCGACGCCGATCGGCCAAGGGGCTGTGGTTCCGGCGCCCGCCGTGGGCGGCTGGGGCTACGGCCTGATGTTGCTGTCCTTGTTGGGCTTGTCGTTGGCTGCACTGCGCCGTCGCGACACCGAGTAGTTTGAATTTGCCGCCCGGGCCTGGTTTCCTATTTTTCAGGCCTGGGTGTATCCCTCGCTGCGCCGACGCAGTTATCGGTGCCGTTGGCGGGCGCGTACCTGCCTTAGCTTGTGAACGAGAGGAAGCTTGCATGGGTTCCCGTGTGTTAGAGGTCCATTTTTCAGCCAGACGTCTGGGCGCGCTTCTAGGCGTTGCCATGATGACATTTGTGGGTGTTGCCTATGCTGATGGTGAGGTCCCCGAAGCGGCCGCTACACCAGCCGAGGTCTCGCGCAGCGCAGCGCGTGGCGCCGGCGGAGGCCTCGACGGCCGGAAACGCGATCGTTCGGGTCGGCCGCAAGAAACGGTGGAGGCCGAGGTGACACTGCTGCGGCGCGCTGGTGGTTCGGAGGGCAATCCGTCCGGCGCGCCGGTGATTACGGTGCGTACCGCGAGCGGCGAAGAGCTCATACTACACGTCGGACCGCCGTTCTTGCGCAAAGAAAAGGAGTTTCCGATTGCCTTGGGCGACAAGCTCGTTGCCACGGGCTGGCGCGAACCGCGTGACGGCTACCAACTGATCGCGGTGCGAACGGTCAAGAATGGCGACAAAACCCTCGAGGTACGCGACGAGACCGGCAAGCGGCTTTGGAAGCGCCCGGACCCGGCTGACGATGGGTCGCCGTTCGACAGCATCACCGGCGAGATCATCGGGTTTGGGATGAAGGCGCACGAGCCGGGGAACTCGACTCCGGACGACGGAGAAAACGGCGTCGTGCTCATCCGCGCCGCTGAAGGCGACATCTACGGCCACATCGGCCCGGCTGTCTTTCGCCAAGCGGCGGGATTGCGGCTCGCGCTCGGCGACCAGCTCACCTTGCGGGCGTGGCGTATCGACGCGCGCATGTCGAACCGTCCGTTCGTGATCGTGCGCAGCGTCGTCTCCGGCGGTGTGGACGTCGAGCTCCGCACCGATCGGCGCAAGCCGTTGTGGAAGCCGGACAAGAAGAAATAGCCGACCCGGCGATCGGCTAGGATTTTTCCTGGCCGTGCGGCCCGGTCGTCGGTTGGGGCGTTGGCTTGGCCTGTTTTGGTGTCAGGCGCGCGCGTGCCGGCGTGATCTCGTAAGTGTCGCTGCCGTGTTGCACTGTCGTGGCGACAAAGACGCTTCGTCGCCCGCGCTTGACTTCGGACCCGGTCACCGTGAGTCGGTCGCCAACGGCAAATTTGGGGCGTCTGCGCGATTGTCCGCGGCCGGTGTCGACGACGATCTGCTTGCCTGCGACATCGAGGAGCAGTTGACCGCGGCGTAAGCGCCGCTGCCGCTGTCGGTCCTGGCCACCGCGTTCCCGCTTGGTCGCCGCCGTCGCCGCCTGCTCCCCGCCGGGCCCGTTTCCGGTGCCACCGCTCTGACGATCGCGACCTTCGCCTCCGCCTTTGCCCCTGCCTTTGCCTTCACCGCTACCGTCGCGCTTTGCGTCGCGGCCGTGCCGGTTGCCGTCCTCGATGCGGGAAGATCTTGCGTCGCTATCTTTGCGTTTGCCGGAGTTCCCGCGACCGCTTCCCCTACCACCGCTGCCGCCACCTCCGCCGCCACGGCCTTTGCCGCCGCCACTGCCGTCACCTCCGCCACTGCCGTCACCTCCGCCGCCACGGCCTTTGCCGCCACCGCTACCGTCACCTCCGCCGCCGCCTTGACCGATGCCGGATGTGCGGGCTTCGGCATTGCTGCCGGCCTCGTCCCGGCGTCGAGCTTTGTCTTTGCGCCGGCCGCCGTCGCGACGGTTTTTGCCGGCCTCCCCCATCTCCAGCACGACGCCCTCGATGGTTTGTAAGGATGTCACTGTCGTGGGAGTGATCTCGCCTTTCGAGCCAGGCGTCGCGGCTGCGGATTCGTCCGCACTCTTCGCGGTTGGGGTCTCGGCAGATTGCGCGTTCACGGGGGAGATGAAGGCAGTCGTCAGGACCGTCGCCACCCATAGAATGACTGTGATGTTCGATCGAGTGACCATTGAGTACGTCTCCAAAAGTGAGGGGAATCGTTGCAAGGCTTGGTTTGTTACGTTGTTGAGCTTTGGCTTGTCATGTTGTTGCGCCTCTGCCAAGCGAGGAAATCGAAAGCGGGTTCGCACGAGTCTGCTCCGGTTCTAGTCCGACGGGTGTTCCGAGGTCCGCGAACGCAGGCGAAGCCAGCTCGGTTGCCGTACCCATTGCTCGCCCATGCCGCGACCGCGGTTGCCGCCGCGCCCGTGAAAGGCGGGGAAGGGGTCTTCGGGGTCGAGGGCGGCGACAAGGACCTCGCCTTTGCGATTGAGTATCAGTGCGATGTTCGGCGCTGCCGAATCGGTGTTGCCGAGAGGTATGACGACTCTCTGTCCGTCGGCCTGCTCGACCACCAGCTTGCGCGCCGCGCTGATCTCGCCGACAAATCGATCGAGCTTCCAGGCTGTGCGGTGTTCGTCGCGTACGTCGGGGGGCGCGGCGAGAGTCGAAGCACTGATGGGTGGCAGTTCTCGGCCGTTCACCTCGACCTGGATCAGCAGATCCGCCGGGACGTTGGCGCGCTCGGGTTGCGGCGAGTGCGTGCAGGAGCCGAGGATGGTGAGGAGAATTGCCAAGCAGGCGAAGTGATAGCGGATGAGCCGGTTCACGATTTCTCCCCCCCTGATGGGCCGGTGGCGCGCCGCACGTTCAATTCGACCGGCTCGGACCCTGCTTCAGGTAGCGCCGACGCCGGGCCGCGCAGTCGCGCATTCACCAGTACGGCCTCGACTTCGCGACCGTTTGTATTGGGTGACTTGACGATGCGAACCTGCTCGGCTTGAAGCGAGAGTCGTGCCGCCATGGGCAGGAGAACCGTCGGTTCTCCTGCTTCGCAACTTTGGCCGCGCTGGTAGCGAACCATGCGGTCGCCGAGTGCGACCGCCTCCTCGGGGTCGTGCGTTACGAAGACCGCCGGAATTTTGTGGTGATCGAGGGTCGCGCGCAACGTCGCACGCAGGGCGTCGCGCCCGTCGCGGTCGAGAGCCGAAAATGGCTCGTCGAGCAGCAGCAGGCGCGGTCGTACCGCCAGCGCTCGCGCCAGCGCTACGCGTTGGCGCTCACCGCCGGAAAGCGAAGGCGGTCGCGCGTCGGCGAGGTGGGCGATGCCGAGCTCGTCGAGAAGCTCGCACACGTAGGGGTGGTCGTCGCTTCGCTCGCGTCGCGGCAGGCCGAAGCTCACGTTGCGCACCACGCTGCAAAAAGGGAACAGGGAGTTGTGTTGCGGGACGTAGCCGATGCGTCGCTTGTGGGTCGGCACGTCGATCCGCTGCTCGCTGTCGTAGAGGGTTTCGCCGCCAACCCGGAGGTAGCCGCGCTCCGGCTGTACGAGCCCGGCCAATGCCTGGAGGGTCAGGGACTTGCCGGCACCGGAGGGGCCGAACAGCACCAAGACGCCGCCGGCGAGGGCCAAATCCGTGTCGACGCGAAATCCGTCCGTGCCGCCGACGGCAATCGTCAATCGCGCTTCGAGGGCGGCGGTTTCCGTGTTGCTCACGAGGTCGCCTCGCGTGGATTGAGGCGGGTGGCGACCAGCACCACCAGGCAGGAGATCGCCACGAGCGTTGCGACGTAAAGCAGGGCACGGCGGTCGTCGCCGGCCTGGTAGGCGGCGAAAATTTCTAGCGGCATGGTGTTGGTGCGGCCGGGGATGTTGCCGGCGAACATCAGCGTCGCGCCGAACTCTCCGACCGCTCGGGCGAAGCCGAGTACGATCCCGGCGACGATGCCGCGCCACGCCGACGGCAAAGTGATGCGGAAGAAGACCGCCAGCGGACCAAGGCCGAGCGAGCGACCCACCGCTTCGAGATCTCTTGGCACACTTTCGATTGCCGGCTGCGCGGTTTTCACCAACATAGGTAACGCGACGACAGCCGCCGCGACGATAGCCGCGTTCGGAGTGAAGATCAGGCGGACGTCGAACGTTTCTCCGAGCCACTGCCCGATCGGTCCGCGGCGCCCGAAGATGACGACGAGAAAGTAGCCGATCACCGACGGGGGCAAGACGAGAGGCAGCAAGATCGCTGCGTCGACGACGGCGCGTAGTCGGTAGGTCTTTCGGGCTTGTGTCCACGCCAGTGCGATGCCGATCGGAGCTACGAGGATCAACGCCGTGGTCGCGACGCGAAGGGAGAGAAGGACGGGAAAGGTCGCTGGGTAAGTCACGGCGTGTTGGCGGCTTGGGCACTTTGGATGCGGCCGAAGCCGTTGGCGGCGAAGATGCCTTGGCCTGTTGCGGAAGCCATGAAGTCCACGAACGCCTGGGCCGTGGGTTGCGACCCCCCTTCGACCACTGCCGCGACCGTCTCGATTGCGGGTGCCCAAGCGCCTTGTGCGCGGTCGAGGATGGTGACGCCGCTGGGGTCGCGGACATCCGTGTCGTAAACCACGGCGGCAGCGACCTCGCCGCGTCGCGCATATTGCAATGCGGCGGCGACGTGGCCGGCGAAGATCAGCTGTGATTGGATCGCCTCCCACTTGTGCAGGCTGCGCAGCGCGTCGCGAGCGTAGCGACCGGCTGGTACCGACTCGGGGTCGCCGATGGCGATCAAATCGTTCGCAGAGATCAAGTCGATGGTGGAAAAGGTCAGTGGTTTGGCGTCGCTTGGACCGACCAGTACCAGCGAGTTGGTAGCGACGACACGCCGCGAGTTTGCGTCGACGAGACCGTCGTTGATCAGGCGTTCGATATGCGAAGAACTCGCAAAGATGACGGCGTCGATCGGTGCGCCGGCCTCGACTTGACGTCGCAGCTTGCCCGAAGCCCCGTAGGTGATGGTGATCTCCGGTGCCCCCGACTGTTTGCGAAAGGCCTCGACCATGCGCGGCATGGTGTCGCGCAGGCTCATTGCCGCAGCGATCGTGATGCCTTTGTGTTCGGCGGCCGAAGCGTTGGGCGGCACGCCGACTGTCAGGAGCGCGGCAAGGAATACAAAGTGTCGTCGAAGACGCCGCATCAGTCTTCAGGCGTGGATGATGGTCCCGACGTCTTCGCCTTCGAGGGCCTGCGTGAGCATTCCCCGTTCCGTACCGTTGACGATCTGTATCTCCTTGCAGAATCGCGCCCGGGTCAGGTAGTCGATGACGACTCGCTCGACCACCAAATCGGGCAAATCGCGTTCGATCAGCTCGGCGGCTGAGATGCGAGGGATATGTTTCGCTTTCGGGTTCTTCTTGGGGTCGTCCTCATAGAGTCCGTTTTCGTCTTTGACGAAGATGGCGCGCGGTGCGCCGAGGAATTCGGCGGATAAAAAGACGCCGGCGTCAGTGCGATTTGATGGGATCCGACCGTTCTTGCCCGGCTTTTCCCAGTAGGAGAAAGGTGGCATGCCGGTCATGATCGGCAAACACCCCATCTGGAAGTACAGGGGAAGCTTCACGAAGTCGTCTTCGTCGATGAAGATGCCGCCGTGCTTGGCGAGCAGCATCTGCAGCATGCGGGCGTTCTGCATCGGCACGTAGCCGCCCATGGCCGCCAAGACTCCGGTCGGCATCTCGAGATCGGCGCCGATCGCGTAGATGTGCCGGGCGCGCGTGCCGCCGCCACAACACAGCAGCATGTGAAATCGATCTTTGTTGGCGACGATTTCTTCGAGGATCGGAAAGAGCGCGGTGCGCCCGCGGTCCATGACCGATTGCCCGCCGATTTTCATGACCCTGACATCGGGCATGATGGCGACCGGGTCGTAGTCGAATTTCACATCGGATGTCGTCAGCGTCGCGTCTTCGAGAGCGCTGGCGATGGACAGCTGCCGCTGCTGATCGACGTCACTCATGATGCGCTCTCCTTGGTCAGAACGGTGCCGACGTCTTCCCCGTCGAGCGCACGCGTGAGAGCTCCCGGGGTCAGGCCGTTGACGATCTGAATGCGCTTGACGTGGCGCGCATTCTCCCAAGCCGAGAACAGTAGCTCGTCGAGGATGACCTCGGGTGGCATGTCGGCTTTCAACTCCGCCAAAGTTGCCTTCTCGATGTGGCGAGCGCCTTCGTGTCTGGCCGGGTCCCGATCGAACAGGCCGTCCTGGTCCTTGACGAAGATGATCTTTTTCATGCCGAGGACTTCGGCGAGCATGAAAAGACCGAAGTCCGAACCGTGTGCCGGCAGGACTCCGACTTCTGGCGGCGGCTCCCAGAAATGGTAGGGCGGCACACTGATGACGATTGGGATCATGCCGTTATCGATGTACATCGACAGCTCCCAGAAATGGTCGCGCGGCATTTGGATCGAGCCGTGTTTGGCGAGCAGGGCGTTGAGGAAGACGGCGTTGCACTCCTCCATCGCGCCGATCAATTGAGCGATGCCGCCGGTGGGTAGTCCGAGATCGAGCGCGATCGAAGCTGTATGACGCACCCGCGTACCGCCGCCGACGCCGACCACGATTGGGTGCTTTTTTCGTGTCGCTGCGAGCTCATCGACGATGGGCATGAGTGCCGATCGGCCGCGGTCGAAAATCGATCTGCCGCCGATACTGACCAGCGACACGTGCGGCATGATTTCGTATTCGCGCGGGCTATCCGTCTGCGCCACTACGTCGCGGTTTACCAGCGATTCGCGCATCAGCTTTGACTTGACGTGAGTGCGCCCGTCCCCCGTTTCCAACTGTCCCATCCCCGTGCCTCTTTTCTTTGCTCGTGTTGTCGTTGCCGTCGCGGTCGACCTCCTCGAGGGCGACCAGCGCATGACGCGTAAGGTAGCCAGAAAGGAAACCAAAAAAAAGGTTGGAGGCCAATCCCGGGAAGAGTAGGGCATAGGCGACCGCGGGTGGTTGTGCCAGGGCGATGACGCAAAACTCGGTGGCAAAACGTGTGGCCCCGGCGATGGAGCCAAATACGGTCCAGAACGCGATGCCGCGCGGTGTCGATCGAAAGAGTGGCAGAGCCAGGTCGCAAACGAGTCCGGGTGCCACGTGCTTGAGCACCTCGAAAATACCGTACTTGCCGTCGCCCATCAGAAAGCTGGCGAAGCCGAGGGCGAGTCCGACATAGGTGGCGCCAAAGCGGCTCTTGGTGCGCACCGCCGCGATTACATACAGGGGCAGAAAGATGATCAGCTTATGTCCAGGTGCGTACGGCAGCCCGGGCAGAATCTTGAGCGCTTTGAAGCCGAGCATGGTCACGGCGATGCCGACGATCGGTGCGAGGTCGGAACCGGGAGAGGCCTGGTCGCCGACCTGGATCTGCGCTCGCCGTACCGAGTCGTCCAACCGTCGGATGAGTGGTTGTAGGTCGCCGCGCCGCAGGTGACGAGCCCAATCCGCCATCGCGCGCCAGCCACCACCTTCTTCCGCTGTCGGACCGTCCGCGGTCGGATCCTGCGCGGTGGCCGCGGCGCGGTTCTTGCCTCGACCGCCACCACCGCCACCGCCACCGCCGCCACCACCACCACCGCCACCGCGCTTGGTGTTGGTGCTGTCGCCGGCTTCTCCGAGTAGTGCGAGAATGGCGTCGAGGCTGATCGCCGCGGGTTGGGGTAGTCCAAGCTGTTGCAAACCTGCAGTGAGGGAACGCGGGTCGCCGGCGCGGGCGATCTGCGAGGCCAGGACGACTCCGACGATTCGCAATACCATCAGGATGCCGACGGTGATGCTGGCTGCGTCGAGTTGCAACGGCCCGACATCCCATGTCGGCGCTCCGGGCCGGACCTCGCCGAAGAGGGCATAGGTCGCCAAGATCGCTGTCGCAAAAACCGATAATTTGCGGAGCTGACGCAATAATCCCGCGCCGGGAAGGCCGACCAGTGGCCAGAGAACGAGCTGCAGCGCTACCAGGCCGCCGACCGAGACGGACTCGCGCAATAGGAATAGAGAGATCGCGATCCCGAGGAGGTAGACGACTCGAACGACGGGTGGAACGTTCGTGCGCGCCGCGCCAGATGAGCCCTGATTCACCAACTTAAGCTAGCAGTCCGGCGCCGGCATGGCGAACCCGGACAGCCTCATCAACCGGTGATTATGGTGTGACGAGAGCGACTCCGGCGGTAGCAGAGCCTGCCTCGACCGCGAAGCGGGCGTGGTGTATCTCGCCATCGACGGTCCACTGCGCTACGTAGTCGCCGTAGTAGGCGTCGATGTCGAATCGTCCGTCACTTCCTGCGGTCGCCGCGACGTTGGTCCGCCACCGATCGTTCAGCAACGAAAACACGGCTTCGCCATGACGCGTGATCTGGCGGTTGTCGTCCCAAAACCCCACATCGAACTCGTCGCGACCGGCGACCTTGTTCCACGGACCCCAGAAGACGATCATCTCGACAGACGGATGTCCCCACCACAATCGCAGTAGAGCTTCGGCCTGCGCGGCGCGCATTTCCGGATCGTCTGGCGAAATGAAGTTCGTCTCGGTCAGGTGAATCGGCAGCCCTGTTTCTGCCAAGGTGTCGAGGGCAAGCGCGTAGTCGTCGATTCGGGTGCGGCCGCTGATGTCGACCGACGGGTCGGCGAAGGCGATCGTAGGGGCGAAATGGGCTTGCTGACCGAGCGCGTCGATCGGGACTCCTTGGTCGAGAAGCTCGAGCACGCGATCTCTCACGTCGGCCGCGGTCGGGGAATCGAAACCGGTGAAGACCTCGACGATCCATTCGTTGAATACGAGCTGGACGTCCGGGTCTGCCTCGCGGGCCCAAGCGAATGCGTCGTTGACGATTGTCGGGCCGAGGCGAACGTTGAACCACTGCGCCAGCGGCTGTTGGGTTTCGTTGGTGACGTCCCAGTACGCCAGACGCCGATCGAAGTGGCGAACGCTGTCCTGAATGAAAGAACGCAAGGTGGCGCGCAGCTCGTCTTGCTCTGCCGGTGAGAGGTCGAACGAAGGATAACGATCCTCGGCCCATGTCGGTAGGGCGCTCGAGGACAGAGGCATCGGGATGCCCCATAGCAGCGTATGTCCTTTGACTTGGAATCCGTTGTCTTCGGCCCAGGCGACATCGGCGTCGGCGCGGCTGAAGTTTCGTTCGCCCGGACTGGGCTCGACGCGCGCCCACTTTGCATCACTCTCGAGTACGGCGAGGCTGAAGTGCTCTTTCATCCGCTCCGTGAACCATTCGAGATCCCCGGGTTCGCGGAAGCGACCGAGCTCGATCGGGAAGCCGAAGGTAAAGCCGTGTTTGATCTGATTCACGGTGACTTCGATCCCCGGCTGATCGATCCATAGTTGGATCTTCGTCGACCGCAGGCTCGGCGCGCGCGCATCCGCCGCAGCGACGACTTCGCGCTCCGCGGGGTCGAGTAGGGAAAGATCACCGGGTCGTCCCGTAGGGAGAGCCGGCAAGTCGAAGTCTCCGGCTACGCCGGTGACTTCGGTGAACCCGGATGGCACTCGCAGCGATTGATCGTCGTCGGAACCGCAGCCGATCGCACTCGCAGCGGTCGCTAGAGCCAAGCCGACGAGCAGGGACTTCGCTGATCTTTGGAACGGATTGGTTGCGAACTTCATTGTCAGGAGTCTCACGCGTCGAGACTAGAAGCGCACGCCATCGACCGCAAACTGAGCGGCAGTGACGGGTGGGTGCGGCGTCTCGGTCGGCAGGGTCGAGGTGGCGATACGCTCATGAAGCCGCGCTGACTCCCCCTTGGGTGTTGCGGTATTCGTAGCTCGGACCGGCGGTTTGCCCGGTTTGGCCGACCTGGATCGACATGAGATTGACGGCCTCGATCTTCAGTGAGTACATCAGCCCGATGGCCGTGTTGATGTGATCGGGTTTGCCGTTGAACGCGACATGAAGCGCGTTGAGCAGACTGCTGTAGCTGTAGGCGTAGCGCTCGACGCCGATGCGCGCGGCGGTGCCGATGGCAAAATCGGCGACCTTCGGGTTGTCGACCATCGGGAAGACGCCGGTCGCGTCGAATGGAATTGAAGCTCCGGCATAGGCAAATCCGTCTTGCGTCTCGACGATCCGTTGCCCTTCGTAAATCTCGCTGAACTTGTAGAAGTGTGCCGGGTCCGCCGGTGATTCGAACGGCGTCGTACGAGTACCCTCACCTTCGACGACGATCACGTCGATGCTTTTGCCAGCCGTCTCGACGTTGGTGATCGGGAACACTCGATCGGTTTCAAACCACTCGACGACCTGCTTTTTCGGGTCGTCGACGAAGATGCCGTCCCCGAGATCTTCGATCTTCTGCTTCACTGCATCGTAGAACTCCCCGATGGTGGCGAATTGGTCTTGCGCGGCCTCTAGCCCGGCTTCCGGTGGCTGCACATAGACCGGGTGCTCGGGCTCTTCGATGACCATGAAGACATCGCGGACCAATTCCTTCGAGAAGTGTTTGATCGGCACCTCGAAGTCTTGGCCACCGATTCCCATCGGCAGCTTGCCTGGGTACTTGGGGATGAAGTCCGGCGTGTTGATTTGAGGGCAGCCACCGATCGAGATCAGTAGATTGGCCGCGATCGTCATGTGCGACATCTCCTGGAACACGATCGACCGGATCAGGCTACGGATGGCGTCGTTGGTGCCGGCCTTGAGCGAGAACATGGCTGTCAAGTAAGGCGGAATCGTTGCGTGCTCCAATTCGATGGCGTTCTGCAGCAGCGGAAACAAGTCCGCCTTCGTAGCACTGGCTTGGACCTGTTCGACATACTTGCGATCGAGCTTAATCATGATGGACCTCCGCTCAGCGTGCCTTTTGCTTCAAGTTTTCCAGAAACGTGGTCTTGCCCCCAGCGGTTGCGGCTGCCGAGACGCTCTCGGTCAGCGACCCAACGGCCGCCTTGAGGCTAGCGCGGCCCCGAGCGCCGCTCTGCTGTGAATGTCCTTTGATGGGCAGTCCGTTCGGGCCGATCGAGTCCAACCACGCGAGCAGCATGTCGCGCTTGGCGCTGGATAGGTCTCGCGTCACCGGCATGTAGTTGGGATCGCTGACGGGGAGCCCGAAAGCGAGCTTCAGGATCGAGCGGTGTTCGACGACAGACTGGTAGTCGCCGAGGTCGACCAGGTGTTTGCTCATGATCGGGTACAGATTGCCGTACTGCTGCATGATCGGCTGAATGTCGCGGTACCAGGTTGGTTCGTCGGGTGCTTCGATCGCGTCCCAAACGAGAACGCTGACGAATAGCCAAGGGTTGCTGTTGTATCCCGGCGGCTGATCGGTGAGCGAATAGCCGATTCCGTAGAGTTGACCGTCGATGTATTGACGAGGGTTACCGGGTCCGGTGGGGGACGCGGTGAGAGTCAACGTCGCACGGCCGTTGGCGTCCGTCGCGATGGTGTTTGGATAGCTGATCGCATCCGGTGGATCTCCGACATCGGGGATATCGACATGCGGATGGAGCTGATTCGGCCCACCCCCGCCGCCGATCATGGTGTTGTTGGCCGACAGATCGATCTTGCCTTCGTGAGGATGGCCGTAGCGACTTGCAAAGAATTCGACGCTGGCTGACGTGCCGGGATCTAGACGATAGACGTGCTCGTCGGCACGCATGTAGAGGCCGTCCTGTCCCTCGCGGATCAACACGCTGTAGTCGTCGTGGCCGGCCGGACGGACCAAGGCTAGAGGCCGATCGTGAATGTTGTCTTCCACCCACTGGTTACCGGTGTAGGGGAAATCGATGACGCCGGCGGTTTGCGTGTACCATCCATCGCCCCGATACGGCACTTGGCCGAGGATTTCGATTTCACTGGAATCGATGACGTCGCCGTTGGCCGTCCCGGTGTTCTTGAGAACGGCCATCTGCAGCTCACCCAGGTTCTGTGGGGTGCCGTCGGCGTTGGAGATGGGGATTGCATTGCCGAGGTTGGCGGTCACCGTCGTTGAATCGGTATCGACGACGCAGGGGAGATTGTAGATTCCCTGCATCGGTGTCGTCGGGTCGCCACCGGCGAACGTCGCCATCAAGTGTCGGCCAATCACGAAGTGAGCCGGGTCGTTTTTGCCCGCTGGCCCGATCGTGCCGATGATCCGACCTAGAGTGAAAGTCGGAGACGAAGCGTCCATTTTGTATCCGAAGACGTTGAAATCGATCGACAGAACTCCGTCGTCGCTCGCGGCCCGGATTGCATCGACAAGCGGCGATCCCAGGGTGTCGCTCCAGACGACGTTCTCGAGAACCGACTGATACTTGGCTGCGAGTGTTTGATCTCCTTGTGAAGGGCCCTGTTGCCGACGCCAGAGGTTCATGAAGGGGGCAACGCGGTATTCGCTGTTGAACAAATCTTTAGCGGAGCCGTCCGTGAGTCGGACGCTCATTCCCCAGATCTGGGAAACCATCTGTTGTTGCGGGTCCAGATCGACCAACTTGCCACTGACCCGACCATCAGACCCGGAGATGGTCATACCAATAGCGGGATCGTCGGATGCGGTGGCGATCGGATTGCCGTTGAGCACCCCGCCGGTGATCGTGCATTGCACCAGTCGGTACGCCCCAGATCCCTCCGGGTTCCACCATCCGTTCATTTCGTTGCCGTGCTGCGGCAACTGATACTTCGGCAAAAACGCCGCTGAGTCGAAGTGGCGGACGTCGTTGTTGATGGTCGAAACATCGGCCTGAAAGTAGCCTGCGAAGTGCATTCTCGGGCTGGATAAGTAGCTCATGAATTTTCCTCCGGGCGCTTGGGGGAACACCAGCGTTGTCCAATGCCGGCTGATGGGCTGTTGAGTCCGCTGAGCCCTGCTGGGGCTGCTCACAATGCGGCGTGCGTTCTACTGTGTCAAACTGCTTTGGGGCTGTCAGTACAGGTTTCGATCGAGTCTATAACGGTCGGTGGTCTTGAGGATCTCGTCGTCGCACGAGTCCCGCGCTCTGGACATTGGGGGCACACGGTCTCAGTATCCGAGCAATGAACTCTTCGGGGGACGAGATGCGGAAGAGAAACTCATTGGCAGCCCGTTGAAAAACAGGACACGCGCTACGTGTTTGTGTGTTACCGAGCCAAGGAGTAGCGCGCTAAAGTCGCCGGCGACCGGCTTGGATACGCCGGCCGACTGTTGAGCTTGATCGTGCCTTTTGTGATGTCCAAGTTGCGTTCTGGGTGCAGAGTCGAAGGATTGCTGCGAGCAGCCCTTGTCGCGCTCGTCGCTTTGTCGGCGGGCTGCTCCGTATCGGACTTTTTCGCCGATCCCGGCGCGGCTCCCCAAGGGGTAGCGGCCGGGGACGTGCGGGCGACGAGCGCGGTCTTGTGGGTGCGTTGCGTCGGAAGCACGGACGTCGGGCTGGTGGTCGACGGCGGAGCGACTTCGCTGCGACGGTCTGTCGACCCCTCGCGGGAAAGCGACTGGACCGCGTCCGTGCGGTTGGCGGACCTTCGTCCGGATACGACGTACGCGTACCGGTTTGGCTGCGGCCGCGGAGTTCAAGGGACGTTTCGCACGGCTCCGCCGAAGGACGCGCGGCGGCCGGTCAAGATTGCTTGGGGTGGCGATATCGGTGGGCAGAACGTGTGTCGCGATGAAACAGATGGGTACAGCGTCTTTGCCGCTATCGGCGCGACTCGGCCGGAGGTCTTCATCGGTCTCGGCGATATGATCTACGCGGACAATGAATGCGAGGCCGTGGGGCGCTATGGCAACCGTCAAGTTGTCGGGCCCGCACCCGCACTCGAGCTGTCCGATTTCGAGAGGCACTGGAGATATAACCGGGCCGATCGTCATCATCGCGCTCTGTTGGCGGCAGTGCCTTATGTCGGTATCTGGGACGACCACGAAATCCGCAATGACAGCGGTCCTCGCGAGGAAAGCGCCGACGGTGTGCGGCTGTTACCCCCGGCGCTGGCATCGTTTCTCGCGTATCATCCGATCGATTCAGGGGAGTACGGAAGACTTTATCGTTCTCTGCGTTGGGGGAGGCACCTCGAGATGTTTGTCCTCGACACACGCCAGTACCGCGACCGCAACGATGCGGTCGACGGTCCGGAGCGGGTCAAGTCCCTGTTGGGGACCGAACAACGTACTTGGCTATTGGAAGCCTTGGATCGTTCCGATGCTACGTGGCGCATCGTCGTCAGCAGCGTGCCGCTGTCGATCCCGACTGGTCGGGGTGATCAGGCCCGCGACGGCTGGGCCAACTTCAACGGTGTGACCGGTTTCGAGAGTGAGGCGGCACTCATCCTGCGCCACGCCTATGACCATGGCATGCGCAACTTGATTTGGATTACGACCGATGTGCACTTTGCAACGGGATTTCTCTACCGACCGATCGGCGAGGACCGAGATTTTGCGGTCCACGAGTTTGTCTCTGGCCCGATGAATGCCGGAGTCTTTCCGCACGAGAAGCTCGACCAAACGTTTCGCCCTGAGCGCTTGTTTTTCTGGGGACCGAAGAAGCCGATCAAGAGTTACGCCGAGGCTCTCTCGTGGTTCAACTTTGGACTACTCGAAGTTGATGCGGAAGGTGATTTGACCGTGTCGATCGTCAACGCGAGGGGCGTCGTCGTTGCGGAGCACTCGCTGCCGGCGCCTGCCTCGCGTTAGCGGGCTAGTGAAAAGCGGAGGTCAGTTGCGCTGGCGTGCCATGGGTGGCGTCTGCGTCTCTCTCCTCTGGCGGCACGGGGGCCAGGGGGAGCCAGACGCGGAAGCAGGAGCCGAGGTCGACCTCGCTTTCTACACTGATCTTCCCTTGTAGTAGGTCTACGAGACGTCGCACGATGTGGAGCCCGAGGCCAACACCGGGGGAGGCGGTGGGGTCGTGCATCCTGCGAAATGGCTCGAAGATCGCGGTCTGCAGATCCTTCGGGATTCCGGTCCCGGTGTCGCTCACTTCAAACACGACTCCATCGTCTTGGTGCCGGATGTCGATGACGACGCGGCCGCGGTCGGTGAACTTGACAGCATTCTCGACGAGGTTCTTCAGGACCATCTGCAACTTCACTGGATCTGTTCTCATTGTCGAAATTTCGGGGCGCACTTTCCACTCGACGGCGACGCCTGGCTTTTTACACGAGTGCTCGAGTCGGTCCGCAAGCTCTGCGACGACAGGTGCTACGTCGACTTCGCGTTCGGCGATGGTTTCTTTTGGTGCGTCGAGGCGACTTAAGTCGAGAGTCGCTTCGATCAAGTCGAGCAGGTTATGCGAGCTGCGCTTTACGCGTTGCAGAGTGTCTTGTTGTTCGTCGCTGACATCCCCGAAGACGCCGTCGATCATCAGGTCGTTGTACCCGATGATGTGATTCAACGGAGTGCGCAGCTCGTGCGACATCGAGGCGACGAAGTCCGACTTGATGTTGCTGGCACTGGCGAGCTCTTTCATCAGATAGGCGTTGGCGAAAGCCATTGAGGATGCGTGGCCGATTCCGCGAGCGATACGCTCGTGCCGAGACGTGAGGACAGGGTTTGTGTTGCGGGCGCCGGCGAGGTGCAGGCCGATGAGTTCTCGTTCGCGGCGAAGGGGCATGATGATCATGCTCGATTGTTGGTACCCGAAAGTCTTTGAGAGAACGCGGTAGCGCAGTTGGTCACTTCGGCTGAGAATCGCGTGCTCCGATGCTGCTCTCTCAGGTAAATCGGCAAGCACCGCTTTGGGGATCCGCACCAGGCGCAGCTCTTCCTCTTGCTCGGTTGTATCTCCGAATGCGGAGATTGCGATGAACGCCTCCTGTTTGGCGTCCCACACGAGGGTGTGGCTACATTCCAGGTTCAGGGCTTCGGCGGTAATTTGGCAAAGTCGTTGGAGGATGTCGGGTGCGTTCAGCGAGAAGGCGATTTCGTTTTGTGCGTGGATGAGCGCCGACAGAATGCTGGCGTCTTGTTCCATTTGGTCGAAAAGTGTGGCTTTGGCCAGACCTAGGGACAGTTGATTGCAGGCGGTCTTCAGGAAGCTGATGTCGCGGGCAGTGTATGCCTTGCCCGAGCGCCGCTTGCCGAGGGCGATGATGCCGAAACGCGGTGTTCCGCGTAATGGCAGTAGGACCTGGACGCCGAGACTTTGCCAGAGCCCTTCGGTTCGACCAAAGCCTCGGCTTTCCGAGTTGGCTTGTGTCAGTACGTCGCCATCCTTCAGTTGATGGAGCATTGCGTCGGTGAGGTGAAGTTCAGTGGAGTTGTCGAGATTGACGCTTTGCATCCAGATTCGCCCGTTTTGTCCCTCGAGAAACGGTAGTGTACGGACTGGGTCGAAAATCTCGGTGAGGAGCTTTTCTGCCTCGTGGATGACCGACGAGGCGCCGTTGGCGCGGGCGAGGCGATTGCCGAACTCGGTAAGGATCTGGTCGGCGTCGTATTCGGGCGGATTGAGGCGACGTCTGAAGCTGGCTCCGAGGCGGGAGATCGAGATCACAGACAGTCCGGCGGAGCAGGCTGCGAGAGCAGCCAAGGCGCCAGTGCGGCGGTTGAGGATTTCCGCCGGTAGGGACGGATGCTCGAGCCACAGCAGCAAGAACCCGACGCTGCAGGCGATGGCTGCGAATAGAGTTACGATATTGAGGGCTCGCGTTAGCATGGTCTCGGAAATCAACAAATATGGACTGCTCTGGGACTGACCTACGGGCACTGCGTCAACGAAACGGCAAGGTTCTGCTGAGGGTTACCTTATCGATAGGACCGATCGAATTCGTTCGACGGGAGGTCGCAATTGTTCCTGGTATTCGGGAGGTGCTACGACGTTGGTCGTAGTTTGGGAAGGTTCGCGGCACGAGACTATGCCTTCTCCAGGCTCCGGCGGCCGACACGAACTTCGCGAATACTGTGGATCGTCAGTAGGGCGGCAGCGACCGGTACCATGAGGCCTGAGTAGACGAATATCGGGATGTTCGGAGCGAACGCGGAAAACGTTCCGCCGACGACGACCAAACCGAAGAGTCCGTTCTTGACGCAGAGTTCGACCGCGATGGCGACTGCGTCGCGTGCCGGTTGACCAAGCACACGCGGTATCCCGAGACCGAGAGCCACTGAAGCCAACGCGAGGCAGACGGTTGGCGGAAGGCTCGCCACGAATTCTGCGGTCGGGAGTTCCGGACGCATTGCGGCGTCGCGCGCGAGATTTCCAATGATTCCGACGGCTGCGATAACGGTCAACGGCCTCTCGAGCCGAACCGATCTCGGTCGAATCATGCGTAAGGCCATGCCCAGGATGACGGGCAATACGGTGAGCCCGCCGAGTTGCAGGGCGGTGGCAAGGAGCGGGACCTCAACTGCGGCGTTGTCGCTGGCCACGCGAGAAAGGATGAAACGAATCCAAAGGGGAAGCGTCAGCAGGGTGGCGGTCGTGGCTGTCGCGGTGAGAGTGATCGAGAGGGCTGTGTTGGCGCGTCCGTAGTGTACGAGCATGTTGGACATCATGCCGCCGGGGCAGCCGGCAATAATGACCAGTCCGACCGCGAGCATAGGCGGAAGGTCGAAAGCGAGGGCGAGGCCAACACCGAGGCCAGGCATCACGATCAGTTGCAGGATGGTACCGGCGATGACCGGACCCGGAACCTTTGCAATGCGCCGAAAGTCCGCGGGCGACAGAGCGAGGCCCATGCCGAACATCAGCCCGAACATGGAGGCCGGAAGAATCCAGGAGGCCGGAAGAATCCAGGTCGCTAGACTACCTTCCAATTGGTTTCTCTCCTCGTGGGTGAATCCGGCTCCGTTTCAACTGCCGCAATCTCCGTGGCAGTTGAGGTCAACTTGCATCCCTTCGTGGTCCGATGGCCAACAAATTGGATCGGGGAGGGGGCCGCACGACGGTGCGAACGGATTTGGATCGTCTGTGAAAATCCTAGTGGGGAGCCCGTCGCCGTCGTCGTCCTGCGCGGAATCGATTCGATAGTCGCGCCCGGGCATCGCCGGTGTCGTTTGGACAAAGAGGTAGTCGATTCGTCGTCGCACCCCATTGGCCGGCGACTCCATATCGCTGAGGTCGTTGTCCTCCCGGCCGGAAGTGCACCCGATGCCGGTGTCGGCGTCGCATTCCGGCAGGCCCGCTTCGAGGTATGTGTCCTGCCATTGACGCTCCTCGGTCAAGTGGCGATAGACGAACGTATCCGGAGTTGCATTGAAGTCTCCTGCGAGAATGCGGAGAGAGCCGGGAGCGGATCTCAAGTCGGCGAAGTTCGCGACCTGGACCGCTTGGCAGTCGCGGTTGGTCAGGGCACCCGCGTTGACGCATTCGGGCGGGCAGTTTTCTGCGCAGGCCAGCGGCCCCCCGTCGACGCCCGCTGCAAGATGTGTGTTGAAGACATCGACTGTCCCGGTCGGATGGTCGATCCGGGTATGCCAGACAAGGCGAGGAATGATGCCATGCAGCAGGGCCTCGTTTGTCTCGAGCGCCGGATAGCGCGACAGTGTGAAGTTCTGACTGCCCGGTGGCTCCAACACTTGGTAGGTGAATGGACAGCGCCTGGTGACGCGGTCACGAACGAGATCCGCGACCCGGTCGCCCAAGACTTCTTGCATGGTCAGGATATCGGGGCACCCCGTGTCTTCGACCCAGTCGAAGAACAGATCGACGCGGTCTTCGATGCGACAATCCTCAGTTTCTTGTGCGCAGAAGATTCCATGCAGGATGTTCAGGGTCGCGAGCGAGACGTCCGGCAGTGGGGTAGCGACATCGTCGTCACCGCCGCAAGCGAGCAGAAAAAGACAACATGCGCCAGCTACAATCAGCCTTTTCATGCCTGACGAAAGCCCGAATCTGCACGGCTGGTCAAGCGTGCGCCCGGGGAATCGTTTTGGGCGTCGACGCGACGAAAGATCGTGCGATCGAGCCCCTCCTTGTGATTGGACGGGTCGGCTCGTCCTCAAATCGGTGCTTGTGCTAGGTTGATGGCTGAATTCCATTGAGGAGAATCCCATGCATGATCTCGTGATTCGCGGTGGTACCGTTGTGGATGGTACCGGGCAGGCACCCCGCAGGGCCGATGTGGCGATTGATGGCGATCGCATCGTAGCGGTCGGCGACGATGTCGGCAGTGGACGCCGCGAGATCGATGCCCGGGGCCAGATTGTGGCGCCCGGTTGGGTTGATATTCATACCCACTACGATGGCCAGGTTACTTGGGACACGCACCTGACGCCGTCGGGGTGGAACGGTGTCACGACAGTGGTGATGGGCAACTGTGGCGTCGGCTTTGCTCCTGTCCGTCCGGGGCAACAGGAGTTCCTGATCCAGCTCATGGAAGGCGTCGAGGATATACCGGGGACCGCTCTTGCCGAGGGGATCACGTGGGACTGGGAGACCTTTCCAGAGTATCTCGATGCAGTCGATAAGATGTCTCGGGCAATCGACGTGGGCGCGCAAGTTCCGCACGGGGCCGTGAGGGCGTACGTCATGGGTGAGCGCGGTGCCAAGAATGAGGAGTCGAGTGCGGACGACATCGAGTCGATGGCACAGATCGTCAAGGAGGCGTTGCAGGCGGGGGCCCTGGGTTTCTCGACATCGCGAACCGTGCTGCATCGGGCCAAGGACGGTGAGCTCGTACCCGGCACTAGCGCCAGTGAGGACGAGCTACTTGGCATTGGTCGTGTGCTCGGAGAAGTTGGCCACGGGGTGTTTCAGGTCGCCAGTGACTTGTTGCCCGAGGAGAACGAGCTAGCCTGGATGAAGAAGCTGTCGCGCGAAACGGGTCAGCCCGTTTCGTTTGCCTGTTTGCAGAACAGCATCGTGCCGGATCAGTGGAAGCGCTTGCTCAAAGCCTGCGAGGAAGACGCCGAGCAAGGCGGTCGCATCACCCCGCAGGTCGCGCAGCGGCCGGCCGGGTTGCTGCTCGGGTTCGAGAGCACCGTTCATCCGTTCGTATTCTTCACGGGCTACCAAGCGATCGCCGGATTGCCGATCGCCGAAAGGCTCGAGCGATTGGCGGACCCGGCTGTGCGAGCATCGATCCTCGCCGATCCGCCCGACTTCTCCTCGTATTCGGGAGTGGTTGCTCTCGTCGCCAACGGCTTCGACATGCACTTTCCGCTCGGCGATCCACCAGACTACGAGCCGCCAGCGGAGAAGAGTATTGCGTCGATAGCGAAGCGCGAAGGGCGCGACCCGCATGAAGTAGCGTACGACATCATGCTCGAGCGCGGAGGCAAGGGGCTGATTTATCTACCGATGCTCGGTTACACCCGGGGCAGCCTCGACGAAATGCGGGAGATGATGGTGCATCCATTGTCGGTCTTCGGTCTTTCCGACGGAGGCGCGCACTGTGGTGTCATCTGCGATGCGAGCGTGCCGACGTTTCTACTGACACACTGGGTGCGCGATCGGACACGCGGCGAACGCATTCCGATCGAAGAGGTGGTTGCCAAGCAGACCCAGCGCACGGCGAGTTTCTTCGGCATGGACGACCGCGGCGTGCTCGCTCCGGGGATGAAGGCGGATGTCAACGTCATCGATCTCGACGGATTACGCATTCACTCCCCTGAGATGGTGTACGATTTACCTGCGCAAGGGCGCCGACTCATCCAGAAGGTCGACGGATATCGTTACACGATCTGCAGCGGTCAGGTGATTTACGAAGATGGTAAACCCACGGGAGCGTTGCCGGGCAAGCTGGTTCGCGGCCACCAGCCTGCACCGACGTTGTAGGCGCTTCAATTCAAGCGTTTCAGCCAGGTGATGAGGTGCTGATTCACGACCGCCGGTGCTTCCTGTTGAATCCAGTGTCCCGCTTTTTCGACGAGATGGATCTCCAAGTCGGAACAGAGCGCGGGCATACCGGCGGCGAATTCTGGGCGTAGGCCGGGGTCCCATTCGGCGGTCAACATCAAGCAGGGTATGTCGAGTTTGCGCACGCCGATGTCGGGATGTTCGGCAGCGTTCCGGTCGCCGTTGCGATACCAGTTGATGCCACCGCGGAATCCTGTGCGCTCGTAGACCGCGCAGTAGTGATCGAGGACTGCCGGTTCGCCGAGGGGATTGCCGAGGATCGGCCATGCCTCGGCGTTCTTGAATGGATTCATGTTGAGTACGCCGCCGTCGAGGGCGAACTTCAATACTTCATCGAGCGGCGCGCCGCTGCGTAGGATGCGGGTGAGGATCGGGCGGACGTTGGCGTCCATTTCCGCTTCGGCGATACCGGGTTGCTGAAACCACGCGACGTACTGGCGGTCGACTTCGCCTCCAACGGCTTCGAGATGCCTGGAGACGCTTGGGAACGGCATGTACGGTGTACACAATCCCGCAACGGCGGCGACGCGGTCGGGGTAGAGCACAGGCATCGCCCATGCGACGAAACCGCCCCAGTCGTGACCTACGAAGGTTGCCCTCTCGATCTCCAGTGCATCGAGCAACCCGACCAAATCGCCGCACAGTTCGGTGAGGCCGTAGTCGCGGATGTCGGCTGGTGCGCTGCTACCGCCATAGCCACGCTGATCGGGCGCAATGGCGCGGAAGCCCGCCGCCGCGACGGCCGGAAGCTGGTTGCGCCAACCGTACGCGAGGTCTGGAAAGCCGTGGCAGAAAACGACTGGCGGACCGCTACCGAGATCGTGCGTCGATAGCGTGATTGGTCGAGCGCCGCCCTTGGTGCCGAATGCGACTGGTCTGGGCGAGGGGAACGCGGTCATAATCTCTTACGATTCGATAGGTTAGCAAGGTTGCGACGTGGTCAGCTCTGAATTCATTGGCCTTGGATCAAGTGGAATTTGTTGCAACAGCAGGCGATCAAAGCTTTAGTGACCAACAGGCGCCGCACCAGAGATCGTTTGCCGTCAGGGGGGCATCATGTACCTACCGGTTCGAGTTTGCAAAATTGCCGCTGTTTCAATGGTGGCTGCGTTGTTGTTGCTAGCCAGCGGCGAAGTCAGGGCTGACTTGTTTGAAGTCAACGATCTCGGCGATGCGGTCGATGCGGCGCCCGGCGATGGTGTTTGCGAGACGGTGACCGGCAACCAAACGTGTACGCTTCGCGCCGCCGTCATTGAGGCGAATGCCCTTCCCGGGGACGACGAGATAAGCTTGCCTGCCGGCACGGTTGCGCTGACGATCGATGGGATATTGGAAGACGAGGCCCGCACGGGCGACCTCGACGTCACCGCGACACTCGAAGTGCGCGGCGTCAATCGCGAGCTATCGAGGATTGACGGCGGCGACCTCGATCGTATTTTCCACATCCTCGATGGAGAGCTCTGGCTGCGCGACCTGACACTTCAAAACGGTAGAGCGTTTGGATACCGGGGGGGAGGCGTTTTCAATGATTCGATCTTGGCACTTTCCGACTGTGGCGTGACTTCGAATAGCTGTCTTTCCGGGAACGGCGGAGGCATCTTCAACGCTGGTTCGCTGCTCATTGCCGACTGTGTATTCGAAGACAACGAAGCAGCGACCGGTGGCGGCGTGAGCAACGCTGGAACGGCTACGATCCAACGGTCGACGTTCCGTCGCAATGAAGGACACGGTGGGGCACTCGAGAACTCAGCGAGCTGGGCTCTGGCCGGCACCACTGCTACGATGATGCTCACGGACAGCTTATTCGAGAACAACCGCGCAGACGAGGTCGCGGCCGCGATTCTCAATTCGGCGACGACACGAGCCGCCGCCGTGATCGATATCGCGCGATCGACGTTCACGGGCAATATTTCAGGCTCGTCCGCGGGAGCGCTCTCCAACGAGGGCAGTAGCTTGGACCGTGATCGCCCCGTGTGGGATGCCGTGGCGAGGGTTTCCGATTGCGTGTTTGAAGGCAACTACAGCGATGGATCGGGCGGCGCAATCCATAATAGTGGTGGCTTTGGTGGTGGCCGTGGGATCGTGACCATCGCTCGATCAAATTTTGATTCGAACACCTCCGGTGGGGACGGGGGCGCAATCGTGAGCGAAGGTGGGTGGCCCCTTCGAGAGCGCGGTTTCCCCGGTGATACCTCGGCGATCTTGACCATTGATGAATCGACCTTTCGGGGCAACAGCAGCTACAGCGGAGGAGCGATCATGGCGAGGCTGCTGTCCTCTGCAGCAGACGATTCGATCCTCAGGGTCTCGGGATCTACGCTGGTGGATAATCACGCGTTGGAGGGGTCCGGTGGGGCCATCGACGGACATGCCGGGTCGAGGTCGTCGCCCGGCGAACTCCATATCGATGTCGTGAACTCGACCTTTGTCGACAATAGCGCCCACAACGACGGTGGAGCGATCGCTGCTGCCGGCGAAACTTCGATCAATAACTGTACATTGGTCGGCAACTCGGCGCCGACTGGCAGTGGGATCAGTTCGGACCGCCGGACTCAGCTGAGCTATGCCAACTCGATCTTCGACAACGATCCCGTCGCGGAGAGCTGTGAGCATGCGTCATCAGAGTCGCGCGGGTACAATCTGGATGCGGGACGCAGCTGCGACGGAGCGACTGGGGACATTGGCTTTTCCGATCCGATGCTTGGTCCGCTGGCGGACAATGGTGGCTTGACGTTGACGATGTCGCCCTTGTCGGGGAGTCCGGCGATCGACGCTGGGAATCCTGGTTCGGCTGATCCCGATCTGGAAGTCTGTAGCGACGTGGATCAGCGGGGCGTGTCGCGCCCGCAGATGCTCGGGTGTGACATCGGTGCGGTCGAGGTCGGGGGGCCGGAGCCGCGCGGTGCGGAAGTTGCCAGGCCCGACTCGTTTCTTTGCCGCCGCGTGCGTGTTCTGCAGAGCGAGATGGCCGCGCGCGTCGCGTCGTTCCAGGACGATATCCATGCGAGCGTCGCCCGTCTCGGACGCCCGCGGATGCTTTGTTCGCCGACGGGGGTCAACGGTGGTCGTATCAACAACTCAACGGCGCACCTGGCTTGTTACCAACTCGAGGAAGCCCATCCGATGCCGCGCGCTGCAATGCCGACCGTTCGTGTGGCGGACGCCTTTGGCGAGCACGAGTTTGCCTTACGTCGTAGCCGCATCTTGTGTGTACCTTCGCAAGTCACTGATTGAGCCTGCGAAATTTGGCGTCGACAACACCGATTCGGAAACGCTAGGATCGTGCGATCCGAGCGGCCCGCTGAGACCAAACGGCCGTGCGGTTCATGTTCGGTACGGTCGTACCGACCTCCCCAAGATGAAGGAGAAGAAGGGATGATGAAGGGATAGCGATGTTTTCGAATCTTGCACGTCTCGCGCTTCTCCACGCAGCTGTTGTCGTTGCTTTGCCGAGTTTGTCGCGGGCGGCGACCTTGCCGGCCCACACGGCTTTACGAATCCTCATCGTCAGCGATGAAGTGAATCCGCACGGATTGACCGATCCCGAGCTTACGCAGCCAGGTGAGATTTCGGCGGCGTTGTTGGCCGCCGGTAGCGGTCTCACCATTGACGTCGTCACTGAAGTCGGCACGGATTCCTTGCCCACCGCGACCGCGTTGCTGTCTGTCCCGTTCGGCGATCCTGCGGCCTACGATGTATTGATCTATTTCGCCCATCGCATTCCCACCGGGCCCGGCGGGGCCACGGATCAGGCCGCCTTCGTCGCCGAGGTCGAGGACTTTCTCGAAGACGGAGGCGGCGTCGTTTCGTTTCACCACGGCTCCTACGAAACGACCGGCAAGGAGGCGATGCAAGATCTGATTGGGGCGACCGCGACAGGGTCGGTGTCGTGGAACACGATCGATGGACAGAATGTCATCAACGTCGTGCCGCACCACTTCGTGACCCGTCATGGGGTGGAGTACCCCGGTACCGTAGCTTACGCCGATGTGGCGCGCGGTGTTGCCGCCAGCACGTATCCCTTCTTCCAGAACGTTCCCGACGAGCGCTACATCAACTTCGATATCAATCCCGGCGCCGGGACGATCGAGTTGCTCTTTGGCAGTGACTATTCGGAAAACGGTACGTCGCACATCCTGGGCTTCACGCACCACCGGCCGGCTTGGGCGGGTGTCGTCGTGGCCTACCAGCCGGGCGAGTATCAGCCGAGCGCCCTGGACGATCTCGATGGCAACAATTTCCAGATCCTCGCCAACATGATCGTCTTTGCGGCCGATGAGTTCTGCGGCAACGGTGTCGTGGACGTGGCCAACGGCGAGGATTGCGACGACGCCGCGGACAATGGCACTGCGTCTTCTTGTTGCACGGCGTCCTGCGATTTCAAACCAAACGGCAATGCGAGTTGCGACGGCAATTTGTGTACCCGCCCTGACACATGCACGAACGGCGTCTGCACGCCTGGAGCGTGCGCCGATGCTCAGGCGTGTTCGGGCTGCGGCGGGGTTTGCAACGACACCGGCAGCACCTGTGAGTGTCAATAGGGAATAGGGGTGTGGGCAGGACACGTCCTCTTCCGCGAGCCAACTGCGGGACAGGTGCCTCGCCTTCCCAATTTTTGGTTTGAGTTGGGACGATCTGTGCCGGTCGACGGCGATCGGGTTGTTTGCTCTGGGCTCGGCTCAGTGGCGGATGGCGATGAAGCGGTTGGCCCGTGTTTCCCACAGACGGTTATGTGTTGCGGTGTAGTCGCCGACGTTGATCTCGAAGTGCACCATGTGTTGGGTTTGGTCCGCATTGGATAGGTCCATCCCGGTGGTCTTGAGAGACACGACGACCTCGCCGTTGTTGCGGAATCGTACGCCGAGCTTCTTGAGTCCGTTGAGTGCTCCGGTCGGATCCTTGTAGAGGAAGAACTGGCCTTTTTGCTGGAAGCTGCCGGTGGGGACCGTCACGCGATAGATCTCGTCGTCGTCGGTGAGGGCGACGGTTAGATCGTTTGTGGCGAGATCCCAGTCTGCGGTGCTTTGACCGACTCTGGCGACGAGACTCAGTTTGTCGTTGGCGGGGGTCTTGCCGAAGGTCACGCGGCCGCGCAGCCGGGCGATACCTTCCGGTCGGTACCAGATGGGTGAGGTCCAGGCGCGCTCTTGAATCGTCTTGGGCCACAGGGCGCTGCAGCAGGCTTCGAACCCCGCCGGGATCGAACCCGGATCGTCGCAGTCGACTCCGTTGCGGTTGCAGACGTAGGTGCTCCAGCGACAAACAGGATTTTCGAGCACTCGTGCGTAGTAGAAGGCGCGTTGGGCGCGATCGAATTCGGGGTCCTTCCAGACCGTGCACAGCGCGTCGGCTCCGATTCCCTGGCTGGTGCAAGTCGCCGTGTCGACGCTGGCGCCGTTGTCGGGGTCGCCGGCAACTTCAAACACCCGCTCTTGTGCGTTGCCCATCACATCCACCCAACCTTTGACGATTTGGATCCGCTGCAGAGGCGTCCCCGGGTCGCCGGTGTCGCGCAGTGCCAAGACGGCAAAACGTGGGCTACTGTTGTTCGCAACCGGGCCGACTTCGCCGCCCATCGGCACTCCGCTCTCGTATCCCTTCTGAGCGAAGTCGGGACTGTTGCAGATTCCCGCGGGCATGCGGCCTCCGAAGAAGCGCACGACTGGCCGGGGGCCGCTGGTGGCGTACACCTCGCGGCGTTTCATGGCGGCGAACAGTGCGTCGCGCGAGTTTTCCTCTGCCCATACCACCGCGACACCGCTGCCGTTGGTGGGGATTCCGCTGGGCGGGAACTGGGTGGCCAAGAACACGTCGTTGCGGTCCCGGAGTCCGT
Organism: Deltaproteobacteria bacterium; assembly: GCA_029262455.1. Lineage (GTDB taxonomy): Bacteria > Desulfobacterota > Binatia > HRBIN30 > CADEER01 > CADEER01. Next base: position 272,925 of record JAJCZJ010000020.1, on the reverse strand, counting down.
TGTGTCCGGTATCGGCCCAGTCCTGCTCGTGGACCATGCCGGGAGTCGAGTTGTGCGTGTCGGTGGCCGAGACCATGCCGATGCGGAGCGGGTTCACACCCAGACGCTCTTCTTCCTCGAGACCCGCCTTTAGGGCGTTGCGGACAAAGGAGAGTGGGTTGTAAGCGGCGGTGTTGGTGACCGGAGCGAGGGTGAACAATGTCGGTCGGTAACTCGTTTCGAATGCACAGACCTCGTCGGTGGTGCCGACGCCCAGCATGCATTCCGAGCTGCCTTTGTGGTTGAGCACCTCGGCGATCGGTTCGATGCTGGCACGGAACGCGGCGTCGGCGGCGGTCAGTGGGCTGCCGTCGCCGTTAACCGGATTGAAGATCACCCCGTTACTGGCATTCGAATTGTGCGGAATGGTCAGTGCGTCGCAACCGGTGCCGGCGTTCCGACACTGTGTCTCGAGCTGATCCCACAGTCCTTGGACTGTGTTCTCTTCAATGTAGCTAGTTGGCAAGGGCGGAACGACGTCGTTGCGGAAGATCACGTTGCGGTGAGCGTTGAAGGTTCCCGGCGACCCGGTCCACTCGTAACCAACGAAACTCGTGAATGAGCAGGTGGCCGAGCGGTCGTAAAATTCTTCAGCGGCGGACTGAGTATCTTGCCAGACGAGTGACGATGCGTTGAGGCAGTCGACTCCGCCGGGGCCGCAGAAAGAGAAGCGCTGCGGGTTTGGGACGGCAACGTAGGGGATGAGGTAGTTGAGGATTCCTGCCGGGGGGAGGGGCGGCGGGGTCGGGCTCAGCGTTCCAACGACGGAGAGCATGTCGACACAGACTGGATCTGTGAACCCCGGTGCACCCGGAGTTTGGCAGAGTTGTGTCTCGCCGGTTTGTTCGGCGTGGTCGGTCACGACCGTGAAGTCGAGCGGCCGGCGCAACTGAGCGGTACCAGCAGGGGCACCGAGAATGATCGGCGGCAAGCCGAGCGGCTGCCCTTGCGCGAACTGGTAGGCCTCGCGCGGTCGGCCGAGCGCTCCTGCGACAAACGCATCGGCGGAGTACGATGTGTGAACGTGGGTCTCACCAAAGTACGGATTGCGGAACGTGGAAAAGGCGGTGCAATCAGCTCGTGTTTCGGTGCGTTTCCAAGGCCCGGGATTGGCGACGGAGGTAGTCGATGCAGCGCAGATCGCTAGCCCAACAAGTGCAATCAACGCTGCGAGCCGACTTCCCCGCGACACGAAGTGGATCATGGTCTTCCCCCTTTGGCCGCTGCCGATCAATTGTCATGCTCAGTGGCAGGACCCAGCACTAGGATGGGCGAGGTCGTGAAGTCAAGCAAATTTGGACTGCCTCGGTAAAGGTGGACTGCCCAGGGACCGTCACGAATGGAGGGTGTACAGGTTCTGCCGTTGCGCCGCTTAGAGCGCGGCGCGGATCGCTCCGACGAGGCTGCCGAGAACCAGTATGACGTTTGCAGCGAACCCCATCAGGAAGCCGACGGTTCTACTCGACGGGTCTTTGACGTAGCTGATCGCGTAGATCGGGCGACCGACCAAGAATAGCAGTCCGATTCCAGCAGCGATCGTCGGACTCCAGAAGTGCGCGAAGATCCACAGTGCGGGCAAGAAGATCAGGAGCTGTTCCATCGTGTTCTGTTGCACTCGAAAGAGGCGTTCCCAAGTCTCGTTTCCGGATATCGCCGGTGCCGGCACGTTGTACTTCTCGCGCCCGAGCCCAGCGCGTAGCGTGAAAGCCATGTACTCGAGTAGGGCGATGAGAGTAACGATTGCGGGTAGTTCCATTCCTAGGTTCTCCTTCTGATGATGGGAGGCAAATTCTCTATCGAGAACATCTCGTTTTCAGCTCCGTACTGGCGGCCGACCTCGAGGGATTCCTGTCGGTGCTACACTTGGTTCATCGAGCACAGGCGTAGTTCGGCGGCTACTCCCCGTCAAGCTGCCAACGTTCCTCGGTGTTGCGCCGGCCGGAGTTACAGACTCTCTGAGCTCGTCGGCCTGCCTGCGCTGGCGCTGGTTGGTCCCTTTGCTCCGGTTACTTCCTCCGTGTAGAGATCGAGCGATGCATCGGACCCGGATTGAATTTGAGGGAGAGGACGCTGGCCGGAGCCCATCTCTTCGTCGTCCCAACGCAACCGAGCATGTCTGAGCGCGCCTACGAGGGAACCGAGCTGGATCTCTTCGCCAAGGCTGTGCGGTGGAAGGACTACTGGCTGCGGCTGATCGAACCCTACGTAAGCGGGCACACGCTGGAGGTCGGAAGCGGTTGTGGGAACAACACGCTGATGCTGAGCGAGCTCGGCAGCTTCCCGATCACTTGCATGGAGCCAGATCCTGGCCTTGTCGACCGACTGACTGAGTTGCTGGACGAGCATTCCCTATTGGCCCGTTGTTCGGTCCGAACCGGGACAACGGCCGACCTCAACGAGAGTGATGTATTCGATACGATCGTGTACCTCGATGTCTTGGAGCACATCGAAGACGATCGGGAAGAGCTCAGGCGGATTGCGTCTCATCTGTCGGGAGGTGGGGCCTTGATCGTTCTGTCGCCGGCCTACGATTTCCTCTTCAGCCCTTTTGATACGGCGATTGGCCATCACCGGAGGTACACGAGCGCGAAGCTGAGAAACATCGCTCCGCCAGGTTTGGTGGAAACGAAGATGTGCTACCTGGACTCGGTGGGCTTATCGGCTTCACTTGTCAATCGGATGTTCCTCAGACAATCGATGCCGACGGCAGAGCAACTGCGCGTCTGGGATCAGTTACTTGTGCCGATGTCGCGGGTTGTCGATCCTCTGATCTTCCACGCCTTTGGCAAAACCATTCTCGCGGTATGGCGAAAATCTGAATAGGGGCCCCTCTCTTGCCGTGGAGCTAGCTCGAAGCTCCCTGAATTGCCCGATTGATGATTTTTGGGAAGTTGACCTGACCGGTGGTGGCGGTCACACCTCCGTCGATCACGATGGTAGCGCCGGTGATGTAGGAAGCATCTTCCGACGCGAGGAAGGCTATGGCTCCGGAGACTTCGTCGGCTCGACCGGCACGTCCCATCGGCACATTGTCTTCGACTGCCTCGGCGAAACCGTCTAAATCGAAGAGACCGGCGCTCAGCGCCGTCTCGATGATCCCAGGACATATGGAATTGACACGAATTCCCTCCGGCGCGTGATCGATCGCCAGGGCTCTGGTGTAGTTGACGACGCCACCCTTGGCCGCGTTGTACGCGCCGAAGCCGCAGTCTCCACCGAGTCCAGATACCGATGCTGTGTTGATAATCGATCCGCCACCGCTTTTCCGCATCAAGGGAATGCCGGCCCTGCAGCCGTAGAAGACCGAGTTCAAGTCGACGTCGATGACGCGTTGCCAATGTTCCGTCTCGAGATCGGGGGTGGCACCGATCGAGCCGATGCCGGCGTTGTTGATGAGGACGTGCAATCCGCCGAAGCGCTTCTCAGCGAGAATGATAAGTGCTTCGACATCTGCGAGAACCGCAACGTCTCCGACTAGACTGGCGATTCGCTTTTCGTCTCCGCCGAGATCGGCAACCAGCCAGCCTAGAGTGTCTTCGTTTTGGTCGCCAAGAACCAGGTTTGCGCCTTCGTCGAAGAACCGTCGCGCGGTGGCAGCTCCGATCCCCGAGCCTGCGCCAGTGATCAGGACCGACTTTCCCTCGAATCTCTTCATGATGTCTCCTTTTTTTCGACGTATCGTGTGGGGCGCTCCCTTTAGTGACACTTTGGCAGGGTTGCGCCAAACCCGTCATGCGGCGGGGCCGTCGAATACCCGGTCGCACGCCAGCGTAGCAGGGGCGTGTTGAGGCAAGGGGGCGAGATGTGTTTTTCTCAATGCATGTCGCGCTTCTTTCTAACGACGATAGTTTTTTGCCAGGCCTTCCTCCTGCCCCGGCTGGGTGCAGCGTTGGTTCCCGGCTCGAATCTCATCGCGTGCGATCGTGCGGACGAGGTGATCGTGCTCAGTGAGAGCTCTCACCTCGACCCGTCGTGCACGTGGACGCGGGGCGTTCGCATCGTCGCCTCCGACGTGACCTTCGACTGCCAGGGCGCTCTCATTGCGAGCACGGGGGGTGGCCAGGGCCTATTGATCACGACTGCAGTAGACGTCGGTCTTTCGAACATCAAGGTGCGCAATTGCACGGTCGAAGGGTTTTTGAATAGCCTCCGGATCACGCGCGAGGGATTCCGTGATCTTGCCGCAGGCGAGGAGTACGAGGACGGCACGTCGAACATCGTCATCGAGAACAGCACATTCTTGGGCTCGCGCGGAACCGGTGTGTTTGTCGACGGATACGTGACGGGTGTTACCTTGCGAAATCTGCGCATCGATGGAGCTGGCAGCGCGGGCATCTACCTCGAGGCAGGGTCGAAGGACAATGTCGTCGAGGACTGCGAGGTTTTGAATAATGGTTTCATCGAGAACGGCCCCAATGGGCAACAGTTTGAAATCGCCGGCATGCCGTTTTGGTTCTGGGGACCGGGCCGAGCCGGCTTGGCGATTGACGGCTCACGCAGCAATCGGATTCTGAACAACTATTTCTCGGATAACGCGAATGGTGGGATTCTGCTGTACAAGAATTGCGGCGAGTTCGTGAACCAGAGGCCCGAGCGCTGGTTTCATCGGCGCTATGGTGCGGACGATAACCTCATCGAGGGGAACACGTTCGACGGCGGCAGGAACGGTGTGTGGATCGGTGCTCGCATGGGTGAGAACACGACGCCGATGGATTGCAGCGATCCCAGCTACCGTCCCGGGGTGGTTCTGGATTTTGCAGGCGGCAATATCGTGCGTGGAAACATCTTTCGCGACGTGACTTTTGCTGTACGAGTTGAAGATGATGATAGCCTCATCGAGGGGAACGACATCATCAGCGTGGATCCGGCGCACCAGGCGGTTGTCGTCGGGACCAGGTTTCGCACCGGGGCTCTGGGGTTGCCGGTTGATCGCACGACGATCAGATCCAATCACGCTTCCATCGTGGGCAACGGTAACCCCTTTCGTTGGGTGCACGGCCACTCCCAAACGGAGTTCGCGAGTAACCTGAGTTTCGGGCGCCCGGTCGGGTTTTGCGAAGGGCAGCAGCCCGCGGTAGGGCCTTTTGTCTTTGTCGTTGCGTTCGAGGCCTTCGACCCCGAAAACCCGCCGGTCGGAGAGCCGCCAACTCTACCGGAACCCGATGTGCTCGCGGCGTGCCCACTTGCATGCGCGAATGGTTCCGACACGGTCGTGCGGCCACGGCTGACGATCCGCGGCCTCGATACGCCGCCGGGAGATGACAAGCTGCGCCTGAGTGGACGTGTGACATTGGCGCATCCGTTTGACCCACCCCTTGACCCGGTTGCTCACGGAGCTGGGCTGACGATCGTCGATACGAATGGGACCAGCCTGGTGAATCTCGTTCTTCCGGCCGGTGCCTACGATCCGTCGACCCGAATTGGGTGGCGTCTGCGTCGCTCGGGTGTGGCGTGGACCTATGTCGATCGACGCGAGTCGCCCACCGCCGGCATCAACCGGGTGGTGCTCAAGGATCGATCGGAACGCCAACCGGGGCGGGTCGACTTTCTCGTCAAAGGGACGTCCGCGTCGCTCGACTTGGACGGATCGAAGCTGCCGATACGTGCGACGTTGATTATTGACCAGCCGACGGCAGAGTCCGGTCAATGTGCCCACTTTGACGGTGCGTCGTCTGGGTGCGCTATCGAGGACGGGGTCGTCCGTTGTCGATAGCGTGGGAGTACCGGCGGTTCGACCAGCCTCGCGCTGAAGGCGGCGAGGCTGGTCGATCACGCCGTGAAGCTGGCTAGCTAGTCGCGAAGTGGGTTGATCTGGTCAAAGAATTGTCCGGACCCACCCCCTACCGCGGTTTTCTACTTGGCCATTTCTTTCAGCTTCTTGAGCGGTAGGACCTTTACCTTGCGTCCTGCCGGTCGTGCTGCAACGTCCATCGTCTCGCCTGGACGAAACGGATTCGGAACGTTCTTCTGCGCCTTGCGCGCAGGCGTCGCTACGACCTTGATCCGGAGCAGGCCCGGAAGCATGAACGTGCCGACTGAACGCTTCTTGACATGACGCTCAATGATGTCGGCGAGGCCGTCGATCACGGACGCGACTTCTTTCCTTGAGAGTTCGGTCGTCTCCGAGAGGTCCGCCAAAATTTCGCTCTTGGTCATCGCCTTGGATAGAGCTGCCTTCTTCGCCATAGCTTATTTCCCCTTCTTTTGTTCGCGCGCTCCGTGCGTTCGAGCGCGCCCACACACCAATGATCCCCGCCGGCTAGGCTAGCGCAGGTTCGTCTAAGTCTGCGCGCTTTATACTTGGAGAGCGCCAACATGCAAATAGCCTCGGCAAAATAGGGGCCGAACGCGTTTCTGGTTCGCCCCTTGCGCTAAGTAGATTTGGTCTCCCGAGGGGGGCCATCCCTGGTTGGCGGGGGTGGGGGGGACGCTCTCCCGAGGCTGCCGGCGGAGGACCGCAATGGCTGGCCTGTGGAGGGTCGGTCGGATGGCTACGGTGTGGGTTGTCGGCTGCGTTGGGCTGCTCGGACTCCCTTAGATCGAACAAAAACAGGGACTTCTGTTGCTAGACACGGTGGGCAGTCGTGGCGTTTGGCCGGAGCCGAAGCATGCTTTCGCCCTGCTGCGTGGTGTGAGGAAGGCGATTGTGACTGCGCCGGAGAGTCGCTTGGCGCCGACATCTTGCAGATCGGTCACACCCTGACTAAGCCGACTGAGGAGGCGTTTCAGATTCGTGGACGCTCGCGGGGCGATTCTGCTTGGGGCTCTGGCCGTGGGCCCCTCGATCCGGGTTATTTCGCCGATCCGACACTGTGATCGCGAGACCGCGTCTGGACCAGCGGGTGGATGCGTTGTCACTCACGTAAGGTATCAACCGATACGACTTCAAGTCCGGCCCCTCGCTTTCACCTCGCTGGCGATTTTCGCGCCGAGTGGCGCTTTGCCGTGCCTAGGAGGAGCATGATGCTCGCGGCTAGCCCCCAGTAGCTGAGTACGGGGGCCGGGGCGGGTGGTGTGAAGTTGCGGCCGGCCAAGCCGAAGTCGTAGGTCAGGACGTTGTCGTCGATGACAGTGTCGGTTTGGTTATCGCCGCCCGGAGTAGTGAAGTGCGCGCCGACCAGTCTCCCGCTGCCGCTGAAATTGGAGCCAGTGACGTGCACGGAGTAGACGCCATCGTAGATGACGATGTCATCGAAAATGCCGTCCACCAGTCCGATGGTCGTTGTCAGGGCTTCGACGGAAAATCGATAGCCGCCCCCGGCGTTCGTCGTTGTGGTGGCGAGGACGTTGCCGAAGCTGTCGATCAGCTCGACGGTCACTCCACCAATTCCTGGCTCACCCGTGTCTTGGATGCCGTTTTCGTTCTTGTCGGAGAACACCGTGTCGCCGACGAGGTATGGGCGCAGCGGTGGGACCGGGTCGCCGTCCGGGGTGACGCCCATCAGCGTGTGAGTAAAGCGCCAGGCGTTGAGGTTGGTGACGTCCATGCCGGAAAGGCGAAGCTCGTATGCCCCGGGAGGCAGGTCGGGTGTCGAGTGGTCCATTTGGGTTGGATCGAACGGGTCGATCGAGACCCGAAACTGTTCCCACTCGCGGTTCGCCGATGGATTGAAATTGGTGAACTCGTCCCCTCCGTCGGGAAGCAGCATCTCATAAAAGACAGACGGCGAACGTAAGAAAAAGAAGCCAAACCCGCTTGGATCGCGGTCGTCGCTAGGACTTGCTGGCAAGGCCCCTTCGGCGACGACCGCCGCCACGCTCCAGGGGGGTAGAAGCGGTGGCGTATCTAGGTCGTCTTCGTCGAGGTCCGATCCGTCGAACTTGCCGCGGTCGAGGTCGCCGTCCCACACGGTTACTTCCGACTGACCGGTAAAAACGTCGAGAAAGAAGGAAAAGCTTCCATCGTACGTCGAATTTCCGATCTGGCTCGGGTCGATTTGAGATGGGTCAATCACCGGCGGCGGAACGAAGTCGGGGTAGAGAACCAGAACGTCTTGAAGTGATGAGGTGGCGGCGGAGAACGCGAATGGTTGCGAGCCGAGTCGAATCGTTGCGTTTGTCCTGACCTTGAAGCTGTTCGTGACGATGAGCGCGGGGTCCATTAGCTCACCGAACAGAGTGTAACAGTAGATGCCGCTCGGTGACTGAGCTCCGGCTGATACCGGAACGATGAAATCGAACCAGTCTCCGTTGGGCATTGTCTGGCCGTCGTAGGGGTGCGCTCCGGGACCGACTCCAGGTGCAACCACTGTGCCGCTTCCGTTGCATAGGGGATCTTCGAACACGGTAAAGTGTGTGATTGCCATCGGTACGCCGACATCCCAGGTAGTTTCGGTTAGTGGATCTCCGAGATTGGTGTCGCCATCGAAAATCCCGACTTCGATCGTGCTCTGCGTGGCGGGCACGGCGAGAACGATTGAGAGGCTCTGGTCCGCCATGGTCGACAGTCCGGCCCCTGCTAGCTGGAGAAAACGCCCGTCGTTGGAGGCACACGTCGGCATACACGTCAGCGCGGCAGCGGGGCTGACGATCGCCAGCAGGACCGCGATGGCAATGTTGATGAACCCCTCTGACCCTCGCCGCAGACTTTTGTGCTTCATGGCGGCGATTATCGAACTCGCCCAAGGATGTTGCAACGGCTCTTGGAGCGTTTGCTCGACAGCGACTTCTTGGCTGTGTAGGGGAGTCGCGCCGCGTCGACGGGGCGCGGCGAGCTCTCTGGAGGCCGATTTCATGAAGACCAATGCCATGCAGCTCGATGCTCCCGGTGTCGAAGGGGTCGTCGCAGTGACGCGAGAAGTTCCAACCTTGGGTGCTGGGCAGGCGCTTCTCAGGATGAGCGGCTCTTCTTTGAACTACCACGACGCCGTGGTTGTTTGGGGGCTCATCCCCGGTATGCGGTACCCGAGGATACCGCTGTCCGATGGTTGCGGGACCGTGCTGGAGGTCGCGGATGGCGTCGATCGCGTCGCGCCCGGGGATCGCGTTGCTCCAGCGTTTTATCCTCGCTGGCTGAACGGCCCCCCGACGGATGCTGGGAAGAAAGTGATCTTCGGCGAAGGCGTGGATGGTTGTTGCGTCGAGCATATGGTCGTCGATGCCGACTGTCTGGTTCGCGTGCCGGACCACCTCAGCGACGTTGAGGCGGGAACGCTGACATGTGCGGCCGTGACTGCGTGGACCGCGGTCGTGACCGACGGGAAAGTCGGCAAGGGCGAGACGGTCGTCGTTCAGGGCACGGGTGGTGTTTCACTGTTTGCCCTCGGCTTCGCGAAGGCGCTGGGTGCACGCGTCATCCTGACTTCATCCTCCGACGAGAAGATCGAGCGTGGTCGGTCCCTAGGGGCTGACGATGGCATCAACTACCGCGAGCATCCCGATTGGGCGTCCGAGGTCATGCGTCTGACTGACGACATTGGCGCCGATGTCATCGTGGATGTGGGCGGCGAGAGTTCTCTCGGTCAGTCGGTGTTGGCGGCCAGGGTCGCAGGCCACATCGGCATCGTCGGAGTGCTCGGGGGCTTCGGTAACGCCGAAGTGCCTGTGACCGCAGCGATGACGCGCAACTTGAAACTGCAGGGCGTGACGGTCGGGAGCCGCGACGATTTCGACACCATGTGCCGCTTCATGGAATCGCACGCAATTCGCCCGGCGATCAGCGACACTTTCGCGATGCGCGACCTTGCCGCCGCGGTGAGACATCTCGAAGGCGGCCTGCATTTTGGTAAGGTAGCGATCGAGATTGGATAGGGCGGTCGGCCTTCGCCAATTGGCTCAACCGATTGACCCGAGTGACCTCTGTGTCGATCGGAAAGTCGGCCTCGTCAAGGTCCGCGGACGGCGCGTGTCGCTGCCTGAGCGTTCTTGGGGAGCGCTACGGCGAAGTCAGGAGCCGGCTCCACCGGTCTGAAATTGATCAGCCACGCTCGGGGAATGATCGTCTCCCCGGCGAACTGATCGGGGGCGTCGGTTGCCGTCCAGTAGTCCTGCTGAGCAGTGCAGGAGCAGGAGAGGACGTCGCATCCTGCTGAGCAGCCGGTCGCAAACTCGACCGGTACGATCAATGTAATTGCCGATCGACCGAGCTCGCGCAGTTCTTCCAACTCCGCACGCTCGGGTAGTCGCCAATCATTGTGCCCGCCAAAGCTCTGCGCATTCAAGGTTGCGAGGAAGTCGGTGAACACCGATCCGTCGCCGGTTCGCGATCCAAACTCGGCGCTCCAACGGTAAGAGTTGCCTTGGTCGTGGATGCTTCCGTCGCGGCTCTTGCTCTCCCAAACGAGGCCAGTCGTCGTGTCGCGAATTGTGCCATCCCCATTGTTTACAAAGCGCGTTGCCGATGTAGGAGTCGGGGTGCTCGACAAAGTCGCTGTGGCGGTAGCGGTCTGGGTTGGAGAGGCTGTTGCGCTCGTGTCCGGAAGGGAGGTTGGCGTCGGGTTGTCAGGGCAGCCTGCGAGATTGCGCGTGACCGCACGAACCAGCTCGGCAATGGTTACCTTCCCGTCGTTGTTGTGGTCTCCGGGGCAGTCTGTCGGGGGGCATCCTTCGAGAGCTGACCGCACGGCACGAACTAGCTCGGAGACGGCTACCCTGCCATCGCCATTCAAGTCGCCTTCGCAATTTGGATTCTGTGCCAAGACAGGCTTCGCGCCGAGAAGTAGCCCCGTAGCCAGGACCACCCGTAGAAGCGTATTTTTGAGTTTGGTCATGCTTTGGCCTAGCCACCCGGCCATGGCTTGTCAAAACTGGCGCGATCGCAGTCTCGGCTAATGTCGGCATCTTTGTACGGTCCTCCGGCGGGGGGCGATCCCTGGAGCGCCGCGAGTTGCGTTTGATTTGACGGGAATCGACTGCGATGTGGTTGCAGTATGGGCGCTTCTGGCACCGAGCAATATCCCGCCAGACGGATCTTCGTCGTTTCGTCCCTGGCTCTGTTTACGGCGGGGCTCAGTTTTTCTCTGCGCGCCAATATCATCGGTGACCTCGAAACCGAGTTCCTGGTTCCCATCAACGCTGAGGCGTCGGCTATGTTAGCTGGCGAGCTTCTCGGCATCGCATTCCTTGGGTTCGCCTTTACTCTTGGAATCGGCAGCGCGTTTCTCAATTTTATTGGCATGGGGCGAATGTTGACGATGGCCGGCCTGGCGTTTGCCGTCGGCACCGGCATCGTCATCGCAGTCGATGGTGTGTCGGACGCCAATGCGAGCTATGGCCGTCTCTGGCTCGGCTTTCTTTTGGGCGGCTTGGGGTGGGGTTTCGTCGAAGCATCGATCAATCCGCTTACAGCGACTCTCTATCCCGAGGACAAGACTAGTAAGCTCAATATTGTCCACGCGTGGTGGCCGGCGGGGCTCATTGCCGGTGGTTTGATTGGGGTCGGGATGGGCGCCTTGGACCTCGGCTGGCGGGCGAAGTTTGCCTGCATCATTGCGCCCGCACTCGCGGTGATCGTCATGACAATCGGCGTCAAGTTCCCGAAGACCGAGCGGGCCGCCGCTGGTGTGTCGACGGGAGAGATGTTTGCGGAGATCCTGCGCCAGCCGCTTTTTATCGTCTGGTGGTTGTGCATGTTCCTCACCGCCGCGTCCGAGCTTGCACCCGGGCAATGGATCGACCTGGCGCTGACCCGGACCGTTGGGATGCGCGGCATCTGGTTGTTGATCTACGTTAGCGGCATGATGTTCATCTTGCGGCACTTCGCCGGACCGATTGCGCATCGGCTGTCTCCGGCCGGCATGCTTTGTGGGTCTGCGGTGCTCGCGTCACTTGGATTGCTTCTGCTCAGTGCGGCGGACTCGCCGGTGACGGGTCTCTTGGCGGCGACGGTTTGGGGGCTGGGTGTATGCTTCATGTGGCCGACCATGCTGGCCAACGTGGCCGAGCGTTATCCGAGGGGCGGCGAGCTCTTCATAGGCTTGATGGGCGTCGCCGGCGCTCTGTCGATACATTTTGTGCTGCCGCAGCTTGGGGCGATCTTTGACGCTGCCAAGATCGAGGCAGCTGGTGGTGCGGAAGCGTTTGCCGCACTCTCGGGCGAGAACCTTGAGGCGGTACTTCGGCTTGCCTCGAGCGCTTCGTTTCGCACACTCGCCTTGGTTCCGGCGTTTCTCGTGTTCGTGTTTGGTGCGCTCTGGTTACGCGATCGTTTGGCAGCTGGGGAGGCGACATGAAATTCGGCATGAACCTGCTTCTATGGACCGACGACAGCACCCAAGAAGAGTTTCTTCCGCTCTACGCCCGTCTGAAAGAGATGGGATTCGACGGTGTCGAGTTACCGATCTTCGATCCCCAACCGGAGCGCTATCGCAGTCTAGCGGCGAGGCTGGATGACCTCGGTCTTCAGCGTACGGCGACGACCATCCGCACGGCCGAGGACAACCCGATCAGTCCCGACCCCGCGATCCGCAGTGCGGCTGTCGATCAGATGAAGCGAACGATGGACTGCTGTGGGGCAGCCGGCGTGACGACGCTAGGCGGGCCCTTTTATGCGGCGATCGGCGAATTCTCGGGCGAACCGCCAAGAGCTGACGAGTGGAAGTGGGGTGTCGAGACCCTGCGCACGGTCGCTGAGGATGCGGAGCGCCGTGGGATCACCCTGGTGTTGGAATTCCTCAACCGCTTCGAGATTTATCTCCTCAATTGTAGCGACGATACGGCGCGTTTCGCGCGAGACGTCGGTACGTCGAACATCGGCATTCACTACGATACGTTTCATGCTCACATCGAAGAGAAAGACGTGGCGCGAGCGATCCGTGAGAACGCCCATGCGATTCGTCACGTCCACGTTTCGGAAAATGATCGGAGCACCCCTGGGCAGGGGCAAGTGGAGTGGCGGAAAACGTTCTCGGCTCTGAAGTCTATTGGCTATGACGAATGGTTGGTCATCGAAGCCTTTGGTTCTGCACTACCGAGCATCGCCGCGGCGACCAAGATCTGGCGTCGCATGTTTCACGATGAAGAAGGCCTTGCCCGAGAGGGGTTGGGGTTCATGAGAAGCGAGTGGACGAAAGCCTGAGCATGGATGGCGCTTTGAAAGATCGTTGCCTGATTCGATGGGTCGGCACGCGGCTGTCGAGGCAATTGCGACTTCGCGACTGGATCGCGGGAGGTAGGTCATGAGCACGCAATCCCAAGTTCCTGTACCGGCAGCCGAGTCGATCGCCCTCGATCAGGGACACTTCTATTTCGACCAAGGCCGTGCTGACGCCGCCTACCGATGGCTTCGTCGGGAGGCGCCGATGTGGTGGTTTGAGCCGCGTCGGTTCTGGGTGGCCTCGCGCTTGAGTGATATTCAGAGCATGTCGCAGCAGCCGGACGTATGGAGCTCGAAAGCCGGTATCATCATGCCTTCTGGCGAGGAGGATCCGGTCGGCGTCGGATCGTCGCCGTCGATTATTCAAATGGACCCACCGCAACACAATCGCCACCGTTCGCTGGTCAGTCGTGCCTTTACACCGCGCCGTGTTGCCGACATGGAGGCGCGGATGCGGGAAATCGCGGTGCAGAGTATCGAGGGCTCGCCTACGGGTACGCCGTTCGACTTTGTCGAGCACATCGCCCTGCCGCTCCCGATGCGTGTGATCGCGGAGATGCTCGGCGTGCCGGAAGACGAGATGGAAAACTTCCGTCGCTGGTCCGATGCGGTCGTGGTGCAAGCTGGCGCCGATGCCGACCGGGTGACGGGAATGGAGGCGGTTGGCGAGGTGTTTGCTTACTTTGCCGAGGCTTTGCACAAGCGCCGGGCCAAACCGGGCAACGACCTCATTTCAGCTCTACTGGCTGCCGAGGTCGATGGCCGTTCTCTCGATGAGGGCGAGATCCTCGTCTTCTGCATGACTTTGTTGGTTGCCGGCAACGAAACGACTCGCACCTTTGTTTCGCAGGGCACGCGCCTTTTGCTCGAGAACCCGGCGCAGCTGGAGTTGCTCCGCTCTGGTGCTGTTGCGTTGCCGGACGCTCTCGAAGAGATCCTTCGCCTGGTGACACCGATTCGATACTTTTTTCGCGGTGCAACCCGCGACATTGAGATGCACGGCATGAAGGTTCGCGCTGGCGATCCGGTCATGTTGCTCTACGCCGCAGCCAATCGCGATGAGACCGTGTGGGGCGAGGATGCGGACAAGCTCGACCTGAAGCGCCCGCTCGTACCTCATGTGTCGCTCGGTTTCGGTCAGCACTTCTGCCTCGGCGCCAGTCTCGCTCGGCTGGAGGCGCGTGTGCTCTTCGAAGAACTTCTGGCGCGTCGGTCGCATTGGGAAATCGCCGGCGATGTCGAGTTTGTCGACAGCAGCTTTATCAACGGAATTGGCAAGATGCCGATGGTGCTGTCTATTTGATGGTTGGGGGTGCCAACTGGTCGATACAGGGCGCTTGTGGGCTTTCTCTGGATCGACGAATCAGAATTTCTTGGTAACTCGGACGAGATTCGATATACGGCTGGCCAACGGGGGGAGCTCAATGCCACGAATGATTCGTTTCGTGTTGATGACTGCTGTTTGTATGTCTGTCTTGGTGTCGAACGAAGTTGGCGCCGGGGAGTCGGAACGGAAAGGGGTCGAGGAGATCGTTGTCCAGGCGCGGCGCCGGGCGGAGCTTCTCGAAGACATCCCGGTGTCGGTCACTGCTCTCGACGCCGATCGCATGCGCGCGACGCAAACCGAAAGTTTGGAGGACGTCGCCGCTTTGGTGCCCAACCTCACGATTCTATCGGGGCGCAGCTCGCAAGATTCGTCGGTGGTGATCCGTGGTGTTGGAGCGTTTCCTTTTATTTACTTCGACCAGGGGGTCGGAACCTATGTCGATGGGGTTTTTCTTTCGCGGCAGCAGGGTTCGCTCCTCGATATTGTCGACCTACAGCAAGTCGAAGTATTGCGCGGGCCGCAGGGCACTCTCTTTGGCAAGAACACGGTTGGCGGCGCGATCAACGTTACGACCATCCAGCCGCAAGATGAGTTCTCGGGCCGCGTTTCCTTAACCGCTGGCAATTTCGGAACGATCAATACCAAGTCGACCTTGAACATTCCGATCGAATACGGCTGGTTCAAGGATAAGTTGGCGACGCGCTTTACCTTCGCGAACTTTTTCAACGAGGGGTACACTAAGAATCTCGAGACCGGCACGCGCGCGTCGGATCGCAATTCGCTGAACTTCTTGGGCTCGGCAAGGCTGGCACTCACAGAAGATCTTTCGCTGACTGTTTCTGGAAACTGGACCCGCGAGCAGAACCGCGGGCTCGGCGGTCAGTGCGTTTCTGTTCAGGACAGCGGCTTCCCCTCCGCGGATTTTGTGAACGGTGCCTACCCACAGTTTCATGACGCTTGTAGGCGTAGTCGTCGCTTCCGCTTTCGATCCGACATTGATGGGTTTGCCAACTCGATCAGCTACGGCGTTTGGGGCGTTACGCGGTGGGAGCTCGGAGGCTTTTGGATCTTCGACGGCTTCCGCCTGAAAAATACAGCGGCTTGGCGCGAGCAGGAGACAGCTTTTCAAGACGACGGCGAGATGACCGAGTTCCCGGTCTTCACCTTGGCGCAACGGGAAGGTGACGATCTCGTATTCGCCAAGCCACAAGAAGCGCGCCAAATCCAGGAGGAGTTGCAGTTTTCGGCTGAGGCGCTCGACGGTCGTCTGTCGTTGGTCGGCGGTGTCTTTGCGTTTTGGGAACAGGCCGAGACGAACACCAGCCTGAGGTTCCTCACGGGGGATTTCGTTCTCGACAGCAATTTGGGCAACGGCACGACGACCAACTTCTCACGCGCAGACAACTGGGACTGGGCACTCTTCGGGCAGGCCGTGTTGGATGTTACCGATTGGCTGAATCTAACAGCAGGTGTGCGTTATACCAGGGAGAAGAAGAGCCTGGTTCGTTTTCTCAACAATGCGATTACCGGGGAGTCGGTCGTACCGTTGACGCCCAGTCGGCAGGAGTTCGACGCATGGACGCCCTCCGCCTCGGTGTCGCTGTCTGCGCCCGAGAGCCTCCTCGACTATCTCGGCGAGACGGATCACCTCATGGGGTATTTTACGTACGCGCGAGGGTTCCGCGGCGGCGGATTCAATGGTGGTGCGCGGACAGTGTCGGATGAGTCGCTCAAGGCCTTCACGCCGGAGTTTATCGACTCGTACGAGGTTGGCGTGAAGACGATTTTTTTCGATCGCGCCTTGAGTGCCAATGTCGCGGTTTTTCAGAGCGATCGCGATGGTCAACAGGTGCCGCAGATCGTCAGTGCCGACTGTCCAGAAGTCGTTTGTCCGACCGATGTCTTTACGCGTAACGCGGCGAAGACTCGGAGTCGCGGTGTCGAGCTGGAGCTGGTGGCGCGACCGTTCGCGGGATTCACCGCGGATGGATCGGTGGGTTACGTCAAAGCCGAGTTTCTCGACTTTCCGGAAGCGCAGAATGCGATCACCGGGGAGTTGATCAACCGTGCCGGGGAGAAGTTTTCGTTCTTGCCCGAGTTCCAGAGCCATCTCGGCCTGCAGTACGTCTACGAGCTACCGCGGTTCGGTCGCGAACGGCTCAACGGGTCGATTTCGCCGCGCGTCGACTGGTACTACGAGAGCGAGGTGACGAACTGGGCGCCCGAGATCACCGAGCTGACGCAGAGGGGCTACAACCGAGTGAATCTGCGGATTGCCTATCTCTTCAACGATGACCGCAGCCGGATCGCACTGTGGTCGAAGAACTTGACGGACCAGGACTACTTCAAGAACACCCTGTCATGGGCACGGTTGACCGGTACAGTGGTGCGCTACTACGAGCCGCCGCGCACGTACGGCATTGAGCTTAGTCATCGCTTCTGAACTTTGGCCACAGATGAACACGGCCCGGCTGACGGCCCGAACCAAACCGCTGGTAAGCGGTGAGGCTACGCACGACACGACCAACCGCCTCACCAATCACGAGTCACCAATCACCAAGCCCACGGAATAACACGGATCTTTGTTGCCAATGAAATCTTCGCGCGCCGCGCACAAACGAGATGTTTGTTGCACGGATCCACGCCGACACGGGTGTTGGGCTGATTCCAACCGCAGATGAACGCCGATGAACGGCGATCGCTCAGGAGGGCGTCCGGCCCGTCTATTGCCCGAAGGCTGATTTGCCGGCGCCGATGGTTGTTCGGTGCAGCAATCGCTCGTGGCCTTCGTAGCCACCTGTAGCCATGTGGAGGACGCTTCGATTGTCCCACATCACCAGCATGTTCGGCTGCCACACGTGGCGGTACTGGAACTCTGGGCGTGTCTGCCAGAGGTATAACTCGCTCAACAACGCCCGCCCGTCTTCGTTCGTCATGCCATCGATGCCTGCGATGTAGCCCACGGTGCTGAAGATTGCCGGGCGTCCCGTTTCGGGGTGCGCGCGGATGATCGGGTGCAGCTGGGAAGCGTCGGCCTCTCTAGAGGGACGGATGTCCATGCTGCGTCCGCCCGCTTGATCGGCGTCGCCGTGGATCCCCTCGGGGGCGTACGCGACCTTTGCCGAGTGAATTGCCATCTTGCCTTCGAGTTGCGAACGCAGGGGCGCAGGCATTTCTTCGAGCGCCCGATGTTGGTTCGCGAACAGGGTGTTGCCGCCCGTTGGCGGCATTGTGATGCCAAAAAGGCAAGTTCCGGCCGGTGGATTTTCTTGAAAGCTCCAATCGCTGTGCCAGGCTTCCGCGAATAGTGGGCAGGTTTCGTCGGCTTCTCGCTTGACTGCGATGATGTGCTCGCGTCCTCGGATGGGGGCGATGAATGGGTCCTCGCCGAACGGTCCGAAGTAGAGTGTGAATCGCTCCAGGTCATCGTCGCTCATGGGCTGATCAGGAAAAACGAGCACGTGATGCCTCAACCAGGCCTTGCGAATATTGTCGACGCTGTGTGGGTCCAGTGGCTGGGTTAGATCGACCCCTGTGACAGAAGCTCCGCAGGCTTGCCCAGTTGGAGTGACGATCATTGTTGGTTCGCCTCGTGCATCCGGGATGCGTCGCATGTCCTGGGATACGATTGCAAATGGCGGGAAGAGTGGAGACGGCGATTGTTGTACCGTGAGATGGCAGCTGGCATAAAGCTAGCGGTGCGGAGTGCGGCGAGCATAGTCGAGAGCGAGGATGGCCGCGTCAGGCGGGGTGTGCGCAGCCGCGCTGCGATCGTTTCTGCTCTCTTCGATTTGATCGGTGAGGGCGTCATGCGCCCGACTGCACAACAGGTCGCCGAGCGTGCAAAGGTCAACATTCGGACGGTTTTCCGCCACTTCTCGGAGATTGACAGCCTCTACGCTGAACTCGACGCCCATCTGTACCAAGAGGTTCGCGCGGTTCTCGACCTGGAGCCTCCGAACGCTGGAGTGAATCAACGTGCCGACGCAATGGTCCAGCAGCGTTGTGCGCTTTATGAAAAGGTCGCGCCGTACAGGCGATCGGCCGATCGTTTTCGCTGGCGCTCCGAGTTTCTACAGAAGGCGCGGAATGTGATGGTGAAGGAGGAGCGTCGGCTGTTGTACGAGTGGTTGCCGGAGGTCAAGTCTGCTCCGGCACCGGTACGCAACGCCGCGGAGCTGCTGATGTCGTTCGAGGCGTGGAACCGTTTGCGGTCGGATCAAGATCTCGGTCGAGAAGCGGCGCGCGCCGCAATGTCGGGTGCGCTGAAGGCTCTGCTGCGGTCCCGGTGAGGCTCTTCCTCGCGACCGCGATTGCAATCGCTGTTTCGATTGGCATTGTGCCGCCGGGTCTTGCGGGCGAGACAGTGATTCGGATGAAGAGCGACCTCAAGCTCGGGGTCGACAATATCTCCGTGGATGGCGTGACGGTTGGGAGAATTCGTCACGGCCGGGAAACCCGTTTGCTTGAGGCGGGTGCGATGCAAGTCCGACTCGAGCGAACCCGCAGGCCGATCGTCGCAGACAAACCGTATCCGCTTCGCGTTGTCTTGACTGGACAGATCGGCAACAGCGGACCGCGAGTACGACAGCAGTACGATCTGCTGGCTCCATTGTCCCCCATCGAGATCGAAGGGCTTGGTGTTCCTTTCAGCGGCGACGATGAGGGGATCAACGCGGAGGAGCATGCTCTGCTCCAACGGTGGCTCGAGTCGAACGGGCTCGAGCCCGACACTCGTCTCTTCGAAGAGATCCACCGAGCTGAGACGGGACGCGATCTGCGGGTGTGGTACGAAATTGCGGGTCGTCGTGTCGATGGGAGCGTGACGATTGGCGATGCAGAGAACCCCGCCGCCAACTTTAGTTCAGCGTTTCACGTGACCAGCAATGGTTGGAAGATTCACCACGCACGCGCGTTGCTCTATCATCGCAAGAGCCTGGAATTGGTCGACACGGTGAGCGACGAAAGGCGTGGTGCGCCCACCGAGATGCGGTCCTACCAGTGTGGATGCTACGAGTGGGCGATCGGCGCCGATTGGGTGACGATCGGGGATCGATACCTCTACCATGCGGTCGTCGAGTGGCAGCATCACCGCGTCGGAGCTGGATTCTTCGTCGGATTGGAAGGCCGCGGCACGTTCCCCTGGATCGGGGTCGGCGATCGGAAGAAGGTTGCGCGGTTGGCGCGCCGCGTCGCGGCCTATCGAATGACCGACGCGCGCGAAAATCTCTTTGCGGAAATCGATGTGGCGCTGGATCTCGATCCGCCGCGGGTTGGACTGGGTCCACAGTCGTACGTCGTGCGCGTCACGGAAGCGGACGGATCATTGGGCGTCTTGGCCGAGATCGCTTTTCGATCGAACGAGATCGAAATCCAGCTCTTGTCAGGGCAGGAGGATTGGCGTGTAGCCTTGAACCGTCTCGACGTCCTCCTCGCCGCGATGCCGACGCAGGTTCTGCGTGGAGACGGGATTCGAGACTCCTATCTGGGCGAAGTGGAAACGTTGGTCGATTGGATTCGTCTGATCGAAGAACCCAATGAGGAAACGCTCGCCGACGTGGTGAGCGAAATCGACGCAGTGACCGCCGTCGCAAAGGTCGAGAAGCTGCTGTCGCACTGCGGCAATCGATTTTCGACCGAGGAAAGCGACGTTCGCCCGCTGCCCCCGCAGCGGCGCCTCGACCCGCCGGATTGAGCGGCTGCGCACGTGCCGTCGTACACTTCACTCCTCAAAGACGTTCGCGCGTGCGTGATCTGCGTCGACGAACTTCCGGCGGGCCCGCGGCCGGTGTTGCAGCTTCATCCGCAGGCGAAGATTCTAATAGCCGGCCAGGCGCCGGGCCGGCGAGTGCACGAGTCTGGACGGCCGTTTGATGATCCGAGCGGTGATCGGTTGCGCGAGTGGCTGGGTGTGAGTCGTGAGATATTCTACGATGCCAAACAGATGGCCATCGTGCCGATGGGGTTCTGCTATCCCGGAACAGGGAAGTCCGGAGACCTGCCGCCCCGTCCGGAATGCGCGCCGGCATGGCGCGACCAGCTGCTGCAACACTTGCGTCAGTTGGAGCTTACCGTCGTGATCGGCAAGTACGCGCATGACTACCATTTCGGCCGAACGCGGTCGTCGGTCACCGAATTGGTCGCGGCCTGGCAATCTCACTGGCCGGACAAAGTGCCGCTGCCGCATCCGAGCCCGCGCAACAACCTCTGGTTGCGCCGCAATCCCTGGTTCGAGCGTGACGTAGTCCCGGCATTGCGCAAGCGGGTGGCCGAGATTCTAGAATTGTGAGTGCCCCGACGGAAGAAGGGCGCGGTGGGTCCGACACGGCTACCCAGAGACGCGTACTTGGATACTGGTCACTAAATCCCCGGTTGATGTAGCGACGTCCGAGACGACGACCACGGCTTCCCCAGCTTCGATAGCCTCGCGTTCGCGCAGTTTCGCGAGGGCGTTGACGATCGTCTTTTCGGGGTCGCTGGAAAGGTTCATGCGAAACGGGATGATCGAGCGGATCAGCCAGAGCTTGCGCCGCGTCGTGCTCATGTTCGTGAAGGTGTAGATGATCGCGCGGCGAGGGCGGTAACTCGCAACCAACTGGCCGAAGTAGCCGCGCCTCGTCATGACGACGATTGCCCGCGCATCGAGTGAATCTGCGAGCCGGCACACGCTTTGGGCGATATGCGCGCGCTGCGTTGTCGGGGCTTCGCGTTGTTTGTAAAATTCGAGCCCCGGCGCGGTTTCGGTGCGACGAGCGATGGTGTCGAGCACCTCGACGCACCGTACTGGATATTTCCCGGTGGCAGTTTCGCCGCTGAGCATGATCGCGTCGGCTTGCTCGTAGACGGCGTTGGCCACGTCGGTAACCTCAGCCCGGGTTGGTGATGGGTTGCCGATCATCGATTCGAGCAGGTGGGTCGCGACGATGATCGGCTTGCCGGCGATGGCGCAGAGGCGGACCATTTCTCGCTGCAGTATGGGGAGTTCTTCGAACGCTACTTCGACGCCCAGGTCTCCACGTGCGACCATAATGCCGTCGGCCGCCTCGAGAATTTCCTCGAAGTTGTCGATGCCTTCTTGGTTCTCGATCTTGGCAATGAGGCGCTGATGTCCTCCGGCATCGTCGACGATTTTTCGTACCTCAAGGACGTCTTCTACTCGCCGAACGAACGACAGCGCCACGAAGTCGAGATCCTGCTCGATCGCGAATCCGATATCCTCCCGATCCTTCTTCGTGATCGAGGGCAGGTTGACGCGAATGCCGGGCAGGTTGACGTGCTTGCGCGAGCCCAGCGTCCCGCCGTCCAGTACCTTGCACTTGAGCCGGTGCTCCAAGACCTCGAGGACTTCGAGGTTGATCAGGCCGTTGTCCACGGTGACGCGCTCGCCGACGCGAAGATCGTTGACCAGATCTTCGTAGTTGATGTGCACACTGCGCTCTTCGGCGTCATCGGCGATCACACTAAAGTAGAAGACCTCTCCTGCCTTGAGGTCGAGACTCTCGGCAAGCTCGCCTGTCCGGATTTCCGGCCCCTGCAAGTCCATCAAGATCGAGACCGGATGGGCGAGCTTCTTGCTGAGGCTCTTGAGGTTGCGGATGACTTGAAGGTGCGAGGCGTGATTGCCGTGCGACATGTTGAGTCGTGCGATGTTCATTCCGGCACGGGTCAAACCGGCGAGTTGCTCGGAGGAGCTCGTCGAAGGACCGATCGTACAGATGATCTTGGTGAGTCGAGGATGTGATTGTTGCGCGGGCAGTTTCATCGTCGAATGGACCGTAGGCCGTGGGTCGGGGCGTGACAACCCGAGGGGCGCATGTGTGGAGCCAACCGGTGGGCCATTATTCCAATACGTGGAGCACTCGCGCGACGGCCGTTTTTACACGGCTGGAACGTGACTACTGCGGTCGCTTGGCGAAGAGTGCGGCAGAGGTAAGGGAAAAAACGATCGTACCATCCTGGTTCACGAGCTGGCCCTGAGCTTGGATGATTCCCAGCTCGGGGCGGCTCTTCGATTCTCGCTTGCCGACACAGCGCGACTGGTAGCGGAGTCGGTCGCCGGGACGGGTTGGGTGCAGGACTTTGACGTTGTCGAAACCGAGCGCGCTGACTGCCGCTCGCTTCTCAGTATCCATGTTGGCCAGTCTGACAGCGATCGCAAACAGGTGGACACTCGACGCGACAAGCCCACCAAACATCGAGTTTTTGGCTGCTTGTTCGTCGGTATGGAACGGCTGCGGGTCCCATTCGCTAGCGAAGCGAATGATCTCTTCCTTGGTCACCAAGTGTTCGTTTGGAAAATCAAACGCGAGCCCGACTTCTAGGTCCTCGAAGTACTTCACGTACCGGATCATCCCTTAACGATCTCCCGTGGTCTAGTGATCCTTTTGCGACCAGCTGCGAATCGCTACAGCCTTTCGACGCGAGGTTGAGGGCGGCGAATATGCCGTTTGGCAGGCATTGGTTTCAAAGTTGTCGTCGAAGTGGATAACCTGCGGGTCTTCGGTCCCAACTTGGCGAAACAGTGAGGAAGGGGAGGCTCTCATGAAGCGATATCCGTGGCTCGACATGAAGAAGAAGACCGATGTGGAGGCTCCACTCGAGCCGCCTATCCTTCTCGGAAACAAGTCGAACGGCGAGTTCTTTCTCGAGCAGACACCGAGAGACCGTAAGATTCGCGACTTGATCCTGAGAGTAGCCGATGAGCAGGCGGCTCGGCGTGGCATGGATCGACGGCAATTCCTCGCCAGCTCAATGGGGATGGCCGCCTCGCTATGGGCGATCAACCTCGCCTCGGGGTGTGGCGACGACGATGGCGGCTTCAATGTCCCCAACCCGGGCGAGATGGACTGCACCGAGACCAATGAAATCCTGTCCGGTGACGAGTTCATTCTCGATCTACAAACCCACCACATTGAAGACGAAGAGCGATGGTCGGAGCGTCATCCGGGAGGCACGTATTTCGGCGAGCAATTTGCCAATGGGATCACGTTCTACCCCTGTGATCTGGAGCCGCGTGCGGATTGCATCGGGCCAATGGCCTACGTCGATCAAGTACTCATGGGCAGTGATACCTCGGTGGCCGTCTTGTCGGGTTTTCCGTCGCCGATTTGCGACGATGCGACGCTCTGTACGAACCTGAACAGCAACGAGGGCATGGCCTACTGGCGTGATTTCTTCAACAACTCGGCGATGAGCCAGCGAGTCATTCAGCACTGCCAGGTCGCGCCCAACGACCGCTGGGACTTGCAATCGGCGATGATGGATCGCGTTCACGAGGAGTACGGCAACCACGGTTGGAAGTGCTATCCCCCGTGGGCGCCCGGTTCGCGGGAGCCGTGGTGGTTGGACGATCCGATCGTCGCCGACCCCTTTATCAACAAGTGCAAGGAGCTCGGTAGGCCGCTCATCTGTGCGCACAAGGGTCCGCAGTTCCCCGGCTTTGATCTCGCCCACAACGATCCGATTGACGCCGGGCGGGCTGCGATCAAGCATCCGGATGCGAGTTTCATCATCTACCACTCGGGTGTTCGCCCCGGTGTTCGCATTGGGCCCTACGATCCGGCGGGAGACGGTACCGACAGCTTGGTGCGCACGGTTCTCGACCATGACCTCAAGGGCAAGAATGTCTTCGCCGAGCTCGGGTCGGCGTGGGTCCTGGCAAGCTTCGATGCAGTGCAGGCGCAGCATTTGATCGGCAAGCTCGTGAAGAACTTGGGTGAGGACAATGTCCTCTGGGGGTCGGAGTGCACGTGGTTCGGATCGCCGCAGCCGCAGATCGAAGCCTTCCGAGCGTTCGAAATTTCGGAGGAATTCCAGGAGACCTACGGGTATCCGGAGCTTACGCCGGAGATCAAGGCGAAGATTCTGGGGCTCAACGCGGCGCGGCTGTACGAGATTGATCCACAGGAAGTACGCTGCCAGCTCGCCTCCAATCCGATTCAGATGGCCAAGGTAGAGATGGACGAAAACCTCGGCCCGCGGCGCTGGGCGTTTCAACAAGGCGATGGGCCACAGACTTGGCGTGAGTTCCTGTCGTTACAGCGTTGGCGCGACTTCTTGGGCGTTCCGGCCTGATAACAACGGTCGGCGAGCTGGGCGATGTGTTGAGGAATCGGTTTTAGATCTTCCTAGTTTTAGCTCTGGAACTCTCGGCGCAGTCTGCCCAGCACCGACTCGGGCGCGCGTACGCGGACGTGCGCGCCGTCTTCGTCGTAGCGTTCTTCGACGACGCGACAGCTCTCGTGCAGTCGGCCGACACGTGCTTGCCGATCGTAGGGTACGAAGAAGTCCGCTTCTTCCATCGATCGCTCGAAGAACTCTTGGATGTGTTTGTGCAACGCGGTGACGTCATCCGCTGCCCGCGCCGACATGATGATTGCTTCTGGGAAGTCGCTAGCAAGTGCCTCGCGCTGATCGTTGGTGAGGAGGTCGCTCTTGTTGAGAATCAATAAGCGAGGGTGATCGGAGGCTCCGATATCTGCGAGTACCTGGCGCGTCACGCCGTACTGGTTGCGGACATCAGGATCAGAGGCGTCCAGCACGTGGAGGTGTAGATCGGCGTCCTTGGCCTCTTCGAGAGTCGACCGGAATGAGGCAACGAGGTCATGGGGCAAGTCTTTGATGAATCCGACCGTGTCGGAGATTAGAATGCGTGGGCGGGTCTCTGGCATGAGGACGCGCACCGTCGTGTCGAGGGTCGCGAACAGCTGATCGGCAATGTAGATCGGGTCGTCTGTCAGCGCGCGCATGAGCCGAGACTTGCCGGCGTTGGTGTATCCGATGAGCGCAACGCTGTTGGTGTCGCTCGTGGTGCGGCGACTGCGCTGGGTTGCGGCCTCGCGCTGGACGACGACGAGGTTGCGCCGCAACTCGGCTATCCGATCACGAGTTTCCCGACGACCCAATTCGAGCGCCGACTCGCCGGCGCCCTTACCGCCGACACCGCCGCGCTGCCGCTCGGTGTCTGCCCCGGCCTGCCGCAGCCGCGGCGCCATGTATAAGAGGCGTGCGATTTCGACCTGAATCTTTGCCTCGCGGGTGCGTGCGTGGCGCTGAAAAATCGACAGGATGACCATTGAACGGTCGAGGACTTCGACGCCAGTCGCTTGTTCGAGATTGCGCATCTGCGTCGGACGCAGGTCCTGGTCGACGAGAACCGTCACCGCCTGCTTCGGTCGTTCCGCGGCGTTCTCAGCGTCGTCCCTATCTTCTTCTGCGTCGGCCGTATCTCGGTCCTCGACAGATTTGACGTCGACCTCAGCCCGCGAACCAGGGGGCGCGTAGCGAGGTACGAAGCCGGGTCCACCGGTGTATTGCGCAAGCTCCATGAGCTTGCCTCGGCCGAGGACGGTGCTGGCGCCCGCGCCGCGCCGCTTCTGGGTCACGCGTCCGATGACCCGCAAGCCGAGGGTCTCGGCGAGCCTCTCGAGCTCGTTCAGCGAGCGATCGACAGACTCGTCAGACACGCCCTGTAGTTGCACTCCGACGAGAACAGCGGGCGGCCGATCGGCTGGGGCAGAGTCACGGCTGTGGGCGGTCATTGCCCGCTAGCTTGCTGGATCCGCCACGAGAAGCAATCGGAGGGGCGCATCCGACGCCCAGGGTCTGGCGACGCGACTGCGTGTATCGCACCGCCCGGATTGGCGGTGCGATACACGCAGTCGCAGGCTGTTAGTTCAGATGTTGGTGCTGTTCGGGAGCTGTGCTGGGTCGAGCCATGGATACGTCAGAGACGTACGGGGGAAGGTTGCGTTGCGGCTAGCCACTGCGTCAGAGAGACCCTTGAGGGCGTTCCTGAAATCGTTGACGGCACCCTTGGCGTCGTTGTTCAGACCACTGCTGAAGCTGCTATCGTACTCTCCGAGTCGGCCAAAGATCTTGTAGGTGAGGACATTCAAGATGTTCAATTGGTAGGCGGTTGGCGTTCCCGCGGGTAGAGCCGCCATAAACGGAGCATCGTCGCTGTAGGCGGCGCCCGGCGAGTTGGGGACCCAGGCGAAGTACTGGTACTGGCTGTAGTTGATCCCGCCGTGGCCGGCGCTTGCCTGCCATGCGAGGCGTGCGAGAACCTCGGCTAGACCGCCGCGAGTCGTAATAGCGGTGGGGAAACCTTTGACTGCCAAGTTGCCTTTGTCGGGCGCGACGAGGTCGGCGACCCAATCCTTGATTTGGTTGTCAGCCTGAACGTCAGAATCCTGGTCGTACCATGCCGCCACGTAGGCCGCGGTGAACTTCTGAATCGCCTTGTAGAGAGGTAGGCCGTCGTCGCGGTAGGGATAGGTGGGCAGGGCCGTCGTATCGGTTGTGCCCTGATTCGTGAGGAAGGTGTCGAGATTCCAATCGTCCCACTTCCACTCGTCGCGGTAGAACCGGCTTACAATGGCGAGGCTGCCGGTCTCGAGTTCACCGGCCATCATCTTCTCGACAAATCCCCCTTTATTGACCAACTGCAGCCGCCCGAGGGTGTTGTTGTAGAGCAGTGCGAAATAGATTTGGTACAGGAAAGCCCCGATTGGATGTTTGTTGGGTAGGTTGCGCCGCGCTCCGATGACGAAGGCCTCTTGTGCGAAGTGGGCCTCGCTGAGGTGTGTTCCCATCTCGTGGTAGTTGAAGTCGGCGACCTGGAAGTGCAGCCGCGCCATCTCCCAATCAGCGTCGGCTGGGGTTCTTACGCGACCCGGAGTTTGAGTTAGTTGGATGGCCACCGGCAGCAATTGGTTGCCTGCAGCGTTTGACCAGAAAACTCCGATGCAGGGGTGTAAATGCCGGCCGGCTTGCATCGGTAACCCATCGAGAAGAGCGTAATCGCTGTAGTAGAGGCGGTTGCTTGCCACTTCGCCGTCCAAGGTTGCACCGGCACCGGCTATGGCAGCGATGTGCTCATC
Organism: Deltaproteobacteria bacterium; assembly: GCA_029262455.1. Lineage (GTDB taxonomy): Bacteria > Desulfobacterota > Binatia > HRBIN30 > CADEER01 > CADEER01. Next base: position 245,642 of record JAJCZJ010000020.1, on the reverse strand, counting down.
CTTGAGGGGCATTTTTTCGAGCAAGGTCGTCAACTTCTCCGCGTTCAGTGCTTGGATCACTCGGGGGTTCACGCCGGCGAGTCGCTGCCAGCCGAAGATCGAGTCCTGATCCCAAATGCTGGTGATGTCAGAAAAGCCGTTGAACTTGTCGATATCGCTGAATGGTTCGAGGTACGCCTGGTAGTCCGGCGGATTGTTCAAGGGGGGTGAGTTGGCGATTAGCTTCTTGCGCTTTCTTTCCGAGAGGAAGTTGTTCACGCCCCGCGGCAGCAGATAGCTGAACAGCGGTGGAACTTCTTGTTTCGGCACGCCCGTGTCTTTGTCGTACTCGGCGACCGCGGGGCCGAAAATTCCTTCGAGGTCTGCCTCCGCCACTTCGACGACATGCTCGGTCTCTGCGACCGTCTTGATCACCTCTTCCTCTGCGGAGTCGTCCCCGGCGATCATCTCAACAGCCCTCAGGAGATGGTCCGGTAGCATGATCTCTGCGCCGGACTTTGGCTCGGCAGCGGCCATCCCGACGGCTTCCAGGTCGGTCCCCTCACGATGCAATTTGAGCGTAGAGATCGGCGGTAGATAGGTCTGGTCAAACTCGTACATTTCGCGGTTGAGTTCGAGTTCCTCTTCGCGCTTCTGCTTGTCGGAGTCGGAAGTGTTCGCGGGCGTGGTAAACTCACTCATTGGGGCCTCCTTGTGAGGTGATCGTTGGCAGACCGTGTGCGTGTGGGCGAAGTCTGAGGCCTGTCGGCTCGCCTGAGTGCTCCACACTTTGTCGGTTGCTTTCAAGTGCAACGGCTTTAGGGAATGTACGTAGGATCCGGCATACCTCCGATTCCTTTCGACCCGCAAATTGCGAGAGGCGGTACGGGTGACGCATGTTTTTCCGTGTGTAAACTCAGGGCGTCGCCGGAGAGGGCAATAGAAGTCGGCTGTGGAGATCGCGGATCGCTTTGTGGTATGCCACTGCGGTCCCGGGTATCCGGTGGCGAAATAGAATTGCGGTGATGTGGTTTCGGAGCTTAGCGGTCGTGCTGATCGCAACGATTGTAGGTGTGCTGGGCTACGCCCGACTGAGTTCAAATCGCTCGGCGGTAGGGCCGGCGCGATGGCATGCCGACAAGATTGTCCTATTCACTGTCGATACACTGCGAGCCGGTCGTCTCGGCGTCTATGGCTACGATGCCGCGACAACATCGCCGCATATCGATGCGTGGGCGCGCGACGCAGTCGTATTTGACCGCGCTTCGGCGCCGTCGCCCTGGACCGTGCCTTCGTTGGCGGCGTTTTTTACGGGCAGGTATCCGAGCGAGATGGCGATTTACACGAACGAGACCGGCATCCCTTCCCAGTGGGCGACCCTCGCCGAGATTTTGCAGGGCGAGGGGTACCGAACCGCGCAGTTCAACAGCCATTCGGTCTTGTTGCAGCCGGAGATGGGCTTTACGCGCGGTTTCGACGAGGTCTACCCGGACGAGTACGACTTGGCGGAGGAGGGTGAGCACAAAATCGCCTTTGCGGTTCCCGAGCAAGAGGCGCTACGTTGGATTGAAGAGAACTCCCACGATCGTTTCTTCTTGTGGGTTCATGACATGGATCCGCACTTGCCGTATTCGGCAGACAATCCGTACCTCGAGCCAGATTCGTTACCCTATGATGCTGAGGTTCGGAGGGTGGATGCCAGCTTCGGCGACATCGTGGCGCACCTGCAGGCGCGAGGCGATTGGGATGACATTCTCTTCATTTTTACAGCGGACCACGGTGAGGCCTTCGGGGAGCACGGTGTTCAAGGGCATCAGAACGTCATGTACGACGAGGTTCTCAATGTCCCTCTGATCATTGACGCGCCAATGATCGCCGAGCCGGGCCGGGTTCGGGAGCCGGTGGATCTATTCGACGTGCGAACGACGATTCTCGATCTCGCCGGGATCCCAGTAGAAGCTGGGACGCGGGGCGAGAGTCTCGTGCAACTCCTCGAGGGGAAAGAACGTCGTCTCCAGCGTGCTATGTCGTTCCACAGCCGCTACTATTTCGAGGACGGGCACCACGAATTGGCTGTCCGCGATCGGCGCTGGAAGCTGCTGATGCGTACGCCGAAGAGTAACGACCGTTTGTGGTCCGGACAGCCAACTTGGGACCCGCGCGGTGAGGGTGTGCACTTTGAGCTCTACAATCTCTCGGTCGACCCGGAAGAACTCGACGACGTAGCCAATATTTATCCGACCGTAGTCGAGCGACTCAAGGGAGCCTTGAGCGAGTGGAAGGAGTCGCTCGACCGGCCGGCGGCCGACGCGCCCCGTCTGGAAGAACAGGACCTCCAGGTACTCCGCAATCTCGGCTACGCCCCAGACGCTGATCGCTCCGACAACCGAAACCAGAATTGACACCACCCTCGCGTTTGAACTCGGCCGAAGAACCTGGCTGAGGAAAATCGGTGTCAACCCGCCCCCAGGCCTTGCATGCCTCCGATGGACGGTGCTACTTCGCGGCCCCCATGGGATTTCTTTCTGCTACTTCGACAATCGTCCGGCTGCACGCGAAGCCGCCTAAGAATATCGACCGTATCGCGATTGCGGACGCGGTGTCCGCGCATGCCTTCCGGGATCACGATGAAGTCGGAATGCCGAAGTCGGACGCCTTCGGTTGGGTGACGATGCATGATCCGCTGGTGACCGAGTTCGATGTGACCGACCTGTTTTTTCAACAGTACCTGGTCGTCGGCTTCCGCTTCGACACCCGCACGGTGCCTTCGAAGTTGGCCTGGATCGAACGGCGGCGCTTGGAGGAATCGCGGATGCTGGAGCAAGGCGTCGAGCGACTCAGTCGGCACACCAAGCGCGAGATCAAGGAAGACGTGGAGTCGACCCTACTGGCGCGCGCTTTGCCCAACCCCAAGCTCTTCGAATGCGCCTGGAATCTCGAAACCGAAGCGGTCTATTTCAGCGGAAAGTCTAAGGGCGCGCGCGAGAAGTTCTCGACGCTCTTTCGCGAGACTTTTGGCGTCGCACCGATTCCGATGATCCCGTATTTGGCTGCCGAGCGAGTCGGTGTTTCCGACGAGATTGTCGATGGAGTGCGCGAGGTCGAGCCCTCGCGTCTGGTTCCGGGCGCTGTCGATCCCGCCGCTCCAGCAATGAACGGCAATGGCCAAGGTGTGCTGTTGCAGGAGACGGAGCTGTTGTGAAGGAGACGTTTCTCGCCGTCGTCGAGTCCAAGCGCTTTTTGGGCCGCGAATTCCTTACGTGGCTGGTTGGACGGCTCGAAGAGGAGGGCGGCCGCATCGAGATCGAAGGCGAAATCGTCGAGCTTTCGCTCGGGAATCGAATCGTCCTCGAGGCCGGCGGCGACCCAGGCGCCCAGTTGTCACTCGTAGATGAGGGCGATATTCGCCCAGAGCTCGGTGCCGGGCTCCGTCGTGGCAAGCTGCTCGATCGGGCCCGACTGTCGATCACTCGTGGAGAACGGCGCTGGGAGCTGACACTCGACGGCGGCCTGCTGACCTACGACTCCATGCGCTGTCCCCCGCTCGGAGACCGTGACCCAGGACCATCGGACGACCGCCGTGCGGCATTCGAGAATGACCTGTTCTTGCGGCTTGCGGATATTGAGGATGCGATCGGCGTCCTCGATCACCTGTTCGCCGAATTCTGCCGGGCGCGTGCCACAGCGGCCTGGGGGGACGATGCCTTGCCGGCCCTGCGGACGTGGGTGGCCGAGCTGGGTCTATAGGTCGGTGTCCTGAACCACTAATTTGCCTAAGATAGTCTCGGCGGGCGGTACGACGGTTGAATAGCTGAGCGATGGAAAACGGCACGAACGAGGGTCCCGAGAAGCTTGGCATCGAAGGCTGGCTGACTCTGGTGGAAGTCGTTCTCCCGTGGGTTTTCGCGGTTGTTGCCGCAGTGTTTTTTGCGGCGCACCTATATTCCAGCGGAGACTTGTGGAGCGCGGCGATCCTGGCGGTGTTTGCGACTCTTACCTTGGTTGGCATGATCGCGCTGTTTCGCCGTAGTCGCATCGCGGAGTACATCTTTGGCGCTTACTTCGTTTGTTTCGCAGGCTACTCGGTCTTCTATTGGTCAACGATGAGTTGGCGCGAAATCGCGGCAGGGTTCTTCGGCACTCTGTTCACTTTCGTGGCTGCCCGTCTGTTGGCCAAAACGCGCAAGCGTCCTGCGGACTGCTAGTTGCCGCTCGTCTTGGGCTCTGGCGGCATCTCTTGTGTCGGTCGCTTCCTGGCGTCGAGACAGTCGACACTGCCCGGTTCGTACATGCGGCAAAGCAGCGGGCGGTCCTTGTAGATCGAGCAGGCGTAGCTGACACCCGGGTTCACATCGAGTGCGCAGCAGTGGCCGTTCTCCATCCTCATGTAGATCTCGGAGCCGTCTTCTCCCGGGCGTAGCGAATTGGCGGAGAGGGTCGATTTTACCGTGTGTTTGGCGATCGCGGCGGGACCGAAATCCGAGATGTCCTCGGGGTAGAGGAGCACGTAGTTCGGCGCGTTGTAGTAGCAGCAGCGCCCACAGGCGACGCAGTCGTATTCGGTGCTTGTCTGAGAGTCCAAGAGATCAGACGTACCGGATGGGGGGCGTGAGTGCGAGCGCCCCCCCCACCGAGGGTGGCCTCGATCGGGCGACGCCGGTGCCGCATGCACGGTCGCGTGCGGCACCAGCGTCGGAATCGAGTGACTAGAAGATCTCGAAGAGTCCTGCGGCACCCTGACCGCCGCCGATGCACATCGTTACGACGCCCCATTTTGCCTTGCGGCGCTTGCCTTCGAGCAGTAGGTGCCCGACGCAGCGCGCTCCGGTCATGCCGAACGGATGACCGACGGAGATCGAACCGCCGTTGACGTTGTACTTCTCGGGATCGATGCCGAGGGTGTCACGGCAATAGAGACACTGGCTGGCGAAGGCTTCGTTGAGCTCCCAGAGGTCGATGTCGTCGACTTTGAGCCCAGCCCGATCGAGGAGCTTTGGCACCGCGTACACCGGGCCGATACCCATTTCGTCCGGTTCACAGCCGGCGACTGCAAATCCGCGGAATGCTCCCAATGGGTCGAGGCCGCGTTTGCTGGCTTCGCCGGCTTCCATCATGACCACAGATGCCGCTCCATCGGACAATTGTGAGGCGTTGCCGGCGGTGATGAACTGATCTTCGCCGCGAATCGGCTTCAGCTTCGAAAGACCTTCGAGCGTCGTGTTGGGGCGGTTGCACTCGTCCTTGTTGACCGTGTACTCGACTTCCGAAGTTTCGCCTGTTGCCTTGTCTTTGACGATCATCGTCGTCGCCATCGGCACGATCTCGTGTTCGTACAGACCGGCATCCTGGGCGGCCGCGGTGCGCTTCTGGCTCTCGAGCGAGTACTCGTCCTGGTATGCGCGACTGACGTTGTAGCGCGCGGCGACGATATCGGCAGTCTCGATCATCGGCATCCACAGTCCGGGATATTGTTGAGCGAGCGGCTTGTCGACCTGGAGAGTGAAGCCGGTACCGGTCAAGCTGTGCGTGATCGACTCGACACCCGCTCCGACTACGACGGGACAGCCATCGACGATAATGCGGCCGGCCGCGGTCGCGATCGCGTTGAGGCCTGACGAACAGTGACGACTGACGGTGACTCCGGTCGTCGTCACTGGGCAGCCGGCCTTGATTGCTGCCAACCGGCCGACGTTGTTGCCGGTGGTTCCTTGCGGAGTCCCACAGCCGAGGACGACTTCCTCGACTTCGGCCGGGTCGACGCCGGCGCGCTCGATCGAGTGCTTGATCGCGTGGCCGGCCATGGCCACGCCACCCGTGTTGTTGAATCCGCCACGGTGAGACTTGGCGAGTCCGGTGCGTGCGGTTGAGACAATAACAGCTTCGCGCATTTGAAATTCTCCTTCGATTTGGGTGCAGGGCGCAGGGCGCAGGCTATGGGGTACACACCTCGGGTTAAAGGGGGTGGCCGGCGGATCTCACCGGCGGATCTGGGGGTAGCTACTTTGTAGCCCGTACCCTGTCTCCAGGGACCGGATCAAATGCGCTTGATCGAGAACACCGGGATTCTGCGCGGCGACGCGGCCCGTACGTACTCCGCGAGTTGCGGGAGTTTCTCGGCCTGGCGGCGCAAAATCTCGCCGGCTTCCGCTCTTGGCAACTCGACGATGTCGGCGGAATATCGCTCATCCCCCATCTCGACATCGATTCGGGGCTTTGCCTTCAAATTGAAATACCAAGCTGGATGTTTCTGGGCTCCGGCTTTGGTGCCGAAGATCAGCGTCTGGCCTCCGTCAATGACGACGATGAGAGGGATCTCACGAACCTTTCCGCTTCGTGCTCCAATCGTATGGAGAATGACGACAGGCAGGTTGCCGAATTGCTCGACCTTCCCGCCGTTGGCGCGGAACTCGGCAATCACCTTCGGGTTGAGCGTATCCCAGTCGTACATCTGTCGTCCTTGGGGAGTCGAGAGGCGATCGTTATGCTGAATCAGCCAATGCCTTCGCGTGATTCGCGCAACATGGAGACCAAGACCTTTCGGACTTCCGTGGATGTTGAAACTGTATGAGGAAATGCGACGCGAATCGGTCGCGGACCTTTCGGCGTTGCCGCTGACATTTCAAAACCGTAGCGGTCGACCCCGGTCATGGTTGCGCTGGAGACCTCGGTGGCTCTCGAGCGTGCGAGGCAGTAGGTGACCAAGGCGTCGGCGTGGTCGTCGTTCATATGGTCGACGATCCCCTGGGCTGCGTCGGCTAGCGGATCTGGAGTGGCCTCGTACCAGTCCTCTTTCGATACCCAAGACATGCGGCCGTAACCGCCGATATAGCGGACTGACTCGACTGCGAGCTGCCAGAACGCGAAGTCGCGGAAGTCGGCGTAGTAGGCCGCGTTTGGGTGGGTTTCGAGGAATGCCGAGCGCGCCGCTCCGTCCTCCACAACTCTTGTGCAGGGTCCGAGCAAGGTGACCCGACCGTTTGCCAAAGGGTCTGCGGCTTGCGATTCGGCCATCAACAGCGAAGAGCGCGGATCCTTGGCGAGGTTTTTAGTGTGTTCGGCTAGACCACTGATCAAGAACGTTGGACTTCCCTGCTCGAGGGCTACGGTCACAAACGATCCGTAGGGGTACCCAGCGGGCGCCTGAGTGATGGTGCATAGGGTGCCGGTGGCCGATTGTACTGCGAGCGTGCGGGCTCGTTCGGCGTGCGTCGGAGTTGGAATGGCGACGTCATATAACGGTTCTTCGGTCGCGCCGCTGGGGCGAGCGTGTTCGTCGTTTGGCAATGGAGGTCTCCCGGAAGAGAGTTTTTCACAGCTTCGACAACGACACCAGCGGCCCAGGGCAAAAGCTGCCTTGGTTCTGTTCTTTGCCGGCCACTTCGATTGTGAGAGGGCGATTCATTCGGGTTGCGCACCGCTCTCGCGGTTGCGCGGCGGGTCGGAAGCTACTGGCGCAGTGTCTTCGAGGCTGGCTGTCACAGGGCGCTGAACGGCGACACCGCCGGGACGGAGGGCCAACGTGCGGAGCACTGTCGTGGATAGTCTGGAAGCTGTTGGAGTCCCTGGTAGTAGGATGGCCGCGAACAGTCGCATGGCCGACGATGTTGCGAACAAGTATACGTAGGCGGATTGGGACGCTTCGAATCGACGGAGAATCAGGGCGCCGATCAATGAGCCGATGGCGATGGCGAAGGCGTTGGCGAGATTGAACGTCGATAGAATACTGGTGCGTTCCTCCTCTTTGATCCCCTCGAAGTACGATAGGGTGGTCGCGAGCTCGATCGCTGCCCAGGCGCAGCCAGCAGCGATCTGCACAGCCAGCAAGTAGATGAAATTGTCTGAAAGTAGCCAAAGTGCTGGCAATGGCACGATTCCCAGCCCGCCGATCCACAGTACGCGACGCGCTTGGTGGCGTGAGGCTACTCGGCCGAGCAGGGGCAGGATCCCGATGCGTGCGACAAACGCAGCCGCAGTCAGCGCCATGAACTCGTCATAGGGCATTGCCAGATCCAGGAGCATGTAGGGTGTGAAGTATGGCGCTGCGATGTGGGCCGCCGCTTGCATGATGAGCAAATAGCGCAACACTCTGAGCGAGTCGGCGCCGCGAAGGGTGCGCCATACGCCTTTCGGTCCGAGCACTTTGTGCTCGCTGATGATTCCTGGCCGTTCGCTTTGCGACGCGAGATAGCGGGTCGAAACCAATCGAGCTACGAGCGCTGCAGCAAAGAGAGAGGCGAAGACAGGCAAGACGACGCCCCTGTCACGGCCGAAATCGAGACTCCAGCCTCCTAGGAGCAGTCCGATGACCAATGCGACTTGGCAAGCCCGAGCGCGGTACGCGAAGAACGTTGCCCGTGTCTCGACCGGGACAAGCGTTGATACCCATGTATTCCAAGGGGGCCCCGCCGACATTCCAGCCGCCCAGTAGGTAACGGTAGCGACAGCAACCCATGCGAGGTGAACCTTGCCGGCGAGCGCGCCGACCACGAGCGGTGCGAAGCTGAATGCTTGAACGGCTGCGCAAATCACAACCCAACGTCGGTACGATCGTGTCCAGCGAACGGCGCGCGGAGTCACCAGCTGGAGGCAGGCGCCGATCAGCATTGGCAAGGTCGATATCAGTCCCGCCAGTACGTCCCCAAGGCCGATGGCGATCGCGAACGCGGGCACGTAGGTTTCTCCGAGGCCGACCATAATGCTGAAGAAGACGCCATCACGGGTGATGGCGTGTAGGTCGCGTTGGGTCGAATCGGTCGAAGCGGTGTTGGCGGGCATGGAGTTCAAAAAGCGGGGGGACGGATTCTCTGGGGTTGCTCAAATGCCCGCGCTGGGCGGCGCATCGATCAGACTCTCCATTGGAACCAAGCTGACGTAGTTGGCGAAACAGAGCCACGCCGTTAGGGCGTGCGGGTCGGTAAACTGCGGCGGCAGATACCGTGGCCGTTCGACCAGACCTGTTTCGATCAGGGTGTGGATCGACGCGAGATCCTCAGTGGCCACCTTACCGCAGAACAGCAGTGGTAGTCGCTCAACCTGTCCCTTTCGAACGGCATCTGCGAGCGCGGCTTGGACGCGGACGAAGCCGCGCAGGTAGGACAAGTCCTTGGTAAAGGGCCCACCATTCGGCAAGCTGCCTCGGAACACGCGCTCTGCATGGGCGTAGCCGTCTCGCAGAGACTTACCCTCGTCCTGGAAGAATCGTACGACTTCGATGAAGTCCGCGCCGCCCTCGGCGAGCGAGATCGCGCGTACGCGGTTCGCAATCTTGCGAACCCGCTCGGGGTACGAGACCATCGCGGCGACTTCCATAAAGACCGCGAGACCCTCTTGGGTGATCGTTGACGCTGGCGTCCCTTTCGAGAGGAAGGTGCAAGTTCGTTGCTGACTGCCATTGAGCGTTGTCCCAATGTGCACCCATCCCTCGTGCACCTCGAGTAGCCGCAGCTCACGGTCTGTAAAGCGCGCGTCCGCGCGTAACTTGATTTTATCGGCACCGGCTGCCGCGTCCGCGGCGATTCCGTCGCTGGCGGAGACGCGGACGCGAGCTTCAGGGGAGTCGAACACTCGATCGAGCCGCTCTTGAAGGATCGCCACCGCATCGGTGCCGCTGTAGGTGGTCTCTGGGTCTTTGTCGTCGGTGGCGCCGATGCGATCGAGAGTTTCCACGAGTTGATGAGCCAACTCGTCGAGGCAGGGGCCGGCATCCGTTTCGCGCGCGCTGGCGTGGCCGTACAGCAGGTTTGATCGCGAGCTGAACTCCATTGTGCCGCGGGCTTTGAGCATCTCGACGATCTCGAGATACTCGCCGGTCATCCGCAACAGCAGCGCGCCGACGGGGTCGGTGCGTCCGAGGCGTGTCTCGACGCTGCTCTTGAACTCATACAACTCGCCTGTCTTCGCCTCGGGATCGAAGCGCAGCGGGCGGCGATCCCGATAGTATGAGTCGTCAACACGTGGTAGCTCGCGGCCCTGCGATTCGAAGAAGGCTTCGCGTATGCCGTCGTCCCACTGGACTGCGTCGAGTACGCGGATCGGCTGCTGCAAGGTAATCATCGTGTCCGACAGCTCGCGGACGTCACGGATGTATTTTTGGTTCACGAGAGCTTTATTAGGGCACTCGCGCCAGAATGCTAGCCTAGTGTCCCGTTGGGGTCGTTTGGACGGGTGCCGAATGCAGGTCCTCTGGCGGCGGAGTTCGGTGCGACCGACCCCTTCGGTTGCGGATCTTCCATCCTGGCACGCCCTGAGCAGTCTGCGCAGAGCATTCCGAGGGTGTAGTAGACCCTGTTAGCGATCAGCTCGTCTCGGTCTCGAGGATGCGGTCCGGCGCCAGGTACAGGACCTTCATATTCGGGTCGAGGGCAAGATCGTCGCTCGGGTTCAAATGGTCTTCTCCAGTTTTGCTATTCGTCACACCGAGGACGATGCCGCCGCGCTCTCGTAGGTCGAGGGCCCGAGCCATTTCCCCGAATGTCGTCGCGACGATCTCCTTCGGCAGATCCCCAACGAACAGCGTGTTGCGACCCCTCAGGACCATTTCGCTTAAAGTGTCCGCGGTCCCGTGGTGGGCGATCGAATGCGCGAGCAGTGAGAATCCGATTCGTCGAGTCTCGATCACTTCGTCCGCTCCCGCCGCCCGGGCGTGTTCAACGTTCTCCGAATCAAGAATCTCGGCGACTACGTAGACTGCCTCGTGTCGTCGCGCTGTCGCTTGCTGTTTTGCCAAGTAAGATCGGATTGTGAACAGGGTTAGTAGCGTCAGTGCGTCCGCTTGTTGGGGACTCAAGCGACGTGGACCAGCTACGAGTACCGCGGAGGCTCTCCCGATGCGGACTTTGTCGAGTTCGCTCTCTTTCGTGGCGTCTCCCCGGATCCAGTACAGCTCCGGGGGAACGTCCGCAGGGCGATCGATGTCCGCGAATACGACGATCTTGTTCTCTTCTGTGTCGTGCTCCTCGAGTAGTGCATCGAGAAGGAGGTGCATGCCCTCTTCATAGCCACACACAACGATGTGATTTGCGTAATTTCCCATCCGGAATTGCTCCTCACGCACGCTGAGCACCGCGTGCAGCAGACTGTGACTCACGATACCAGCGAACATTGCCAGCGAGAACATGCCTCCGATCATCAGAACGCTCGAAACGATTCGGCCGAGCCCCGTTCTCGGAGTGATGTCTCCGAAACCCACGGTCGTGATTGTCACGAGGGCATACCAAGCCGAATCGGCCAGCGAAGCCAGATCGGGATTGCTCCTGGCTTCGATCAGAAACAGGCTCACACCGCCCAATACGACCTGGAGAATCAGGAACGAAAATGCGAGTGCGAACAGGAGCCGATCACGCTCGAAGGCATGGGCGAGACCGGAGAACGGATTGCCGTATCGGAACATGCGCGCCGTCCGCAGAAGGCGGAGTAGCCGGAGTACGCGCAGACCACGCAACGCCGGGATGAGAGCCAGCACCGTCACGAGATCCATTAGCTGAAGCGGCTGCATCAGAAAGCGAAGGCGTCCAAAAACATGCACTCGTGTGCGCCCCAGCGGAGGACGTCTGAAAATCTTCAGATCCGGTGGCTCGTAGGTTAAGACGCGAAGGAAAAGCTCCAGCGCGAACAAGGCTAGGATACCGATGTCCGCGGCCCTGAGTAGCGGGCGAAGTCGGGTCTCTTCGGGTAATGCGGCGTCGAGCGCAAGCAAGACGATCGAGACTATGATCAGTCCCCAGATGATCCCGCCGACGACTCGATACGTTGGTGTCTCTTGCTCGTGGAAGGCGGCTCTTACGAGGGCGAACCAACCCTTACGGTGTTCCATTAGCTGGGCCGCATTTCGTGCTCGACATCGGGCCGGGGCAACGGCTCGGCTTCGGCGATGGGCTCCTCCGTCTGCTCGGAGATCTGGACCGCTTTGGCCGTGGCGACTAGGGTAACGACGGCAAGCCTAATCACGCGAATGCGGTGCTCCAACCCCTGGGTGAAGATCAAACGCGTCAAGTCCCCCATGTTCAGCGCTCAAGATGCCCCTCCCCTCCATCACCTAGCGGAACTCATGGAAGAATTCGAGTCCTCGGCTTCACCTGCTCGGGAACGTGTCGGCCGTACGTCTTACTCGCAGAGTGGCTTCAAGCGACTCCACAGTGCTAGTCGTCGGAGAGATGGAGCACGCTAGGAAAATCGACAAGTCCCTGTTTTCGGGATTTCGGGGAGCAGGAGAGTGGCGCCCCCTCGAGTGGTGGGTTGTTGATTGCAACGCTATCAAGCGTTTAGCCCTGGGCTAGAGGCGACTCTTGTTGGATGTAATTTCCCCTTCCCAACGTCCGGATCGCCGCTGTGACATCCTTGTCGTAGGCGCGGGTGCAGCTGGACTACTGGCTGCCCTTGCGGCGCGTGGTGCGCTCGGTGCCGATGGTCGCCGACGGCGGCCGCCGCGCGATGCGCCGGACGTCGTTGTGTTGAACAATGTTGCACGCATTGGATTGAAGATTCTGGTTTCTGGGGGCGGTCGTTGCAACGTGACCAACGCATTTGTCGATGAGCACGACTACGACACTGATGCTCCACATCTGGTTCGTCGAATCCTGCGCGGATTCCCGCCGGACTCGATCCGCACGTTCTTTGAGAGCCGCGGCTGCCCACTGTACGAAGAGCCGCTTGGTAAGGTCTTTCCGCGTTCCAATCGGGCACGCGATGTCCTTGATGTTCTGCTGGAGGCGGTCCGTGAAGCCAGTATTCCGATGATAGCTCCGGCGGTGGTGAGCAGTGTCGAACCGGCCGACGGTGGACTGGCAGTAGCAGTGTCCGACCGCAGGCCATGGTTTGCTCGCCGGGTGATCATTGCCACGGGCGGTAAGAGCTTGCCGAAGACCGGCTCGCGCGGGTTCGGCTTCGGGCTACTGGCTCGACTCGGTCACGGCGTGTTGCCTACGGTTCCAGGCCTGACGTCGCTCGTTTTGAAACCAACGAGCCCGGTCCGTGGTTTGGCTGGGTTGACCGTTCCCGCTGTGTTGACGGCAGCTCGGTCAGGAACCGCTGCCGAAGAGCGTGTTGGCAAGAAATTTCGGCCGTTGGCTCGGGCGGCTGGTAGTATGCTGATCTCGCACAAAGGGGCGACAGGCCCGGCTCCGTTCGATGTCAGCGGACCCTGCGGGCGCGCGCTGGAGGGAGGGGCCACCATTGAGTTGCGGGCGGATTTCTGGAGCTTGACGTGTCCCGAGGGAGCTTGGGGACCGTACCTCGCGCTGCCGAAGCCTCCTGGCGCATCACTGGCATCGCGAGATGTGCCCCGACCCCCGTCGCGCGTTATGTTTGAGGCTCAGATCCACTCCGTTCTCGCACGGCGCGATCGATCGGTGGGAAATGCCCTTGCCGAACGGCTTCCGCGCAATCTGTTGCATGGACTCTTGCGACAGGCCGGTATCGATCCGACCCTTCCGGTCAAGCAACTCGATGGCGGTATGCGGAGGGGGCTTTGGCTGGCCCTTACACAAACGGATCTGCACCTCGATTCGTGCGAAGGCTATGCAAAAGCTGAAGTGACGAGCGGGGGAGTCAGCCTCAGGGAACTCTTTCCGGCCACACTGGAGAGCCGAATCCGCGAGCACATCTTTTGCTGTGGTGAAGTGATCGACGCCACCGGGCGACTTGGCGGATTCAATTTTCAGTGGGCTTGGTCGAGCGGGTTCGCGGCTGGGCTAGGCGCAGCGAAGACTCTGGTCGCCGAGTGAAGAGCCGATTCGCTACGCGGCGGGCCTGATTCTATCGCGCGGGATGTGCCTGTCATTTTACTCGATGCGCTCGAATCGGTATTGGGTTTGCTCCGAGCGTTTATTGAGTACTGACTTGGCGAGAGGATACCGGCGGTTGATCGACTCTTGTGCTTTTCGAGGTCTGCGGCTGTTGTCTGGAGCGAGCGGGGCTCCGTACTTGCGCGGGTCCGAGCCACTACGCTGCTCCGGGTCGTTCGTGGTACTGACCCTCTGTGCTCTCATCGTCACTTCCTCTTGCCGTGACTCGATCGAGTCGCGCCATGAGTCAGCCGGGGGGGCGGGTCCGGCTCGGCCGTCGTGGGCGCGGTCCCTCTCCGGTCAGGCCGAGACCCTCCCTGAGGTGACCCTAGTCTCGGCGAGTCATGCCTTCGTGAGAAGACTCCACATGGAGGAGCGCGACGGGGACTATCTAGCCGAGGGGTGGTCTCGTTTCGAGCGGCTCTCGTCTCCCGGCGACGGTGATCTCTCGGTCTGCTGGGCGGTCGGGCTGCGATCAGAGATCAGATTTCCGAAGTACGGCGATTCCGAAGGGCGTCTGTTGGTCCGTGCGCGGACTTCGATCCCGGGCCAAATCGTGCGCGTTTCTTGGAACGGCCGCGATGTCGGCTCCTTCGCGCTTGGCGATGGGGAATGGAAGATTGCTGAGTTGTTCGTTCCTCCTGGGCTCAGTGTGGCTGGTGCAGATGTGCTCCGTTTTGACTACGCACGTACCGAAACGCAGGACGCAGAAGTTCCGGGGCGGTCGGTTCTGTTTGATTGGATCGATTTCCAACAAAGACTTCCCCTGTCCTCGGCACCGACGGAGCGGCATCAGCGCCTGGGTTCGCAGATCCACTCCGACGGTAAGCAGGTGCCGCTGCCCGGGCGCTTATCGTTTCGCATCGAGGGCGTACCTGTCGACGCGAAGATGAGCTTCGGCGCGTCGACGACGCCGATTCAGAATCCGGGGGCCGCTGTCGATCTAAAAGTCAGTGTCGCCTCGGCATCGGGCACGACCCGTGTGTTGGAAACGACGTTCTCCAATCTCGGGCGTCGGCGACCCGTTGAAATCTCGCGTGTCGTTACCGATCCGCCCAGCGCAGATGCCGAGACACTGTCGGATGGGCGATTTGGAGATGCGTGGACTTCGCCGACTGATGGGCCGACGACCATCCGCCTGGAATTGGTTGAACCGACCGTGCTGGAAGCGTTCTCGATCGGCACTGATGCCACCGGCGATCGCGATCGCGGTGTTCCGGCAAGGATCATCGCATCGGCTAGTTCAGATGGAGTCACTTCTACCGAAGCTCTCACGATCGACCACGCGAACCGTTCGCTGCACCAATGGCACTTGTTGCCCAAGTCTTTGGTGCGGGCGTTAGAGCTGACAATCGAAAAGACACACGACGGTCAGCCGGTGTCGATTGACGAGATCGTGCTTTCGAGTGAATCCGACCTAGAGTCTCTGCCGGATCAACTCGGGCGGTGGAACGATTACGCGGTGGACCTTTCCGGATACGCGGGCGAGCATATCGACGTGACCTTCGATTTCGGCCATCTGGAAGGGCAGGTCGATCGCGGAGGCGCGAAGGGCCTGCTCAGTGGCCCGAGGGTCGAGCTTGCACGCCGCGGCCGCGATCTCAATCTCATCGTGATTTCGGTCGACACGGTGCGGACAGACCGCTTGAGCTCGTTCGGCTATGAACGTCCAACGACTCCATTTCTCGAGAAACTCGTCGAGCGATCTGGTACAGCGAAATTTGACAACGCGCGCAGTACTTCGACGTGGACACCTCCTTCGCATTTAGCGATGATGGCCGGCCGCACCCCCTTGCAGCTGCACGTCAATGCCACCCGTGCTCGGATTGCGGAATGGTACCGAGATCGCCGATCGCTTCCACCCCTCGACCCAAGTCTGCCGACTCTTGCTTCGATTCTTCGGTCCCGCGGGTATGCCACGATGGCCTTCTCGTCAGCGGGCGGCACGTTGGGAGAGCTTGGTCTGCAGAACGGCTTCTCTGTGTATGACAGCCCTGGCAGCCCTGACCCGACCCGACCACTCGATTATTTCGATGAACTCGTTTCCAAGTCGGAACGCGCTGGGAAGTGGCTAGAGGTGAATCGGGACCGGAACTTCTTCTTGTTCCTTCATACCTACGCTGCCCATCTTCCGTACAAGGGCGTCGAACTGGCACGCTGCGACGAGTCGGCGGACAAGGGCCTGCGTTGTCGTAGGTATCGGGAACTCTTGCACCGTGCCGACAATCGTTTGCGGACCGCGGGAGAGCTGGGGAAAAGGCAAGAACTTCTCCGCCGGACTGGTGTCCACAAGGTCGCAATGATGAGCGACTTGTATGACAGTGGACTGCTGCTGGTCGACTCGTTTCTCGAAGCGACGATCGCTCAAATCGACCGACTCGGACTGCGTCGGAGTACCCTGGTCGTCATCACGAGCGATCACGGCGAACCGTTTGGCGAACATTTCCCCGACCAGTTTAGTGGCGAGCACGGATATGGCTTTTACGATGAGTATCTGCGCGTGCCATTGCTCTTCCTGGTCCCAGGTCTCGATACGCCGGTTGAATCGTCCGCTCCGGTGAGCCTGGTGGACATTGTTCCCACCGTTCTCGACATCATGGGAATCGAAGCCGCCGCTGACTTCGATGGCCACTCCCTTGTTCCCGCGATCGCCGGAGCGCCGCACGATCTCGATGCGCGCCCGATTTTTTACGAGGTCCTATCCAATCAGGCTCCCCGCAACCGCCTTGGTATCGCGGCGTCGCGGGGGCGATTTAAGATCCTGGCGAACCACTACAACCTGTTCGATGGTTCCCACGAACTCTACGATTTGGAGAGCGACCCGGGCGAAAAGAACAATGTCGCTTCGGAGAAGCCGGCGGTTGCCGAGGGCCTCTTGGCTGATCTCGATGGGCATCTCTCGAGTGCCTTTCTGGGGATGGTCGTTGTCGACGTGACGACGCTGGGCGGATCGGGGCAGAGTTCGGTCAAAGGCACGATCGAGTTTGACGAACCTGTACACCTTTTCGAGATGGGAGTGCGACGACCACGGGACGTTGTGCGCCCGACCCGACATGGTGGGGGCATGGGGTACACCTTCAATCTCGGCCTGTACAGCGAGAGGAGGTTGATCGGGTTCCGAATCGACAGTGACGAAGTCAACGTGTCGTTTGGAAAAATCTCGCAGACGAAATGTGACATCTTCTTGGGAGCGCATGGCGAGAGGGTAGACGGTGATATGGTGACAACGGGTGTCAGCGAGATTGTGGTCCCCTCACTCCCGAGGCAGTCGGATAGACCTGGGGAGTCTTGCGCGATTCGTCTCTACTATGTTTCGTCCGGCGAGGCGGGGCGGCGAGTCCCGGTTGCAGAGTCCTCAAGCGAGATTTCGGACGAGGCGCGCGAAAGCGCGATCGAGCATATGAGGGCGCTTGGCTATGTCGAGTAGTTCCCTTGGCGAGGGAACCCATCGAGCGACGCCTCGAACTCGTTGCGTCCTGCTGGCACTTCCGCTTCTGAGCGCTGTCGCCACCGTGGCCTTGCTGGAGATCGGGCTCTCGCTATTTTCCCCGATTCCGCACTCGATCGAGCGCAACATGTACTTCGAGGCCGACCCGCTATTGGGATACCGGTTGCGGCCGAACAGTCTTGGTCACTTCCAGGGCGGCATCCCAGCACGTTCGAATTCGCAAGGTCACCGCGACGACGAGGTTTCGATCGAGAAACCGGAAGGAGTTTTTCGCATTCTGATTCTGGGCGATTCCTTCACCGTCGGCGCGAATGTGCGCCAGGAAGAAGCCTACCCTCAGCTGTTGGAAGAAATCCTCAAGCAGGAGTGTAGTCCTCACATCGAGGTGGTCAACACGGCGGTTGGAGGATGGAAGCCATTTCAGTACGCCCAGTACTACGAGCACTATGGGCGGCACTACGAGCCTGATCTGGTGCTCGTCGGATTCTTCGTTGGTAACGACGCTCACGACCGAGTGACCAATGAAATAGGGCTGAGAACGGCGATGCAGGGCCGTCGGATCAGCCTAAAAGCTGCGAGATCTTCCAAGATCGGGGCGAAGGTTTGGCTGACCGAGCGTTTCAATCTCGCGCGCCTGGCGTTCTTGAAATCGCCTGCCAACTTCAGTGCGAAGCGCGCGAACTGCCACACGTTCCCGACGGGGTATCTCCGCATCCAAAAGAAGCGTGTCGAAGTCCACCTAGCCGACCTCGATATTCAGAAGAACAGGTCCTACAGCAGCATTGACCAGATGCTCCGGATCAAAGAACTCAGTCCAGCTGGCGAGCAACCCATCATCGTATTGCTCCCTGACGAGAATCAGATCAACCGGGATCTCCAAAAGAGAGTGGTAAGACGAAAGCGGGCTCGAGAATTCGACTTCCAGATGCCGCAGCGATATCTCCGTGAGGCGTTCGACAGAGAAGGATTGCCCGTGATTGATCTGCTTCCAGCCTTTCTCGCTGACGAGCGTTGCTTGTACATGAACGACACCCACTGGACCGCCGAGGGGCATGCGCTCGCTGCGAGAGTTGTTGCAGGGCCTCTGCGACGCGCGATTCCCTGCGCGGAGTCTGGCGCGACATCGTAGCTGTTCTAGCCGCTTCGGCGTCGCGCTAACAGGAGAAATCGACGTCGAGCGACAAGTTCAATCGAGCGATGCACGCTGTCTGAACTGCGAATATCGTCGCGAGGCTCTCGCCGCGGAATGAGTCGACCCCGCTTATTCTGGTGTTCGGTGGCTATCTGCTAGCAGAGCGTCGATCACTCGTTCCTTAAACAGCCGCTCGAATGCGTCTGTGTCGACTGCGAGGGCGACGTCTGTGTTCGGTTCACTGGTCTCCCATAAGCGCGTGATCGGGTCCAGGTAGGCAACCGTCGCACCCTGGGTGCGACGACCTTCGGTCTCAATGGCTACGAACGCCGGTTTCGTCTCCAGCAACTCGGGGCGGAACGCCGCCGCCACCGCGAGCGAGTCGTAGAGATGAAGATCGGGTGAGTCCAACAACGTTCGTCGTAGATCGATGAACGGTGCCACTGCGTCACCGACGAACTTGGCCAGTTGGTGCGGACTCACCTGTAGGGCGCGGATGGAATCCTCTTGCAGATGTGTTTGCTCGCACACGTCGAGCCCGACCATGGTGATTCTGGCTCCTGACTCGAAGACGACGGAAGCGGCTTCCGGGTCGGCCCAGAAGTTGAATTCGGCAAGCGGAGTGATGTTGCCTGGGACGGTTGCGTTGCCGCCCATCGCGACGATCCCGGCGACCTTGGTGATGATCGTCGGTTCGCGTTGGATTGCCATGGCGATATTCGAGAGTGGGCCTATCGCCACGAGAGTGATCTCGTTGGGATTGTCGAGGATCGTCTGGATGAGAAAGTCGACTGCGTGCGGATCGCCGTGCGCCGGCTCGGCGTCAGGGGCGATCCTCGGCAAAGATCCGCGCTGTGCAAGCCAAGCCCGTTGGTCGCTGCGTGCTGAGTTGAGAGGCTCGCAGACACCGCGGTGCACGGGGACATCGCCGCGCCCGATCAGCGAGAGCAGGTACAGGGTGTTGGCGTAGCCGTGTTCGGCCGGAACGTTCCCTTGCACGACCGTAATCCCGTCGACCCGGAGCTCTGGGGAGTTGAGTGCGAGGATGATGGCGAAGCTGTCCTCGGGGTCGCCCCCGAGTGATCCCATGGCCGGGTCGGTATCGATGACAATTCTCATGGCCGGTTGCCCACTGTAGTAGCGCGTCGAGCTGGTCGGTGAAAGCGCTTGCCCGGGGGCCGGGTTCAGCCGTTGAACGAACGAGGGTTGGCGAAGCGTTGATTCTTTCACTGGCAACCTGCCATTCTCCGTCTTCTTGGAGCTAGGTACTTGATGGTCGAAGAAGAAACCAGTGGGAAGGTGGGTAGCGCAGTGAGCCACGGGCGTGTTGCGCCGATCGTCTTTCAGTGGACGGTGTTTCCGATTGTGATGACTGCAGCCGTGGCGTGGTCGATCTATCTGATCGGCAGCGGCACCTCAGAACCGGTAGCAATCCTGTTTCCGCAGCTCACAGCGTTCGCTGTGGTCGCGATTCTCGAGCACGTCTATCCCTACCACCGCAGCTGGAACAAACCGCACGACGACGTTGGGGTTGATGCGGCGCACAGTATTACGATTGGATTGTTAGTGACGCTCTCGACCCCCCTGGTGCTGGCGGTCGGTGTGTTGGTTGGCGGGTGGCTATCGCGGCGCATCGGGTTTGGCTTGTGGCCGAGCCAATGGCCACTGCTTGGCCAGGTGGTGCTTGCGCTCGTCGTTGGTGAGCTGCCTGGCTATTGGGTTCACCGTTGGGAGCACGAGTGGGAAGGGCTCTGGCGCTTTCACGCCACTCACCACAGCGCGCCGCGCCTGTATTGGCTGAACGCGGGCCGCTTTCACCCGATTGATACACTGCTGACGTTCGTTCCGTCTTACGGACTGCTGGTGTTGCTGGGGTGCGGAGTCGATGTGTTGGCTCTATTTACTCTGGTCACTGCCGTGCACGGCATCTTCCAGCACGCCAATCTTCAACTGCGTCTTGGGCCACTGAACTACTTCTTCAGCATGGCCGAGCTGCACCGCTGGCATCACTCCAAAACTCTCGAAGAGGCGGACCACAACTACGGCCAGACGGTTAGTGTGTGGGATACGGTGTTTGGCACCCGCTTCTTGCCGACCGATCGCAAGCCGCCGATAGAAATTGGCATTGCGGACCTTCCGACGTTTCCGATGACCTGGTGGGCCCAGATCATGTCTCCGTTTCGCTGGGAACGAATCCGTGATCGGATCCCGGCTCAAAGTTTTTCGAGCGCGCCGCGCGGGGGCGACGGTTCGAGGTTGCAAGAATAGAAACCGCAGATGCACGCCGATCAACGCAGACCGCGGGCAACGCCCAAACTGGAGTAGCGAAGGTTCTCAGCGTTCATCGGCGTTTATCTGCGGTTTGAAAAAGCGCTTCGGCACTCGCGAGAAGGTTTGGTTCCGGCCAGCGGCCGGGCTAGGTTCATCCGTTCTCCCCGTGGCCAAGAACTCATCCGAAAACCAGGAGATAGCGATGCAACTGTCGGACAACTCAGTCGAACACCGCCTCGCCCAACTCGAACGATCGCTCTGCCGCACGAGACGTCGATCAAACGCGTTGCTCGTGTTGGTCGCCGCGTTGGTCACTCTCGCTCTAACCGACAAGCCCGTCCCTCCGGATACGGTTGTCGCCAAGTCGATTCACCTGCACGACGATCGGGGCAAGCTGCGCATTCTGATCAATGCCCGTGCCGGCGTGAGTCTGCTCGACGAAGAGGGGCGACCGCGTGCCGTGTTGAGCGTCGATCGGAGTGGGCCGGGACTCGCTCTGTACGGAGAGTCGTCTCAGGTCGGTACGACTCTCAACGTCGACAGCGCCGGACCGACTCTGGCCATGCGCGACAATCGTGGTCGCACCCGAGCCATGCTCACAGCCATTGATCAGGGTCCGGCGCTCATCTTGTCGGACTCCGAGGGGCGCGAACGCGTTGCCTTGATGCAGGGCGCCGGCGGAGCTCACGTTGGTGTACTCGACGGTTCCGGAAGCTATGCATGGAGAAAACCGTAGCGCCGACAACTGATATGTACGCGTGTCAGCATCGGGTCAGTACTTTTTCTGCCAGAAGAGATCGACACCACTTTCTCCCTCCGAGTCAGATTGAGTGCGGGCGGTCCAGCTGCGGTTGAAGTAGTAGTCGACGCGGATTTCACGGGCGGCTTTGCCGGCGATATCCTGGACGATCGAGACGTAGGTCTTGGGCGTCAGATACCGCCCGACGCCGACGCGACCGCCAATGACGTCGAGTTCGGATATTTGGAAGCCAAAGGCATCACCAAGTTGTTGTCCTACCTGGCTCGCGAGGTAGCCGGACGCGAATTCTGCCGCCTGCTGCTCGAGAGCCACCTGCTCGCCGCCGCCGAGGTCGCTGACCGGTTTCCCGAACATGATCACCGCCAGCACGTCGGCTTCCTCTAGGCGCGGGTCGCTCTCGAAGCTCAACGCAGGCTCTGCGGCGGTACCTCCCACGACTGTCGTGACAGTGTATTCTCTGGTCCGTGTAACCAGTTGAATGTCGAGCGTTGGGTCGATCTCCTGGCCGCCTGTAAAGCGAATCGTGCTGTTGCGCGGCTCGAATCGACGACCGTAAAGGAGGATCCAGCCGCGCACGATGTCTACGTCGCCGACGAGGCGCACGTCTTCATTGCCGGACTTCTTACTCACGCGAACTTCCCCGGCGAGTTCGACTGAGGTGTCGTCGTTCTTCACCCATACGTTCGGGCCGACTTTGACGTTCATGTCGATTGTCGTGTTGATGAATGCCTCGGAGTTCTCCGTCTCGTCCTCGACAGGGCTGGCATCGGCCGCAAGTGCCGCCTTCTCTCGCTCGCGCTCCTCTTGCACGACGACGATGGTCTTGTCGCGCGGCGGCGGCCCGCTGTTGCCCGGGAGATCTAGATCGGGGCGCAGATTGGCGTCGTAGATGCTGATCTCACCGCCGACCGCGGGGGCATCGAGCGATCCGCTGGCGTTGATGTCGGCGTCGACGACGGCCTTGTACCGATTCGAATCGATCGCCGGCCACTGCTTGGCCGTGACTTTTGCTTCGATGCCGTCGGGCTGGTAGTCGGCGAGCGCGATGACCGCAGTGGCTTCGATCGTGCCTTCCCCAGACTTTGCCGATAGTCGTCGAACCTCGACGCTCTCCGGCGTCATCACCGTGTCGAATTCGATGTCCTCGATGGTGGTTCCGGTAGCCAGAAGTTTCGCGCGACCGCTGCTCAGGCGCACCGTGCCGGAGGGTTTGATGGCATCGAGCGGTCCCCTGATCTCGACCTCGGCTTCTAGCATGCCGGCGAGTTCTTCAACCGAATCACTCGCCAGATCGGCGAATGATTCCAGCGACACGTTGTCGATTCGAATCCGCAGCACGTCGCTGATGTCGTTGCTGAGAGCGCCGCCGGCGACCAAGCGCTGCTCTGCGCTGCTCAAGCGCATATCCTCGACCTGGATCTTCTGTCCATCGCGGACGACGCGCGCCGGCGCCGCCAATTGCCATTTTCCGCGTGGCGTCCCGAGCGAGAGGTCCTTCACCTCGACGAGCAAACGCGGATCGTCGAATTCGACTCGAGCACGAAGAGATTGGTCTAAGCCGTCTTTGGTTGTCGCGTCGAGATCGATGTCGGCCATCGGCTTATCGCCGGGCGGAATGACTGCTTTCAGATTCAGCGTCGAGAGTTCAGTCCCGAGGTCGAGGTCCTTGGCGCTCAACAGGATGTTGCCGGTCGGTTGTGCCGCGCCGATCCCTTCCAGGTCGGCACGAATCTGCGATTCTCCGACCTTGATGCCAACCGCCGAGAGTTGCGACAGGTCTGCGCGCGCACTAAGACCCAGATGATCCGTCGGCCCCTTCACTTGCGCGTCGAGTTGCAGGGCTCCACTACCGCGTTGATCAGCGAGGGCCATCCACGGGCCGAGCGAGCTGACGCGGAGGTCGATGTCGAAGTCGGCTTGCGGTGTCGCTGTGAGATCGAGCAGCGAACCCGACGCATTGAGCGTGCTATCGCTGGCGTGGACGACCAATTCTGCGATGCGAACATCGGCCCCGGCGACACTGGCGCGCAGGCGGGCGCTGTCGATATCGACCGGCCCGACTTTCGATGGCGTGATATCCATGGCGACGCGGGCATCTGCTTGTTCGGGGGAAATTCCACTTCCTTCGACTGTGGCCGTCATGTTCAAGGCCCCGCCGGCTGCGGCCGCATCGGCAGACACGCTGGCGACGTCGAAGTCGTTGATGTCGAGGGCCAGATCGTAACGGTTGTCGGCGATATGGATCGAGCCGGTCAGGGCTGCGCTGCCGTTGGCGCTGAGGTTGGCGCGGATGTCGGCCCGTTCCTCGCGGAGGGCGACCTCGGCGGTGAGGTTACCAAAGTTCATCTCCGCGTAGGCTAAGTCGCTGCCATCAACTTTTAGATCTGCGACCATTGTGGCGGTGTCCGATCCCGTCCCCTTGGCGGTGGCGTTGCCGCTCAATGAGCCGGCGAAATCTTGCAATGCGAACAACACGGCAGGCTCGATGCGCTCGAAGCGCAACGCGGCGTCGAATACCGGTTCCGCGCCGCTGTTGTTGACCTGAGCGTTGAGCTTGGCGCTTGCGTTTGCGGCCGTCAGATCGACCTCTCCGACGATAGTGCCGGAGCTCCCCTGCGCCTTTCCATTGCCGTCGAGTTTGACGTGGAGCGGCCAGGTCGGCACCCAGCTCCGGAGTTCTTTGTCGTTCAGGGCCCAGGTGAGGCGTGCCTCGAAGTTCTGCGCGTCGAGGTCAGACATCTCACCGCTGGCGGTGAGTTTCGATTGGGCGGTCGTGAGCTGGATCTTGTCGATAGTGACGCTCGACCGATCCGTGGACTGGACGTAGGTGAGTTGCGATTGGAGATCGACAGGTGGCAGATCCCGGGAGGTGAGTTGGGTGCTGAGTCGAGCAATCTCGGCGCGAAGTTGATCGGCGTCGATCTCCAGTCCGCTTTCGACGTTGACGCGGCCGAGCGAAAATTGTCGCGGGTCTTGGGAGAACGGGGTTACCTCAATGAGTCCGTCGACGATGTGAATCGATGCGATGTCGATTGCGAAGGGCAGGCCCCCGGAGCTTTGCTCGTCTTCCACTGGTTCGGGCGATGGTTCAGCGGTCGCGGTCGCCTTGAGGAGATCCCACTCGCCGTCATTGTCTTGTGTGGCGCGGACGATGACCCCGTCGAGTTCGACAAGTCCGATTCGCAGCCTCCCCGAGACGATTGAAGCGAGCGAGTACTGCAGGGTCAACGATGGTAGACGCACCAGCTCGTGCCCGTCGTGACGAATCGTCAGCCCGCGCAGGACGAGCCTGCTCCAGATCGAACCGTCGAGGGCTTCTGCGCTCACCTCGCCGGCGAGGGCTCCATCGGTGGCGGCGACGATCTGGTCGAGAGCGAAATCGCGAAAAGAGTCGGTTTGACTATAGAGATAGGCCGCCGTGCCGAGCGCAATGACGCCGACGATGACGATGGTGAAAAATATTCGAAGCGCTCGAATCACAAGTGAGTTCCGTCTTGTCCGCTGAGTTCTTAGAAAAAGTGTCCGATGCTGAAGTGAATCTGCCACGAAGCGTCGCCAGGCGGAGGCTCGAGTGGAATGCCAAGGTCGAGGCGCAGCGGACCGATGGGTGTGCTGTATGTGATGCCGCCACCGACCGCGTACTCCAGGTCTGAAACGGGTGGATCGAAAGCGTCAAGGGAAACCTGGCCAAAGTCCACGAAGACTGCGCCCCCAAGGTCGCCCCAGATCGGGCGGCGCATCTCGAGGGATCCTTCGAAGAGACTGCGTCCGCCGAGCGGCCGGTCGCTGTCGCCCAGCGGGCCAAGTCGGCGACGAGCGTAGCCGCGCACGCCGCGTTCGCCGCCAGCGTAGAAGCGTTCGAACAGCGGCAAGTTCTCAATCGATCCAATGGCGTCGGCGAGGCCGAGTCGGAGGCGCATGGCGGCGACAGTTTGCCAACCGATGGCTTGGTACTTGCGAAAATCGAAAACCACACGCCAGAAATTGAACTTGCCGCCCCACAGCTCGCCGGCCTGGAGGATTTCGACTCCAGCGACATGCCCGCCCTGAGGATTGAGAGGGTTGATCGTCGTATCCCAGAGCAGGCTCCCGGTCGGACCTGAAAGGACTCCGCCGCGTCGAAACCCACCGATGCCGTTGATGGTCGGATCGTCTACGCTGCTCATTCGGCCGTACTCGATGCGATATCCGATGTTCGCGGTGACAGTCTGTGTCAGCTGATGCTCGATACGGGGCGTGAGCCGAATCGCAGACAGCGTGAAGGTCGCTTCATCTTCCTCGAATACCTGCAGGGAGATGATTCCACGATGTACGGGCGAGGAGAAAAGGTGTGGCTGAATGAATGTCGCGTCGGCTTCGTTGGTAATTTGCGAAGCGCGAATCGAGAGAAGGAGTTGTCGGCCGCCACCGAACCAGTTTCGATGGCGCCACTGCAGCTGGCCACGCACCCCTTCACCGGTCCCGAACCCGGCGCCGATCCGGACGTCACGCGGCTCGCCTTCCTCAACCTCGATCACGATCGGCACTTGGGCCGGAGTGCCTTCGGTCTGCGGTTTCATGCGAACCGAGCGAAACAGCTCGAGGGCGAGGACGCGGGCCCGTGTTTCTTCGAGTTTCTCCAGTGAAAACTGCTCACCGATGTCGTAGCGGATCTCGCGACTGACGAGCTCGGGGGCGACGTTTTCGACGCCGACGACCTGGGTGTCGCCGAAGAAGGTCGGCGGGCCGGATTCGGCTCTGTACTCGATATCTGCAAGGTCTGCTTCAAGGTCGACTGCGGCGCTGCGGTTCGTTTCGACGTGGGCGTAGCCTTTGTCCAGATAATATGCGCGCACGAACTTTTCGCCTCGCTGGTAGAGTTCTTCATCGAAGACGTCGCCAACCTTGAGCGGTAGTCGTTCACGCACTTCCCGTTGCCCTTGCCCGTTCGTCCCCGCCTCGGGCAACGAGATCTGTCGAACGGTAACGGCGGGGCCTTCCGTGATCCGCAGAGTCGCGTTGACCAGGGAATTGTCGCGGTCGGCGATTAGTTCGTGCTCGATCTTTGTCGTGTAGTAGCCGCGACTTTCGTAGAGACGGAGGATTCGGTCCCGGTCGGCTTCGAAGGTGACGGCGTCGAAGACTGGGCGGCTTCGCCAGGGCGCGTACCAGGCACGTTTTTTCGTCAGGATCGCCTCGTGAAGGTCGTCTGCCGGAATCGCATCGTTGCCGACGAAGGTGATCTTGGCGACCCGCCATTCGACGTCGACCTCGAACTCGTCCAGACTGACTGGAGTGAACTCAGCGCTGGCGATCGAGGCGTGCGCAATTGCCAGCACGACTAAGATTCTGTACTTCATTTGACGACGAGGCGTGTCAGGTGGGCCGCACGCTGTGCAATTCCGAAAGTGCATCGACGATTCGTCGTTGCCTTTGGCGCTCGGCGGTCAACTCGCGTTTGGCGCGAGTTTGTACCCGATCAGCGGTCCCTCACAGTCGGTGCGAAGCCGAACGCTGTTCGGCAAGTTGTTCCGGCTGCGGCGCCGCAGTGATTATCGTTGCGTGCATCAAGTCCCAAGTACGCCCGACGTCGATGGATAATACAAGCCCGGCCGGCCTCGTTGCGGACTATCCTTTCCGCTTGCCCCTGGCATCGAAGAGTGCACTGGAAGGCCCTCTCGCGCATGGTTGATATTGACATGGGCAGTGGCAATTCCTAGCGTAAGCACTTCGGTGATTCGGATGCTTCTTGCAGGGCGCGTCGCTGTTCTTGGATTCATGGATAAAAGCGTAGAAGCCGTGTTCGCTGAATTCTGGGGGAAAAGAACGTGACACGCACGCGATGGATCTGGCTGGTCTTGATTGGGCTCTACGTAGTGTTTTTTTCTTGGTACACGTCCTTCAAAGGCCCCCTCACGGACTCGGAGATCAAACTCTATCTATCGCAGATCGAGAGCCGAGTGCCCCCGCCATCGTCCGAAAGAGTGGCGATGCTGCGCAAGTTCATGGAGGAAGATACCGGGGACGACTTCGTGATGGTCAATGTGATCGACATGTACGATACGCCGCTGCAGATCGAGGGCGTGGAGCCCGGCGAGTCCAGCGACGAAGTGCTCGCCAAGTACATGGCGTACATGGCCCCAGCGCTCATTGCCCGCGCATGCCACCCGGTGCTCTACGGGCGGGCGGCCAACTCGGCCATGGACCTCATGAACGCTGAGGGGATGGAGCGGTGGACCACTGGGGCGGGTATGCGCTATCGGAGCCGGCGCGACATGCTCGAGATTGCCATGAATCCGGCGTTCGCCGGCTCCCACGAGTTCAAGGTCGCGGCGATGCGCAAGACCGTCGCGTTCCCGATCGACCCTTGGTCTCAACTGGGAGATCCACGCCTGGTCCTGGCTTTAGTCCTTGGTCTGATCGGATGTGGCTTCGGTTGGCGCGAGGCGCTTCGTCGGTAGCTCTTAGGAAGTTGAAGGTTTCGGTGATGTTTTTTGGTATGCAATAGATGGCTTACTCCCCCCTGAACGGATTGCGGCATGGTCTGTGAAACAATGCTGAGCGGCGCACGAAGACAACTCACCCCCAACGCGCCCGGGGGGGGGCAGGGGAAATTTCGAGACTTTGCGGCGGCAATGGCTGACGTTGAATGCCGGCCGCAAGAGGAAAAGGGCACGTATGGGACTGATACTGACTGAAGATCAACTCATCCTACGCAACATGGCGAAGAGTTTCTTTGACGAGAAGTCGCCTGTCGAGCGGATGCGGCGGCTTCGTGATTCGCAGGACACCACTGGATACAGCCGTGAGCTCTGGCGGGAAATGGGCGGGCTTGGCTGGATTGGTATTACGTTTCCGGAATCTGTCGGCGGTGCCGATATGGGCTACAGTGCACTTGGGGTTGTGCTGCGGGAGTGTGGCCGCGTGTTGGCCCCCGAGCCGTTCGTGTCAACCGTACTTCTGGGTGGCAATGCCCTTCTGATCGGCGGCAGCGACAAGCTCCAGGAGGAGTTGCTTCCGAAGGTGAGCAGCGGCGAGCGGACTCTCTGTCTGGCCTTCCAAGAGCAAGGACGGTTCGCTCCGTATGCCGTCAGTACCAGTGCGGCGAGTGATGGCGGGGGCTTTCGAGTTCGCGGCGAGAAACGTTTTGTCCTCGATGGCCACGTGTCGGATCAAATCGTGACCGTCGCACGTACCGCTGGATCGTCGGGGGAGCGAGCTGGCCTCACGGTTCTGGTTGTCGATGCCGATACGCCTGGTGTGACAGTCGAACGCAGCGAGCTGCTCGACGGTCGCAACGCAGCGTATATCAAGTTCGATGATGTTGCGGTCGACGCTGAGCGCGTGCTCGGCGAAGTCGATTGCGGCGCCGCGCTTCTCGACGCGGTCTTTGATCGAGCGACGATCGGATTGTGTGCCGAGATGGTCGGTAGCTTCGAAGAAGCCTTTGAGCGCACCCTCGAGTACTTGAAGATGCGAGAACAGTTCGGGGTGAAGATTGGCACGTTCCAGGCCTTGCGCCATCGTGCCGCGCACATGTTTGGCGAGATCGAATTCGCTCGTTCGGTTGTGCTCGATGCGCAGAGCGCCATCGACGACGGACGCGACGATGTCGCCGAGTGCGCCAGCGCGGCGAAGGCGCGTTGCTCGGATGTTGCCCATCTGATCGGCGGCGAAGCGATCCAGATGCACGGCGGGATTGGCATGACCGACGAAGAAGAGATCGGACTTTTTGCCAAGCGC
Source organism: Deltaproteobacteria bacterium (assembly GCA_029262455.1). Taxonomy (GTDB): domain Bacteria; phylum Desulfobacterota; class Binatia; order HRBIN30; family CADEER01; genus CADEER01. The sequence goes on along the minus strand of JAJCZJ010000020.1, from coordinate 216,549 downwards.
CTCAAAGCAGCCGAGCTGACCCTTGGCGACGCCAACTATCACCGGAACCGGTTCGCTGGGCTCCGTGGCTACTGATTCGGTTAGAGGAGACAATCTCATGTCATCGACATCGATTGAAGAGTTCCGGCAAGAGGTCCGCAGCTGGCTCGAAAAGAATCTTCCGCAAGAGCTTCGTGTAGGCAGTCGAAAGGGGCTTCCGAAGGACTCCTTGCGGAAATGGACCGAGGCGCTGGTTTCGCGTGGTTGGATTACCCCCGAATGGCCTACCGAGTATGGCGGTGGCGGGCTCGACCGCAAGCATGCTGCGGCCTTGAAGGCCGAGCTCAAGGCCATCCGCGCGCCGATGATTACTTCGTTCGGGACGATGATGTTGGGTCCAACGCTGCTCGAATTCGGCACGGACGAGCAGAAGCAGGAGTTCCTGCCGCAGATCTCTCGACACGAAGTCGTCTGGTGCCAGGGCTACAGCGAGCCGGGCGCCGGCTCGGACCTCGCGAGCTTGCAGACCCGAGCTGTTAGGGACGGCGACGATTATGTAATCACCGGCCAGAAGATCTGGACGACCGGTGCCGACAAAGCTGACTGGATTTTCTGCCTCGTGCGGACCGATCTGGCCGCGCCGAAGCACGAGGGGATCAGCTTCATCCTCTTTCCCATGCATCAGCCCGGCGTCGAGGTTTCGCCGCTGACATTGATCGACGGCAGCGCGGACTTCTCGCAAGTGTTCTTTGATGGCGCGCGCGCGCAGGCCAAGCACGTGGTGGGGCCTGTCAACGGTGGATGGACGATTGCCAAGCGGCTCCTCCAACACGAACGCACGACGGACGGAGGAAGCGAAGGAGGAATTACCGGCGCCATGAAAGAGACGCTGGCCGACTTCGTGAAGCGTGAAGTGGGCGTCGAGAACGGTGTGCTCGCGGATCCACAGCTTCGCCAGCGACTTGCCCAACAGGAGATCGAGGCGAAAGCGCTCAAGCTGACGATGCGACGCGCCAGGGAGGAAGCCCGCGCCGGACAGACGGCGCGCGATATCGGATCCCTCGGCAAGTACCGCTGGGCCAACATGGTGCAAGGTGAACAGAACCTGGCGATGCTGGCTCTTGGGACGCAAGGCTTGGGCTGGTCAGGGCCAGGGTTTGAAGACACCCATCTCGAGCGAACCCGGGCGTGGCTGACGACCCGCGCCGACTCGATCTGGGGCGGCACGAACGAGGTGCAGCTCAACGTGATCGCCAAGCGCGTGCTGGAGATACCAGAATAGTACGCAGCAACGGCAGAGCGACAGAGGGCCGAACAGCGACAGGTGCCTTGGCGTTTGTCGGATGCGCAGACTATACGGCTACTTGATCTATGGTTGTTCTAGCGAGTTGGGTCGTCGATCGGCCTCGTACGGTCCTGGCGTGTTTTACGGCCCTGACCCTGTTTTTTCTTGCATTCGCGGTGCAGGTGCGAATCGAGAGCTCGCTCGACAACATCATGCCTTCCGGCAGCCCGGACGTTCGTTTCTACGAGGAAGTCCGCGATGCGTTTGGCAGCGATGAGATTGGTGTCGTTGGGATTCGGGCGGCAGACCTTTTCTCGAAGGGGACGCTCGAGAAGATCCAACGAATCACGAGTGCCTTGGGGAAGATCGAGGGCATCGAGCAGGTCATCAGCCTGACCAATGCGGTCGACCCGTCGCAAGATGCGTTCAGTCCACCGCCACTCATCCTGCAGATTCCGCCGACTGCGACACAGCGTGCCAATCTCGAACGCACTCTGAAGGCAACTCCGCTCTTTGCAATCAATCTCGTGGCACCGGATCTTGCCGGCAGCGCAGTTAATATTTTCTTTGAGAACCTGGGCGATGCCCAGTACGCCGATCTCGGTATCGATCAAAAGGTTCGCGCCATCATCGACGCCGAGGCTGGTCCCGAGGAGCTCTTTTACACCGGCACGGCTCACGTCAAGCAAGAGGCAACGGCCAGCATGCGGCGTGACCTCTATTTGTTTACGCCGATTGCCCTGGCCTTGGTGTTGGCAACCTTCTGGATTTCCTTCCGGCGCATGCGCGCCGTCGTCGCGCCGATGATTACCGTACTCGTTTCGCTTGTTTGGACGCTAGGTGTCATGGTGCTGGCCGGAAAATCGATCAACCTCGGCACTTTCGTTCTGCCCCCACTGCTGCTCGTACTCGGGAGCTCGTACGCGATCCACGTGTTGTCGCAGTACTACGAGCGTGTTGCCATCGATCCGACGCACGACGAGGCCGTTCGTCAAGCGTTGTCGCGTGTCTGGTCACCGCTACTTATCTCCGCGGGCACGACGGTTGTCGGTTTTGGGGCCCTCGGTGTGAACAGCATCATTGCGATTCGAGACCTTGGCATCTTTGCCGTCGTCGGCATCGCCTTTCTGGCGCTGTCGAGTCTTACCCTATTGCCCGCGATCCTCGTGAGCTGGGGGCGGTCTCCGAGCGCGACTACGGTAGCGCCGCCGACAGCGAGTGCGCTACGCGCTGGCTTGGGAGCACTCGGTTCGTATGCATACGATGTTCGCTGGCCGGTGCTCGCAGTGGCGCTACTCCTGAGTCTCGGAACTCTCAGCGGGGTCAGCCGCATTCAGATAGATTCAGATTTTCTCGGCTACTTCGATCCAGAGTCGCGAGTCATTCGCGACAATAAGGCGATCAACGACCACATCGTCGGGAGTAGCCCGTTCTACCTGGTCATCGAAAGCGATCGTCCCGAGCCGATGGCGCGTTGGGAAACGCTGCGGCAGATTCGAGACCTGCAGACTTTCTTGAAGGGTCTTCCGGGGGTTTCGGGAAGCATCTCGCTCGTCGATTACCTCGAGCTGATCGAAAGTGGTTACCGCAGCGGCGAAGAAGACTTCACGATCGACGAAGACGGGAATTTGGTTCCGTTCGAGAAGCCCAAACCATTTTGGAACGATCCATCGAGTCTAGAGCCGCTGGTCAAGCTCGTGCGCAAGAACGCTGCATCCTTCGACAATGTCGTCACGGAAGATTTCTCGACCGGCAACATTCTAGTTCGCACCTCGCTCTCGGGGTCGCGGGCAACGGAAGCGGTTCTCGCTAAGATCCGGAACTATGTCCGGGACAATTTCCCCGGTCACTTGCGCGTCACGCCGACGGGAACGTTGGTACTGATGATCGGGACGGCTTCGGAGTTGCTTCTGGGCCAGATCCGGAGCTTGTCGCTGGCCCTTCTCGTCATCTTCGCGGTGATGTCCGTGATGTTTCTGTCGCCGCGAGTCGGCTTGCTTGCCATTCTTCCCAACTGTCTGGCAATCGCTGTTTTCTACGGAATGCTCGGCTGGATGGGGATATACCTCAACCTCGGCACCAGTCTGATTGCGACCATCGCCCTGGGCATGGCCGTCGACTCGACCATCCACTTCATGACGAGCTTCAGCCGCAATGCGCGCACGGGGGTCGACCAACGAACCGCGCTTCGAGACACGATGGAGGGGGTAGGGGTTCCCATCGTCTTTACCACCGCTGCGTTGTTGCTCGGGTTCCTGACCTTCACGTTCTCAAGCTTCGTACCGATCCGTTCCTTCGGGGAGTTGACCGCGCTGACCCTCGGCGCCGCGCTTCTTGCCAACTTGATCCTTCTACCGGCTCTGTTGGCAACCACCCGTGTGATCACGTTGTGGGACTTGGTCGGCGTGAAGTTGGGGGACGACCCGGCCGACACGATTCCGTTGCTAGCGGGTCTGCGTGCCGCGCAGGCCCGCGTTGTCGTGCTGATGGGCAAGTTGCAACGCTACTCGCCGGGTGAGGCGATCGTTCGTCAAGGGGAACTCGGTCGCGAAATGTATGTAATGATCGACGGCAAGGCCGATGTCTGGGTTGCGGACGGTGAGCAGCGTCGCAAGATCGCTCAGATGGGACGGGGCGAGGCGTTTGGTGAAATGGCCTTGGTGCGGCGCGACGAACGCAGCGCCGACGTCGTCGCGGTAGGCGACGTCGAGGCGCTGGTCATCGACGAAGACTTCATCCAGAGACTACAGCGTCGCAATCCCCGTATCGCGTCCAAGGTTCTCGTGAACATGACGAGGATACTGAGTGACCGTCTGCAGCGGATGACAGAACGTTACATGTCGTCGCAATAACGCCTCACTGTGGGCCGTACATTGCGGCGATTGCGGCGTCGGTTGTGGAAACGATTTCGTCATCGAGGCAAGTCTTCAAGCCGGCGATGGTCGTGCCACACCAGGCAATGTTGGCGACCTGCTCGTCTGTGAGGCAAAACTGGTCGATCTTATCTTCCATCTTCGTTTTCGCTTTGTTGATTTTTTGATCGCGCTTGACGGTATCGCAGACTTTGCCTTTGTTGATTGAGTCGATGCACTTTGCCGTCTGTTTGAGCCGGGCGCGCGCGTAGTTGATCGCTTTTTTCTGAACCAGCCGGGCGCATTTGTCGACGCCGCTCTCGCCGAACGAGGCCGGTGGGTAGCCGACGTTGGAGTAATCCTCGATGAGCGAACCGAAGGTCCAGGATACGGATCCGAAGTTCATGACGTCACCGTTGTCCAAGCCGAACTCGTCGAGATGGCGCCAGTTGGCCGTCCAAGAACAAATGCTACCGGTCGGGATGTTAGGCTTCAGAGTGATAACGAAACCTCCCTGCTCATTGCCGCAGGTCGATATTCCGGGACCACCCCCATTGATGCATCCTCCGATCACGCTTGCGTCGCAAAGGTCGAGCTCTGGGATTTCAAACGCTGTCGAGGTGGTTTCAAACACCACCACGGTGTTGTCGGCCCGGACGAGTGTCCATCCAGCGGGTGCCGACGCACCGATCACTTCCACCTGGCGGTCGCCCGGGTTGCTGCCACCGATACAAATCTTGTTGAAGAAGTTGCCGGTAAACATCATCAAACGATTCACGCCGGTATCTGGATTGGTGTCGAACCAGTTGAACGTTTCGAATTCGACATCGAATGTTCCGTCGAAATTGTCGATGACGCTGTTGACGCGCATGCACTGAACCGTAGGGCACGTCGTCGGAAGCGATGGCGGTGGTGGCGGGTCAGCCAATGCTGGTGCACTCAACATCAAGGCCGTGAGAATTGCCGCACTTGTGCTCGGGCGTGTCATGATTCCCCCTTTCATCCGGTCGGGGCGAGCCCAAACCGGCTGCGTTGGATGTTCTAGGTCGCGTTGCGATGTCGACGGCGAAGAACGAACTCTCGCTCTCGTCTATGCTTACGGCGCTACCATGAGGACTCTTTGACTGTCAATGTGTTGCCTTGATTGAGTTTGCACTTGTAAAATTGGACAGCTTCGCGACAGCGGCAGGTGCCGATCTCGCTTCGGGGCGCGGCGGTTGGCAGGCAGGGACTGTGTCCCAGGCATCCGCCATCTGACAATTGACGCTTTCGCTCAATCCCGGTAGGCCTACCGGCAATGACCGAAACGCAGGATCGGGGAGCAGCCCTGGAGGTGCTCCTTTGGTGTTCGGTCGCGGTTGCGCTGCTTACCGAAGCGGACCTTTTTGCGGCCCGGGTCGGTCTTCTTGTCGGTTCTCCGATCGCCTTGGTGATTCCCGGGCTCGCGGCTTTGGTGTTGGTCGCGGTTACGCTCGTCGGGTTCCGCACTTGGAATCACCGCGACCGTATTGGGTGGGGGCTAGCTCTCGTCTTGCTTGCGTACGTCGCCGCGCTCGTCGTCCTCAGCTTGGTGCCGCCAGTGGCGCGCGATGAGCTAACCTACCACCTTGCGATGCCTCAACTCTTCTCGCGCGAGGGGATTTTCAAGGAATCGTTGGGCATTGCGTATTCCTACTTCCCGATGCTGCTCGAGCTGCAGTTCATGCCGCTGCTCGCTATCGGCAGCGCGACCTCCACCAAACTCTTGCACATGCTGTATGGGCTCGCGTCGGTTGCGCTCGTCTTTCGCATGCTGACGTGGAGTGTAGGTTTGCGCGCCGCGGCAACAGGGGCCGTGCTTTTGCTCACGACGCCTACGGTGGCGATCCTGGCGACGCGCGCCTACGTGGACCTGGCGGTTCTGTTCTACGCCGCCGTCGCGTTTTTCGCAGTGCAGCGGTGGCACGAGAACGACCGCCTCCGGTGGCTCATCCTCGCCGGGCTGGCCGCTGGGTGTGTGGTCGGCGTGAAGTACAGCGGACTCATGGTGGTTGCTTTCATGACCCTCGGCGTGACCCTCTTGGCGGCGCCTTCCGGCCTCAAGCCGGCGCTGCGCTCTGCGGTTGTGTTTGCCGGCTTCGCCGCGATCCCAGCTCTACCGTGGCTAGTCAAGAATTGGATGCTGACCGGCAACCCGGTGTTTCCTTTTTTCGGTGAGATCTTCGGTGGCAGCTCGTTTCACGAAATGGCGCGACTCGACCCGCTGAGTCGCCGGCGTTGGCAGTATGGAGAAAGCTGGCTCGAGATCGCACTCAGCCCGATCCGCATCTTCATCACCGGCAAAGAAGGCGACATGCAGCGCTTCGACGGCGTGTTCAATCCGCTGTACCTACTCGGCTTTGCCGGAGCACTGCGCCGTGAAGCGACGCGACGCGACGGTGTCTTTGCGTTGATCGCGGCGATATTCTTGCCGGCAGTCTTCTTCTCGCACGATTTCGCCGCCCGCTATCTCGTGGTGATCCTGATCCCGCTGACGATTCTCACGGTGGAGGCGCTTGCGAGGATGCAGCGCCAGTCCGGCATTCCGATTGTGGCGGCGTTGTGCGTGGCGGCGCTGCTCTTCAATGTCGCGCATTTCGCGCTGTACTGGCGCGAGGTCGACCCGTTGGCTTTGTTGAATGGTACGAGGACGCGGGAGGAATTCATCCATCGATACGTTCCGGAATATCCCGTCGTGCAGTATGCCAACGCCAATCTGGGGCCGACCTCGCTCACTTACCATGTGTTTCTCGGAGACCGTTCGTACTATTGGGAAACGCCTTTCGTCTACGATCAGATTTATTACGCTTCGGGTGTGCGTTTGCGCGCCGCCTTGGGCGCAGCCGATGGCTGCGGCGTAGCCCGGACGTTGCGCAGTGAAGGCGTCACTCACATCGCGGCATCAGAGCAGCTGCTCGTACGATTCTTAAAGGAGAATCTCGATGAAGACGAGCGCCGCAGCTGGATCGACTTCCAGGCAAGCTATTTGCGGCCGGTGTTTCGGCAGGGGGGCTACGGATTGTACGAAGTGGTGGCGGTCTCGGAGCGCGGGGAATGTGTTTTAAGAGGACCCGCGCCCTTCTAACGACACGGGGGCCTATCTCACGCGGGGATGCCTCGCTTGACGTGTCGCGGCATGTAGGTGGGTGTGAAGCGGCTCGGGGATTGTGCCATAAGTCCGGGCCCTGGAGGTTTGTGATAATGCGATATTGGCTGATCTGCTCTCTGCTCACTGCGGTCCTCGCGACGAACGCCGTCGCTGAGGATTCGCCGCCGCGCGAGCCCGAGGCGCGAAAGACCTGGGTGGCGGAGCGCCGCGAAGAGGCGTTGAAGCGACGTGAAGAGTTCCTCAAGCTGCCGGTGGCCGAACAAGAGGCGATCCGGGCAGAGCGGCATGCGAAACGCGACAAGCGTCGCGGCGAACGCGGTGACAAGGAGTCGCGGGTGCGCACTGTCGACGTGCGAACCTTGCCCTCGACCGCGCTCAGCAGCGGTGCGCCGGCGGGTGAATCTTGCTCAACGGGTAAGTCGTGCACGCTGAGACTGCAGCCGCCCGCGGGCCAGGTCGTCGTCGTGACCGCCGTTTGGTCGGCGACCAGGGTGGAGTGTGACGGCGTGCGCAGCGCCACCCCGCCAAACGGAGCTCCCATCGCACCGGGATGGCGATGTGCTCGAGAGCTTGTCGTCGAAGGTCCTGGCGCCGGCTACGTCGGTTTTCTCGCCGGTCCATAGAAGCTAGCTCGTGCCCTCGTACCGAATTCCGACTTGGCGGCGAGCCGCGCTCTACACGTGGGCGTTCTACGTCTCGGCTTTCGGCATATTCTTTGGCTGCCGATCTGGCGATGACGGCGTCGACCGCGCGAACATTCGCAATGTCGTCGTCATCACCCTCGACACGACGCGGGCGGATCGGATCCACGCCTATGGCTACGAGGATATCGAGACTCCGAACATCGATGCGATGGCTGCCAAAGGCGTACTCTTCGAAACGGCCATCACGCCGGTACCGCTCACTCTGCCCAGCCATACCTCGATCTTGAGCGGCCTCTACCCAATCCATCACGGCGTTCGCAACAACGGCACGTTCCAAGTACCGCGCCAAGTCGAAACCATGGCCGAAATCCTGCGCAACCACGACTTCAACACCGGAGCTGTGATCGGAGCCTTCGTTCTCGACTCCAAGTTCGGATTAGACCAGGGCTTTCAGAGTTACGACGACAACCTGCACGGCGGCAAAGACGCACCGATGTTCATGTTCGACGAGCGCCCGGGTCGCACCGTGACCGATCAAGGACTCGCCTGGCTCGCGAAAAACAAGGACGAGCGCTTCTTCCTGTGGTTGCACTATTTCGATCCGCACGCCAACTACCAGCCGCCGCCGCCGTTCGACGTCCTCTACGACGGCCAGCCGTACGAAGGTGAGATCGCCGGCGTCGACGCCCAGGTCGGACGTGTCATCGACGGACTGCGCAGCCTGCGCCATCTCGACGACACCTTGATCATCCTGACCTCCGACCACGGCGAAAGTCTCGGCGAGCACGGCGAGAAGACGCACTCCTTGTTGCTCTACGACGCCACTCTGCGCGTGCCCCTGATCATGCGGCACCCCGCGCTTCCGGCCGGAAAACGCGTTGCCGGCCAGGTCACGACGGTGGACATCCTGCCGACGACGCTCGACCTGGTCGGTATCCCGGTGCCCGACGGCCTCGACGGACAATCCCTCGTCGGCTTCATGAACAGCAGCAACGCTCCCGAGCGCGACATTTACGTCGAGACGCTGGTGCCGTACTTCAACAACGGCTGGGCCGAGCTGCGCGGCGTGCGCCGGTCGGACCACAAGTACATCCGGGCCCCGCGACAAGAGCTCTACGATGTCGCAAAAGACCCCGGTGAGACCGAGAACCTGTTTGCGGAAAAGCCGTCGGAAGCGGGAAGCCTGTCGACAAAGCTCGACGAGTATTTGTCGTCCGACGTGATGCGCACCGGTTCGTTGGAAGGTTCGCGGCGCGAGCTCACCGCCGTCGAGCGAGAGCGACTCGCCGCTCTCGGCTACGCCATCGACGACCGTGGCGAACGGGTCGAAGGAGATTTGCCAGACCCCAAGGATAAGATCGTCCTGTGGGAAGAGTTCCAAACGGCACAGAACCTGATGCGCACGCGTGAACTCGACAAGGCCATCCCCGCCCTGCGCTCGGTGTTGGAGAAAGACCCGGGCAACGTCATGGCCCACAGCTCGCTCGGCAATGCTCTGCAGTCGCAGGGGCAGACCGAAGAAGCCAAGAAGCAATACGAGACCGTCATTGCCCTCGACCCACGACGCAACCAAGGCCGTATTGCGCTGGCGCGAATCCACCGCCGCGAGGCCGACTATGTGACGGCCTTCGATCTGCTCAAGCAGGCGCTCCAACACGACCGCAGTGCGCCGGAGCTGGCCAATGAGTTCGCGGAGCTCTTCCAGGAGTCCGGCAACTCCGAGAAGGCGATCGAGTGGTACGAAGAAGCGCTGCGCCGCGACCCGCTCTACGTGAAGGCATTGATCGGCCTCAGCAATACGTATCACCGGGACAATCGGGACACGGACGCCGCCGCCGCCCTCGAACGCGCCCTGGAGATCGACATGCGCAATGCCGATGCACTGTACAACCTTGGCGTCATTCGCGAGGGGCAGGGTAACGAAGACGAGGCGCTCGCCCTCTATCGCAGAGCCCTGGAATCGGAGCCCGACCACGTCGCCGCCCTCAATAACCTCGGCAGTTACTTCGACCGAAAAAAGGAGACGAGGCGCGCGATCACCACATATCGCCGCGTCATCGAACTCACCGATAAACACTTCGAGGCGCACTACAACCTCGGAACCTTGTTGCTGCGCGAAAAGCGCTACGACGAGGCAATCAAGCTGCTGCAGCGAGCCCTCGAGCTCAATCCGACCCAGGGTGTCGTCTACAACAACCTGGCTCTGGGCTATATCGAAACCGGGCGCTACGATGAGGCGATCGACCTTCTCCGCAAGGTGGCGGAGGCCGACCCGGACAGTGCCGCCTGGTGGCTGCGCTTGGCCCGGGTCGAGCTGAAAGCCGGCCGGGAAACCGTTGCCAAAGAGCACCTCGACAAGGCACTCCAGCTCGGTGGTGACGAACTTCGCAACCGTTTCACCCAAGACGCCGACTTCGGCCCGCTGCTCGAACGAGAATAGGGCCGATTTCCTTTGACGCTCTGCCCTTCGACTCAGCCGTCGGCATGGCGAAGTTCCACCTCACCAATGGCGAGGTGGGTGACGACACGGCGGTGGACGGAGAGATCTTCGACATCGGAGGCCCTGGCTTTGCTGCTGTGATCGAACCAGTACCGGCTCCGGCCCCGGGGGCGCGCTCGATCCTGCGGCTTGCGGCAGGATCGCTGGTCGTCATGCTCCGGCTCCGGCGCGCCTGATCCGTTTTGGGAGACTTGATCTTCGGCTTTGGTCTGTCGCGTTCTATTGCTAGAGTTCGATCCGAGATCTTGATCAAACGGGGAGATCGTTGGGAATGGTTCGACCGCAACTTCCAGGAAGGCACCGAGCACTGTGACGGTGGTGGCTGGAGTGGATGTCGGGGTCAGTCGGTCCGGAAAGTCGGTCGGCCTCTGTCGTACGCGGGATGTCAGGTTTCTGGTATCTCGCGTAACCAGCGACAGTGACCGAGAGGTGCGTGGGCGGGTCCTTCCTCGGCGCTGCGACGTGATCGCACTGGGTGGGCCGGTGGTTGGCCCAGGATTTCTGGAGACCTCGACCCGGGGGGTCGAACGGACCTTCTCTTTGGGGATCTTTCAGAAGCGTTGCAAGCCACCGGCGAGCGGCGCAGCGGGCAACGGCCGGGCATTGCGCGATACGGCAGGTGAGTGTTTGGGGCAGGTATTGAAGCATGTCACGACTTCGCGTGAGCTGCTCCGCTTTCCGCATGTCATTCCGAACGCCTCGGTGGTCGAGGCGTCACCGGCGGTGTTTTTGAGCGTCATGATCGGTGATGACGTTTTCTCCAAGCGGCCTTCGCTAAGCCGCGGCGAGAAGTTTTCCTGGCTTTTGGAAAAGTGTGTGGAAGGAAAGCGGCTGGTCGCACTCCGCGAACGTCTAGACTGGCCGGACGATGACCTATGGACGGCGTTCGACACATGTCGCGAGCGCGACCAGGTGGCTGCGCTCATCTGTGCCCTGACCGCGGTCTGCGTCGTTCAGAAGTGCTACGTTGCCATTGGAGGTCTGCGCGGAGGATACTTCTTCCTGCCGCCTTGGGGCATGTGGGCCGATTGGGCGAAGCAGGGGATCGCCGAGAACCGGCAACGTCCCGAGCTCGGCGGCAAACTGGATATTTGGATCAACGCCTACCCGCGCGACTTGCGCACGAAATTGCCGGCCTGAAGTGCGGCCGTGAAGCCGGAACCGGGTGGTATGAAAAGTGGAGACGGGGACGGATCAACGGGACCGCACTGAGCCGGAGATTAGTGTCGTCATTACTGTCGACTACGAGGCCGAGTCAGTAGGGAGTGCGCAAAGACTCCGGGAAGTTTTGGAAGCCTTGGCGGCGCAGGAGTCTCGCGCGGCGGCGGAGTATGTCCTGGTCGAGTCGGTTTCGACCTGCGGGGCTACGCCGTCCGACGCGCTGTCCCTGCTGCCTGAGCTGCGGGTGATCCACGATGCATCGGATCAAGCGCGCGAGCTGAAGAAGCGGGGCGTTCAGGAATCACGTACTGATTGGGTTGCGTTGCTCGACGGCGACTGTGTCCCCGAGCCCGGTTGGCTGCGGGCGTGTTTGGAATCGCGACATCGGTGTGTCGGTGCGGCTGTGGTCAGTGGTCGAACTCTCTATCCCGCCTCGGGCGTTCTCGGCCGCGTGATGAATGTGATTTCACGTTCGTATATCGACGCAGATGCCCCGGGTTACAGTCGCCATCTCACTGAGAACAACATGGTTTCGTTGCGGGAGGTCTACCTCGAGCACGCCGGCGACGGACGAGTTGCGCATTCGTCGAGTCTGCTCAGTCAAGCGATGCTGCGGGCGGGCCACTCTCTGGGTGTCGACCCGGCCGTCGTCGTCACGCACGCCTACGATTGGAGCGCCGAGCGAGAGATCCGCAGCAGTCTAGGCTACGGGATGGTGCGAAGCCGGCAGATCGACCATAGCGTGCCGTACTCGTGGACGGTTCGCCTAGGCCCGGTGTCGATTGTGGCGTATCTTGCGGGCCGGCTGTTCAACAGCTACCGCATGTGCCTAGCCAACGGGTCGCGGTACGGCGTCGCATCATATCACCAGCCGCTGGCGTTCGTCCTTGCGACAATCTGTTGTTGCATGGAGGTACCGGCCGCGTTGCATGCCTTGCGCGGCGACCCACCACCTCCGAGTGCCTTTCGCTAACGAGCAGCTACCGGCGGCTGCAGCTCTTGCGCCGATTGCAATCGATGCATGCTCTCAGGCAGCATGCCGCCCATGTATCCGGTGTTGGTCGATTTTGGGTTTTTCAAGATCCACAGCTTCGGGCTGATGCTCGCCTTGGCCTATCTCGCGGGAAGTTGGCTGGTATCGCGCGAACTCGAGCGAAGGGGAATCCCGTCTTCCAGGTTCGAGGATTACCCTGTTTTGGCAATCGTCGGAGGGGTCGTCGGAGCGCGCTTATACTACGTCGCCGAGCACTTGGAGAAGCTTGAACGTAACCCCCTCGGAACCCTCTTCGGCAGCACTGGGCTAACCTGGTACGGCGGGGTTGCGGGTGGCGCGTTTGCCGTTCTGTTCGTTGCGCATCGTCACAAGCGGCGTCTCTGGGATCTCTGCGACTCTTTCGCCGCGGGGTTGGCGGCAGCCTATGCGATCGGCCGGATCGGCTGTCAGCTCGCCGGCGACGGCGACTACGGGATTCCATCGGATGTGCCGTGGGCGATGGCGTACCCGAATGCCGTGGTCCCGACCGATGTAGCCGTACACCCGACGCCGGTTTACGAGATGATCGCCATGGGGCTAGCCGCGTGGCTGTTGTGGCATCTGCGCACGAAACCCTGGGCCAAAGACGGACGTTTGTTCGGACTTTACCTGGTGCTCGCTGGCGTCGAGCGTTTCTTCGTGGAGTTCGTTCGCACCAACGAAGTCGTGTTCTTGGGGCTCACCGGCGCCCAGGGTATCAGTGTGATTGTCGTCGCGGCGGGGTTGTGGATCTTCGGCGCGAAGCGATCGACTGAGCCTCCGCAGCGCCGACGATCGCCTCGCAAGCGCGGGCGGCGTCCTGCGGTTGAGCGTGGTACTCCGCGCCTTGCCGGATCGTGATACGGAGATTGCATGGACGACTTTGAAGGCAAGGTCGCGGCGATCACCGGGGCAGGTTCTGGAATCGGGCGTGCTCTGGCAGTGGAACTCGCGATTCGAGGGGCGGACCTGGCGCTCAGCGATATCGACGAGGCCGGTTTGGCCGAGACGGTCGGTCTCGTGCAAGGCCGCGGCGTAAAAGTCAGCTCCGTGCGACTCGACGTAGCTGACCGTGATGCGGTCTTTGCATGGGCCGATACGGTGGTCGCGGATCACGGATCGGTGAATCTCATCTTCAACAATGCCGGCGTCACGCTCTTCGCCTCGATCGACACCATGAGCGACGATGACTTCGAGTGGTTGATGAACATCAACTTCTGGGGGGTGGTGCACGGGACGAGGGCCTTCTTGCCTTACTTGAAAGCCTCTGGAGAAGGCCATGTGGTCAATATCTCGAGTGTCTTCGGTTTGATGGCCATCCCGTCCCAATCTGCCTACAACGCAGCCAAGTTCGCGGTGCGAGGATTCACCGACGCGTTGCGCATTGAGCTGGAGGTCGAGCCCTGCGGGGTGTCGGCCACGACGGTGCATCCAGGGGGCATCAGGACAAATATCGCTCGTGATGCGAGAATCGATGACAGCGCGGTTGGGATGAGTCGAGACGAGATTGCTGCAAACTTCGACAGAGTAACGATCACTACACCGACCGCGGCAGCCAAGAAGATCCTATCTGCGGTTCGCAAGAATCGCAGGCGCACGCTGGTCGGCCCCGACGCGGTGCTCTTCGACTTGGTGTCGCGTTTGCCGGCAGCGGTCTCGCAGAGGTTCGTCGCGTTCGCGGCGCGTCGGCGTCTGAACCGTTGATCGCTACTCGTCCTGCCTCGGCGTTGACTGCTAGGCCCGGGGAATTATCTGCCACGGACTGCTAGCCGAGATACGGCCTGGCGCGTTGGTCTTTGCCGAGAAAGTGGACCGTATCCTCGACGATGATTCCGCTGCGGTGCCCGGCGATCAATAGCTACTTCTCGGCTGGAGTCGGCAGTGCTCGAGGAGTTCCGCAGCTTCGATCTTCGCTGCGATTCTCTGGGCCATGGCGAAATAGGCGGCAGGGTTTGGATGCGAGTCTGTGGGACGTAGGTCCCGATGGGGCTTCATCAACTCGTCGTAGACGTCGAGAGTTTCGACGCCGAGGGCGCCTAGGCTTTGTTTGATCTCGGCGAGGTATTCTTCCCAGAACGGGCCCTTCTCGGGGAGGGCCGAACAAAAGAACGGCGCCATGCGAACGAATAGGAAAGCGCGTCCGCTCTTGCGTACTTCGCTGACTGTCTCGAGCAACAGCTCGCGGTAGCCTGCGGCGGAAGTGTAGCATTCCGCCTTCGTTAAACTCGCGGAGGACTTGCGTCGGTGGGCCTGCACCCGGATTGCGGCTTCTTGTGCCAGGCCGTAGATCCGCAAGTCGGCGAGGAATGGGAAACGCGGTCCGACGCAGCCGTCGCGTCGATTTTGGAAGAGTTCCTCGATGTCGTTCGCAGTGTGCTCGAGCACGACGAGATCGTGGCGCAGTTCGGGCCAGCGGCTGAGAGCAGCGAAACGCTGTGCGACGATCGAGTGGGCGCGGAAGCCACCGTTGTCGACCCGGACGTCATAGCGTTTGCTCAATATACGTCCGAGCTGATTGGGCCAGGTCTCTCTGGCATCGACGTACAAGCCCTCGGTGAAGGAGTCGCCGAGGGCCAGGATCCGACAGCGTGCATTTGGCACCGCTTCCTCACCCCTGGCGACGGCCCCCGGTACCCGGAATCCGTTCGAATCCAGCCACAGGTCGTGTTCGAGACCTCCGTTCCGATCGTAGTAGTGAGCGCCCGGTTCGAACTCGGTGTAGCAAGTGGTGGTATCGACCCGAACTCGCGGGCGGGGCGTGAATCCGGTCAACCGCAACGAGCCCTCGATCGCGACGATCAGCAGTGGTGTTCCGATCAGTGCCGCCAGGATCGCTTCTTTGAGTCGTGGGTGGATCATGCGGAGATGGACTTTGCCAGAATCGATTTTTCGGTGCTAGCGACGCGTCGGAGGCCAGGCAATTGGGTGGCGTTTTCTTGACGAAGCCCCACTTCGGTGGGCGTGATCTTCTGCATGAGAAAGATTGTAGGAATCGTTGGCGTTCTGTTGCTCATCGCAGCGGCAGCCGGGTTGGCAGTGCTGATCCCGGCACATTGGCAGGTACGCAGCGTCGGGCCGGAGCTGCCGAGCCGGTCGGAGCTGCTGAGCCTGCGCACGGACAGAGGGCCGGTTGGGGTGCGCTTTGTTACGACATCGCAGCAGCCTCTCGCGAGGGGGCAGATTTCGCACAATTCCGTTGTGATCGAATGGGCGAATGGGGACCTGTTTGTGGTCGATGTTGGCATGGACTCTGCCGGCGCGACCGAGTTCGGCGAGTTGATGCAGACGATCTCCGGCGCGCTCGGGCCCGCGGTCATTCACGGTACGCTCGCCGAGCTGCTCGGCGACGATGTGGCTAGGGTTCAGGGTGTCGGCTTCACTCATCTGCACATCGACCATAGCCAGGGTATCAGCGACTTCTGCGCCGCCCGCGGCCCCGGCGCCGTCGGCTTACAAACGACGAGTCAGAAACAATTGCAGAACCTTCACACCTCGGAAGGGGCTGAGCTCGTATCGACGTCCTGTTTGGAGATGATCGAGTTACCGGGTGACGGTCTTGTCTCGCACGATCGTTTCCCTGGTGTCGCGGCGTTCCAGCTCGGCGGGCATACTCCTGGGTCAACGCTTTGGGCGGTCGCGTTAGCGAATCGAGTGTTGCTTTTCTCCGGCGACATCACCAACAACAAGGCGAGCATCGATCAGGATCTGCCGAAGCCGTGGATCTACAGCTATCTGCTCGTGCCGGAGGATACGGAGAGGACTGCGCGTCTCCGAGAGTGGCTTCGGGAGCTTGACCAGCTGGGTGCATTCTCTGTGGTCGTGTCCCACGATCTCGATAACCACGCCGCCGCGCTCGGTGGTTGATGCGCAGCAGCGATCTTGGCGTGAGCTAGTTCACTCGGATACGGTGATGCTGTTCACCTTGACCGGCGTGGTTGGGCGATCGCTTCTGTCGGTGGGCGTTCGGTTGATCGCGGTGACAATATCCATCCCGCTCGTAACGCACCCGAATACTGGGTGTTTCGAGTTGCCACTGGCAAAATAGTCCAGGTAGGCGTTGTGACTCGTATTGATGAAAAACTGGCTGCTACCGGAGTTCGGGCCGGCATTCGCCATCGAAAGGGTCCCGGGCTCATTGGAGAGCCTGACATCGTCAGGGTGCTCGTCGGCGATCGAACCGTAGGGCGATTGACCCGTGCCGGCGCGACTGCTTTTTGGGTCCTTGCTGTGCGGGCAACCGAACTGATTCATGAAGTCGGGGATCACGCGGTGAAAGTGAAGACCGTCGTAGAAGCCTTCCTTTGCCAGCTTGACGAAGTTTCCACCCGTGATCGGCATCTTGTCGACAAAGATTTCGGCTTCGAATTGGCCCAAGGTCGTATCGAACTTTGCAATCGGATTAGTCATATCCTAGGGCCTATCGAAGCTCGCCGCGGGTCGCAACCGCAGTCGGGAGGGGGGCCGCATGGGTGTTGGGCATGCACCGACCGGGACCTTCGATTGGTGTTCGGCCGGAATGCGGACCTGTACGGACTTGGCATCTCGACCGTGAGGATCTCCGTGCGATTGCGTTCCGCCGAGTTCCTCGACTACAACGCCCTTCATGCTGAATCACAACACGTACTTTGAGGGTGGCGTTCAGAGCCTCGGGTTCGAGCGCAGGGGGCGCCGTCATACGATCGGCGTAATCGATGCCGGGGAGTTCCATTTCGATACCGAAGGCGCGGAGCGTATGACGGTGGTGAGCGGAGAAGTGGGCGTTCGCTTCGCCAGAAGTAGCGAGTGGCGCTTCTACCCGGCGGGAACAGCGTTCGAAGTCGAGGCAGCCAGCGGATTCGACGTCCGCGCCGAGGTTCCGGTGGCGTACCTGTGTGAGTTCCTTTGAGAGCGACTTCCGGTTTTGCGGGACAGGGTAGGGGGGCGGGGTATGTGCGACATCTTCTTGTTGTAGCGTCCTTTTTAGCGGGACCCTCTCGGTCTTAGTGGAGCGATCGTGCACGTTCTTTTCGTTCACAAGAACTTCCCCGCTCAGTTCGGCCACATCGCGGCGCGACTGATCTCGGAGCGCGGCCATCGTTGCTCCTTTCTCTCCGAGACTCCGGAGGCCGTTACGGCCGGCATCCGCAAGTTGCATTACAAGGCCAAGGGCGGCGCAACCGAGGCAACTCACTACTATTCGCGGACGTTCGAGAACGGCATCTGGAACGCCGAGGCTGTCCGGCAGGCGGCGGTCGCTCTTGATGGCGACCCGCCCGACCTCATCGTCGGACACTCCGGCTTTGGGACAACGCTGTTTCTGCGCGACCGTTTCAAGAACGCGGGCCTGATCAACTACTTCGAATACTACTACCGCCCGGACAACAGCGATCTCGACTTCCGCGCCGACTTTCCGGTTGCCGAACGCGACCGCCTGCGCAGCCGCGCACGCAACGCGATGATCTTGCTCGATCTCGAGCACTGTGATGCCGGCTACGCACCGACGCCGTTTCAGAGGAGCGTGCTGCCGTCGGAGTTCCGCGATAAAGTCCGCGTCTTGCATGATGGAATTCCGACTGACGTTTGGTTCCGGCACGATGGTCTCGAGCGGCGCGTTGGGGAACACCGATTCGGTCCTGGTACGAAACTGATTACCTACGTTTCGCGCGGCTTCGAGAGCATGCGCGGATTCGACATCTTCATGCGTGCCGCGAAGAAGATCTGTGACCGGGATCCGGATGTTCTGTTCGCCGTCGTCGGCGAGGATCGCATAGCCTACGGTGGTGACGAGAAGCACATCGACGGCAAAAGCTTCAAGGCCCACGTGCTGGCGCAAGACGACTACGACCTCGACCGCATTCTATTTCTCGGTCGGTTGCGCCCGAAAACCCTCGCCAAATTGCTGAGCCTCAGCGATCTTCACGTTTACCTGACCGTACCGTTCGTACTCAGTTGGTCCTTGATGGATGCGATGGCCTGCGGTTGCGCGATCTTGGCGTCCGATACCGCTCCGGTGCGCGACGTGATTGCCCATGGCAGCAACGGCTTGCTCGTCGACTTCTTTGATGTCGATGGCCTTGCGGGATCCGCTCTTGATCTATTGAGCGACCCTCAACTGCGGCGCCGTCTGGGGGCGAAGGCCGCCGCGACGATCGCCGAGAGCTACAGCAGCGACATCATGTTCCCTCAGATCGCCGACTTCTACGAGGAAGTCGCGGCGGGTTTGGGCGGCAAGTCGTGAAGGTTCTGATGGTCAACACTCCGGCGTCGCAGCGATTTCGCGGCGGCGATCTCACGCAGATGCGCGAAACCGCAAGGGTCTTGCGGGAAGACGGGCTCGATGTGAGCGAGTGTTTCGACATCGAGCCCGACACGCGGGGCTTCGATATCGCCCATGTCTTCAATTTGCGCACCATCGACGTGACCGCCCGGCAGGTAGCTTCGTTGCGCAGCTCCGGAATTCCGGTCGTGCTCTCCCCGATCTACCTCGACCCCTCCACGGCTTTGTGGGGTACGCGGGTTATGGAGATGATTTTCTCGCAAGAACGCACACCGACCGAGCTCGAGTCACTGCTGGCGCAGTTCCGCCGCCGCGAGCTCGAGATCAAGCGCGCCGATGGGGCGACCTGGACAGCGTCTCGGCGCAACCGGCCTCGGTCCAACTACGACGAGGCGCAGCGCCGCATCGTCGCGCAGGTCGATCGACTGCTGCCGAACAGCTACATGGAGATGGACCGTCTCGCCAAGACGCTCGCGGTTTCCGGCAAGCCGTTTAGCGTGATCCCGTACGCCGCCGAAGCCGAGGTCTTTGCCGAGGCCGACCCGCAACCATTCATTGACCGATACGGCATCGAGAATTTCGTCATCGAGGTTGGCCGTATCGAGCTCTCGAAGAACCAGCTCATGCTGGCGCTGGCCATGCGCGACCTCGACGTCCCTCTCGTCTTGGTCGGTGGTCATCTGCAGGAGCGCTACCTCGAGTGGTGCCGGCGCTACGGACCCAGGCAACTGGTCATACTCGACCACATCTCACACGATGAGCTGCGATCGGCCTACGCTGCTGCTCGCGTACACGCCTTGCCCAGCTGGATCGAAACCTGTGGCTTGGTCACGATGGAGGCTGCGCTGGCCGACTGCGAGGTGGTGGTCAGTATCGCCGGGTATGAGCTCGAGTTTTACCAGGATTTGGCGCTCTACTGTGACCCGGCCGACAGCGACTCGATCCGGACCCAGGTTGAGCACGCACTTTCGGCCTTTGGTACGGAAGCTGCGCAGCGGCGTAGGCAAGCTCTGCGCGAGCGGCTGCGCCGGCACTATACATGGCAGCACGCCGCTGCTGCCACCCGGACAGCGTACGAGCAGGTGCTGGCTTCCTGAACTTTCCCGAACCCCCTGTATCCCAGAAATCGGGTTTTGACGTTGACACAAAAACCGCTATATTCCACGGGTTTGTGAATTCGCGACGGACTGGTGCGGAGGTGCTACGATGGCTGATTGTGATGGTGTGTTGGGCAGCAGGGGATTTGACCGGGATAGCGATGAGTTGCGGCTGGCGATCGACGCTACGCGCGACGTCCTGGATCGTGATCCGCACTTTCGTTCCCCGCAGGCAGCCGGCAGCCGAGATCTGCTGAAGCGGCTGCGGACACGCGTCGAGCGTTCCCTGCGTCGTCGTCTGCCCCATCGGCTCCCCAAGCGCGCCCTGCGAGAGTTGGCGGCTTTGGCCATCGCAATTTGCCTCGCGACGCCCGGCGGCGCGGCCTTTGCCGCGACCTTGACCCTCGACGGTGCCGGCAACGCCAACTACGTCGCGGCGAACAACGTCACCAACGTCATTGCGATCACGCCGAACGGAAGTGGATTCTTCCTAACCGACGCCGCGGAGACGATCGCGCTTGCGGGCCCCGGAGCTGGTGCGTGCGTAGGCGGAGGAACCAATACCGTCACGTGTACCGGCCCTCTGGCTCTCACGGTCAACGCTGAGAATCGCGGCGATGTCGTCGACGCCTCCCTAATGACGGTGGCCGCGAGTGGCGTCACCATCAACGGTGGCGCTGGCGCCGACAGTCTAGTGGGTGGTGCGGCCAATGATTCGCTCATGGGCGACGGCGGTGGCGATACACTGATCGGTGGGTCGGGTGACGATACACTGTGTGGGACCGGCAACGATGACAGCCTGGTCGGCGACAATGGCAATGACTTGGTGCTCGGATCCGGCGGCAATGACACCCTAGTCGGTGGCAACAACAACGACTCGTTGGTTGGGGGCTCTTCTGGCGATTCCATGCTTGGAGGCAACGGCAACGACACGCTCTTCGGCGATGGTGGCAACGATTCGATCGATGGTGGCAATCAGCCGGACAGCCTGATCGGTGGTGGAGGCGACGACACGTTGGCTGGTGGCGGTGGCGATGACGTGCTCGACGGCGGGGACAACGATGACAGCCTGGTCGGCGGCAGCGGCAACGACACGCTGCTGGGTGGCGGAGGTGCCGATGTTCTCGATGGACAGGCCAACGACGATAGCCTTGCCGGCGGTGACAATCGCGACACCTTGCTTGGTGATTTTGGCAACGATTCTCTCTACGGCGGCGATGCCAGCGATTCGCTCGATGGCGGTGGTGGCAACGACTCGCTAGAGGGCGGCGGCGGAGGCGATACCCTCGCCGGACTTGGCGGCAACGATACCCTTTGCGGCACTGCTGCCGACGACGATGCCGATGGCGGCCTTGGCAACGACTCGATCATCGGCGGCGGAGGCAATGATACCCTGCTCGGCGACGAGGGCGACGACACGATCTCAGGTAGTAGCAACGACGACTTCATCAACGGTGGCCTCGATGACGATTCTCTCATCGGGGGAGGCGGCAACGACACGCTGCTCGGCGGCGACCACAATGATACGCTATTTGGCGGGGATAGCGCCGACTCGATCGACGGTGGCAACGGCAATGACTCGCTCGAAGGCGGTGGTGGTGGCGACACGCTGTTCGGTAACAACAACAACGATACGTTGTGCGGGACTGAGAACGACGACTCACTGCTTGGCGGCAACGGCGACGACTCAATGGTCGGCGCTGGAGGTCGAGACACGCTGGTCGGCGGAAACAATAATGACACCATCATCGGTGGTCCGGGTGCGGACTTCATCGATGCCGGCCCCGCCGATGACAGCGTTTTCGGCAGCGGCGGGGCTGACACTTTGCTCGGTTTCGCCGGCAACGACACGCTCGATGGCGGTGATGGCGACGACTCTGTGATGGGTGATGCCAACGACGACCTGCTCATCGGCGGTGACGGGAACGACACCCTCGACGCCGATGGTGGTAACGATACGCTGCTCGGACTCGAGAAGGCGGATCTGCTGATTGGCGGAACTGGGACCGATTCGCTCGATGGCGGCGGCGGTGACGACGAGTTGCGAGGCGGCAACGAGGACGATCTCTTGGTTGGCGGCGATGGAAATGACACGCTGCTCGGCGAGAGCGGCAATGATTCGCTGAGTGGTGGTGATCAATCCGATTCTCTGGTCGGGGGGCCCGGCAACGACTCGTTGGAAGGTGGTGGCGGCGGTGACACTCTCGTCGGTCTCGCCGGGAACGACACGCTTTGTGGCACCGAGGCAAGCGACAACATCCTCGGTGGTGACGAGGATGATTCTCTGCTCGGCGGCGGCGGCACCGATACCCTGATGGGCGAGGGGGGAAATGACACGATCGCCGGCGGCGGTAATACCGACTCGATCCTCGGCGGTGACGGCACCGACTCGCTCCTCGGTAACGGCGGTAACGACACCCTGGTCGGTGGCGACGGTGACGACACGGTCGCCGCCGGTGCCGGCAGCGATCTGGTTCTCTGGAACGATGGCGACGATAGCGACGAAGTGCGGGGTGGTGGCGGCGCATCTGACAAGTTGCTGATGCGCGACACTCCTGGAGACAGCTCCTACACGCTCGACAACTCGCAGGCTCCCGACCTCACGATCACTGTGGCAGCGACGGAGGCGGCAACTGTGACCGCGAGAAACATTGAAGTTTGGATGTTCGAAGGAGACGACGGTGCGGACACCGTTGTTGTGAACGACCTCACGGGAGTCACCGAGTTGAATACGATCGACGTCCTAGGGGATGACGGCGACGATATCTTTACCGTCAACCTGCCCACCGGCGCGGTTCCAGTTGCGATGAGTTTCACCGGAGGCGATCCCACGGCAAGTGATCTGTTGACGATCAACGGCTCGGCTACGGCGGAGAACTATACCGTCGCCGATACGCAGATCATACGTGCGGGCGATCAGCCAATCTCGTTTACGGAGGTTGAGGACATCGTGCTCGACGCGGGTGACGAGCCTGGCCAACCGGGAGATACGGTCGACGCCAGCGCCGCCACGGGGACACCCTCGATGGACCTACGCGGCGGGGATCCTGCTGCTGCCCCTGGCGATACACTGATCACTGCGGACGGGACGGTCCCGCCCGGGGTCGTTCAGGTCGAGTTTGAAACGATTCCGCAGACGCTCGGCCAGACGTGTGACCTCGACACCGAATGTCTCAGCGGATTCTGTACGGACGGGGTCTGCTGCAACGTTGCGATGTGCGACAGCGGCCAGAGCTGCAACATCGTTTCGTCTGAAGGGGAATGCCGTGAGCCCTTTACCACGCCGGCTCCGACACTCTCCATCACCGGTCTGGCGACCGGACTGTTCGCCCTACTCGGAATCGCCTGGCGCAGGTTCCGTCGATAGCCGCCATTGGTAGCCTCCTAGCGCGGAGACGCGCCCGCCAGGTTGTGCTCTGGCGAGGTTGCGATCAGTCGACGGCGCAAGGGAAGGGCGCGACCCCTGAAATCGCCGTCGCTAGGGTGCCTTCCTCGACTGCATCCGTGAGGTTGGCGGGGTCGGAGACGGCGAGGTTGAGCCAATCTCGCATCTCGATGCCGTCGACTGGCGCTCCGGCGAATACGCTGTTGTCGGTGACGATGGTGTGGTTGCTGCCTGTCGCTGCCGGTAGGAAGTAGCGCAAGCCGTTGGTGTCAGCGGTGTCGCAGTACGATTGCCGAAGGGCGTTGATCCATTCCCCGGTGCTGTCGAAGAAGCTGGTGTTCACCTGGACGTTGTCGACTTGGTTCGACACGACGAGGAACTGTTGTTCCGGTTCACGCAGGAGGCGCGGAGCCGACGTTGCATAGATCACCGGGCCGATGCCGCAGTTGATCCGGTTGCAGTAGGGAGGCATGTAGCTGTGGGACCTCCAGCCGTTGGTGTTGTCGCTGAACATGAACAGCCCCAGGCTCCCGAGGCCGATCAACTCTCCGTTGCTGAGCGCCAACGATGAGTCGGCCCATGCGGTGGAGTGTACCCACTGCAGGTCGTCCAGGACGTAGTGGTAATTGTAGAGGGCGCCAAAGCCGCCGGCGGAAGTGCCGCCAAACAACATCCTGATGCGGTGCGGCATGTAGCCGTCGCTGTCGTTGTCGAGCTCGCGCCACAGGACGTCGCGCAGGTAGCGCAGCGCGACGCGCAGGTTGATCGAGCCCCAGCGATCGACGTCAATGCTTGGCCACGAGCTAGTACCGCCGCCGCCGATGAATAGGTCTTGTGTGCAGTAGGGCATATAGACTTTGGTCCAGTTGGCGAACGGGCTCACGGTGGGACTGTTCGACATGATGCCGCCGGAGGAGGGATTGTTGTCGGTGGCGCTGAATAGCCCAGCACTGACGCTGTTGCATTGGTCCTCGAAGATGCAGGCCCCGCCGCCCTGCATTTGCAGGACGACATTTTCGACCGGAAAGCCCGGCGGCGCTAATCGAATCCAAAACGCATACGGATTGCCTGTGCCGCAGCGGGTTCCCCATTCCGCTTCGTCGAGAACGATGCGCAAGTACTCGCCTCGGGTAGGTGCGGTGATCGCGTCGCGGGGGCCACAGTTGAGCGACAGTGGATCCACATCAGGATGCGCGATGGCGGTCATGCATTCGGCTTGTGCGTCGACGCGATCGACGAAGCTCGTCGGATCGACTGCGATCAGGTCGCGCAGCGAAAGGGGGTCGCAAGCATCGTCGATCCTATCTTTGGTTCGCGATGTGAGCCGCGATAGGTGGGCGAGGGATCGATCCAAGCGACAGGCGCCTGTTTTTCGCTGTCGCTCGATACATCGGGTTCTGGTGCGACTCGCCGCCCACATTAGTCTAGCGCCGTGTTCGAAGGCCCTGTCCATGCATTTCTTGTTTTCCGGCGGCGCGGTTCTCCAGGTTGGTGCGTGCGGGCCGCCGAAGGAACGCGCGAGTAGTGCATCCGCTTCGGCGAGACAGGAGGCCCGGATTCTCTGATCGAGGCTGGTCAGGGTCAGTGATGTGAAGCCGGCAAGCTGAACGTTCGCGTCTGATCCGCATTTAGCTGCGAGACGGTTCGAGACCTTGTCGAGCTGCCGAACGATCCTTACGTCATCGTCGCTGCAAGCTCGTGAGATTGAATTGAAGCACTTTCGGTGTTGCGAGACGACGCGTTTAACGCAAGTGGCCAAGCTTTTGGCGGCCTCGAGCTCGCACTGCAGCGGTGTTGCTGCGCCGGCCAGCGTGGGGGGGAGAGGTACGATCAAAGCCAGCGCGACCAGGAGGCTTTGAACGCTGAGATGGCGCATGCGGGCTGGGGACCGACCTCGTGGGAAACATGTCATGGCGCGACCTCGGGCAGGAGTAGCGGACTTCCGCGAACCGTACCAGCTGGACAACAGCCCTCCAAGAGAAAGTCGTGCTGGCCAGATCGGCGGCGCTCCAGCGCTTGACGATGCTCTGCTCCTGCCGAATCACCGCCGCGGCACTTCGTGGGACGAACCGTCGCGGCGGTGCAGGCTATGCTGCCACCCACAGTCCGTGAAAACCGAAGGGTACACGGCGGGGCATCCTGATTTCTGCGACCGGCCCCCGAGCGACGTTCATAGCGTCGAGAATGATCAAGTCGCTGGTGTTGCGGGCGCGATTGTACCGGAACGTCAGCAGCCAACCGTCGCCCTCGTCCGAACCTTCCGGAACAAAGAACGCTTCGCCGCAGTGACTGTTTGGTCCTGGGTCATACCTCTCGAGGGTCTGTGCTTGGTGATCGCGCATCGCGATGCCGGCGAAGTCTAGGGTGTCGGGGTGGCGGCGCACCCAGGTGAACCACCCGTAGCGGTTCGCGCGACCTGTAAACCGACGATCGTGAAACGGGAAGTCCATGATTTGATCTTCCAGTCGCTGGTCGGAGAAGCTCAGGGCATCTCCGCCGGTGTTTACGCGCCATCGCGTGAGAAGTGAGTCAATGTCGCCGAGCTCCTCCCCGTCCATCATTCGATCGAAGCGACACACGTCGATGACGACATCGTCGCCCTCGCGAAACGCATTGAGCTCGTGGAACACGTAGCACGGCTCGATCTCGACCCAGCGTATTTCGGAGGTTGGGCCACCCAGAGGCATGATGCCGATGCGTGCTCCGAAATCGTCGTCCCAACCAAACGGCCAACCGGTAGAAGCGAACAGCTCGCCTTTGAATAGCACGGGAAGCTCCCAAAAAATCACGTCGGTTTCGGTGATGGCGAACGAGTGCATCATCGTAGCACCGCGCGCGGGAACTTCTTGTGATAAAATCAACTCCCCCGATGCGTCTGCGACGTGGTAGGTGAGGAAGGGTGGACCGAAGCCGTAGCCGAAGAAGTGCATAAACCCAGTCGCTGGATCGATCTTTGGGTGGGCGGTGAAGGCTGTGTTTAGGTTGCCTCCGAAGTCGTGGACTCCGACCGTTGAAAGGTCTTCCGGGTCGTACTCGTACGGGAAGCCGACTTCGCCCGATGTGAGTAGCCGGCCCGCGTGGTAGATTGCACTGACGTTGCTCTGATTGTTCCCCCGGATCGGCGCCCCTCCGTCCATCGAGTTGAGGCCGTCGTTGAACAGCGGAGTGCGGGCATAACGATTGCGATACCAGAGCGCCTGTCCGTCGCGAATTCGGACGCCGTGCAACATGCCGTCGCCCAAGAACCAATGCGTATTGTCGGAATTCTGGGGATTGGATCCGTTGCGTACGTACAACCCGTCGAGCGAACGTGGGATGTTCCCCCGTACGACGAGATCGGTCTCGGTCACTTCGTCGTGCACTGGTTGATAGTTGTTTTGTAAAAACCAAGGAGTGTTCGGATCGACCTCCAGAGGGATTGCGATCTCCCCGCTATCGTCGCTGCCACACCCGGCGATCCAGCCGGTCGGCATTGCCAGCCCGGCACCGGCGAAAGCCGATGCACGCAGGAACGCGCGTCGGCTCAGACGGCTCTGTTGTGTCGATCTCATGCTCGTCCTCCCTGTTGTCGCGCGGTGGCTTGCTGTTGCTTCTTGCTTTTCGCCACTTTGCGCGTTCTTGTTGGCCCAGCGGCCGACGGAACTGCCTCCAAGCGCTTCAGTTTCCCAAGGGTTCGTGTTGCCCACTCGATCCCCGCCTGACGTCCTAGTTCTCCGTACTCGATGGTCATGATCCAGTAGGGATAGTCCGGCTCGCTCGAGCAGCTTGCGAGCCCGTCGCGAATCTCCATGAGGTGCGCGAGCTCGCTCTGTTGGCGGATGATGTATTCCTCGATCTGGCGCCGGATCACCGCCGGGCCGGCGCGCCGACCAAAGAATGTCTTGAGCAGAAGCTCGTTGCGCATTGGCCCGGCGCTCGTCGGTTCTTCGATCCAGCTGCGCAGAGCCTGTCGACCTTCGGCGGTGACTGCGTAGACGTGGCGCTCACGGCCGTCGGTCCGCGGTGCTTCGATGCGCTCGGCCAGCCCCTCGGCGGTCAGGCGCTTGAGGATGGGGTAGATCTGCCCGAAACTCTCCTGCCAGAAATTGCTGGTACTGCCCTCGACAGACTTCTTGATGTCATACCCCGACTTGGGCCCGCCACTGAGAAATCCGAGAACGGCAAATTGTGTTTTTGACCGTTGATCCATCTAGTAGATATATCGGTCCTATAGATCTGCCAGAGCTGTTGGTCAAGAGAAATCAGACAGTGGGCATGCCGATTGACGAAGGCGAGGGGAGACGAATTTTCTCAAATTAGTGTGCCTGAGTGCTTTCCCGGGCCGATTTTGCGTCCATACTGGTCGTTTTGAGGGAAAGTCCTTCGTGGATCTCCTAGCGCAGTGAGGCGTTTCTTATGACAGACCCGTCGCCGACTACGGTCGTCGTTGCAGGCGCCGCCGGTTTCGTCGGTTCGCCATTGGTGCGCGCACTGGCGACGTCGCACCGTGTGATCGCGTTGTCGCGTAGCGAACGCGATGGCGCCGATAACCTCGAATGGCGACGTTGTGACTTGTTGTCGGCCCGTGCTGCACGGCAGGCGGTGGCCGGAGCAGACCTGGCCGTGTATCTCGTCCATTCAATGCTGCCGTCGGATCACCTCGTTCAAGGGGGTTTTGAGGACTTCGATCTTCAAGCAGCCGACAACTTCGCGCGAGCATGCGCGGCCGAGGGAGTTCGCCAGATCGTCTATCTCGGAGGGATCCTACCGCAGGACGAGCGGCTGGAAGATCTCTCGCGACATTTGCTGAGTCGTGCCGAGGTTGAAAAGGTGTTGGCTGGTCGGGGTGTTCCGGTAACGGTGTTGCGGGCGGGGCTCATCATTGGTCCCGGCGGATCTTCGACCGAGATCTTGATTCGGCTCGCCCGGCGCCTACCACTGATGTTGTGCCCGGCGTGGACCAGCACTCCGACGCAGCCGATTGCCCAATCGGAAGTGCTCGGGCTGATTCCGTGGGTGCTCGGCCGCGCCGAGTCATTCGGCAAAGTCTATGACATAGGCTGCGAAGAGGTTCTCACCTATCGCAAGCTCATGATTACTGCCGGTGGTCTTCTCGGTCGTCGGCCGAGAACCTTCACCGTTCCCTTTGTCTCGCCGAGGTTGTCACGCCTTTGGCTTACTCTCGTCACGGGCGCTCCAAAGGCACTCGCTGCGCCGCTCGTCGAGAGTCTGTCGCATGAGATGCTGGCCCGAGATCGGCGGCTCCAGGAGGAGAGCGGTGTCGAGGCGCGCTCCATTGTGGAGGCTCTCCGCGGAGCGATCGACGAGCCTTCGCGCGACAATCCCCGCGCATTCGTCAATCGGCGCCCGAGCGGTCCGCCAGTGGTTCGTTCAGTGCAACGAATGGTCGGCACGCGGCTTGGCCCTGGCGAGGCAGCAGATGAATATATGCGGTGGGTCGGAGAAAAGTTGTCGCCCTTGATCCGCTCTAGCCAAGACTCGGAGGGTCATTGGACGCTGCGTTTGGGTAGCGTGAGTGGTCCGACTCTACTCGACTTCCGTCGGGATGAGAGCTCGAGTGACGATCGCGTCGTCTACTCGATCGTCGGCGGATGGCTTTGCGCCACCAGCAGCGACCGTGGGCGCTTCGAGTTTCGCTCCGTGCTTGGCGATGGAACCCTGCTGTGTTCGGTACACGATTTCACACCGCGCTTATGGTGGCCAGTGTATCTCGTGACGCAAGCGCAGCTCCACTTGTTCGTGATGCACCGATTTCGGCGTCATCTTCGTGCGAAGTTCCCTCGGTAGCAGCAGCGTGCCTGACCCGCACGCGCATGGTGGCGCCTATCCTATTGTCTGATTTCGACTACGTCCCGCAAAACGTCTCTCGCACTTCTTCCTCGGGAGTTGGGGAACTTTCGTATTCGGCGAACTCGGCGCGTTCGAGGTAGGGTTCCTTCAATGCCGCATGCAGCTTGTGGAACGGGGCGAAGTCGTCGTCGATCCCGGCTTCGATGACCGCTTCGATTCGGTGGTTGCGCGGGATTCGTGCGGGGTTGGCTGCTCGCATTCGTCGCGCCGCGTCGTCAGACTCGATTCCTTTGCGCTGCAAGTGTGCCTGCCACTCTGCTAGCCATTGATTGATCGACTCCAAGTCCTCGAACTCTTCAACGAGGCGACCGGCGCTGCCGTCGGGTTTGTCGGCCAATCGGCGGAACGTTCTTGTGAAGTCGGCACGGTCACGGTGCATGAGCTTTAGAAGCGACTCGACCAGGGCGGCGGCTTCGTCGTCGTTGGTCGGCAAGCCAATCTTGGCGGCAAAGCGCGCATCCATCGTCGCCTGAAAGTGATCGGGAAAGCGCGACAAAGCGGCCTTGGCTTCTTCGATTGCCTCTGCTTCCTTGGCGCCGAGGAACGGCAACAGGGTGTCGGCAAGCCGAGCCAGATTCCACTGCGCGATCGCCGGTTGGTTGTTGTAGGCGTAGCGACCTTGGTGGTCGATCGAGCTGAACACCTTGGCTGGATCGAAGTAGTCGAGAAACGCACACGGGCCGTAGTCGATGGTTTCACCGGAGATGCTGGTGTTGTCGGTGTTCATCACGCCGTGGATGAAGCCAAAGCTCATCCAGGTGGCAACCAACTCCGCCTGGCGCGCGATGACGCCCTCGAAAAACGCGAGAGCAGGTTTCTCGGCTTCGGCGGCGGCGGGGTCGAGACGCTGGATGGAGTAGTCGAGGAGCTTGTGCAGATTGTCGAGGTCGTCGTGGGCGCGAAAGTATTGGAATGTGCCGACCCGTATGTGGGAGCGCGCGACGCGCGTGAAGATGCCGCCAGGTTGCGGTCGCTCGCGCACTACCATTTCGCCGGTCGATACCGCCGCCAGGGCCCGCGTCGTCGGAACCCCCAGGGCGTACATGGCTTCGGATACGATGTATTCGCGCAGGACCGGACCGAGGGCCGACCGGCCGTCACCGCGGCGCGAAAATGGTGTCGGGCCCGAGCCCTTGAGTTGGATGTCGCGGCGCACCCCGTCGCTACCGACGACCTCGCCAAGCAAGATGGCACGGCCGTCGCCGAGTACGGGAGAGAACCCGCCGAATTGATGTCCTGAGTAGGCCATCGCGATAGGGTCTGCACCCGTGGGCAGCGAGTTGCCCGAAAACAGACCGCTGGCAAGTTCCTCTTCGAGCGCTTTCGCGTCGAGTCCGAGCATCTCTGCCAGATCGCGGTTCAGCGCGATCAGCTTCGGCTCGGCGACCGGTGTCGGTTGCACTCGCGCGTACATTGCGTCGGGAAGGCGGGCGTAGCTGTTGTCGAAGGGGAAATGCATGATTCGGAGCCTAGACGTTGTAAGTCGCTCTGAACAGGGACGGGTCGGGGGCCCCCGGAGTGGTAGCGCTATTTGCGCTTCCGGATCAGCACCTCTTGGGCGACGGTCGCGATGTGGAGACCCTGGTCGTCGAAAATGTTGCCGGTGGCCAGTCCGCGGTTTTGCAACAGCCCGCGGCAGCTAAAGTCGTGTAGGTGCCAGGTGTTGGCAACGACGGGGCGGTGGAACCAGATCGCGTGGTCGAGGCTGGCGCTCCAGAACAGATCGTAGGGGTCGACCGAGTCCGGCCGATCCGGATGGCGGGCGAAGACCGCCTCTGTCGGCAGGTCGTCGGACAGATACGCCAGCGCGCAGGCTTGCAGAATCGCTTCCTCGCCCAGATCCTCCTTCAAGCGTACCCATGCTCCAACGCGGCCGGTGGCGATTGCGGTCGGCAATGAGCTTCGATCGAAGAGTGTGCTCCACGAGTCGGTCGCCAGTGATTCCGGTGCGCGGACGGATGGCATCGTTTCCGTTTGCACGGACGTAGCTTCTTCCGGAACGTGGAACGACGCCGACAGGTTGAGGATCGCGCCAACCGCCTGGCGTACAACGACGCTCCGCGTAGCAAAGCTACGGCCGTTGCGCAGACGATCGACCTCAAAGCGAATTGGTTCGGCTGTGTTGCCCAGGCGTATGAAGTACGCGTGGAGTGAGTGCAGCGCCAGAGGTGGCTCCACCGTCCGCGCAGCGGCCATCGCGGCTTGCGCAACGATCTGGCCGCCGTACAAGCCGCCCCAAGGGTAGCTCGGCCCCGTCCCGACAAAGGTGTCTGGTCCGTGCGGCTCGAGGGAAAGGATCTCGCGAATCGTTGGGTCGGCCATGACGACACAATAGTCGAAAAAGTTCACTTCGCGAACGACACCCACGAAGTGATGATGTCGAAGGTCGGTAAGGCGGGCTTTCGCCCGAACCGACGATCTGCCACCACGGCGCGATGGTTGTCTCCATCACGAAGGCAGAGACATCCGCCCGTGTATGCCCGTGCGTTACCCGATCTGCTTGTCTCGCCCTTCCCAATACGGCGCGCGTAGGTCTCTCTTGAGTACTTTCATCGCGCCGCTGAGAGGCAACGGCTCGTCTCGAAAGTCGACGGTCTTCGGAACCTTGTAGCCGGCGATCTCGTTGCGTGCGTGCGCGATGATTTCTTCGGCGGTCGGTTTCTGACCGGCGTGCGGGACGACGATGGCGTGCACCGCCTCGCCCCATTTCTCGTCGGGGACGCCGATGACCGCGACCTGAGCGACAGCCGGGTGTTTCGATATCGCGCTTTCGACTTCGGCCGAGTAAACGTTCTCCCCGCCGGTGACGATCATGTCTTTGACTCGGTCGACCAGGTAGACATAACCGTCCTCGTCAATGTACCCAGCGTCTCCTGAGTGGTACCAGCCTCCGCGAAAGACCTCATCGGTCGCTTCTTGTTTGTTCCAATAGAGCCGCATCATCTGACCGCCTTGGATGCAGACCTCACCGATCTCGCCGCGCGGCAACTGCTTGCCCTCTTCGTCCCGGATCGAGATACGACAGCCCATGACCGGTTTTCCGACGCTCTTGAGGCGTTTGCTGCCCGGTACGTGATCTTCCGGTAGCAGCAGTGTGGCGGTCGAGCAGGACTCGGTCATGCCGTAGCCTTGGAGCAGGTCGAGGTTTGGTAGGTCCTTTTGGATGCGCTCGAGTGTCGCTGCAGGCATCGGCGATGCGCCGTAGATCAAGGTCTTGAGCGAAGCCAAGCGTTCGGGGCGGTAGTTCTCGCTCATCAGGCAGAGCCCGATCATCGTGGGTACCATGAGAGTGTCGGTGACCTTGTGCTCTTCGATGAGGTTGAGCACACCTTCGGGCTCGTACATCGGGATGATGACGGTTCGGCCTCCGAACGCTCCTGTGCCGAGGATGCCGAACATGCTTGCGGCGTGGAACATCGGTGTCTGCATCAAGTACGTCTCAATGCGGAGATTCGGGATCGTCATTGCACCGTGATAGATATTGAGAATCTGCGCGCGGTGTTCGGTCAGCACTCCCTTCGGAAGGCCGGTCGTGCCACCGGTGTACATCAAGACGACGGGATCGGTTTCCTCCGGCTCGGTGGGTAGCGCGGGCCGAGCGCCCGAGAGCAGAGCTTCGTACACGAGGTCGTGCGGTACGTCGCCTTCTCCGATCAGGACGACCTTGCGGATCGGATCCTTCTTCATCTCGGCCCGTGCCGCGGCGACCAGTGGCGCAAACATGGCGTCGGCGAATACGATCTCGCTGCCGGAATCTTCGATGATGTAGGCCAGTTCCTTCGGTGCGAGGCGGAGGTTTAGCGGATTGATGATTCCGGCGCCTAGGAAGGCCGCATGCCAGAGCTCGTAGTAGGCGTGGCTGTTCAGAGCCAACACGGCGAAACGGTCGCTCGGCTTGACGCCGAGCTGGACCGAGAGGCCGTTGCATAACCGAAGGACTCGATCGAGGTGTTCGCTCCAAGTCGAACGGAAATCGCCATCTACCAGGGCCTCGCGGTCGCCGTACAGCTCGACCGCGTCGAGAAACATGTTCGGGTAAATCAGCTCCTTCATTCAATCGCCTCCTCTTGGTCGGAATTGGAAAATCAATCCCTATCACCGGCGGGCTGGCGTTCGAAAGGCCGACGCCCCACTGGTCCGGCCGTCGCGAGCGTGGCGCCGACACTAGGGTAGATATTGACGGGGGCCTCTCGAAACTGGCGGGCATGTGCGTGAGTCCTTGTGTTCCGGACGGCAAGGTCAGAGACTTGGCTGCGCATGGAAAACGAACGTGTTTTGCATCGCGAAAGCTCTCCCTATAGCGAGATCGAGGGTTGCTTTGCCTAAGTTGTGATGGGTCGGGGGTTGCGAGTGTTTCTTCGACCGGTGGAGGGATATCGATGCGAAAAGCCCTGATCGTCATCCTCGTCGTTGCCGCGACGGGTATCGTTTGGACGTGCCGGGCTCCTGAGGATCCGACGCTCTTTCCCGCTTTCGATGCTTCGCGGGCGGCGCCGCCGCCCGCGAAGTCGGCTGTTGCGCCGGCGGCCGAGCGCTCGGTGTTCTTTGGCGACCTGCACATTCACTCGTCGCTGTCGTTGGACGCGTATTTGTTTGGAGTTCGTGCCGGCCCGGAAGATGCGTACGTGTTCGCCAAGGGCGGGGCGATTGCGCACGGAGCGGGCTACGAGATCCGACTTTCCGAACCGCTGGATTTCGCGGCTGTCACCGACCACGCCGAGTATCTCGGGATGCTGGCGGCAGAAGACGCCGATCTGCCGCTTTCTGGCGGCGCACTGCGCAGAACCTTAGTGCAGGGAAATCGCTTCGCAGCGACCTACCTGTTTTTGCAGACGATGCGACACTTCGTTCGCCCTGATGCGGCGGGCAGGGGCGACCCGGACATCATGGGGACGGCGTGGAAGAGGATCGTCGACGCGGCTGAGTATGCGAACGAACCCGGTGTCTTCACCGCGTTCGTCGGCTACGAGTGGTCGGGCATGGTGGGCCCGGCGAATCTCCATCGCAATGTGATTTATCGTGGCAGCACGGCACCGGTCCTACCGTTCAGTGCGGACGATTCAGTGGACCCTGAGGAGCTGTGGCGCGCACTCGAAGAACAAAGTCGTCAGGGGATGGAGGCGATCGCGATTCCGCACAACGCCAATGTCAGCGATGGGATGATGTTTGCGCCGACGACTCTCGGCGGCGGACCGTTGACCGCCGACTACGCCGCCCGGCGCACGCGATGGGAACCCCTGCAAGAGATTTTTCAGGTGAAGGGTGCATCCGAGACCCATCCGCTCCTTTCGGCTGACGATGAGTTTGCGGCGTTTGAAATCAAGAATCGCTTGCTCTCGACAACTGGTGGGGACGGCAATCCGAAGGGTAGCTACGTGCGCGACGGATGGCGCATGGGGCTCGAGTTTTGGGCTGAGAAGGGCTTTGATCCCTTCGATTTCGGTGTCGTCGGGAGCAGCGATGGCCATGGCTCCAGTGCTCCTGTCGAGGAAGATCGCTTCCACGGCAAGCTGCCGTTGCTCGACGGCACGGCCGGTATCCGTCTAGGGACGGCGTCGTTCGTAACGCCGCAGATGACCGGGGTCTCCGAGTGGGGGTCGGGCGGCCTGGCGGCGGTTTGGGCCGAGGAGAATACGCGTGAGTCGTTGTTCGACGCGATGCGGCGTCGCGAGACCTACGGGACGTCGGGGACGCGTTTGCGTGTTCGATTCTTTGCCGGATGGGATTATCCGCCGGGGTTGTTTGAGAGAGACGACGCAATTCACCAAGCCTACGCGAGCGGCGTGCCGATGGGTTCGCGGCTTGCGGCGCAATTGTCTGGGTCGCCGAGGATTGCCGTTTGGGCGCTCAAGGATCCGCGGGGAGCCAACCTCGACCGCATTCAGGTGGTGAAGCTGTGGGTCGACGCGAGCGGCGTGAGTCACGAGAAGATTTTTGATGTCGCAGCATCAGATGGTCGCGTACCCGACGCGTCTACCGGTCGTGTCGGGCCGGTGGGCAATACGGTGGACGTAGGAGCGGCGCGTTATACGAATACGATTGGAGCGACGGAGCTGAGCGCCGTCTGGCTGGATCCCGAGTTCAATCCGGCTTGGCCGTGCAGGTACTACGCGCGCGTACTGGAGATTCCGACTCCGCGGTGGAGCACTTACGATGCCCGTGATTTGGGAATCGATGCGCCGGCGCCGACCACGGTCCAGGAGCGGGCCGTCACATCGGCGATCACGTATCTTCCGAACGGTTAGCTGCTCCGCGACGTCTCCGGAGCATCTCTTCGCTCCAAGACTTCGGGGCGTGTTAGGGCACGATGGGCTCGGCTGGCCGGTGGGGAGGAATGCCGGCATCGTGTCGATGAAGTGCAGGCCGGGCCAGTCGTCGGTGATGTCATTGATGAGCTGATTGACCGCGTTCGACTCCGACCAAATCTCCCACCGTGCGGGTGCTGGTGTTCGAGGCGGGGTGGCTAGCGGAACGCGCTTCGTGTTTCTGATGGCGGCAGACTGGCCACGCTTTGGCCTATGCGAGAGAACACCGAAGATGACAAAGCTGCATACCGTTAGCGCGGCGCGAGGGCTTCGAACACTTTAAGGGCTGAGTCTTCGTCGCCTACGATCGGGCTCACCATTGGAGTGGTAATGCCGGCGTCGCGAAACGCTTCGAGCTTGTCTCGGCACTCCTCGGCGGAACCGATGACGGCGATGCTATCGATCATCTCGTCAGTAACGGCTGCCCCGACCCGCGCTCGGTCCTTCGCCTGCCAACCGGCGAGGATCTCTTTCGCCTCGTCCTCGAAGCCGCACCACGACACGAAGCGGTTGTACACCGATGTCGCAAAATAGGGACCGAAGAAACCGCGCATGAACCCCCGCGCCATGTCTTTGTCGTCAGTCACGGAAACCATGAAGCGAGAAACGACTTCGAGGTCGGCGCCGGTTCGGCCGCTCTTCGCCGCGCCGATCCTCACGTGTTCGAGCATCTTCGGCACGGCTTGGACCGGCATCATGTTGAGCGTGACGCCGTCGGCGATCTCACCGGCGAGTTCGAGCATGGGCGGACCCAAGGCGCCGACGTGGATCGGGATCGGCGGGTTCGGCGGTGTCATCTGAAGGCGATAGCCGTGTGATTCTAGCGCTCGGCCGGACAAGCTACTTTTCTCGCCGCCGAGGACGCTGCGAACTACATTGACCGTCTCGCGGACGCGCGACAGCGGTCGTTTGAATGGGACGCCGCTCCACTTCTGGACAATGTTTTCACTCGAGGCGCCGATGCCGAGTACGAAGCGACCGGGAGCGAGCTCGGCGCACGATGCTGCGGCGGCGGAGATGACCGGCGGTGTGCGTGTGTAGGCTGGAATGACTGCCGTCCCGATCCGAACTGTCGAGGTGACCGCAGCTGCCGCGGCTGCGACGACGAACGGGTCGGGGCCGCCCGAGTCGGCGATCCACAGGCTGTCATAGCCGAGATCCTCGGCGTGCTTCGCAGCGCGTTGGCTCGCTGGAACAGAGGGAGGAATCGGAAGGCTCGCCGCTAGTTTTCCTGGCATGCGGGTTGTTTACATGAGTCGTCCGTGTGTTGGGAAGGGCGACACGGTGTCCTCGGGTGTCGCTTGAAAAGCTCACGTGCAGTGGCGAGTGACAAGTCGGATGGCTGAGGGACGTATTCGTCCCGGTCGACCGAGCGGCGTCGGGCCTCTACTTTGCTCGTGCTCACCGGCGTCAGTCCCGTGCCGTTCCATCCCTACGACGTCCAAGAACGAACCAGCGTCGCCTCAACATGCAACAGCCGCACTCGATAGGCAGTGGCACTTGACTTGCAGTACGTGAGGCAATGTCGCCCTCAACATCGTCTCGTTGCGGGCTGGGGGTCGGACTCTGACAAGGCAACAAGTACAGCATCACGCACACGAGCCCATTGATGGGTCCATTTCGGCTGCGTCGCAGCTCGCGACAGCGCTCGATCGTGTAGCGTACGACAGCCTTCGACCGCTTTCGGCAGCGTTGCCAACTGCTTGTGCGATCGTGGCGATCGGCGATGTGCTCAGCCGACCAACCGCGATTGCAGCGCAGTTGAGCTTGGCGACGGCAGCATGTGCTGCGATCCTCATCGGACTCTACGCTGTGCTCAGGCAAAACGGCTTCGCGCATCGTTCGGCTCACGGCATCATCGCCGGTGCTGCTGTTCTCATCGTAACGCTGGTGGCCTATCGGGCCTTTGTGATTCCGGGGCCAGTGCAAGTCGGCGGCGTCGGGGTCGTCATGATCGCCGCCGGGTTCTTCCTGCTGTCTACTCCCTGGTTGTTGGCCGTGCTCACCTACGCCATCGCCAGTTGGGCTGTCGTGGTGGAATTTGCTCCGACTCATTCGATCGACGCAGCGTCGCTGATCATGCTCGGGGCAGGGGCGGTCGTATCGTTGGCGGCACACGGTGGTCGTATGGTTGCGGTACGGCGCGAGGAGAACCTTCGCCTGCAAGCTGAGCGAGCCCGGCACGAGACCGAGCTGGCGATGCATGCGCTCCAGGAGAACGAGGCGAGAACACAAACGATCGTCGCCAACGCGCTCGACGCCGTTGTTGGCATGGATTCCCAAGGTCGGATAACCGACTGGAACCCTCAGGCCACTGCGATCTTCGGCTGGTCGCGGAGTGAGGCGGTCGGTCAGCCAGTCGTCGACCTAATCGTCCCGCCACAACACCGTGCTGCGCATTTGGAAGGACTCAGGGTTTTTCTCGAAGACGGGGATCTGGGGCCGATGCTGAATCAGCGCGTCGAGGTCGAGGCCCTCCATAAAGACTCTGGTGTGTTTCCGGTGGAGCTGAGTATTTCGTCGCTGGATTGGAATGGGGAGACTCACTTCAGCGGGTTCATTCGCGACATCACCGAGCGTCGCAAAAGCGCGGCTGCGCTTCGCGACGAAGCGCGCCTGTCGCAGGCGATGGCTCGAGTGAGCTATGAACTGAGCGCAAATATCGGTAGCGCCAACCTGCTCGACCGACTCTGTCAACTGACGACAGAAGTACTCGAGTGTGAATTCAGCTATACGATGCTGGTCGATCCCGAGAAGAAATGGGTCGTCGTCGACTGTTTCGATCCGGAACCGGGGCATTGGGATTCGATCCGTCTACTCCGGTTCCCCTCGCGCCCAATGAGGGAGATTCTCGCACGGGAGCCGATGGTCCAGATTTCACCAACATCTCCCGACTTCGATTTCCCCTGGCTGCTCGATCGCTATGGAATCGGGGTGGTTCTCTTGATTGCATTGAAGCGCGGCGACGAGATCATCGGGATTCAGACGGCCGGGTATCGGAAGCGAAATGATTCGTTCTCGCCGTCGCAGCTTCGTTCGGCCAGCGAGCTGGCTCGCATTGCCTCGATGGCACTCGAGAACGCTCGGTTGGTCCAGGAACTCCAACGCGCAAACAAGGTCAAGTCGGAGTTCGTCGCCACCATGTCGCACGAGTTGCGCACTCCGCTCAACGTCATTCTGGGCTACCACGAGCTTCTTCTCGACGGCGCCTTCGAGCCGCTGTCCCACGAGCAGGCTGAGGTTTTGCAGCGAAGCGATCGCAGTGCGCGCGAACTCCACGAGCTGATTACAGCGACGCTTGATTTGAGCCGACTCGAGGCCGGCCGCGTCGAGCTCGACCTGGAACTTGTCGACCTCAACTTACTCGGCAAACAGATCGAAGCCGAGATGCAGGACCTTCAATCTGAGAAGCCGGAAGTACTGGTGAAATGGCAGATTCCGGCGCGGCTCACGGAGCCCGAGACCGATCGAGCCAAGCTCAAGGTCGTGCTAAAAAATCTCGTGAGCAACGGTCTCAAGTTCACCGAGCGCGGAATCGTGACGATCTCCGCACGCGAAACACAGCAGGGAAGCGAGATCACCGTCGCCGACACCGGAATCGGAATCGCAACCGATGTCCTGGAGACGATCTTCGAACCGTTTCTCCAAGTGGACGCCTCGCCGACTCG
Organism: Deltaproteobacteria bacterium; assembly: GCA_029262455.1. Lineage (GTDB taxonomy): Bacteria > Desulfobacterota > Binatia > HRBIN30 > CADEER01 > CADEER01. The sequence goes on along the minus strand of JAJCZJ010000020.1, from coordinate 177,428 downwards.
CCGCCACGGTGGCGTTGGCCTTGGCCTCTACATCGTTCGCCGGTTGCTCGAGATGCTCGGGGCCACGATCCGGGCGGAGAGTGAAGTCGACAAAGGTACCCGGTTCGTGATCAATCTGCCCTACCTGCATCCAACCAGGATGTACCGAGACCCTGAGTGGGGCGCCCTGGAGTCCGACGAAGAAGATCTCGACCGCGCCGTGACCGGCTAGAACCCAGGTCTCGTTGCGCGTTCCCGCAGGAATCTCGAGATGGACAGGGTCCCTGCTGCGGCTCGCCCTTCCGATTTCGTTGGTAGAGATGGGAATTGTCGTCTTATCAGGGGGTTAGCTGTACTGCTCTCTGTTCTTTGCAATCGCCGCGATCGCTTAGCACCCGGATCGATAGATATGCCACAGCTCGGTCGCGAGCCGTAGTGGCACGGGCATTGCGCACTCCCTCGGCTGAGAACTGATTTTGGGCCGCAAAGCCGCAACTGCCTTTCAGCAGCTTGCCCGGCAGCGGAACAAATAGAGGGAGAAGCCAAAAATGAAGATGTCATCCATTCAATCGTCATGTGATCAGAATCGAGTACAGCGACTCGTCGCTACGATGCTCTGCGCGTTGGCGATCAGCGCACTTTCCTCGAATGCGCGCGCCGTGCCGATCGATCCGTTTCCGGACGGGCCGTTTCCGCCGTTCACACCGCCCCCGATCGGAACGTTCACGTTCAGGCCGACACTCTTGCCTACCAAGACGCCAACGCCGGTGTTTACTTCTACCCAGCTCCCGACGTTCAAACCACCGTTGACAATCCTGCCCACGATCCTGCCCACGATCTTGCCGACACCGTTCCCGGATCTCTGCCAGGATGACGCGGACTGCGACGCCGGCGAGTTCTGTTCGTTCGGTGGGGCCCAGACTTCCATCGTCTTGCCGCTGGGCACCTGCAAGCCGAAGCCGGATGTGCCGCCGTTCTGCAGTGACGACGAAGACTGCGAAGAGGACGAGGTTTGCCGGCCGATAGCTCTGCTTGCTGAGGCTTCGGGCAATGAAGCCGATTTGTCCGGGCTTATTGGTCAGATTGGCATAAAAATCTGCCAGCAGCAGAGCCCGTTCTGCAATGGTGACGAGGATTGTGAGGAAGACGAGGAATGTCTCCCGGCCGAGCGTGTGCTGTTGGAGGAGGTGGCGGAGTCTGGTGCCGCTATTTCGGGAATCGTCCTGCCCAAGACTTGTCAGCCGAAGATTCCGTTCTGCCGCGGCGACGAGGATTGCGAGGAAGACGAGGAGTGTCTTCCGGCCGAGCGCTTGCTCGTGGAGGAGGTGGTGGCGGAGGCCGACGCCGCGACCTCGGGTATTCCCATCCTGAAGACTTGTCAGCCGAAGAATCCGTTTTGCCAGTCGGATGAGGATTGTGACGAAGGAGAAGTTTGCGCGCCATTCCTGCGGTCACTGACGGAAGACGCGCAGACTTCTGGAATTCCGTTGGGCACTTGTCAGCCAGATATTCCGTTTTGCGAAACCGACGAAGACTGCGCTGACGACGAGTTCTGCGATCCGTTTCTCTTTGCCAAGACGTTCGCCGCGACCAGCGGTCTCATCGAGCCCGAAGGCAACGGGATCTGTAAGCTGAAAGCGGAAGACTTGTTCTGCGACCAAGATGGGGACTGCGCGGAAGGCGAGTTCTGCGACCCGCTGTTGTTGGCGACGACGTCGTCTGAGGCGGTGCTCTCGGGAGAGGTAGAGCCCTTCCCCCTTGGTATGTGTAAGCCGATTCCGGCAACGCCGGAGCCGACAGAAGAACCGACAGAGGAACCGACGCCTCAGCCAACAGAAGTTCCACCAACAGAGGAGCCGACGGCCAAGCCGACTGCCGAACCGACAGCGAAGCCAACGGAAGATCCGACAGCGAAGCCAACGGAAGAGCCGACTGCGTCGGCGGAGGTACCGACGAGTACGCCGACCAAAGAGCCGACCGCCGTTTTTACTGCGACGCCGACATGGACTCCGAGATCAGGTGAGGCCTGCCATGGCGACTGCGACAACGACGGTAGGGTCTCGATTGGTGAGCTGATTCGGATGGTCAACATTGCCAGCGGAGAGCAAGATATGGAGTCATGCGAGGAGATGGCGCATCTCGAATCCCTGAGTATCGCCGATCTCATCCGGGCGGTGAACAACAGCCTGCTCGGTTGCGACTAGTTTTTACGAGAGGGTGACCTAAGGCTGCTATTGTGGAGCCGAGGTGCTCTTGACCCCAACGGCGGTGAGGCGGCTCGGAGGATCCGGGCCGCCTCACTGTTTTGTGGAGATCAACCAGGTTGAAGATGGCGCGGACGGACTGCCGAGCAGCCCTCGACGCCGTGCTCCAAGTTCATACCCTCCGCGTTGGCGTGGGCCCCCCCCCTCGGCCTCGGCGGCTTATCAGGCATTGTGCGTCCTGATAGTACTTTTGCGATCGAGTCGGAGGTTTTCATGAAGATGCGGCGGGTGGTCCTCGTTCTGGTGTCAATTGTTATTCTAGCTGCGTGTGGTGACGACGATGGGGATTGTGCGGCGAAGCAGCCGGAGATCGAGGCCCCAGCCCTAATGACTGTCCTGCCGCGAGATACGCGGGGGGTTCTTGCCGTGGACTTCGCTTCTCTTCTGTCGGGCGAACCCCTCGCCACTGCGATCGCTAGCCTGCTCGAGGGGCAGGGCGTGGATGCGGCGCTCAACTTTCCCTTCGAAACGATCAGGCGTTACACCCTGGGGGCCGACATTGCGGCTAGGATCGAGAGTGTAGTGCTCGCTCAGACGACCGACGCAAACGGCTTCATTCTGGTCGCAGAGACCGAGGCGTGCGAAGTCGGCGAAGTCGTGGAAACCGACAGGCTGCATCCGGCGGCAAGCTATAAGGGCCATTCGCTCTACCGTGAAGGCGACTCCGATCTCCACGTCACTCTGCTCCGCGATGGGCGGTTGGTCGTAGGCCGTGAAAATGGCGTCCACGCTGCGATCGATACCTACGAAGCAGAGGACCCTGGGGTCGAAGCTGGTGACATCGGGCCCTATCTAGTCGCACTTGACGAGAGCGAACCGTTCGCTTTTGTCTATGGCCTCCCTGCGCTCTATCGCGAGGTTTCCCAGCCGGGATCGGGGGCCGTCTCACTCAGGGGTGCTCGCGCCGTCAGCGGTGCACTCTCTTTCTCGGCTAATTCGTTTCAGGGGCGGGTCAGCTTCCATACCGACAACGCGGCGAACTACGTAGACCGCTTCAACGAGCTGGTATCCGATACGGAGATCCCGCTGCTAATCATCGGCGACTCGGGCACGGTCGATGTGGAGATACCGACCGTGGCCTTCGACAGAGCCGCTGAGGAGATTCTCGAATCGCGTGCCTTGCTCAAGAAGCTCGTCCACGGCATGGACGCGGTGGACTACGCCGATGGGGTAGTCCACGGTGGCAGCGTTCCCTGGTTGAACTTCGATGTCGGGGGAGAGCCGAACTCCATTTTTATCAATTTCGAGTTCGCGGATCGTGCGACGATCAGGGATTTTGAGGCGAACGAGCTCCCCATGGGCTTCAAGCTGGCACCGATTCGAATCCTGGAAACGGATGAGCCGACGTACTTCCTTGTACTCAACGCCTATCAATCATCGGGCGGATTGGTGGATGGCGCCCGCGTCGAGTGGTCTGTCTTCGTCGAGGATCCCGAGGGAGGTCATCCGCGCTTCCTCGTTGTACAGGCGGCGGCAGAGAATGTTTCAGCCGACTCGGTGAATCTCCTGACTCTGCCGGAGCCCGTCTCTCACGAGTTCGACGGCGGTCGGATTGTCAGCTACGTGGGCGTCGAAGATCCGAACAGTGACGAGGTTGTCGATTACTTTGTGTCACGTATTGTTTGGCCGCAGGAACCTGAAGATCGTGTGGGCTTCGCGCGGGAGTTCGTTGCCGCCAATGATTACATCTACTGGGGCAATGGAGTGTCGGATCGTACGCTCTACAACGCTTCGATCCACAACCGGGACGGGGTTCGCATCCCCGATTCGGACGTTGAGATTTCGGATGACAGCCCCTGGGGCAAATACGTCAAGCCGCGGCCGAAGCACAGCTACGTATACCTCAACCCACTGGAGATCGTGATCTCGCCTTGGTGGAATCTCGACGCGGAATATCTCGATGTGACCGCGGACTTCCGGCAGGAGCTGATCCGCTTCAAAAACAACTTCTATCCAACCGCCGTTCGACAAGTCGCGGAATCGGCGGTAGCCGGCGAGGGGGATGCGCTAGCAGCGTTCACGATCGGCAAGTCGGTTCCTTCCGTCTATTTCAATTTTGTCGTCACCGACCCAGGGGGGTTTGAAAGTACCCTCAGTCTTCCTGAGGGTACCCGCCTCGCAAAGATACAGATTCTCGAGAGCGAGGCCGCCGCGGACTACTATCTTTCCCTGCGTGTCTACGAAGTCGACGATGCGCCCGAGGGGCGTCGCGCGGAGTGGACGGTCTACGTCGAGGAAGATGAGGGGCGAGCGCACGCCCTGGTGCTCGACCAGCTCACCGCTGGCGCTGCTGCTGATCCGGTCCGCTTGCTCCAACTAGCGAGTGTCGTCGAGCACGCAGTCGCGGATGGGCAGCTGAGGACGACATTGGATTCGGATCTGTGTCACTTCGATGCGAGCATCCAACTCGCCGCCGGCCTGAGTGCGGTGGCGACGCTGGATTGGGTGGAGAGCGGTGATTGGGTTTGTCGAATGAATGGAGCCTGTGACAAGATCTTCTACGACGGTCGGACAATGGAGGAGCCGCTCCTTCTCGTTGCTCGAGACGCCGTCGAAATCTCCCGCCGGTCCACACCGTGGGATGAATACCTCTCGGTCGATCCGGCCAGTGTTCTCGTGCGGGAGAGCGTTCGCAGCTATGCTTGGAACCCTTGGCGCAACGTGTCTCGCTGAGCATTGGTCAAGCGAGTTCGTTCCCCCTTTTCATTTGGACAATCTGGCGGTCATACGCGCCCTGGAGTTTTCTGACTCGTCAGTCTGAGCGCGCGCGGAAGAATTCGGCGGTGTTGATGGCGTTGGTCGAGAAGCGACTTTCCCAACACGTGCCATTTTCGACTTTGAGTTGGACGATGATCTCGGGGTCCTGCGTGAACGGAAGCGTCACGTTGGAGTTCGGACCGTTGGCCTTGAAGAGCACACGGCCGCGTCCGGGGCGGGCCTTGTTTAGCAAGATCTTTCGGGTTCCCGCGATCGTTGAATCGGGATCGACGTACTTGAAGCCTTTAGCCGTTTGCTTCCAGCAGGGATTGCCGTCGCAGGTTCCGCCTGGCGGAATTTCGATCTGCACTGTGAGATTCGGCGTCGCGCCAGTTGTGTCGTAGATGCAAAGAGCGGTGGTGTCCGTCCCGATCGGATCGCCGAGCTCGGGGAGCAATGTCTCTTCGCCCTTGCGCAGCTCGAACAGGAGCTTGTTGCGCTTCGGATCAGCCTTATTCTTGACCAGCAGGCGTGCCCTCCGAGAAGCAGTCGAGACCTTGCAGTTGGTGAGGGGGAGGGCGCTGCAGTTTGGGCCGATGGTTGGTGTCGCCGTTGCCGTCGATGTCGCGGTTGGGATCACCGCCAGTGTGTTGGTGGCGCTAGCCGTCGCCGTCGGTGTCGATGTCGGTGTGTCGGTTGGTGTCGCCGTCGGGGTTGACGTCAGTGTTGCGGTGGCGGTCGGAGGGACGAAATCGATGGTCAGGATCGGACGCTGAGCGACGACGACGTTCTCGCGCGAGCTGTAGTTGACCTGGCCGTTTTGCCCCTCCAGCCGTTTCTTGATGAGCCACCCGAAGTTCGTGAAGGTGCCGGCGATGAAGTCGTTGACGTCGGCAGTCACGTCGAAGGTCACGGCGCCAGTGAGTGGCGTGCTGAATTGAGTGTAGGAATCGGTTGCAGTGGCGGCAAAAGTTCCACCGGCCCATTGGCTGGCGCAGTCGGGGTCTAGGTTCAGAGTGTTGCTATCGTCGGCGCAGTTCCACGTGGAACTAGTCTCGGTCCAGGTTCCGGTCATGCGGTGGATATCGACCTCGCGTCCGGTGCCCCAGTTCTCCTGGTTGAACTCGACGAACAGCTGCAGAGTGGCCGAGGTCACGGACGCGCCGCCGACGGCCGTATCAATTGCGTTTTGGTCAAATCGGAGAACGGTTCGATTCTTTCCTGTTCGTTGAATGCGCACGAACGTATTCAAACCCTCATTCTGATTCGGTGACTCAGCGCGAAGAAAGGTGTCTTCCACCGGAGACAGGTTCGTGATCGCGGCGCCGGCCGTAGTCGCGAGAACTATGCTCGCAAGGACGAGTACTGGACACGTGCGGAGGCTGGCATTGTCGATCCTGAGTGTTGGCATTGCGGTTGATCCCTTCCGTTTCGGTGCTCTCGGTCCGACGGAGGAAGGGCAAGGACTGTGCCATGTGGGACATTTGGCAAAATTCCGCAGCATGAGAGAGGGATGTGACAGCGCGTCGTCAACTCCGCACCGCCAACGGACGGGGTGCGCCCGTCTGATCATTTCGCATCGGATGCGTGGCACTCGATCGATCCGGCAATGCTGTGTGTGCCCGCACAGCAGCAGTTGAGGCTGCTGTCACTGGCCTCATCGCGTGGTCCGCCTATTTCCTCGGCCGCCTTCGGACGAGACTGGCAGACGATCTTCAGCATCACCTACGAAGATGTCGCGTGGGCTGCCAACGGCGAGCGATTCGACGCGGGAATGTTCGAGGAGTATCGGGAGATGTATCCCGATGGGGCGGTGATTCACTACTATTTGAAGGAATGTCGTTTAGAACGATACGCCCCATCCTTCGCTCGCAAAGGCCGCATTCAAGAAGGGATGGATGCCGATCTGACGCTCTTCGATCCTGACACGGTTGAGGATCGAGCGACCTAGCGGAACCCGTATCTTGAAGCCAAGCGCTTGGCCTACGTGATCGTCAATGGGGTGCCCGTGGTTTGGGCAGGCAAAGTCGTTTTTGGCGTATAACCCGGCAAGCGGCAGCTTTCCGGTCAATAGCCGTTGAAAAACAGGCGCCGCCCAGCGCTGAGGGGCGTGGTAGTCGAAGGTGCGCGGCCGCGGGTTTGGATGACGATTGGTCATTCTTGAACCGCTTGGCCGATGAACACCTGAAGATACCCGTAGGCTGGCGAATTGCCGGGTTCGCGGCATGCTTGTTGCTATAAAACATGAGGGATGGGGTGTGGTATGGCCAGCCGACTGCTTCGTGCGGTTGCAACGGTTCTCTATTGTGTCGGCGTGGCGACGGCTTCTGCAAGCGAGTGTCTGTACACGTTAGGCCGGGACTCCGGCACGATCGGAATATACGACCCGCTTGGCCTACGGCTTGCCGGGGAGATCGAAGCTGGGGACGGCGCCACCACGCTGGCGGTCGATGCCGATGGACAGCAACTGTATGCCGGAGGCTTGCATGGAATCACGCGAATCTCCGTCGATGGATCTAAACACAGACCTCTCTTGGCAACGAGCATCGATCGGATCGTGCAAAGTCCTGAAGGCGGCTTTGCGGCGCTTGCGCGGCGCGGAGACGCGGTATTTTACACCACTCAGGCGGACGGAGTGGCGCGGTCGGTCCGCGTCGGCCAGGCGCCGGCAGATTTGGTTTTTTCGCGCAATGGGTTCGAACTCTACGTTGCCGTGGCAGGCACGGGCGCGATCAACATTGTCGACGTTAAGGCGGGGGCCGTTGTCGGGACGATCGAACTCGGCGAGGGACGCTTCCCCGAGACGCTCGCGCTCAGCCCGGATGGTCGATCTTTGTTCGTAGGAAGCAACGGCGAATCGCCGGAGGCCGGTCTGGTTCATGTTGTCGACGTGCTTTACCGAAAAGTCGTCGCTGAAATCGCAGTCGGTGGTGGGCCGCGGTCGATCGCATTTTCCCGGGATGGACGCCTGGCGTTGGTGGCGGATGCACGCCTCGCAGTTGCGCAACGAAGTGGACAGCTTGTCGGTGAAACAGTCGCCGTGATCGACACGGAAACTCTCGGTTTCGAGCTCATCACTGTCGCGGACTACGGCCGTGGTTTGTCCGACATCGTGGCTGTCGGGGATGGTATTCACGCCTTTGTCAGCGTCGAAACGCTGGCGCCAGAGAATGATGATTTGGATCAGCTGTCCGGAGTCCTACAGATCGATCTCGGAGAGCGGCTTGTCCGCCGGACCCTGCGTTTGAACGAGCCGCAAGCTGCTTTGTCGATTGCGGCTGGCGATTGCAGTCCCTTCGATGACGCACCGGTCGAAGTGGGTCCCATTCTGGTGGAGACGTTACTCACCCTGGGAGAAGCCGACGCCAGAGCCGGGCGGGACGATGCAGCGGATGGCCGCCTGCAGCGTGCGTTCGACTTAGCCAGAGCCGGTGGTGGGGCAGTCCTCGGTCGAGTGTACTTGGCGAAGGCTTCGCGGGCGTGGCAGCAGCGCGACTATCCGCTGGCAGGGGCACTCTATAAGGATGCGGTACGACTCCTCCGTGGTTCGACGCCACTACACACTTCGGAGCTCGCCTCTGCGCTCGCCGGTCTGGGATTGTTGCGCATTGCCACTGGCAGCGGGGACAGCGCCAAGGCTTTATTGGACGAGTCCGTTGCGCTATTGCGCCAAAGCTTCGGTGCCGATCACCTTTTCGTAGCGTTGGCGATGAACAATCTGGTGCTCGCTGAAATGGCCGGTCTCGGGGAGTGTGTATCGAGTGAAGAAGTAAAGCACATGTTGAGTGTGCTGCGTCGAGATCTCGGACCGTTGCATCCGTACCTGGCAGAAGTACTCTCGAATGTCGCTCTCTTGTATCAGGGAGATGGTCGATTCGACGACGCGCTCGCGCTGCAGCGCGAAGCAGTAGAAATTCGCGGTCGCGTCCTGCCTCTAGGCGACGCCTCAGTCGGGCGAGGCTTGCTCAACCTCGCGACCGCTCTCACGGCTTCGGGTGAACTAGAGGAAGCGAAGGAGCGCCTCAAGGAGGGGGTCAGGCTCCTAGAAACCGCTCTTGGCGCGGACCATCCCGACGTTGTATTGGCACGCTCTAGCCTGGTCTCACTTTCGCAGCGTGCTGCGGGTGAGGGATGCGGCTCTTCGGTGGTCAACCGGCGCATCGGTGTCGGATCCGGTGGCGAGTGCGAAGGGGCCGGTCAGGAGGTGGCACAGGAGTTTCGTGACGCGGCTGAGGTAACGACCCGGGAACTGGGGCAAGCCGCTCCGGTATCACTTGCTGCTTCGCGGAGGTTGGCCGATGCTCTGCAGGAAGCGGGGCGGCACGCCGAAGCGGTGGATGAGCTCGACAAGCTCGTTTCTCACTTTCGCAAAACGAAACCTCATTCGCGTGAAGTCGTTCACCTCTTGCACAACTTGGGCTTCTCCCTGTTGTCGCTCGCCCGAGTTGAGGCCGCGCTTGCCGCGTATCGCGAGTCGCTCGAGATTGCGCGTGCCGCGTTTTCTGAGTCTGATCCGGACTTCGCCCTATCGCTGCAGAACCTAGGGCAAGGGTTGTTCGAGGTCGGTAGATGTGACGAGGCCGAGCCTCTGTTGCGAGAACATCTGAGGGTCCAAGAGTCGCGCTTCGGTAGGGATGCGACCGAGCTGCTGATTCCGCTCAATACTCTAGCCCAATGCGCGGCAAAATTGGGCCGAGCTGATAATGCAGTTGCCCTGTCGCAGCGAGCCGCTGCGATTGGGCGGGCTAGCGCACCCGGCGGTGGTGATGTCAACGCCCTCGTCGTTGCCGCCGAGTCACTGAATCAGGCCGGAAACTTGGTCGAGGCGGAAGCGGGTTACAGAGAGGTCCTGACGCTATTGGTGCGACCGGTTGGCCACGCCCAGAGTCTTCGGATGCAAGCACTAATCCAGCTCGCTGGGATCTTGAACAAGACCGAGCGATCCGAGGAGGCGCTTGGTTTGATTGAAGAGGCGGCGGGTATCGCGGAATCGAATCGTTCGCCCAAATGGGTCCGTGCGATCATTCTGGGCAATCTCGCCGGGACTCAAGGGGAGTTGGGCCGCACGAGTGCTGCCGATGAGAACTTTCGCACCGCGATCGAGTTTGCGGAAGCCTCGTCAGGCGACAGGCAAGCGCCCGGTTGGATCCTTGGCCGTTTGTTCAACGCCTACGCGGACCACAAAGAACAAAACGGCGACGATGCTGAGTCGCGCAAACTGCGTCGGCTTGCACGTGAACACGGCTTCGATTCTTAGCTAAGCTTCATCCCCCCAGGGTGACGCGTCTCACTGCCGTGGGCTATTGTCGCTCGAGGACGACTACGGGGATGCGACGAGATGTCCGGGTCTGGTATTCGTCGTAGTCGGGCGTGATCTCGTTCATGGCGCGCCAGATCTCTACGCGTTCGCCGCCCTCGGCCTCGCGCGCTCGAACCGTGTGGTCTTGGTTGCCAATGCGAACGCTCGCCTTGGGATCGGCCTTCAAGTTGAGCCACCAGAATGGATCACGTGGCTCGCCGAGATAGGAGGCGATCACGGCAAAATCGTCGCCGCGGGGCAGGTACATGAGCGCGCTCGTACGTGGCGCGCCACTCTTCCTGCCCTTGGTCGTGAGGAGGAGCACCGGTAGGCCCATGAGAGCGCCGCCGATTCGACCGCCGCTCCAGCGATACAGACTCGGGTGGATCTTCCAAAAGAGTTCGACAAAAACGTTTCGTGTCGCAGCCATTTTCTACTCCCTATCATCAACGGAGTCTCACCTTGCCTGTAGAACCGAGGTACGGCCAGCGATCGGTCGCTTTCCTCGCCCGCATTGAGATATTTGTGGTTCAACGCGCAGTCGCCCGGCGCGAAGAACTTCACGCCGCAGTGCTTGAGAATGCGACGTCCACAGCGCACGCCTCGCCGCTGCACGATGTCACCGCCGGCAGGCCGGGGTCCTGATCTTCTATTGTGGTTCCGCATGCAGCACCACCTGCGACCTGCTGTTTCCTTGCGCGCGGCACAACGAAATCGCCTTGGGGTCCCCACGCTGCAGGCGGGGAGCATCCCGACAAGGTCGTACGGTTTTCGGCGACAGCCGTGAAAGTCATACCCATGGGTGATCCGCGAAGAAGAGGTCTGATGTCACTCTAGTGTTCGCACTGCTCCTTGTAACTCGACAACCGGAGACACGAAATGAAATCAGCGAAGACACTATCCCTGGCAGCGGTTCTGACCGCAACGAAGACAGCTCAGGGCCGCCGCCTCCGAACGCCCGTCCTCGCAACGATCGCTTTTACGATCTTAATGTTGGGTACGATCGCGACCCAACCGGCGCAAGCCGGCTGTGGCTGTGACAAGGCGCCTCCGGATGCCGCGACGGTCCGTCCGAATGCGGCCTGGGCGGGCGAAGAGCTCAGCATCTTCGAGCCATCCCTCGTAGTTGGTATGCTCTATGCCGTCGATTTCAACTCCGGCACGACGAACGCTTCCGCGCAAGTGAAGGCCTTCGCCGTCAACCGGCGTGATCTCGCCGACGGCATTTTCCGAGTTCAGTTGAACGTTGCTCTTCCCGATCTCCCTTTGGGGCCGACGGAGATCTCAGTGACCTCTGTCGGCGGCAACATCGGCGTCTCGGAAGATAGCATGTTCACGCTCGACGACTCCGCGCTGACAGTAACGCCGGCACCGGTCGCGTTGGCGACCGAACTCGGCTCCTTCACTGAGACCAACTATCAGGCTGCAGTCGGGCGGGACGGCACCGTCTACATCAGCCTCGACCTCTCGGCGGTCAAAGAGGCGCGTACTGTGCGCGCCCAGGCGCTGGGCTATCCAATGGTATTCACGGTGGATGACGCCGTGTTCTACAACACCCAGGGCTTCTTGATGCAGCTCCTCAATAGCAAGATGCCCGGACTGTCGTCGGTCGAGTCTCTCAACACTGCCACTGACAGCGACGCGCTGCTCTACGCACGCCACGAGTTCAATACTTTCTATGTGCAACACGACGAGAAGAAGGTTCATGGCGTCGACCCCACCGACCCAAACTGGCACCTCGACGGTTCGCCGCACATCGACCACGATCACCAGATCCTCGCCATTGGCGCGGATCTGTACGGTGGGGCATCGCCAGTACCTGGCGCGACGCCTCCGTTCGACCTATCGATCGAGATCGGCACGTTGTTCGAGCGCTCGATGTTCGCCCAGTCTCAACTGAAAATTGAAGGTGGGTCGCTGTCCGCGACCTTCGATCCGACCGCGGGTACGTACGGACAGGAGGGTCTTTTCCAGACCAATGGTATTGCCACGGTAAAGGATTCCAGCTTCGTCGGTGGCGTTGTGCGGGGTTCGAAGGCCTCGCAGGGGGGAGCGTCGACAGTTGTCGGTGGTGTCGAGGAAACCAGCGAAGTCGTCGACCTGATGCCGGTCGAGCTCCCTGACTTCCTCACCGAGCTCGGAGACGTGAAGCTGGACGGCAACGAGACTCTCAGCATCGGGCCGGGTAGCTACCACGCCACCTTGATCGATCTCAAGCAGGATGCCGTGCTCGACATCGACAACACCGCGGGGTCGGTTACGATCTACGTGACTGGCGACGTCAAAGTCGCCAACAACGCGGCCATCTCGGCCTCGGACATTCGGACCGAGAAGCTGTCGATCTACGTGCTCGGTCCGCGCCTCGTAACCTTCAACGGCAGCGCTTACCTCTACGGTACCATCTACGCGCCGGAGGCGATCGTTACGATCGACGGAGTGGCCGACACCTTCGGTTCCTTTGTCGGCAAGAACATCACGATCAAGAGCGACGCGGCCTTCTATCAGGACGAGCTGCTGGTCGCACCTTCAACGCCCTCTGTGGTGTTGGCCGACTCTTGCACCAATTCCTGCGGCGGGATGTCGATGACAGGAAGCTGCTACTGCGACTCTCTGTGCGCGAACTTTGGTGACTGCTGCACCGATTACACCGACATCTGCAGCTTTTAGGCTTCTGGGCCATGCGGCCGTGCAGCGCCTCGGCCTTGGATGGGCCGGAGCGGCCGCTTGTTGACGTCGCCATCCTCATCGCACTAGCGTACCTGAGCCAGTCGTTCAGCGGCTGAAGAGGGGGACGTCGATGTGTCGATCCGTGCGTTGGGACCTTTTGCGTATGCTCGTGGGTGCGCTGGCGCTATCATTGGCGTCCCAGGTGACCCAGGCGCAGCCGCCAAACGACGACTGTGCCAGTGCGACGGCAGTCACCGTGCTGCCCTTCGTCGGCGTCGTGGATCCGTCCCTGGCAACCAATGAGCCGCTCGACCCGCCGCAGCCGGGCTGCGGCTTCGGGGTCCTGCCGCGAAGCGTCTGGTACGAGCTGACGGTCCCCGAAGCGGGCACCTACCAAGTGCACAACTACGGGTCGGACTATGGAACGGTTTTGAGCGTTTTCGACGGTTCGTGCGCAGGCATGCTCGAGATTGCCTGCGATTATTCGCCATTTGGCCCCGCGTCGAATCCGTCGCGCTCGGTGAACTCGTTCCAAGCCATGACCGCGGGGCAGACGTTCTTGATTCTCGTCACCGAAATGCCCAACCCAATGATTCCTTCTCCCAGCGTGACGCGCGTCGGCATCGACAAGGTCGCGACTCTCGAGCGCGTCGCGGTATCCTCGGACTCCGATCCGCTGGGAGGCCAGTTTGGTAAGGTCTCCGGCCCGGTGATCTCGAAGCGTGACCAGGTCTCGTTCGAAGGACATACCGACGGAATATTCGCCGTCGACGCGGCGGGTGTGTTGACGACGCTCGTCGCCTCTGGCGATCCGGCCCCGCTCGGTGTCGGCGGAACCTTCGGTCGATTGAGCGCTCCGGCATTCAACGATCTCGGCGACGCGTACTTCCGCGCCTTCATCGAAGGCGGCGCTGTGCGAAGCGGAATCTTTCTGTGGTCAACAGGCTTGGTGTCCGCCGTTGTCCTGGAGGGTGATGTGTCGCCGATCGGCATTCCCTATACGAGCTTTGGCGACCACGTGGACTCGAGTCTCAACGGCGATTTGGTATTTCGGGCCTATGCTCCTCCGTTTGATGGGCTTTACTATTTCGCCGCAGGTTCCATGAGTTTGGTGGCGCTCGAGGGAACTGCCGATCCGTGCGCTGCCGGAGAGACGCTCGATATGCGTCGGCAGGAAGCCCACCTGCTGACCGACCTTGTCGAAGTGGTCTTTGTCGATACCGACGGCACCGAAGGAATCTATTTGGCAATGCCGGGACAGCCGATCACTGCTCTGGCTTGCGAAGGCGATCCCGCTCCCGGCGGCGGCACCTTTGACCGCTTCGCACAGGAGTTCGCGGTCGACGATCAGTCACTGTCCTCGGTCGCGTTTCAGGCGAGAATTACTGGGGGGCCACAGTCGCGCGGGCTCTTTATGGTTTCGAGTACGTATTGTCCGATGGGATCACCTTGTGCGCTTGCCATGCAGGGCGACCCGGCGCCGTCTGGCGGCGCCTTCGGCGGCTTCAGTAGTCGGATGCGCCCCGACTTCACTTCAACGGGCGGCCTCGTCTTTCACGCGCCGACGACCTCGGACGACGGCATCTATCGTTACGAGGCGGCAGGGATTTCAACGATCGCGACGGTTGGAGGTCCTTGTCCCATCGGGGGAGCCGGTAGCGTCGATCGCCTCGGTGTTGCCGTGACCTACGATTCCTCGACGGACGATGCGATCTTCGAAGCGGCGTGCAGTGATGGCACTGGCTTGATGAGACAGGCGGTTGGTGCTGCCGGTTCCGAGGTGGCGTCTCGTGATGACGTTACGGCGATTGGAAACGGCTTCGAGTTCACCGAGCCGGTGGCGAATGTTGGAGACGTTGCGTTCCATGGTCGTCGCGACGCTATATTCACCAGGGACTGCACCGGCATTCCCTGTGGCGCGATTGATGTCGTGGCAGCGCCACAGGATATCGTCGGCGGGCTTACGGTGACCCGGATCGACGAGATTCTGCACAATACGCTGACCGCGGCCGGCAACCGCGTCGCGTTTGTTGCCGAGACTTTCGGGCCGTCGCGACGCGACGCGATCTTGATGGCGAACCCGAACTGGAACTTCTCCGTCGTCGCCGTTGGTGACCCAGTCCCGGGAATGGCCCAGACCTTCGGTGAGTTGCGGTTCCCCAATACGCTACTCGGGACGCATGTGCGCCCGTCGATGGACCAAAAGAACGTCACGTTTGTCGCGGATCTCGCGCCGTCATTGGATTCGGGAGTGTTCCTGTGGAACAGCAACGGCATGGCGGTCGTTGCTCTCTCGGGTACACCCGCGCCCGGGGGCGGAGACTTCATCGACTTCACGATTCCGGACGTGAGGGATGGCTACATTGCCTTTGCTGGCACGACGACAGCCGGCGCCCAGTGCGTGTATCGCTACGAGATAATCACGGCCTTGCTGGAGGAAGTGGCTTGCGCCGGCGATCCGGTCGGCGCACCAATTGGTGGTACCATCGATGATTTCACGAGCCCGCCGGTGGTGTCGGACTATAAACGGGTCGCCTTCCGCGCTGACGTCACAGGTGGGGCCAGTGATGATTGTTTGATAACGACGCGCGGTCCGATGACGGTCGAGCCGGTGAAGTGCATCGACGACCCGCTGCCGATCGGTGCCGAAATCGACAATCTGGACGCGCTGACGAACACCGATTTCAACTACGTGGACCGCCGCCTCGCGTATTACGTGCGAACCTCGAATGTCGAAGAAAACGTTCTCTTCTTCACGGATGTGGCTGCTGGCATCGACAGCACGAAAGTGGCCGGCTATGCCGAACAGGCCCCTGGTGGAGGTCGGTTCGATCTGTTCGGGTTCGATTCCGACATTCAGGTTTCGTCAAACGACGAATTTGTCGTCTTCGATACGCACCTCTCCGGAGCGGATGTAGGTTACGCGATCATTCGCGGAGAATAGTCTCTATGAGCGCTTCGTGCGCGCCTTGCGAGCGGTTCCACCGCGACGCCGGGTTGTGCGTGGTGGCTTGGATCGCCGGCTTGTCGGCGCCGTTCCCCATAGACGCGCATGATCTGCCTTGCGCAGCACTAGGTAGCTTTTCGCGCCCGGAGCCAGCCACAGCAGGTCCTCGCCAGTTGCGGATTGTAACCCGGCACGTTTCAGTGCTGCTTTTCGGATGCGGTGGCCGGCGGTTGTGGGCAAATGGTTGGCGATGCGGATGGCGACGGGCTGTTCGCGTTTGCGAAGGTTCGTTTCGACGTGTTGGCGCAGGGCTCGCGTGTCGACCTTGTGCCCCGGTCGAACGGTGATTGCGGCAACCAGGATTTCTTGCGTGTGACTCCCTTTGGCCGCGACGCCGTAGACCGCAGCTAGATCGATGAAGTCGAGTCGACTCAGGACCCCCTGAATGGGAATGGTGGCGATCGCCCCCTTCTTTGTCCGAACGACGTCCGCCGCGCGATCGACGAGCCAATAGTCCCCATCCTCGTCGCAGCGCATCAAATCACCCGTCGCGATCCACGAGTCACCGACCTCGAACACGCTGCGCAGCGGTCTTCCGGAGATTTCACCCCGACTCTTGTCTACCCGCGCAAGGAGTAGCCCGGTCTCGCCTTCTGGACTTGGGATTGCGAAGCCCGCCTCGTTTTCGACTAGCCGATTCGCATCGAGATCCCACGATGCCAGCGCGAGCTCAGCTCCGCCGGGTAGCGGGCGTCCGAGCGAGCCAGTCTTCTTACCGGTCAGGTTCACCAGTACGGCGTTGCCTTCGGTCGAAGCATAGAACTCGACGATGCTGACATCGGGAAAGCGTTCCTGCATGCGGTTCCAGAGACTGTAGGGCATTCCGCTACCGGCGAACATCCGAATTGGATGGTGTCGTTCCGCCGCCTCGATAGGCGCGTTGACCAAGTCGTTGAGCTGCGTTCCGCTGTAGGACACGAAGCTAACTCCATAGCGACGCACTTCGTCCCAGAAGGTTTCCGGATCAAAGGCCGCCGCCACTGCGAGTCGGGCGCCGCTGACGATCGCGCCCGCGACACAGACGAGAAGCCCCGTCGGGTGGTGAATCGGGGCGCAGCAGTACACAGTATCGTGACTGCTCAGGGCGCACGCAGAGGCGGTTCCGTATGCCGATGTGGCCCATCGACGATTGGTGATGCGACCAACGCCGAGGCGGTCGTCTTCCCCGGCGACGAAGACCAAGGCCAGGTCGCCGGCTGTCCCGGGATTCGGTCGATACCATTCCGGCAGCGTCACCGAGTCGGGGTCGATTTGTTCCATGTCGAGAAGACCGGCCGCCAACTTTCTGGGACCCCCGCCGCCGCCGAGAATGAGTAGGTCCTTGCCGTACGTCGCGGCCGCTGCTTTACCGTGCTCGGGGTCGGCGAGCAGATGTTCGACCGGTGCGACCTCGAGCTGGTGCTCGAGGGCGATATCGGGTCGGAGCATGACCGCGACCGCTCCGAGTCGCGAGACTGCGACCGTCGCGGCGAGCGCACTTGGGCGGGTGTCCATCAGGATCCCGACATGATCGCCCTGGCGAATACCGCAGTTCAAGAGGCCGCGGACGATGTTGTCGACGCGACGGTTCGATTCCTCGTAGGTGTAAGCCCGCCCGGCGAACAAGAAAAATGTATCGGTCGGAGCGTTCTCCGCTTGTGTCTGCAAGGCCTCTCCCAGGCTGACACGGGTATCGCTACGCAGCGAGGCCAGGCGGTCGAGACGCATCAGCTGGGGCGCAATCGCCGATGACATGCGCCCCAGCACGCCGACCCGTTGGTTGAGGATATCGACGGCGCTGGATGCCAGCCCGCGTCCCAGGTCGATTGTGCGAGCGATGCCATCGCCGAGATCATCGAGCAGTGTCGCTTCCTTCGGCGGACTACTGCGCTTGCTGATCATTTTCTTCGCGTTCGCAGGCTTGGCGCCATCCCCTTCGCACCACTTCACCCATGCGCCGACCGTGGGCCAGGTGATCGCCGACGAGCGCGAGCCGACCACCAAACCGAAGTGTCCGGCAGCGATCATGGCTTCATAGCTCTTCGCACGCGGCGCCGCTTCGCGAAGCGCGCGGACCGCGCCCGCCGGCGCGATCGAATCAGTCTCGCCGATGAATGCGAGCACCGGGCACGTGATGTCGGCCAGCGTGACCGTACGACCCGCGATGACTAATCCGCCCTGCAGCAACCGATTGTCGGCGATCAATTGCTCGGCGAAATCGCGCAACGCCGGGCCGGGGAAGGCGACCCATCCGTCGCTGCCGAGAAAGCGCCGCATTCCCTCGGTGCGCTGCAGCGTCTCTCGGTCGTATAGGTTGAGCGCGAACTCAACCCTTTGCTTGACCGCCTTGACGGGGTCCATCAACTGGAAACCGAGGCGGGTCGCCCACGAGGGAATACCGCTTGGCAGCAGAGCCGATTGCACGCGGCCGAGCCCGTCGACGACGTCTGCGACCAACTCACTCGGTAGGATCGGCGGCAAACCCTTATGCAAGTCGACTGGACTGCCGAACGTGACTAGCGAAGCCAGATTCGCCGATGCCCGGTATGCCGCGACCTGGTAGCAGAACATTCCCCCTTGCGAATATCCGGAGAGATGGACATCACGGCCGGTCTCTTTGCGAACGGTATCGACAGCCTCGCTCACCGCGATCACGTGATCTTCCAAGGTGCGCGACAGCCCGCCTTTCTCTTCTTCGGGTGACCCGAAGTCGATGACCCAAGGGTCCACGCCAGCTTGATGCAGGGTCGCGACCGCGCTCGATTCGGGGGACACGTCCCAGACTTCCGCGGTCAGCATCAGAGGCGGGACCAAGAGGATCGCCGGAGACGTGCTGGCCCCATTGTCGGGAAAATAGTGCCGCAAGCGAAAGTGTGTTTTCTTCTCGACAATTCTATGGGGCGAAGATTGGGGATCCCCAAAGCCTCCAAAGCGGGCGATCTCCACGCCGTTTTGGATTGCTGACGCGAGCTGAACAATAAATGATGCGGATCGATCTTCTGTTGCTTTCGGCTGCTCCACTTTGGACCTTTCCCTCTGCATGATCGTCGTCGCTACGCGTTTTCCTTATCACACGAAGTGGCTCATCGCCGTGCGACCGAGTGGGCGAAAGCACAGGGCACGACGGTTGTGGCCGGTATACCGTCAACCATATTCGCGTGCTATGAATTTTCTGGATGCAGCATCGTCGGATGCAGGTGTGCGCCGGATGTTACAGGAATGTGGCTTTGAGAGGGCGCGGTCTCGAACGCAAACCCAAAGGGGGATCTATGGCTGATTTTCGCTCGTTCTCAGTGTTTTCTTTAGTGGTCTTGTTTACGGTCACTTCTGTCTCGGCGCAGTCGGCGCCAGAGCTTCCGGCTCCCAGCCCACTGTCCCGGGTTGAGCAGCGAGTTGGGTTGACCGACTTCGCGGTCGAGTACTCGAGTCCGGGTGTTAAGGGGCGGAAGATCTGGGGCGAGTTGGTGCCCTTTGGCACGCTATGGCGTACCGGTGCGAATCGCTCGACCAAGATAGAAGCGAGCGGAGACTTTGTCTTTGGCGGCAAGAAGGTCGCGGCAGGTTCGTACTCCTTGCTGACCATTCCTGGCCAGGCCGAATGGACGGTGATCCTAAACAGCAAGACTGACCTATCGGGTACGCGGGGTTATGACGAAGCGAATGATGTCGCGCGCGTCACTTTGCGGCCGACCTCATCGCCCTCACGAGAGCGTATGACGTTCATTTTTTCGAACACCACCAATGACACCACCCGGCTCGACCTCGAGTGGCACGACCTTCTCTTGTCGATCCCGATCGGGGTCGAGACGGACGCGTCGGTTCGGTCGAATATCGACGAGGCGTTGGATGACGCTTGGCGCCCGCATTTCGCTTCGGCGCGATGGCTTCTGGAGAATGAGGGTGATCTCGACCAGGCGCTGACGTACATCAATACGTCCGAGACGATCAAGCCGACTTGGTGGAACACGTGGGTCAAGGCTCAGATTCTCGCCAAACAAGGGGATCAGTCGGGCGCGCTGGCCTCGGCCGCGAAAGCGCAGGAACTCGGCAAGGGTGATGACATTTTTGAGGGCTTCTTTGCGAAGAGAGTGAACGAATCCATCCAATCGTGGAAGTAGCCGCCTGAGCTGGTTCTTCGGTGGATTCGCGTCCGGACTCGACGGCTCACGGTGTGGCCCTGAAGCGAATTTACATACTTCTTCGCCCTGTCCTCGCGGCCCTCTCGTGACCAAGAATTTGTGCGAAGAGTACTGCGCGGGACAGGCTGGCCGGTTCTTTCCTGAGCACTTTGCGGATGAGTCGGCGCGTCGGCGCGTCGTCGCTCGCGCCTGCCGGCCGCTCGATCCGGCCGTTGCTGCAGAGCTCGAGAGTCAGAACGCGCGCTATGCTCCGAGTGCCAGCCGGTCGCGCCATCTTCGAATGCTACGCGATGGGGCTGCGGCGGTTGTAACCGGACAGCAAGTGGGTCTGTTCCTCGGCCCATTGTTCAATCTATACAAGGCGGCCTCGTCGATTCGTGCCGCCAAGCAGTTGGCCGAGGAAACGGGTGCTCCGGTGGTACCGGTATTCTGGCTTCAAACCGAGGACCACGATCTTGTCGAGGTCTCGTCCTGCCACGTGCCGCGGGCCGAAGGGGAGGACCTAAGTCTCGCCCTTCCGGCTTCGTCTGACGACCGAATTTCAATGGCCCATTTACGATTACCCGCGGCGGTGACTCAGCTCCTAGATTCTCTGCGGGTGGAGTTGCGGGAGCTTCCTCATGCGACCGACCACCTAGAGCGGTTGGCACGTCACTACCAACCGGGCGTCCGGTGGGTGGATGCGTTTGGCGCAGCAATGGCGGAGATCTTTGCCGTCGAAGGGCTCGTGATCGTGGACCCGCGCGTCCCGGCGTTCGCCTCGATCGCGGCGGCTCTCCATCGCCGGGCGATCGAAGAGGCGACTCCGATCGCCACGACGTTGCTTGCACGCTCGGCTGAGATCGAGGCCGTCGGTGCGGCGCCGACCGTCCATGTTCGGGACCGGGCGCCGTTGTCGTTTTTTCATCCCGCTGGCCCTGACGGACCGCGCTACCGTCTCGAAGCAGTCGACGGCGGCTGGAGAGAAGTTGGCGGGCGGGGATTTCATTCGACTGCTGAGCTTCTCTCTAGGTTGGAGAACGAGCCCTTGTGCTTCAGTACGAGCGTCCTTCTGCGGCCTGTGCTGCAGGATTCGTTGCTGCCGACGGCCGCCTACGTCGGTGGTCCAGGAGAGGTTTCTTACTTTGCCCAACTCGGGCCGCTGTACGATGCGTTCCAATTGCCCATGCCACTGGTTGTTCCGCGCGCGGGCTTTCGCCTCGTTGAGGAGAAGACGCGGCGTCTGCTCGATCGGTTGGGAGTTGAGGCCGATTGTGCGGCTCTCGGCGAGGACGAGATCCTGTTGAGGGCGACGGCTGGGGCCGCTTCGTCGCCCGGAGATGAGATTCGTCGCGCACTGCTCGAGCCGTTCGTGGCAAACCTCCGGAGTCACGCCGACGAGCTCGCCGGAGCTGGTGACGGCATGGCGAGCGCGATCAAGAAGGCGGAGAGTTCGGTCGAGCATGCTGTCGGCCGATTGGTGTCGAAGTACGAGAATCGGCTGCGGCAACGGAGCAGCGAGATGGTCGAGGCCGTCGTTCGAGTCAAGTCGTCGCTAAACCCGATGGGTGTGCCTCAGGAGCGCCGCTTTGGGTTGTCCTACTTTGCGGCCCGCTACGGCGAGCGTGATCTGATCGAGCGTGTTCTCGAGGCTGTCTTACCCTTCTCGCCCGAGACTCGTGATTTGTCGTGTACGGGACCGAGATGACCCGTCCCTTATCGTTGGCCGTCGTCTGTTACCCACACCTTGGTGGGAGCGGTATCATCGCCGTCGATCTCGCGGTCGGTTTGGCCAGTCGTGGTCATCGGGTGCGAGTCCTTGCTAGTGCGCGGCCGAAGGCTGCGATGCCCGAGCTCGCGAGTCTTAGCTTCGAGCAAATTCCGGGCGCCGAGTATCCGCTCTTCGACCATTCGCCCTACACCCTGGACGTCGCAGCGAAAATCGTCGAAGTGGCAGGGATGGGCGACCTCGACCTGGTGCACTTGCACTACGCCATCCCCCATTCTGCCAGCGCACTCCTGGCGCGTCATGCCCTCGGTGACGACGCGCCGATCTTCGTGACCACGCTGCACGGGACGGATGTATCCCGACTGGGCAATGAGTCGGGGTATCGTGCCGTCATCGGTCGATCAGTCGCGTCGTGTGACGGAGTCACGACACCGTCGATCTTCCTCCGGGATGAAGCGCGACGGAGGCTCGAATTGGAGGATGATACGGCCATCGAGGTCATTGCCAACTTCGTAGACACGGCGCGCTTTGCGCCTCCTGGAAAGCGAGACGCGCGGCGCCTCGGTGAGTTGATCGCGCGCAATGGCGTGGCCCCGAGTGGACCGTTCCTCTTTCATGTTTCGAATTTCCGTCCGGTCAAACGGTGCACCGAACTCATCGATATCATCGCCCGAGTTCGTGAGAGTTTGCCCGCACACCTCGTCCTCGTTGGCGATGGGCCGGATCGCGCCGCAGTGGCAGGCCGCATTCGCGAGTTGGGGATGCAGCCCCATGTCACCTTCTTGGGCGAGCACACCGATTTTGTCGAGATGCTGGGGCAAGCCGACGCCTTCGTATTGCCGAGTCAGAACGAGAGCTTTGGGGTCGCGGCGCTGGAGGCGCTCAGCTGTGGTGTCCCCGTGTTCGGGTATGACGTCGGTGGCCTGAGCGAAGTCGTCACTGACGACTGTGGAACGCTAGTCGATGCGTTTGATTTGTCGGCGCTCGCGCAGGCGATCGTCGCGACCATGTCTGACGGTGCAGCGTTGGCGAAGGCTCGTCGCGCGGCTCGCGATCGGGCGCTTCGTTGCTTCCAGAAAGACGAGATTGTCGGCCACTATGAACTGTTCTACAGAAAACTCTTAAATAGGGAGCGTCAGCGATGAACTCGATCAGGGCCGGCTCCTCTCAGACGATGCGAAACGAGATGGTGATCGTCGCACCTCGTATCGTAATTGCCGTTGCGATCGTGGCCTGTTGTGGGTTGGCAACATCGACGATCGCACAGGAGCCCGCGATGCATGCAGGGAAACTCGCCACCGAGCTCGACCGTCTAGCCAATACCGGACGTGTCCTCTACCTGGCGGCTCATCCGGACGATGAGAATACGCGGTTGCTTGCCTACCTCGCCAACGGACGCCACGTTGGGGTCACCTATTTGGCGATGACACGCGGGGGCGGTGGGCAGAATTTGATAGGCAACGAAAAGGCCGAACTGCTCGACGTCATTCGAACCGAAGAGCTTTTGGCTGCGCGCCGACTCGACGGCGCGTCGCAGCGATTCACGCGGATGCGTGACTTTGGATATTCCAAGAGTGCCGACGAGACGCTTCGAATTTGGGGTCAACAGGAGGCGCTATCCGATGTCGTTTGGGTGATCCGGTCGGTGCGACCGGATGTGATTATATCCCGGTTTGGTGAGGAGCCGCCGAACCATGGCCACCACACCGCGTCTGCGATCTTGGCGCGCGAAGCCTTCAGCGCCGCGGCAGACCCCGAACGCTTCCCGCAGCACCGGGAGCTTGGGCGGGAGCCGTGGCAAGCCGATCGGCTGCTTCGCAACGTTTCCCACTGGCGCGAGAATCCGCCTCCTCCAAATGCGATTGCGATTGAAGTCGGAGATTATGACCCGCGTCTGGGACTTGGGTACGGTGAACTGGCGGCGCTTTCACGCAGCCAGCATCGGAGTCAGGGGTTTGGCGTTGCGGGTGAGCGTGGTTCGATCGTCGAGCGTTTCGTTCATGTGGCCGGGACGCAGGTCGACGCTGACATCCTGGAGGGCCTCGATCTTACCTGGGCGCGTTTCGGCCCTGTCGGTGCAGAGTTCGCGGCAGCTGTGGATGAAGCGCGAGGGGTCTTGTCGCGGGACCATCCCGAGGCAGCCCTTCCGGCGCTACTGCGGGCGCAGGCTGCCGTCGAAAAACTCCCCGACCGGCCGCGGGTGCGAGACGCGCGCCGCGCCCTGCAACGGGTCATTGTCGGCGCTGCAGGACTTTTCGTCCGCGCTACGGCGGAGCGCCCTGGGGCGATTGCTGGCGGAAGCGTACCGGTGAGCCTTGAACTTGTTTCGCGCCGTGCGAAGGCGCGCGTATCGCAGGTTGTTTTCAGTGATGGCCATCGCGAGGGCCCAATCGACTTACCAGTTGGGCAGAAGATTCTGCTCGAGCACAGGTTGGACATTTCCAATCAAAGTCCAATTTCCGCGCCCTATTGGCTCGCCCAAGAGGGCACTTTGGGGCGGCAGACGGTTGAAAAACCGCAACTGATCGGCGATCCCGTCGGGCCTCCGCCGCTAGAGGTCCTGCTGACGGTTGATCCAGGAGACCGTACGTTGGAACTTGCGGTTCCAGTGGTCTTTGCTTGGACCGACAGGGTTTTGGGCGAACGCGAGAGGATGTTCCACGTCGTGCCGCCTGCGACATTAACACCTGTGCGCGATGCCGTACTGTTCGCGAACGGCGGTACGTCGTCCGTGCGTTTGCGGGTGCGGGCCGGCCAGAGTGGTTTGCGCGGGGCGGTCTCGTTGCAACTACCGGAGGAGTGGCGATCGGAACCGGCGTCGGTGTCTGTTGAGCTGGCGGAGGAGGGGGATGAGACGAGCGTGCGATTTGCCGTGACTCCGGGGCAAGGGGCAGTTGGCACGACCATCACGCCTGTGATTCGCGTTGCCGGCGTGAATTGGTCGTGGCGCGAAGATTTGGTCGACTACGAGCACATCCCGGTGCAACAAGTGTTGCGGCATTCATCGCTTCGCCTGGTACCACTCTCGTTGACGCTGCCCGCAGGGACGATCGGATATGTGGCAGGGTCTGGGGACACGGTGGCCGACGATCTTCGCAGCCTCGGAATGGATGTGGAGACGGTCGACGAGGATACGCTTCGCGGCGGTGACCTGTCTGGTTTTGCAGCGATTGTCGTTGGCATCCGGGCTTACAACACTCGAGAAGTCGTTCGTAATTCTCACCAGCGCCTGATGCGATACGTCGAAGATGGCGGCAACATCGTCGTGCAGTACCAAACCCAGAGCCGATGGTCGCCGCTCGAGAGCCCGCTTGGCCCCTTTCCCATGGAGCTGGGTCGAGAGCGCGTCACGGACGAATCGGCGAAGATGGAGGCGGTTGATTCGAGCGCGCGGTTGTTGTCGTCGCCGAATACGATCAGCGCTGCGGATTTTGAGGGCTGGGTTCAGGAGCGGGGGCTCTACTTTGCGAAATCTTGGGACGAGCGGTACCGGCCGTTGTTCTCGGCGGCGGATCCGGGAGAAGAACCGCTGTTGGGAAGTCTGCTCGTAGCCGAACATGGCAAAGGGCGTTACGTGTACACTGGCTTGTCCTTTTTTCGGCAGCTACCGGCCGGCGTCCCGGGCGCGTATCGGCTGTTTGCGAACTTGATCGCCTCTGATGGAGTCGGTGGTTCGGTTGGTCGGGGCGAATGACGGATCCTCAGCCTGAGCAAGAGGAGCTAGAAGAGCCCCCACCGCTGCTGTCGCGCTGGCGCAATCTCTATGTTCTGGTTTTGGCGGAGCTGGCTGCGTTGGTCGGATTGTTCTACGCGCTGACGAGGTGGGCCTCGTGAGTTGGCTCGACTGGATCGTGCTGGTCGGGGCGATCTCCTTTATCGTTGGCTACGGCACGTGGAAGACGCGGGACGTCACCGACATGGAGGGCTACTTTCGGGGCGGCAATACGCTGCGTTGGCCGACCATCGGTCTCAGTATCATGGCCACCCAGGCGAGCGCGATTACTTTCCTCTCGACCCCTGGGCAGGCCTACGAGGATGGCATGCGCTTCGTGCAGTTCTACTTTGGGCTGCCACTGGCGATGATCGTGATCAGTGTCGTTTTCGTGCCGATCTACTATCGACTCGAAGTCTACACAGCCTATGAGTATCTCGAGCACCGCTTTGACGGACGGGTCCGGACGCTCGGAGCCGTGTTGTTTCTGATTCAGCGGGGCTTAGCGGCGGGAATCACGATTTACGCGCCAGCGATCATCCTCAGCGCGATCCTCGGATGGGAACTCAACGCGACTATTCTCGGCATCGGTTTGGTTGTGATCGCCTACACCGTGTCCGGTGGAACGCGGGCCGTCAGCCAGACGCAGAAGGGCCAGATGGTGGTGATGCTCTCGGGCATGGTTGCTGCGGCTGTCGTGGTTGTCTGGCGCCTTCCCGAGGATGTTTCGCTGACGGCAGCTTTCAAGCTGGCCGGTGCGCTCGACCGGATGAATGTCGTTTCCTTCGAACTCGATTCCAGCAGTCGCTACAATTTCTGGTCTGGCATCACCGGTGGATTTTTCCTTGCACTTGCCTACTTCGGCACCGATCAGTCGCAGGTCCAGCGCTATCTTTCTGGGCGGTCGGTCACGGAGAGCCGGCTTGGTTTGCTCTTCAACGGGATTTTCAAAGTGCCGATGCAGTTTGGCATTCTCCTCATCGGGGTGCTGGTCTTCGTATTCTACTTGTTTACGCCGCCGCCGATCTTCTTCAATCAGCCGACACTCGAACGCGTTCAGAAGAGTGCCTACGGATCGGAGATGCAGCGCCTCGAGGGGCGATACGCCGAGGCTCTTGCTGCGCAACGTGATGCTGCCAGCACGTATGTGGCGGAGCTCGACCAGGAAGACGCCCAGGGAGACACCCCGAAAGACACCGATGTTGCGCGCGATGCGCTGCGGATTGCGGCGAGTCGCGCGTCTGAGATCCGGACGGAAGCGAAAGCTTTGGTCGCCAAGGCTCTGCCCGATGCCGAGACGCGGGATTCAGACTACGTTTTCTTGACCTTTGTTTTGGGCTTCGTGCCGAGCGGTTTCGTGGGGTTGTTGATCGCCGTGATTCTCTGTGCGGCGATGAGCTCAACGGCAAGTGAGTTGTCGGCGCTCGGCGCGACGAGCACCGTCGATCTTTACAAACGGGTTGTGGGCCGAACCGGCAGCGTGAGCAGTGACTTGCTTGTATCCAAACTCTTCACCGTGCTTTGGGGGGCCGTGGCGGTGGGCTTCGCGGCCTTTGCGTCTTTGTTCGACAATCTCATCGAGGCTGTCAATATCCTCGGGTCGATCTTTTACGGAACCATTCTGGGGATATTTTTGGTCGCGTTCTTGTTGCCTCGTGTCACTGCAACCCCCGTACTAATCGCCGCGCTCTGCGCAGAGGCGATCGTGACCGCACTGTTCTTCGGGTCCGACTTGGGATTCTTGTGGTTCAACGTGGTGGGCAGCGTCGTCGTAGTGGTCGTTGCGGTGGTTCTCGAAGCGCTTGGCCCCGAGCACAAAAGCGTCTAGAGCGGCGTCACCGAAGATACCCATGGTCCCGCTCTGGTTGCTGCGCTGTATCGAGCATGCGAAACGAGAGAGGTCGCGGGCTGGATGGTCAACCGATTGCCCGTCGAGATTCTACCCCGGAAGTCATTTGGGGTCACAGAGCCACCGGGAGAGTGAAACCGAAGGTGCTGCCTTGTCCGAGAACGCTCGTCGCGTCTACTTCGCCTCCGAGTCTTTCGACGATGCGTTTGACGATGGACAGTCCGAGGCCATGGCCTTCGGCCTTGCTCGGGTCGTTGCGCGCAAATTCTTCGAAGAGCCGGCTCAGCTGTGCTTCGTTTAGTCCTTCGCCGTTGTCGCGCAGCCAGAAGTGTACCTTGCCGTCACAGGGTGGATCCGCGCCGAGCTCGACGCGGGGCGGCGATCCGCCGTACTTGATGGCGTTGCTGATGTAGTTGGTCCACACCGCTTCGACCCAAGGGGCATGTCCGACGGCTTGGGGCCAATCTTTCGGGAGGATGATCTCGGCTCGTGACTCTTCGATCTTGTTGGCGAGTCGCTTGCGTACCTCGTCGGTGATTTGTGGCATGTCGAGCTGTTGGATGGAGACGTTCGCGGTCTTTCTGACGCTAGCGAGAAGGAGCAGCTCATTGATGATCTCGGTCATCTTTTCGCATCCCATGCTCATCGCTTCGAGGAACTCCTGGCTGGTTGCGCTCACGTTGCCGGAAAGCTCGTCTTGGAGAAGATCATTGTATCCCGCGATCACGAAGATCGGATTTTTCAGGTCGTGGGCGACGGTGTGGGCATAGGCATCCAAGTCTCGTGCGAGCGCCTCGGCGTGCACCCGACGTTGCTCGGCACGTTCCCTTTCCGCTGCCAGCTCGTGTCGTTGACGTACCAGTGTCAGACGGTTTTTCTCCAGGACCAGCGCGACGAAGTAGGATAGGCCCATGGCGACCAGCATGGAGGGCATCACGTCCGCGTCGGGAAGTTGCCGATCGCCGTTGATGAGGATGCCGGTCAGGATCGAGAGCCCGACAACCCCGGTCAACGCGACCTGGGCCCAG
This sequence comes from Deltaproteobacteria bacterium, assembly GCA_029262455.1. Taxonomy (GTDB): domain Bacteria; phylum Desulfobacterota; class Binatia; order HRBIN30; family CADEER01; genus CADEER01. The sequence goes on along the minus strand of JAJCZJ010000020.1, from coordinate 149,100 downwards.
ATTCCCCACGGAAGTAGGATCGCCGTGCCGAGGGTGACGACGACGAAGCCCAGTAGGTCTAGCTGCTCCGTACGCGACAACGGATCCATCGAGAACGCGAGGAGCATCATGCAGGCTGCTGTAGCTCCGGCGAATGCGATCGATCGCAAGGGGATAGATCGACTCAATCTCGGCAACGCCTGCATCGACACGAGGAACGCGGAGATGCCGGCCAGATGTAGCAGCGTGCGGTGGGGGTGTTCGGCAACGCGTCCGAGGTAGATGTCGGTCAAAAGCCCCGAGCTGACTCCAGCGACGATCATTCCCAACATGATCCGGGTTCGCCGCAGAAGAAGCCTCTCGGTTTCGCCGCGCACTTCCTGCTCGATCGCCTGGTTCGAGTCGGTCTCTAGTCCCGCCGTTTTGGAAACGGGAGCTCCCGACGAGCTAACGTCGCGCAGCGCGGGCGCTTCTCGTCCGCGGGTGTCTATTTCTGTGTCACACCCGATTTCAGACACCGCAGCCGCCTCAAGTCCTGGCCGTACCATTCTATGGGGCAATAGTGTGACCCAAAGCACGATTCTGGCAACTGCTCATTTGAACCGTCGCTCCCAACCGGGCCTTTCGTCTGAGCTGCTTTGCGCAGCATCGCGGTCTTCGCGAGGCGGACGCGACTATCCGATGACAGCTGTGTCATGCGCGCGTCCGCTAGCAGCGAGACTGGTTGGCACATGGCTGGGCGAGTGCCCTTGCGAGACGCACAGACTCTGAGGTGCGAATGCCGCAAGAGTTGTACAATGTGCGGCGATTGGCATCGCGAGTCATACCTTCCCTTGATTCGGCGCCGCAGCAGAGCCGGCATGCTGTATTGGCGACCAATTTCAAGGGGAACTGCGTGGCCAAGTATCTTTCGTTTGTCGGAATCTTTTCGAAGTGCGCGCTAGGATGAGGATTAGCCCCTCAGCTGCTCAGCAGCAGCGCGGGCCTTGCCGGTCCTGGTCGAAGCCATCGTGGAAGTGGCGATCTACGTAGAATCCCCTTTGGGCCGCCGCCCGCATTGTCCTGGTGGCGTCGATCACCCAAGGTCCGGACCGTTCCACCCACAGCTCGGCGCGCTCGCCCGGCTCGAGTGCTCGCGTGCGATCGCCGTCGTAAGCGAGTACGCACGGCCCCTCGATCACGGCTCGCTCGCCAAACGCGAGTTTCCGAGATGCCGCAATGTGCGCGCGTCGGTAGAGTCCGGGCGATACGGCGGCGAGGAGCGACTTCGAGCCAGGCGTCTCGGGTTGTGTGCACCGGACCTCGACTCCGAAGTCGTCGTCGAAGCCGCACGGCTGCACGAGTCCCCCAATCGGCGACATTCCGACCGCTGCCGGCTCGGCGCGTGCGAGAATCAGGCAACGCAGCTTCTCGGGGTCGAACGGGAGCAAGCTTCCAATCGGGTCGTCGGCGAGGGCCACAGCATCGATCACCGCGAGGTCACGGTTGCCGTCGCTGTACTCGATGTGAACGAGCTTGGCGCGTCGCGCGCCTTCGTCCAATGCTACTGCCCCCGACGCGATGAGTCCGGCCGACGCACCGGAGATGGTGGCCTCTTGCATCACCGGAAATACGTTGTTGGTTCCGGTCGACATCGGGACGATGGGAGCCTCCGGCCAGGCTTGTGCGACGATCCGGTTGGTGCCGTCGCCTCCGATGATGAGTAGCGCGGTCGCGCCGGCGTCGCGCATCGCCTGTACCGCCCGAGTAGTGTCGCTTGGTTTCGTCTCGGGCGAACCGATGTCGAGAAAGTCGAACGCGGCGCCAACGTTGATATTTTCGACCGCGCACTCCGACATTCGGAAGAGATCGCGTACCAGAAGGAAACGGGTTGTGCCGGCCGCGGCCGCGCCGATGACGGCGCGTGCGATCTGGTTCTGCTTGTCCTGTGGGCTCTCGCGGCGCGCACGGGCAGCGAGTCGCCGGATGTCTATCCCGGACATTGGGTTGGCGATGATTCCGACGGTTGGCATTGCTAAAATCCTTCCAAGATTGCGAGGTTTCTCTCTGAAATGAGCTTTGCGCGAGAACGATTGGCCGCAGCCGATCGGAGACCATCGGTAGTCGCGAGGGAAGCTTGGAGCGGATCGCGAAATGCGTTCGTTGCTCGGGACTGAGAGTGGCGGGCAACCTCGCCAGGCCTTGGCGCGGTCCTGAACGTGTCCACGTTTAGAACCTCCTTGGGGCTACGGACTATGCACCGAGCACCGTGGCGAAAAACCAAACCCTCTCTATCTCAGGCCGCTCGCGTTTGCGTTCTTCTTCCGCGCCTCAGGGGCAGGTGCAGCCGGTCGATGACGGGCATCCCATCGAATCTCTGTTGATCGCGATCAGCGTGCTGCCCTCTTTGCCTGCGTTGTCTCGGACCGTGACAACGATACAATTGCATCCTTCGACAAGGCCGGCGGCTTCACCGGTGGGGGGATTGCTGGTGAGGTCGCCCTCACATTCCGGGTCGCAGGGCCAGTGTCCTGATGCGCCGCTGGTTTCATTGCGCCAGTCGACTCCCGAGTTCGTGTCCAGGTTCGCGGCTCCGGGTGTGATGTTGCCCTCAAACGCTCGCAGATTAGATTCATCGATGTGGTAGGAGCTGACCGCTAGCGTTACCGAATCGGCATCCAAGCAACCTCCATCGTCCACCGGATAGAGCGTTCCGATGGAGTCCTTGTCGGTGATTTTTGGAATCGGGGCTGGATAGCAATTGGCGCCGCCCGCGGGTGTAGCGGCGTTCTCGCAAAAAGAACCGTTCCCGAACGGGTCATTTTGCCCGAGTATGTGGTACTCCCATTTGATAGTGCCGTCGTGGATGTCGAGAGCGAAGACCTTTTCGTTGTCACCGCTCTCGTCGTAGATGTAGACGGTCTCGAGATCCAACGACACCACAGGTAGAGCGCGGAACGTGGTCCGCAAGCTGACAGGTCCCCATGCGTTATACATTGGGGCGCCCTCGCAGAAGTCGACGGCATAGAACCGCTGATTGCGGTCGCCGAAGAAGAGTCGGTCGACTGACTCGCCAACGTTGCAGCAGGGCGTCGCCACCTTGCACTCGACGCGGGCGTAAGTGGCCGAAGCCACCATGCCCGTGAAGTCCGACTTGTAGCAATCGATCAGATTATCTCCCGTCAATGTTTCGCCAGCACCAACTGCTTCGAAGGCAGCGAGACGCTTGCGTAGGTCTCCGTTGCTGTTGGCGCGGTTGGTGATGAAGAAGTGCGATTCGGCTTCATTGAATACGACTTGATGACGGTGCCACTGGATGCCCGCGAAGTTCGTCCCTGTGCCACTGTGGTTGCAGATCTCTGGCGGCAAGCCCGTCGTCGGAGAGTTCTTGTCGAGAACGCCATTGCTTTGGAGATCTTCGTCAATGGGCGAACCGCAAGGCATGGATTTGAAGATGTCGAAGGCCAACAGCCCTTCGCCGTCGTTTTCACCGCCGCCGAAGCCCGAATATAGGATGCCGGTCGTCTTGGCTTGAACTAGTCCGCGACGGAACGGGCCGAGATTTGGCACGGAGATCTCGCTTCCGGTCAATGTATCGACCGTGTCGAAGCCGGGCCGCGTTCTTATCAGATGCATGGCCGAAGCGCTGCCGATCACCAGTCGGCCGTCTGTTGCGGTCGATTCCTGTGGTACGAGCGCGTCGCCTTCGAGCTGTTCGCTTAGGTTGATCACTGCGCCTTCGAGTCCGAGTCCGCACGTCAAGGGATCGCCAAGGTTACAACTCTGGCCGTCCCAGGCTGGGTAGCGCTCGAGTTTGTGGATAGTGCTGCTCGAAGAGCTCGTTGACCCGACGTAGATGCTGGAGGTGATCGGATCTGCCGCTGGGCGAGAGTGCACTTGCGTGTCTGACGTGTCGTAGCGCCAAAGGCAGGCGCCTGTGGGTGGTGTGCCCGGATCGTCCTCGTAGGCATCTTCATCGAGAGCGTAGAAGAAGCCGTCCTTGGAGCCGATGAAGACGCACGAGTTTGCAGCTGGCTGCGGCGATAGGCCGACCGAGCGCTCCCCAGGAATCCCGTCGACGTGCGTCACGTCTACATAGAGCGCAGCGTTGAGGCTGCACGACCCGAAGTCGGCGCTGGCGATAACGTTGTTTCCGGTGGGAAAGCGCCAGCGTAGTCGATCGACATCCGGTCGGAAGCATGGGGTCCGGTCAACGCAAAGGCCGGGGCCACCGGCACCACACACCCCGGATGGGCATGAAGGCTTGCGACAATCTGCGCAGACCGCTTGATCGTCGCAGCGACCGGGTCCACCCGCGCCGCATGCGGAGCCATCCGTGCATGCCGAGAATCCGCCTCGACAGTAGTAACAACTGGAGTCCGCCAAAGTTCCGCCATTGATTACATCCCCGGTGTCGTTACACGCATCGCCGTCGCCGCTTGGGCCGTGATCGTCCCCGCCGCAGACATCGTAGCCGACAGCCACATACGAGGGCTGCGTCTCGCCCGTCTTGATGATGCGGCAATACGGTTCTCGTGGGTCGAAAGAATAAACACAGTCGCTTCGACTGCCCATGTATATCGCATCGGTCCTGCAGCTTGCCGTACAGTCACTATCGGCTCCGTCGCCGGCGCAGCGGGTTCCGTCCGCACAAGTTCCCACGATCAGGGGGGAAGAAGACCCTTCGTCGTTCTCCCCCAATATCTGCATCGGGTAGCAAAGGATGAGGACGGTAGTGACGATCAATCGGCGCATGGGACCCCCAAATCGTGCTAAGAACTCGCGAATGTAGCGTCTGTAGCATTTGGGGATCCGGAGCGACAACTGCACTTGTCTGACCGCGCGGACTGGATCAGAGGCAGCCCGACGCGATCATGAGCCTTGCAAGGACCGGAATCGCCAACGCTCTGATGACGTGCAGTTGCTCTGCAAGCGACTCGGTGGCGAGAATGTCGTGGAGTGCGTCGACGGCCGCATGGCCGGCACGTCGACCGTCGCCCGCGCATTGCCGCACCGACTCGACCAGCTGAAAGGTCCGGTCCCCGGCTTGGGCGCGGATCACCTCGCCGAGTATGCGGCCGAGCATTTGAATTTCGTTACTTTAGGGTGTCGTCGCCCGCACTGCTCGCGTTTTCATCGTTGGTGGACATAGCTCGATCTCGGAGCATATCGCGAAATGTTCAAGAGCGCAGGGGCCGCCAACTGCGAGCGATCAAGTACAAGCGATCGCCTGCGAGGGATCTTCGCGACGGCGATCGAGCGACTGGCGAAAATAATCCGACAGGGCGCCTGGGGCGGCGACTCTCAGGCGGTGTTGATGCCCGTATACGTTTCGTCCGTGGCCAGCGCGGAGATGCGATGGACCAGGCGACGTCCTTCGAAATCGCCGACTGCGTAGTGCTGCACGGCTTGCTGATCCCAGATGAGCAGGTCCCCTAGCTGCCAATGATGCCGGAAACCAAACTCGGGTTTCTGCATGTGACGCAACAGCAGGTCGAGCACCATCTGGCCTTCCAGTGGCGTCAACCCCTCGACGAAGCGCGTGTACGTCGAGTTGACCGTGAGCCACCGGCGGCCGGTCACTGGATGCTTCCGCACGATGGGGTGAGAGTGGATCAATCCCTTGACCAGGGCGTCGCCAACCAGCGGTCCGAGCGGGATGCCACTGCGCCAGCCCAGCTCGTAGAGATGGCCGTAATCGTGGATTGCCGTGAGCTCGTCGATCAGAGTCTTGAACTTCTCGGAAAGGCCGTCATAGGCGGCCGCCATGCTGATGAAGGCCGTATCGCCGCCGTGTTCGGGAAGGATTCTGCTGTGCAGCAGATTGACCAAGGGGGGGTGCTCGAGGAATGTTTCATCGGCGTGCCAGGAGTCGGCTCGGTCGCCCTTTTCGGAATCGATCACGGTTCGATAGGGGCAACTCTCGTCGCGGTGGAATTGGTCGGTGGCGTGCGCCTCCGGAGTGCCGAACTGCAGTGCGATGCGCAGATGCTCTTCGTAGCTCAACTCCGGCGCCGCCATGGAGATTACCTGATACTCGTAGAGAGCACCGGTGATGTCGTCGAGGGCCTGTGTACTGAGAGGAACACTGAAGTCGATACCTTCGATCCGGGCTCCGAAGTGGCCGCCTTGGCGAATGATTTTCATGGTTGTGCCTCTACGAGTTGGTCACTCGGGCCGATTGAGAGTTGGGTAGCGGGAAGTCGAAGCGTCGGAGAAGCGCGAGGGGCTCGAACTTTGATTAACTTTTGCCGCCGTCTGCTGCAACATTGGTGCGGCAGGGGCACCGGCTTGGGTCACGATCGCTGGCGACCGACCTTGGCGGCATAGTACTCGAGGTTCGTGCGAACCCGTTCGTGCGGAAGCACAGTCGGCTGGCCTCGCAGAGCTTCCATCCCGGCTTGAAATCCGAGGTCGTAGCGGCCGGCGTAGTAGGCCGAAACAGATAAGAACTCGAGCGCCTGCTGGCGCGGCCTCTCTACGCCCCGCAGTGGTGTCCTGGGTTCGGGCAGGGCGGCGACATGTTCGAAGTAGCGGGTTGCGTTGGTATGGTCTCCCCTGGCGTAATAGTGTGTGCCGAGTGTCAACAGCGGCTCGGGTCGCTGCGGCTGTAGGCGAAACGCCGCCAGCAACTGTGGCTCGACCACCTCGATCGCTGCTCCCATGGCAAGATCGCAGGCTCCTTTACGGCATTGCATTTGCCAACGCTGCTTGGGCGCGAGTTCGAAATCGTGGAGATCTGCGCAGAGCGACGTCGCATGGCGGTAGGCACCGATGCCTTGCAGGGCATCGGCCAACGTCAGCGATCGGTCGATTTGCCCGTAATCGGCCCCATGCGGTGGACTCTCGAAGCGAGTGAAGACGCAGTCTTCGAGAATCGAACGCCCCGAGCGATCGCTGCCGGCAGCGCCACTTGATTGACCTTTTCTAAAGTAGATTTCTTCGGGATCTTTGCAGAGTCGCAGCGTGACTTCGTCGCCCGTCACGTCTTGTCTGTTGGCGCTATAACCGTCGGCGGCGGGAGTGAGTTTTAGGCGGGAGAACCCCACCGCCAGCTCGCCGGTTTCGAGCAGCAGCGTGAAATCCGCCATGCCGCGAGCGGCCGCAACCAACTCTTCCGCACTGTCGGCCTCGTGCCCTTCGAGTATGGTCCCCGGGACGCCACGCAGCATGCGTGCCACCTGCTCGGCGCTGCAGCGATCCGGGTGATTGACAGCGACGACGTAGCAACTGATGTGGGTGCGGACGCTGGCTAGACTGATCCGAAGCAAATCGGGGTCGGCGCCGGCAAACATCATCAGGCAGACAGTCGGCGACTCAAAAAACCAGTCGTGGCGCGCGTACGGTTCCCCTTCGCTAGCCCACATCCGCTCGTAGGTTGCGTCGTGGCCGAAATGGTCCGGATAGAATAGCCAACTCGGGTGGACCACCACTCCCTGCGGGATCTCTCGGATGACCTCGCTGAAGAACGGCGGGCCGGTCGAGTCGAATCCGGTCCGCCAGCTCAGCTCTGTGCCTGCTAGACGGTGGATTCTCTCGACCAGACGTCGCGAGACCGGGTGGTGCGGTATGGCTCCGAACAGACCGTTTGCGATCTGTCCGCTCACCGCACTTTCGCTTTCATAGGCAGTGAAGAAAGCGGAGTGAAGCATGTTTTCGTCGAGCCGACGAAGGCAAAGGAAATCCGCATCGGCGTACACGCCGCCGTAGCGTTCGATGATCTCGTAGCGCCACACGTTGGCCTTGCTGGAGAACGCAGACAAAGCGTCGAAGGCGCGCTGATTTTGCAGTGGCTCGCTTAGGTCGCGTTCGGTCCAAAGTCTGTACTGCCATCCCGGGTGATGGTCGATCCAAGACTGCATCAACGCGCGCGGCGGAGGGTGCGGCCCGATCCAGATTTGATGCAGAATCTTGGGGATCACAGCGACAACATTCGTTCTCAGGCTACGCGCCACCAGTCGCTGCGGCATGCCGCAATGCGAGTGCCGGCTTCAGTGGGGCGCTTCTCTTGGAAAGCACTTTTTGGGGTTGCCCTTGTCGTCTTGCAACCTTATACTCCGGCGGCGGTCTGTGTCCAAATTCACCAAAGTTCACCGGCTGTCTTGAGAAACGCGAGGGAGGCCGGAGACCAATGGCAAAAGACGTTACGCGCCGAAAGTTCATTTGCGACGCCGTTGCAGTCGCGGTGATAGCGCCGAGATTGTTCTCGGCGCTCAGAGTCCAGGCTGCTGAGGTTCCGAACCTCATCAACTTCCAGGGCCGGCTGACCGATCCGAGCGGTGTTCCCGCGGACGACACCGTGCCGATGTCCTTCCGCATCGTCGACGGCCTTGGCAATCCGGTTCCCAACGCTTGGAGCGAGTCGCACCCAGCGGTGATCGTCGAACAGGGGTTCTTCAGTATCGACCTGGGCAGCAATACCTCGTTTCCGGCGGGACTGTTCACCGGCCCGCCTCTCGATGGCTCAGGTGATCCCGAGCGTTTTCTCGAAGTTACGATCAGTGGCGAGACCTTGTCGCCCAACAAGAGGATTACCAGCTCGGCTTACTCGTTGACGGTCGAGTCGGGTCCGACGGGTCCAACTGGAGGTACGGGTTCGACCGGCGCTACTGGGCCGAGTGGTCCAAGCGGCGATACCGGTCCGCAGGGACCGAGCGGTCCGACCGGTGCTTCCGGCACCGGGCCAACCGGTCCGAGTGGCCCGTCGGGTGACACGGGTATTCAGGGTCCGACCGGCCCGAGCGGAAACACGGGTATTCAGGGTCCGACCGGCCCGAGCGGAGACACGGGTATTCAGGGTCCGACCGGCCCGAGCGGAAACACGGGTATTCAGGGTCCGACTGGCCCGATCGGAGACACGGGTATTCAGGGCGTCACCGGCTCACAGGGGCCGGTAGGTCCGACCGGTCCGACCGGCCCGACCGGCGATTCGGGGTCTACGATCTAGGTTCGAGGGCGACGTGAAGCTTTTCAAGTATAGCGTAGTACTTTGGCTGGGTGTCTCACTCGTTGCCCCTGCCGTTGTCCTCGGTCAAGCGCCGTCGAGTGCCAGTTATCGCCTGCTCGGCTCGTCGTTCAACTCTGCTTCCGGCAAGGCGACGTCGGCGAGCTACTCCCTGCGATTGTGCCTCGGTACAGAATCCGAGATTTCCGGCAAGCTGACGAGTTCTTCTTACGTATTGCACGCCGGTTGCACGTTCGCCGTCCCCGCCGGTCTCCCGGCCGATGACGACGATGGCGACATGATTCCCAACTCGGAAGAATCGAGCGGCCCGAACGGTGGCGATGGCAACGACGACGGCGAACTCGACGCCACGCAAGGCAATGTCGGTACCACCACCGGGACCCAGGGCCCGCTCACGATCGAGGCCTGCGAGGACGCTGCATGTACCTTGCCCTGCCAGCTCACCGGTGTACGCACACTCAGCGAATCTGAGCTTCCCGAGGAATCGCCGGACATCGATTTCCCGTTCGGCCTACTGGAGTTCGTCGCTCACTGCTCGCCGGTGTTCATCAAGGTCTACTACCACTCGAGCAACGGAATCACTTCGCCGCCATTTGTCTACGAGAAGTACGGTCCCAATCCACCGGGTGTCCCGCCCAGCGAATTCTATGAGCTACCGGGAGTCACTTTCGGCGTCGAAGCAGTTGGCTCGGATCCGCAAGTCGCTACGGCCTCTTTCATGCTCGTTGACGGCGTCTTAGGTGACGACACCGGAGTCGACGGGTTGATCGTCGACCAGGGCGGTCCTGGGCGACCGACGATTCCGACGCCGGCTCCGGCCATCGGCCGCAGCGGTTTGATTGCGGGCTTCTTCGCTCTCTTGTCCGTGGCTGCGCTGGCGATGGTGCGCCGCCGTAAGAGCAGCGTCTAGCCCAGCCTCCGTTTCGAGCCGTCTCCCATGACGACGATCTGCCTCAATATGATCGTCAAGGACGAGGCTCATATCATCCGCCAGACTCTCGAGTCTGTGTGCGAGTACATCGACGATTTCGTCATTGTCGATACCGGCTCGACGGACGCGACTGTCGAGGTGGTCGACGACTTCATGCGTCGTGCCGAGATTCCCGGCACGACGCTACGCCGTCCTTGGAAAGACTTCGGCCACAACCGCAGCGAAGCTCTCGAGTTGGCGCGTCATCACTCGATCTCTGACTATTTCTGGGTCATCGATGCCGATGATATCGTCGTCGGCACACCGGACATTGCGAACCTCAAAGCCGACGCTTACCGCATGCGTTACGGCCCCAGCTTCGAGTACTGGAGGCTGCAGCTCTTCGCCCGCAGCAAGCCTTGGCGTTACCGAGGCGTGCTACACGAGTACCCTGCGTGTGAAGGCGAGACGGTTACGGGCTCCATCGGCGGCGATTACCACGTCGTCTCGCGACGACTCGGCGGCCGTAGCCAGCGATCCGACAAATATCTGCGTGACGCCCAGACGCTCGAAGCGGCGCTGCGCGGGGAGCCCGACAGTACTCGCTATGCCTTCTATCTGGCTCAGAGTTACTTCGATGCGGGGCTGCTCGACAACGCACGGCGCTGCTACCGCGACCGCATCGACATGGGCGGTTGGGACCAAGAGCTCTTTTATTCGCGCTATCGCGTTGCTCAGTGCCTCGATCGCCTCGGTGCGCCGTGGCAAGAAGTCCGCAATGCGTACCTCGAAACCGCGGAGGTTCATCCCGACCGCGCCGAGCCGCTGGTCTACTTGGCCAGCCGGGAGCGGGGGAGGGGGGACTACGCCGCCGCCTATCGCAACGCCGAGCGCGCGGCGGCGATTCCATACCCGGCGCAAGATTCGCTGTTCATCCAAGCCGACGTGTATCAATACCGGGCGCGCGACGAGCAGGCGCTTGCCGCCTACTACCTTGGCAAGCATCGAGAGGCTCTCGAGCTGAATACACAGATCCTCGCCGGCGATTGCCTCTCCGATGCCGAGCGCGCGCGCATTGAAACCAACCGCGGCTTTGCGGTCGACGCTATTGCCGCGCAGCCGGTCGTGCGCGACGGCGTTCGGGTGCACCGGCTGTGCGCTAAGCAGCCGGCGGATTCGCCGGCGGTGACGCTGACCATTACATCGTGCAAACGACTGGATCTGTTCATCAAGACCGTCGACTCTCTCCTCGCCAACTGTACTGACGTCGAGCGTGTCGATCGCTGGGTCTGCGTCGACGACAATTCGAGTCACGAGGATCGGCGTGAGATGCAACGCCGGTTTCCGTTCTTCGAGTTTATCTTCAAGACCCCCGAGCAACGAGGGCACGCGCTCAGCATGAACCTCCTGCTCGACACCGTGACGACTCCTTTTTGGCTGCATCTCGAGGACGATTGGAACTTCGTCGATCGATTGCCGCTGATTGGCCAGGCGATAGAGATCCTCGCCGAAGAACCGCAACTCGGGCAGGTGCTGTTCAATCGCCACTACGCCGAAGATATGCAGGACCGCGCCCTCGTCGGTGGCGAGTTGGCCCGCACCGAGAGCGGTCTGCGTTTTGTTCGACAGCTGTTTCTGGTTCCGGGATCTGCGCAAGAGCACGCGTTCTGGCAACAACACCCCGGCTGCCGATCGAACATCTTATGGCCGCACTACTCGCTGCGCCCGTCGCTCCTGCGCACGGAAGCGGTCAAGTCCCTCGGCCGCTTCGACGAGAGTGCCGAGCACTTCGAGCTCGAGATGGCGCGCCGCTACACCGATGCCGGCTGGCGCTCCGCTTTTCTCGATACGATCTGTTGCCTGCATACCGGCCGACTTGTCAGGGAACGTCACGACTCATCCACGCCGAATGCCTACGCGCTGAACGAGATGCCTCAGTTCGGCGAGGTGCGCACGCCGGCGCATGAGATCCGGCGTCAGGCGCATGCCGCCATTCTGCCTTCGCGCAAGTACCAGCTGTTGCGCTCAGTGGCTTACCAACGACCGCTTAATTCCGCATCGAGCGACGATCCGTTTTCCTGGCGCGCGCTCGACGAGCTGTCGCGGGTTGCCTACGAAGTGGGTGAGTTCGGCGAGAGCTTTGAAGCCTACCGCGAGCTCCTGCTGCGGCGAGAGCTGCCGCCCGAAGAACGCGAGCGAATCGAGGCCAACCTCGGTTTCACTCTCGACAGGCTACCGCCACCCGATACCGTAGTGATCAATCTCGACCGGCGCACCGATCGACTTGCTGCTTTCAGGGAGCGTGCCGACGCTGCCAAGCTCAACTTTTGGCGGCGCTTTCCGGCCATCGACGGCCGTCAGCTGGAGCTTTCGTCGCGCATCGATCATCTCTTCCGCGGCAATCGGTTCGGCTCCCGCCGAACCGTCATCGCCTGCGCTCTCAGTCACATCGAAGTGTGGCGCTCGGCCAGGCAGATGACAATGGTGTTGGAAGATGACGTCGAGCTGGTCGATGGATTTCGTTTTAAGCTCGCCTGCCTGCAGCGTGATCTCGAAGACTACGATCCGGAGTGGCACGTGCTGCTCCTGGCGCGCTTGTCGCAGGCAGATCTTTGGCAACCGCAGCGTCCCGTGGTCCACCGGCATCCTGAGTTGCGCGCTGTTGATTGGCACAGTTGGATCGGCGGCACGGCGGGCTATCTGGTTTCGCCTCGCGGCGCGGCTCGTTTGCTCCGCATCGCCGAGACTGATGGAATGCAAGACCCGGTCGACACGTACTTGCAGACACACAGCCAGGCGTTGAATATTTACGAGTCCGATCCTCCCATCGCTTACGCTGAGATCGCGCGCACCGACGGTGAAAGCGACACCGACATCCAGTACGACTATCAGCCTCTTGGCTGAGCGAGGACGCTCGCGATAGGGCCAATGAACGACCGACTACCACTGACGTTCACCATCACGACATGCCGGCGTCTCGACCTGTTGCGCAGGACGATGGACAGCGTGCTGCGGTATTGCCTGGATCACAGCAGGATCCAGCGTTGGATCTTGGTGGACGACAACTCCGTCGCCAGTGACCGAGCCTGCATGGAACACGAGTATCCCTTTTTCGAGTTCATCTGGAAGACACCGGCCCAGGCCGGGCACGCGCGTAGCCTGAACCTGCTCTTCGATGTCGTCGACAGTGACTTCGTCTTTCATATTGAAGACGACTGGCTGTTCTCGAGAGATTTCTCCCTCGCGAGTTTTTTGCCACTGATGCAGAGCGGCGAGTTCCAGCAGATTCTCTTCACCTCGCGCCCGGGCTGTACTACGGCCGCGGCAACCATCGAAGGAGCCGCGGTCGGGCGCTACCGCTACAACCCGTCGCATCCCGTCAAACCTCTCGAGAATCAACGTTACGATACCGTCTACCCGCCGCCGTTGCGTGCCGTCGATCAAGATGGTTGGTGGTGGCCTGGGTTCAGCTTGAACCCCTCACTCTTCGACGTCGGCTATTTCAAGCGACACGTCGGCCGTTTCGACGAGCGCATTGCACCGAGTCTCTTCGAATACGATTTCGCGGTGCGCGCGCAGCAGGCCGGCGCCTCCGTTGCCTGCGCCGATCTGGGCATCAGCCACATCGGTGACGTGTCCGCCTACGCGCTCAATCAGCAAGGGCGCTGGCAGGAACGCGACCGCAACGCGCCGCGAGATCGCGATCTATCGGTGCCCAACCTGGTTCACTTTTTGTACACAGGGGACGAGGCATTTTCCGCTGTAAACCTACTGGCCATTGTCGCCGCCCAGGCGGTTCAGCGCCCGCAGGAAATTCTCCTCCACTACACGCAAGCGCCGACCGGCAACCGCTACTGGAATGAAGCTGCCGAGCTCGTGCGCCTTGTCGAGATTGAGCGTAGTCGCGACGAGGATCGAAAGGAACATCTTCCTTTCGAGATCCTTCTAGAATACGGCGGAATTTATCTCGATGGCAACGTTCTGCTGCTTCAGTCGGTTGATCCACTTCGCGCCCACCCGTGTGTGATGACCGAGCCACACTCCACTGAGGACGGCGGCGGCATCGACGTCGGCGGCATGCTAGCCGCGCCACGAGCCGAAATGCTGCGCGACATCCTTGGATCGGATTTGGGTGTCGATTGGCTGGAGAAGATGCATACCGCAACATCGAGCGGGCAGCTATGGCTGGAGCCCGCAACGACCTTCGACCCCACCCGCGACGATCCCGGTTTGCTGTTTCGTTGCGCTGACGAGGCGCACTTGCGCCAGCTCTACGACGAAGTGCTCGGCGCCGCCTATATGGTTCGCCTCCGAGACGGTACGACGGACGACGCAACATTGGCCAACCTCGACGACGACTATCTGTCGGGCGGCAGCCTACTGGCGTGGCTGTACCGCAACCGACTCGCTGTCGCAGCTCGTCGTTGAGTGGTCCTCCGAGAAGAGGGCGCGTAAGGGTGCCGGGAGGGAGAGGCGCCGCCGAGCCGCGAACAGTCTGTGCTTGGTACGACATCACGAAGTGGTGCGCAGGGCCGGGTACCGGGAGGGAGAGGCGCCGCCGAGCCGCGAACAGCCTGTGCTCGGTACGACATCACGAAGTTGTGCGCAGGAGCAGCCGGGTACCGGGAGGGAGAGGCGCCGCCGAGCCGCGTACAACTCCGGCGGGTGGTAGCTGTGGCACGACTCGACCACGAAAGGCTCGGCGCGCCTCTCCCTCCCAACTTCGCTCCGATTGCGCCGAGCCCGGAATCAAAGTGACCCACTACGGATTTTCAGAATGCCTTGCCAACTCGGATTGGCTGATCGGCGACCGTTAGTTTATTCACTTGACAAGCGAATGTATGCGTTCTACTGGTCGATCGACCAGTGAAAACGAAGGCATACTCGAATCTTGGAGGCAGTGCCACGGTGGATGATTGATGACGACGAGGAGAACCAGCCAATGCTCGAACTCTATCACTTCGCATTCTCTACATGCTCTCAGAAAGTCCGGATGGTGCTTGCCGAGAAGGGCTTGGACTTCGAATCCCATGAAGTCGATATCCTCAGCGGTGCGCAACACGATCCCGCGTACGTCAAGCTCAACCCGCTGCATGTCGTTCCGACTCTGGTCGATTCAGGTACCGCTTTGATCGAGTCGACGTTGATCAACGAGTATCTCGACGATGCGTACCCGTCGGTCCCGATGCGCCCGGATGCTCCGGCGGCCCGACACGCGATTCGCCTGTGGACCAAGCTGCTCGACGACCGAGTCCATCCGGCCGCTCCGATCGTTACATTTGCCGCTGGCCCAAGGGCGTTGATCTTGCAGCAACCAGAGGACGTTCGCGAAGCTGCCATCGCGGGTATCCCCGACCCGGAGGCGCGAGCTACGAGACGCAGTGTCCTCGAGCACGGGGTGCACGCTCCCGAGTTTGCCGATGCGCTTGCGGCGATGATCGAACTCATTGATCGCGCTGACGCGGCGCTCGCCCGACAGCCGTGGCTGTCCGGCGACTCGTTCGGATTGGCTGATGCCGCCGTGCTCCCCTATGTTCTGCGATTGGATCATCTCGCCATGACACCACTGCTTTCGGCTGCACTGCGTCCTCATCTTTCAAAGTGGTACGCGCGCGTCTGCGCACGGCCGAGCTTTGACACGGCTGTTGCCCGCTGGGCGCCAGACGAGATGGTGCAGATGATGCGAGGATTGGGCCAGGAGGTGTGGCCCGATGTCGAGCCGCTGACGCGCACCACAGGGAAGTGAATGACCATTACTGATGTCGGGATTTCCGGTCGGAAGCCAATCGCTTTACAGAGTCTTGGGCGGTGGGCCGGCTCGAAGCCCGCGAAGAGAACGCGACGTCGCTACGATACGACCTCAGCGTGGAGGTGATGAAATGCCGCATGTTCGCCCATTGAGCCGCGAGTCTCTGGAAAAGTTCGAACCGTTCTTTCAAGTCGCCGAGCAGATGATGGGAGGCTTCGTCCCCAACAGTCTCTTCACTCTGGGCCATCGCCCGGAGATTCTCGAGGCTTTCATGGTCCTGGCCGGGACCGTGAACGGACCGGGGACTGTGGATCCCGGACTGAAGCAATTGGTCGCCTACGTCGCCAGCACTGCGGCCGGCTGCCGCTACTGCCAGGCCCATACTTCGGCACACGCATCGCACGCTGGTGTCGAGGACGAGAAAGTCGAGCACGCGTTCGAGTTCGAAACCCATCCAGTATTTTCCGATTCAGAGCGTGCGGCGCTGCGCCTCGCACGCGACTCAGCCCTCGTCCCGAACCTTGTCGACGCAGAGCACTTCACGGAGCTGCGCAAGCAATTCGACGACGCCCAGATCGTCGAGCTGGTCTCGGTGTGCGCGCTATTCGGATTCCTCAACCGCTGGAACGACACAATGTCGACGGAGCTCGAAAGCACCCCGCGAGCGTTTGGCGAACAGCACCTCACCGCTGCCGGCTGGGAGGTCGGAAAGCATGGGTAGGCGCGATTCTTGTCGTTTCGCGCGCCGCTAGCGCAGCGCGGCGGCCGGCCTGCGGAGCGCTGGGTTGCCGAGCTGACCGCAGGCGCCCATCAGGTCGACGCCTTGCGTGAGGCGTCGCTTTGCGAAGAGCCCGTGGCGCCGTAGGGCGCTGACAAATTCATAGACCGCTTCATCGTCGGGTGTCTCGTACAAGGCACCTCGCTGTGGATTGTATGGGATGACGTTGACGACGCAGCGGATGCCGCGGCAAAAGTCCGCAACGCGGCGCGCGTCTTCGTCGGAATCGTTGAAGCCGCCGAGCAGAACGTACTCGATCAAGAATATGCTACGCGGCGCCGCCGGGTAGTCTAGAAGCGCGCGCTTCAAATCGGCAAGCGGCATGGCGCGGTTTAGCGGCATGATCTGATCGCGCAACTGGTCGGTCGCGGCGTTGAGCGAGATTGCGATGCGCAGGTTATGCCAGCCGAGCTCGCCGAGTCGGCGCAAACCGTCGACCTGGCCAACCGTAGAAACGGTGATCTGCTTGTGTGGAAACGCGATACCGTTCGGCTCGTTCATTACACGGATTGCCTGCGTCACCTCGTCGAAATTGTCGAGCGGTTCGCCCATCCCCATGAACACGATGTTCTTGATGCCGCTGTTGAAGTATCGGTAGTCGGCGAACTTGTCCTTCTCGCTGGGCGGAAGCAGGGCGCGAGCAACCGCAAACTGCGCGACGATCTCGGCAGCAGTCAGATTGCGGACCAGTCCCATGCGCGCAGTTTCGCAGAAGGTACACCCCATGCGGCAACCGACCTGCGACGAGACGCACAGTGTGCGCCAGGTCGAACCGCGATGCCCGCTCATCGGAATGATGACGGATTCGGTCTCCAGCCGTGTTCCGTCGGCACCGCCCACGTCGAGGCAGAACTTGACCAAACCGCCCTCGCGTTGGACGCGCACCGGCTCGGGTAGGACGGCCCCAAGGCCGCTGCGCATGAGGTCTAGGTAGTCGCCGCGCGCTGCCCTTGGCGAAGTGCCGATCTTCGCGGCGAACTCCGCCAAAGTCTGTCCGAGGACTTCGATACTCGTCGGAGTCGCCGCGCACGCAATTGATTCAAACGATGGCGTCATCAGATCGCAGCTGTGTGATTTCGTCGTCGCTGCGGCCGAGCTCGCGCAGTACCTCGTCCGTGTGTTGTCCGAGAGTCGGGGCAGGCGATCGGATGGTTGAAGGCGTCGCTTCGAAGCGGGCCGCTGGGCGCGGTTCGCGGATTCGGCCCATGGTTGGATGTTCGCTGGCGACGAGGATCTCGTTCTCACGCACCTGCGGGAAATCCGGAACTTCGCCGGGGCGCAAAATGGGTCCGCAGGGGACGTCGGCGTCGTGCAGTGCAGCGAGCAGCTCGCCGGTCGTACGGCCCTTCTGACTCGACAGTACCTCGGCGCGGAATGCGTCCAAATTCTGCATCAGACTCTCGAGAGTCGCGAAGCGCGGGTCGACCAGGAGATCGACGCGTCCGATCGCTACGAGCAGGCTATCTCTTTGCTGGGGCGTAACCGCTGCGATCGTCACGAAGCCGTCGGCTGTTTCGATCGGAACGTATGTGCCGGCGATCGGCGCGACTCGAACCGCTTTTTCCTCATCGAGGATCATGGTGTCCGTGTGCCCGTCGGGCCAGAGAAAAGAGATGCCGGCATCGAGCATCGACAGTCTCACGTGTTGACCGCCAGCGCCGCGCTCGCGGGCGAAAAGGGCAGCGGTGATCGCCTGCGCGGCGATGACGGCAGTCCCCTTGTCGCACCACGCCTGACGCATATATTGCGGCGGATCGGCTTGTACGTAGGCGGCGCCCGTCATCCCCTGCAGGATGTGATCGTAGGCGGGTCGGTCGGCGTACGGACCCTTCTCCCCGAATGCGTTCATCGAAACGTAGATCAGCTCGGGATGCTCGCTGCGGAGATCCGGTTCGCCCAGGCCGAGCCGGTCGATGACATCGGGTCGAAAATTCTGCACGAATACGTCCGCTTGTCGCGCGAGCTGTTGGACGATTTCGCGCGCTTCGGATTGCTTGAGGTTCAACATGACCGAGCGCTTGTTGCGGTTGCATGATGCGAACAGCGCAGTCATGCCGCCACTCTGCGAACCGAGGTAGCGCATCACATCGCCGTGAGGGGGTGCCTCGACCTTGATGACCTCAGCGCCCTGGTCGGCGAGGATCATCGTGGCATACGGTCCGGTGATGTTGGCCGTGAGGTCGACGATTCTGATTCCTGCGAGCGCTCCGTCCATCGTTGCCCTTCTCCTCAGTGCATTCCCTGCCTGGGAAGAGGCTATACTGGACGAGCGGAGCGATTCCAATGAGAGCTTGTTCGCCTGGCAACTCAGTATCGAAGGAGAGCGGCGACGCCGCCGGACTTGGTGAGACCGGGCACCGATTCAGCGAATTCGACCGCGGCACTGGTCCGTTCCGCTTGGCGGATCATTTCATCGACGAGCGCGATGGGGAACAGCTCCGATTCGCGACAGAAGGGGCAGTGTTCGGTTGTCTTCGTGACGACGTTCTCGCACTCCCTACACTTTCGCCCTTCGATATGTACATCCTTTTCGATCATGAGAGTCTCTACGCGGCCGGTCGCCAGCGCTCCCCAGACGTCCCCCGCCCCGGTTGTGGCCAAACCGTCGGCCAGGGTCTCTTCTTTGATGCGTTGCCACAGGGTTCGCTCGGCATTTTTGGAATCCTCGGCGATGATCTTGGCCGCCTCTTCCAGAAGCTCGTTGGTGTCGGCGTTGAGGTCGGCCGCTTGGTCAGCGACGACTTGTTCGCGAAGGTCTTCGTCGAGATGCTCCAGGATTTCACGTCGCGCCTCCTGAGAACCGAACAGGACGATGCGACCGAAGTCGCGCTCTTCGCTGAGTGAGCGCAGCCGCTCGGACACGTCCTTCGCGTAATGCAGGAGCTCGTTGTCGCGACGGCGCTGGTAGCGCTTTTGCGACCAACCGCCCTTCTTGACATGATTCTTGATCCCTCCCGAAATTCGCTGCGAATCGGCGATCGTGTCGGCGGACACAAAGTGGACCTCAGTCGCGCTGTTGTTCGCGGCGATGAGTACGTAGTTCTCGTGGCTGTCAGCGAGTTCGGCTAGCGGACGCAGAATCGGTGCAGGACCGATGCGCAGGCGGTTTCCCATCTCTACGTCGAGACAATATCCGCGCACGAAGTCGAGGGCGAAGCAGGCGAAGACACACACCGACTGCGCCGGCTCCGTGCGTTCGTCGAGCCACTTCTTTACCAAATCCATCCCCGCCGCGAAGTGCTCGGCCGCTTGCGGCTCGTCCTCGAGCATGTCGGTGATGACTTCAGCTCGACGGAGCAACCACGATTGATCGTCGGGCGGGCAAAGATAGCACGATACGAATGCCCGCTCGCTTTCCTCCATGTCCGCCAGCTCGCGCAAGTCTAGATCTTCAATCTTCGTCGGCATTCGATGCACCTTCCTCGGAGTCATGGCAGACCGGAAAATTCCGTATCGCTCCCGTCGTCTGTGATTCGTTTCGCAGCACCCGGTTTTTTCAAGGAATTCCAAGTTGCTGGGCCTTTTCCGCCAGCAGCTGGGATTCTCTTTGCAACGCAAGTCGTTGTCCGGAGATCAGCAAGTACCGTACCTACTCCGAGAGGCCGCGATCTGGACGGTTCAGCGCGTCGTTTTCCTTGGGCCGGCATCGCGAATTGTAAGAATGTCTCAGCGGAAGTACTGCGCGGCTTCTGACTCGACGTACGATGGTCCAGGTTTCGCCACGGCGTGCGTTGATCACGAGCACATCGGATTCCGGTTGGCAGTGCCCGAACCGTGCGCGGAGGCCCTGTTTTGCGCTAGCGTGCCGATAGGGACAGGCGAAGGCTGGTCGCCGCGTAGATCAGTTTAAACAGTCGCAAGCGCCAGTGGATGGCCTCGTTGTGGAAGACGTCGCCAGTGAGCATCGACACGACCGCGCGTTGCACGTCGAGCGGGTTGCTCGGCCGCATCAATAGCTGCTTCATGGCGGGAGTGCGGAAGCGCTCGATGAACCACGAGAAAACGGCGAGAGCGCGGCGGTGACGGATCTCATAGGCTCGCGAGGCGCGCTGGTATCCGCGCGTATCGCCCCGCAGCCAGGCCTCGATGGCCGGCAACGCTTCGAAAGAGCTTTGCATCGCCAGCAACACGCCGGAAGAGAATACCGGATCGACGAACGCGTAGGCGTCGCCGACCATCAACCAGCGATCACCGGCGATCCTGTCGGACGAATACGAGTAGTTGCCGGTTGTAGTGACGGCTGCACAGCGGCGCGCATTGCGCAGGCGTTCGCTCAACTCGGCGGGCCCGGATGCCAGGGTCTCGGCGAAGTACTGGTCGATCGTCCCGCGCCGTTGCTTGAGGTGGTCGGGGGCGCAGACAGCGCCGACGCTGGTGGCATCGTCGCGCAAGGGGATGAGCCAGATCCAACCGTGATCGGACCAGTACAAGCTGAGGTTGCCGGCGGCGGCGCCGGCCCGTCGCGACACGCCTTCGAAGTAAGAGTAGACGGCGGCGCTCGCGTGGTGTGGGTGAAGTCGCTTGGTTCCTAGCTGACCAGCGAGAATGGTGTCTCGACCGGATGCGTCGACGACGAAGCGTGCCCGCACTGCTTCGGTCGAGCCGTCGGCCGCGACGATGCGAGCGACCGGGTTGGTCTCGGCGAACTCGACGCTGGCGACCCGGGTCTGTTCGACGACTGTCGCCCCCTTTTTCCTGCAATTGTCGAGCAACATGCGGTCGAACTCGCTGCGTCGCACCTCAAAGGCGTAGTCCGGCTTGCTGTTGTCGAGTTGGTTCGAGAACACGGCGTCGTGTCGCGGCGGATCGAAGTCGCGATCGAAGGTGTTGAAGTCCGCGCCGGCTTTGACGATGCCGAGGTTTCGCACCTGATCCAGAACATCGAGGCGCTCGAAGAGTTCGATGTTTGCGGGCAGCAGGGACTCCCCGATGTGCGCCCGCGGATGCCGATCTTTCTCGACGACGAGAACGTCGTGACCGCGCTCGGACAATAGGGCCGCGATGCTTGACCCCGCGGGACCGCCGCCAATTACGAGAACGTCGTGCATAGCGCCCGAACCCACAGGTCCACGGCATCCCGGCAACATTTCATGCCGACTACCTATTCCCCATTAACACGATGCGGTCCAGCCGCGACGGACTGCGGTCAGGTCACGAGGGTTTCGGAGTCGGCCGGAGGAGATAGTGGCTGACGCCCCATTCGCGCCCCTGGTCGTAGCCGAACAGTTCAGCGCAAGCAAGGAAGAAGATGCGCCAACGGACGATCCATCGATTCACGTCGGAGGCTCCATAGACGGGGAGCAATACGTCACGAACGCGATCTCGATGACCGTCGAGGTTTGCCAGCCATGCGTTGGACGTCTTCTGATAGTGGGTTCCGTCGAGCAGCCAGTGACGTTCCACCGTCATGTCCGCATCGAACTCCTGCAGCAGATGCTGCCCCGGCATCAGACCACCGGTGAAGAAGTATCGTCCCATCCAATCCCCGGCCCCTTCCGCTTCGAATGGATACGTGAACCGGCGGTGGCTGAAGATATGGACAAAGAGGCGGCCTTCGGGTCTCAGCCAGCCTGAGATTCGTCGCAGCAGGGCTCCGTAGTTGCGCATATGTTCGAACATCTCCACCGAAACGACGCGGTCGAAGCGCTCGTCGGTGTCGAAAACGTTGGCGTCAGCGGTAACCACTTTGACGTTGGTAAAACCGTGCGACGCGCATTCTGCTTCAACGTACTTTCGTTGCGAGCTCGCGTTGGACACCGCGATGATTCGACAATTCGGATACTTGCGAGCGATCCAAAGGGTTAGCGATCCCCAGCCGCAGCCGAGCTCGAGAATGTTCATGCCGTCCTCGAGTTGCGCGCGCGAGCCAGTGAGACTGAGCATCTTGGTTTCGGCTGTGTCCAAGTCGTTCACCCCATGCGGCCAGTAGCTACAACTGTATTTCAAGTGGCTGCCCAGCACGCTGGTGAAGAACGCGGGCGGAACCTCATAGTGCTGCTCGTTTGCCTTGTCGACGTGGAGCGCGATCGGGCTATCCGCAAGACTGCGCGCGACAGCTTCCGTTTCTTCGCCAGCTGTTTCTTGATCGCGCAGTCGCTGCGCACACATCCGACGGATCGCCCACCGAACCATCGGGTCCGGCACGACCCCGGACTCAACCAGTTCGATCGCCTTCCGCAATGCCCTCTCGGAGAGCGGATCTGTGGAATTCGCGGAGGTTTGCACACGAGACCTCATGAATGCTCCGGTCTGGACCGAAAATGCGAACCGTCCAGCCGATTTCTATCCAAGCGACGAGCGCTCCACTGAAACATCCCACGCAAGACCATCTGCGCGGCCGAACGGGAGCGCACCGAGACATTCGAAAGCGGTGTTGATCTTCGGTGCTGTCCGTTTTCTTGAGCTTGGGGGGAGCCGGACGGTGCGATTGAGGGGGGCACGAACGCGTCTCCGAGCGGCTCACTCGGACGCATGCAGAATACGCCGAGGGTGGAGCGATCAAGAGGCATGTGGATGGGCCTCGGGAGCGGACCCGATCGCCGAGTTCACGGACCGATTTCTCTGTCTGAATCGAGAATAGCACGATCGGTACATGTCGTTCGTCCAAGTGCCGGTAAGCACGGCCGCAGCGGCAAAAACACCGCCGAGCCCGGCCCACATCGTCAGGAAAGTAAGGGTGATTTCTGTTGCGTTCATAAGCGTTTTTCTCCAGGAAGAAGCCCGACGGTCGGGCTGTCGGGCAAGCACTTAGACGATCCCATTTGCTGTCAACTCTAAGTGTCAGAACCAATCCGTCAATGCCTTACCAGGTTTTAACTGGACAAAGGATGACATCAATTTGCCGATACGGTTTCGACTCGAGACATCGGGTCTAGTGCGTCGGTCCAGTGCGAGGTCCGGGATGTCCCTGATTGACCGAGGAGCCCGGTAGAGGTCAATCTTCGGCGGGGTTGGGAACCCGGGGAACGACCCCGACTGACAAGGAGAAGACGAATGGATGAATTGCTGCTGGAATCATGGAAAATCCGAAACGGATGGGCGGCTGCGGCCAGAGCTGGCAAGCGGGCGCAGGAGTCGGCGAGGTCTTGGGCGCTCGGTCTCGGAGTTCTAGGGGCGGGGCTCGGAGCCATCGCGGCACCGGCGGTGGCCCCGGAGGGGGTTCCTGAGGGGCTGCTGGCGATCGTTGCGGCCTTCGTCTTGGCGATCGCTGCTTATTTCGGACGAGAGTTCCTGACGACCGAGCGTGAAACCGCCTGGGCGGAGGCGAGAGCCGTCGCGGAAGCCATTGCGAGGGAGTGCTGGCGATGCGCGGCGGCGATCCCTCCTTACGACGCTGACGATCGAGCTAGCAAGCTCGCCACTTCGGTCTCTGATCTGACCAAAGGCGTCAGTGCTGTGCGGGCGAGCAGCGCAAATGGAAGCAGTCCGCCGCCAGAGGTGGGGGCGTTCCAAGATTACATAGATAATCGCGCAACCGAGCAAGCTGGCTGGTATGAAAAGAGGGCCGAAGAACACGAAAGGAAACAGGGCGTTTTCCGGGTGTGCTCCGTCGTGCTGGGTGTCGTGAACGTATTGCTCGGCGTTGTCGGATCGTCGGTTGGTGTGTTGCTCACTTTCGTCCCGGTGGCCACCACGGCCACCGCCGCGGTCGTTGCGTTGCTTCAAGCGGGACGGTTCGCCTCGATGGTTCGGCTCTACCGGGCAACGGCGGATCAGCTCAACCTGGAGGTCGCAAGATTTCAGAGTGAAAAGGCGGGGAAGTCGGGCGCAGAGTTGAGGACCCTAGAGACGAAGCTGGTTCAGTCTTGCGAGGAGATCATGACGAGGGAAAACGAGGCGTGGCGAGCGGAGTGGCTGACCAAGGAGGAGATCCAGAAAATCCTGCAGCTCTTGGAACTTCCAGAGCAGCAAGCTCAGGCTGACCCGGGCGATCAAGCGCCGACCATTTGAGCGCCTCGTCGATAGAGCAGCGCGAGATTAGCGATCGCGCCGGTTGCGGTGCCTGTCTTTGGCCGCTGCCTGGTTGGGAAGACCGCCTCGTGCTCTGTCTCGATCCCCACTTTCTATAGCCGATCAAAAGACGAGGAGGCGCCATGAAGCTACCAGCGGGTCGTCCATACATGTTCTGGTTGTTCCTAATTTCCTGGACGCTTGTTCACCTCAATTTCGAGTACAGGTTCTGGCTTGGGCCCGGTGCCGATGTCTTCAGCAAATACGCTGCAGCGACTGGACCCGACCAGGCCCTGGCGATCGGCAAACAGGTCTATTTCACCAAGGCCACTTGGATGTTTGCGCTGGTCTGGTTTCAGGTGCTCGGGCTATCGCTGCGCTCAGCCGTCGGTTGGTCGTTTCTACTGTACAGCGTCGAGTTGTTGCTGTTCTTTCCGTTCCGAATCTACTCGCTGCTCAACCTGTTGCTGGCCATCGGATGCGTCGGAGAGGACGTCATCCTTCGACGAATGCGACGCAGACTCGACTAGGTTGATTCCGGTGCTGGGCGGTCGGGAGGTCGTGGCTGGTGCACGGCGGAGGCGATTCTTTTCGATCCGCAGATGACGCCGATTTCCCAGACCCGCCAATGGCCGGAACCAAACTGCTGATAAACGCCGGTGTACGCCGTATGTTCATGAGCGTTCATCCCTGGCCTCAAGTCCGATCCGCGTTCACCTGCGTCCATCAGCGGTTCGGTTCTATCTGCAGATCGCCGCGGATTTGTTAGGCGATGATTTCGTCGGGGGATTGGAATAGGGTACGTCTGATTCATTGCGAAGTTGGGAAGAGGTGCTGATGTCGAATCGTAGTGGAGTGGTTCTCGCTCTGATGTTGTCGATTTTGCCGCTCCATGCGGCGGCGGTGGAATCTGCGCCGCCGAAGGTGTTGCGCCTGTCGTCCGACGTGTGGCCGCCCTTTACCGATGTTCCCGGTAGTTCGCGGGTGGCGATCGACTTAGTGCGGGCGGCTCTTGAACGCGCGAAAATCGAGCAGAACACGACCATCCGGCAGGACTCTACGGATCTGGTCGATGATCTGCGCAGTGGCAAGATCGACGGGTCTGCGGCGCTGTGGCGCACCGACGAGCGCGCGAAGTTCCTGTTGTACTCGCGACCCTATCTCGAGAATCGTCTGGTCCTGGTCGGAAAGAAGGGCAGCGATCTCTCCGCTGTATCGCTGTCTCTGCTCGCCGGCAAACGGATAGCCGTGGTCAAGAGCTATGCCTACGGGCAAGCCGTGGAGAAGACCAAGGCGCCCAAGTTTGTCGAGGGGCCGAGTGATGGCGAGAATCTGCAGCGCTTGTTGCGGGGGGAAGTCGACTACGTGTTGGCGGACGAGTTGGTCGTCCATCATCTTTTCCGCCAGTACCCCGAGAAGGCTCAACGCTTGCTGGCTGTGGGGGAAGTGCCGCTGATCGAGCGCTCTCTCCACTTCGCGGTACGGCGCGACTTGCCGGGAGCGGCCCGGATCATTCAGCGTTTCGACGCCGAGATCCGCGCCATGATCGTCGACGGCGAATTCAATCGTATTCTGCGGGTTGATTGGATTCGGGTGGACGTCGATGGAGACGGCGTCTTAGAGCTGGTGCACGGCGGAAACGCAGCCGGCGAGTTGCCTCCGGCCACCGGCTACGACCTGTTCGAGCACTTTGAGGTAGGAGACACCAAGTCGAAGGCGGGGGAATTTCGCTATTTGATTCGGGGGCGTGCCTACGACAGCTGGGAAGATGTCCCGGTGGAATACAAGATTCCCTCCAATCGTGACACGGGTCTGGAGCCGGGTCGTCCAGG
Source organism: Deltaproteobacteria bacterium (assembly GCA_029262455.1). Lineage (GTDB taxonomy): Bacteria > Desulfobacterota > Binatia > HRBIN30 > CADEER01 > CADEER01. The sequence continues at coordinate 122,958 of JAJCZJ010000020.1, read as the reverse complement.
GTTCATTCTATTCGACTTTTGAGCCTCGCTGGCTAGCGCCATCATCGTGCATGCCGTCGTCGTCGTTGCCTGCGTGCCGAGCCTGGGCTCGGGGGATGGGTGGCGCTGGGGGTGCTCAACCTTGTGCATCGCTTCGTGCGGATCGGCGTGCTCGGCGCGCTTGACAAACCTGTTGATCTCGCGGAATCCGGTAAGCGATGAGTCACGGCGCGCCCCGCGTTTCGATCCTGATGCCGACGCGCGACCAGGCTGCCTACTTGCTCGACGCTGTTGATAGCGTGATTGCGCAAGACTTTCGCGACTTCGAGCTGCTCGTGATCGACGACGGATCGACGGACGCGTCGAAGGACCTGGTGTGCTCGTATGAGGATCCGCGAATCCGCTACGTGTGGCAGTCCCATGCCGGAGTTGGCGCGGCGCTGAATCGAGGTTTGACGATCGCCCGGGCAGCGTTTGTTGCCCGACTGGACGCTGATGATGTCTGGTTGCCGCATCTTCTGACCAGGCTCGTGCGCGTATTGGAAGGGAATCCATCGGCGGCCTTCGTCTATGCCCGGGCGGCTGGAATGGACGCATCGCGGCGGCCGACCGGTGACCAGAGGGGGCACCCGCCACCTCCCGCAGACAGCGGGTATCTCGGTCTCCTGTTGGGCGACTGCACTTGTAACATCGCCATGGTGATACGTCGCGATTGCCTGGTTCGTGTGGGTGGTTACGATGCGTCGCTCCCCTCGTGCGAGGATTGGGATGTCGTGCTTCGCCTTGCTCGAGACGATGAGTTCGTGTTCGTGGATGAGATCGTCGCTCGATACCGATCACGTGAGGGAAGTCTCTCCGGCTTTCAGACCCCGCACTTCGAGGCTTACAACTCCGCGCGTCTCGCAGTCGTTGCGCGCCACTTGAGCATCCAAGACGCGCCGTCGGTGAATGCCGGGGTCGCCGCCCTGGCTAGGCGCAACGTCGCCATCGAGGTCACGCTCCGGCTCTGGGCAGTCGGCCGTTACCGTGAGGCAGCACAGTCTGTACGCGCGGTGTTGGCGTCGGGTGCGCCAAGGGTCGCGGCGTCGGGGCGCCTGGCTTGGCTCCTCTTTCGATTGATTGTCGTCAATCGAAGCGTCGTCGTCCAAGGCATCTTGGCGCGCCTGGCTCGCTGGCGTCGCAGTGGAGATGGCGAGGTTGGGCCGCGGGTTTATCCAGCCCACCGGGATATACCCAACAGGTCGGCGTAGGCTGACGCAACGCGGCCGATTTCCCACTGGTCCAGCGTCTCGGGGATTATTGCTACGGGCATCAGCCTCTGCAGTTTCGCCTCACACGTCGTGAGTTTCAATCGCCGGTGACAAAGATGCGCGGGGTCCGCCGAAGGTTGACGGCGGCCCAATAACACGGCCGCCGCAGGTTCGCTCGAATCCCACAATCCGCGGTTTTCTACAGGCTCTCCAAGAACGCGATCACGGCGTCTTTCTCGCCTTGGGTCATGTTCTCGTAGGCCTGTCTTGATGCGTCCGCCTCTCCGCCGTGCCACATGATCGCCTCGTGAAGTGTCCGTGCCCTGCCATCGTGCAGATATACTTCACCGGCGCTGACACCTGACGTTAGACCTATGTTCCAAAGCGGTGCCGTGCGCCACTCATTTCCGGCTGCATTGCCTTCGGTGAGCGTCGATGCCAGGCCGGGTCCCATGTCGTGCAGCAGCAGATCGCTGTACGGGTGGATTGTCTGGTCGCGTAGTTCCGCGTGCGGGTGGAATGGGGAGGTTTGGAACGTTTCTGTGTGGCATCCGGTGCAGTTGGCGCTCGAGAACAGTGTTTCCCCTTGCAGAGCAACCGAATCACTGAGGTCCCGCCGCGCGCTCACTCCCAACAGCGCGATGTAGGAGGACAACTCGTCCAAGCGTTGATCGGTGATCTCGGAACCGGCGGGACCGCAGTTTGTTTGCGATGATCCGCAGTCAGGGTTGGGAAAAACCGACGTCATCACACCGATGTCGGTATTCAGTGCAGCCGCGACCTGCTGTTTGATCGTGGGTTGCGAGGCTTTCCAGCCAAAACGCCCGACGCGAGTTTCACTGGTCACTGCGTCGGTCACCAGCTGCAGGCGACCCGAGATACCGTCACTATTGCTGTCCGCCTCGTCAGCCAGAGCCAGGATGTCGGCTTCGTCGATCGCTTCCAACAAACCCAGTCCTACCAACTGCGGGGCAATACGCGCAGAGAAGTTCGTCGGCGCGGTGCCGGTGAAGCTGTAGTTGGGAGAGCGCAGGCCGTTGTTTTCGGTCCAACTGCCGATGCTTACGCTTCCTTCGGAGGTGCCACTGGTGAACAGCGGCTGAAGCACGGCGCCAATTTGTGAATCCGGAGCGCCGCCGGCATCACCCACTTTGACCACATACTTGTCGAGCGGTTGCCCCACGGCCGGGGGCAGGGCGCGACCATTCTTCGCGTGGCATCCGACACAGGAGCGGTTGATATAGTTTGTGCCGAGCTTATTCGACAGTTCGGAAAAGCTCGTGTTCTCCGGCGATTCATCATGCGAACCATCGCCGAAGTCGGTGTGGTGGACACGCCGGCCCAATACGAAAACCTGGCCGTTGATGTTCGACAGGTTGGTCGGCATCTGCATGAAGTGATTGTCCGGTTCGTTCGAGTACTGGTAATTCAGCGTCGTGTCGCCGCCCAATTTGCCGGCTTCGGGCATGGGGAACGAATCCTGCTGCGGGCCCTGTGCCTCAAACGGCACGACACCTTGCCCGACAACATAGAGGATGGCGGTACCGTAGTAGTTATTGCGCCCATTGGGCACGCCGCTGAGGAAGTGGCTCAGTTCGAACTCCAACCGGTCGCCGACCTGCAGAGCTCTGTTTTCTTTCTGGTTGAAGTTGAGGCTGCGCGTATAGTGCCTGCGATCTTCGCCCGGCACGTCCAGGGAAGGCACCGGGGTCATCACACCATTGTTGTAGTACTGCGCTTCTGTCGTCAGACCGAGGAAGAAAAAGCGCAATTCAGCTTCTGTGCTGCTCAACGGCCACTCGCTGGTGACGTTGAAAGTAATCGTGTCGCCACCCTTGCCGATTGGGTCGACGATTTCGATTTCTGCGGTGCGATGCTCCCAGTAAAACGACAAGTAGTGGTCGTAGATCATGAACTGATCTTCCCGGGCATGGCGATCGCGGGCCCGGTCGGCCAGGTGCGTGATGAGTGCCGTCGGGGTATCCTCCTGAAGCTCCGGCTCCAGTGGTGTGGTGTTGTCGAACAGCGGCGCAAAGGCCTGGGCATAGGGGACGATGTGCCAAACACCGCCCAAGCCGTCTCCGTTCGTGTCACCTGCAGCAGAATCACCGGCGTAGAAGTAGAGCGGTCGGCCATTATGGGTTGCCTGCACCGTGCTATCGTTGCGTACGATGGTTCCGAGATCTTGTACGCCGCTTGCGACCCCATCACTCACCAACAGCGGCGGCCAGGTGGTCGCGCAGCTGCCGTTGCAGGTGCTGGTGCCCGGCGACGCAAGGTCATCGTCGAAGACGTACAGCGTGAACCCGGGTTGGTTGGAACCCGAACCGCCCGCCAGGATATCGTTGATGGATGTGACCTCGTTGACGGGAATGACGATCTCACAGCCGTTTCCATCGACTGGGGTAGACGGTGGCGTTCCCGGACATTGATCGAGGCTGTCCGGCACGCCGTCATTGTCTGAATCGACAAACACGCAACCATCGGCATCCACTGTACTTCCCGGCGGCGTGCCGGGGCACAAGTCGTTGCTGTCATCGACACCATCGCCATCTTCATCGGCGGCGGGTGTACCGTATACTTCCATCTCCCAAATCGAGTACCCATACGGACTGGTGCGGGTCAGGCCATACATGCGCACGTAGCGATAAGTGCCTGCGACGGTGACGTTGTCGGTGCGATCTCCGAAGGTCCCGCCAGTCTGGCTCGAAAGAGTTGCCCAGCTGCTGTTGTTCTCCGAGCCCTGGATTTGATACGTCGCGGCATTCGCAGCTTCCCAATGAATGATTACTTCCGACAGTGCGTAGTTGGCGCCCAAGTCGAGGGTGATCCAACTGGGATCGACGCCGTGGACTGACTCCCATCGCGTTGCCAGATTGCCATCCACGGCGAGATCCGGTCCGCCGGATGCTCCGGTTGTACTAGCCGTAGCCGTGGCACTGAGCAAAGTCGCGTTGCAGTCCGAATCGGCGGCGTCGGAGTTGCCGTCGCAATCGTTGTCGGCCGCGTCCGAGCAATTCACCTCGGAGGCTTGGGGAAAGCTCGTTGCGTCGGCATCGTCGCAATCGACGTCCGCAGTGTCCTCGCCTGGGTCGTCGCAGTCGCCGTCGGCGTTTCCGTCGATCCCGTGCGGGATGCAATAGCCGTCTCCGTCGGAGTCGGTCGTCGTCGCCCCTCCGACCGAGGACACGACGATGTTGTCGTAGAAGATGCCGGACGGTTGGTAGAGAGTGGCGTCGTTGGAGAAGCCGTACTGTAGAATCTGACCGACGAGACTGCCGTCGATAACCAACGCGATCGCATACGTGTCCCAGGTGGCCGAAATTGCCGTCACCTCGACGACGATGAAATTCGTCTGCGCGAAACCGGCGTTGGGGTCGAGGGTTTTGATGAATGCGAGGGCGGTGCTGGTACACGGGCCCGGCATGCAGGTCGAATCGCCGGGATCATTGATATTCCCGGCCTTGGCGTCGAACTGAAACGTCAGGATCTTCCCGACATCGCCTGCCTCGACGGTTCGCTCCTGGAAGACGTTGGCCTCGATCAGGTGCGGCGAGCCGGAAGTGGGACCGCCGGGGCCATGGTCCGCATTGTTGTAGTCGCTGTAGATCGACAGCTGTTGGCTGCCCTGTTCCGTACCGCCTTGCCCAGTGGTGATCGCCGAGAAGCCCGCGCCCCCATTCGGTGCCGCAAACACTCCATAACCGTAGAGATAGCCGCCGCTCGTGCCGTCAAAGACATTGGCGAAGATCAACCAGCCATCATTCTCGAGCCCGGCCGCATCGGCCATAACCAGCGCCTCGAAGTCCTGCTGATACTCGATCAGTCCCTCGTTCTCGCACAGAGCAGAACAACCGTCGCCGCCGCCGCTGTTGCCGTCGTCGCATTCTTCGCCGGGGTCAAGGCTGCCGTTGCCGCAGTTGCCGGTCGTCGCAGTGGCAACGGTGTCGTGGCAGGCGTCGATGTCTGCCTTTACCGTACTCAGATCGCCGTTGGTGGAGCAGGGTGGGCTGGCTTCGATTTTCGGCCACTTGGCCGATAGTTTGGCGTCGCACTTGGTGAAGTCCGGCGCCAATCCCTTTTTGATGCCCTTGGCGGAAGCCTTGAACTTGCACTGGGCGTACTTGCCGGTTTCTTTCGCCTTCTTCGACTGGCACTTGGCTTCGTCGCCACCCGGACCTGGGACGCCGCCCAGGTCGGCGATGAGGCCGTCGATGCAGTTGTCGATCAAGCCTTCGATCGACGAGGCGTCGCCGTTGGTCGGGCATGCCCCGGAGGCCTTGGCTTCGGACCTCACGAACTTGTCATTGAACTTGGTGGAGCACTTGCCGAGCTTGGCGGCGTCAGCCGCTTCCGACTTCCTGATCGCTTTCGAAGAAACGTGCGCGACACACTTCGCCTTCTTGGCCGATGCCTTCAGTTTCGCCGCTTCACACTTCGGTGCGGGATCGAGCGCCGTGGCCGGCTGAAAAGTGATCCCGACGACAACCACCAAGCTCAAAATAGCCGGTGCCAAACGAGACGATCTTTGAGCCATCAAGTCACTTTCCTCCACCGTTCACGTTATCAAAATGACTGTTTGTCTGGACAACAAACTAAGTTTTGGTAGTTCTGTCAACAGTTTTCTGGGCGGCCACCACTTGCCAACCTCAAAACGGGCATCCTATCGGTGAGCCTTGCGACAGCGGCGGTCGGGCGACCATAGTGTTTGGATGACTGTGTCGCACGGGAAGAGGCGATTGAATCGGAACACCCTGCAGTTCAGCATGGCGTTGACACTATTGGTCGGGTTGCCTTGGGGAGCGCGTGCGGGACTGCTGGTGGAAGACCTTTGCTCTGGCGATCCCTGCGTCATTTCGGAGGATGTGGACGGCGACGTCGGCGGCGTATTGACGCTGGATTTCGGCGATGTCGATGTGGTCCTCGAGGCGGTTGTGGATCTTGGGGAGACGGATCTCCAGCTCGTTGCCGGGAGCTTCGCGATCCGCGGGGATGGGCAGCTTCGCGGCGGCGCGAGCCTTACCATCGAGACCGACAACGACATCGTGCTCGACGGCACCCGGACTACTGGGACGGTTCGAATGTTGGCCGATTCGCCGACGTTGACACTCAACGCCGGTGGGTCGGTATCGGTTAGCGGCGATTTGTTGCTCAACGCAGACGGTCCCGATTCGGATGGCGGTACTCTCAGCATTGATGCGGGCGGCGGGATACGACTGACTGGCGAGGTTGAGGCGTTGGGTGGGAACGAGTCCACAGGCGGCACATTGGAACTCACTGCGGGCGCCGACGTCGATCTGAGTGGCGACATCGATCTTACCGGCGGTGGCGTTGGCGGTGGCTCGTTGTTCATCACTTCGGAGGGCGGGGTGCGCCTCGGCGCGGTTTCGCTGGACGGGACCGGGGAGTTGGGTGACGGTGGTTTTCTCGAAGTGTCCGCCTCGGGTGATGTCGTATTCACCGGCCGCGTGCTCGGTCGAGGTTCCGCCGCCGCAGGCGACTGTGGCGAAGGTGGGTCTTTCGATGTCACCAGCGACAACGGCGGGGTCCGCTTCGAGGCCGCGATCGATTTTAGGGGGCGTGGGGGCGACTGTTGCGGCGGCAGTGCAGGCATCATCGGCGAGAGTGTTTCAATCCGCGCGCCGCTGTTGTTTCTCGCCAGCGGCGGCGACGGTTGCGGCGGTGATATCGCTATCGATGCTCCGGGCATCGTTTGCGAAGCGTCCGGCGCTGTAGACGTCAGCGGATCTGGGAGTGGCGGCGAGCTGACCCTCGACAGTCGCGGGGACTTCTCGGCCGCGGCGGGCTGCTCGGTCGATGCCTCGGGACCGGATGGGAACATCTTAGCGAAGTCGACGGGTGCGGTTCGAATTGCCGCAGACTGGCGGGCTGGTGAAGACCTGGGCAGTGGTGCGCCGCGCGGCGCAGCACGAACTTTTATCGAGGTCAGAGGCTGCAGCATCGACATCACGTCGTCGGCTTCCCTGCGAAGCTTGGGAACGGACGGTGAGAATCGACTGTCGGCGTTGGGCGACATCACGATCGACGGCAGCTTGACCGCCGCCGGAAGCAATATCTTGCGCTTTCCGACCGGCTTCCAGCCGACGATCAACGGTGCGGTGAATCCCCCTGCGACCGTCATCGAGGACGCCGAGCTGATTCCGTGCGACGGCCTGGGAACCGCGACGCCTACGACCTCGGCGACCTCGACGTCTACCCCAGCGCCTCCTTCTGCAACGTCCACGGAGACCCCAGCGCCTCCGACGTCGACACCAACGCCCATGTCGACGGCCCTGCCGACGTCGACTTCAACTCCCACTTCGACGGCGCTGCCGACGTCGAGCCCGACCGAGATGCCGTGCGTTTGCATTGGTGATTGCAATGGAGACTGCATCGTGAGGATCAGTGAGCTGATCCGTGCGGTGCAAATCTCGCTGGGCTCCACGTCAGTCGATACATGCCAGGCGGCCGACCGCGACGGAGGCGGTACAGTGTCGATCGCCGAGCTGATTGCCGCGGTGAGGTCCGCTCTGAATGGGTGCCCGTAGTGGGGGGAGCTTCCAGCGGCTTCTCGCCACGAATTTCCCATCGCGCGGCGCCTGCAACGCTTGAGGGGCCCTTGCTCGCGCCATTGGAGTCCCTGCTCACGCGTGGCGATCGTGAACTCGCAACTTGCTGCCCGCCCGGATGACGTGGGGGCTGCGGGCGCGAGCGGCGGAGTTTGGCAGCGAATTTCTCGCGCACTGCGCGGCCGCTGCCCGTGTGCGTGTTAGAGCCGAATCTCAATTCCCCCCGCGCCCTCCGGGTAAACGGCTCGATAGCGGTGGCGCTCCTGCAGCTCCGGGTCTGCCCAGACTTCGCTCGCGTCGGAGCGGTAGTTGAACACAAGGGTGGGGACGGCGTCGCTGCTGGAGCGGCCGTAGGTGAGGATGCGGGCGACCGTCACCCGGTGCGGATGTCGGAATCTCGTTCCATCCGTCGAGAATAGGTAGCGGTCGCAGGCGATCAGCTGTAGTAGCTCGCGGTTCAGATTGCGTTCGCTTCCGTTGTGCGGCACCAGAAAGGCTCCGACCGGCAGGCGCTTGATCCCCCGTTGCGCGAGGACTTTCGAGATCGACCGCTCGAGCACTTGGGCGCTCGCGTCACCTCCGATGAGTAATGAGGATTGGTTGAACTCCATCAGCATTGCGAGGCTCGATGCATTGACCCGAGAGCTGTCCGGGCGGAAGGGTTGTGAGGCGAGCTGCTCGATATTGGTCGAGCCGGCTTCGTCGAAAGAGTGGCCGCTCTTGAGTCCACTGACAACGTTCTGCGCGATTTCGGCGAGAGCAGCCCGAAGCCGGTTCCCCTTCAGTGTTGCCAAGGGTCGCTTCGGATCGTGTGCGGGCTGGTATCTCGCCAGTGGAGTTGCCTTCCAGTCGCAAGGTTTGAGCAGTAGCCAAGACAAGTGCAGCCGCCCTTTTCTCGCGGCGGCTAGCAAGGCCGGAAGCTCGACATCTGACATGTAGTCGGAGGCCAGGTAGCTTGCGCTCAGCAGGACGATCGCCGCACTGCTTTGCTCGATTGTCGACTCGATCGAATCTCTGGTTTGCTCGATCGTTGGCTGATCCGCCGCACTGCTTTGCGCGATCGTTGAGTGAATCGAAGTGCTGCTTTGCTCGTTGTCGCCGTCGTCCGACGAAAGTTCGAAGTCGGTTCCCCCGACCTTGACTAGTTCTCGTTGCAATCCGGCTGCGACTCTTTCGAAGTTTGCTCGGTCTTGATGCGAGTAGCTGACAAAGATGCGTTTGTGCTGAGGGGCAACCGTTTCCTCGACGTCTTCATCTGAGTCATCGACCGATTTCTTTCGACTTGTTCGTGTTCGCGTCGGTCGGTTCTTCTTTTTGATCTCACTCTCCCAGTACTCGTGGAGGGCCGAGAGGTCCTCCTCGTACGGTGACAGCAGTGTGATTTTGAGTCCCTCGGGTAACTCGACAGTGGCGGGCTCGCCGCGTAACGCGGCAGGCCCCTTGTTCCACATACGGTTCCACTTCCGATCGCCATCGAAGAGCAGATCCGCCACTTCCTCTGCTTGACGAACGCTCAATTTTCTTCCCTCGCGGCTTCGAGATGCTGGCGCCCGTTGAACCAGACATCGTCGAATTGAAGCCCCAGCTTCTGGTTCTGGAGCAGTGGGATCGCCCCGCCCAGGCTGTTGGCGTCGATATGGGTCAGGACGAGGAGCTCCAGATGTCGCGAGTCGGGCGGCAGTTCTTCCAATCGTTTGAGGATGTGTTTTCCGACTCGTCTCTCGCCACAGTCGATGAGGATGCGCCGCACTCTTGATTCCTCCCCGTAGCGAATCAGCGCGCTCGTTCCGTGGCCAGCGGGCATGAGCTCGATAGCGAAGACAGTCGACTCTTCTTGCGCAGTGATATCGAACTCGGCGCCTGAAAGTGTCGTCACGGTGATGGTGCCCGGACCGATGTCGTCGAAGGCGACAACCTCGTCGATTTCGAAAACGCGCGATTGTGCGGTGGTCCCTTGTTCGAAGCGAACTTCTACCTTGCGAGGACGAGTGTCGGGAACATCGATTGCGTGGGTCGCATCTTGAGGTGGTACGTTGAGGAGGAGCGTGGACTTTTTCCGCTGTATCAGTAGCGGTACGGTGGGTAGCAGGTGTGCGACTTCTTCAGCCTGCGGTTCGTCCCCTGGGGCTTCGATCGATGCCCCGCTGGCAGCCGCGACCTGCGCGAGCTGTCTCCCTTCTGGGAGTTCCTTGAAGCCCGCGGGGAGGCCGCCCCAGGCGCGGCCCAGCCAGAGGTCGAGACCGTCGCGGCGTGCCTGAAGTGACTGTAACAAGTCGCGCGCCCGCCCGCGGATTGAATCGTCGTCGTCGAAGACGGCCGCCCATGCCAACTCATCCTCGATGACGAGAATCGGCGAAAAATGTCTGTGGGCCTTTGCCATGATCGATCGGGCGCGCAGTACCAGCTCAGGTTCTAGCGCGCGCAGATCTCGCAGGCGCTGTCGCAGCAAGTGCGAGACGCTTTCCGAGAACCTGATGGTTGTACCGCGCGACGCGACCAGGTCGCTGAACCACAGTTCTTGTTCGACGCTGACGCCGGCTTCGGGAACGCACTCGAGACGCAGCAGTCGAACCAGCTGTGTTTCGATGGAGCAAGCAGGAGAGGCCAGCATGGCGAGACGAAGAAGAGGGCCCTCACCATATGAATCGAGCAGGATCTCAGCTTCTTCCAATGCCGCTTCGTTAGACATTCAAATCTCGAAGTAGTCGGGCCGCCGCTCGACGGCCTTCGTTCCTGTCCCATACAACCACTGCTGATGCTTGCCTCAGCGAAAGGGGGACGCGTCGCGCGTTCACGGGAGCAAGGGTGATCAAACGGCTGCCGCGTTTCCGGAGCCGGCGAGCTAGGTCGAGCCAAGTCGAGGTCGCGCCGGGGTTTCGCGGGAAGCCGCAGCCTAGATCGCTGAGAGTGATGACCGGCGTTCCCGGCAGCGGAGGGCGGTACCGTCGCCATTTGCTTCGCTGACGCTGCGGTCCGATTCCGACGATGGGATCGCCGGCAAAGTATTCGATCGCCGCCGAATCACCGAGGATCGTTTGCAGGCGTTGGAGTAGCTCCTGCTGGTCCAAGAAGAAGGGTTGCATCGATTCGCTGATATCCACCAGGACCTGGGCCCCGAGGCTGAGACTTGGCCGATGGACGCGAGGATAGCTCGTCAGCACCTCCGCACGAGCCAGTGAGTCGACAACCTTTTCGATGTCGATCTCCTCGCTCGGCATGGAGGAAGATGCGGCGCAGGTCAAAACGTCGCTGGCGTCCTTTTCTCTGAGCAGTGAAGCAAAACGTGTCGGTTCGAATCCCGGTCCGGCGGCGGCGGAACTATCTATCGGATCGGCTTGCGTGGGGATCGGGGCGCGGCTCCTTGGCGCCGGTTCAAGTCGGCGCACACCTTCCGGGACGACGGTCGGTGGGAAATCCTGTGCGTCACTTGCGCCAGCCTCGTCATCGTCGCTGGTCGGCTCGCGATCTAATCGTGATGGTCGATCGTCCTTGAGGTTTTCTTCTGCTTTGCTTGACGGTATCGCGAGTCCGCACATCTTGGCGATGGCCCGGACTGCCTCACCCCTTGGTCGCAAGGCCTCAGTCGCTGTTACCAGCTCGGCGATTCCAACCAAGGAGAGCTTCACGATTGGCTCTCTGGAGTGGGCTTGGCGAGGCTGATCTCTTCGATCAAGCGCCAGCGTGGATCTTCGTTGTCGGGCTTGATTCGGCGCTTTCGGCAGGCGCGGAATGCGTCGAGAAATTCGGCTGTACTTGGTCGATGCTCGCCGGATTGCGCCTCCTGCCGCAGAGTATCGACCTTCTGGGCGATTGCGCGGGCCAACTTTTCATCGCCTGGGCGGAACTTGTCGCGGGGCCGGTTGAAATGCGCGCGGGCGATTTCGACGAGGCGTTCGACCGTAGGGTGCTTGAGTCGGAAGGTGATGCAGCGCCGCACGAAGGCAGCGGGAAGTTCGCGCTCCTCGTTGGTGGTGACGATGACTTGTACGGGGGCGACGACAATTCCTCTCTTCAGTCCCTTGATCGCTTTGACGCCTTCGGCTGGTTGTATCGGGTCACCGAGATAGGGAACGTCGAGCTGGTTCGAACCCAGGGCGACCAAGAGCCCGTTCGGGAGATCGGGATGGGCCTTGTCGATCTCGTCGACGAGTACGACGGCTCGATGTGGATCGCGGTTCTTGTTGATCTCACGATCGGGTTCTCGGCCGAAGCGAATCGCCGATTCGCGGTTTAGTGCCCACCAAAGAACCCCCGGGGAAATGTATTCTGATTCATGCTTGAGGCTTTCGCTAACTTGGGCGTCGGCGAGGCGTCGGACTGCATCGAAGTGCCACTGCAAGCTCGACGCCGTCGACGTAGAGGTGACCACGTACTCGTAGTAGCGCCAGCCAAGCCGGCGGGCGACAAAAGCCGCGACCGAAGATTTACCGGTTCCCGGGTCTCCGCGAAGGAGCAACGGGCGTCCGGTCGTCAGGGCGACTTCGATTGCCAGATGGAGCGCGTCCGGCATGCAGTATACGGCGCCGATTCTGGAGTCGGGGCGGGCTACCGCGATCGTCTCTTCAGGTGGGTCCAGGTCGCCGCTCAGGTCGCCGCTTAGATCAAACAAGCTATCGAATTGCAGCGCATCTGTATCCGAATCGTCCATTTTAGGCCTCACTCTCGACGTAGGACTTCAGTTGGTTGCGGTACCGGACTCCGGCGAGCTCGCGGTCTTTCCCGCCCGCCGCGTGCAGACGCGGGTGCAGGAGCATGCCACGGGTTTCCCACCCGCCGGTGAGTACTTTGCCCGGATTCTCTCCCGCGGCGACGACGAACGTCAATTGCGGATAGGTTGTCGTGACCTCTTCGAGAACGGATGCCAGCGCGAGCCCGCGGCCGAGGATCACGAAATGCGGACCCTCCTCGACGACCTGAGTCTCTAGCTCGATTGGATCCTCGATCGGTAGGTACCGGTTCAGCGCCAAGACAATGTTTTCCATGGCCGATGCGTGGGTTCCGTCCGTTTCACTGCTCGGCACGACCAATCGCGGTGGTCCGATACTGCTGCACAGAGCTCGCTTGACGTAGTCTCCTGCCGAAACCGTTTCGTTAGCGTCGATGACGGCGACTTTTTTTTGCGCCGCCGCATAAAGCAGTCGACTTGCCGGTGCCGCGTCGACCCACAGCGGGGCTACCAGACTCTTGAGAATTTCGCGCTGCGGCTTCGCCGGCTTGCCTGCTTGTCGCAAGAGGCGACCGACCTGGGTGTGTTTCGCCAACAGGGTTTCGCTGGCCAGACCTCGGTAGGGCGAGTCGTCGATCACCTTGAGGCGATCGCCGGTAATCGTCAATGCGTTGCACATCCTGATCAAACAGTCGTTCCTCAGGGCACCGGACGAAGGGATGACCTCACTGAGCAGCTTGGCAAACTCCTCGACCCACCTCTGGGTTGGGCTCAGGACGTTGCCGGCAACTAGAGGCGACTCCGGAAGCTGCGCGACGAGGGCGTCAACCGTCGCCTCGACTGCGCTTTCGATGTCGTCGCTGCTGGTGCCTTCGACCCGGACCCATTGAATTCGGTTGAGACTGAGTGGTCCGAATCCCTTCTTCTCGAGATCATTTGTCGAGACTCCGAGAACGATCGGAATGAGCACGACGGGTTCGTCCAGAAAGACCCGCCAACTGAGAATGGTTGCTTCCTTGAGCACCCAGCCCGACTCGATCGCCTCAGGGCTGAGCAGGACGACAGCGCCGCTGCATGAACGGAGCGCTTGGTGGAGACCGTTTTCCCAGATATCTCCAGCCTGCAAGCCGCCACGCACGTCGAGGAAGGGGATGAACTTCGGCTCTGCGTCCAAACGGTCCAGGAGCTTGGCGCGGAGGCTGCGTGCAAACTCGAGTCGCCGGTATCTTTGAATCAGCTCCGGCGCGGCATCGGCCGGGGGTGCGACGTCCTCCTTGTCCTTGCAGGAGTGGCTGATGAAGATCGTGGCGCTCATCGCTCAAGTTAGCCCTGTCGCCAGCGCCGGTTCTCGAGAGGTCCCAAGAATCGATGGCCTGCTGACCTCACAATTTGGGCCTCGTGCTGAATGACTTCCGCGGGCACCACTTCGACTCCCTCACTCTTCGGAAACTTTCATTTCGATCGTTCGCAGGAGCCCGCCGACAAGCGGGCGCACATCAAGTCACGATGCGTGTACGATTGTCATTCCTTCATTTCTCGATTTGTTACAAGTCGATCAGTCGAAATGCGTAGTTGTTCTCGCGTCGTCGTGGGTACTTGATGTCGTCGCTTCAATCGGCTGCTGCGTTTGGCCCGCCTCCGCCCACTGTAAATCCCCATGGAAACAGCCCGTCTGAGACTTGTTTCGCACTTGGATGGCTGCGAAAGTTTGTGTTTCAATAAGGTCAGCTTTGGGTTGAAAGGATGTACCTATGCAAACTGATTTCGCCGCGGTTTGTGGGGCGCTACTGCGAGTCGCGGTCGCGCTGATGGCGGGGGCCATCGCCGATCCCGACACAGTCACAGCCCAACTCAAGGATGCCACGACGCTGATCGAAGCGCTCAATGGAGAAACTCGAGGGCCCGGTCCAAGCACCGGCGGCGGTGGCCGCGCGCAGGTTCCTATCCTCTTCGAATTGGATTCGGCCCGAATCGCGGACCAATCTGCGAAGCAGGTCGAAGAAGTGGCGAGAGCTCTCGTCGATCCGTCCCTTGCCTCGAACCAATTTCGTATCGAAGGGCATACGGATCGCACCGGTGATGCTGCCTACAACTTGGACCTGTCGAAGCGGCGAGCCGCCGCGGTCAAACGCGCGCTGGTTCGGAGGTATCAAATAGCTCCGGAGCGGCTCATCGCCCGGGGCTACGGAGAGAGCCGGTCGATCCCTGGGATCGTGCAGGATTCCGAAGCCGGCCGTGCGATGCACCGCCGCGTAGTTGTCGTCAATCTCGGTCGTCTCGACGAGCCGCCACGGGCGACCGGAGACCAACCGCGGGTCCCTGATAACGACGATGAAGTGACAGGACTTCTCCAGCTCGAGCTGGGTGTCGGTGACCAGGCGCGTAAGGTCAAGCCCGGCGACGTGCTCGAAACCAACGACAAGTATCGCATCGTGGTGCGGCCCTCGGCGCGATCATTCGTATATATATATCGGTTCAATGCGGCGGGCATGCCGCGGGTGCTGCTACCAAACCCGGCCCTCTCGTCGGCGAGGAATCCGTTGGATGCCGGGCAGATCTACACGGTGCCGGAGAGTGGGGATGACGCCGGCCCATGGCTCACCTTGGACGGTGGTAAGGGCACGGAGACGATCGTCGCCATCTCGTCGGATCGCTCGTTGAAGGATCCGCGGGTCGAAGCCATCAACGCATTCGCTGGAGCACCGAGGGGCCCGCTCGCTCCTGTCCCTTTGGACGGGGGCCCTGCGGTGACCTATTCGACCTTTACCTTTCGGCATCGGTAGTAATGATAGGTCGGAGTTACGTCGCCCATCCGTCCGAGACATTCGGATTGCCACCCGAATGTCGGGAATGTCGCTGGCTCGCTGCTCACTCGGGAACGAAAAAGAAGTCGCCGTAGTAGTTGGTTCGGAGCTCGGGTTGTTGGCGATCTCCTGTCTCACGGTAAACTTCGCGAGCGGCTCGCTTGAACGTCTGTTCGATCGGCAAGCCGGGCTCTAGGATCTGTTTTACGAGGTGCTTCGTAAATGGCCCGTTGTCTCCAGCTCCGTCGAACGCCACTTGCCCAGGGCCTGCGGCCATTAGGCTCATGGTTCCGAGCGGCACATCCATCGGGGCTAGTCCACGACTCATCGATCGCGAAAAGCTCGGTAACGGATTCACTCGGCAGGCGTCGATGATGATCACATTGAGATCGCCGCCAGCGTAGCGCATTTCGTTAACCACCCAATCCACGGGCAACGCCTGGAAGCGAACGTTTGCTTCGCGCAGTTCCTCCGGTGTGTTCACCGGCAATAAGTAGTTGACCCCGTCGACTTCGATCGCGTGGCCGGCGAAGAAAAACAGACCGACGCCGTTTCGTTTGCGAAGGTTCTTGCCGAACTGGGTCACGCCTCGTCTCATCGACGCCAGATCGAGGTCCAACATCATGTCCACCTTGAACCCGACACGCTCGAGCGTCTCGCCGAGCAACCTCGCGTCGTTCGACGCGTTGCGCAAAGATTGCAGCGGCGAATACGAAGCGTTGCCGATGATGAGGGCCGTGCGCGGCGCGGTCGTCGTCAACCGTGCCGACTTTACTTTCACGACCTGTCGGGGCTGATCGCGCGGAGTCTTCGCTATCTCAGGCGCCGGCGCCGCACTGGCTGGAGCAACAGGATCGGGCTTAGTGGCAACGGTTGAGACGCGCCGCTGACAGAACTGTGCAACGCAACGCTGCCCCCTGTCGCAATCAGAGTCCCGGAGGCAGTAGGGATCGATCTCGGCAACTTGCCGGGTGTAGCAGGCACTCGGTAGCAGCGTGAAGCAGAGCACGATGAGATGTAATACGTTTCGCTGCCGACGCTGAAGCCGCACGAGTCCTGAAGGCAGTCGTCGCTGAGGGAAATCGTCCATGAAGTGGCGGCGATGGACTACTACCAGCAAGCCCTTTCCGGATATTAGATGAGGGGCGTCGGCATCTCTGCGACGATCGCGTCAATAATGAGATCCAACTGCTTACGCTGCAACTCGGAATCATCAAAGTACTCGAAGTAATCGAAGTTCTCGTCGTCGCCCTTGATCCGTGACCAAGAGTAGTGGCCGTCGAGACGGGCTCTCCAGTCCTCCGGCATGATATTGGTCGTCGTTACCGTTTTCTCCCCGGACCAAATCACTTTCCCGTCGAGGTCGATCATCCGGACTTCCACGGTCGCCTCCCATTCGGGAATAATATACCCGGACGGCGGAGTCGGCGCCGAAGCGAGGATTGCCCAACCGACGATCGGAAACCACATCCACCCATTGCTCGGCTTGTCGCGGCGCCACGCCTTCAGGTCCTTCTCTACGGTCTTTGTTGGCTTCCGCCGGAAGGAATCCTTGCCGGCGGCTTTCAGGTAGTAGTGTTTCTTGTGATCCACGTACAATGAACGAACCTCGAGGATCGCGTCCGCTCCAGTCTCCTTGCCGAGAAGGAGAGCCTTTTCCGTACGGTCCCACTTTTCACGGCTGTCGCTGTCCTTGAGGAAGTGCTCCACCCTCGAGACGATGGCTCCGGAGATCAGCGAGTAACCCTTCTGCTGTAGTTTCTTCTCGACGTACGATACGTGCCGCTTGTACCCTGTCGAGTTGACTACGTCGGAGCACTGGGTTGGACACTTTGCTTCGTCTGGACTCAGAAAGATTAATCGCCGTAGCCCGGTCCCGCCGGGCCCGCCGCTTAGGACGGTCAGCTCGGCCGGCTGAGTCTTTTCGACGGTGATCGCATACGATGAGCAGCCCGACACTAGGGCACCGACAATCAAACATGTAACCATAGAACGACCTAGTCGATATCGCGTCAACGCTGCCTCCTTCGTTCGTTGCAATTGTATTGAGTTCGCGCAACGTAGAACGAAGTCTACTTAGTGTCAACGTTGACCCGCGCCCACCAACTTGCCGATTAAGATCACACCTCAGAGCTAGACTCATCTTGGATTGAGGACGGCTATAGCGACTCTACGTAGCCCGGATTATTGAACAATTTTGAGTAGTTTTCCCTGAAAGCCGTCGCGTCACAAGGGCCACCAAGGCGGAGTCCAAATTGTGCAGCATCGCCCCTGTGTCAATCTTCCGATCCAGCAAGATACTCAACGGGGCTGGCATGCTCGAATCTGCGGGCGCTTCTCTAAATTTTTTGAATTTTCCAGGTTAGCAGTCCGTTCTTTCAACGGGCTGTTAGAGTTCCCTCGGCTTGCTCTCTGCCGAAATCGTGTTGCGACCCGGGCTGGCTTCGTCAGCCCGGGTCGGCCGCCGAAGGACTCGCGCGCCGGCATCTCGGCTAACAGCCCGTTGAAAAACAGGACACGCGCTGCAAATGGTCTTTGAGCGCCATGGCTGCGTTGCGAAATCCTCAACAAAAGTCCCGACTTTGCCTCCGGTTTCGCGCCTTGCCCTGACGCTCAAATCCTCATTTTCGCTTGCGTGCCTGTTGTTCAACGGACTGCTAAGCCTGATCGTCGGCCGAAGCTGTGTTCGCCAGCGAAAAAGATTTAAAAGATTTCCTGGTCTGTCGGTATTCGGGCTGCTCGCACGACATCTGTACAAAGCCCGAGCGACTGATCGCTCGGTAACCAGGAACTCAAAAGGAGTCAGGCCATGCTCTACATCGCGCTCATCTACAACCGGGAGACCGGGAGCAACGACCCCAAGATGTTCGAGGCGTACGGTCAATACACCAAGGAGATGATCGAGGGCGGATTCTTCAAGGCCGGCGATCCTCTGCAACCCTCAGAGACGGCTACGTGCGTGTCGGTACGCAACGGTAAGACGGAGTTGAAGGACGGACCCTTCTCGGAGACCAAGGAGCAGCTCGGCGGCTATTATGTGCTGGAATGCGCCAATCTCGATCTCGCTATAGAATGCGCCGCCAAGATTCCGGGGGCCAAGACCGGGACGGTCGAGGTTCGCCCAATCGTCGCCATGTGACACTCCACGCGCATCTCGAATGAATCAAGCGACGTCGGCAGAGGACCCCCTTGCCCGCATCTTTCGAGAGGAAGCGGCAGGGGTCCTCTCCGTTCTGATCGGCCAAGTGCGAGATTTCGAACTGGCCGAAGACGCGCTGCAGGATGCACTTGCAGAAGCGGTCGTCATCTGGCGGCGCGATGGTCCGCCGCGCAGCGGTGCGGCGTGGCTGCTGACGGCGGCCCGACGCCGTGCCATCGATCGCCTCCGGCGCGCTACGGTCATTCGTAAAGAAGCATCGCAGCTCGAGCTGCTCGCTCAGCTCGAGCTGGGCGGGCGCGAAACCGAGGAGAATCAACCGATCCCCGACGAGCGTCTGCGCCTGATCTTCACTTGTTGTCACCCCGCACTTGCGCAAGATGCGCGCGTCGCCCTGACGCTGCGCACGCTGTGCGGACTTTCGACCGGTGAAATCGGCAGGGCTTTCCTGGTGTCGGAAGCCACCATGAGCCGACGCCTCGTCCGAGCAAAAAACAAAATCCGCGCAGCGGCGATTCCCTACGAAGTACCGGAGGGAAGCGAAGTGACCGAGCGCCTCGCCTCGGTTCTCGACGTGATTTACCTGATTTTCAACGAGGGGTTCTCCGCTACCAAAGGAGCGAGCCCGACGCGCGCGAGTTTGTGCCTGGAGGCGATCCGGTTGAGCCGTGTCTTGTACCAACTGATGCCGCATCCCGAGGCCGGCGGTCTGCTCGCCATGATGTTGCTTCACGATGCTCGCCGAGATGCCCGCACCGACGCCGACGGTGCATACGTCCCGATCGCCGAGCAGGACCGGTCGCGGTGGAACGGCGAGTTGATCGACCAAGGTACCAAGTTGCTCCTACACTGCTTGGGCCAGCATCGCCCCGGCCCTTTTCAGATTCAAGCAGCGATCAGCGCTCTGCATGCCGAGGCGCCGAGCGCCTCGGCCACCGATTGGAAACAGATCGCCGCGCTCTATGCGGCGCTGTTTGAAATTACTCCGACCGCGGTCGTCACCCTGAATCGAGCGGTGGCTATATCGAATGTCGAAACCCCTGCGGCCGCACTGGCTCTGGTCGACACCGTCTCCGACGAGCTCGACGGATACCAACCCCTTCACGCTGCGCGCGCCGATCTGCTGTCGCGCTGCGGTCGCAACACGGATGCCGCTGCCGCATTTCGGCGAGCCATCTCGATGTCCGGCAATGCATCCGAACGCAACTTCTTGCAACGTAAACTCGATCAGCTCACCTGACCGAAAGGAAACGACGATGTCGACCGAACTCACCTACCTCTCATGGGCCGCTCTGCTGACCGGTTCGCTCTGGATCCCGTACGTGATCGCGCAAGTCACGACCAACGGCTTCCTCACTCCAGCCAACTATGTGGACCCGACCCCGAGGCCGCTGCCGCCCTGGGGGCAGCGCGCCAATCGCGCCCACCTGAACGCCGTCGAATCATTTGCACCGTTCGCAGCGTTGATCGGCGTCGTGCACGTCACCGGCGCCGAGTCTTCGATGACCGCCATTTGGGCCGCGATCTACTTCTGGGCCCGCCTGATTCACGCTGTCGTCTATCTGCTCGGTACGCCGTACGTACGCACCGGCGCTTTCAATTTCACGTGGTTTGCGATTCTCGGCCTTTTTTGGGCCGTCATCTCCTAGCAACGTGGCCGTACCCGCCGGCCACGTAGGAAGTCGCCGCGCAGTCGAGATGCGCGCCCGCGACGGCGAATGCGGGGAGTTGTGCTCCGCGCTTCGCTCGTGAATCACCGCCCACTTAGTGACCGACGCGAGGCTGGGTGGGAACCCCACCGTGCTCGAACCTCAAGGCGACTACACCGGCCGGTTTGTCGGTCAAATGGTTGCGCCCCAACAGAGGCGGAACCGTCAGGCCCTGTGAACGGATTTGGGAGAACTCTGGCGGGCTCGAGATCGGCTGGCGCTCGATGCCGAACCATGGATCGAGACCGAGCGTTACTCCGCTTGAGCCGCCATCTTGTCGTAGAAGTCTCGGAAAACTCGATCGCGATCGACATCGATCGGTTCGAGGACTCGGGTGCCCGTGCCGGCAACCCACCGCCGTTCCTGACGGCCCTCGTTGGATGCTGCCACGGGCCTGCCTAAGCGCCTCACGTCTCGACGCCACCCAATCGGTTCGTGGAGTCTTCCAGCCGCGTTCGAGGTAGCGAATCGGGATGCTTCTCTTGTAACCACGCGATGAGTTTCTCTCGAATCTCGCAGCGCAGGTCGAACGCTTGCGAGGAGTCTGCGGCTGTCAACAGGACGCGCAAACGCATCGTCGTGGCCCCCGACTCGACGACCTGCAGATTCCAGAATTTTCGGTCCCAGAGCTCCGAGGCCTCGATCATCGGACCAACCGCGGCTCGGACTTCAGCGACCGGTGTTCGGTAGTCGACCTCGACGGTGACGGCGCCGAGCAGATCGGCGGAAACGCGGGTCCAGTTCTGGAATGGTTGCGAGATGAAGTACTGAATTGGAACGATCAGACGCCGTAGATCCCAGATTCTGATCACCACGTAGGTTGCGCGAATCTCCTCGACTCGTCCCCATTCACCTTCGACGATCACCACATCGTCTATGTTGATCGGCTCGGTCACCGCGAGCTGCATACTCGCGAGCAGGGCTTCCAAAGTTGGTCGGGCGGCCATTCCCACCGCGATGCCCGCGATACCTGCCGATGCGAAGATTCCGGCGCCCAGGCTGCTCGCTGCGGGGAAGGTCAGGAGCACCGCGCCAAAGGTGATTGTGCCGAGTACCACGACTACGACGCGCCGGAAGACGAGGAACTTCGTTTGAACTCGGCGTTCGCGCAGGTTGTCACTCTTCGAAATGTCGAAGTTTGCCTCGACCACCGCTTCGAGGACACCAGTTGCCGCAATCAGCAGCCAGCCGGTGGCGATGATCACGACGATGGTGGTCGCGTGAAGAACAATCCCAACCCAGGGTTCTTCCGGCAATTGCATGGTGCGGGCTGCGCCGCGGACGAAAAGTGATGGTACGAGCAGTCGCAACGGGGAGCGCAGATCGGTCGCTACCCACTTGCCGATCGGACTGTCGGCGCGCTCGGATGTCCAGGCCACGAGCCGCAAAGTCGCGATGCATAGCAGATAGCCGGTGAAGGCAGCAGCGGTCAGCCACGTCGCTGCTTGCAGAATCTCAGAAGAGACCGTCACGGATATTCTCTACGCGGCGCCCCGACGGACTAGGAGCAGCCGACCCGCCTCATAGGGACTCGATGAAGGCGAGGAGGTTGCCGCGATCTTCGTCCGTCAGCATCTCGAATTGCAGCCGCGAGCGCGTTGCTTCCCCTTCGTGGCGGGCGATTGCCTCTTCGACTGTGAATGCGCGGCCGTCGTGCATGTAAGGAGGTGTCAGAGAGAGTCCCCACAGCGGCGGCGTACGGATCTCGAGTAGAGCGGCGCCGCCGTCGACGATGCCGACGTCACCGTCTGGAGCCACTTGGTGCAAGAGGAGGTCGGTATAAGGTACGGCGCCCGAAGGGCTGACGAAGTCGGTGACATGGCAATCGCTGCAACCAACCGCCTCGAACAATACCTCTCCCGCCGCTTCCGCTTCGGAGTCCTGGTTGCGACGTTTCGGAGGGGCCAGGCGTTGCATGAAGAAGACCAACGCATCGAGGTCTCCTTCTGTGATTTCGGGGTCGGGGGAGGCGTCCGCGTCCTGCAACGTGCCAAAGCTGAGGTCGCCAACGTCCGGAACCGTGATGCCGAGTTCGTTCGACATCGCGTCGCGGGCGAACTCCGCCAAGCTGGGGACGTTGGCCTTCCACCCGAGGCGGCCGAGTTCGCCGGAGGTGAGGATGTGCGCGCATCCCGACACGGCTTCCGGGTCCGGGTTGTCGCAGTCTTCGTTTGCCAGGATGTCTGCTGCGGGAATGCTCTCGAGAAAACCAAGACCGAAGAGCGGCGGTGTTTGGCGGGTCTCGAACACGTTCGCGGTCTCGTCGATCGACGGTCGAGCATTCGCCGTCGAATGACGTGGGGCAATGGTTCCTCGCTCAGGTGCGGTGAAGAGACCGTTGTCGAGACGTCCGTGGCGGATTACGTCGACGTCGGCTGGTCCCGCTCCGCCGATGACGGGAAGGAAGTGGCAAGCCCGACACGAGTCGCCGTTGAACGTGGGCCCCATGCCTCCGCCAATGGGAAGGTCGCGGTCGAACACGGCTCGACCGCGATCGAACAGTAGCACTTCTTCAGCGGTCAGCGCCCGGTCGGGTCCGGCAAGAACGCCGACTTGTGGGATCGGCGCGTTGGGGGGCAACAAGCCGTTGCTTCGCTGATTGGCCCCACCGAGTGATTCGAGGAACGCAATGACTTCGGCCTGTGCCTCCTGGTCCAAGTCGGCGTACGCGTCTCGCGACGCCGCGGACTCGCCGCCGTGCAGCCGAATCGCGTCGTCGAGAGTGTCGGCTCTGCCATCATGCAGGTACGGTGCGACCGCAGCGACACCCCACAGGGGTTGAGTGCGAAACTCTGCTCCTCCGGCCAGCCCCATCTCCATGTGGTCAGCCAACTCTTCACCCATGTCGTGAAGTAGTAGGTCCGAGTAGGCTGGCACGGGACCACGCGGCCCCTCCAAAGCGGGGATGTGGCATGCGGCACAGCCGAGGTCTGCGAAGCGTTGCGCACCGGCCTCGCTGAGGACGGTCGGTGGATCGGGCCGCGGCGCGGCGAGGAGCATCGCGAAAGAGACGAGATCGAAGAGGTCTTGCGACGACAGTTCGGGGTCAGGCACGCCGTCTTCATCGACTGTCGGTTCTTCCGGAGCCGCGACTTGCGCGTACGCCGCCTTGACGAAGAACTCGGTCAGCGGCGAAAGCAAGTTTGCACTGTCATCGAATGGCGCGCTCGGAACCGGCAGCAACGCCTTCATCTCATCGGTAAGAGGGTCGGTCGTGAGACCGAGGTGGTTGAACAGCGGCCCGCGGATGAATCCCTCGATCGACACGGTCTGGGCCTTGCGACCGAAGCGGCCGACGAACCCCCGATCGTAATTGGCCCGCCCGCTGATGCCGTCTTCGTCGGCATCGTCCGGGTCCTCGTGCCGCAGGATCTCGAACTCCGGCAGCTCTGCGAGAAGGCCGACTCCAAAGAACGGGATGGGATTGCGCGTGGCCTCCAGATTGGTTGAAGGATCGGTTGGCCTACGGCCGCCTGGGCCGAGAGTGAATTGCGGTTGGACCCCGTTGACCCCGACAGGAATCGAAGAACCGTCTTCGAGGACGGCGCGCACCAGGAGAAAGTCGCGGTAGTGACCCGCGCTTCCCCCGGCCACCGGTTTCTCGTGGCACGCATTGCAAGAGACGACGTTGAAGTCCGGGCCCAACCCGTCCTCCTTGTTGAATACCCGGGAAGCGATCTGACGGCCACGTTCGAACGTCGCGAGTTGTTCGGCGCTCGCCTGTGGCAACGGATCGCCGAGATCGCCGAAGATTCCCAGCTCCGCGGTAGGCGAAGCGGTGGGCGTCTCGCTAGGCGATGGCGTTGGTACTGAGGTTCCTGTCGGCGTGAAAGTGTTCGGCGGCGTATGTGTCGGCGTACTGGACGCGGTCGCGGGCGGGGTGTCGATAGAGACCAGGGTCGCCGTTGCCGTCGCCGTAGCCGTTGTCGTGGAAGTCAGCGATGGCGTCGCCGTGGAGGTCCGTGTCGACGTGAGGGTTGGCGTCGCGGGTATCGCATGGGTTGGAGTCGCTGTGGCTCGTGGTTCGCCGTCGTCATCGTCGCCGCAACCGTTTGCGACAAGAACCGACACGGCCAGCAGGCTCACTAAGGTGCGGGACAGACGACAGTTCCTGATTGTCGAAACGCCACTAGTCATCATCAGATAACTCCCTGATCAAAACGACTCCCTGTTCGGGTATCGAAAAATTGGCACCGAAAGCGAGGATGTGACCGCTTTCGTCACCGAAAATCGCGTGCAGTTCAAGGGTCGTCGGCACCGGATCCTGTCCGAGGATCTCGAGCGTTTGCGGATCGACGCGCAACGCGGTTCCCCGGACCCCGACTACATGGACGACATCACCGCGGCGCGTCCAAACACCATTCAGACCGCCAAGAGAAGAAGCCGGTGCGCGCGTCCAACTCGTTCCGTCGTAGTGGGCGATTTCCGCGGTGCCGCGGCCGCCGACCACCGTGATGTCCGTTGGCCCGGTGCCCCAGATGCCGATGAGGTCCTGACTGATGCCAACTCCCAACTCGGTGAAAGTGGCACCGTCCCAATGCAGGACCACCCCGTTTTGGCCGACGGCATAGACGTCTTCGGCCCCGGAAGCCCAAACCTTGAAGAAGGCAGCGACTCCGGGACGCTGGATGGTTGGGATGGGCGCGTGCGACCATCGTCGGCCGTCGTAATGGAGGACGAAAGGTGTGGTGCCGAAAACCGGCTCTCCTCCGACGGCCCAGACATCGTCAGGAGCGACTGCCCAGATGCCCCAGACCGGGTCGACCACGGGGGTCTCCTGTTCGGTCCACGACTCTCCGTCAAAATGAAGGATCTTGCCGTCGTTTCCACCGGCGAAGACGTCGGCGTCCGAGACGCCGTGCACCCAGTTCAGTAGAGGTACTTCGAACCCGAGTTCCAACTGCGTCCACCTGCCGAGTTCGTAGCGCAGGATGGCGCCGTCGAGCAGCTGGCCGCCGACCACCCAAAGAGAGCCGTCGCCGATTCCCCAGCCGCTCATCATGTAGCCGGTTTCGCTGGCGTCGAAGGCCACCTCCCAATCAACCGGCAGCGTCGCGCAGCCGCCAAAAACGTTGGCGATCGCCGACTCGATCTCCGCGCCGATCGTTTGCTCTTGCTCCGCTGCAAGAGAAGGGCACTCCGACCTCAGAATACTCACTAACTCGTTCGCGGTCACTCGCCGGTCGGCATTGCAGTCGCCAACGCAAAACTGCGCTGCCGCTGGTAAGCACGCAATCCAAGCGACACCGCCGAGCACCAACACCCGCATCCACCGCCAGGGCTTACAATCTCGTATCCGGTTCATTCGCTACCGCTCTTTCGCACGGACTCGACTACTCCGTCCCTCAACCGCAACGACGGAAGCAGGGAGGGTCACACGCTGCCCAGATGCGTAAGGAATTACGATGCGAACCACAACATCTTTGAATCTCACGCGCTAGAGTCCCGAAGTTGTCGGAGACGAATAGCAAACTAGCAACGCCCCGTGTGAGCCATCCCCGTCCCGTGTGAGCCTTTAGTTCGGACAGCCGGACAGGGCAAAGCGGACAGCGCGAACCAACTCGTTGATCGCGATCCGGCCATTGTTGTCAGAGTCCAAGGAAGTGCATAGAGAAAGCGCCGCGTTGCCGAGAGCGATGTTGACGCCGCGCACCAGTTCGCTGATCGCGATACGGCCGTTCCCGTCGCAGTCGCCGACACACACAGCCGCGACTGGAGTTGGTGTGTTGGTAGATTCTTGGGTTATTACCGGTGTCGGAGTGTCGTCGGTGGTCACTGTCGCAGTTGCTTCTGCGGTTGTGGTTGCTACGACGCTGCCGGTTGGCGTCGCTGCCGGGGCGGCCGTGTCAGTCGGCGCCGGCGCAGTGGTGTCGGTCGGCGTGGCGGTCGGCGCCGGGGCGGCCGTGTCAGTCGGCGTGGCGGTTGGCGCCGAGGCCAAGGCGAGGTCGGCCATGAGGATGCCGAAGCCGCTGTTGATCTCACGGCCAGGAGCTTCGATGTCGATGGTGCTGGTTTCGAGGATGGAGCGGATCGACGCATTGTCGAGGTCCGGTTGCTGGCTCCAGACCAAGGCAGCGATCGCCGCGGCATGCGGTGCTGCGGCGCTGGTTCCGAAGAACG
Source organism: Deltaproteobacteria bacterium (assembly GCA_029262455.1). Lineage (GTDB taxonomy): Bacteria > Desulfobacterota > Binatia > HRBIN30 > CADEER01 > CADEER01. The sequence continues at coordinate 96,704 of JAJCZJ010000020.1, read as the reverse complement.
GATCAAAGCCGGGAACAGAAGTGGACACACCGTCCGCGGCCGTGATGTCGGGCTTCTGTAGAGTCAGACCGCCGCTGGCAAGAAAGTTGCCGGGAGTGATCGGAGTACCGTCCGGGAGGTAGAACATCTTGCGCGGGCCGTCGGAGGAGCTGTCCTCTAGGAGTGAAGCGGTGGTGAACGGACCCGGGGCTGCGAGAGAGGCGTCGGAAGCGGCGACCGTAATGCACTTGTCCGTGCTGGCGTGACCGATGGTCTGGCCCGCTGTGGCGAACTCTAGCTTGCTCTGCGTGGCGACGATTCGAAGGTAGCGGTCGGCGGCTTCATCGTCCTTCCAGATGAGCACCTGCTCTCCGGGCTGAACCGCGCCGACGCTCTCGAACGGTTTTTGTGTGCCGTCCTGGATGTCCGTCGATGAAGTGACGATGATCGTGCCGGCTTCGTTGAGTACGAACAGGTCGTAGTCGTTGGCGGAAGTGTTGGCTTCGTCGCTCCATTGGAACTCGACGTCGGACTCGCCTTCGGTGAGGGTATTGAAATTCTGCGTGCCGAAGCTGTGCACGCGGCCATTGAAGGGCAGGGGGTCGCCGGCCGCTCCGCCGTCGACGAAGTCGCCTTCCCAAGTCGTCGAGGTTCCTTTCAAGAGGCTGCCTTCGTTCCCTGAGGATGAAAAATACAACGCGCCATCCTCGACGACCTCATTCACAGCCTGACCGATTTCGTCGTCTTGGAACTGGCACTCGTTCGGGTACGAAATGTCGTCGACGATGACGTCGCAACCCGCTGCGCGCAGCATCAGGATTGAATCGGCGAAGAACGCTTTGCCACCCGATGCGGAGGCGAAGAACAGCTCGGCGCCCGGCGCCAAGTCGTGGACGATCTCGGACATCGCCGTTCCCTCACCGGTACTGCCCGCTTCGATGCCGTCGCGGCCCGGTAGGATCGTGAACGAAGCCGGCAACTCACCATCGGAGATGGAGTCCATGTAGAAGTCGACGCTGTCGGAGATGATGCCGACCTTGATGCCGCTGCCGTCGACTCCGAAGTCGCTCCTTGCCGTGTCGGCGTTGTGTGCCGGGTCGCCCTCACTGGTGACTGGGCCGGTATGCGCGTTGGGGTGCGCCCCCTTGGCTACGTGTTCGACATCCGCACGGGCGGCAATGCTCACCAGCGCCGTCGGCGGCAGACTGGCGCGCACCGACTTCCAGCGCGGCGACTCGTAGAACACGGCCCCCCCAGCGTCGGTGATCGCCTGGCTCAGTTCCACACTCGGGGTCGCCGAGATGTCCACGACGACGAGACCGTCCGATGCGACCGCCACGCGCGATCGGAGCCCGGGTACGCCGGACACTGCAGCCTGACCCGCGCGCTCTCGCGCCAGATAAAGGAGCTGGGAATCGATCTTTCGCTCCGCCGGCGTGCGCGACGCTTTCTCGGCGATGATCGTGTTCAGCTGCTGCACGACCGTCTGTGCGCCGGCAACCTGGTGGATAAAGATGGCGGCAATGATAATGCAGCGCAGCATGGATGGCATGGCTCTCCCCAAGTGTTGGTTGGTTGAGTTTGGCGCGTCTCCCAGCCGCCCGACTCGTTGCCGACTCAACGTGCCCAAGGTTTTTCGCTTAGGAAATAGTGTATTGCGGGTGGCTCAACGGGTCCGGGCGCCGATCGTTGATCGACTGCGTGACAACCCGACCAACGAGATCACCAGCAGGGCAAGAATGATGACGGCCAGACCGAAGAAGGATACTGCCGGCGCCGCTGCGGCCGGTACGCCTGCCGGGGTGTTGGCGAGGGCCGTATCGGCCATCAGGATACCAAAGCCGCTGTTGATCTCGCGGCCCGGTTGCTCGATGTCGATCGTACTCATCTCGAGGATTTGGCGGACTCGCGAATTCGACAGGGTCGGCGGCGAAATGGCGCCACTGGTACTGGCGTTGGTGGCCGTCGCCGCAAGGCCTCCACTGCGACTCAGGACGAGAGCTGCGATGGCGGCAGCATGCGGTGCCGCGGCACTCGTTCCGAAAAACGGATCAAAGCCGGGCACCGACGTGGAGACACCGTCGGCGGCGGTAATGTCGGGCTTTAGTAGGGTCAAACCACCGGTGGACAGGAAGTCTCCTGGAGTGATGGGTGTGCCGTCCGGGAAGTAGAACATCTTTCGCGGGCCATCCGATGAGCTGTCTTCCAGCGGGGATGCCGGAGTGAACGGTCCGGGTGCCGCGAGGCCGGCGTCGGAGGCGGCGACTGTAATGCAATTGGCGGTGCTGGCATGACCGATGGTTTGGCCTGCGGTGGCGATCTCGAGTTTACTCTGCGTCGCTGTGAGTCGGAGATAGCGATCCTCCGCGGCATCGTCCTTCCAGACGACGACACGCTCGCCGGGTTGAACCATATCCACCAACTCGAAGGGCTTCTGTGTACCATCTTGGATGTCCGTCGATGAGGTGACAATCATGGTGCCGGCGGCATTGAGAACGTAAAGGTCGTAGTCGTTGGCGGATGAGTTGGCTTCGTCGCTCCACTGAAACGTTACCTGGGACTCACCGTCGGTGAGTCGGTTGAATGCCTGAATCCCGAAGCTGTGCACTCGGCCGTTCGGAAGTGGGGCCGCGGCGGGTCCGTCGTCGACGTAGTCGCCTTCCCATGTTGACGACGTGTTCTTGAATAGACTGCCCTCGTTGCCAGAGGAGGAGAAGTAGAGGGCCCCGTCGTCGACCACTTCGTTCACGGCCTGTCCGACTTCGTCGTCTTGAAACTGACACTCATCCGGGTACGAAATGTCGTCGACGATGATGTCGCAGCCGGCGGCGCGCAGCAGCAAGATGGAGTCTGCGAAGAACGCCTTACCACCCGAAGCAGAGGCAAAAAACAGCTCGGCGCCCGGGGCCAGGTCGTGGACGATCTCCGACATGGCGGTGCCTTCGCCAGTGCTGCCTGCTTCGATGCCATCGCGTCCCGGCAAGATCGTAAATGAGGCGGGCAATTCGCCGTTGTTGATCGAGTCCATGAAGAAATCGACGCTGTCGGAGATGATGCCCACTTTGACGCCACTGCCATCGACGCCAAAATTGGTTCTCGCAAAGTCGGCGCGATGCGCCGGGTCGCCCTCGCTGTTGACCGGGCCCGTGTGGGCAATCGGATTGGACCCCTTTGCCACACGCCGCACATCCGAGCGAGCAGCTATGCCGGCGAGCGCTCCGGGCGGCAAGCTGGCCCGGACCGAATTCCATCGGGGTGACTCATAAATCACCCTGCCACCGGTATTCTCAATTGCCTGGCTCAAGTCCGCGCTCGGGCTCGCAGAAATATCGACCACGACCTGTCCGTCGTCCTCGATTGCGACCCGTGACTCGACACCAGGCGCTCCCGATACGGCAGCCTGTCCAACGCTCTCACGTGAGAGGTAGAGCAGCTGAGAGTCGAGCTTGCGCTCGGCAGGGGTGCGATTAGATTTTTCAGCGATGATAGCGCTGAGCTGCTGCGCTACATTTTGGCCGAGGGCCGCATTGCTGAAAGCGATCGCCGAAGCCAGAGCAAGGACGAGTGAGATTTTCATAGACGCGTTCTCCGTAAATAGGACATTTTTGCGGTTTTACCACACTCGCTTTTCGAGAACGAGACTACTCGGCTGCCGCAATTTGCGGAAAAACTGCGGGTTCTGATGCAGGCGCCCGTACCGATCGGGCTGCGCGCCTGCAACGGCTATCGCGTGGGTGTCGCGCTCAACGACGAATTGAACACGTCCGACGAGAAGCTCGAGGTGAATCTGCCACGATGCTCTCTCTTTATTTTGCAGCCGGGATCAACACGACGTGGACGTGTCCGCCTTTTGATGCACTGACGATCCCCAATTTTCCGAGAAGGCTCTCGACCTCGTCGCGGTGCTTCTCCCCGACGGCGATAAAGAAGAGGATCGAACTCCGCCGTCGAGTTCTTCGCTTTGAAAAGAGTTGTAGTCGCTCGTGGCATTCTCGACTGACGAAGTCGCTCGACAATAACGTCTCGCCGTAGGCGATGCGGCCGCGGACCGGGTTCCGCCGAACGATCTCGGGCGTCGTGACCGTGTCAGTCGCCGAGCGAGTTGTCTTGTATCCCAACGAAGCCATGTGCGCGCCGAGGTGGTTGCGGAGATGCTTCCGTAAAACGGCTTCGGCCGGGTCAGGCGTACTCATCTGCATCCCCGATCTAGCCCTTCTTGATGACTTGCTTGGCAGCCGTTTCTTGCCGCCTCTTGTTCTTGTCGGAAGTGGTCTTCGCCTGCTTCTGCTTCGCTTTTCGGTCCACAGATTTTGGTGATTTGTCGCCCATGATCTGTTCTCCTTTCGTTATTCGCCCAATTGACATGTGGCCGCCGTCTGCACGGTCACGAGTCCCGTTTACTTCCTCGCGCGTCGGCTTCACGCTGTCCTTCGCGAAACTCCTTCCAAAACCCCGAGCGCGAACTCGGTCCTTGAGCCTTGGTGGAATCGTCCGCTTCGCTTGGTTTATCCTGCCCGGCTACGCCGTGCCATAGGATTCGCGAGTAATACTTGATCGCCGGTCCCAAACGCTGCCACATTTCGTCTCTCCGAAGGCGGGGTTTCGAAGCGTGAGGTCACGCATCCGGTCGCTCGCACAGGGCGGGTTGTACCGCCGCGGTTTTGGGGAGCGAGGGGCTCCCGGTCAGGCTCGCAAGCTGCTCGAGTGAGGAGCCGCTGTACTCCCGGTGCCCGGGGCAAGCGCTCAAGTATGACTACTATGCTCCGCGCCTGAGGGCAGCTTGTCAAACTGAGACTCGCCGCTGCCGTCTTCCATTGACGCACTGCGTTGGGCGACGGGGCGGCCGACACCGGCCGTCTCACGAGCGAAGTTTGGTTGGTTGTAGAACTTGATTGCACGCTTCGGCCTATTGTCCGGGGATGGACGGCGCTGGTTTCTTGTAGTCCGCGGCGATAAAGGCCTTGCTGACGAAAGGGGAGGTCATCGCGCGAACGAGAGCACTGTAGTTGACCTGAAAAGTTCTCTCTGTGCCGATTGCCAAGCGCTTGCTGCCGGAATTCGTGATGAGGTGATCACTGCTGGCCCCGAGGAGGTCGATCCCATCCGGCGGCACGAGACCGAGCGGGTCGATGTCCTGGCGCCCGACCGCGAAAATCGTTCTCGCCACTTCGCCCCGGTCTGTTTGGGGTGTCGGCTCGCCGAAAGCTGCTTGGGCGACTTCGCCCCACGGAAGCGATGGCTTCATCTTAGACTCGATCACCTCGGCGACGAGGGTAATCGCATCCGTATGGAGCCCGTCGATTGGCTGCCGGTGGAGAGGCTCGCGTCCCAGCAGGATTGACTCTCCTAGTCTCAGATCGTTGATTCTGCCCGTGTCTGGACTATCGAGTGCCCATTGTAGGTTGGCCGAATTGCCACCGGTGACGATATCGAGGGTGCCGCCGAAGGTGTCGTCGATGGAATCCGCGAGGATCGATAGCTCGCTCATGTTTCTATCGTCCGGCACGATTCCGCTGCAGCAGGCGAGGTTGGCGCCGATTCCCGCAAGGACGAGGTTTGGGAGCTTCAGTGTATCTCGCGCAATTCTCTTGAGATCGCCCGGCATGATGCCCTCGCGAAGGTCGCCGAGTTCTACCATGAGAATGATGCCGTGAGTGCGACCGGTTCTGCCTGATTCTAATGAAAGCTCACGGATCACGTCGATCTCCGTATTGCAGCTTACGTCGGCGCTTTTTACGACTCTTTGCACTTGGCTGAGCATCGGAGTGCGGAGCAAGGTCATCGTTGTGGAGGTGCCTGCCTCCCGTAATGTCTCGATGTTCTCGATGCGGGAGTCTGCAAACGCCGTGACGCCGGCGCGACACAGCGCCTCCACGATCTCTGGCGCGCCTAGAGTCGCTTTGGTGACGGCCGTGACGGAAATACCGCGTCTGGCCAACTTGACGACCAGGGCGTGAGCGTTGTGCTCAATCTTTTCGAGATCGACCTCCAATCGCGGCGCGGTCATTGTCTGGCGGCGATCAGGTTCTCCTCGAGGGCGGGGAAGGCAGCGAACACCATGTCGACCAGTCTTGCTGGCGAGCGAGTCAGGGCATCGGTCGCAGGGATTCCGAGCTCTCGCTCATATTGGACGATGGCCGCGTCGACTTCGGCCTCGGTCATGTTCTCGTGATTGATGCAGAGTCCGATCACCTTTGTGTCCGCGAAGGTTTGGATTAGGTTGATTTCGCTCTCCGGGGTCGGCATCGGGAGCAGCTTGAAATCCCCGAGCATGGTCCGTCCCGGAGCGTGTTGCAGCACGACGCCATCGGGGCAACTGCCGCGGAGGATGAACGTCGATGTCAGGTAGGCGGGGTGGCTCAGGGCGCCTTGTCCCTCGATGATGATGACGTCGGGGTTTTCAGCCTCGAACGCTTCGATCATGGTGGCTTCCATTTCGCCGGAACAAAACTGCGACGGGATCGCGTCGAGTGCGATACCGAAGCGGGCTCCCTGGATGAGACCGGTTTGCCCGGTGCCAACCAACACCGTCTTTACGCCTCGATCGTTGAGCGCGCGCGTCAAAATCGTAGCCGTCGTGCGTTTGCCGATCGCACCATCTGTACCCAGTACGGCGATACGAGGACACGTAACCTCCGCGATGCGACCGCTGAACATTCTCAGATCCGCTTTGTCTCGTGGTTTTCGGACGTCGAGAATTTCGACGAAATTCGCTTTGCTCGCTGCTGCGAACTCCGGGTCGTCGTTTAGAAACTGATGCAGGCCGTTTACGAGATTCATTCCGAGGTTGATGGCTTTCAGCATCAGCCGGCGTTCGACCGGCGACAACATGCCACTCGATGGAGCCATGCCAAAGATGAAGTAATCGGGAACACCTGTCGCATGCGCTAACGCGTCTTCGAGGTCGCGGCAGATCGGAATTGCCTTGGGATCGTTGTCGAGTACCATTCCGGCGTCGAGCCCGGCCTTCTCGCTGTCGATCACCGCGAGGATCTTGTACATCTCCGAGTGGCGAACCAGCCCGTTCGCGGTCTTCCCATCGAGCTTGCCGAAGTTGCCTTCGCAATAGACGATCGCTGTTGCGAGCCCCTCTGTGTTTCTGCGAAATGGCGGGGTTGCTGGCTGGGCCGCGCCGTCCCCAAGGATGGGCTTCTCAGTGACACCGTGGGCGGTTACCCCTGGGGGTATTAGGGTGAGGGACATGGCACTCCTACGAGCTGGGCTCAGTGGAGGCGACCAAGTCGTGCCGGGCCAAATCGGCCGGATTCGAGTGAGAGGTCCCCGCTAAGTCTGTTGACGTGTACGACCCTATCACACCGTCGAGGGGGATGCGCGGCTATACCAGAGGGGCGGCAGGTTGTGAGACAAGTGGCCTGCTCCGGGTGCCACGAGTCTGAGGGCGCTTCGTGCCTCAAGCCGACTAACTTACTATGATTGTTGCACTTTGCGGCGATCGGAGAGCCTCGCAGCCGCGCTCGTAGTGGCGTGGAGGACCGCGCCAGCTCCGCGGATGTGGACTTCTTTGTCTAGCATCGGAACGAATGGTTGGCGGTGCCATTGGGTCGGGGATATACCTTGCCGACATGGAAGGCCGCGTCACCGCTGGGCTTTACCTCGAGATGTCGGATGTCGCGCTCGATGCCTATGGCTGCGATCGGGTCCCGGAGATTCTATCGTTTCCGGGCGTAGAGAGGGCCTCATGCTGGCAGAATTGTGTGCCCTCTCGAGCGGATTTGCCGCGCCGACTCGATGAGTTCATGCTCCTCGCCGTCTATGAGGTGGGTGCGAGCTTCGTGGCTCCACCGACTCCCGATGGCGTCCGCGGGCTGCACTTTTTGCGCACCGAACGACCCGGGCAGGGGACGTTGAACGGGCTGCCGACACGCGGCCTAGAACTCGTGCTCATCAGTCCCAAGAGCCCCGATCAAGCGCAGGAGTTGCGCGATTGGGCCGACTTCGTCCACATCCACGATATCGCCGCTGCGGCGCCACCTTCGTTCACAATGATCACCCCTTACGAAAACGCCAGCGGTGGCGAACCGCGTTACATGCACTTCTACGAGCTCGACTCCGATGATCCGGAGCCGGCTTTCCAGGCCATGACTCCGGCGGTGAAAGCGCGGATCGGCGCGCCGGGCACGCATGCGTTTGCCGAATGGGCGATGCATCCGGCTCTGGTGATCGACTACGTCAACACGTTTCGCCGGGTTGCGATCGATTGAATGATCATCCCGGATAGCGAAGGATCGGCTCAGCACACGATTGAGTGATTGTCCTTGTCTGCGGCGTTCCTGGGTCGTAGAGCATGAGCCTCGATGCTCAGTCTCAAAGCACGCTGCTATCTCAACTTCCTCCGGCGAAACGTCTGGCTGCTCACGCCGACTGAGAAAGTTCGAAACTACGTTCGATACAAGTGCTCGAAGCACCAGGTTCGTATCGAGCCGACGACGGCGTCTCCCGTTTTCATGACGATCAGCTTGACCCGGCGGTGCAACATGTCGTGCCGGTTCTGCATCGTCGGAGACGTGCTGAACAAGCGCGCTTGGCGCGAGCACGAGGCCGATCTCGACGGAGTGGCTCGGCTGCTCGAGCACCCCGTGGCTCGGCGCTGTTTGTACGTCATGCTCACAGGGGGCGAGCCGCTACTGCATCCTCACGTCGTGGACGTAGTGCGAATGATCAAGTCGCGTCGCCACCTCGTCAGCATCAATACCAACGGACTCTTACTGCCGCGCTCCATCGATGCCCTGCAGGTCGCCGGAATCGATATGATCAACATCTCCTACTACGAGGAGAACGCTGCGGCGCTCGACGCGATTGTCGAGCGGGCTGCTTCGATGGCATTCACTAAACTCTTGATGGTCATCGGCCGTGAGCATCTCGAGGACGCGGACCGTATCGAAGGGGTGCTGCGGCTCGCGAGGCAGTCCGGCTGTGGCCGCGTTTTTTTTCAGAACGTCTACCCGCACGTCGACCACCAGGCCAGCGAACCCATACTCCCGGTGAGTCCGATGCCAAGAGGCACCGAGACGAGACCGATCCACGAACGCGATGCTGATCTCTACGCGGAGGTCAAAGAACGGATGAAGCGGACCTATCCCGACGTCGCGATGTTCTGGCCCGCCCCGGTTCCCGACGCGGTCACCTCCAAGATGAAGCAATGCCGCATGCCGTGGTATCTCTTTGTGGTTGATGCCGACGGCAAATTGGGCCTCTGCAGCAGCCACGCTTCGTGCACGGAAAGGAGCATCTTCGACATGCCGGTAACGGAGGTGATGAACACCGACTTGTGGACCGAAACGAGGCGAGGGCTGTTGTCGAACGACGACGATGTGCCGCCTGCTTGCGTTGGCTGCTACGGGATCCACGACGAGTGGCGGCGCGACATGTAGGCTGCCGGACTCGGGCGGTCTTCCAAACCGGGCGGGGACTCGCGATTTGAGATTCCGGGAAAAGTGTAAGCCCAAGTTTGAGAGCCCGACCAGGAAGGCGTCGCTGGTCCTCAAGAGTCGCACTTTGCGGGATCGAGCTCGGCCGAATCGAAGCTGGCACTTGCTGGAGGCAGCCACATGTCGAAGTCGCGCAGGTACTGTAGCTCGACCTGTACGGAGCCGAAGTTGCCGTCGAGAACATGACCGCCCGCCGCCCGGTCGTCGGTGATGAAGTGGAAATGGTGTCCGGCAGCGTTCAAGTCTGACAGATACTCTGGCGTGCGAAATCCGACCATCGTCCCTCTTACGTCGGCTAGGTCGAACACGGTTTGGAACTCGATTGCCTCCGACAACGGCGGGAAGGGGACCTGTTGGGCCGGTACGCTGCGCACTTTTAGTTCGGGAAAGCGGCCGCTTATCTTGATGGCCACGGGGACATTCGCGGTCGATAGGTGACCGTCGAGTTGATTCCTGAGATCTTCGTAGTCAGCTGCGCCATCGAGGACAAAAACTTCGTCGGCGAAAAAGTGAGTGACCGCGGCAAATGGGGTGGTTGTCGTCGAGGAAGCGAGCCGCGGGACTCCGCTGATCGGTACTTGGTAGATCACACCGTCGAGAACGATCATTTCTCCTTCGAGTCGATCAAAGGTGCCGAGGCCGAAGTCTCCGCGCTCCGCCAACTCACTTACTGGCAGGTCGCCGTCGTAGAGTCCGCGCGCCAGCGCGCCGAGGGTCGACACCTGGAACAGAGTCCGTCGCGGAGCCTGTTCGCTGGCACCGCTCGAAGTGCAGCCGCTCGAGGCGAGCGTCGCGGTCAGCAGGAGGGCAGCAGCGAGGGCGTGGGATGCTTTGGGCGAGGTGGATCGGGCCATGCGTTGAGACTCCATCGTTCAGTGATGGTCGAACGTACGCTCTTTCGAAGGCCCTTCAACAGGTTGTTCGTTGGAGATTGAGCGGCCAGTTTCCGGAAAAAAATGCTGCGGCGGGAAGTCGCCGACGTTTTTTTGTCGGGTAGCAAGTCAGGTCCCCTTCTATCAAGAGGAAAAAGCCATGGGGGAACGGTGGCGAGCTGTCAAAGGGGCCTTCGGCGCCGGTGGCGGGGCGGCCTTTTTCGGTCTTGACTCTGTCGCGTTCAGGTGAAACGTGGCCGCTATTGGACTAGGTGGATACCTGACCTCGACCGTCGCTCTCAGATGAATCTGCGGGATTGCGGAGCGGCCTCGGGTGGGTGCCCTTCTTGGTGAGCCATGACAACGACGGCACTACTTTGTATCGCCAGAAACGAGAAACCCTTTACCGAGGAGTGGCTCGAGTATCACCTGGCGCTCGGAATCGAGCGTGTGTACTACGTCAGTACGGATGACGACTTCCCAGCCATCCAGCGATTCTTCGAAGGGTCGAGATTCCGATCCAAAGTTGAGATCTTTCACTTCAACTCGCTCGAGCCAGGCTGGCAAATCCGGTGCTACAATGCCCATTTGCCTTTCATTCAAGAGGACTGGATTCTCGTTCTCGACGTCGACGAGTTCCTCTACCTACAATCCTGGGGAAGTATTCAGGAGCTTCTGGAATCCGTTTCCGGGGAGATCGCCCAGATTCAGTTCCCCTGGCTGAACGTGGTTTCGTACCAGTACCGTCATGAACGAACACTCGAGACTCTAAGCCAGAGTAGAAAGCACCTCTCCGATCATGTGAAGAGCGTGGTCCGGCGCCGACCCTCAACGCAGCTTGGCGTGCACTCGCATCGCACTTCTCACGGTAAGAACTGCTTGAGCTCTGGTCTCGAAGCCCCGAGTGCCAGTCGACATTCGTGGCTGTTGGGTGATGCTGATTACTGCACCAAGCATCCTTTCATCCTTCATTTGGCATCCAGGGGGCACAGCGACATCCTCCTTCGCATCCTCGAACAGCGATTCTTCAACGCCAAATGCGGCCCCGATGAAAGACGGAGAGTTGAGCGCTATTTGCGAGAAGCTCCGGATTGGCGATCCATACCGACGAGATACATGCTGATGCAGTTCTGGTCGTCATTGCCAAGCTCCGCCGTCCAATGTCGATTACCCGAGATTGAATCTCGCACGGATGTCCACGAGCTCAAGACGGCCTTCTTGCGCAGTATGAACAGGCTCATGGGATTCGACTGCGCGATCGAAGACCTCGATGAAAGTTTTGAGAGTCAGTATCGTCTGGCCGAAAAAGTCCGATCCCAGAGTCAGACGGCTACCTATCGAGTGAATGACTACCTGAAGCGCGGATCGCAACTCGAGTACATCGAGGACTGTCGAAGCACTTTCGAAGAACACCGGACGAGTCGAGAGGGTGCCGGAGCGGCCGAGCCGGTTGAATCGCGGCCGGTCTTCATTCACGTGAGCAAAAATGCAGGCAACAGTATCATTGCCGCGGCCGGTCACCACGTAGTCAACGCCGGACACCGAACGGCCGCTTCCTGGATCCGTGAGAAGGGCGACAGTGGACCGATCTTTGCCGTGATTCGAAATCCGTTTGACCGAGTGGTTTCCGAGTACTTATTCCGAAAGCGTCGCTACGACCAGGGAGAAAAGAACCCTCATCTCTCCAATCTCCACAAGTCTTTTGAGGATTGGACGATTTCGACCTTCCGGGATGAAGAGTTGCGGACGCGCGCCTTCTTCGAGGACAACGGCATCGCTTTCAATGAGCGCAACATGATTGATGATTGCCTCCTTTGGTTCCTCCCTCAAGTCTACTGGCTTGGCGACGAGCAGGGGCGGCCGCTGCTGCCTGCGATCCTGCGGTTTGAGAACCTCGAGAACGACTGGTCCACCTTCGCAAAAAAGTACGCGATTCCAGGTGAGCTTCCGCGTCGCAACGCTTCCGTTCGAGTGCCGGACTATCGTCAATACTACTCAGGTTTCACCAGAGACCTGGTCGGCGATTACTACCGAGAGGACCTCGAAGCGTTCGGCTACACCTTCTAAGGATTCAGAGACTCTCGCTTGCGAGTTTGGCGGTGTAACGCTCATGGAAACGGCGCATGTCCTCCGGCCGCTGGCTATTGAAGTGATAGTGAAACGCATCGGGAGCCGGAAAGTGCGACTCTGGGGATTTAACAACGAAGTCGCGCGTTGTTCCTCCGCCGTCGATCAGGATGTAGTCAGACGGTAGTACGCGGCGTTCCTTCACGTGGTTCACAACACTCTCGAGGCTCAAGTCGCCCATATGAGTCGCGACCCAGTGCCCAATCGTGACATCGTCCATGTGGCGAAATTGGTTTTCATCGCAGATCTGATCTCTGGCATCCCCCAGTTTGGCCGCGACGTCGACCGTCATCAGCATGGAGGCTCCACTGACAAAGGGCGTGACCTGGGTCCGGTCTACGCTAATGGGCCCAAAGACAAAGGGTCTTCGGGGAAGACTCGTTGCATGTCGCATCAGTCTATCCAAACCGACATAGCTCGTCGCACAGACAGTGTAGACCCAATCGTACCGCTGGCCTCCGGAAAGGTATTCGAACGCGATGAGCCGTTTTCGCAGCAGACAGTCAATCTGTCTTTGAACGGAATCGGCGCAGCCGGCGATCAACACGTCTCCGACCTGGGCGATCTCATCGTCGGCGATTTCGGGCAAAGGGCGCGCAAGAGCGTCCGGTAGTGTGTCGTGCGCGTCGTCAGGATGCGGGACGCCATACACGTAATAGACGTCGATGCCTGGAACTCTCAGGCTGCCCCACGTCTGCCGGATCGTCTCGATCGTCTTGTCGTAGGGTGGGGACGCACAAGCGAGTACGAGAATCGCCATGGATCCGTGCTCGGCATCGATGCGCAACTGATCGGCCATGTCTGCTACTCCATCGTGTAGTTCAATCGCTCGAAGTCCTTGGCATAGATTTCGTTGATGAGATCCAGCTGCGCGCGGTCGAAGTACTGGTGGATCGACCTGGCTCGCCGCGGTTTGATGAATGAGTCGCTCAACCCGTAGGGCTTCAGGAAACGAGCCACGTCGTGTTCGAGAGATTCAAACCGCAGGACTTCATCCACCAGGCATTTCCCGGACGCATCAAAGACGTACTGGTGTTGGGGACGAGCGTGGATGAGAACATTGGCTGCCGCCTGTTCGGCCCTCGCGATGTATTTTTTCCAGTTCGTATCCATATCCTTTGGAATGGAATGAAGGAACGCATCCAGCGAATCGAAGGTTGCCCGCGGCGGTGCCCGGTGCCAGAGATAGTCGGAGACCAGACGGAGGTACGGATTCCGAACGACTGCGAAGGACGTAAACGCGTCGTACTGTGAGCCCGTAAACGACATCAGTTCTTCGTAGGTCAGGTGCTGAAACTCGAACCAGCGACCGTCTCTCCGTTCCTGTCCCACCCACGACTGCAGCCCCCACTCCATATCTCCGATTTCGTGAAAGAACTCCTCGATTGCCGTGCCAGCGGTTTTCGGGATGTGGATGTGAATGAGATTGTGTCGGCGATACACGGGCATGTTGTGCGCAAACCCTCTGGAATATTGACGGTCGGGGTCCCTGTATCGCGTGAGAAGGGGTTTGAACAGGCGTTTCGACCTTGAAAATGTGCTTGCCCCTTACCGACGACAAGGATCAGGGAGCGGAATAGAGAAAATTGAGCGAGGCGATGTGGTTCATCGGATCGCGGCGATTCTCGTTGCGTATGAACTGATTCAAGTATCCTAGCTCGATGGTCAGTCGGCTCGACGCGGACGGCTTCCATGAGAGGCCGGCGAAGAGTCGGTTCTGTGCCAGCCCGGGATCAGCGCCCCAATCAGTATCGTTGAGATCGAAGAACACTTCGTCGTACGCAGCAAGCCCGAGCCCTCCGAAGCCAAGCGGATGAGCGACCTTGACGAATTCGCGAAAGCGCCACCCGGTGTCCGAACCTCCCTCGACGAAGCGCTGCTCCAGGCGGGTTCGACTTTGCAATCCAAGAGAACGGACACGGCGAGAGTACAACAGCTGTTGCCAGATCCGATGCTCTTCGAAGCTAGCCCGCGCGGCCGGGTCGGTCAGGATGTAGGCATAGCCGAGCCACAGGCTGGCGTTTCCAAACGTGTAGCCAAGGCCAGGACGGACCAGCAGCTGGTTGAAATCCGAATCCTCCGTAAATCGAGGCTGCAAGTCGAACCACCAACGGAGGCGCCCCAGTCGGGAACTCGTAGGATCGACTGCGCCGCTGCCGAACAGCATGATCCAACCGCCGCTGTCGTTCTTCAGCCCGCCCGCGGACGCAGGCCTTGCCGCTCCGACGAACATCACCAGAACAAAAACAAGGGGAAACCACCTCGCCGCCGCATGGAGACAGCCCGGAGGATGTATCTTTGCCAACACCATCTTCCTCCCCCAATACATTACAAATGCAATGATCGACAATACTACGTACGAAACGAAGGAAGGGCCGCTGGTCATTGCAGACTATGCGGACAATCCAGGTGCTGGGGCCTATGGCGATTCGACCGAGCTGCTGCGCGCACTCCTCGAGGCGGGTGTGACGAATGCCTGTTTTGGCCCAATGGTGGATCCCGAGGTCGCGCACCAAGTGCGTTCGGCCGTCGTCGGCGAGCGGGTTCACATTACGCTGGGTGGCAAGACCGATCAGCGCTATGGCGGTGGGCCACTCAGTCTCGAGGCGGAGCTCATTTCGATCGCCGACGGCCGGTTCATCGGCGACGGGCCAATGATCCGAGGGCTGCGTGGTAGTTTCGGTCCTAGTGCCGTTGTACGTGTCGGCGGTGTCGAGATATTGGTCGTGACCATCGCCCGTCAAGTTCTTGATCTTCAGCAATTTCGATCCTTTGGTATCGACCCCCAGAACAAGTCTGTCGTAGCTCTAAAATCGATGCAGCACTTCCGCGCCGCGTTCGAACCGATTGCCGGACAAGTGATTGTTTGCGACAGCGGTGCCCTCTGCACCCCGCGCTACGACCGATTGCCGTATCGCAGAAGAAGTCGAGTGAGACTTCGAGCTTGGATGACGAGTCCACCAAATTGGGACAACCTCAGGCGGTAGTTGCATCGCTACGCGATACATGGTGACGGTTCGTTGTGCCGTGACGACGGCGACGTTGCCGAAGAGTTGCCATGGTGACACCTCCTCGAAGACGGGTCCGCACGACGTCAAAAAGGGGGCAATGTCCATATGGCTAACACCGCGCTACAGCTTCACTCGACCATCAAAGCGGGAGGCCAACTCGAGCTCTCTCTTGCCACCGTCGACATTCCGGAGCCGGGACCCGATGAGGTCCTGGTTCGCTTGGAAGCGTCCCCGATCAATCCGTCGGACCTCGGCCTCTTATTCGGTCCTGCCGAGATGAACACGGCGCAGGTGTCGGGCCCGCCCGACAACCCGGTCGTGACCGCGAACATCCCCGAACACCTGATGAAGGGGGTGGCGGCGCGCCTGGATCAACCGTTGCCGGCTGGCAACGAAGGCGCCGGTGTCGTCGTTGCGGCGGGGGATTCTGAAGATGCTCGAGCCCTTCTGGGCAAGACAGTGGCGGTCATCGGTGGCGGGATGTATTCACAGTACCGGGCGGTCAACACCCACTTGTGCTTGTTACTCCCCGATGGAACTACGCCGGCTGAAGGCGCCTCATGCTTCGTCAATCCCCTTACCGCACTGGGGATGGTCGAAACCATGCGTATGGAAGGCCACAGTGCTCTCGTCCACACAGCTGCTGCATCCAACCTCGGCCAGATGCTGAACAAGCTGTGCATCCAGGACGGCGTGGACCTGGTGAACATCGTCCGAAAACCGGAGCAGGACGAAATTCTACGGACGATCGGGGCGAAGTACGTTGTGAATTCGAGCGCTCCGACCTTCACGGAGGATCTGATCGCTGCCCTCTCGGCTACGGGCGCCACTCTCGCATTCGATGCCACCGGCGGAGGAACGCTAGCGGGCAAGATTCTCACCTGCATGGAAGCGGCGCTGAACGCGACCGCGAAAGATTACAATCGCTACGGATCGACGACTCACAAGCAGGTCTACATTTACGGTGGACTCGACCGCTCTCCGACGCAGCTCAACCGCAACTTTGGCATGGCTTGGGGTATCGGTGGCTGGCTACTCACTCCGTTCCTGCAGAAGATCGGGCTCGAGGCAGGGCAGAAGCTAAGAGACCGAGTAGCGGCGGGGATCAAGACCACGTTCGCCAGTCGGTACACCAAGCAGATCTCACTGGCAGAGGCGCTGAGCCTCGACGCGATCGCGGCGTACGGAAAACTGGCAACAGGCGAGAAGTATCTGATCAATCCGAACGCCGCCGCCTGAGCCACGAAAGTCAGGGGCCGTGCTCAGTCCTCCGCCAGGTCTTGGAATCAAGGCGGAATACGCCTGTGCTCTTGCCAGAGGAACTAACAGACTAGCAACGTCCCGTGCCAGCGACGTCCCGCGCCCGCGCGTGCCAGCGACCGTGCCAGCGAACTCCCGTGCCACATTGCTTACCCCCGATACGCGACCTCCTGTCGATTCGGGGCCTGAGCTAAGGGTTTTCCCTGATTGACCGCGAGTCAGGGGAGGTGGTTTGGTCGTCACTGTTCGTCATTCCTCATCTGTTCCGCGTAACGAAGGTTCGCAAGGAGAAAGTGGAATGCTGAAACTTCTGCTGGTGAGCACCCTCCTGTGTGCCCTAGTGTCTCAGGGATGCAGTATCGAGGCCTTTGATAAGTCCGGTCAGGGAAACATTCCGCCGATAGAAGATATACCGGGAACAATCACCGTGATGGGCAAGCTCGTGGTCGAGCCCAATATTTACTCGGTTGGCATCGAGTGGCCGATGAACACCTCCGGCGACCCGGGGCACGAAGCGACGGCAATGGTCGTCTATTGTGTTGCTGGGACCAAGGACTGCCAAACCGCGCAGCTTCTTAGGATCGATTACCGCGGATGGAACGACAGATGTTGTGATCCGCGCTGCTGCAGCGAAAACGACTACTGCCTTGGCGGGAACAACGATCCGAACACTGTTTGCGACGACTCCGACGACTCAGACGACTCCGACGACTGCTTGGAGTGTACGGATGAGCAACAAGCCGAAGGACACTGCACGCCTCTCATGGGGTGCGGTCCGCTTTCATGCTGCGGTTCCGATTCCCTGGAAGCAGCCCCGGCAGAATGCACCTCCCTCGCTCACCTAACGGATCAGCAGAGGTTCAACGCCGATCAGGGTGCTTGCTTTGATCTGGCCTACGCGAAGAATGGGATTCAGTGCTGCTCCGAAACGACGCCATCGGCGGTTGACGACGAGACCGTGACGTACGCTTACCGTAGATTCAACGGTTTCGCCGGGAGTTTAATGTTTCTCGCGCCCGATACGACATACGATTACAAGATTGTGGTCGACCTGGGCGACACGGAATTCGCTAAGCCAAAATCCAGTGAACCGAACCTCTATGTGACCACCAGGCCAGAGCCGACACTCCCGTCATCGGGAGCTCCCCTTCACACGGACGATGGATCTTCCGGATGTCGCTACATTCCACCGGTATCGGCTGCTCCACCAGAGGTCCGTGGCTTGTCGTGCCTCTCGCCGGACGGCACCCGCCATTTCGCAGACCGGGGAGCGAGCATCGTCGACTCGTGTGGTCGTGCCCGCAACACATCGCCTCTTGCCAAATCGCCCTCGACCGTAGTGGGCTCAGTCGGACGACCACGCCCGGCGCCGATTTGCGACGGATCAGAGGAGAGACCGTTCCCAGGATTCGCGTGCGCCGAACTCTGTGCACAACCCGGCGATACGTTTCTAGTCCACCCAGGCGAATATGACGGCCATGTCTTCAAGAAGTCCGGTAGTACGACTCGGGCTCAAACGCCGTCTACATGGGATGGATTAACGATGATTTGGCGTACGACGACGAAATACATCGCGTGGAAAGGAAGTGCGGATGGACTCGTGAGGCTGCGTGGACCACTTGTGTTGAGGGCCGATCACCTATGGTTTGAGGGACTTTCCCTGGAGCCGACAGCTACCTGCTCGCAGGTGGGAGCAGTCAACTGTGAGGCGATCGTGGGCGCATTGGGCCAAGATGCCCGAAGCTGCGCCGAACGATGTGGTCCAGAGACCGCGGTGCCTACCGTAGTGGGCACGCGTGGTATCGTGATTACGAACAACACCTTTCGCAACTTCAAAGTGGCCGTCGGCACTGGCGATTACCCGAAATGCAGCTGCCCCGGTTCGTTCGGCAACGCCGAACCGCCAGCTACCATCGTGCCGATCGCGGAGCTTGAGCCCATCGCGTGGGGTACGGTTGGCGGTACAGCAATGCCCAACCAACGGCAGAACATGCACAGGCACTGGTATGTCGCCGACAACCAGATCGGTTCGCCGCATGGTACCGAGCTCGTGAGCCTGAGCTTCCTGGCAGATTCCGATATTGCCTACAACCGGATCTTCGGAAGTCGATGCGACTGTGACCCGACGGCTCGCTCCGAGCAGGACTGTCCGGACACGTGTAAGTATTCGTCGGAAATGGCGAAGGACGCAGTATACCTTCCTAGCTCCACAAACCTTGATCTCTACGGCAACGACATACGCGACTTCCGCGACGATGTTGTTCAAGGCGACGGGGCCTATGGCAACATCCGGATCTGGCGCAATCGTGCGATCCACTTTAAGCACTCGTTTGTCAGCTTCCAGCCGCAGTTTGGCGCTCCTTGGTATCTTGTTCGCAATGAAGTGATCACCTCTGGCCCATCGCAGGGCGAACCGCTCAAAGCAAATGTCTTTGATCGCAACGTGATCGTGAACAACACGTTTGTCACCAACAAGAGCCGCTACGGCCAATCCGGTGCAGACTTGTTGCTGAAATCGGTCTCGAGAAACAATCTTTGGATCTTTATTTTTCAGCCAGACTGCCCCGGAGACCCCGATTGCAAGAACACAAAGTACATAGCGCCAGGGGGGATCTGGCAAGGCTTTGGTGATCAGTTCAAAGGCCATACGGGCCGGATGAGCGGGCAATCGAGAGCGAACTGGAAGACGGACGTCGACTACGATGGTTTTGACTGGGACGAGCTACCCGGGAAGTACGCCGACTGGCCGCAGATTGTGACTTCTGGAGACGCGACGATTCGCTGGTTGCAACCAAGCGATCACATGTTGTCTCTAGCGCCAACTAAGGGACAGCACAGCTTCCAGGACTTCATGCGCGGGTGTGTCGGAGGTCCAACTGAATCAGACGGAAAAGCGTGCTGCCCAACGGGTGAGAAATGCCAGTGTCCGGGCGAAACGCCCGCAAACCACAATGGTTGGGAGGACCCAATGAACTGTGCTCCGTGCGTTGAGGAAGGCGGCGAGTGTAGAACCATTGAAGAACATTTCTGCGCGTTGAAGCGAAACGATATTTTCGAGATCCTCCATGGCGAGGAGGACCTCGATCTTTATGTCGACGATGCTTTCTCTTCGCGCCGACTTACGTTGGACTGCAAAAGGGGTATCGCGGGGAAGTGTCTCCAGGCTCGTGGCGGCGGTTACCTGTGCGCCAAGAGCGAAATGATCGTTGCGACGAGTCCGGAGTGGATCTGCACTTGTCCCATTGACGCAGGTGATCCCAACTTCCGGGAGAACCGCTACTACCTCGAGAAACTGCCTGTCGGGCCGCCCGATCTAGGCGCCTACGAGCTCGGGCACAAGACTCCTATATACGGCGTCCGTCCCTCCCGTGCGCTTGTGCGGTGAAAGTTCTTGGCTAGGCACCGAGGACAGGTACCGATCTCTGTTTGATTCGCGTCGATTCTTGGATGGTTACCCGACGGAAGGTGTATTTTTCCCCGACTTGCCGACGGCGGTCAGGAACATGACGCCCTTGCCGGCGGCGTGTGGTGAGAAGAAGTGGGTGACGTCGTCGTCGAAGAAAGTCAAGCCCGTGGCGGCGAGCCCGCAACTGTACGCGGCGAGGTAGATCCTGCCGCCCATGATGGCAGCTTCGATGGCGGCGGCTCGGTAACCGCGGCTGCCCATGCGATCGCACACCTGATCGAGGTCGCTCATCAGGTAGCAGTTGAGACTCGCGTCGGCTGCCAGAGACTGCCCCAGGTCGAGGTGGCCGGCGTCGCCCCGGCAGTCACCGCTGCGCAGCAACTCCAGCGCGTCCTCGTCGGGTCTGTAGACGTAGGTGCCCGACGCGAGGCCGTCGACTGCGTTGCAGATCAGATACAGATCGTTGAGCGTCGGCGAGGCAGTGGGCTGGTCGCCCTCCGCGCTGCGGAAGTCGGCGTCGATGTCGGTGAATGCGGCGCGCGCGATCGCCGACACCGTACTTTGCGAGATCAACTTGCGGACGAAGGACCGCGCTGAGCCGCGACGCACGATCGTTTTCTCGATCGGCAACCTCTCACTTGGTTCCTCGCCGAGCCGGTGGAGCGAGCCGATGACTGGCGGAAGGTGGCGGCGGAACGAGCTCTCGCGCCAAAGGCGTGCCGCTTCGGCTGACGCCAGGCTGGAACCCGCATGCGCCGCGCGAATCGCCGAATAGTCGAGCTCCTCCCCGGATAGTGGCGTGGTCTCGAGCCCGAGCGGCGTGATCGGCGGAGCAGGTGAGGTGGTGTCCGGAGTCTGGTGCCCGCGCCCCAGTGCGACGCAAGCCAGAGAGACCTCCTTTTCAGTGTCGACGTCCAGCAACTCGTTGATGGGGTTGTCGGCGAATCCCACGACGAGGCGTGCGGCGATGTCGTCGGCCGCCGCGACGCCGAGGAGATTGGCGAGCATGGTGCCGCTGTCCCAGTAGCAGTGGCGGTAGGCGCGGGATTGATACTTCCAGGAGTTGCGCCAGAAGGTAGAGGTGAACAGCAGGGTGATCGGTGCGTCGGCGATCGATGGCTCTGCCCCGGTCGCAGCGGCGATCACGCCGCGCCAGTCACCGCGCCGCAGGCGGCGCAGCGCGAAGTCGTGAGGTCCGAAGTGATAGAGGCCTGCCTCGAGGCTGGGGAGATTCGTGCAGGCGACGTAGATGTCGATGTGGTAAAGAGCGCCGGTGCAGGCGGCGGCGCGAAAGTGGTGCTCGGCTCCGTTGGGGAAGACCTTCGTCTTTGTGATTCCTGCAGTGTAGTAGAGGAGCCGGGCGAGATCTTGGACGTCGAGTGCGCCCGAGGCGCTCGCACCGCGATTGAGTTCTCGCGGCAGCGGGATCCCTTCGAGAGTGGAATACACTTTGAAGGGGAGTGGTTGATTCTCCCAATCAAGATAGTGCGGATCTGTCTGAATACTGTAGAGGGAGTGCTTAGTGCGCTGGTGGTACTCTAGCGCATCCATTGGTGGTAGTTGGTGCGTGGCGCCGGTGGGCATGTGCCACCTTACGCAGGTGTGCCGCTGCTAGGCGAACGGCAGTCCGGCTGGGTCGCCTGCTATCGCAGCGGCTTTTGGGCCACGAACTCGCACACGGGGTGCGCCATGCGGTACGTCGGCTCCTCGAAGCCGACCGCCTTCAGCGTTTCCGTGACCGTCTCGCGCGACGCCGCCTGGTCGATGGTGTCCCAGTAATAGTCCATCAAGAGCTTCGCCGGCTCGCTGCGCGTGGCGAGGAAGGTGATCCCAGGGATGACCTTCCCCCACATCATCTTCGTGAACCAATGACCGATACCCGACGGCGGCACGTGCGCCTCGAGAATCCAGACTGTGCCGCCTGGCTTGAGTACGCGGTAGTACTCGCCGAACGCTTCGCCGAGGTCGGCAACATGACGCAGCGCAATTCCCATGGTCAGGTAGTCGAAGCGATCATCACGAAACGGGAGGTGACCGGCGACACCGCGCGTGACCGGCCCTTTGAACACTTTTTGCGCCTCGCGAATCATCCCGACGCTCGGATCGATGCCGAACACTCTGCCTTCCGGACCAACGAGTCGAACCGCGTTGCAAGCGACTGCTCCCGTACCCATCGCTACGTCGAGTACGCGCATTCCCGGCGCCAGACCGGCGCGGCGCAGCGAGAAGCCCCGGTACCACAAGCCGATGTTGCCGAAGCATTTCTCAATCGTGTTGTAGTGGGGCGCCGACTGATTGAAGAGGTCGACCACGTATTTGTGACGGTTCTCTTCGCTTTGGTAGTAATTGTCGAGCGGCTTGTGCGGCGCGATGCGGGGGGCCGCGACGTCCGCGCCACGGTCGGCCTGAGTCGTCTCATCCATGGGCGTATCCATCGCAATCCGGCGCTCGTTCATCAAGAGGCGCGGCCGGATCAGACGCTGTCCCGTTCAAGGCGCCGTCTACATAGGCGTCGGCGAACCGAATCGCGTGGCTCTGCCGATTGCGCTAGCGCCTTCCTCTCGCTGATCGGCTTCCGCAGAATCTCGAGGCGGGCATGATTCAACGCAGCCGGCGGTCGCGCTTCCGGCCGCCGCCTGTGTGGACCGGCATCCGTTTGGCAAGGCGGTGCTCGGGACTCGCAACGCAAATCGTCGCCTGCTGCATCGGCTTGACTCTCGTGGCGCCGCCAGCGGCGCTTTTTGCCAAGCGCTACGGACCGGCTTTTTTCGCAAGGTTCTCCCTGAGTGAGCAGCAGGTCGTGAAACTCGAAGCGATCAAGAACTTTCGCTCTGAGGCGAGAGAAAAGGAGCGGCTCGTACGTCACGAGATCAACCGGCTGGTGAACTCGGACGACTACGACCCGAAGGAACTTGCGCGTCTCGCGGACGAGTTGTCGGCCTGATTCGATCGAACCTAGTCGCCGATGCGGTCGTGGCCCGAGAATTCTACCTCTCGCTCGACGAGAAGCAGCGCGAGCTTTGGGCGGCGCTTGAGTCCAAGGGTACGCAGAATAAGAAGCTCTTTCGCAAGGATGGGGAGGGCGGCAGTCGGTAGGTCGAGTTTCCGCCCGCGGGACAGGGATGTTGTCGCCTTTTGCCTTGAAGATGATTTTTGATTTGCCGGCGGCAAGTCCCCGCATTTCGAGAGTAAAAACGCCGTCGTTGGAAGTGTTCTTGTCCTTGTAGCTATAGCCCTTGTTGGAAATTCCTTTCCAACAAGGTTGGCCGGAACAAATACCAGCTCCCGGAACGTGCAGTGCGGTGACGATGGCGGACGGATCGTAGAGGCAGAAATTGTAGCCGGTTCCACCGGAGACCGGGTCACCAAAGTTGGCCTGAGTGAGTGCCGGTCCTGCGAGCCATCGCCACACGATCCGATCCTTCGTACTTGCACCGGTCGGCCACCCAATGTTGAAATCGCTGCGCGAGGCAATGCTCGAAGGCGATCCTTGTGAAGGCGATCCTTGTGAAGGCGGGCTTGGGCGAGCGTGACTTGGTGTCACCAGCACAAGTGTCGAGGTTGATTGGTGAAACAAGCGGGGGCGGCCATCGGGATCGCGTGGGGGTCGCGGATGGGAGAAGTATGCGCCAAACCGACGAAACGCCGGTGAACCTCTGCTCGAACGCATAGCGGAGCTTTTAATGGCCAGGGGGGCCGCGCGGAGACGCTCGTCCGCCTAGCTGCCTTGCGGAATGAGCTGATCCAAAATTGCAGCGGTGGCCAAAAAAGCCACCGCTGTAATTTTGTTTAATCTTTATTGCAAGGAGATACCATTTCACTTATAGATACAACGCCAAGAAAGTGCTCGTTCATACAAACTTCTTCGTTGCCAATAGTTCCTCTCATGCTTGAGCAAGCACTAACTGCAAGCAGGGCCCCTAGAAGAATAGCTGTCTTTAAAGTTTTCATCATTGTCTCCTGTTTGATTAACGTTTCGCCAGCAGGCAGGATACATGGCACAAAACCAGCCGTCAATTCTCTAGCTTTTACGGACGATCGGCCAAAATCAGCGTGACCAGGCGCGGGCGCAGCTTGAGTTCGTTCTCAATGCCGTTGCGCTCCGGAACGGTCATCTCAGTCCCATCGCTCTTCCAGAGTTCGTTCCTCTCAACCGGCCGCTAGGGACTGGCAGATCGCGTACTCCTCGGGGTCATGCTCGGCCTCGAGCCCATCGAGGGCTCGTGCAATGGCCGCCGATGTGCGCTCCTGATCGCCGTCGGCGTCGGGCTCGATCGGCGCGCCGTAGAAGACATGCACGGCACTGAACGGCTTCGGGATCTGGAATCGATCCCAGGTCCCGGAAAGAATCCAGCGTTTGGTCGGCACCGCGACCGCCGGGATAACGGGCGAGCCGGTCTCATGCGCGAGGATTGCTGCGCCCATGTGCACGACTCCACGTGGGCCCTGCGGGCCGTCCACTGCGAGCAACACCGGCACCCCCTTGTTCATCAGGTCCAGCAGTACGCCAAGAGCCGCACCGCCACCCTTGTCCCCGTCGCGCTTGCCGGTCGACTTGCGCTTGCCGGTCGATCCCCGCGCCGGCACCAGACCGCGCACGAGCAGGCTCGGCGCTAGAAGATCGCCGTCCTTCGACGCCGAGACCATCGCGCCGATGCGATCGTCGCTGACGTACATCGCTCCGATCTGATGCGCGTGCAGAATCGCATAAACGAAGCAGCGCCCATCGCCGCGAAGCGCCGCCCGCGAATCGCCGTGGTTGTGCCGGGTACAGGTCGACCGCGCGAGCAGAAGGACTCCCGCGAGGCACCAGCCAGCCATCTTATACAGAATGCGCACGAATTCCCTCTCGCCGTGAGCGCGATGCGCTGTCCGCTCGCCACCGGGTACGCCGGCGGCACACCCCAATCAACCATCTTTCACAAAGCGATATTCTCGCACTTTTTAGCCCCCGACACACCCTTCCGTGGCTCCCGCTCAGCATTCCCCAAAGTCCCGATTTGGGCACTAGCAATGCGGCGCTTCGCGCTTTCTTTGGGGACGGACCAGCGCCACTCCCTGACAACTCCGAAGGCAAGTCGGGGATACGCAGCTCGATTCTGACCTCGCTACATCTTCGCCCGAAGAGTAGCGACTGGAGAGAGCTGACACGTTTCGCGAGCGCCAAAAAAGGAGCGAAATCAACAGTTTGCTGAGGCTTTGCGAGTAGATGTCGTCGCTCTTCTTCCTCCGCAATCGCGTCTTTCCAGCACACCTTTCGTTTTGACGCATAGGGCTCTGACGGTTACGCCGGCTGGTGTGGTAGCCTGGCCCCATGACTACGATTAGTAACAAGACGAACGCGCCTCTCACGATTCCTTTAGCCCAGGGCAAAAAACTTCATTTAGCTCCGGGTAAGGAAGGGCAGATCACGCCCAAGACGTTGGAGCGCCCGGCGGTGAAAGCGCTGATAGAGAAGGGCGAAATCGAAGTCTCCGACGCGAAGGGTAAGGCCCGCACCAACTCGGCGGGCCCCGGAGGTTCGCTCCAGCGCTCTGGGAAACTTGGGGGCTCCGGAAAAGCGCAGCGGCAAAGCGGCGATCGCTAGCGCCGTAACGCTTTCCGCTCAGTCTCGGCGTCCCACGGAGTGAAGCACCACGCCACACTTGATCAAACCTGATCCCGTTGTGGCGGATCGAGCCAGCCCTGTCGCGCCGCAGTCGCCAGCAACAGTGTCGCCACGGTGAGCAAGAGCCACTCGGCCGGCTCGGGAGTTGCCGTGACGCCGGACGACGTTGCGAAGGGATCCATTGGCTTGCTGAGCTCAGCGATCCCGGATTCGACGGCGCGCTCAAAGCGGTCGTCACGCTTCTCTTCGACCGCCAGCATGGCCCGCTGCTGGGCGTTGATCAGGACAATCATCGACGAATACGGACTGACGACCTCGAAGCGCATCGCCGCTTCGTGCGCCGTGCGCAGCGCGGTGAACTCATCGACACCGCCGCGCATGCGATGCCGGATGAAATGCCGAGCCGCCAGGGCGCCAAAACCCCGCTGGTCGGTGGGGAGGTCACTCGGTCCCGCCGCGTCGTCGCGATTTGTCACCCGCCAGACGTAACCGTCGGCGATGTCGGCGCCCGCGACACCGTGGCGGCGAGCCAGGGCGATACGATGCAGCGCCTCCCGTACGCTCGAGGCCGTGGCACCGCCGTGCATGGTAATGGCCGCCGCCGACGCATCGTCGTATCCCAAGGCCTGGTCGTCGCCGAGTTGTACGATCCAAACCGGGGCTCCGACGTCGACTGCCTGCTCGTGCTCCGCGGCGAGGTCGAATCCCGCCGCGTCTGTCAGCACCAGGACGGCGTCGTAGTCACGGCCGTCTCGCAACTGGACGAATTGGCGCAGCAGCTCGACGTTCTTCTGCCCACCGTAGAACTCAATCGCCCGCAGATCGACCTCCGTCGCACTCTCGACACGCTGCGGCGCAATACGCCGCGATGGCGAGGCCGTCAGGTACACATCCACATCGTTGTCTCTTTCGATCTCCTCCCGCAGCCACCCGATGGACTGCTCGACCCGATGCCGAACGGCATTCATGCTGTAGGACCGATCGACTACGACAGCGTAAACCTCACCCGCCGGCAGCGCCGGCTCGGCGTCATCCACAAGCGGCGTCACTCGCACGGTGTTCTCTGCGTCGATCGCCAAGACGTGCTCGGCCGGAGAAGCGCTTGCCCGATACTCGCGATCGAGCCAGCCATCGCCGGCGGCGCGGTCTACCGCATCGTTCACGAGCCGCACCGTGCGGCGGTCCCAGTAGATGTTGCGGGCCTCGGTCAGTTCGGGCATCGGCCAGCGACCGTCGATTGCGACGGTCTTGTAGTTAAACCACAGATGCATCCGCTGGGTTTCGACGTCACTGTCTCGCGGGTCCTGACGCGGCGGAATCGGGAACACGCGCAGACGGTAGTGAGACGGACCGATCTGCTCCAATAGACTCGGGTCGACCCTGCGCTGCACCAGCCGCCGGTAAACCCGCTGGGCGGCGCCGCGCGGCGAAACGACGAAACGATCGCGTTCGCCGCGATCGGCACTGGTGCCGAGCCACAACCCGGACACGACCGCAGTCGGCGGCAGGGTGAAGTAGTACAGCACCTCCTGCCGGTCGTCGGTCTGGTTCTCATACGACTCGTGCACTTCGATCTCGGCCCAGGAGCCGTGCTCTTCGACCGCGACAGCCTGCGAAACCAACAACACGTTGCGTTCCTCGACATCGAGCAACCCGGCCTCGATGCCGTCGCGCTCGTAAGTCGCGTTCAGTGCGTGCCGCACCGCGGCGCGTTCGCCCTTCTGGATCGGCGCGTCGAAGAAGGCCTCGTACAGCGGTTGCGCCCGCTTGCTGTCAGCGCGCATCGAGATTCCGTCGTAGAGCAACGGCGTGGCGACTTCGTTGTACGCCGCCTGAACCGCATCCGCGGCAGCGGGCCCGAGATCAAAAACTTCGCGGTATATGTCGGCGATGTGGCGGTTCTCACCGCGCGAGCTGATGTAGCGATACGGTGCCAGGTAGGCGTTGAGGAGACCACTGCGAATGGTCTCGGCCTCCGCCAACTGTGCCCGAAGAGTTGCCTCGCCGCTGGCAGCCGCCTCGAGGAGCGCAAACGCCTGTGCCTGAGGCTGACGCGTCGTTTGAAAGAAGACAGTCGCGACACCGGCGAGAACCAGGGCGGTGACGACGGTCACTGCCGGCCAGCCGCGTTCGGCAGCGACGGCGCGGGCAGTGCGCTGCCACCACTGCCAGTACAGGGCCGTGAAGGCGTAGGGTAGGGCGACGAACAGACTCGCGGTGTACAACAGGAGGCTGCCGCCGAAGAGGACGAAGACGAGCAGCTCCGCCGGTGCTTTGACCAACGCCTTTGCGAAGCCGCTCCAGAAATCTACCGATACCAACCCCTCGAGCATGACGTACCCCAGAGGCAGCGAGTAGAAGGCCAGAACGGTAGCGCAGTAGAGCGCGACGACGGCGCCGCAAGATGCCAATGCCAAGCGCCAGAGGGATCGCTTTTGCGAACGGTGGCCAACCGCGATCTCGCCGGCGAAGCCGAGCATCGCAGCCGTCATCAGCGCCAGCACGAGCGAGGTCGCAGGATTGAGCTCGCGCACCAAGAACAACCGCACCAGGCAGAGGAATAAGACCGGCCCCTGCAAGCCGTAGAACAGCGCCAGGACCTGGCCGGGCCTGCGCGCCGTCAAATAGAAGCCCACCGGAATGAAGACGAACGGCAGACCGATCAGAAGGAAGGTGAACAGGGCGAAGTCCCACGGCAGATCTCCGAAGTATGCCGACTGCAGCAGCGCGCCGAGAACGGTCGGACCGAGTCCGGCGAAGATGAACACCGAGAAGATGAAACTCCAGGTCCAGAACAGAGTGAGGCCGAGTCTCTTGTAGCGTGTCGTCATGCGAGTTCTCCTTGCAGGCTGCGTTCGACTGCTTCGCGAATCAGCGACAGCAGCGTTACGGTATCGGTTGAGAGCGGGGCGGCAGGAGGTCGGTCGAGGAGGATCGACACCAGTACCCAGCGATCCTCGCCGGCGGCGACGTCGGCCCAGATGCGTGCCCCGATGTCGTCGGTCGTGCGGCGCGGCGACTGAAGCCAGTAGAACGCCGTCCGCGCGGCTCCGACTTCGACCATGCGGACGGAGAAGTCGGGTGCCACCAGCGTCGAGACGCGCCGCCCAACGCGGTGTCCGTTGGCGGCCAGGCAATGCTCCGGATTGTGGTGGGCGCGCCAGGTGCGGCTGTAAGCCGCCATCATGGAACCGGTCAGGTCGGCGTGGCTGATGCGGTTCTTCACCGCAGCTGTCGGCCCGCGGCGGGCGAAGAACGCCAACTCGTCATCGGTCAGCGCCAACGCCTCGGCCTGCAACTCGGCCGGGAGCTGCAGGAACCACGACGGTTGAGGGACGTCGGCCCCTGGGCTGTACAACGCGCTCAAGCAGGAGAGCCAGACGATGAGGACGAGCTGTGCCCGGCGACCGAGGGCGCTTGGAGCTCCGGCCACCGGTAGTGGGCGGCATCCCATGCCGCGAACCGCTCCGAGCACCGCCGCTCCGCAGGCCGAGAAGCCGACGATGCCGAGCGGGAGATGTACGACCTCGGCTACCGCCGGTAGATCCAGGACCAGCGCCAGTGTGACGATGAACGCGATGCGCAGCGTGTTTACGCCGCACAGCGCGGCTGCAAAGAGCGCGCCGGTCGCGAGCCACCGGAAGCCCATGTGCACCCGTGCCACCCAGGTCGCCGCGAGATAGAACAGCAAACCCGTCCAAAGACTCTTCACCCCGCTACAGGGAGCGTCGATATGGGCGATGCCGCTGTCGAGTTCGATGACGGTGGTCGCCGATACCGACGACAGGCCGAACCACGACAGCAGTCCCGCGACTTGCCGGGCACTGAACATACGTGCCGGGAACGCCACGTAGGCGTCGAGATAGGCACCGATCGGCAACGCCGCGAACAGCAGGAGCGCGGTCAGCCGCCGACGCTCGGGAAAGTACGAGGTGATCAGTCCCCAAGCACTGAGCGCGGTAAGGGAGGCCGAGACGATCTCGATACCCAAGGCGCGTTCGGCCCACATGTATCCCGTCGAACCCGCCACCACCGCCGCTAGCGCGACGGGGTCGCACACCGGCGACAGACTCCAGCGCAAGCCGCCGTCGCGACGCGCCAAGGCCACTGCGATCGTGCCCAGCAGACACAGTAGCGCCGCGTGCGCGCTCTCGCGCACGAAGACATCCGACAACCAGTCGAGCGCCGCCGCGTGCAGCCACAGCCAGGCCGCGACGAGCGCGCAGAACCGTACAAAGCGGCCCGTCCCCAGGCTCGTTCCCGTTTGCCACATGGATGCACAAGATCATTGTAATACGGCGTCGCAGCGCCCGAACCGTGCAAAAGTCGTGGCGATACCGCGGCATTGCCAAGCTCGCCGTGGTCCCACGAGAGAGTCAGTGGGGGCGACGACCGCCGTTGGTCGCGGCCGACTCTTCAGCAGAGCCGAGGTCGCCGGCGATCGAGAGCGGCTTTCAGGACCCGGGTCGTAGTCTTGCGGTCATCTCGCTGCCTACCTGCCGCGATTCGGCCCCTCGCGGCCGCAGATTGCCACGTCCGGTACTGCTACGTTGCGACAATTGTCAGGCTTGTTCGGGCTATTTGCCGAAAGTGATCGCGAACAGTGGTAGTTTCGCTATGACATGGGCGCTTCGCTGCTAAGCTGGGTAGAGGATGATGAAGGCGTGGAGGTAAGGATGTGCCGGTTACGGGATATCGGTTGTGCGCTGGGGGCTGGGTGGCGGGGGTGCGTTCCACTCCCATTTGGTAAGTCCGGGGCGTTTGCCTTTGTCGCGCTGGCGGTCGGTTGCCTGCAAGCGGCATCTGCGCAGCCAGCGCCGTTTCTGGTGCGTGACATCAACTCGCTCGCCGTGCCGCAATCGGGCGAGCCTGGGCCGTTCCTCCAGATTGGCGATATCGCCGTCTTCGCGTCAGAGACGGGTGACCAAGGCCAGGAGCTTTGGCGAACCGACGGGACTACGGAGGGAACCCTGTTCCTCGCCGACGTCCGTCCGGGGCCGCTCGATTCGGACATCCAGCCGATCGCCGCTGTCGGCGACCTCGGTTTCTTCTCTGCCAACGATGGGGTGAACGGAATCGAACTCTGGGTTACCGACGGGACGGTTGCCGGCACTCGCATGGTGCGGGACATCCATCCCGGTGCTGCGAGCTCACAGCCCGATCAGGGCATTGCGTATCAGGGCAAGCTGTACTTCTCCGCGACGACGGCATCCGAGGGCGACGAATTGTGGGTCAGCAATGGCACCGAGGCCGGCACCCAGCGCATCATCGACCTCAATCCGACTGGCCATTCGCGCCCGCTCGGCCTCTTCGTCTTCGATCATCTGCTTTACTTCTCCGCAACCGACGGCAGCTCCGGTTTCGAGCTGTGGCGAAGCGACGGAACCGCCAACGGCACCGAGTTGGTCGTCGATCTCTATCCGGGCAGCGATTCTCGGCCGCGAAACCTCCTGTCCTGGAACAATCTCCTGTACTTCACCGCGACCGCACCCGACTCGGGACAGGAGCTGTACAGGACGGACGGTACCGCTGTCGGCACCGCTCTCGTCGCAGATATCAACCCCGGCCCGGCATCGTCGTTCTCGAACGCGCCGGGCCTTCATTCTTTCGTGTCGTTGGGCGATACTCTCTTGTTCAGCGCGATCACTGAGAACGAGGGCCTAGAGCCCTGGACGACCGATGGCACCGAACTCGGCACGGCGTTGGTCGCCGATATCCGCCCGGGCAATTCCTGGTCGCTGATTGCGGGCTTCGCGATCAGTGGCGGGGTGGCTTACTTCGCTGCGAACGACGGGGTGACGGGGCATGAACTTTGGCGCAGTGATGGCACATCGGCGGGCACGACCAGGGTCGCCGATATTCGCCCTGACCAATTCGCGGCGATCGCCTCGACTCCCTTCCCCATGCCCGGCGGGTCGGTGCTGTACGAGGGCGGTGACGGTGTCAGCGGCAGTGAGCTTTGGCGCAGCGACGGTACCGAGATCGGCACCAACCTCGTGCAGGATCTCTACCCGGGAGACGGCTCTTCAAGGCCGCGGGGCTTCCTTCGCCTGCGAGACACCGTGATCTTCGCCGCCGACGACTCCGTGAGCGGTGTGGAGCTCTGGCGCACGGACGGCACGGCGGGCGGCACGAGCCTAGTCTTCGATATGGATGCACGGGTCGGAAGCGGCGACTCCGATCCGAACTTCTTCGGCTCGGCCGGTGGCCAAGCGCTGTTCAGCGCATACGAGGTGGGGTTGGGCCCGCGCTTGTGGAAGAGCGATGCGACACGCGACGGAACACAGCTCGTCGCCGACATCAGCCAACCGGCCTTTATCGATGTCCTCGACGGCGTTGCCTACTTCATGGCCTCAGACCCGGAGCACGGGCGAGAACTCTGGCGCAGCGACGGCACGTCCGCAGGTACGTGGATGGTAGCGGACGTCAATCCTGGCCCAGCCAGCGGTTTGAGCAGCGTAAGGTCGGCCGTCGCCGACGGCGAGCTCTTCTTCTTGGGCTACCAGGAAGAGACGAGCAGCGAACTCTGGAAAACCGACGGCACTACCGAAGGCACGACACTTGTGCGAGACATCGCCCCGGGGACTTTCACCTCAGCAATCTTCGACCTCGTGGAGCTCGGGGGGAAGGTTTACTTCAACGCGACGGACCGCGTTCACGGGACCGAGCTTTGGGTCACGGATGGCAGCGAGGCCGGTACGCAAATGGTCCGCGACATTAATTCGGGTTCCGGCTCGAGTGTTCCCGGGCAGCTGACAGTCGTCGACGGGACCCTGTTCTTCTACGCGAACGACGGTCAACACGGTACCGAAATCTGGAAGAGTGATGGCACCGAGATCGGCACGGAGTTGGTGAAGGACGTTCGAGCGGGGAGCATTAGCTCGTCAGCCAACTCGTTGCGCGCTCTTGGCGGTGTGCTGCTCTTCTCCGCGAACGACAACATCGTCGGCCGAGAGCCTTGGCGCAGTGATGGGACCGAGGCGGGCACGTACGTGGTTCGCGATATCATACCCGGCCCTGGGTTCTCTTCTCCCAGTGGGTTCACAGTGCTCGGCGAACTCGCCTACTTCTCTGCCTTCGGCCCTGATTATGGTTCCGAGCTCTGGGTGACCGATGGGACGGAAGCGGGCACTAGGCTTGCGGCCGATATTCGTACCGGTCCGGCCGGCTCCGGCCCGAACAGGCTCCTCGCGATCGGCGACTTGCTCTTCTTTTCCGCGTACGACGATGAATCTGGCAGCGAACTCTGGCGAAGCGACGGAACTCAGGAGGGGACACGTCGGCTTAGTGACATCCGCGAGGGTCCGATCAGCTCGAGTCCAGAGAGACTGTCGAATATCGACGGCACGCTCTTTTTCGTCGTCGACGACGGGTTGGTCGGTTCCGAGCCGTGGGCCGTGTTGGCGAGTTGCGGCAACGCTGTGATGAATCCAGGTGAAGAATGCGACGACGGCAACGCGATCGATGGCGACGGTTGCGACGGGAATTGCACGTCGACGCGTTGCGGGAATGGCGTTGTCTCGCCTGGCGAACAATGTGACGACGGCAATTTGATCGGAAGTGATTGCTGCTCCGCTACCTGCCAGCTCGATGCGGCTGGGGCGCCCTGCGGTGACGACAACGTAGCTTGCACGCGCGACCTCTGCGACGGGTCGGGGGCTTGCGTCCACGATCTGGCCGGCGCCGCTGGCGGGGTGTGTCGCCAGCAAGCCGGGGAGTGTGATGCGGAAGAAGTCTGCAACGGCGTGGACGGATTCTGCCCCGCCGACATGCGCACCACTGGCCTCTGTAGGGCTAGTGCCGGAGCCTGTGATCCGCAGGAGTTTTGCGATGGCGACTCGGCGGATTGCCCGGTCGACACACGGTTGGCTGCGGGGGAAGTCTGTCGCCTCGCCGCCGGGTTGTGTGATCTCACCGAACAGTGCGACGGCTCGAGTCCGACTTGCCCATCCGATGAAAAGTCGCTCGCGCTTTGCCGAGGTGCTAGCGGACCATGTGACGTCGCGGAGACGTGTGACGGTTCCAGCAATGACTGCCCATCCGATACCGTTCTCCCTGACGGTTCCTCGTGCTCCGATGGCTTATTTTGCAACGGGGATGAGACCTGCGACTCAGGCAATTGCATTGCGGGCGGCGCGCCATGCGCGGCCGGGTGCGTTGAAGTAGCAGGGTCCTGCACCGCGATCTGCCCCGAGTCGCACATCCCCGGCTGCGATCGCGCGCTGATCTCGGTTCTTCAACTGCGCTCGAGCGACAACCCGGCGAGAGATCGGCTGGCCTGGAAGTGGACGCGCGGCCCCAGCACGCCGGTCGAGTCGCTCGGCGATCCACTGGGCGACAGCGACTACGTGCTTTGCGTGTACCAAGGAGCCGGAGTGGAACTGACCGCTGGGTTCACGATCCCGGCGTCTGCCGACAACTGGAAGGCAACCAGGAGAGGACTCAAATACCGCGATCGGGAACGCCTCCACGGTGGCGTTGAGAAGATGACCCTGAACGCCAGCGATCGCGACAGGTCGAAGATCAAGACACGGGCGAAAGGGCCTAACCTCCCGGAGCTCGATACGCCGCTCGATCTACCGCTTCGGATACAACTGTGGCATTCCGATGGCGCGACATGCTGGGAGAGCGAGTTCAACACCGACGATGTCTCCGTCAACGATTCGATGCGGTTTCGAGCCAAGTCGTCGGGCGGTGGGTAGAGGCGTCGTCCGGGCCCGGGTCAATGTGAGAATACCGTCCAACCGGCGTCCCTACCGCGACCGTCTCCCCCGCCTCGTTCGCAGCGAGCGCGCATGTCGCGCCGCCGGCACGCACACTGTAGAGTGACGAGCTGATGAGGCGACTGCGACGCGACCCCCGCGGCGGCGCGCTGCTCAGGCAGTGCAGCACCGTCGCCCTGACGGCGTTGCTGCTGAGCCTCGGCGGATGCGCGACCAGGCAGACATCGCACCGCGACTGGTCGCATTACGACGGACCGGGAGCGCGCTACTTCAAGGCCGAAGAGGTCGAGCTACCCGAGTTGCAGGCCGACCCACTCGAGCCGCTCAACCGCGCGGTCTCGCTGTTTAACGACGAACTCATCACGCGGGCCATCGCCCCTCTCGCGCGAGCCTATCGCTGGGCCGTACCGCGGATCGTGAGGGAGAGTGTCGCCAGGGCGTCACTCAACCTCGAGTATCCCAAGCGTCTGGTGAACAACGTCCTCCAGGGCAAGTTCGCCGGAGCCTACGACGAGACCCGGAGATTCGCGATCAATTCGACCGCCGGTATCGCCGGCTTCTTCGATCCGGCGAGCGAGCTCGGAATCGAAGCTTCGGCGGAGGATGCCGGCCAAACACTCGGACGCTGGGGATGGGGAGACAGCTCCTTCCTGGCCTTGCCGATACTCGGACCGAGCAGCGTCCGAGACGGCGTTGGCCTGACTGGGGACGCCTTCATCGCACCCGAGGGATACTTCCTCGGCATCGTTCCATCCGGAAGCATCGCCGCCTACCGGGTCTTCAACGCCCAATCGGACAGCGTCGATTTCTACTCGCGCTTCCTGCAGCGCGAGTACGATCCTTACGCCCTCACCCGCGATCTGTACGGGACCGACCGCCACCGGCAGGTGGTCGACTACCGCAGTAGACGCGGATCGTCGGACGACGATACATTGCGCGCAGCCTTCTTCGGCTTCAGCGATCCTGAGTTTCCCAACCGCGCGCAGACCGTCCGAACACCGCTGGGCGGCGACCGGGTCGCGATCTACGACCAGTGGTTGCAGCCAGAACCCGCCCCCTTGGTGATCGTACTGCCCGGCCTCGGCGGGCACCGCCAGTCCGATCTCAGCCTCGGCCTCGCCGAGTCGGCATTTCTGCGAGGATGTTCTGTCGTCACTGTCAGCAGCACGATGAACTGGGAGTTCATTGAATCGAGCGCGGCGGCCGCTCTGCCCGGCTATCCCAAGGCCGACATCGACGACGTGATCGAGGTGTTGCGAGCCATCCTCGCCAGTATCGAAGACAGGCACCCGGGCGCGACCGGGGCCCGCACGCTGATGGGAGTTTCGCTGGGAGCTTTCCAGACCCTGCTGGTGGCCGCTGCCGATACGGTCGCGTTCGAATCCTACATCGCCATCAACCCGCCGGTGCGGCTGCTCTACGGTATGGAACAGCTCGACACGTACTTCAACGCGCCCCTCGCATGGGACGCGGCCAGACGACAGGAGCGTGTCCGGCAGACCCTGATGACGGCTCTCGAGTTGGGTCGCGGCGGCTTTGCGCCGAGCGGCCCAATGCCGTTCACCGAGATCCAAGCCAAATTTCTGATCGGTCTCGCTTTCCGTCTGGGCTTACGCGACGCCGTCTTTGCGACCCAGCTGCGCCGCAATCTCGGAGTCCTGCAAACGCCGCTGGATCGCTTCCGCAGGCAGCCGGTCTACGACGAAATAGCCCGCTACTCGTTTATGGAGTACCTCTACGCGTTTCTACTGCCCGATCTCATCGCTACCGACCCCGCGGTCGACAACTTCGAGCAAGTCGAAGGCAGCGCCGACCTGCGCTCCGTCGAGACCGAGCTACGGCGACAGCGCGATCGAGTCTTTGTGTTCACCAATCGCGACGACTTCCTACTTGCGCCGCACGACATCTCCTGGCTCGAGCAAGCGCTCGACGAGCACTTGACGCTGTTCGACGACGGCGGACACCTCGGCAACCTGCACGACAGCGCGGTCAGGAGCCGCATGCTCGAACCGTTGGCAGGTGGGCCGACGGGTATGTGAGCCGGCTCCCGCCCAGCCCGGAGATCGGGGACGGCCACGAGGCCATCGGGATCCCCGGCGAACCATCCTTCGCGGCAGGCTATTCGACAAGCCCAACACTCGGGCTGCGCGGTGCTTCGCGCCTTGGTCGGGGACGCCCGTTGGAAGGCCCCTGTCAATTCGAGATGCGTGCGTGATGCCGTTGTCTCGCAACCTGAAGCTTCTCGTAACTCTCAAGCAGCCTCAAGTGCTTGTCGATTCCATCGAGCTTCATGTTTGTCGGCGTTAAGCCAAAGAACCGAATCTTTCCTGACACACTCGAGGTCGCATTCGAGAGATCTTCCTTGCCGTACATTCGAGTGAGACTGGGGATGTAGTTTTGAAGCTCGAGATCATCTCGCAGCGTGATGTCGAGCACGGTATCCAAGACTTGGTAGAACCTTCTTCGCGCGGGCACGTTGTCGTTGTACTGCAAGAACATGCCAACCCAATTCTTCGCTTCTTCATGCTTTCCGAGAGCCAAGCAGATGAGCCCCTTGAGTTCGCTCACCGTGCATTTTCCCCACGGAGAATTTTCGTCGAAGGCAACTCCAATTAGCTCCGGGATCGACGTGTATTCGTCAAGCTCACTCTCTTCGAGCTTTTCAAGCAGGCACAACAGAGCTTGGTCATCGAGCGAGTGAATGTTGAGCACGTCTGACCTGAAGGCGAGCGCTTTGTTGGTGTTGCCCCAAACAAGGTCCTCTACTCCATAGATTTCTGAATAGCCTGGAACTAAAATCCTGCAGGCATTCGCCCCGAGGTCTTCGTAGTCCGCGATGTAAACTTCCTTGCCCAGGTCTCGCAGAATGCCCATCAAATACTGATATTCTTGTTCCGTCGATCCGGTGAAGTCCCAATCGGAGAATTCATAGTCGGCGGCTTCTCCAAAGAACCTCCAGGAAACGACTCCAGTCGAGTCAATGAAGTGCTCGACCATGTTATCCGGCTCGCGGATGGCAAAGTGGTTGAACGTAGGCGGCGGGACATCGTTCAAGCCCTCAAAGCTTCTGCCTTGCATCAATTCGGTCAGGCTTCTTTCAAGAGCCACTTCGAACTTGGGATGCCCGCCAAATGAAGCGAACGCCCCACCTGTTCTGGGGTTCATGATGGCGACACACATCACAGGGAATTTTCCTCCGAGCGAAGCGTCCTTCACGAACACCGGGAAACCCTGTTCTTCTAGTGTTGCGAGTCCAGCCACAATTGTTGGGAATCGTGCGATGGCAGCGGTGGGAACGTCGGGCAGCGTGAGTTCCTCGAGGATGATCTGCTTTTTTACCGCGCGCTCGAAAATTTCGGACAGGCATTGGACGCGGGCTTCGTAGAGTGTATTGCCCGCGCTCATGCCGTTGCTGACGAAAATATTCCCAATGAGATTGGCAGGGATATAGACCGTCTCCAGATCGGATTGCCGCTCAAACGGAAGAGCGCAAATTCCTCGTTCGATCGCTCCAGAATTTGTATCCACAAGATGGGAAGCTTTGAGTTCATGGTCGCAATCAAAAATCTCGATGAATCGTTCGTCCATCAGGCCTGCTGGAATTGAATCATTGGGTCCTGGTTGAAACCACTTCTCGTTGGCGTAGTGCACAAATTCGGCCTTGGCCCGTTCTTCGCCGAGGTAGTAGTCGTTGTAAAAGTAGTTGTTGCTCATGCGCTCGAGGTACTCTCCGAGCGCCGAGCACAGGGCTGCGTCTTGGGTCGCACCTTTTCCGTTCGTGTAGCACATGGGCGACTCGGCATCGCGGATATGGACGGACCATACGTGGGGAACGATGTTTCTCCATGCCGCGATTTCAATCTTGATCCCAAGAGACTCGATGAGGCCGCTCATGTTGGTGATCGTCTCTTCGAGCGAGCAATCTTTTCCGGGAATCATGGTCCTGGCACCGTCTCTAGAGTCACTCTCATAAAGAAGGCCAGAGTCTTTTCCCAAAACACTGATGGAATCGACTTTGAAACCCAGGTCGTTTTGAATCACTCGTTTTACGGTGCAGCGGTCCATCGCGCGGATGATTCCATCCCGATCCTTCTCGGAGATCCCTTCAGGAAGCTCCGCACGAATTTTGAACGTTTGTTGATACCTGTTTTCAGGGTCGACGATGTTATCCTGAACGATGCTGATGTCTTCGGTGGGAATGTCTCTGGTGTTGCAGTAAGCCTTGGCGAAATAGGCAGCGCAGAGTGCAGACGAGGCCAGGAAATAGTCAAAGGGTCCTGGAGCGGTTCCATCCCCCTTGTAGCGAATGGGTTGATCGCTGATGACCGTGAAGTCATCAAAACTGGCCTCCAGCCTGAGGTTGTCCAGAAACCTGACTTTTACCTGCATGGTATTTCCCTGGGTGAGTTCATCGATTCCTCAGCTATTCGCTCAGGCATGGAGGGCAAAGTCGAGGTCGAAAAACGAAGGTCGAAGGTCGAACGTCGAACATCGAACGTCGAAAAACGTCGAAGGTCGAACGAGTGAGGGCTGTGCAGCCGCATGTCTTGTCGCGGCCGCTCAGTACTCGACGTTGTCGAGATACAGCCCCGAAGCAGGCGCTGTGCCGGGGGCTGCGCCGCGGTCCCTGGCGGCCAGGATCTCGGTGAGTTGTGCGACAGTGGCGCGGCCTTCGCCGACCTTGACGATCGCGCGCACGATGTTACGAACCATCTTCCAGAGAAAGCCATCAGCGCGAAACGCGATATCGATCCGCGCCGGCTCCTTCGGGTCGTGAATGAGGTTGACGGAATAGACGTGGCGCACCGTGCTCGCCTGCGCGAAGTTGGTCTTCTTCGCGAACGAGGCAAAGTCGTGCTCGCCCTCGAAGACCAGGCACGCGGGGCGCATAGCGGCGACGTCGAGTCGGCGCGGGATGTGCCAGACGCGGCCGACGTGCTCCGCAGGGCACTCGGGCGCGTTCCAGATCACATAGCGATAGGTCTTGGCTTTGGCGCTGTCACGCGCGTGGAAATCCGCCACTGGGGACAAAGCCAGCAACTGAATGTCGGCTGGGAGTTCGCGCTGCAGGGCTGCGAGCGTGGCCTCAGTGTCGATGTCCGCAGGCAACTCGACCGTGGCGACCTGGCCATTGGCGTGCACTCCGCGATCGGTGCGTCCGGAACCGTGCACGGCGCTGCGTATGGCAAAGCAAGCCGTGACCGCGTCTTCCAGGGTGCCCTGCAGTGTCGGTTTTCCGCTGTGGCGCTGCCAACCGAAGTAGGCGCGCCCGTCGTAGGCCAGGTCGAGCCGGTAGGTCGAAACAGCAGGGTCGTCGCTAGGCATCGCGGTCGGCGACCTGCTCGTGCTCGGGGCGCAGGAAGAAGCCGGAGATACTGGCGCGCACCGCGGCGCCCGCGGCCGGAACGATACGCGCCACCATGTGAGGTGCGCCGGCCAGGAGCACCAGGCGATTGGGCCTGGGCATGACGAAGCTGCCACAGCCCACGTCGAGCAAGCGTTCGGAGTACGACTCGGTCTCGAAGCGGTAGCCCATGATCGGGAGCGCGCCCTCCTCGGCGTCGGTCTCCGGGTCGTTTTCGGCAATCAGCAGTTCGCCGCCCCAGTGAGCGTTCCAGTGCGGGTGAGCGTAGTAGACGAACGCACCGGCATAGAGGGCGTGATCGTCGACGTGCCAAGACAGACCCGTCTCTCGCGGGTAGACGTAGGGGCGCGCGCTGATCCGATCCCAATCCTCGCCGATGAGGCCGCGGTAGTGGCTCGGGTCGGCGAGCACCGCTGCGATCACGCGATCCAGCGGGGTGTTTGTCGATCCCGCCGAGTCGGCGCCGGCGCCGGACGCGACGACTTCTTGCCCCCCCAAGGGCACGCCGTCGTCGAGCTTCCACGCGCCCGTAGAGCGCGTCACGGGGTGTAACTCCGTGAACTGAAAATCGCTCCAGACCGCCGTCCAGGTGTCCTCGTCGAGAAAGTCGTCGACGATGCGGAAGTGGGGATGTTCGTGAGTGATGGTCATGACTCTCGTGCGCAGCCAAGCATGTTTCTCTCGGCCCGGGAGGTACGTCAAGGGAGCACTCGGATGGAGGTCGAGAAAAGCACGGGAGCTTCGCGTTTTCTCTTCCCCAGCTTGTCCCGGGCAATCCGCTGACTAGCCCAGATGTAGCCCACAGTCGATGCAGCAGCCGTCGACAAGCGGCGCCGCCGTGCCGCACGCGGGACATGGAGGCTCGCCATCTGGGTCATGGTCAACAGTCTTGTGGGCGACAGACTTGGCGGTGCCGTCATTGTTGATGGTGCCCTCTTTGTGAACGGACTCCATCCAGTCGTCGCGCATCATCTTGGCGTACTCGGGAAGGTCTTGCTCCTGCACGAGGAGCTCCATTTTAGTGCCTCAAGATTTGGTGCGGCACCGATCCAGCGAGACCTCGATCCCAATCTTCTCGCAGCGCGAGATGAGTTCCTTGATGTAGTCGATGGGGCCCTGTGCGACCGCGACGTAGCTCTCACTCATAGCCAAGTAGTACCGGGTAAGGGTGGGGTGCGGCAAGCGTGTCGGCCGCGATGTCGAGGGGCGGGCTAGGGAAGCCATCCAAGCGTCGTCAGCTCCGTTTGTAGAAAGGCGGCCATTGCGTCGTGACCGATCTCGTTGGGGTGGAGTCCGTCAGTGAAATAGGCGTTGTCATTGGGAATTGCTTGGCGCCCGTCGAGAAAGGTGTGACCGCGCGAGGCGCAGGCGATCGCGGCGACATACCGATAGGCGTTCAGGTTGAAGCCCTGGGCGTTCGTCGTCGTCTCGTTGGACCGCCAGACTGGAGTCAAACAGACGACCGGTAACGATTGAGGGATCGTGTCGAGTAGGTTCAGGTAGTCCGTATAGAAAGTACTGATGTCGGTGTTGCCCGCCCAGTCGTTCGTGCCGAGGGTGATGATGAGGCCCTGCATGCCAAAGAATCCAAACACGCGCTGGACGCTTGGTCCGTCGTTGGTCATTCCGGCGAAAAAGCCGGCGTTGCTCATGCGCGCGCCGGGGCTCGAGAAGTTGTGAATCACCACGTTCGCATTGGCCTGGAGCTGATGTGACGTTAGGCGAGTTACATCCGTTACGCCGGTTCCCGCCTGAATTGAGTCTCCCATGATCATGAATCGGCTGGCAGCCGCTGGTGCCGCAATCGAACAGACGAGTATGCCGGATAGTAGAAACCTCAAGATTCGTTGCATCAAACCCCCCATGTGTTTGGCCGTTTGGTCATTGCGATTTGTGCGTTAGCGAGAAGCGAGGATAGCGCTATTTTGCCTCCGCGCGAAACGCGGTCCTTTCATTGTGGGTAAATTCGAGGGGCGTTGGACCTTCCGTTCCCGAGGCGCTCGCAATTCTCGTCGGCTTCCTCGTGGCGTCGCAACTGATGGAGCAGATCTACGGCCAGGTGGGTTGTTGCGACTGAGCATTGCGCGCCCGAGTGTCGATTCCTTGCAGCGATTTGTCCAGGTCACTCGGCGAGTTGTAGTCGCCCGGCCGGACTTCGATATCAAGCGACTCCGCCTTGCCGGGTGTTCTGGCCAGCCCGATCAACAACTCTCGCCGACAACCTCAATCGTGGCTTTGACGATTTCTGAACCAAGCTGACTGCTGGCTACCGTCACTGCAAGTTTTGTCATAGACGCCCGACGGGAAGACTCAGGCCCCGAATCCTTCGGGTGAGGCGTTCCTGAAGTCGAGCAAAGCTACGGCGCAGCGGCGGCGAGCTTGGTGATCGCTGTTGCGATCTCGCGGCTGAGCGCCGCGACCGCGGCGCTGTGGGCCGCGACCAGGTCCTCGTGGGCGTTGGATGTCACCGGTACGTTGATGTCCGACGCATCGGCGGCCAGCGCCGATCCCCGATTGCCCGAGGATACCGTCCAGCGCGCCTTCAGGGTCACGCTGTCGCCCGGCCTTCCGTCGAACCGCTGGACGTCGAGCGCCACCCGAAAGGCGATCGGAAAGTTCGCGGGTATCGGGTAGACCACGACCCGTTCCGTGTGCATCAGCAGGGCGAGGTTCTCGCCGAGCACGCGCAGGAAGTCCTGTTCCAAGCTGCCCCCCCAGCGATGGCTCTCATCGTAGACGAGGCGATTCTCGCCGGATCGAGTCGCGATCTGCGTGCGCTGCAGGAACGTGGGAAAGGTTGCCGGCCCGACCTCGAGTGCGGGGCCGGCCGCGGCCGGGTCGACTTCGCTCTTGGCCAGCGGGCTCAGAGTGTAGAACTCGATCCGCGGGCTGCGCCAACTGCAGCCGGCGCCGCACAGCGTCGCCAGCGCGAGGAGCGGAAGTGTGATGCGCATCTGTGTCGGGCTGATCATTGTTCTTCCTCCTTGCCGCGGAGCAACGACTCCGGGTGTTGCTCGATCTGGTCGGCCATCAGACGCACCGACCGGGCCGCCGCGACCATCTCGACCAACAACTGCTTGAGCTCGCGATTTACGACCGAATCGTCCCCGACCAGCCGGCCTGCGGACGCCAGTGTCTGCTCCGCCTCGCGGGCCGCGGCCACCACCGAAGGTGTCAGCTCGGTCGAGAGCTGCTCGGTCAACAATTCCGCCCGTTCGAGCGTCTTACGCAACGCCACCAGCGATTGCGTGATCTCCCGACCCATGTCCTCGATCGGAACTTCTTCCAGGCGACCGACCAGGCGCATCAGGCTGTTGGTGATCTCCCCGAGTGGTGTCGGAAGGGTCGGCAGCTCGGGGTAGTCCCCGTCGAAGTACACCGGGACCGGTACCACATCCGGGTAGATGTCGAGGTCGACGGCGAGTTGTCCGGTGAGAAAACTGGCAGTCTTCATCCGTGCCCGCAAGCCGCGGTCGACCAGACTCGGCAGCCGGTCGACGATGTCGGTCGGGTCGCCTCCGATGATGGTGATGCGCTCGGGCTCTACCTCGACCACGATCGGAATGCGGAAGTCGACGGCTTGCGGATCGAACTCGAGGCTGACGTCGATGACCTGTCCGATCTTGATGCCGCGAAACTCGACCGGCGAGCCGGATGCCAGACCTCGCACGGATTCGTGGAAGTACATCAGGTAGCGCTGCTTGATGTTGTAGATGCTCGCAGTGGTCGACCGTTTGTCCGGGTAGAGATCGAATTCGTAGCCCTCCTCCCAGGCTTCGCCGGGCATGAGGCCGGAGGTCTCGAAGGCGATTCCGCCCAGTAGCACGGAGACCAGGGATTCCGTGTTGACGCGCACGCCTTCCGCGTCGATGACGACGTCGATCCCGCTGGTGTTCCAAAAGCGCGTATTCTTCGTCACCCGCGCGTCGTGTGGGGCATTGACGAATACCGTGATGGTAAAAAACTCGCCGCTCGGATCGAGATCGCGCGCGACGACTTGACCGACCGGCATCTGGCGGAACGAGACGGGTGTGCCGATATCGAGCGAGCCTAGCTTCCCGCTGTGCAGGATGAAATGGCGTCCCGGGTCGCGGGCGGTGATGATCGGCGGGCGTTCGAGACCGATGTACTGGCGCCCTGACTTACCTTCCACGACTGGGTCCATGCCGATGTAGGCACCCGAAAAGAGGGTGCCGAGACCGGAAACCTGACCGGCCGAGATCTGGGCGCGGACCACCCAGAACCGCGTTTTCGACTTGAGGAACCGTTGGCTCCCCTGCACCATCCGGACGGTGACGACGACGCCGCCGAGGTCGTCAGTGAGCTCGATGCTCTCGACCAGACCCATCTCAAGATCCTTGTAGCGGACCTTGGTCTTGCCGGCCTCCAACCCTTCGGCGGTCTTTAAGGCGATGGTGATCGCCGGGCCGCGTTCCGAGAACGCCTTGTAGCTCAGCCACCCGCCGATCGCCGCAGCGACCAACGGGATGATCCAGACGACCGAGATGCGTCCTGGCTTTTGGACGACCGCCTCTGGAATATTGTGCTCGC
The DNA here is from genome assembly GCA_029262455.1 of Deltaproteobacteria bacterium. GTDB lineage: Bacteria > Desulfobacterota > Binatia > HRBIN30 > CADEER01 > CADEER01. Next base: position 52,353 of record JAJCZJ010000020.1, on the reverse strand, counting down.
GTTCGGACGCGACCGGTTGTTCACTCACGAGATTCCCCCACTTCGTCCCAGATGAGACGAGGATCAAAGCTTTCGGCGGCGACAATCGTGACGACGACGACCGCGCCGAAGAATACAGCGCCGGCCCGTGCCTCGATGGTTGCCAGCTCGCCCAGTTTCACCAGGGCGACCAGAATGGTCACGACATAGATGTCGACCATCGACCACCGGCCCACCAACTCGGTGATCCTGTACAGCCGGGTGCGGTCGACTGGCCGCCATTGCCAGCGGCCTTGCACGGAGACGAGTAGGAAGACCAGCGCGATCAGCTTGAGCATCGGTACGACGACGCTGGCGAAGAAGACCAGCAACGCCAGCGGCCACATCCCGTGGTGCAGGAGGTGGATCACGCCGCTGATGATGGTGTCCGACTGGGTGTTGCCGAGCGACGTGACCGTCATGATCGGCATCAGGTTGGCGGGAACATAGAGAATGATCGCGGTAATCAGGAGCGCCCACGTACGCACCAGGCTGTTGGGTTTGCGTCCGTGGATCGCGGCCCCGCAGCGCGGACAAGTCGCCGCGACATGGTGCGCCGGGGCGCGGACGACGAGATGGCAATCGTGGCAACTGGCGAGCGCGGCGCGGGCGGCACTGATTCCGACTGTGGTCACCGGGGCGTCTCGAGTCGGCGCCAGATGTCGCGGGCATCCATGGATGCCGAGGCGGCGGCGAGCACGACGATGAGAAGCGCGAACGACCAAAGAGCGAGACCGGGTACGATTTCCGCCATGTCGGCGAGCTTGACCAGCGAGACCAGCACGCCGAGCATGAACACTTCCATCATGCTCCAGACCTGGATGCGGCGCAGAAAACGAAAGACGCTGATCGCGCCCCAGGCGCGTCGCCGCATCCGCAGCGGCGCCAGCACCCACAACAGTCCCACCAGCTCGGCAAACGGCGCGAGGATGCTGGTGACCAGCACCAATATCGCGAGCGCCGTCATCCCCTGATCGTGGAGATCGAGCACGCCGCTCGCCAAGGTCGTCTGGACCATCTTGCCCTGCATCCGAAAGGCGAGAAAGGGGTAGGAGTTGGCGACTACGAATAGCAGCAGTCCGGCGATCGCCAGTGCCAAGGTGCGGTCGGTGCTGTTACGTCGGTGACGGTACAACACTCCTTCACAGCGCGGACACTTCGCAACGGTGTCGTCCGGCAACGCGATCGAATACTGCAACAGGTCGCATTCGTGACAGGCGATCAGCTCGGCTCCGGTCGGGCGAGTTCTCTCGGTCTCTGGCACAACCGGACACACTATCACCTGCCAACGACATCGCAATTGCCCCGACGGTGGAAACCTGAGAATTCCGGGTCCGCCACACGAAGAATTGGTGCTTACGCTTGTGACACGGGCTGGAGCCCAATCTAGGGTGACGAGCCCTGCCCTCGCAATAGCCCCGCCTACCGGGAACCGTGGGGATCGAATCTACTGCTTGAACAGAGCCTTGAAGCGTTTCGATGAGTTTACGTTGGCCGGTGCCTGGTGCTCGGACTCCCAGCAGTCGCCGTTGGCACTGAAGAGCTGGGTGGTCACCGTAGTAAACGCGCCGATCGGCAGCGACACGACTGGCAGCGCCCCACCTTTGCCCTGGACCTTGATCCTCGCTTTGCGGCCGACACGGCCCTTCAGCTTCACCTTGGTAAGCCCGGCGGGCAGCCCTTGCGAGTCCCGATAGCGGAAGTTGCCCTTGGAACTCGTACCGGACCAGTTCTCTCCACCCGCCGGTAGGGCCGCCTGCAAGTGCATCTGCTGGCCGCCGACCTCGTTCTCGTAGAGACACAGAACATAGTGAGTCAGCCCAGCGGCCGGCTCGCCGAAACCCTGGGAGAGAGAATCCGCCTTCCAGTACCAGTCGAACTTGCCCGCCTTAATGCCGATCTTGCTCTTCGTTGCCGCTTCACAACCGGCGAAAGGCGTCTCGGGGCATACCGGCGGAGCCGAGCCGAACCTCGCCGCGAAAACGCCGACATCGTCGCCGTCTTGATCGACGTCGCAGTGCTTGTTGAAATTGCCCGATCGGCATTCGCTCATCCAGGTAACGAAGAAGTTGCCATCTGGGTCGGTGCTTGCCTCAGGCTCGTCCTGATGCCCACCTTCTTCCTGATTGACACGAAAGTCCGGGCCCATCGCAACCCCGTTCGACTCGAAGTAGCGCGCGAACACCCCGCCGCGATCGCGATCGTCGGCACGATACATAACCAGGAAGTTGCCGGCGGCATCGTTGGCGATCGTCGGTGAGATCGCGACACCTTGCGCCGTCGTGTTGACCTGAAACTCGCCGCCCAATGCAGCCCCGCTGCTGGTGTAGCGCTGTCCGTATATGTCACCGCCCGGCAAGTACGCCTCGAGGTAGTTATTGCCGTTCCAAACGATGACGAAGCTGCCGTCGTCGTTGACCGCAACGTCAATCCCGCCCTTGCCCTGGGCACCGGGCGTGCTCGTATTGACCAGGAATTCGCTGCCGACAGTCGCACCACTGGAGTCAAAGCGCTGGGCAAATACGTCGCCGCTGTCCTGGTTGATGAGACCGTCCAACTGGTACCGGCTGTGCCATGCCACGACAAAGGAACCGTCCGGAGCCACGTCGAGGGCAGTCGGGTTGCCCTGGGCCTCCGTGGTGTACGTGTTGACTTGGACGTCGACACCGAGCGGAGAACCGGTACTGTCGAAGCGCCGGGCAAAGACGTCGATAATATCCAACTGTGGATCGAAAGAAGTCCACGCCACGACGAAGCTACCGTCGTCGGCAGCACCGATCAGCGGATGAGTTTGGCCGTTGGCCATGCGACTGTTGACCCGGATCGAGGTTCCCGCCGGCACTCCCAAGGAGTCGTACAGCTCGACGTAGATGTCCAGATCGGTAGCCAGATCGTGTTCGTGCCAGGCAGCGATGAAGCTCCCATCCGGGACAACCGCAATCGCTGGATGCGATCCGGAGCTTACCGGGAACTCCGATCCGACGTGTGTGCCGAGACTATCGAATCGCTGCCCCACGACACCGTCGCTACCGCTACGCCACAAGGCCACCGCGTTGCCGGCGGCGTCCATTCCGACGACCGCTTCGCTCTGCGGGCCGGTGGTGTAGCTATTGACCTGAAATTCGGCGCGCGCCGCGCTCGTGCCAAAAGCCCAAGTGGCCAACACCAACACCGCGACGGAGTAAATTCGTCTAGCGAGCATTTGCATCTCCTTAAGCGGCGTCTCCCGTACCCGACTCACTGGCATCAGACCGGACAAGCCCACAATTCGATCGACTGAAGCTAGGCTGAATTGCTCTGGATGGCAAATGCATCCACACGTGTGGGTGGAGTTCGAGGTGGCCTTGCCGTCGCTTCAGCTTCGCGGCGTACTCCTGGCCGAAGGTTCGCACGCCATGGGCGAATCGTTTCGTTCGGAAACCACCACCCACGCTGGGCCAGCAGAGCTTCCGCATCGCGGAAGCTCTGCGAGAACCGATAGTATAGCCGGACTGCATGACTGACAATCGGAGTAGGGAATCGAAATCCGTGGTAGATCGGAGCCGAATTTGTTCATCCCCCGAGCCTGCCGGAAGCTCGCCCAAGTTCACGACGGTTTGGAGCGGTTTCGCTGTTGCGCGCGAGTCGCTAATCGACGTATAGGATCGAGCAAAGCTTGATCCGCACCGTTCTTTATCTGGCAGCCATGTAATTCCTAGTTATGGGTCAAAGTTCTAAACAAGGGGGAAAACGATGAAAGTGTTGCAAAGAATTGAGGTGATCTTAGCAATCGCATTGTTAGTTGCATTCTTTTTGCCATGGGCGAAGATCTTTTTCTTCACTGGCTCAGGTTATGATATTGGAGTCCAATTGGGAGGACAAGCTAAATTCGTCTGGTCGATTCCCGCAGCGGCTGTTGGCATAGTTGCACTGGCTTTCTATGGCGCAAATACTAGAGTTGCGAGCATAGTTGCGGGATTGTTGCCGGCTCTTATTGCGGTTAGAGTGTATAGCAAACTGGGTGGAGATTTATTCGAGGTATTGGCGATTGGTTCTTACGTCTCGCTAATTACCGGAATATTATTGATTCTGTTTGGTGTTGGCGTAGTCAAATCCCCCTCCACCGTCAAAGTTGAAGAAAACATATAACAAGACAAATTCAGCGGAAGGCTAGACCGCCGCTAATTTGCGGCGTTATGCCGACCCGAATGGTTGGCCGTGGATCATTTTCGAAACAGGACAGGCGCCACGGATTTTCTTCACGAGCTCCACGGGCTCCACGTCCCGTTGTGCCGGAGTCCCAGGGTGTCCACGGGGCAAGGAACTAGAGGAATTGGAGGAACTTGGGGAAGGGCAAAGTGTTGCAGCAAATAGTCTTGACAGATCTGGGCAATGGGAGCACGGTGGCTCGCAGAGTTATCTTGGGCCGGAGGATCTATGCGAATGTCAGCCAATCGAGGGGTCGGTCTCTTCGTTGTTGGGATTTTCTTGGCGGCTTTGTCTGCCGAGGCGGCGACGTTTGTCGTGGACGATGTCGGTCCGGGTGGGGACATTTCCCCGGGCGACGGGGTCTGCGAGAACAGCGTAGGTACGTGCACGTACGAGGCCGCTACCTCGGAAGCGAGCGCCCTTGCTGGGTCCGATACGATTCAAATGCCCGCCGGAACTTGGGGTGGCAGTCTGTATGTCACGGACGACCTCACGATTGTCGGCGTCGGTGGTACCACGAGTGCCGCGACGATCTTCGACGGCGGCAATTCCGTGCAACCGTTTCGAACGACGACCGCCGATCTGACTTTGGTGGGGGTGGTGGTGCAGAATGGCCGGGCCGTCAATGTTGGAGGTGGAGTCACCACTTCGAGCGGACATCTGACCATCGTGAACTCCGAAATCCGCAACAATGTGGCCGGCAATGTTGGCGGTGGCGTGCATTCCGATAGTGCCGTCACAATCGTCAATTCGCTTTTGGTTGGGAATCGATCGGGCAACACGGGTGGCGCGCTTCACGTGCATGGCCCGACGAGGGTTTCAGGGACGACCTTCTTTGACAACCGCTCCGGCAATACCGGCGGCACGATGTCGGCGAAGGGATTGATCGAGCTCGTCGACGTGACCATCACCGGTAACGCCGGTCGGGCCGCCTTGCGGGCGTCGGAAGGCGGGCGGATAACGATCGAGAACTCGATCCTTTGGGGCAACGACGGGGAGTGTAGTTACGGCTCCAATTCGTCGATCAAGTCTCTGGGGAACAATCTCTTCGACGCGGATGTTTGCGAGCTATCGACCGGTTTTGCCGCGACCGACCTCGTCGGAATCTCGCCGGTGCTCGGCCCGCTTCAGGACAATGGTGGGCCGACTCATACGATGGCTCTACTCCCCGGTAGCCCAGCAATCGACACCGGCAACACCAGTTGCGAGCCGTTCGACCAGAGGGGTCTGCCGCGTCCGCTGGGGGCGAGCTGTGATATTGGTGCCTTCGAAAAAATTGCCTGCAACTATGATGGGATCGTGGATTCGGACGAGCAGTGTGATGACGGCAACACCGCCGATGGAGATGGTTGCTCATCGCTTTGTGAGTCGGAGCTGCTCACGGGACGACAGTTGACTTTGCGTCGCGGTGGATCAGGGACGGCCAAGCTCATCCTCAAGTCGAAGGACCCTCGCATTCGGGTCGGCTGGGGGAACTTCAGCGGCGACGACCCGGTGATTCACGGCGGCACGGTGCGGGTCGCGTCGGAAACGGGCGACTTCGATTTGGTCATCGATCTGCCGGCGGAGCACTGGGACTACATCGGCAAACCGGGAGCGAACCGTGGTTATCGATACAAAGACAAGGCCGGTACGATTCGATCCGTACAGCTTCGACCGGGCAAGTCTTTGAAGGTAAAGGGCGATGGCCTCAGCTTGGGCTTGGACTTGGATCCGAACCCGGTGCACGCGTTTGTTTCGGTCGGTAGTCGGGTCCATTGCGCCAGTTTCGGAGGCAGCATGAGTTTCAAGCAGCAGCGCTCGTATCGTGCGAAGAACGCTCCGCGACCTTTCGAAGCACCGGATCTGTAAGCTGGACACGCGAGACACCCACAGCGAGACACCACAAGAGAATCGCGTGCTGCTGGAGGGTGCTGGGGGTGATCGCGCGTTGATGTTGCGCGCAGTTGAAGAGGCGGGACATCCACTCAGGAAGAAGGGGGACACCCGCTCCCAACTTCAACGAAACCAGGTAGTTGGTATCGGAGTCGCCGCGACTCGCGGGTGAGTGTCATCCAAATTCTCTCATTCTCGCGGGCGGGTTCTTGTCCCAAAACTCCTAGTTCCCGCGACGGGCTACATGAAGTTGCGGGTGTGAAGCGCGGAGAGTTCTGCCGCGGCTGATGCGTCGAAGCCCAGCTTCTGCAGGCGTTTCCTGCGGCCGATGTCCATCTCGCGGGTCAGTTCGACGACGGCATCATGGCCGCGCTCGATCTGCGGTCGCGACCAGCCGCCGGCGGCGAGCAGCACGAGAGAGTCGAAGACCTCCTGGTTGAGACCGGCTGTGTCGCGCAGGGCGTCGTGGCGCTGCTCGACGGCATTGGCGAACCGCTCGCGCAGCTGAGGGTTCTTTCGCGCGTGGCGCATCAGATGCGCCATCGCGAACGCGACGTGCCGCGCCTCGTCCTGCGAAGTCAGGCGAAATATCTCGGCGCTGCAGTCGTCGGGCGCGTGGCGGCGAAGGAAGGTGAGCAGATTGACGAACGTGCCTTCGCCGAGAACGCTCAACAGGAAAGACGCCATCTCAAAGTCGGCCTCTTCGACCAGAGTTTGCAGCGAAGCCTGGCCGCCGGCCGACGACGTACCCAGCTCGGCACGACACAGGAGCGCTCTCCGCGTAAACACCTCGACGTGGCGTGCCTCGTCGGCGGCCTGAACGGCCAACAGCTGCATGGTCTCGCGAAAATGAGGGTGGACCTGCGAGGCGAAGCGAGCCGGCACGACCAGCGCGGCGGTTTCGTTCTCGATCAAATAGGTCAGGATCTGCACCAGCGCGTCCTCGACCTCGGCGGGATGTTCGAGGACAGCGCTCCACGGAATCGCCCGCTCCGGATCCCACTGCGACGCCAACGCCTGGCGGTAGAGGTCCCCGACGTCGTCGGCCCATAGCTCGTCTTTGCGACCGAGGTGGAAATGGAACTCTCGTGTGCCGGCTTCGACCAGAGCGCCGCGGGCAGCCAATCCCCAGGAGGGAGGTGGTGCGTCGCGGACCGCGTTGGCTTCCGAAGCGCGAGCTGCGCCCGCCCTGGTCGCGTTGCTCCAGCGCGCTCCGTCGTCGTGGCCCCGGACGATCAGATTGCGGTCGGTGGAAGGAAGCAGCTCGTGACCGTGACCGCGACACCAGGCGCGCAGATGCGTGCGCAGGTGCGGCGACTCTCCACGTACCTCGAGACACGCGCCGTGCGCGAGGCCGGCAAGTGCCTTTTTGACCAAAAGCTCTCCGCCGCGCTCGAGCTCGGTCGTCGCCAGGTCGACGACCCCCGAGACGGTATCGGGCGCCCAACTCAGCGGCATGCCGCGGCCACGTGTGCGACGAAGTCGTCAATCGTCCCGAAGCGATCGATTGCTCGCTCGAGGAGGTCGTATCCTTCGGTTCGGCCGCTCTTCCAGACCTTCAGGCCTTCGAGTTCGAGAAGCGGTCGGACGGCCGGATCGTCGTAGGACATCTCCATCAACAGCTCGCAGAACTTCTCGACCAGGGACTCGGGCGCGTCGTCGAGCACCGTAAAGTTGCAGTGATCGTAGTTCCCGGTCTCCGCGACGATGGTGGTTGCGGCAGACGGCATCGTGCCCTCCTTGCTGAAGAGCAGGTGATTGCCGTCGATCACGCAGCAGACGTCGACGCTGCCGTCCATCAGCGCCTTCGCCGCATCGCGCTCGCCGCCGATGTGGTCGCCGTGCTTTCCGGCGAGCACGTCAAATACCGCCACCTCGAAATCGCGCTCGCGTTTTAGGCCGGTCGTTTCTTCGATGTGTAGGAGGGGGATTAGCGTCGCCTGCGGCGAATCGTAGGCCCCGACGCCGACGACCTTGCCTGCGACGTCGCCGAGAGATTCGACGTCGCCGCCTTTGCGAGCGATGACGAGCGAGCGCAGGTCGCGATCGGTGTTGCGCATCGCGACGGCCTTGGCCGAGCGGCCGCAGGCCTTTGCCACCCGCTCGGCCTGCAGCCAGGCGAGCGGCGAGTTCCACGCGACGTGGAAGGCTCCGGCAAAGTGCTGTTCGACCTGCCGTTCGTAGTTCGAGTACAGGATGAAATCGAAATCGAGTCCGTGCTCTCCAAAGTATTTCTTGAAGCCCTCCCAGATCGTCACGACCTTGGGGGCATATGCCACCGCACCCATCAACAGTGTCTCGCCCATGGTTCCTCCTTTGTCTCGTTGTGCGTCCATTCAATCGAACAGATCCATTCCGCAGAGGATCCGTCCGATGAAATCGTAGAGTTGGTCTGTGGTCGGAGCCATCACGGTCGCGGCGCGCGCATCGCGAAAGCGGCGCTCGACACCGACTTCGCGCCGAAAGGCGGCGCCGCCGCAGACCCGCATGGCGGTGTCGAGCACTGCGGTGGCCGCTTCGCCGGTCGCTGCCTTGCTCTCGAGGACTCGCAAGGTGGCATCCTCACGGCCCGCCTCAACTGCCGCGATCGCGTCCATCCAGAGCGCGCGCGTCTTGTCGGTATCGATGCGTATGCGCGCGATGTAGGCGCGGATGGTCGGCAGGTCGGCGAGACTGCTACCCAGGTGCTGGTGGCGGGTGGAGGTGGCATGGCGGCAGGTCGCGACGACGGCGGCCTCCATGAAGCCGATCGAACCGGCGGCGGAGAGGAGACTGAACACTGGCAGCACGACCCCCAGCATGATCGCCAAGCCCTCGCCGTCCTTTCCCATGCAAGAGTCGAGATCGACGAGCGCGCCGGTCGCCTTGACGGGCAACGAGTCGTTGCCGCGCAATCCGAGGCCGTCGAATCCGCCGTGAGTCCGCAGTCCATCCGCTCCGGCGGGGACCTGCCAGAGGGTGCACCCGTCGCCACCACCGAGGCCGCGCGACGACCAGACGTAGACGTCGGCGTGCGTTGCCGACGTCACCCAACTCTTCGTGGCGGTCAGCGCGACGCCGCCGCCGCTCGGCTCCGCGCTGCCGACCGGCGCCCAAAAATGCGAACGCGAACCGGCTTCGCTGAAGGCCAGGGTGGCGAGGTGCTCACCGCGGGCGATTGCTTGGCGCTCGGCGTCGTTGCCGTGCGCCTCGATCGCGCTCGCTCCGCAGTAGTGCATGGTCAGAACCATCGCGGTCGAGCCGCATTCCCGCGCGACTCGCTCAACGACCTCGCAAGCGGCGCGCAATCCGAGCCCGCGACCGCCCCTTCGCTGGCTCGAGAGAAGCCCCAGCAATCCGGTTTCGCGCGCGACCTCGAGCGCCTCTTGCGGGAAGGTAGAGTCGCGGTCGACTCGCTCGGCGTTGGTGGCGGCGACAGCGGCGACCTTCTCGGCCGCCACGATGTGGTCAAACGACATGGCTACTCCATCGGCCTCACTCGAAGCCGCGCGGAGAGCGCCAGAAGCTAGTAGGGAGACCTGCAGTTGGACCCGATCACGTCGGGTCGGGAATCGTGTCAGCGGCGCTGCTTCACTTTGTTCCTCCACTAGAGTCTTGTTGCGAACTCAAACCGATAGTCGAAAGTGGACGCAATGAGAAGAAGTAGGGCACCTGTACGTCTTTCGAATGAAGGATTCGAGAGGGCGGGGGAGCCGCGGAATAAGCGGGAGGGAATAGGCCGGGACATCCACCCAAATCGGACGCGCGAGACATTCACTAAGAATCACGCGCTGCTGGAGTGTGCTGGGGGTGGTCGTCCTTTGAGGGTGCGGCGACTTGAGGCTCATCTGTGCAACTCGGGCAGTGGGGCTCACGTCCCCAGACTTTCTTCCTCACAACTCGGACAGTGGGGCACACGTCCCCAGACTTTCCAGACTTTCCCAACGGTCGGACCCGATGACGATTCACAGGCGTGGTGCTCGTGCGTGCGTCGCTCCGCGCGCGGAAACCAACAACACGAATGTGACCGGGCCGACGACCCCGCGGGCCAAGGAGGGGAACGCCTACTTGGTGTTCGGATTCCCGGGCGATTATATGGTTGACTTAGTCTATTAAGATGACTAACCATGTTGGGAGTTCACTGGACATCCAATCAAGGGCAGAACAAATCGATGCCTTGCCACCGGAGATACCGATTGTGATGCCTATCACCGCGCGGGACCTGGGCGACGCGGGGCGAGAATCCGCTCGCGGGGGATTGGGGGACGCACGTCCAGTTGTTCCCGCGAAAATTGACAATGCCATAACGCCCGAGTTGGTCTGCGCACGCGCGCTCGTGGTACGCCCGAACCCGAAAAGATCAGGGGTACTCGCAAGATCTCTCTCGACATCGAATGACCGTGTCCGATGCCGCAAATTCCGCGCGGATCTAGACATCGCTCCGACCCTTTTAGCGCTCGCGGGGATCGAAAAAATCCCATCTGAAATGCGTGGCACGAACTTGTTCGCAGACAACCCGCAGGCCACATACGCGATTAGCGAGGACATCGCCTACGGGGCCAATGCGCGTGCAATTTCCGATGGTTCACACAAGTTGGTCGTCTATGATCGCACTAAGACCGGCGACACTCGATTTCTCTATTCCACCACTCTTGATGGCTCGGCAGAGACTCTCATCCAGGACCCGATGATCGAGAAGAGGCTGACCGAGGCGCTTGAATCAAACACGACGGATCCAGTCGAGGGGCTAACCGTCGAGCTCGACGAGGAATCGCGACGCGCCCTGCGTGCCCTCGGCTACTAGACTCGGTCGGAGCGGCGCTCCGCGCCTTGTTCGGAGATGGACCAGCGCAACTCACTGACCCCATCAAAATAATGGTTGATATCGAGGGGCTCAAATCAGGCTAGTGCCTTGGAATGCAGCAAGTCCACCTGCCCTAGTTGGAGGAGTGACAAGAGAGGTGTACCCAGCGCAAGTAGTTCATCCGATTGACATTTGATGTGGGGGATTGGGGCACGTAGTTCCGATAGTCCGATTCCCGCATCTCGATGACATTCAAAGTGACTCACCAACGGCGCGGACCACCAGTTTCCGCATTGCGCGGCTTCCAGGTAGATTGGAGCAAAGCGGGAACATTTCGTGAAGCTATCTTCCATCGATCTCAACCTATTGGTCGCCCTCGAGGCATTGCTCGTGGAAGCCAGCGTCACCAAGGCCGCCGCCCGGCTTCACCTGACCCAGTCGGCTACGAGTCATACCTTAACGAGACTGCGTGAGGTCCTCAACGATCCGGTCCTGGTACGACAAGGCCGCGGAATGGTGCTTACGCCTCGCGCCATCGAAATCAAGAAGCGGCTCCCCGAACTGCTGGTCGATATCGACCGACTGATCAGCGACACACCCAACTTCGACCCATACCAAGTCGAAAGGTCCTTCCACGTCGCGACCGGAAACATCGCAACCATAGCCGTCACCATCATCGATGGGTTCCTCGCGGCAGCAGCCCGCTTCCCAAAGATCGACATTCAGTTGGCCCTGCTCGACCAGGACTATCCGGTACGGCTGGCTAACGGCGAACTGGATTTGGCGCTGGTGTCCGTGTCCGATCCAGCGCCGAAGTTGCCCAGCACGATCGTAACCAGCGAACCAATGACGTGCATCGCTCGCAAGGAAGACGCCCCAGCACTGCAAAATCTGTCGCTCGAGGACTTCGCTGGAATCCCTCATCTTCGGGTTGCCAATGGAACACGCGAACTCGACGGACTGACCGCCAAACTCGCCAGCCTCGGACTTGAACGCAACGTCGCGTTCTCCGTTGCCGACTTCCTACACGCACCCCTTCACATCGTTTCGGGTCCACTCATCGCTGTGGTCCCGTGCCGCTACGCGACCTTCGTAAAGCGTTGGATACCGATCGAAACCTTCACGCCACCCATCGAACTCGACAATTTCTTGGTCCATATGGTGTGGCACGAACGCGCCGACCAAGATCCCGCGAGCCGTTGGGCGCGCGAACTGACCGCCTCCATCCTCAACCGAACCCCCTTCCCAGATCCGCAGGCAAATTCCGACTAAACGCCCACCCATGCACACGGATCATGGGTCCAATGCAACTAACACATTTGATTCAGTATTGAGGGGTCGCTTATCGTTCCGCCCACATCAGAAGGGACGACGAACGATGCGAAACCTCGGAAAGAAAAACATACCTGCAGCAGCGATCTTGCTGATCGCACTCATCTCCGGACGGGCGCTGGGCCAGCAGATAGCGATCTCCTCGCCGCAAGCTGAATTGTTGACCTTGCGGGGCTACGTTCTTGTAGCTGTCGACACCGACGCAACTCAAATTAGCGTCGCACGAATCACCGACGGCGCTGCCCCGGTCCCAATTCAGCTCCAGTCCTGCCAGCAGGCCGGATTGCCCTGCGATGACTTCGGCGGCTTTACCATCTTCCCGGCTGGCAGACACACCATCGTCGCGACGGCGACCGTCAATGGCACGCCCGTCGAGACCTCGCTATCCTTCGACACGCTGAATCTCACCAACAACGCCAACGACCCAGAGTACCAAGACGATCTCGCGGTGCTCAACCGTTGCGAACTGCTCAATGGCCTCGAATGTCTACTGCCCTATCCGTCCACCCGGATGATGAATCCGGCGTACAACCCCTGTGCCGATCTCGGCGGCCAGCTTCTTCAGGGGACTGGCCAGGTCCAGCTTCCCGGTGACCCAATCACTTTGCCCGAACTCACCCCCGGATGCCCTGTCGCGCAAGGCGGAGTCGTCGCTCTAAACGCTGTACCTCTCGTCGACGGACTCGACCCGCCCCTCGCCACAACCGACTTCAACTTCCTCGACGGAGTAAACCCCCTGCCGCAGATATTGGCTCACATCCCGGAAAACCCAGGTCCTCTCGATCTCGCCGAATCAGGCGCACCGATCTTGATCCCGGCTGACCAGCAAACCCCCACCGCCCCACCGTGGGTCGATATCCGCACGCACGACGATACTTCCCTTCGCCGCGACGGCGCAGGCGCACTGACCAGTCCCACCGTGCTCCTCCACGTCAAGAGCGAAAACCCGCGCATCACCGAACCGGTGCTCCACTGGGTCGAGCTCGACTCCCAAGCCTCTCCCGGCCGACAGGTGTTGATCGTTCGTCCGGCGATAAGCCTGGTACCGGGCGACCGCTACATCGTCGCCGTTCGCAACCTGAGAACCTCCACCGGGCAAACCATCGCGCCTGAGGCGATCTACGACGTCGTCCGCCGCACAAACACGGCGCAGCAACGCCCCACCAACCTCATCCAAGTCGTGCAGCGCATGGTCTACCACTACCTCGAGATTCGACCATTTCTCGAAGACCAGGGCGTAGCGATAGAGGACACCCAGATCGCTTTCGACTTTCGGGTTCGCAGCGAAGCATCGCTCAACGCTCCCCTAGAAGCGATCGCTCAAGTCGCTAAGGACTGGGTGGCAGACAAGATCGCTAGCGGCGCCCCTCTGTTCACCGTCACCCAGGCGCTGCGGCGCGATGAAAATAACACAGCCTACGTGATCAGCGGTACCTTTGAGTCGCCACTCTTCCTCAGCGACCCCACCAATCCCTCAGTCCCGATGGACCCTGAGCTGGATCCAACCGGATTGTCGCGCATCATCTTCGAACAGGTGAACGGCCAGGCCGTCCCAGTAGTTCGCGCGACCCACTCAGCCGAGTTCTCGATGCTGGTGCCCGATTCAGCCATGGACGAACCCAGCGCTGGGACCGAAACCAACGCCATGTTTGCCGGTCACGGCAGCCTCTCCAGTAGTTCCGGCGCGATCGGCCGTTGGCTCGGCACCATCGGTGCCGCCGACACCCCGGACGGCAGAGGCTATCTCGCGGGATCGACGTCCTTTCGCGGCTTTTCCACCGACAATCCCAACCTGGTGGCAAAATTTATCGGCCCGACCTACGGCGCAGAGGTCGATGACGAAGAGTGGATTCGCAACGACATCCTCGGTTCGACCGGGGTGAGTCAGCTCAACAACTTCGCTTCTTGGCGCGACCGCATCGCCCAGGGACTGATCAACTCCCTTGTTCTCATGGAGTTTATGAACGAGGGAGTTTTCAATCGCCACCCCTGTTTTCAGCGCCCGCCGCCGCCTACGTCGCTGGTGCAGTGGATAGGTTTCTGGCTGCCGCCCGGCCAATGTGCCAGCGCCGCAGGTGACGAGTCGCGGGGTGTGTTCCCGGGACCGAACGCCGAGTTCTACTACTGGGGCGTCAGCCTGGGCGGACTCAACGGCGTAACCCTTACCGCTCTCTCCGACGTCATCGACAAAGCGATCATCGACAACGGGGGGACCAACCGGGCCTTCACGGTGCAGCGTTCGACCGCCTTCACCAAACCAGCAGGCGCCTCATTCGCAGATGCGCTGCGTTCGATCGGACTCGACGACGGCACCAACATGCTCATCGCACTCAACCTATTGCACGAAGTATGGGTCCTTTCCGAGAACGACGCGTTCATTCACCGAGGTCTACCGGGATCCACCGACCCCTTCGTCTGCCACAGCCTCCCCTGTCAGCCAGGAGAGACACAAATCTTGCTGACACAATCCTGGTTGGACGACTTCGTCCACAACCACAGTGGGGCCATGCTGGCCCGCTCGCTCGGACTCGCCCAAGCCGAAGGATCCGTCCAAGCCGCCATGCCCGGGATTCCTGACTGTCCAGGTAGCCCGCTGTGCCCGAGCGGCCCCCTGGCGTCGGCAACCGTTACGTATTCATTCAACGAGATCGATATCTACAATCCGGCCCACGCCCCTTACATCCCGCCCTTGGCCAATCGCGGCAGTGATGTCAGCATCTGCAACTCTCACGGCCGCAACTCCGTGATCCCTGCCGCTCAGGCGCAGATTCTCGACTTTCTGCGACCCGGCGGAGCCTTCGTCAATCACTGCGTCGACGACGGAATCTGCAACGGTAGCAGCATCGACGAACAGTCAGAACCGCTCTTCGCCACATGTCCAACTCCATGAGCCGCAGGGGCTAAGGCGGATTCGGCGCGAGCGGCCACGACACCCAAAATACCCGTGGGAGCCGATCGCACGCGCCCGCGAGGAGTCAAGGAATGCGCGCTCGTCCCATTCGATAGCCGCCCGTGGCTCGCACAAGGCGAGGCAGGTGACGTAGGAAGCAGAAGTGAGGATATCGCTACACCGGTTGTGTCGCCGTATTTCGAGTTCTTGCCCGAATTAGACCCCGAGTGGTCAATTGGATTTCGCCGTCGCGCACCGCTATCAATCGTGGCGAGTCATGCGGTTTGTTTCCAAACGCTCAGCGGGCAGGAGAAGAAATTGACGAGCAAGCATCAGCCTCCGCGAACCGGCGGATCAGTCGAGCACTATGACGCGGTGGTCATCGGAGCGGGTGTCAGCGGGATGTATGCGCTGCATTACCTGCGCGAAATGGGCCTATCGGTGCAGGTGTACGACGGTGCCAGCAACGTTGGTGGCACTTGGTGGTACAACGGCTACCCGGGCGCACGGGTCGACGGTCCCGGCAGTCCCTTCTACTGCTACACCTTTTCGGAAGAGCTGATGAAGGAGTGGGACTGGGAGGAGACCCAGTCCGAGCAGTCCGCGGTATTGGCCTACCTCGAACATGTCGCCGACCGATTCGATCTCCGTCGCGACATCCAGTTCGAGACCTGGGTGAAAGACGCCGGATACGACGAGGTGGAGCAGCGCTGGACGGTAGAGACCAGCACGGGCGTTCGCGCCTCGGCCCAGTTCCTGATCTGCGCGGTGGGCGCCCTCTCGACGGCGAACATGCCCGACATCCCGGGAATCGGTGACTTCGCCGGCGAGACCTACCACACCGGCCGCTGGCCTCACGAGCCGGTCACCTTCGAGGGCAAGCGTGTTGCCGTGATCGGGACGGGCTCCTCGGGGGTCCAGTCGATCCCCGAGATCGCCAAACAGGCAGCGCACGTCACCGTGCTACAGCGCACGGCGCAGTTTGCGTTCCCGGCGGGGAACCGTCCTATCACGGGCGAGGAGATGGCGAACGCGAGAGCGAAGTGGGGCGCCTCCCGCGCTAAGATGTACGCGAGTGTGGGAGGCTTCCCCCACGACCCCAACCCAGCGCGCTCCGCACTCGATGACACTCCCGAGCAGCGGCAAGCGCTCTACGAAGAGTTGTGGCAGCGGGGTGGCTTCGGGTTTTTCCTGAACCTCTACGACGACATCGCGACCAGCGAGGAAGCCAACGCTACGCTGGCCGACTTCGTGCGTGGCAAGATCCGCGAAATCGTGCGCGATCCCGACACCGCCGAGAAGTTGATGCCGGACCACTTCGTGATCACCAAGCGTCCGATTCTGGAAAACGGCTACTTCGAGGCTTTCAACCGCGACAATGTCACTTTGGTCGACCTGCGCGAGGACCCCATCGAGCGGTTCAACAAAGCGAGCGTAGTCACCCGGTCCGGTGAGCATCCGATCGACATGCTTGTCATGGCAACCGGCTTCGATGCCATCAGCGGTTCGATGCTGCGCCTCAACCCAAAGGGACGTGGCGGCATGAGTCTGAAGAAAAGATGGCGCGACCGATTCCACAACTACCTCGGTCTCACGATCGCCGGCTTCCCCAACCTGTTCATGATTCACGGTCCCGGGTCGCCCGGCGTGTTTTACAACATGCCGCTCGGCGCCGAGCGGCAGCTGGACTGGATCGGCAACTTTATGCGCCATTTGCAGGAGAAAGGCGTGGGTGCGGCCGAGCCAATGACCGCCAGCGAAGCGACCTGGGCCGACGAAGTCAGCGCCCTCGCGGACGCAACGCTCTTCCCGCGCACCGACTCCTGGTGGACAGGCGCGAACATCGACGGCAAACCTCGCTACTTCTCCGCGTACCTGGCCGGCTCGATCTACTACCAGCGGATCGCCGATCTGGCGGCTAAGGACTACGAGGGGTTCGTGTTCGAGCCAGCGCACCGGGCAGAGGATGCGTAGCAGAGGAGACAAGGGACGACGGCTGGCTGATTCTCGAGTACGACGAGATCGCCCGCCAGGTTCTGCTTGCCTTGCGAGCCTGGCTTCCCGGCGCCCTCTGCGGGAGTTGGCGCGGGACACGCGTGACATCCACTTGGGAATCACGCGGATACGCGACTGTTGCAGGGAATAGCGAAAGTTGGCCCCCCAGGGGCCATATCGATTGGAGCCGCCCGGTTCGTAGAACCGTAGAGGTTCGTCGGGTGAGTGTCGAAGGAGGTTGTCTCAAACACGCCGGTCGATACATACGATACGACAGGTACCATGGAGTTGAGGGGCTTTATCTGTTCGTGACTTCGGGTATTGGAGATCCCTGGGCTGGACTGCCGTACCTCGGGCGCTCTGTAGACATCGATCGTCGCTTGAAGGAACACGCGGCTAGGGTGGCGAACTACCTCGAGCGGTCTCGATTTGAGATTATTCGGGGTCTCCTAAGCAGATAGAGCCGATCTTGATCAGCCAGGTTCGGGCTGCGCTAGGGCTCGCTGACAATGCGCGGGGCGCTGCGCATGAGTGCCCGCGAGATCGCCCGCAACCAGCAGTTTTTCTTGAAGCCGAGTGCGTGTCCACCAACTTTCGGGGGGACGTAGTTCCGATCGTTCGATCCTCCATCCAGTCAACGGAATCGGAAATCCGAACTACGTCGCGGCGGTATCGCGCCGGACTGCTGCCGCTGATCCATTTCCTGTCATCGGGCTACGGTCCTGTGGGGATTGTAACTCTTACGCGGACTTTCGATCTCCGCGCCGCAAGACGACAGCACGGCTGAGGGGCTAGTGAGTTGGCTCGCCGCTTGCGTGCTCCTGTCCTAACAACAGATGAGAAGTTTTTTGAGAAAGTTGGGGGATGCAAATGAACCGAATTTATGACTTCTCAGGGGGTGCCGGGTGATTGAGCGATTCGTTCCGAAGGAGTACCGAGACCTTCTCGACTTCGTCTCACCTGCTGCCTTCAAAGTCATTGACTGGAAAAGCCTTCTCGGCGATTTTCGCGCGGTCTCGAAGTCGCTCTTCGACGAGGAAGCCGCTGCGATGTTGCTTCGGGAGAACCAGCCGCTTCTTCTGCCTGCCGTGACGATGAGTGCCGAGCCGATCGATGGCGAAGACGTGGCCAAGACCGCAAGGACCGGCCAGCTGATTCTCGACGTCTACTTTAGTCAATTCTTCTCGCGACAAGGAATGTTTCTCGACCTGAGGCTCAGTCGCTTTCAGCGCGCCGGCCGCGACATCGTCTGGTCACCCCAGCGGCTTCGCTATCGTTTTGCGGAGCCGTTCCGCCTGGGAATGCTCGACATTTACGCGGGCTATTACTTCAACGAGCCGGAACAGATGCGCGCCGGCATGGTGAGCGCAGGCTTGATCGATGGCGACACCTCGCAGGCCGGATTCGAGGAAACGATCGATCTGCTCTTCGCCCATTTCGGTGAAGCGTCCAATTCGAAGGTCAAATTCGATCTGGCGTCGTTTCGCGAGTCCTTCCACTCGCTGTTCCTCCATCTCAAGACGCACGACATTACGCTTCCCTCCGACTTCCTCTTCCTCGGGGTATATCTGGTGACTCTGTACTGGGGCTTGGAGCAGATCGGTGTCGGCCTCGACGTTCAGAAGGCCTTCCAGGAGTCGTGGCAACGCAACCACGCCTGAATTCTGCGTTCAGCGGCGAACCAGCATGTTTAAGAGGAATAAGCGGGCGAATAAGCGGGCGAATAAGCGGGCGAAAATTTGGGCGAACAAGCGGGAGACCCACTCAAATCCGACACGCGAGACATCGACTGGACATGCTGGACGCCCGCACGTGAGTCGCCGCGAGATCGCCCGCAACTAGCGGTTTTTCTTGAATCAGAAGGGCGGGTGTCCACCAACTTTCCTTGTCTGCGCTTCGGGGTTCTGCAAGGACGGAGTGTGCCGCAATCGCGCCTGTGCCGACGACGACGAACGCTGCGATCTCCCAGGCCAAGAGGGCGTCTGCACGTCTGTCGCCGAGGCGCCGACGGCTTCGTCGCTCGGCCTACTCGCCATGTTGGCAATGCTGCTCGCGGTTGCCGGCTACTCCCGCCGTTGGATTGCGCGACTCTAACGGCGCGGTGAAAACACAGAGTGGCGGGGCTTCGGCGCGATACCGATGGTGCATGCTGGTGGGATAGGTATCGAGTCTATTAACGAGTATCCCCAGGTGTGTCGTCGTCTGTTGAGCGATCCACCAGAATTCCGCTTGTTGCGAGTCGCCTCATTCGGCTAGCCTCTTTGTGACGACATGACCGCATCGACCTCTCTCCTCTCCCTCCTCATCGTCGGCGCCGGGCCGTTTGGTCTCTCGATGGCCGCGTTCGCCAAGCACTTTGGCCTCGACCACGTCGTTACCGGTCGGTCGCTCGAGTTCTGGCGGAGCAACATGCCCAAGGGCATGTTGCTGCGATCGGGCGTCGATTGGCATCTCGATCCGTTCGATCGAGACACCATCGTCGCCTATCTAAGCCAGCGCGGCCTGACCACTGAAGAGGTCCAACCGCTCACTCTCGACCTCTACTTGCAGTACACGGAATGGTTCCGTGAGCAGCAGAAGATTGAGCCGACCGGGTCCATGGTGTCGCATCTCGATGTAGCAGACGACGGCAAACTTTTCGCCGAGCTTAGTGACGGGACCACCCTGCGCGCAGACAACGTTCTCCTCGCGACGGGGTTCCGCCACTTCGCCCATACACCGCCCGAGCTCGCATCGCTGTTCCCGACCGACAGTGCTTCGCACACCTGCGAATGCACCGATCTGGCGGCCTTCGCTGGCAAACGGTGCCTCATCGTCGGCGGGCGCCAGAGCGCCTTCGAATGGGCGGCGCTGCTCCGCGACAACGAGGCTTCCGCGGTCTATGTTTGCTACCGGCACGACACCCCGATGTTCGTCGCGTCCGATTGGTCCTGGGTCAACGCGACGTTGGCGCGCATTGCCGAGGAACCGACTTGGTACCGGAGCCTGCCAGCGCACGAACGGAAAGAGCTCGACCACCGATTCTGGCACGAGGGTCGCGCCAAGCTCGAACCGTGGTTGCGCGCACGCATCGAGCAGCCCAACGTCCACCTTCTACCGGGAACGAACGTGACGAGCTCGCGACAGAATCCGGACGGCGAGCTCGAAGTATCAATCGATTCCGGCCGCACGATCGTCGTCGACCACGTGATCTTTGCCACCGGCTACAAGGTCGACATGAGCCGACTGCCGTACCTGTCGGACCGAATCTTGGGAAAAATGAAGACCGCGGATGGGTTCCCAGTCCTCGATGCGGACATGCAAACCTCCGTACCGGGACTTTACGTCACCAGCCTACCCGCGGCCCGCGACTTCGGCCTCTTCTTCGGGTTCACCTCGGCCGTACGCGCGTCCGCAACGATCGTCGGCAACGCCCTGCGCCGCAAGGGTTAGCACTTGCGGTGGAGATGACCTTGTCCGAGCGGTTTGCCCCGCGATTTGGAGGACCATGAAAATCCTTCGTCGTATGATGGATTTTCATGGTATCGGCCTAGGCACGTGACGCGCCGCGTATTACGCCGTCGATTCGCATCGCCATCGAGGACTTGGGCCTCGAACGTGTAGCTGTGATCTATCGCGGAGAGACACGTTACAGCCTCATGGATGGGGTGGAGGCTGTCCCGATCGCAGAGCTGGACGGAAAAACGCCATCGTCGCTCGCCGCCGACGATCGTGAGAGCGCGTCGGGGCCTTGAAGCGTTTGGACCGTCCGCAAGAGTGCGAGAGTGCGAAAGGTGGGACTTCGCTGCTGATACGATTGCTGACGGATGGAGGATTGCGACGGGGATTCGATTCTCCAGTCCAGCTTCCCTCCATCGTTGACGTTGCATCTACTCCGTCGGGATCGGTCGTCGCGTCTGGTGACGAACGGCCGCCGGTCTGATCCGCAGCCGACATGCGAGTTGCAAACGGCTTGATGAAATCGAGCGCGTGTTGAGCGATTCGGCGCATTTAGGAGAATTTCGTGTAGCAACCGCCGGCTTCATCATTACAATCGCCGGTCTGCGGAGCATCCGAACGTGGCGAGTAGGCATTTCGTGGGGGCTTGCCGCAACCCAACCACGTTAGGAGATGAAGAATGAAAACCAACCTGCTAGTGGGAGCCGTCGCGCTTGCTCTCGTCGGGTCCGCGAACGCGGTAACGCCCGAGGACAAGTGTGAGGCGACCAAGAACAAAATTGCCGGCAAGTACGCCTTCTGCCGTGCGAAAGCCGCTGCCAAGTCGATCAAGAAGGACGAAGCGGCCGACTACGCCAAGTGCGACGCTAAGCTGACGACAGCGTGGGCAAAAGCGGAGCAGAAGGCGGTCGACAAAGGCGCGTCGTGCGTCGATTCGGTAACGGCGGCGGGCCTGCAGAGCTTCGTGAGTTCTGAGATCAGCACGGTTGCCGCGGCGCTCGATGCGAGCGGTGGCCTGGCCATCCTGCCGGCATCCGGCCAGACGACGTCGTACGGCGCGGGGAGCGACGGAGACCTCCAAGTTGGCCGGGCTGCGAACTATTTCGACAATGGAGACGGCACGATCTCGGATCTTCGTACTGGCCTGATGTGGGAAAAGAAAGGCGACGGTCTCGGTTCGGGAGTACATGCCAACTGGATGAGCTTCACCTGGTCCGCTTCCGGTACAGAATTCGATGGGACGGTCGTGACCGGGTTTCTGGACGTGCTGAACGATGTAGCCGGCGGCGGTACCGCTTGTTTCGCCGGCCACTGTGACTGGCGCCTGCCCAACTCTTTCGAGCTGCAGTCGATTTCGGACTACGAAGCGGAGTCGCCGGGCGTGCCGGAGGTCTTTCACCGCAGTGCTACGTGTACCGGCTGCACCGATATCACGCTTACGAGCTGCAGTTGCACCGAGAGCAACTCGAGCTACTGGACCTCGACTTCACCGTTTGCGAATGAAGTCGTTGGTCTATTCCACGGCTCCCTAGTCTTCACCGTTGCCAAGACAAGTAGCTTTGTTGCCCGAGCTGTTCGGGACGGGAACTGACCCAGCCGGGGTCGGAGGAAAATGATGAATCATTATATGTATCGATCTCTGATGCTGGGTGCCATCTCGTTGTGTTTGATCGGGGCGGCCCACGCTCTGAGTCCGGAGGACAAGTGCGAGGCGGCCAAAAACAAGATTTCCGGCAAGTACGTCTTTTGCCGCGCTAAAGCCAACGCCAAAGCGATCAAGAAAGGCGAGGTGGCCGACTTCAGCAAGTGCGACGCGAATCTGGCGTCGGCGTGGGCCAAAGCCGGACAGAAAGCGGTGGATAAAGGGACATCGTGCATCGATTCCGTTTCGGTAGCTGGCCTTCAGAGCTTTCTATCGGGCGGCGTCAGCACAATCGCGAACGTCTTGGATGGCAATGGCGGTCTGGCCCTTCTGCCGGCTACCGGAGAGACCACCTCTCACGGTGCGGGAAGCGACGGAGCCTTGCAGATCGGCCGAGTCCGCGAGTTCGTCGACAACGGTGACGGTACCCTCTCCGATCTGGGCACGGGCCTCATGTGGGAGAAGAAGGATGACGGACCTGGCGTGCACGGCCAGGCGCAGTCGTACACCTGGTCTGCGGCAGGCACTGACTTCGACGGAACCGTAGTGACGGACTTTCTCGATGCCTTGAACGACGTGGCCGGCGGCGGCGCTTCGTGTTTCGCGGGCCACTGTGACTGGCGCCTTCCCACTCCAATCGAGTTGATGACGGTCACCGAATACGAATACGGGCCGGTTCCCCCACCGTGGGTACTCGAGGAGTTCCATCGGACCGCTACTTGTACGGACTGCACGGACATTACGCTGCCGTCCTGCAGCTGCACCGCGGCATTCACCCCCTATTGGACATCGACGACCAACTTGGACTCCGACGACGAAGCGATCTCGTACTTCGCCCGTGCCTTCATGGGCCCTTCGCCGAAATCGTCTCTTTTCGCGGCTCGCGCCGTACGCGGTGGGAGTTGAACACAACGCGCCTCCGGATCCCACCAATAAGCGAGAATAAGCGAGACATCCACTCAAATCTGACACGCGAGACATCCACTTAGAATCACGGGCTGCCGGAGGGTGCTAGAAGGAGGGCAGTGATCCCGACGAGCCCAGTGACCACTTGGAAACTGGAAGTAGCGTCAAATCCCCAGCTCTTACGGACGATGCGCAGGATGGTCGCTTTTGCCTTGACGCGTTCACCCTGAGCTGGGAGTGTCTCGGTCGATGATTTGAAGAACCTGGCACTGGTGGTTGCGGTCTGCGTCTTCATGGCGGGTGCCGAGTTGTCGGCGCAGCCGATCGGCAGTGAGTTCGTGGTGAACACGTACACGTCTCTGTCGCAATTCGAGCCCGAGATTGTCGCCAATGCGGGCGGCGGCTTCACCGTCATCTGGTACGGTTCGAACGACCGTCCACGCCAAGCTCGACAGCGACCGTGTCCTCTCCCAGCGGACGTGATGACGGCGAGTCTTGCTCGACAGCGAGCGTCTGCGCTTCGGAGTTCTGCGAGGACGGTCTGTGTTGCAACCGTGCCTGTGCCGACGACAACGAACGCTGCGATCTCCCAGGCCAAGAGGGCGTCTGCACGTCTGTCGCCGAGGCGCCGACGGCATCGCCGCTCGGCCTATTCGCTATGTTGGCGATGCTGCTCGCGGTTGCCGGCTATTCGCGCCGCTGGATTGCGCGGCTCTAAAGGCCGGGAAACGGAAACACGATCCGGCGATCCCCTAGATCTGGGTCGGTGAACGTTGCCAGGCCGGAGGTCGCCTGACACGAGACGGATGACACACCCGGGGATGCGCCACACGCGGCAGTGTTGACACCCACGCAGTCGTCGGAGAGGACGATGACCCGGTTCGTGCCGTTCGGCGCCTTGAACGCCCACGTGAATACGTGTTCACCGGTCGGCATTAAACCGAAGGGGGCATCGTCGCTGGGCGTAACCGGAGCTTCAATGGCGCCCCGGGCGCGGCAAACGGGCGGTTGGTCGCGCCCAACTCAGCGTTGTAGCTGATCTCGGTTCCAGGAATTAGGTTGCAAGCCGCACGGGCCGCGGTCGGCGCCACGAGCGCGAAAGCGGTGAGCAGCAGGGCTGCATGTTTCGGCGGCATTATCCGGACCCCCCACAGCACATTGCCGCTTTCGAACACGCTTGCGTTTTTTTGGGACTGGGTGAGGTGGGTGGCCATCGTACTCCGCCCAACTGGCGCCGACCCAGGGTTGGACGAGCAGGTCGTGGCGCGAGGTTACACCACAGAGTGCGTGCCACAGCCCACTGTCTCGCCAGTGTAGCTTCGGACTTCGAACGAGACGCTTTCCCCGATCGACCACGGTCTGTAAATTGCAAATCGAATTGCAATTTATAAGTAGGAGAGAGGGGGGTGAGAAAAGGGGTGAGAAGGGTGCCCAATTTTGATCAGGCGCTATGCTATTGATCTTGTTGCGGTCAGTCGCCTGCGGTGGGAGTGTCTCTGTTCCACTGTTCGATTTGGCCCGTTGAACTCTGTCGGTGAGAACGGCGAAACGGCCCGCCCAGGAGCTTGTCCCATTGCCGGTTGTAGTGGCAGGGTTTGGGAAGAGGCCCCATTATCCGAACTACTTTTCGAATCTTTTCGATTGTGTGGAGTGGTCCGACCCCAGGTCACCTTCCCCAGGTCACCTTGCGCCGTTGCCGTTTCTCCCGTTGACTGGGCAACTTGAGATGTAGTACGCGTCGCTCGTATTGGCCTTGGAACGACTGCAACGGCACAATCGGGCGTTGCTGCCTTTAGATCAAGCGCCGCAACTAGCAGGAGAGATCGAATGAAGCGACATCAAGTCTTGCTTGGTTTCTTATTACTCGTCTCCGTAGGGTTGTCTCTCAGCACACGGACAATTGCACAACCTCTGGGAGCCCCTGATTTCAGCAACTCGCCTGATGTTAGTGAAGGTCGAGTTGTTTGGGCTCAGCCTGGACCGGAGGGATCAGATATCTACCTCCACGATCTGGCGACGGGGCAGGGGCAATTGATTGTGGATGATAGCGAGCAAGATAGTATCCCGCAGATCTCTGGCAACTATGTCGTCTACCAGCAGAGGGATTCGTTCTTTACAGAACACATCATGTGGTATGCGATCGACTCTGGAGAAACGGGCCAGGTCTCCCACTTTCCACTTCAGTTTCACAGCTCCTTCCTGGAATTCGACAACGATGAGGGCGTCGTGGTTTTTTACGATTCGGGCGACGTTTTCCTCTTCGACCTCGTAAACGACACGACAGTGCAAATCACGGATAGCTCTTCGGTAGGCGAGGACCAAGTTCATGTCTCGGGCAACCGACTCGTCTGGCACCGCAGGACCCCAGACGACATCGTTGCCTTCGACCGGGTGACTGGACTAGATTCCGTAATAGCCGCGGGAGACAGCCCCCGCATCTTTGGCGAGAATGTCGTGTTCAAGAGAATCGAATCGAATGGGGACACGAACATCTACCACTACGACCTTTCCTCCGGGGGCGAGCAGTTGCTTGTTGCAGACACGGGGGGACTTGTTGACCACCTTGGGGTTTCGCAGCTGGCGATCGATCGTGATGTCGTTGCCTGGCTTGGGACCGGGGGGGATGGATTGATCCATTTCATGAGCCTCAGCGCGGGCGCTGAGGCGGCGGTAGACGTAGGTCCGGGATCAGGCGATGTAATTTCGTTTTCACTCGACCAGCGCCACCTCACGTATCGCTACGACGAGACCGTTGGCGGCGAACTCTTCGCCTACGATCTCTGCACGACCCAAGCCCCAGGGTTTGATACAAGCGACACCGACGGGGACACCGTATGCGGTTTCGTCGACAATTGCCCGTCGATTGCCAACCCAACCCAGCGTGACAGGAATCGCGATGGTGTCGGTGACAGCTGCACATGTGCCGCTGACTGCAACGGCGACGGAAACGTTTTTGGCACCGAGGTCACGACAGCCGTACAGATCTGGGGTGAGCAGGTCGGCCTGCACGTATGTCCTATTGCTGACGCTGACGACGACGGCCGGGTTCAAATGGACGATATCGTCAAAGCGGTCGAGAACCTCGGCCTAGGTTGCACTCAATTTGATGCGGCGGGCGGTAACCCTGGCCAGGGCGGCGGTGCCGGAGCCGGGGCCGGAGCAAGCGTCGGCATCTGGCCGAAGGATAGCCAGGCGATCGCAACGGCGTTCTTCGACATCCCGCTAGAGGTCTCGGGCAGCGGTGGAAATGTCACTGCCGTGCAACTCGACTTGGAGTACGAGCCTCTCGCCTTTGAGATCGCCGATCCCAGCGTCGACTGCACGATCGACCCGTCTATCGGCGCCAGCCATGTGCTCACGGCGTTCGCGGTGTCTGATGCCCCCAACGGCTGGAGCCGCCTCCGGATCGGGATCCGGGATCCCTCCGGAACCGCGCCCCTGGCCGATGGCATTGTCGGCAAATGCAAATTCAAGATGCTCCTGACCTCAGGACCCGGGGGCTTGATATTGGGAACCGGTACGCAGGCAGTCAGTACCTCGGTGGCGGTTCTACCGTCATTCAGCGCCAATGCTTTCGTTACGTTTTGCCCGGGATGTACCTGCAACTGACTTCTGTCGTTCGCTCGTGGGTAAGCTGCAGGAACTCGAATGATCCATCAGCTTCCGGGGGGCCTACCTGTCTACGCGACCGTTACGTGCGCTGCCGCGCTGGTTGGGATGGCGTTCTCGTTCACCTACGGCCGCAACGACGGCATCTCGGCGCGGCGGTTGCTCGTGGCGCAGCTACTCATGGCAGTCGCAGCACTTGCCGGCGCCAAGGTGTTTGGGGTCGTCTCGCGAAGCGACTCCTTCGGTTTGGTCTGGGGCAGCTCGCTCAACGGCTATCGCTACCCTGGCGCGGTATTGTCGCTTGGCCTACTGGTTTGGCCCATATCTCGAGCGGTCGGAATTCGCCCGGCTCAGCTTCTCGACATCACGGGAGTGGCGTTTGGCTTCTCGATGGCAACCATGCGGATCGGCTGCTTTCTCACAGGATGCTGTGCGGGCACGCTCTGCAACTTGCCCTGGGCGGTCACTTACCCGGCTCGTAGCTCTCTATGGGCGGCTCACGTACGCGACGGGCTCATCACTCGCGACGCCGTGGCGGCTCTTCCGGTGCACCCGCTGCAGGTATACTTCGGCATTTGCTCTCTCCTGATTGGACTCTTTCTGGTCTGGCTCTTTCCTCGGCGGAGGTTTGGAGGACAAATCTTCCTTACGTACGTCTTGCTGCAAGGTGTCGGAAAGTTCCTCCTCGAGTTCCTGCGCTACAGGCCGTCCCCCGAAGTGCAGTACTCCGCTCTCGCTCTCGGGTTGGTAGCAGGCGCCCTTCTGTGGTTGAAGCTCCGCGAAGGTGCCACACGGCAGGAGGCAATCCAGGCCACGACGTAAGCGTCTGCGAATGTTTGATTCCAAGGGTCGCAATTCGGGGGCAGGATCCTCAGGCTGGGCGCCGGGTCGGACCATTGCAAGGCCGCGAAGTCGTTCGAGTTTGCGCGTTGATTGGCCTCACCTACGTCCTTGGCGAGGCGGTTTGTTTGACGCTGGAGATCCCCCGCCGCCTAGGCGATGCTTACGACGGTTGTAGTCACTGGCAACGCTGCCTTCGAGAAGTTGCATGCTGTCGGGTTCCAACGGTCCCGTGCGGGATTGTGACAAGCCAAGCTGCTCGACGGTCAACAAAACCATGAACGAACGGGGGCATGCCCGGCCTGAGCGCGCCCCCGTTCTTCGGCTTGGTTTCGCACTCAATACTTGTCGAGAAACTTTCCTCCGTCATTTTTCTTTGCAGGTGCGGAATAGCTCGATTCCCAACAGCGGCCGTCGCCGTTGACCAGCTGAACGACCAGCCCTTCGTAGCTAGCAAAAAGCAGCGCCGGAACCGGCAGGGACGGCCCGCCTCCCTTGATGATGATCTTCGACCTTCCCTCTTCTCCAGTCCGCAGCAGAACTTTGCTCAGTCCGTCCGAAGTGGCGGCCCGGTCCTTGTACGAATATCCCTTCCCTTTCGATCCCAAACTCTTCCAGCACGGCCTGTTACCACACGTTCCGCCGGCCGGCAGCTCCGCCGACATCGCAAGGCTCGGGGTCAGTCCATCCTCGTAGACACAAAGGACATAGTTGGTGATGCCCGCAACCGGATGCCCAAAGTCGCCATCACTCAACGAAGCTCCCTTGAGCCACTTCCAAACCATTTCTTGGCTGCTGCCGCCCTTCAACACGATCGAACTCTTGCCCGGACTCGAGCAACCCGTACGCGGAGCGGGCTCGCGTGTCAGAATCTGCGACGAAAGCCGCTGCCCGTAGACTCCTCTGGCCGCCGTACCGCACGCGGGAACGCTAGATCGGCTTGTCGTCATTCTTGATGAAACCCGCTCAACCCCTGCGCGAGGCGTTGACGAGTCTCTTGACGTCCGCAAGGGTCTTTCCGCGTAGCTGGGTGGCGGTGAGTCGCTTATCTCCCCGGACCGCGTCCTTGCGTGACCAGCCGCCCGAAGTGTCCGGTCGGAACCGGGACATTCTCAAGTGCTTCTCTGACTCTTTGTCCATGGCGAGATCATATACGAATACAAGCCAATGTTCGAAAAGGCGTGTTTCGTCTCCTTCCTTGGGGACGGACCGGTGCAAACCCTTGACGCCAAAAAAATGGAGGGCGAGGCTCCGCCCGAGCCGCGTAGCGGATCTGGTTTTCTCAGATCGACTCTGTCCTGTTTTGCTATTGCGCCCGTTGATGCGTAGGTGCGCCCGAACAATGGCATGAGGCACCGCCGGGATCGCGCCTACGCTTTGTCGGCGTAGGCCGTCGAGTCGTACCCCTCGACCTCGTCGAGGGCGTCCAACCAATACCCGGAGCCGATGATGCCGAATCGCATCACGTCTTCACCAACCTCCTCCGTGTGCAGGATCCAGACGACTTCAGAAGCAGCCGGGAACGACCCGCCCTTCAGTTGGTCGCCGTACAGTCGGTTGAGCACGGCTCGATCGTCCATCCCATCGGCAAGCAGGCGCGCGAGAAATGACTCATCGGGTGAAGGCACCAAGAACTCGCGCGCTGCCGCGTTGACGGCTTTGACCTCTAGCTCGACGTGCACCGCGTCGGGTTTTGGAAACGATCGGGGAAACGCGGCGTATAGCAGGCTCCCGGCGTGAAACATCCGTTCGTGGAGGGAAGAATCAGCGTAGTCCTCCCAGAGCTTCTCCTCGAGCATCTCTGTGGCAAGGTTGCGCACCTGTCCGTCGCGCAGGACGTCGCCCATGTCGTGCGTTAGAACGAGGTAGGCTGCCTCGACAGGTGTCAGATCCTGCAAGGACATGATGCACATTTCGCGCAACTCCTCCGCACTCAATCCGGAGCGGTCGCCGAACTCCATCGCATCGAGCAATTCGGCGAAATCTTCGGTAGACCGCGCCCCCTCGATTTCTTCGAGCTGCGTGAAACCGAGCACCTGGACGCGAAAACTAGGTGACATTCGCGAGTGCCCGCTTCAGGCGCACTTGATGCAAGTCGTCGCGTAAGGCAACGCCTCCAGTCTCTTCACTGGAATCTTGCCTTTGCACTTGCTGCAGGTTTCGTAGGTGCCGGCCTCGATCTTCGACAACGCAAGATTGATCTTCTGGATCTCCGCAAGAGCCAGCGCTCCGACGCCCTCCAGAACTTCATCATTCTCACCTTCGACGGCGTTTTCGGACCAATCGGCATCGGGTGGCTCGCTCAACTCATCGTCGATCTCCTTTGCGCGCTCGGTCAGCTCTCGAAGCTTCTCCTCTAATTCCGACTTGATCTTCACGATGTCTGACATTCGAACCTCCAGTTGGGAAAGCCATTAGCACCACGTTGGCCAATAAACGATTGCCAGCGAATCACATCCAACGAAGCCGATCACTTTGAGGGTCGGCTGAGCTAGGAGGAGTCAGAGAGTCGCGGCGCTGGGTAGTCGCAGGTACGACCCTTCCAAATCCGAGACGGAGAAGGCGGGGCGTGCCTGCAGCAAGGCTGTCGATGCGCAAGCCAAGGGGAATTCTACGAGAATTGGGGACAGGCCCAATTGCGGTCCAAATAATCTAAGCGTCCGGTGAAACATAACGATCCTGCGCTCGACATCCACCTTGTCATGGACAACTGCGCCACTCACAAAGCACCGTCGATCATGTCCTGGCTCGCCAAGCATCGACGTTTCCACTTCCACTTCATCCCCACCATTCTTCCTGGCTCAACCACGTTGAAGCCTGGTTTTCGATTCTCGCCGAGAAGCAGATCAAGCGCGGGTCTCACTTCAACGTCGCCGAAGTCGAAGCAGCCGCTCGATCGTCTGAGCCGACGACTGCTGGTCAAAAGCGCCAGGCGATGCTGCCCCGTAGCATTCGCGGCTCGACCGGGTGGAAGTGGATGTCTTCGACTCCCTCCGCCGGTTCGCCACTGAGTCGCGACGAATAGTAGTAGGAAATGTCGTGGTCGTTGGAATCGAAGAGATTGAGGACATCGAGCTTGACCACGAGCTGCCCCGCGCGAAAATCTGGGGATCGCCAGCCCGCCTGAAGATTGACCAGACTGGTCGACTCCGACTTCACCGAGCCGTCTTCGACCAGCGGCCTCTTGCCGAAGTGGCGGACGCGAGCGCTGCCGAAGAGGCCTGAGTCGAAGTCCATCGATACACCGGCCGCGACCGTCGTCTCGATCGCGCCTGGGATTTCGTCGCCGGCCGGAGCGCTATCGCGGAACTCTGACTCGGTGAAGGTGAAGTCGGCGTCGAGGATGAGCCAATCCAGTGGACGCCAGTAGTTGGCGAGTTCGACACCGTAGCGGCGACTGGGGCGGGTGGCTTCGGTGTTTCCGGCGTCGCCGAGGAAGAGCAGCTCTGAGTCGAGCTCGAGCCACCACGCAGCGATCGTCGATTGCAGCCTTGGTATCCAAGTCGTGCGGGCACCGAGTTCGGCCCCTTGGGTAGCGACCAGCGGATCGACGCGGTCGACCGGATCGCCCGATACCGGATCGACGCGGATGGTCGTGCCGCGAGCGTCGTTGCTATGAAACCCGCCGCCGTAGTTGGCGTAGAAATCGGTGTCTGCCCAAGGGCCGAGGATCAAGCCGACCTTCGGATTGACGATTCCGTCGAACTCGCGACCGCCGTTCTCGGGCCTACTGACGCCGTCGACGTCGAACCAGTAGAGGTCGCCGCGAACCCCGAGGTAGACGCGCGCCCACTCCGTGAGCTGACTCTGGGCATTCCAGTAGATGCCGAGGCTGGTGACCCCCACTTCGTCGTCGCGCACCGTGCCAATACGTCGGCGGTCGGCCGTCTTGAACAACCCGACGTCCCTGACCCCGTCGTGACGCAGCTGCGCGCCGAAGGTGCTGTGCAGGTGTACCGGCCCGAGCGAATGGATCAGTTCCTGAGTAGCATCGAGGCCGACGATCGTGCGTTGATCGACCTGCTGAAACTCGTCGCCGGCGGTCGGATCGTCGAGCAAGTAGGTGAAGTTCGACCACAGGCTGAAGTCGTAGTAGCTGAAGTACACCCGCACGCTCGTCGTGTTCTCGATGCCGTGCCAAAAGCTCGCCGCGAGGCTGTAGCGCGAAGTATCGCCGCCGAGATCGTTGTCGAGGTTGTCGAAGCGCCCGATCAGTCCCGAGCGGACGGCGCGCAATGGGATCTGGTCGGTTGAGTCCCAGTCGGCGTAGTAGGCGCTGCCGAAGAGCGACAAGCCGCGCTCTTCGTCGCCCCGGGTCCATTTCGCAATCCCATTGTACTTCTGCTGGTTTTCGTCGCGGGTCCACGGCCCGTCGTAGAACTGTAGCTCGGTGGCGGCAAGCAAGTCGCCGCCACCGAGCGATAGCGAGCCGCCTCCAACGACCCGGTAGAAGTCGAACTCGCCGAAGCTCGCCTGCAGGAAAGGGCGCTCTAGCCGATCGACATACTCGATTCGGGCGCTTCCGGCCGACGAGAAGTCGCCGACCTCGGCGTAGTAGGGCCCCTTGCGAAACTCGAGTACCTCGATGAACTCGGGAATCAGTAGATTCACATCGAGATACCCTTGTCCGTGTCCGTGGCTCGGCAGGTTGAGCGGGATGCCCTCGAGAAACGTCGAGAAGTCAGTTCCGTGATCGAGATTGAAGCCGCGTAGGAAGAACTGGTTGGCCTTGCCGCCGCCCGAATGTTGGGTGGCGATCAGTCCGGGAATACGCTCGAGAATCTCGCCGGGGCGCAGATACGGCACCCGTTCAATTTCGGCTTGCCCGACGCGCCCCATCGATGCCGTATCGGCCACACCGACGAGGCTTTCCGCTCTACCAACGACAACGAGCTCTTCGATTCGGCCCTGCTCGGCCGCTTCCTCTTCGTGTCCCAGCGCCGCGACGGCGCAGCACATCAACCCAAGCGCGGCCCGGCCGAGATGCCCCAGCCAGGTCGATCCGCGCCAACGCGACACCCCGCGGGGATGAGCATCGGCCACAAACTCTCTGGCCGCACACCGATACCGCAGGGACCGTGTCTGACAGTCCATACTTCTCCTCCATGGTGAGGGGCCACGGGCGGAACTGGGCACGCCGAACGTCGAAGACGCACCCGGATTACAGCACGAAGGACGAAGCTCGCCAGCGTTCCAACCGCTTCCGGACCCCTTGATCAGATCTCGATGCTACTGAGAACCGATTTGCATCGTGGAGGGCCTCGTGCCCGGTGGGAACGGATCGGCGTCGGTCGCGGCCCGAGCGCTGCGAGCTGCCGAACCTCCTGTTCCGTGACAACGACGCCGACGACGAGCGCAAGGCCGGCGGTGGCGAGGTTGAAGGGAGCAGCATTGTGCCAGTGCAACGACTGACCTGTGCCGAAAAGCTCCAGGTCGTGCGAATTCGAGGGCGCATCTTCGTGGGGATGGACGGGTGCATGGGCGGCGGCGCGCGAAGCGTGAGGGTGTGCATGGCGATGGTGAGGATCGGCATCGTCACGATATTCGCGCCCGCCCGAGTCGCTGGCCCCAGGACCCTGATGCTGGTGGGTGTGTGCTCGCCCTGCGCCGACATGATCGTGTACGACCAAGGACAGCTCGGGAGCCAAGGCCGCCAGTAAGAGTACGCATGCGAAGCCCGCGACCGATCGGCGCAACCGCCGCGGCCGGCGAGCGCCTCGCGGGCTAGGTATCGTCAGTTCAATCCACACAGCAGTACTGAACCCTACGGGTCCGGTTGGAGATACGCCCCCGGTCGGCGACCCTTCCGGACCTTCTCCAATAGCTCGACGCTGCCGATGGTCATACCGGCTCCAGGCAGGAACATGGCAGACCCGTAGTAGACCCAGAGCATCAGCACAAGCACACGACCGGCGGCTTCGTAGAGCCCTGTCGCGCCACGCTGTTTCCAATCACCAAGCCGGAAGGATGCGAAGGGTGCGGCGAAGGGTGCGGGACACCTACCTCAGATCCAGAAACTCTTGGGGATAGGTACTTTGAGCGCCAATCCCGGGTGGTGTCCAGCGGGATTACTTGGACACACGTGAGTCGCCCGCGAGATCGCCTGTAACTAGCTGTTTTTCCTGAAAGCCAAGTGTGGGTGTCACCTATGTTTCGTTTGCTAGTGCGTTACGTCGAACCTCCAGGTACTAGCCCGAATTATTCAGTGTGCCGTGCGTCCTGTCGACAACCGTTGTGACACAAGGGCTGCGTACGTGTATTCCGAGTTGTGCAGAATCGACACTGCGTCAATCTTCGAATCTGGCAGAAAGCTCAGCGGAACTGGAACGCTTGCATCTGCGGGCGCTTCCTTCAATCTTCTGAATTTTCCAGGCTAGGGGCTATCAACAACCCGACCGCGCTGCGTGCGCAGCTCCCAGCGCAAGCTTCGAGGAGAACTCATGACCAGATCCGACGTATTCACCCCCGCGCCCTCCAAGGGCCAGGCGGGCGCCGATCCGTACTCGATCCCCCTCGACCAGATCGATCCGTCCGATCCCGAACTCTTCGAGACGGATACGTTGTGGGGCTACTTCGAACGGCTGCGCAAGGAAGCGCCGGTCCACTACTACGCTAACGAAGGCGAGCACGACGAGTTCGGGCCGTTCTGGTCGGTCACGAAGTACGACGACATCGTCTACGTTGAGAAGCACCCCGAGATCTTCTCCTCCGAACCCGCGATCGTGATTGCCGATCCCGATCCGGACTTTCCACTCAAAGCAGGTTTCATTTCGATGGATGGGACGCGCCACGACGACCACCGCAAGACCGTCCAACCTGTCTCTTCGCCGCGCAATTTGAAGAAGCTCGAGCCGCTGAGTCGTGAGCGCGCGGCGGAAATTCTTGATGGACTTCCCGTCGGCGAAACGTTCGACTGGGTCGATCGGGTATCCATCGAGCTAACGACCGGCATGCTGGCTACGATGTTCGACTTTCCATGGGAACACCGGCGCAAGCTGACGTTCTGGTCGGACATGACGACGGCCAGCGATGAGCAGCTCGCCGACATGGGGATGACCCGGGCCGATCGGGAGACGGCGTTACGCGAATGTCTCGAGGTGTTCACTAAGCTGTGGAAGGAGCGCGAGGGAAAGCAGACCGACAGCCTCGACTTCGTGACGGCGATGGCCAACTCGGCTGCGTTCGAGGGGGTGTCGCCGCTGGACTACCTCGGCACGTTGATTCTGCTGATTGTCGGCGGCAACGACACGACGCGCAACTCAACCACCGGCGGCGTGCTCGCGCTGAACGAGCATCCGGATCAATACGAGAAGCTACGTAATGATCTCGACCTGATCCCGAACATGGTCAACGAAATTATTCGCTGGCAAACGCCGTTGGCGTACATGCGACGCACCGCGATGCAGGATACCGAACTCGGCGGACAACGCATTGAGAAGGGGGATCGGATCGTGTTGTGGTACGTCTCGGCAAATCGGGACGACACGGTGATCGAGCGCGCTAACGAATTCCTGATCGACAGGGAAAACTCGAAGCAGCATCTGTCCTTTGGTTGGGGCGTGCACTTTTGCATGGGTAGCCGCCTTGCCGAGATGCAGTTGCGGGTGCTCTGGGAAGAGATCATGAAGCGCTACCGTCTGGTCGAGGTCGTCGGGAAACCGGTTCGCGTCAAGTCGAGCTTCGTAAGGGGATTCGCCGAGCTGCCAGTTCGCGTCCATCCCTGGTGACGGACGAATCTCAAATCTCAAAGAATGAAGAGCTTGTTTTGGGATTTGAGCTTTCAGATTTGAGATTTGAGATTTGAGCTTCTCCAAGCCCGTGCCGTTGCCTTCTCAACGAGTCGGTAGAGCATGAGCGGCGCTGGGTGCAACGAACTTGCCGCTGCAGGCACGGGCGAGGCACAGGCAGAAGTACTGCTCGAGGGTCGGAATCCGCGACCTGGTCGCGGAGCTTGACTCGCGGCTAGGTTGTCGGGGAGG
Source organism: Deltaproteobacteria bacterium (assembly GCA_029262455.1). Classification (GTDB taxonomy): domain Bacteria; phylum Desulfobacterota; class Binatia; order HRBIN30; family CADEER01; genus CADEER01. The sequence continues at coordinate 16,858 of JAJCZJ010000020.1, read as the reverse complement.
TTAGCGTCTGTGCAGACGTATCGCATCGCTGCGGGCGGCTTGTCTTCGGCCGCGCTTGCGGGGTCTCTGATCCTAGGCTCTGGCGCCCCACTGCGGGCGGTGGATCGAACCGCGACGAGCGCCGTGCAGGTCACTCGCCAGTTGCAGGGCGGTGGCCCGACCCTGGATCTCGTCGCCGAGCGTGCCTACCTGCGGGCGGGGCAGAACAGTGGCGCCGAGGTCGCAGCGCCGGTCATCGGCCAACGCGTCTTCCTACACTTCGATTGGCGAGTGGACGGCAGCGGCCCGTTGGTCGAAGCCACTTTCCGCGCCGTCCTCGACGGCCAGGTTTTCTGCGCCAGCTCGGTTGTGGTCACCGGTGGCAATACGGTTACGAGCTTCTGCAATACCGGTTGGGGCGCCACCGCCGGTGCACACGAGTTGCGCGGGGAACTGGACTACACCCAAACTGTTGCCGAGACCAACGGTGCCAACAATAGCGCAACGGCGACGTTCATTGTCGCAACGGCGCCGACGGCGACTCTGACGCCGACGCGAACCCCGACCCGTACGCGCTCCGCAACCGTGACCGCGACCCCGCCCGCCGAGACGCCGACGCGAACGATTCCCCCGCCCGCCGAGACGCCGACGGCGACGCGAACGATTCCCCCGTCGGCCGAGACGCCGACGGTGACGCGAACGATTCCCCCGTCGGCCGAAACGCCGACGGCGACCGCGACCCGTATCGTGGCCGTAGGCGAGAGCTTCTACGCCCGCGGCGATTCGGATTGCAGCCTGACGTTTCGGGCGCCGGATGTGATCGCGACCCTGCGCGGAGTTGTCGGCGAAAGCGTCTGTGGAAACGACGACTGCGACCGCGACGGTATTTTGGATGAAGCCGACGTTGCCTGCGTAGCGAGTTGCCTGTTCGGCGGCTGCGCCGTACCTGCCAATGCGCCTCGAGTCACCGGCGTAGCTGCCGATAGCGCCCCGGATATCGTTGCCGGCTCGGTGGTCACCGTCGTCGGCGACAACTTCGGCGCTGCAACCAGCGTCAAGCGCGCGGTCGTCGGCGGCATTGAGGCCCAGATCGTGGAGTTTGATGGCGAGCGCCTGAGCATCGTCGTGCCGTTTCTCGACCCAGGGCCGACGACGTTGACCGTCTACGACGGCGAGATCCCCAGTCTGCCGATGACGTTGAACCTATCCGGGCCGCAGCCAGTTGGTGAACCAGATACGCTTGACGACCTGCTCGATCTGCTCGACGACGCCGCGGAAAGCTTCGCGACCCTGAACTTGTCCCTCATCTACGAGGAGGAGGAGATCGACCTCGTTCTCGACGTCCTCGCCGACTTCCGCGCTGAGCTCGTGAATCGACCGAACCTGTCGCCGCAAGATACCGAAGTGCTCGACGTGCTCGCTGACGCGTCTGGAATTCCAGAGCAGCTGCGTGGCCTGGTGGCCGAGATCGGCGCCCTTGAAAGTGATGGCCGGGGCGCGACCTTGGAGACGGTCATCGTCAGCTCCTGGCAAGGGGTGGTCTATCGCGGTCTGCGGTGGCTCGGGACTTCGGGGGGCGCAGCCGGTATCATCTTGCGGACGTCTTTTTCTCCCCTGATCGCGAAGGGCGTCGTCGCGGGGGTGGTCATTGTCGGCGCGGTCAAGGTAGGAGCGGAGATCGGCCGCCCCGGAGCGTTCGAGGCGCGTTTCTTCGATGCCGACGGTGTCGAGCTGGTGCGCGGCTTCGCCACTTCCGGCGGGACCGTCCGGGTGCGTATGAGCACCCTGTTTCCGACGACGATCGGGATCGACATGATTCTCACCACCGCCTTCGGGCAATGGGAGCTCGAGGCGGTATCGTGCGGCTTGAATTGCCGCGACTTCCGCATTCCCAACGTTCCGGGCATTTGCGGCGGCGCTCTGGTGCAGCTGACGCGGGGCCCATTGCTCGGCAACACCGCGATGCCCGCGAGGGTCAAGCCGGTGCTGATCGACGCTGGCCCGCCGTCGGTGGGCTTTGACGAACCGATCGAAATGCTCGCCACCGGCTTCGCGCCCTGCGAACCGCAAGTGACTTTCGTCGGTCCGCTCGGCGCGTTCACTCGAGAGAGGACGTCGCGGCTTATCGACCCAAGTACCGACGACCACAATCGATTGACGACTCCGGCGGCTCTAGCAGTTGGCGGGCACCTGCGTGAGCTGCCGCCGGGCGTGCACGAGGTCGGGCTGCGCGTCGAGGGCGTTGAGAGCGATGAGACGGACCCGATCCGCTTCCGTACAAGAATCCAGGGGCTGCACTTCGATTGCGACAGCACCACAATGTTGCTGCACCCCAATCCTCCGGGATCGGCCAATGTCTGCCGCGCCAAACCCCTGCCCGACACCGTCTCCTTTTTCCCGGTGGATACGGTCGTCGACCTCGAGAGCTCGGACGATGGACTCTTCTCCACCCCGAGCCGCATCGATTTTGCGGATGCACCGTTCTCGGTGAGCACGAACGGCTTCATCGGATCGGCTGAGCTCACGGGCCGGGCGCGCTCCAGCGGTGTTGATCTCGGCATGGGTGAGGTCACTCTCAGCGTCGATGACCGACTAATGCCCGCGCTGTTAATCGCGGACGATATCTCCTCCGAACCGGGTAGGCTGAACGGTTGCGAAGGCCGGGGTCTTCCTCCCGAGCGTCTGAGACCAGGGAGTGTGTTCAGGTTCGAGGTCGGGGTGACCGACAATCACTCGGTGCTCCGCATTCGCGTCCGCGGCCCGGACGGGAGCTTGGAGCCGGCAGACGTCGACTACCTCTGCCCGGTCGAGGGCGGCGGCGTCAGCCGCACGTGCCGGAATATCTGGAGCTTCACCGTCCCCCCAGATGCCCCCGGTGGTCCGCTCGAGCTCCGCGTCGCGGCCCAAGATTTGAGCGGCAATGAAGCTGAAGAGACATGCGTCTACGAAGTCGAGCCGGTTGTCCTGACCGGTTTTGTATTCACCTTCGTCGAGGTTCACGAGCTGACGATCACGTCATGTTTCATTCCAAACGGCGACGTCGAAGTCACCGATCTCTTTGATCGGCGCACCAACGTCTCCGAAGCCGACGATCCGCTCGGCGAGATCCGCCGCGACAGTTTGCAGCGTCTCGCCAACCGCAAGCAGATTCAGCAGGGCGGCGGCTGGGTTCGCGCGGAGGGTCGCGACTGCCCGGTTTTCACCAGCGTCCTTTCCGTCACATTCACGCAGGCGGGCGGCCTGTCGTTGGCGCAGGCACAGCAGCTGCAGCGCGACGCGCCGAAGACAGAAGCTTCCGCGACCGTAGTCCAGGGCTGCGAGATCCGCGGTAACTGCCCCTGAGGCGTAGGGTGGTGGCTTCGTTCGTTCAAAAACTCAAAGGAGAAGAGCGTGTTTTGGGATTACCGTGCTCGGCGGGCCTCGCATCTTTCAAGCGTGGGGAAGCGCCCCGTAGGCGCGTTTGCTCCACCGGCAACGACGGGTCGTTGAAGAGACGAGAAGAAGAATGACACTCAAACCTTCAAGACGAACGGGATTCGATCTGCTGCCCGACTACCTTGGCACCTCCGGCGGCAAAGGCGTGGCAGACGCGAACCTTGTCGCCATCGAGCGCGAGGTCCGGGCCGATCCAAAGGTGCGCGACCTCGTCGACAAGGAAATTGAGCGGGTCGGGTCCGAAACGATCCATACGGCAGAAGTCGCTGCTGCTACGAGCCGCATTCTCTTTCGATTCGGAGAATGCGAGTTGGACGTCGACTCCCGTGCTCTCCGCCGGCTCGATCGGAGCGTCAGTCTCCAACCGCGGCGCTTCGACATGCTCGTCTTCCTGATCGAGCATCGCGACCGCGTCGTGTCCCGAGAGGAGCTGCTGGCGGCTCTCTGGACGGGGGAGTTCGTCACCGCGTCTGCGCTGGGGTTCTGTATCAAGGGTGTGCGCGCCGCCATCGGCGACACCGGCACCGGTCAACGCTTCATCCGTACCTATCGAGGCAGGGGCTACCGCTTCGTTGCCGACGTCGAGGCCGTCATCCAGTCCGCAACGGGGCCGGCCCGCGAGATGCGGGCACCTCGAACCGCACGGTTGAGCGACCCCCACCGCGCGCTGCTCGAAATCGCAGCGGTGTTGGGCCAAGAGCTGCCGCGATTCCGACTCGCTGGAGTCGCGGCTCGCATGGATCCTCAACTCGATGAATCCGTGGTGGGAACGGGCCTAGACGAAGCAATCCGTCAACGACTGCTCGAGGAGGTGCCCGACCATCCCGAACGGCTTTGTTTCGTCGATCCGTCGTTGCGCGAGTTCCTCTCGAGCGAGCTTTCTTCGAGTCGGCGGCAAGAGATCCATGCGGCGATCGTTTCGACGCTCGAGCAGACGCATCCGGGTGAGCGAACGGCTCTTCTACCCCAATTGGCTGATCATGCGTTCCATTGTGCGCGCAACGCGGAGAGCGTCACGCGAGCCGTCGGATACCTCGACGAAGCCGCTCGAGAGTCCCTTCGCCGTCGCGCTTTCGACGATGCAGCGGGGCACTACGGCCGAGCTGTCTCCCTGCTGCAGGGACACCTCGGTCCCTCGTCGGCTCATCGGATCGAGCTCCTCATTTCTTTGGCTCACTCCCATCTTCATTGCGGTCGCGCCAAGGAGGCGCGCCGCGCTTTCGTCGAGGCGACGGAGGCAGCCCGTGGCCTCGGCGATGCTCAGCAGATGGCGAGGGCTGCCTTGGGATACGGAGCGATCACGAACACTCCGGGTAGGCCCGAGTCCACGCTCAACATCCTTCTCGAAGAGGCTCTCCAGCTTCTCCCGAGTGAAGAGTCCTCGCTTCGCGCCGAGTGTATGGCTCGTCTGGCCTGGGTTCAGTCTTCCAAACCGGGCACTCGCCTTCCTCAGGCACTGTCGAGATCAGCGGTCGCAATGGCACGCTCGGTTGGCGATCGCGAGGCGTTGGCCCGTACGCTGCTGTGCCGGCACCAAGCGATCAGCTCACCCGATACACAGGAAGAACGCCACCTGATCGCCAACGAGGTATTGCGCCTCGCCGACGCTTCGGGGGACGATGCACTTCGCGCGACGATGCTGAGCTTGCATATCGCCGACCTTCTCGAGGCATCGCGCGGCTTCGCGGCGGACTCCGCACTCGATCGATTCGCGCAGGCCGTCGAACACATGGGAATTCCTTGGCTGGGCTGGCGCCTGCGCATCCAACTGGCATCCCGCGCGCTGAGGGTCGGCGAGCTCGATGAGGCGCTACGAGTGTCGGAGAAAGCCCTGAACGAGGGCAATGAAATCCAGCCCGAGCTCGCGATGCTCGCATTCGGTGTCCACCTATGCGCCGTGTCGTATGCCCGCGGTGATCTTTCTGAGATCCAGGCGGTTGCTGGGCACGTCGTCGACCAGCGCGCCAACATCCCAGCGATGCGAGTTCTCCTCGCGCTCAGCGATGCCGAATCGGGAGACCCGGCCAAGGCGCGGAGCTTGCTCCGGGAGCTCGCGCAACGGGAGTTTTCCGACATCGAGCGCGACGCCTACTGGATCCCGACATTGGCGATGCTCGCTCGCCTCGCGGCCCTCCTCGAAGACCGCCGGGCAGCGGAGATCCTCTACGCCCTCCTGCGACCATTTGACAGCCGCGGCATCGTCATCGGCCCCTCGATTGCGACTCTCGGATCTGTCGCCCTCCCTCTTGGCACACTCGCGACGACGTTAGAACAGTGGGCGGCCGCGGACGAACACTTTGCCCTTGCCCGCTCGGTGCACGAGCAGCTCGGCTCGCTCTACTTCAACGCCCACGTCGATCTGCAGGAGGGCCAAAGCCTGTTGCTCCGGCCCTCGCCGCAGAAATCAAAAGCGCGACAACTCCTCAGCCGAGCCCGGGCGCAGGCTCAGGCACTGGGCTTGAAGGGCATCGAGAGTAGTCTTCGAACGATTAATATGTGAACCCCACGATCGCCTGTCGATAGTCGGTGTCGTCGAACAGGAAGATTCCGTAGGCGAGCGCTTGATCCACGCTGATCGGTTCGGACACGTCTAGCTGGCGCACCGTTCCCGCGACCGGCGCTTGCGTGACGCCGCTCAGGAGCGGAGCCGTGACGATGGGAGGTGCCGTGCTGAACTCCGTGTGCTGCAGCGCCTCGAAAGCAACCGGAGCACCGTCGAGGTGGGCGACATAGAGGGCGCCGCTATTGTCCCCGCTCGCGAGCGACATCTGCGCCCAGTTGTAGAATTCCATCGTTCCGCCGGCAGTGACGGCTGCTGGCTCGCCGTGAAGAGCGGCGAGTTGCAAGGTGCCGTTCGAGTGGAACCAAACTCCGAGCTCTCCGGCAGCGGTCTCCGCCGCGAAGGTCACCTCTCGCGCCCGATTGATTGCCAACGCGCCAAAGGAAGCGAATTCGCTGTTGGTGCCTGCAGCTCTGGTACCTGCCATGGCGATCGTCGTCAGGGTTCCTGGCCCGGAGTCGCGAACCAAGAACAGCCCGTGCGCGCCGGACGAGAGGGTGCCTCGAAAAAGGACGTGCCGCTGCGCGACCTCGAGCGCGTCACAATCGAAGGATGCAAAGGTGGTACCGCCGGGGCCACTCGCTCCCGTCGCAATCACGGACCTCGGGATTGCGGTGGCGCTTGGTCCCCCGCGAAAGATTCCTTGCGTGACTCCGGTCGTCGAGCCGTCGATTTCGGAGACGAAGTACACCCGCTCGTCGTTGACCGCGACAGCCGTCGTTCGGTCTAACGCGAAGGTGCCGCCCCCGACCGACGCGGGTGCGGGATCGCTGCTGCTGACGATGCGGTCGATCGCGGACGGATTCGTTACCTTGGCCCACCCGATCGCGTGGGGACGCGGTGACCCGGCGGGACCCGCATCCGTTACCTGAAACGCGACACCATCCTCGCCGTACGCGTTCGACTCGACCGAGCGGACCGTGAACAACGCGCCGCGCGGACTGGGGTCCCCGGGGCCGATCAATGGTTCGATCGGGGCGCCGGCCTCTTGAAGGTAGAGCTTCTTGTGGGTCGCTGCGAAGACGATTCTTCCACTGCTGGGCGCGATACACGGAGTATGGTGCACCGTCCCGGAACCGAGGGGAGTAACCGTCCAGCCGGCGCTGATGATGTTGAACGTCGTGTTGTCGACCGACTGGCGCACGGTGCCTCCTTGGTCCCAAACCACCCCTGACGTGGAGAAGCGGGGGCAAGTGAAATTGCCTCTATAGAAGATGGGAGATTCGGCCTTCATGATTCCGGTCGAGGTATCGGCCTTGACGAGCAAGCGTCGTAGTGGGGGGCCCTGAGGGGTAGTGAACTCTCCGACGAACGTGATCTCTCCGAAGGCGTTGATGCCGACGTGATCCTTCGGGATCGCTTCTATTAGGGCGATGCCGTTTGCCACCCCAACGCCGGAGCGGCCGGCCAGAGTCGTGGTGCCCGTGATGGGGTCGAACAGGAATACACCGTCGCCGCCGCCGGATAGGTCGGAAACGAATGCCACGCGGCCGTTCGGATCGATGGCAATGGAGTCCTCGAGACCGAAGCTCCCGTAGGTTTGGCCGTTGTACGGACTGACGTCGCCGGTTCGGGCGACCGATACGATCGAGCGGGCCTTTGCATCGTAGAGAAAGATGCCATCCGGCGCGCCGTCGACGTCCCCGATGAAAGCGACGAACTGGTCTTCATTACTGACGACGGGGCGCCGGCCGAAGCGACGCCAAGCCCCACCGCTGCTGGGAACGTTGGTTCCGCCCCGCGTTGCGAAGATCGTGTTGGTCCTCAGCGTTCGGTCCCAGAACCGAAGCTCGTAATCGCTCTCCGCTGCCCAAACCACGTCGCCCCTCCCGTTGATGTCGGGTGCGATACGAACGCCAACGACAGACATTCCGGCACTGAGTTCGATCAGGTTGCCGGTCCCCTCGAGCACGAAGACCCCCTCGCCCTGCGGCGCATTGAGCTTCGCAGTGAAGACCACGTCGTCCCAATCATTCAGGGTCGTGTTGGCAAACGTATTGAACGTTCCCACCAACGGCGGTGGCAGCGGCGTCGACGTGTCGATCAGTGTGCCCATCGTGCCGCCAACAGCGATGTTCGGTCGGTACATGACGATCGCACTGGTTTCGCCTTGGAAGACGGAGTATCGGCTGTCCGTGTCGTGACGACTGAACTCAGCCAACCCGCGACCATTTGCATCGAGCTCGCCCGAGCGCGTTCGGATCGAGATCTGCCCAGCGGCGACAGCCGCATAGGCTACGGAGGCGAGGGCGACAGTCGTGACCATCAGTTTTCTCATGCGAAGCCCCTTTTCGTTCTCGAAGAGCCCTGCCAGCGCCGAGCTCTCGTCGTTTGCCGCAGTGCTAGCAGCGAAAAAAAGGGGCAGGGAACCTTCAGGAGCGAATGATCACGATGCTCACGAAATGCTCACGTTTCATTCGTTGCAAGTTTGTTCGTTTCTCGGGTGCAGAAAAGTTGATGGCGAGGGTCTGAAATCAGGCATCCGCATCCGCGACCGGGCCTGGAAAGCCAGTCCCGTGACCAGCCTGTTGGCCGGCACCCGCGACCCCCAAGGCTCTCCGCGTCCTTGCCGAAGCCGTAAGCTAGAGTTGCCATCGCGCCGGCCGCAGCTATCCGTCGCTCACTGCCGGAAATGTGTCCGTCGCGCCTCGTGCGGCGTCGCCCGGCGACGGTTGGAGTCGCCGGCATCCGCGGTTTCATTCGCCTTCGCGCGCCAGGCGCGCGAGCTCGGCACTTACGCGCTCGATCACAGGCTGCCACTCACCTCGTTGCTGCTGGCGGAACAGTCGCATTGTCGGATACCATGGACAATCGTCGCGCTCGAGCATCCAACGCCAGTCCGGCACGTAGGGTAACAGGACCCACACGGCTGCACCGACAGCACCCGCGAGGTGTGCCACGGCGGTGTCTACCGTCAGCACCAGGTCGAGGTTGTCGATCACCGCCGCGGTCTCGGCGAAGTCGACCAGTCGCGGTCCGAGGTTGGTCACGGTATCGGGCGGCGGCGCGGCAGTGTCGTCGACTTGCAGTCCGAACCAGCGCACACCCGGCACTGCCAGTAGAGGTTCGAGCAACGCGGGGTCGACCGAGCGGTTGCGGTCGTTGGCGTGGGTTGCGCTGCCGGCCCACACCAAGCCGACGCGCACTTCGTCCCCGACCGCCAACTCGGCCCGCCAACGCGCGCGGTCATTGGCGTCGGCCGAGAGATATGGAACCTTGGCTGGAATCGAGCGTGTCGTCGTACCGAAGAGCCGGGGTACGCTGAGCAACGGCACGTGCACGTCGAAGTCATCCGGAGACGCTTCGCGCGTCACGATCGACTCGATGCCGGGTAACGATTGCATGAGGCGTTGGAGGTGCGGCGCGCATTCGAGCACCAGGCGTGCGCCGGGACGGGCCAGGAGTGTCGCGTAGCGTGCGAACTGAATGGTATCTCCGAGTCCCTGTTCGGCCCACATCAATAGACGCCGGCCGGCGAGCTCTGAGCCGTCCCACTGCGGCCGCTCTGTATGTCGCGCGGTACTGGGGAACGCCGATGCGCCCCAGCGCCACTCCATCTCGTCCCAACCCTCGCGCAAGTGGCCCGCGCCGAGCATGGCGAGGGCGCAGTCCCAGTGTATGTCGGGGTTGCTGGGAGTGACGGCGATGGCGGCGCGAAAGCAAGCAACCGCCTCTTCGAGTTGGTTGAGCTGCATCAGGACGAGACCGAGGTTGCGTCGTGCTTGTGGGTTGCGGGGATCGAGCTCAACGGCGCGGCGATGGCGCGCCGCTGCACCATCGAAGTCGTCGAGAGCCTGAAGAGTAACGCCGAGATTGGTGTGGGCAAGTGCGGAGTCTGGTGCCAGCGCGGTTGCGCGCTCATGACGGGTGACAGAGTCCTGGTAGCGGCCCGCGTGGTGCAGCTCGATCGCCAACAGGCCGTGCGCATCGGCGGAGTCGGGTAGCCGATCGACCATCGCCTGTGCGACGGCAAGCGCCTGCTCGCTGCGGCCAAGGTTGCGCAGAGCGGCGGCCAGCTCTGCCGCAACAGCGACCGAATCGGGTGCCAGATCGACGGCTCTAGCATAGGAGGCCAACGCCGGCTCGGTGTTTCCTTTAGCGAGAAGGGTAGCGCCGACACCGAGATGGGCGGTAACCTGATCGGGTCGAAGCCCGAGCGCCTTGCGGTAGGCGGCGAGTGCAGCGTCGAGCTGTCCCTGGTCGCGCAGGACGAAGCCGGCCGCGTTCCACGCCTCGACGAAGTCGGGCTTGGTCTCGACCGCGCGTTGCAGTAGCTGCGTCGCCGCTGGATCCCGGCGGGCCTGGTAGGCCGACACCGCGAGCTGGTACAGAGCGTGCGGCTGGTCCGGCCGCTCTTCGAGAATGCGTTTGCAGATCGCCTCCGCCTGCACGCAGTGCCCAGCCCGCTGATGGGCCGCGGCCTGCGCGAGTAGCTCGCGGAGAGTCGTGCCTTTGCGCTTTCGCGCGGATGTCGTCTTGCGTCGTTTTGCCACTTGCCGAACGGTCTGAGAAGTACTCGCGCAAGTCAAGGAAGTGGATTCGCCAGAACGAGGCTCGACAAGCTGATTTCGCCGCGATACTCAGTACCGTGGCCGATCTCCCCGCCAAGCCTCCGTTGCAGATTCAGCCGTCGCGTCATTTTCCCGCATGGCTGCGCGAGTCCGGAATCAGCCTGGCGTTCACGACCTACCAGACGAATCGGTTGTTCCTGGTTGGTACCAAGGAGGACGGCAACCTGTCGGTGTTCGAGCGCCAATTCGACCGGCCGATGGGGCTGTGTGGGGAGCCGGAGCGGCTGATCATGAATACCCGCTGGCAACTGTGGGAGCTCGACAACGCTCTGCCGCCGGGCATGTCGCACGAAGGCGCCGACCGCCTCTACGTCCCGCGCCGAGCCCACACCACCGGCGACATCGATATGCACGACATCGCAGTGGACCAATACGACCGTATCCTCTTCATCAACACCGCCTACAGCTGCCTGGCTACGCTGAGCGACCACTACAGCTTCAAGCCGCTGTGGCAGCCGCCGTTCATCTCGCGTGTGACTCCCGAAGACCGCTGTCACTTGAACGGCCTGGCGATGGACGACGGCGAGGCGGCCTACGTCACCACCGTCAGCCGCTCCGACGTCACTTCGGGCTGGCGCGAGCGGCGCCACCAGGGTGGGTGTTTGATCGACGTGCGTTCGGGCGAGATCGTCACCGACGGCCTATCGATGCCGCACTCGCCTCGCCTCTACCAGGGCCGACTCTGGGTGCTCAATTCCGGCAGCGGCGAGTTCGGCTACGTCGAGCCGGCGAGTGGTCGCTTCGAGCCCGTCGCCTTCTGCCCTGGCTTCATCCGCGGCCTCGCCTTCTGCGGCGATTACGCCATCGTAGGGCTCTCCAAACCGCGGCGTGAAGAAGCTTTCTCGGGGTTGGTTCTCGACGACTGGCTGACCGAAAAGGACGCCGATGCGCGTTGCGGTCTCTGGGTGATCGACTTGAAGGGAGGCGTCATCGCGCACTGGCTCGAGCTCGAAGGGGTCGTCGTCGAGCTCTACGACGTGCAAGTGCTGCACGGCGTGAAGCGCCCCAAAGCGCTCGGCTTCAAGACCGACGAGATCCAAAGACTGATCACCATCGACGCGATCGAGCAGCCGATCTTTCAGGCGCTCGCCACCAAGGCTGTAGCGCCGGGGGCCGGAGGTGCCCCGCAGCCAAACCCTCCCGTCGCCGCGGCGCCTGAGGCGGCCGCGGCAAACGACGAGTATCGGGCGGCCAACCAACTGCTCAAAGACGGCCGTCTCGAAGATGCGGTGCAGCGCTACATCGCAGCGTTGCTGCTCGATCCGAGGCACGTCAAAGCGCTCGCCAATCTCGGCACCGTCTACGCCGGAATGGAGCGCAGCGAAGACGCGATCGCATGCTACAGGCGGGCACTCGAGTGCGATCCGGGCTCGGTGATTGCCCATCGCAACCTCGCCGCTATGCTCGAATGGCAGGGCGACGCGGCCGGCGCCATTGAACACTACCAGCGGGCGGCGGCCGGCGACCCGGACGACGCTGCCGTGCGCAACCAGCTCGGCATGGTCCTTCTGAACGATGGCCGCATCGACGCGGCGAAAGATGCCTTCGATGCGGCGGTCCGCCTCGCTCCGGGTGCGCCCGAGGGCTACAATCACCTGGCCGCAATCGCGCGCATCGAAAAGGACTTCGACCTGGCCCTCGCGTTGAACCAGCGCGCCCTCGAGCTCGATCCGAGCTTCCTTGTCGCGCACGAGAACATCGCCCGCCTGCACGAAGATCAGGGTCGCACGACGGAGGCGAAACAGGCGTACTCCCATGCTCGTGAGGGACGACCGGATGCCGTACTCGAGCTGCACGCCGAGCTACTCTGTCCACCGATCTTTGCCGGCGTGGCAGAGATCGACGCCTACCGTACACACGCCGAAGAAGTCATCGACGCGGCGCAGGGTAGGGTGATGATGGCCCACGAGCGGGTCCAGTCGTCGCGCTGCGAGCCGCCCTTCGAGTGGGCCTACCACGGGCGCGACAACCTCGTGCTGAAGCAGAAGTACGCGGCGCTGTTTCGGCCGAGCTTTCGCGTCGAGCCGCTGGCCCGTCGTCCTTCGGCCGACGGCCCCTGGTGTCTCGGTTTCGTCGTTACGCCGGGACACGAGGGCGTCTTCGCCCGGTGCATGGGCGGCATTCTCAATCAGCTCGACGCGGCGCGTTTTGAGATCGTCGTCGCGGTGACGCGGGCGCGTGCCGAAACTCTGCGTGGCGATCTGCGCAACCCGGCCATTCGCTATCTGAACTTGCCGCTGCGCTTCGACCAGACCGTGGCGACGCTGCGCGCCGCCGAGCTCGACCTGCTCTACCTGTGGGAAGTCGGCACCGACGCCGTCAACTACTTCTTGCCGTTCCTGCGGCTCGCGCCGGTTCAGGTTACCGGCTGGGGCTGGCCCGAGACCAGCGGCGCCCCCGAGCTCGACGCCCATCTCACCAGCGCGGCGCTGGCGCCGCCGGGGATCGAGGCGAGCTTCACCGAGAAGTTGGTGCGGCTGCCGGCACTGACACCTTGCTTTCCGCGCGTCCCGGTTCCCGAGCGACCGCACACGCCCGCGCACTTCGGCCTGCCCGACGACGCCCACCTCTACGTCTGCGCGCAGAGCCTGCGCAAGATCCATCCCGACTTCGACACCATCGTTGGCGGTATCCTACACCGCGACCCGGAAGGCATAGCGGTCTTCGTCGCCGACACGCACGCCCGCCTCGGCGAGCTGTTGCAAGAGCGCTGGGCGAAGACCTTGCCCGACGACATCCGCGACCGCGTCGTCCTGCTGCCGCGCCTCGGCCACGAGGAGTACTTCCACCTGCTCGCTCGCGCCAACGTGGTACTCGATCCGCTCTACTTCGGCGGCGCCGTAACGATGTACGACACCTTCGGCGTTGGAACGCCCGTCGTTACGTTACCGAGCGACCAGCCGCGCGCGCGCCACGCCGCAGCGCTTTGTGAACTAGCCGGCGTGACGGAGGCGTGCATCGCCGCGACATCGGAAGAGTACATCGAACGCGCCGTCCGCCTCGGCTGTGACGCTGTCCTTCGCAGCGATGTGTCGCGACAGATCGGCGCTAGCGCCGACAAGATCTTCGAGCAGCGAGCGGCGGTCGGGCATTTGGCGGAGTTCTTCGTCACCGCGATCCGTTCGGCTGGGCGGTAATGTTTGGAATCTTGTCAATCGTGGATGAACGCTGACAAGCGCCGGCAACAGCAACCACGCTACCGGCAACGACGAAGCTACGCCTGAGTTCTGCGTCACGGATTGGGTTGCGCAGTTGCAGCTAAGGTTCCATCCTCCCGCGGTTCAAAAAAACGCCGCGATGCGGCAAAATTGTTCACTCATTCCGAGATATGGGAATAGGATCTGCCCACCGGGGGGGACCTTATGGATCGACCTTTTAAGGCTGCCATTGCGGCTGTTCCAGCAGCCACTCAACTGTCTGCTGCTCGTGTTTTCGAGGATGCCGGCCGCACATTGGCCAGGCTGCGAATGGTGCGCGGCGCTTCGCGGCGCACGCGCGAGAAGATGGCTTGCGCTGCCGCCGTGTTGGTGGCCTCAGCAACGATTCTCGGCGCCGTGCCGACGCCCGGCGCCGCCGCAACCCCAGTCTTCGTCCCGCCCAACTTCTCCTTCGCGTTGAGCGATGTCGGCGGCTCCAGCACCCCCGCTCTGGCCGACATCGACGGCGATGGCGACCTCGACGCCTTCCTCGGCAGCTCCGGCGGCGACATCCACTTCTTCTCCAACACCGGCTCCGCGTCGGCTCCCGCCTTCGCTTCCTCCTCCTTGAATCCCTTCGGCCTCGCGAACGTCGGCCAGCGCAGCTCCCCCGAGCTGGCCGACATCGACGGCGACGGCGACCTCGACGCCTTCATCGGCAACCAAGACGGCAACACCTACTTCTTCGAAAACACCGGCTCCGCTTCCGCTGCAGCCTTTGCGCCCCCCACCGTCAATCCCTTCGGTATCGCGGCTGTCGGCTCGCTCAGCAGCCCCGACATCGTCGACATCGACGGTGACGGCGACCTCGACGCCTTCATAGGCGACGGCGACGGCAAGACTGTTTTCTTCGAAAACACCGGCTCCGCCTCCTCGGCGGCCTTCGCAACCTCGTCTGCCAACCCCTTCGGCGTCGCGGCCGTCGGCTTTGGCAGCCACCCGGCGCTGGCCGACATCGACGGCGACGGTGACCTCGACGTCTTCATCGGCGATAACTATGGCGACGCCAGCTTCTTCGCCAACACCGGCTCTGCCTCCGCGCCCGCCTTCGCGCCGTCCTCACTGAACCCGTTCGGCCTTGCCAACGTCGGCCTAGTCAATTCCCCTGCCTTTGCCGACATCGACGGCGACGGCGACCTCGACGCCTTCCTCGGCGACGGCAATGGAGACACCCGCTTCTTCGTCAACACCGGGTCCGCCTCTGCTCCAGCCTTTGCTCCCCCCGCGGCCAATCCGTTCGGTCTCGCCAACGTCGGCTATATCAGCCAGCCCAGCTTCGCCGACATCGACGGCGACGGCGACTTGGACGCCTTCATCGGCACCGTCGGCTACAGTGGCATCCTCTTTTTCGCCAACACCGGGTCCGCTTCGGCTCCCGCCTTCGCTCCACCCGTGGCCGATCCGTTCGGGCCCTCCTCACTCAGCTACTCCAACCCGGTTGCCTTTGCCGATATCGACGGTGACGGCGACCTCGACGCCTTCGTTGGTTTCGGCGCAGGCGACACCCACTTCTTCGAGAACACGGGCTCCCCGACGGCTCCCGCTTTCGCTCCCTCCTTGGCCAATCCCTTCGGTCTCCTCAGGGTCAGCGCTAGCAACTTCCCCGCTCTGGCCGACATCGACGGCGACGGCGACATCGACGCCTTCCTCGGCGACAACGACGGTGAGACATTCTTCTTCGAGAACGTGGCGGGGCCGCCGCCGCCGCCGGGCGACGCATGTCCGCCGGCGCCCGACACCTGCACGGACGGCTTTGCGCGGGCTGTGCTGCTGGTCAAAGAGAGCTCTGCGGGGAACGAAAAGATCGTGGTCGAGCTCGTCAAAGGACCGTCGGTTCTGCAGGCTGCCTTCGGCGATCCGGTCTCGCTCGACGGAACAGCGTACTCCCTGTGCATCTACGGCGACGATGACGCTTTGGTAGGCGAGCTGGGTGTCGACCGCGCCGGCGACGATTGCGACACCAAGCCGTGTTGGAAATCGCTCGGCAAGCCAACCGGCACCGGCTTTAGGTATCTCGACAGGCAGGCCGCGGCCGACGGCGTCAAGAGCCTGAAGCTAAAGGGCGGAGCAGGGCGCCCGAGCAAACTGTTCTTCACGGCGGCCAACAGCACCAACAAGGGGCAGTCGGCAATGCCGACCGGGATCGCCGCGGCCCTCGAAGCCGACACTTCGGCGACGTTACAAATTCGCTCGAGCGATGCGACTTGTTTCTCGGAAGTGCTGCCCAACGTGAAGAGAGCCGAGAGCGACTTTTTCAAAGCCAGGAAATAGAACGGCCATGCTGGCTGAGTTTCCATGGTGACACCTCCCCGAAGACCGAACGTCCGCGAGCTGCAAGAAAATCCCGGCGTTTGGCAGTCGTGGTAGACAAGAGCCAAAGCGACTACTGCCGGATAATCCCTACGAACCAGCGACATGGGCAGCTACGTTGTTGGCCTGGGTGTCCCAACCTTGTTTGTTCGACCGCAACACTTCGCGTCGCTTTGCGTCCGGGAACTGAAGAAAACCTGATTCCGTGATGGTGAGGCGAGTTCCCTTGACCGTTGGCTGCAAGCGAAACTCCACCAAGATCTTAGCTCCGGCGTCGTACTCGGTTTCAGGATCGATCGTGCTTGGTGGCCAAGAAAACGCGAACAAACGCTCGTGGACGATTTGCTCGGTCAAGGATTCCCATTTCATGTGCTCGTGGCCACGGTGCGTGATCCTGCCCGTGCTGATAGCGCCAACCTCGAATGGGCCGTCGAGCCTGACCCGAAACCACCTTCCAAACTCTTTGTAATCGGTGAGTGCTTGCCACACGCGCGCAACTGGCGCTGCGAGGTCGACGATCTTCTCGATTCGATCTTGGTTGGCTTCGGTCATTGTGCAACCTCCTTGGGGCAACCTTCAAGTTGCGCTGCACACTAGCGAGTGCGCTGTAGGAGTGCAGTCTCCGGGTTGCGTGTTTTTTACGGGGCCGATTACTTGCGATTACTTGGACACCTGTACATCTTTCGAATGAAGGATTCGAGATTTATGGGGAGAGCGGAGGGAGCCGCAGGCGACCGGAGATCTCCCCATAAATCTCGGGCGGCTGGCGAGCGTCGCGAGGATGGAATTTCGTCCGTGTTTCATGC
>JAJCZJ010000019.1 GCA_029262455.1 Deltaproteobacteria bacterium | reverse complement strand
GCCGCTGACCGGTCATCGGCCGACGGACGCGCCCGTCTTACGAGTCTTCTTCTTCGTCCCAAGCTTCGTAAGAGTGGATACTACAATCTACATCGGCGCCTGCGATCTCGTAGTAGCCTTCTTCCGGGCAAACAGGAATCTCGATGCCCGACTTTTCCATGGCCTCGATGGTGGGCGGGTTCGACGGATGGTCGAACTGAAACACCACGAGATCGCGCTTCAGTTGAGAGCGCTGCGTTTTACACGCCACATCATTTGCTCTGTTGATTGCCTGCACTCCGCCGCCGTCTTGTTGCATCTGCTTCATAGAAAACGCGGCCAATGCGGCCATCATGCCGACACCCAAAAGCAAACTCATTGTATTCACACCACGTTGAGATCGCAGAATCGTCGTCATTCGAAATTCCTCCGTGTCCTTGAGAAGTCCAGCGCCCGGCCAACAGAATCGTTCTTTCAGTTGCCGAGTCGCACCAAACCCACAACGCATGATCCGTGCCATAGAGACGACGAAGCATCCGACAAGGAACTCAGAGGTGGGAAGCCGACAAGCTCGACGAGAACGAATGACAAAAATTGTCATTCGAGAGTTATTCGAGCCCATCTACATTGGGGGTGGAATCAGCGGATTCCGGCGAAGATGAATTATCTCCGCCGGAATCCACAGCTGCCCGGCCTCATTGCCGGACAGGGTACCGACCGAAGGGGCTGTTGATCGGTCGGCAATACTCAGTTCAAGCGCGGATAATCCCCAGCGTCGGCTCAGCGCCGAAGTCGAAGTCGGGGAATATTTCACTGATGTTCGCGTTGCCGAGATGGCCGGCTATCACTTCGGAGAGAAAGGTTCGGTAGTCCGTCGTGACCGGGAGGTCGCGGCCCTGGTACAGATCAGCAGCGTCGAGGCCCGGCCAATCGCCGTAGATGCGGCCTCCGTCCACCGTTCCGCCAAGAGCGAACATCGCCGTCCCATGCCCATGGTCCGTACCGCCGGAACCATTCTCCGCCGCCGTACGACCGAACTCGCTCAGCGTCACCAAGCACACATCGGCCAGATCCTCACCGAGGTCGGTGCGAAACGCAGCCGTCGCCTCGGCCAATTCGGCCAGCAGGACACCGAGAGCACCAACTTCTTGGCTGTGTGTGTCCCAGCCGTTGAGATCCGTGAACGCGACCTCCATACCGACATCGGCACGGATCACCTGCGCGATCTGGACCAACTGGTTTCCTGCCGGAGTGTCGGGGTAGACCGCTCCATTGCGCGGAACATACTGGGCCGGGTCGAGATTGCCGGCAATCGCGACCGCCTCGAGCGAGTCTCGCACGACCGCGCCCGGTAGATCGTCGCGGTCGCCGTACATTCCCTCGATCGTGTCGCGGATGAGTTGGCCGACCTCGCCGGTCCCAAGCGATAATTGAGAGAGATTGCCAACCGCCAAAGCATCCGCCTCACCAGCCAGTATCAGCGGCATGCGGGTACTCAACGCGACTCCCCGGTAGATACTTTCCGACGGGCCCGCACTCTGCAGGTGTCGGTTCAACCAACCATCCTTGCCATTCTTCGAGCCCGGGGTGCCCTTCTCCATGAAATCCTGGCCGTCGAAGTGCGAGCGAGTCGGATCGTGCGAGCCACAAGCGTGCACGAACGCCAGCTCGCCGGCATCGAACGCAGGCATCAACGGACTCATCGCCGGATGAAGACCGAAGCGCCCATCCAAATCCAATGCACCGTTTTGTTGGCCGGGCTGTGGGATCGCAATCGTTGGCCGCAGGTCGTAGTACCGCTGCTCGTCATAGGGCACGACCATATTGAGGCCATCCACGGCACCGCGTTGAAACAGCACGACCAACGATCGGACCGAAGCGCTTTCAGCCGCGGCAGGTCGCAGAAAAAAACGTGGACCGAAGCCGACGCCAGCGGCAACCAGCCCATTGCGAAGAAACGAACGGCGGCTGAGTTCATTCATTGTCATTGTCCTTCTCCGTGATCGCTACTGCAGCTGAAACTCAGGGCACCCGAGGGCCATGGCACCGAGGAGCGCCGAGCTCGCCCCTTCGCGTTCAGCTCGTCGCATGGCACGGCGCGTATCGGCTCCAGCGCGGTCTTGGAGAACATCAACCAAGATTCGATCGGCACCGAGACTACCGGCGTCAATGAAAGACCAACGATCGAAATCGACGAAGACCCCAGGAATATCGTTGGTCGCGATACGAAAGGCCGCTTCGAACCGTGTCAGCATCCCGCCGACGCTGGTCACCGCATCGGCGTCCTCTTCCCAGCCGGTCGGAGGCGACGCCAACAGCAACGGTTGGCCGAGAATCCCCACCAACCGCGCCGCGCCCAAACCGAGCTGCACTTCTGCGTCGATCGCGCGCATCGAGCTCGCCACGATTTCGAGCGGGCTTTTGACCTTTGCCAGCCGATGCACCGGGTCGTAGAACTCCTCCGACTTCAGAATGATTTCAACGACCGCCCGCAGATCGCCATGAGTCTGGGTGAACACTTCACGAACGCGGCGGACCAAATGCGCCGGCGGATCGTCCGCGACCAACCGGCTGACCAGCTTCGTAGCGATGAAGTCGGCGGTAGCCGGATGGGCTGACAAGAACGCTATGATCTCACGCCCCTGCTGCACCCCACTCGTCGCGATCTCGTGGCCCATCACCGAGTCTGCGCTATCGTCGTGAAAGAACTGGTTGTAGACGAAACCTGAATCATTCGCTCTGGGGTCTCGGATCGTCCAGCCGGTGAATGCCTTGGCGACTTCGATGATGTCATCTTGATCGTACCCACCGTCGACGCCGACCGTGTGAAGTTCCAACAACTCTCGGGCGTAGTTCTCGTTGAGACCGGAATTGCGGCCGCGGCTTCCGGCACGCACATTGAGATAGTTGTCGAGGTAGTAGAGCATCGACGGACTCTCGGCGGTCGCCAGGACCAAGTCTTCGAAGTGACCAAAGACATTCGGCCGAATGACGTCGCGCAAATACGATGTCGTCGCCCATCGAGCGGGGCCGTCACCTGCGAATACGTTGAAGTGGTTGAACCAGAAGTCGACCAACACCTCTTCCAGCTGCTTGCGCGAATGCACAGCCCGCAAGACGACCGAAGAGCGAAGCTCGGCCAAGACTTGCGCCGGCGTCTTGGTGCGATCAACTTCTTCACCGGGCATTGGCTGCGGGTAGTTTTCGATCAGTTGCGCCGTAGTCATCACCAACGTCGGGTAGATCGACAACCGCTGGGTCAACTGAGGGTCTGTGATCAAGTTGGGAAAGAGTTGCTGATCGACCCAGGCATCGCGCCCCAAGCACTCGACCTCCCACACCAAGTGCGGAGTCGGGCCAAAGGCAGCACGATTCAATAGATGAATCGTAGCCGGATCCACCGAAGGAGAAATTCGATCCGGAGCACTGGCTGGATCACAATTCCGGCTAACCGTGCGCAGCACCGCAGTCGGGCGGGCCCCACTTCGCCGTCCCGCTTCGCGGCTACGGCGTCCGCGGATCTCGGCGCCGTGCGCCGTCGCCAAATGCCATTCGGGAACCAGGATTACGGCGGTTACGAGCAAAACGAGTGCAACGACTCGGCGCATACTCGAGGACCGTCGCGCCTCGCTGCTGCCCCCTGGAATTCGTCTACGTCTTTCCATGGCAGCGACGTTAGCCATTCTTGGGGGATATGTCTACCATTTTTGGATAAATTTGTCCAAAAAATAGAAACTGGAGTACTTCTAGTGACTTACGATAGATCCGAGGAACCCAGATTGGCCTTTTCATTGGCATCGCGCGTCACAAACAGCTGCACATGCGGCAATATTCGCGACGCTGGAGCCGCGAGAGTAAAGTCCTCGGTGTCACCCCCTTCTTCCGAGGTGGTGGCCCGGTTAGAAGTGTCCGGAATCGATGCAGACGACACCAGATAAATCTTGGTTCGATCGGCTCAATCAGCCGGTCGACGGTGCAGCGCTGGCGGTTTTTCGAATCGTCTTCGGAGCGATGGTCGCGTTTGACGCGCTTCGCTACTTGCACGAGGGCTGGGTCGACGAATACTTCGTGAGACCCGCAACCCAGTTCACGTACCTGTATCTCGACTTCGTTCGTCCCCTGCCGCCGCCGTGGATCCACGCGCACTTTTACTTCATCGCGGGTGCCGGCGTCTTGGTCAGCATCGGTCTCTTCTACCGCGCCGCCACTGTCGGGTTGTTCGCGAGCTATGCGTACTTTTTCTTGCTCGAGCAAGCGACCTATATGAACCACTACTACTTGATCACACTGGTCGCCTTCCTGCTCTCCTGGATGCCCGCTCACCGGGTCTTTTCGATCGACAGCTTGCGAGCTTCGACCTACAGCGACGCCGTCCCACAATGGTGCGTTTGGCTGCTCCGTTTTCAGCTCTTTGTTGTCTACTTCTACGGAGCGATCGCCAAACTCAACGGAGACTGGCTGCGCGGCGAGCCGATGTACACCCAGCTGGTGCAGCAGGGCCCCGACATACCTGAGATCGCTACACACTTTCCGCCAGCCCTGTTGGCCTACGCGATCGCTTACTCGGGACTGATCGTCGACGCGGCGATTCCGATTCTACTCGTGCGGCGACGTACTCGCTGGGCCGGTTATGCCTTGGCCTTTTCCTTTCACCTACTCAACGCGGTTTTCCTCAATATCGGGATCTTCTCGTACCTCATGGTTGGGGCGATCACGATCTTTTTCGATCCCGACTGGCCGCGCCGCCTGTGGCGACGCATCCGATCAACTCCCGTCCCGGTCGGTCTCGGTCTCACGGCACCGAAGACGAGCGCCGCGGTGCTGCTGATGTTGCACGCCTACGTCGCCTTCCAGCTGTTGTTCCCGTTCCGCCACGCTCTCTTTCCCGGCAACGTCAGCTGGACCGAAGAAGGACACCGCTTCGCTTGGCAAATGAAGCTGCGGCGCAAGGAATCCGACGTCACCATCACTGCGCGCGATCCGGCGACCGGCGCAGAATGGACCGTCGACCCAACCAAGGATCTCGTCTACCGGCAGGTCAGGAAACTCTCGACCTTTCCCGACATCATGCTGCAGTACGCTCACTACAACCGCGACAAATTGCGAGCGGCCGGAATCGCAAACCCGGAGATCCGCGTGCTCTGGAAATGTTCGCTCAACGGCGCCCCGCCCTCGCTGCTCGTCGACCCAGATGTCGATCTCGCCAAGGTCGAGCGCACCTGGCGCCCGGCGGAGTGGATCTTGCGCCAAGGCGAACGCCCCGCCACCGCCTCCGCACTACGGCACCAACCGTTCTCTCGATTGGCGCCGTAGCGATCAGTCTTGGCGAACGGTCTCACGGGCACGCAGGACTCGACCCCACCCCGCACTTGTCTGTGAACTTGTCGGCTTCGTTCTTGGTGGCCGGCGTGGCGAAGGTTGTCTTCCAGCACTCGCCCGCCGTCGGTCCATCGCACGTGGCCCCGATAAAAGATGTGCAGCCCGCAAGCAGCCGGAGCCAGCTCAGTGCAGGTGCCGCCCGTGGAACACGCTTGTACGTCTCCGACGGGCACCTGCCCGCCGGCCACTGCCGGTGACATGACCAACAGTGTCAACAAAAGAGAGAAACACGCCGTTGCACGGCGAACGATCGCGCGGTGTACCATCTAGTGACTACCTGTCAGTGGAATCCAATGAACAAACATCTCGTTTCTGCGCGGCGCGCGAAGATTTTATGCGGAAACGAAAATGGGGCGCTCCTACTGACGTCAGGCGATGGAGCGCAGCGAGGTCAGCGGAGCTTACGGGTTCGATACCAAAACAGGGCTGATAAGACCCGAGGGAACCAGATCCGCTACGCGGCTCGGACGCAGCCTCGCCCTCCATTTTTCTCGATACACTCCACCGGCATCAATCAACGAGCGCAGCCAGCACCACCCTTCGCCTTTCTCCACGATCAGCGTTCACCTGCATTCATCAGCGGTTCGTGCACTAGCGACGAATCAAGCCGGCTTGCTGTCCAACTCCACACCCACGTCAAAGCCATAGGCATGCGCCAAAGCGACGACTGGGTGTACCGTACTCCGCTGTGCGCCCTGCTCGATATGCAGCGAAGCCAACCGACAACCGGTACACGCAAGCGCACACGCTTCGCCGGCGTCGTCGGCAGTCGCCCGCATCCCGTCAAAGGCCTTCTTGCCCCAGCGCAGCGAGTCCTCGAAGTGCTCCTTCTGCATGCTCCAGGTTCCGTCGTGACCGGTACACTCTTCGACGGACTCGACACGATCGGCGACCAACTTCAGTAAGTCGCGACCGCGAATCCCGATGTTCTGCGCCCGGATGTGACACGGGACGTGATAGCGAATCGGTCCGAACTTGCGCTTGAAATCTCGCTTCAGTCGCCCTTCGCGCGCAATGCGGTAGAGATACTCGTCGAGGTCGTGACTCGCTGCCGCTACCGCCTCGCTGCGCTCATCGGCAACAATCTGCGGAAACTCTTCGCGCACCATCAACGAGCAGCTCGGCGACGGAATGACGATGCGATAGCCGCGCTCGACGTAGGGGTACAAGAGATCGACGTTGCGACGAATCTTGGCCGCGGCTGCGTCGAGGTCGCCGCCGTCGAGAAAGGGCATCCCACAGCACGCTTGCCCGGAGGGAACCGCGACTTCCACACCGCAGTGTTCCAAGACTTGAACCGCGGCTCGTCCTACCGAAGGATCATTGTAGTCGACCAAGCAAGTCGCAAAGAGCACAACCTTCATCGGTGTCGGCGCTTCGACGCCATCCTTCAAATCCTGCGCCGCCTCGACCTGCGGTCGGTGCTTCTGCCACCAAGCCGGAAACGTTTCAGAGTGGTACGTCGGCATCAGCTTGTCGCGGTGGATACCGAGCGTCGCCTCCATCGTTTTCCGCAGAGCCGGATTGCGCAGAGCCCGATTGGCCAGCGCTGGAGTCAGACTCGACGCCTTGCCGATCGCCTCCGTATCACGCATCAGCCGGGTGCGCAGAGGCACCCCGTCGCGCCGAACCCGATGCGCCTTCCAGCGCAGCAACAACCGCGGAAAGTCGAGGGCAAACTCATGCGGCGGCGTGTACGGGCAGTTCGGATAACAGAGCTTGCACTGGAAGCACAGGTCGACGACGTCGTCGATCTCAGAACCGCTCAAGCCAGTTGAGTGGGCCTCGATCTCAGGCAACTCGTCGCCATAGGTGACCCCCACCTCCACCTCTGGATGGACCTCGGGATCGGGTTCATTCGCAGCTGCCGCCTCGGCGCGTCGGAGATCAGCTCGTTCACGGAGCTCCGGATGTTCCCGCAAATGCTCCTCGCGCAGCGCCGAAGTCTTATCGTCGAGCATCTCGAAGAGCTTTGGAAAAGAGCCACAAAACTTGAAGCACAACCGACATCCCGCACAGACATCAAAAATCCGATCGACCTCGGTGCGCAAGTGATCCGGATCCCAGAAACGCGGGTCATCCACCCTCAATCCAATCGATGCAGCCATCACAACTCCAGATACTGTCTAAGTTTTAAACTGATTCAATCGGACCACACAGCGTGTGCTGGCGGCGAGTCGCACAACGCATGACAAGGCACAATTTTGTCGCTCAGCGGCACTTTGTTGGACGATCGACATTTTTTCCACTGTCAACTGCTGATTGTGGGCCAACTGCAAAATCACACCTCGGGACTGGCACCGGTCTTGCTTTAACTTGCTCCTGCCAAAAGGGAGGCTACGATGTTACGAGGCAGAGTCCTAACCCCGCAAGTTGAGTCGCGCACGTTGATGTCTGAGGAAACTTTGATGTTGGCGGTCATGGAACAGGCCCTTTCCGATCTGAACAGCAGCTGCCCGGCAGTGCGGGCCGACGCCGAAGCCTATTTCCTGGCCTACGACGCCGACTCCAGCGCTTTCAGCCTTGACGCAGTCTGTTCGCAGTTTCAGATGTCTCCGGCAGCCATCCGCGACCAGGTACGCCGACGACTGCGCGCTCCGAAGCAAAAGCTCGCCAACGCTGCGTAAGGTTCTTCTTCAGTCGAGCCGATCGCCTCCGGTGGGTCGGCCGACCACTAGCCAACACGGAAGAGTCTCTCCTTCGAGAGTCGCTCGACCTGGGTGCGCAGCTCGTCCAACGAGCCGTTATTGTCGATAACGACGTCGGCTCGCTCGGTGCGCTCCTGATTGCTCAACTGAGCGTCGATCCGGGCACGTACCGCGGACTCATCGAGACCTCGGCTGGCGGTAACCCGTTCGATGACCGTCTGCGGTTCGGCAACCACGACCCAGACTTCGTCCACCAGGTCGTACCACTTGGCTTCGATCAGCACCGCCGCTTCGATGACGACCGGCACCGCCGGACGAGCAATCTTGGCTGCCGCAACCTTGTCTCGAACTGCGTCACGAATGAGCGGATGGACGATCCCATTCAGCTTTGCTAGCTGCCCTTCGTCAGCAAACACGATCGCTCCGAGCTGCTTGCGATCGATGCTGCCCTGGTCGCCAACCACGCCCTCGCCAAAAGCCGCAACCACCTGATCCCACCCCTTGGTCCCAGGTAAGTAGACCTCGTGGCCAACGCGATCGGCGTCGATCACCGTGGCTCCGAGTTCAGACAATAATTCGGCCGCAGTGCTCTTGCCGCTGCCGATACCGCCGGTCAAACCGACGGTGATACCGCCGGTCAAACCGACGGTCAGCATCCCAACATCCTCAACAAGATCCGATCAGTCATCGCCGACCGTTTGTACGAGGATCGGACGCGGCTCGCAAATAACCGCCATCAGTAGGCACGAGGAACCACGGCTGCTACGCCGCCCTCCCCGATCGACCAGCGAGCTACCTAGCCGACGGCTTCAGCCGGCTGCCGAATCTTGTCGACGACGACTCTGCGCCACTGCACCAGCCCACCGCGAACGTAATCCGCATTGATCTCAAGCGTGTCGCAGATGTTTTCGTAGGAATAAAACCATCTGCGGTCACGCGACGAGAACCACACTTCCACGTCGCGAAACAGCTGCACTCCCTGGCCCTCGCGAGCCGTCGAGTACTTTCGATAACAATCGACAGCGTCTTCGAGAACGGCAAGCATCAACCGTTTCTCGCCCGCAACCACCGACCCCGTTCGAAACGCAGCATAAAACTGCGCCGGCAACAGAGTATCCGGCTCGAATAGACTGTTCGCGCGATCTTTCATCCGCAGCACCTCCACCCAACCCAAATCCAAGATCTACCGACGGTCCAGCCCACCGATCAGCAGCCCCCGCCGCCGATAAACCAATGACTGACCGAGCAAGCCTGCGAGTCAATCCGCCCAAAGAACCCTAGCGAATCGCAGGACCAACAAACTACTTCTTTTTCGCGCCGAGAATTGATTCCTTGAAGCTCTTCGCGACCGTGAATCGCACTTTCTTGCGCGCCGGAATCTTGACAGCTTCCCCGGTCTGCGGGTTTCGCCCCACACGCGCCTTGCTGTGCACTTTCCGAAAGGTCCCCAGGTTCGGGATCTTCACAGGGTCACCCTTCTTGACGGACTTGACGACTGCCGCGACGAGGCCTTCGAGAACTGCCGCAGCCTCCTTCTTGGTCACCCCGCCAGCTTCCGCTAGCTTCTCCACGAGCTGTGCCTTCGTCATACCACCACCACCCACAACCTTTCCCGCCTACACAGACGAAAGATACAAAACCATCTGCAACAATCATTGACCGTGTGTCAAGATCTTTTTCACCCGGCCCTGCCCGTAACACGCTCTGCCACAGGTACGGGCGGCACAACCGTCCTCTACGGGGACGGGGCGCGCAGGATGATGTGCCGGTCCGGATCGACTCCGGTGCTCTCGGACTCGAGGCCGTACGCTGTCGCCAGCTCGTGTTGCAAGCGCCTTATGGCTGACCGCTGCGGAGACAGCGCTGCCAGCGCTCCGGTAGACAGCACGTCGACGATTGCCGACTCCGCCTCGCGCAGGGCTTCGGCACTCTCGTGATCGCTGCGGCGCCGCCCGAACAATTTGCGGACGCTCTGCTCGATCTTGGCCGCACTCGTGGAGGCCGCAGTTTGAACGCGCGCGCCTCTCCGCGACAATGCTTCCAGACGCCGAGCATGCCGCCGCGCCACGGTCTTTGAGGTCAAAATCACATCGGCTGCAGAGATTTCACCGACCACCCGCGCTGGTACGGACAGTGTCCGAATCGCTCGCTCCAACCGTTCCCGTGGCACACCGTACGGGTAAATGCGCATCACTTCGGTGCTTGACCGCTGTTCCTCCACCGGCTCCAGCGGAGGCGCTTCCTCGATGCTCACCGCGCCGTCAGCCTGCCGCACTCGCAATTCCGGAGCCGGTGCACGGCCGCGAAGGATGGCGTCCACGACGGCCGCGACATCGCGATGCACCGCAAACCGATCGCGGTCGTGTATCTCCACGACCACTTCAAATGTCGGCGGAGATTCTCGCTCGAGCACGGTCTTCTGGGTCTGCCGCCGACGTGCCTCGTCGTCGCCCAGCGTTACCGTTTGAATGCCTCCGACCAGATCCGACAGCGTCGGGTTAGCGATCAAGTTGGCCAACGTCACACCGTGCGCTGTCGCGATGAGCTGAACCCCACGCTCCGCGATCGTTCGCGCCGCCCTCGCTTCCGCCTCCGTGCCGATCTCATCAATCACAACGACCTCGGGCATATGGTTTTCCACAGCTTCGATCATGACCGCCGCTTGGCGGTCCGGAGACGGGACCTGAATGCGGCGCGCCGCCCCAATGCCGGGATGAGCTATGTCGCCGTCGCCGCCAATCTCGTTTGATGTGTCGACGATCATCACGCGCTTGTCGAGATCGGCCAATAGTCGCGCCGCGTCGCGCAACAGAGTGGTCTTGCCAACCCCAGGACGCCCCACGAGCAACACGCTTTGGCCAGATTCGACGAACTCTCGCACCACGGCAATCGTTCCGTACACCGCACGACCGACTCGGCAGGTAACCCCAACGACTCGGCCGCTGCGATTGCGCAAGGCCGAGATACGGTGCAGCGTTCGCTCAATACCAGCTCGGTTGTCGCCGCCGAACTCTCCAATCCTCGCGCAAATATGATCGATGTCGCCCGCGGCGACCGGCTCCTCGGCAATCGGTCGAACACCACTAGGGAAGCGCGCTTCAGGCTGCCGCCCTAGGTCACAGACGACCTCGATCAATTGCTCGAGGTGGTCCATTTCGATGACCACTTCGCGCCATCGTGGCGGCAGAGCTGCCAGCAACTCGCCGAGATCGTCGATCACTTCCCGCGAGGAATCGTCGGACTCAGCTAGGATTGTCTGCACCAGATGACCTTAACGCAAGGCGCTGTGGCAATCGACCCGGACCGGCAACCGCCGCCCGGCCCGCTTTGGCCGCCGCCCGCTCGAGTTGGTGAACGAGACTCGACTCGCGCTTGAAGAAGCCGTCGGTATGAAAGGACTCCTCCAGGTCGAGGACCGTAAAATCCAGATGATGCGCAACCTCGTGCAACAGCGTTCTCAGGAGCGTGCGCGGAGCGACTACCTGGCGGCGCTTGGCTGTGTACATCCATAGTGTAATCTCGTGCGAGTGCCCTTCCGATACGTACAGTCCATGATACTCGTCGGCCTCATGGATCGGTCTCGCTCCCTTCACCAACACCCTCGGCGGTCCGATTCGCTTGGCCTTACATATCTCGTCACAGATGACTTGGGTCACCTTCGACACCTTCGATCGCCGTTGCCCTTCCGTTGGATAATCTCCCCCTAGCGCGACCGGCAGGAGACTCACGGCGCGCGCCAAGCGTGGCGAAACCCGCAGCTGAATCGACGACACCGCGTTACTACGATCGTAGATTCGTCGTTGCGCTGCAGACAATCGATGCCGAAAGTTGGGCAATCAATCCTCCTCGCGCCACATCCTTAGAGACTCAAATCCGACGCTGCTCGCTTGCCGATATCGCGAAATGCCGAACTCTTCTCCCCGAGCTCGAAACGCTCACCGCCGGTCTGCGCGGGAACTTCCGACGACGATTCACAGCCGGCAATAGGAATCACGAGCACCGCCAGGATCAAGCATGCCGCGCCGAACCGCCTCATTACCCCGACCGCGACACTGCGGATAGCCGGGCTGCTGCAGCGACCGGGGACAATCCGGAGTCATAGATCCCTGCGACAAAACCAGAGTGCTCACGTCCATTCACCTCACTCGCACTGAGCTCGACCATGACTCTCTTCAAGTCGGCCGGTGCCTCTGCATCGAGCTCCGGAGCTGGCAGCGGACGCTCGTCTTCGAGCTGCCGATGGGTACCGAGATCGAGCGGAAACAAGATATCGGCCAACGGCAACTCAAACGCGGGCTTACCGCCCGGAGCCACCCACTGACTGCCACGCCGCCTCACAAACCAGACTTTTGCCATCGCGCAGGATCGAGACCCGAGAAAGAGTCAGTGCGTTGTAGGCAGGGCCCCGTCAGAGGCTACGCCGAGGATCTGCCCGACCGCATCGACCGCCGGTGTCAACACTTGCTCTAACGTTTCGCTCAGCATGTGCTCAAGATCAGCCAGATCATCGATCGTCAACCCGGAAACATCCTGGTGCATACCGTGTAGGGCCCAGATTGCCGTCCGCAGCCGCGACCGGACATCGTCCAGCGTGCGAACGACCTCCTCTGGATCAATCGCGACATCTTCATGATAGTCCGACATCGAAAGCCTCCTCACCGGACAATAACCGGTGTTTCGACCGTGCCATGGAGGTTGGCGCAGTGCAAGTGGCCTTTCGCCACGAACGTCTTCGCCACTCGGATCGGCAGCACCAAGCCGCCCCGAGGAAACGGCTTGGGCCGTTGTTGCGCGGACGCCGCTAGTTTCGCGCCGGTCCTCGCTCCGCGAGGTTCGTGGCGTTCTCCTTTGCCTGCTCCAGGAGAGCCTCCCGTACCCGCAGCACCAGGCGCCGCTGCAGCTGCACCCTTCGCTCAATTGCCCGGAAATCACCAATCCCCATCGGCAGGCCCACCAAAACGTCCTCGATCTTCAAGGATCGGTCCGATTGCAGCTCTCGGTAGACTTTGATGTAGAGTTCGAGCTCTTCTTCGGTCACACGCTCCGACTCCGCCGTTGCGCTGACCTGGGCTTGCAACACCACCTGCGGGGCACCGAAACCCCAGAAGTACGAAATGGCGAAGGCCACCGCAGCACCGACAACAGCGCCAGAAAGCATCTTGGTCACAGACTCAGGCATGGTTGATGACAATCCTGTCGTTCCCTGACGGCATGTGTCAACCCCGTCGCCTCTGGGCCCTCCGGGTGCGCCGGATCAGGCACGACCACTACACCCATCTCGCCGACGTGGACTCGACGCGAGGCAAACGGTATGTTGCCGCACATGGTGACCCGCTACGACGCCCTCGGCGTTGACACTCAGGGAGTCGACGGCAGCCTTCGGACGCTGGGCGAAAAAATCAGCGCTACCTTTGGTTTCAGCGCCGCCGAACCGATGCTGCCGCTGGGGTACTTCGCCAATGTGCTTCGCATCAATGACGAGGTCGGGATTGCCATCTCAACCGACGGTGTTGGCACGAAGATCCTGATCGCGCAGCAAATGGACCGTTACGACACGGTCGGGATCGATTGCGTCGCAATGAACGCGAACGACATCGTATGTGTCGGTGCGACTCCGGTTTCGATGGTCGACTACATCGCCGTCCAGCAACTCGACGACCGCCAGCTCGATCAGCTCGCGACCGGACTCTGCGAAGGAGCCCGACGCGCCGCAATCAACATCCCCGGCGGAGAAATCGCCCAGGTTCGAGAAATGATCCACGGCACCCGCGACGGCCTCGGCTTCGATTTGGTCGGTACGTGCATCGGTACGGTCCATCCCGACCGATTGATCGTCGGGAATGAAGTCGCCGCCGGAGACGTCGTCATCGGACTCTCCAGCACGGGAGTGCACAGCAACGGCTTCACCTTGGCGCGCCACGCGCTCTTCGAAAAGGGCGGCCTCGCCCTGGACGACCGCCTCGATGAACTCGGACGCAGCATCGGCGAAGAATTACTCGAGCCGACGGCGATGTACGTTCGTGCCGCGGTCGCTATGATGGAAGCCGGCCTGCCGATCCACTCGATGAGCCACATTACCGGAGACGGTCTGCTCAACCTCGCGCGCACCAAGACGCCGATCGGTTTCGTCATCGACCAGCCACAGCCACCGAAACCAATCTTCAACGCAATCGCCCGGCTCGGCGATGTCTCAGCCGCAGAAATGTATACGGTGTTCAACATGGGGATCGGTTTCTGTGTCGTCGCACCCGAGAGTGCCGCTGAGCGTTTGATTGCCATCGCCATCGAAGAGGGGCACGACGCCAAGGTCATCGGGTTCGCGGTCGACGACCAGCAACGCCGCGTTTGGCTACCGCAAGTCGGCTTGGTCGGCGCCGGCAAGTCGTTCGCACCGAGCTCAACACCACCGCCAGCTTGAAATCGAAGGTGATTTACCCCTTTCCGAGCGGTAGGGTGATTGGAATGCGACGTACCGCGCCTTCCACCTTGACTCCGCTGATCCTAGCTACCCTGCTCTCGTCGGTCTCAGGACAGAGCGCATCCGCCCTTTGCACTGCAGCACAAGTCGTCCAGACTGTCAGTGGCTGCCCAGCGGGACTCGGTCAGTGCACGATCGATCAACCGATCGTGATCGATTCCGGCGCGTGCACACTCGACTTTAGCAACCGACCGGTGCGCATCACCGCCAGCGTGGTGGTCGGCTCCAACAGTCTCACGATGCGAGCCGCTGGAATCACATTGGTGACCAGCGGAACAGGGTCTGGGTTCATCGATGCCCGCGGGGACGGCGAGATGCTACCGGCCAGTATCGGCGGCACGGTCCTGTTGCAATCGACTTCCTTCGTTCGCTTCGAAGGCTCCAACCGGTCGATCAACCTGTCGGGCAACAGCCGCGGCGGTCTGCTTCAGATCGTCGCCGACGGACCAATCGATATCGACAACCGGATCAGCAACGATGGACTGCGGATCTTCGCCGACGGCGGGATTCTGGAGTTCCGTAGCGACAACTCCATCGACCTCAGCAATCAAGCGAACATCTCGGCGCAAGGCGGCAACCAATCGGCGGGTGGTGGCGAGGTCACGTTGATCGCCAAGGGCGATGTGATCGTCCGCGGCGAAATTGACGTCTCCGGGGCCGACGGGGGCACGATCGACGTCTCTGCCGGACATCAGGCCATCCTCGGCGACCTGATCAGTGACGCCAGTGGCGACGCAGGGTCCGGAGGCTGTATCGCAGTAGAAAGTATCACCGGTACGCGAATCAACGGGTCTATTCGCTCGAACGGCAGCACCGGCGAGTTTCAAACCGGCGGGTGCGGCGGCATTATCTGCGTCGACTCAGACTTTGGAGATGTCGAACTTGCGCTGAGTTCCAGCATCATCGCCAACGGCGCCCGTCCGGATGGCGCAGGCGGTTTGGTCGCGGTGCTTGCCGGGCGAAACTTCAACGCCTTCGGCCCGATCGAGCTGCGCGGCCCAAACGGCGAAACCTGCGGCGGAGATCTGTGCATCGAGGCCGATCTCGACATCGTCGTTTCCGTCGCAGCACCAATCGACGCCAGCGGCGGCGACGGTGGCGGTGAGATCGACATGGGCGGCGGTCGCGACGTGCGATTGTTCAGCGACATCGACGCCAGCTCGCGCCAGCGAGGCGGGTCAGGTGGTCTTGTCGTCGCAGAATCCGGCTTGAGAGGCTCGGGCGACGGCGACCTGTTGATCGCCAAGTTGATCGACGCCAGCACCGCATCGACTTGCTCGGAGGAAAACGGCTGCGGTGAAGCCGGAGCGATCGATATCTCCGGCGACGACATCGACCTCCAATCCCTGTCGGACTTGGACGCAACCGGACCGTTCGGTGGAGACATCATCTTTACCGCCCGGGGGGCATTGACGATCCGCGGGACGGTGAGCGCCGCATCCACCGTCGAGCCGACAGAAGGCACCCCCGGCAATGTCGACATCATCCGAATCACCAGCGAACCAATCACTCTAAGCGGCGCCATCGCACCCGCCCCACGCCTCAGTGAGCGTCCTGCTTGCGCCGGCCAGCCGAGTGACTTGCCCAACTGCCTCAGACCGAGTCCGGCGTGCGGAGACGATACGGTCCAGTTCCCGGAACCCTGCGACCCCGGCCCCAACGCAGCGAATTTGCCCTGCGACAGCTGTAGCTTGCTGTGCGAACCCTTCCTCGACGTCAGCTGTAGCGATGGTCAAGTCTGTACTGACGACACCTGCGATCCGGCAATCGGCTGCCATCAAGTGCCGGTGCTCGGCCCCTGCATCGAGCCGTCGACGCCAACCCCAACGGTCACCGGCACACCACCGACCGAAACGCCGACACCTTCCAACACCGTGCCGCCGACCGAAACACCAACGCCGAGCCAAACACCGACATCGACGCCAACCGCGACCCACACCGAGACGCCAACGCCAAGCAACACCGCTACGCCAACGGCCAGCAGCACCCCTACACGAACGCCAACAAGCTCGTCGACGCCGACTGCCACAAGCACCAACACTGCGTCACCGTCGTCAACAACTTCGCCCACCGCCACCGCAACAGCGTCCGCGTCACCGTCGGACACCCCTGACATTCCGCCCTGTCCGGGAGACTGTAACGGCAACAACAGCGTCGCCATCAGCGAGCTGGTGACGGCGGTCAACATCACCCTCGGGAACCGTGACGTGGCGGACTGTCGTGCCGTCGATCTCAACCGCAACGGCCGAGTCGCGATCAACGAGCTGGTCACAGCCGTGCGCGCGACCCTGAATGGATGTTGAGAAGATCGAGGTAGGCCATGTCACTAACCCCTTCAACGATGCTCGCCCTCGGTACCCGGGCACCAGATTTCGTCCTCAACGACACCGAAGGCAACGCTGTCAGCCGCGATTCCCTACGCGGCGCCCCCGGCCTGTTGGTGATCTTTCTATGTAATCATTGCCCCTACGTCGTACACATCCGCGAGCCGTTGGCAGCGTTCGCAAACGAATACGCGCAGCGCGGGCTCGCAATCGTCGGTATCAACTCCAACGACGTCGCCAACTACCCAGCCGACGCACCGGATCGAATGGCGGAAGAACGGAAAAACGTCGGCTACACGTTCCCCTACTTGTTCGACGAATCACAGGAAGTCGCCAAGGACTACCAAGCGGCGTGCACACCTGATTTCTTTCTCTTCGACGCAGACCAGAAGCTCGTCTATCGAGGCCAGTTCGACGACAGTCGGCCCAACAACGGCAAGCCGGTCAGCGGCGCCGACCTGCGCCGCGCAACCGATACGCTGTTCGCCGGGCAGACACTCACCGGCGAACAGCGCCCTAGTGTCGGCTGCAACATCAAATGGAAGCCCGGGAACGAACCGAGCTACTTCGGCTGACAAGAATCCGTCGAACTCACCGCGGCAGCCAATTCTGTGGCGCCGCGACGATTCGTCCGAACTCCTAGAACACGTAGCCCAGCTTCAAGAGGTAGCGCAGGTCCTGCTCCTTGGCATCTTCAGCAGGATCGTTGTTCCAGTCAAATTGGACCTCTGCCCCCGCGTTGATATCGCCAATGATCGAGAACTTCAGTCCGGTCGCCGACTGAAGAATAAACGTCTCGAGATCGTCGACCCGCTCGTTGATCGAGTGGTTGTGGTAGAAGCGCGTGTCAGGTCGGAAGATTCCCTGATCGTAGTCGAGCGCCCAACGCGCCGTGATGTAGTCGCGGTCGGGGTTGCGGCCTTTTCCCGCCGCATCGATCACGCGCTTGAAGTTTTCGTAGACCAGGCCCGGGCCAAGCTCCAATGTGAGATATCGCATCTCATCGTCCCACGGCTTGTATCCCAGGCCTGTTGCTGTCGAGATGCGGACATTCAAGTCTTTGAGATCGTCGTTCTCCCAACCATTATTCAAAAAAGCATACCAGTAGTCGTTGAGGAACCGGTTGTATTGACCCAAAACACGCCAGTTGGAGGCGGTGGGCTCATCCACCCGAATCGGATTACCGACGCTGTCGGTCGAGTCGACTTTCGATTCACTGCGATTGAGCTGCCCCTTGAGCGAAAACACGTTGTTCCCAAAAGCCGGTTCGACATATCCAGCCACGTGATAGCCCTGGGTCTCGGTGTTCCCCGACGAGGCATTGAAGCCTGCATTGACCTCGCCCTTGTACCGGAACCAAGGCCGTGGCGGCTTTGGCGGAGCAAACGAAGAGATGCTGGCCAATTCGATCGGCACCTGTCCGCCCGACGCTTTTTCCAATCGCATCGCACCGTCAGCGCTCGAAACGATTCGACCCGACACCTCGCGACCGTCGCCGAGCTTCATGACGATCGGCTCACTCGTGGAAACACGGGCCACCTCGCCGGCCTCAATCGCAATCTTGCCGGCATACGAGGTCGTTATCTTGAGCTTCTTCGCGTCGAAGCTCGTAATCGTCCCCGAAATCACGTCCCCACCGCGTAGATAGACGGTATCCGCAGAGCCCTCTGCGACCGAAAACACCAGAACAAGTACCACCCCCACGCCGCGCCACATGTTCCCCAACATTGTCCCCTCCAAATCGTTTTGGTGTTTAACTGGATCTGTTCTGAGCTAACAGGTGAGAGTGACTCATTCCAGCTTGACACCGAGCCCACGCACAACAGCGTTGTGATTGAGACTTGCAGCGCCAGGAAGCGCTGGGTAGTTTCTCCCGGTGGCCTCGCTTCAGCGACATTCGACTCATACTCTCGTTCAGCCACGCCATTGGCGCAAAGCGTGGGCCGCGCTGCGGCGGTTGGTCGCCGACCCGGAAAGGACCGACGAGGTCTTCGAGATCCTCGACGCGCTCGCAGGCGGTAGCTACGAGAAACACTTCCAGCTCTTTCGCAAGAGTCCCGACGGGGCGCGCCTTCTGCGCGAACGGCCTCAGCTTCTACCCGCTCTCGCCGATCGGGCCAAGCTCCGAGCACTGCCGCAAGGCAGCTTCGGTCGCTGCTACGCGGACTTCATGGATGGCGCCAACCTCACCGCAGAGGGTTTGATCGAGGCCGAGCAGGAGGCCTTAGCGCGCATCAACGAACAAAAAAACTACGGCGAGGACCGTAACTACTTCAACGGCAGGCTCCGCGACATGCACGACTTGTGGCACGTGCTCACCGGATATGGCCGCGACGAAGCCGGCGAAGCCGCGAACCTTGCGTTTACCCTGGGACAGATCCCGGATCTCGGCGTCGCTTTGATCGTCTTAGCCGCCGGCATCCTCGGCCCCAAGGACATCACCATGAAATGGCCGCGGTACTTGCTTCGAGCATGGCAACGAGGCCGCAGAACGTCCATGCTCAGCTCCGTCCCGTACGAGGAGCTCCTAAAGCTGCCGATTGAGGAAGTACGCAATCAGCTGCGCGTCGTGCCAGCCGAAGAGGCTCATCCCAGTGGCATCATCGTCGCCAACAGCCTCGACCGAGCTAGGCCACAGGTCGCGTGAAGTTTCTCATCACGAATGATGACGGCATCGACGCTCCCGGCATCGACGCCCTCGCTCGTGCCGTAGACGGCCTTGGCCAACCCGCCGTCGTCGCACCTCGCGATCCGCAATCCGGGATCAGCCATCAGATAACCATGTCCGGCCCAATGCGCCTCGATCGGATAGCTGCCAAAAAACACAGCCTGGCCGGAACCCCTGCCGACTGCGTTCGAGTTGCCCTGACCGAGCTCGCGATCGAACCCGACTGGGTACTGGCCGGGATCAACCGAGGCGGCAACCTCGGTGCTGACGTTTACACCTCAGGCACCGTCGCAGCAGCCCGCGAGGCCGCGCTATTCCGTCGGCCGGCGATCGCGATCTCGCAATACGTTGCCGTGGGTCGCTACTTGGATTGGGACCTCAGCGCGCGCCGCGCACGGCGTATCCTTTTGCAGCTTCTGGAACGACCGCTCTCGGACGCAGCCTTCTGGAATATCAACCTTCCCCATCCGGAGCACGAGCGAGAGGAACTCACGGTTCGGTTCTGCCCACCCGACACCAGTCCGCTCGATGTTCACTACAAGCGCGACGGAGAGGATCTCTACTACGCAGGCAATTACCACGGACGACCCCGCCAACCAGATCGCGATGTCGATGTGTGCTTCCGCGGGGAGGTCGCGATCTCAGAAATACACCTCGAGCCTGGGCAGGGCCGCTAGGCCGCGACAGCCATGTCGGGAATAACACTCTCAAACGGCTGAATGTCGAAGCGCTTTCGCAATGTGTCGATCTCCTCGCCCCACAGAGAGAACCAATCGATCGGCATCAGCGGCTTCGTCTCGCGCCCATGCTGCCACCCCTCGAACGTCACCTGCAGGATGGGATCCAGGAACATCGGCAAATGCAACGTCAACAAGGTCACACTGGTCGCAAGAAACATCGCCGAGTAATTGTGGCCAAACTGAGCGAGCTGAAATCCCGAAATCGCGACCTCGTGGAGAGGGCTCGTACTGTATCCCGCGACGAGATGCCAAACCTCGTGCGTCTGTAGAATTCTACGGTTCGAGACATCCAACACCGCATCAAAACCGGACACCAGATCCGGATTGAGAACCTCGGGATCAAAGCCGTTGTCGACAATGAGATGGTAATAGGCGTACCCGAGGGTGCCCGGCGCGTAATCCCGCAAGCTCTCGATTTCCAGCCTCGGCCACAAGGGTTCACGCGCGATCTCGCGTTGCTCCGGGCAGGACAGGATGGCTTCAACGCACGCCGCCTTCAATCGATCATCAAAATAGCTCCCAAGGCTCGCGACCAGTGGCGTAATCGTCGCCGGATCTACCGTACCTCCCGCCGCTGACCAGAATCCCTCCCACAACCCGGCTGGTACCTTCTGGGGACTCAACAAATGACTCGCGTCCATCGAAGTGTCGACGACTTCAACGCCGAGATCGCGTCGCACCTCGTCGATAGGGCGCCCCGCCTGACGCGCCCAGTCAATCTCGCGCAGCAAGCGGCATTTCTTGCCGGCAAGCCAACCGCCCGCTAGCGATTCGCCGACCGAGAGAAACGGCTGCGGCGTCGAAAAACCGATGCGTGATAAAAGGATCGCAATCCACAGCAGACCCTCGAGGTCCTGATTTTGCGCAGCTGAAAAAGCGTTGAGTCGCCACGTCGATAGGGGATCGTCGCCGAGGCCCAAGACCGTGCGCCATGCCTGGAAGGCCTCGATTCGCTCGCTCCCGGGATGGCTTCGCCGCAACGCCGCACCCAGAGACCCCTGCGCACAGTCCTTCATGGGCAGCAAATGGACCTCCGATTGTCGAGCAGCCAGACCGTCGCCGAGATCTCGGTAGTGCTCCAGCAAGCCCGCATGATCTTCCGCGCGCAGCGCAGTCACGACCTCGTCGAGCTGGCCATCGTTAGCCAGCAGATCTTCGACCTGATTCCCAAACGCATCCTGAACCGATTTCGCGACCATAGACTCAATCTGAGTACGGTTCCGCCGCAGTCGTCAAGAGGTGCGGCCACCAACCCGATCGGAATGGTCGATTCCGGCAACCACCGGTCGGAATCGACCTATCGGCGACACGCGGACGCGGTTGACTGACCTCCCCCGGGTGATAGCGTCCGCGGTTACTTTTCAGAATCTGGGTCGTCCGATCCGGATGCACGCAAATCAACCCGATCGAGGAGTGTGAGCATGGGCGTACACGGCGGAAAGCTCGCGGCGCGAGCCCTCAAAGAAGCTGGCGTTGAGGTTATCTTCACTCTATCGGGCGGTCATATCATGCCGCTCTACGATGGATGTCGAGAACAAGGGATCAAGATCGTCGATGTCCGCCACGAGCAAGCGGCGGTTCACGCAGCCGACTCCTGGGCCCGCTGCAACCCCGGTAAGATCGGCGTCGCTGCGATCACCGCCGGACCGGGTGCAACCGACGGTGTCACCGGTATCGCCAACGCCTGGCGAGCGAACTCGCCGATCCTGGTTTTCGGCGGCCAAGGTCCATTCGAAAATCTGCGCCGCGGTTCCCTACAAGAGATGGATCATATCGGGGTGATGCGACCGATCACGAAATATGTCGATGCGGTTTACCAAACCCACCGAATCCCGGAGTACGTCGAGTTGGCCATACGACACGCCGTCTCGGGTATCCCGGGACCCGCCTACCTCGAGATCCCCATGGACATCTTCATGACGGAGGTCGACGAGGCGACTGCGCCGATTCCGAAGATTCGAACCGCCCCACCGCGCTTGTCACCAGACCGCGACGAAGTCTCACGCGCCGTCGAGGTACTTCAGAAGGTCAAGCGGCCGATGCTGATGGCCGGCACCAGTGTGAAGTGGTCACGGGCTACTGCGGAGCTCAATCGCTTCATCGCCGCGACGCATATCCCGACCTATACCAACGGCATGGCGCGCGGATCGGTTCCACCGGGCACACCCGAGTTTCTCAATCGCTCGCGACGCGACGCGATGAAACAAATCGATTGCATCTTTCTGGCGGGAACTCTGCTCGACTTCCGCATGCGCTTCGGTCAGTCCATCCCCGCCGACGCGAAGATCCTGCAGGCCGACATGGACGCGACTCTGATCGGTCAAAACCGCCAGACCGACGTGCCGCTGGTCGGCAACCTCGCTTGCACCTTCGACGCCCTGCTCGAAGAGATGGACCGGCAAAACGTCAAGCTCGACTTCTCGAGCTGGCGCGACGAGCTGCGCGCGATCGAAGACGAAGCGGAAAAGGGAGTCCAAGCGAGTCTCAATAGTGACGAAGTACCGGTTGATCCACAGCGGATGTGCCGCGGCGTTCGCGACTGGCTCGACACGCTCGACGAACCCATCATCATCGGTGACGGCGGCGACATCGTCGCAACGGCGGCTAAGATCATCCCTGTCAAGAGCGAAGGCGGCTGGATGGATCCCGGACCGCTCGGGACACTCGGCGTCGGCATGCCATTCGCCCTCGCAGCCCAGCTCGCCAATCCCGACAAACGTGTCGTGATCGTCTACGGCGACGGTTCGTTCGGTCTCAACGGCTTCGAATACGATACCGCTGTTCGCTTCAACCTTCCGATCATCGGAATCGTCGGCAACGACGGAGCATGGGGCCAGATGATGCGCCCACAGAACGGCATCTACGGGTTCACGGACGCGACACTGCTGAACTTCACCCGCTACGATAAAGTCGTCGAGGCGCTTGGCGGCCACGGCGAGTTCGTCGAAAAGCCTGACGAGCTGCAACCTGCACTCGAACGAGCCGCGGCTTCCGGCAAACCAGCGCTGATCAACGTCATCATTCGGCGTGATACCGATTACAAAGGCGGAATCTACGTCTGACGGCTTGCCTGCGGCAATCCGTAGGCTGAGCTCAGGCGAGGTTGAGGCTCGGATGGGGAGGGGTAGTCGCTCGAGCGACTACCCCTCTCGATTCTGATCCTAGAGAATTTCAAGAGATGGCTGATTACGAAAAACTAGGGGCCTTCTATCTCGGGCGGCCGGTCGACGAAGCTTCCGGCGAGCCGAAGCCCGAACCGTTCCTCTACGACGCAAAGGATCTGACGACGCACGCTGTGTGCGTCGGAATGACCGGCAGTGGCAAAACCGGTCTTGCTGTTACACTGATCGAAGAGGCGGCGATCGACGGTATTCCGGTCATTGCCATCGATCCGAAAGGCGATCTGGGGAACCTTCTGCTGACTTTCCCCGAGCTCCGCGCCAAGGATTTTCGGCCCTGGATCGACGAAGGCGACGCCGCCCGCAAGGGCAACACTCCCGATGAGCACGCCAAGTGGACGGCGGACCTATGGAAGAACGGCCTCAAAGATTGGGATCAGGGGGCGGACCGAATTCAGCGCTTCGCCGACTCCGCGCAACGCGCCATCTACACGCCGGGGAGCCAGGCCGGCCGGCCGTTGGCGGTCCTCAAGTCGTTCGATGCGCCGAACGAAGCCGTCCTTGAAGACGAAGACGCCTTCCGCGAGCGTGTCCTAGCGACTACATCCGGCCTGCTCGCGCTGCTTGGCATAGCCGCTGACCCAATCCGCAGCCGCGAGCACATTCTGTTGTCCACCCTCTTCGATCACGCCTGGCGCCAGGGGCAGAGTCTCGACCTGCCAACTCTGATTCAGCAGATCCAGTCGCCACCGGTCACCCGTATCGGCGTCATGGAACTCAATACATTTTACCCGGCGTCGGATCGCTTTGGGCTGGCGATGTCTCTCAACAGCCTCATGGCGTCGCCGAGCTTCGCCGCGTGGTCGGCCGGTGAGCCGCTCGACATCGGCAAACTTCTTTACACCAGCGATGGTAAGCCGCGTCTGTCGATCATCAGCATCGCGCATCTGTCCGACGCGGAGCGGATGTTTCTCGTCACTTCGCTGCTCAACGAGGTCGTCGCCTGGATGCGCGGCCAGCCCGGCAGCCGGACCCTGCGAGCAATGCTCTATATGGATGAAGTCTTCGGCTATTTGCCGCCGACGGCCAATCCGCCTTCGAAGATTCCAATGCTAACGTTGCTGAAACAGGCACGGGCATTCGGACTCGGCGTAGTGCTGGCAACCCAGAATCCTGTCGACCTCGACTACAAGGCGCTCTCCAACGCAGGCACGTGGTTCCTCGGCCGACTCCAAACCGAGCGCGACAAAGCGCGCGTTCTAGAAGGCCTCGAGGGCGCATCGTCAGCCGCCGGGGCAAAGTTCGATCGATCACAAATGGAGCGCACCCTTGCGGGGTTGGACAGCCGCGTGTTCCTGATGAACAACGTCCACGAGGATGCTCCGACCGTCTTCCACACACGATGGGCGCTCTCCTATCTAGCCGGGCCCCTGACCCGGAAGCAGATCAAGGCCTTGGCTACCCGCGACTCTGAGGAGCAGTCACCGCCACGCGCAAAAGCCAAAGACGGAATTGCGAAGGGTGGTGGACAAGCTGCTCGGGGCGCCAAACGCACATTATCGAAAGCCGCAAACGAAGCGACCAGCATCCGACCGGTTCTCGCCGAAGGGATCCGTGAACGCTTTGCGCCCGTCGTAAGAGCGCCCAACCAGGGAGACAAACTGGTTTACCGCCCCTCCCTGAGAGCCGTCTCCGCGGTTCACTACACCAAGTCGAGTGTGGATATCGACCATTGGATCCACCTCGCGATTCGCGCGCCACTCGAGGCAACGGTCACCGACCCCTGGGCTGCCATGGAAAGCACAGGAGCATCACTCCCTAGCCTCTCCACCGTCCCGGCAACCGGAGCGTCGTTCGCGCCCCTCCCCGCCAGTGCCAGCAGCGTCTCGTCGTACGCAAAGTGGGCCAAGCAGCTCAAAACCCGATTGTACCGCACGAAGGAAATGCGTGTGCTTCGATGCAAGAAGCCCAAACTATCGGCCGAAGTCGGTGAGTCCGACGGCGAGTTCAAAGGACGCCTGCAGAGCGTCCTGCGCGAGGAACGAGATCTCACGATCGAAAAGTTGCGCAAGAAGTACGCACCGAAACTGGAGCGTCTCCGAGACCGCATCAAGACCGCGGAGCAAAAGGTCGAGAAGGAAAGAGAACAGTACGAACACCAGCGCGGCCAGACTCTGATTTCAATCGGCGCAACCGTCGTCGGTGCCATCTTCGGACGAAAGCTAATCGGATCGCGCAGCGTCGGGCGAGCGACGACGGCGGCGCGTGGAATTGGTCGCGCAACACGCGAGCGTGGCGACATCGGACGTGCCGAGGACAAGCTCGAAGACCTGCGTGACGACCTCGAGCAACTCGAGGAAGAATTCCAGAACGAGATATCCGCGCTCCGAGTCGACATCGATCTCGGAGACCTGCCGATTGACGAGGTACAGATTCGCCCCCGTAAGTCTGACTTGTCTATCGATCAGATTCTGCTGGTTTGGGAGCCCTGGAACATCAACGAGGCAGGTGTCGCGGCCCCAGCGTTTTCACAATGAAACGCCACTCGCGCCTGATTCGACTCGCTGTCGCCATCGTCTTGGCCATGGTGGCGGGATTGCTCCGCCTACTCTCCGATGCGCCAATCACGCCGTCGTCGAACGGAGAAAGTGGCATCGTCCGAGCAATCGAGCAGCGGTTGTCGGATCAGATCGTCGAGACCGATGCCCGCGTTACGCGACTCCTCGCAGACGACAATCACGGGTCCCGTCATCAGCGGCTTCTCATCGACGTCGACGGCCACTCGGTCTTGATCGCCCACAATATCGACCTCGCTCCACGCGTCCCTCTCAAGCGCGGCGACACAATCCGAGTCCGCGGCGAGTTCGAGTGGAACGACAAGGGTGGGGTTATCCACTGGACTCATCACGATCCAAAGCGCCGCCACCCCGCCGGATGGATTGAGCACGACGGCCGACGGTACGAATAGTACGCGTCACACGTCATCGATCGCAGCGATCCAAGCGTGTCGGCCAACCCGCGAGACCCCATAGCCAGGCGCCCTGCGATCTCGCACATCAGACAGCAAAGACCCGCTGGGCATACTGGCGTAAGGAATCCTGGCCCGACGAAAGTCGTACGAAACGTCCGGTAAGCGAGATTTTTGCTACCTCGTGCCGATCCCGAATCGACACAATCGGGTGCAA
Organism: Deltaproteobacteria bacterium; assembly: GCA_029262455.1. Classification (GTDB taxonomy): domain Bacteria; phylum Desulfobacterota; class Binatia; order HRBIN30; family CADEER01; genus CADEER01. The sequence continues at coordinate 74,232 of JAJCZJ010000019.1, read as the reverse complement.
TACTCCGAAACGTCACTAACTCAAAGAATGACTTCGCTTCCAACGGCGCAAGGAGAGTTCCATGGTTGCACCTCCAAGAAAACACAGGACAAGGCGGCAGGACGGTTTCACGATAGCTGAGCTAGCGGCGACCCTGTCGCTCGTAGGCTTGGTGATGGCTGTCGGAGTTCCCAATCTGGGCGAGGTTCTCAAGTCCTACGAGCTGAGGACGGCAAGCTACGAACTCTACGCTGAGCTCCAATGGATGCGCTCGGCCTCGATCACCAGCAACACGTCCTACCGGTTGACGCTCAGTGGTTCGGGCATCGGTGATTACGAGAAGTTCGACGTCAGTACCGGATCCTGGATCTCGGTGGCGAGGGAAGTCCCGCTCGGCTTGAGCGCGGTCGAAGTCAGCGGCCCCGCCCAGATCGTCTTTCGACCCAACGGCTCCGCTTCGAGCGCAGCATCGTTCTACGTCTACACTTCCAAGACGGCGTCCAAGGCGCTTTCGGTCAGCGCCGCCGGATCCATTCGTATCGGTTGAACCACGATGACAAGGTTAAACAATCAAAAAGGCTTCTCCCTGATCGAGACCATGATGTCCGCCATCTTTCTGTCCATCTCGGTCCTCGGCCTCAGTACGCTCTCGGTTACGACCATCAAAGCCACACGCGACGCGACAATCGTGACGGACGCGACCAACCTGGCACGCAACAAGATTGACGACCTGCGCAGTGCCGGATACGCCGCCAGTAGCGGCTCGGACCTAGGTCCTGGCTCCGGACCAGTCGATCAGGACGAACCCAGCCCTCAGACCATCTACACTAGAAACTGGACGGTGTCCGCCGGACCGACCGCCGATACCAGGGCGGTCTCCGTACTAGTCAGCTGGTCCTCCAGCGGACCGCAGCAAGTCGTGCTCGAGACTCTCATCGCCCAATGAATCGGCCAATGGGAGAGAAGGGCTTTACGCTCATCAGTGCGGTGATCGGATTACTGCTGTCGGCACTTCTCCTCAGCGCTGGGATGAGCGCTCTGTCCCACGCGACGCAAACGCAAACCCGTGAGGACCTCGCCTTGGAAATGGAGCAGAATCTGCGCGTCGCGACCGATACGCTCGCCGACTCCGTCCGCATGGCGGGAAGCGGCATACCCACATCGAACCTGCCCCAATGGATTCCTTGGGTCGCGTTCGTCTCCGACGGCCTCGCCCTGACCACCTCACCTACGACGCTGTCGGAAGCGCACTGCACCCCGTATCCAATCCTGAGCATCAATACCTTGGCCGCCGCCGGCGACACAGTCTTGTCGGTCGCCTCGGAGATCTCGGGCTTCGGCGTCGGCGAGCTGGTCGACATCGACTCGCAACGTTTGATCGCCATCGACGACGACACCTTCGCCCACATTGTCGACGTCGCGACAGGCAGCGGCGATCTAACCATCGACGTCGATCCGACAACCCCCGGAAACCAGGGCTTGCCACGGGTTTTCGGCGTCGGCACGCCAATCTGCCGGGTGGACGTCAATACCTTCGAACTTGCCACCGACCCAGTGAGCGGCCGCGAGGTGCTCGGCACTCACGCCAACGACGGCACCGCGCTGGAGTACCTGGCGAACGGCATTATCGGACTCGACTTCACGACACTCGTGGCCGGCGAGCGCTACGAGATCGCAGTGCATGCGCGAAGTGAGCGGCCTGCCCCGACCACCGGTATCTACCTCCAGCGCACGATGACACGCGTGGTTTCGCGCGAAAACTCCTGACCCCTATGCAGACACTCGACAAAGATCCGCTGAACGATCATGGCTTTGCCATGATCGGCGCAATCATTTTCGCCGTCGCCGTGATTTCCCTCGGTCTCCTCGGTGCGCACAAGTCTGGAATCGGACTGAACATCGCCGCCAACGATCTGGCCGCAAGTCAGGCGCTATCGCTGGCTGAGGCGGGCCTCGAGCATGCGTACAGCTTGATCAAGGCCGACGCCGACGGCTTCGACGACGAACTCTCAGGCAACGGCACGGGCGGTTCGCTCGCCGCTCTCGGTACGATCGCTTCGATGGACGGGGAGGACCAGCGCTTCCACCAAACCGGCTCGTCCGGTGACGGCTACTACGTCCGCATCGTCGACAACTATGACGAACAAAACGGACTCGACGACCCGACCGACGATGTTGACTCGAAGGTTCGTATCGTCGCGATCGGTCGAGTGAAGAGCGCGTCGCGCACGATCGAGCTCGCCGTGAGATCGAAACCACTGTTCCCTTACACAGCCTGGGCTAAAGACTTCATCACCATCAGCGGCGGTGGAATCACCGATAGCTTCAACTCGAACGCCGGCCCCTACAATCCGGGTACTGCCGGCAGCGAGGGCCACATTTATACAGACGGTGACGTCACTTTGTCTTCCACATCGACGGTCAACGGTGACGCGACCGCTGTCGGCACCATCTCGACTTCCGGAGGAGCCACGGTCACCGGCGCCGCGACCGAGTTCGCGGACCCGCTCAATCTTCCGTCCACGCCCCCTTGCGGCCCGCCGTACCAAGCGAGCGCCGCGGGAATTACCGGCGTCGGTGCTTGGAGCTACGACCCGGCAACGGGCTTACTCGACGCCAGCGGCGGGGCGACGATCTGGTTGGCAGACGGGAGCTACTGCTTCGCAGAGATCAAACTTAGTGGCGGTAGCACGCTGACTGTCGACGGGCCGGTCACCGTCTCCGTGACCGGTAAGTTCGACGCCAGCGGCGGGACCATCACCAACACCACCAACGTCGCGTCAAACTTTTTGATCTTCTCGAGTGGCCCCGGCGAGGTAAAGGTGACTGGAGGCGGCAGTGCCGCCTTCGCCATCTACGCCCGCGATAGTAAAATTACGTTCTCCGGGGGGAGCGACCTCTACGGAGCGTTCGTTGCCAAATCGATCACCAACTCGGGCGGATCCAACTTTCACTACGATCTGGCACTCGCCTCGGTTAGCAGCCCCAACGACCTCGAGCGCCTGCTGTGGCGCGAAGTCCGCAACTTCTGAGTCGCGCTCCAGAGTTTCGCTGGACCAATCGCGCTCCAACGCGGCAAACGTCTTACCCCTGAGAGGGACTCGGAACGTTGCAGTCGGCCTCGGAACACCGGTGCACCTCCACCGTGACGTGGGTCAGGTCAAAGACGTCCGCCACCAGGCTTTTGTAGTGATCCGGCGAGCGCGGGTGATGGGTCGCCAAGGAGATGATCGCCGACAGCCCGCGCGGTCCAACTCTCCACAGATGTAGATCGACAACCTCATTGTCGTCACGGCTTTCGATCGCTTGCCTGACCTCCGCTGCGACCTCCGGATCGACGTCGCCATCGAGCAAGATGCGCGACGTGTCGCGGATCAGTCCCACGGCCCAGCGGGCAATGACCAGGGCACCGACAACGCCCATCAGCGGATCCATCCAAACCAGACCCGCGAACCGTCCAGCCAACAAAGCCGCGATGGCGAGAACGGACGTCAACGCATCGGTGAGAACGTGCGCGTACGCCGCACGCATGTTGTGATCTGGATGATCACCGTGCTCGTGACCATGGTCGCCGCCCAGCATCCAAGCTGAGGCTAGGTTCACAAAGAGACCGACCACCGCGACGGCGATCGCTTCGTCGAATCGGATCGACACCGGTAGCGTCAAACGCTCCAGGGATTCCCAGGCCAACAATACGGCCACGACACCCAATACGATCGCACTCGCGAAGCCGCCGAGCGCTCCTACCTTCCAGGTTCCAAACGCATACCGCTCGTTGTCGCTGTGGCGTCGCGCATAGGAATACGCAAACGCGGTGATGCCAAGCGCCGCAGCGTGGCTCGCCATATGCCACCCGTCGGCCAACAGCGCCATGGAATTGAAGAGGCGACCTGCGGCAATCTCTGCTAGCATCATGACAAATGTAAGAGCGATCACACGCCAAGTGGCGCGCTCTCTACGCACGTCGTCGCCGACGCGGGCGTGCTCGCGGTGTTCGCTCGGGACGCTGTGCTGAAGATTCTGCTGCACGACAACTCCTTCCTGTCCACAAACGTAGCGATGTATCCGGCACGATGCCACCGAGCCCAGCAGCAATACGCGCCGCCGCGGCATCCTCCAGGGAGAGCCTGCAAAGAATTCGTCGAATCAATAGCGATACGCAACGTCGACGTAGACGAACGTGATCGGACTAGAACTCGAGACAATCTGAGGAACCCAATGCAAAGTGGCGTAAAAATCATCAGCAAGCAGTGGACCCAACACCTGCCGACCCGCGACGGCTACGACAGGGAAGTCGTCTTCGATCACCTCCGAGAAGCGGTGAACCGGCACGGCGCAGCCGAGCTGGTATCGCAAGGGAAGACTTTTTTCTTTGCGCCGGCCGCCGAGAAACAGACTCAGTGCAACAGGTGTCACGCGCCGCTGCGCCGCGTCGCCGGCAACGACGGGGGAGAAGTGCTCTGCATTTCCTGCACTTGGGAAGGCCCGGCCCCTCACTGAGATAGGCGAAGTCCCCAGGGCGACGGACCGCCCCGGCGTAGAAAGGGCGCGATCATCGAGCTAAGCTCGCGCCCCATGCGAATTACAACCTGGAACGTCAACGGCCTGCGTTCGCGCATCGACTTCGTCCTCCACTGGCTCCGCGACCGTCAGCCAGACGTCGTCGGCTTCCAAGAGCTCAAGCTGACCGACGAACAGTTTCCACACGAAGCCTTCGAAGCCGAGGGATATCGGGCGGTTGTGCACGGCCAAAAGGCTTGGAACGGGGTCGCGATCCTGAGTCGCTCCGAAGCTGAGGTCACCCAGCGCGGCCTACCGGGAGGCGAGGATTTCGGCGCCAGACTGATCACTGCCAAGATCGACGGCCTATCGTATACGACCGTCTATTGTCCAAACGGCAAGAGCACGAGCCACGAAGATTTTCCGCGAAAACTCGCCTGGTTCGATGCTTTGCGGGCTTACTTCCAGGAGCGGCACGACCCCAGCGAACCCCACCTCCTGGGCGGTGACTTCAATATCTGCCCAGCTGCCATCGACTCGTGGAACGAGGCCAGCCACGCCGGTCAGATTTTCCACACATCAGAGGAGCGCCAACGCTTCTCAGCCTTACTCGGATGGGGCTTTACGGACGCCTACCGCTACCTCAGCCCAGATACGCAAGAGTTTTCCTGGTGGGACTACCGCGGCGGCGCGTTCCACAGGAAGCAAGGCCTTCGCATCGACTTCCTCCTGGCAACAAAACCCGTCCTCGAGCGAGTCGAGTCGGTTTCGATCGATCGAGACTACCGCAAGAAGAAAGAAGGCCTGACCCCCTCCGATCACGCCCCGGTGACCATTGAGCTACGGGATTGAGCGGGTCGCGCTCGCTACGGTCAGGGAATCTTCACCTTCAGCTGGTCCGTCGCATTCTTGTCAAAGGGCGGCGGAAATTCCGCCTGCCAACACTGCCCGGGGTCGTCGTCGCGAACGATCTGGACAATCACGGTCTGTTCAACAACCGGCAAGCTGTCCGGCAAGGTCAGCGACGAGCTGAGATTCTCGCCCTTCGCTAGAATTCTGATCAGCGCCTTTCCATCTTGGCCTGGCTTTAGAACCACCTTGGCCAGGCCGCCGTCGACGGTAGCGGTGTCTTTGTACGTAAATCCCTTCCCGTTCGGCTTCTCCACCCAACAGTCACCAAGACCGTCACGCCCACAGGTCAGGTCTTCTGCAGGCAGCGACAAACTCTTGACCGAACCTCCAGTGCCATAAATGCACATGGCGTAGCCGGTTGAGGTTACCGGTACCCCCACGTCCGCCAGCGCAAACTCCCCCTTCCAGAGAAATTTGAGCAGGTCCTTGGCGTCCGGCGTCCGGTCCTTGATCAGCATCAACCCCTTCGACGACGGGGAAACGCATGCCCCCAGGGGCACTTGTGAACAAATCATCGGCTCCGGGGTCTCCGTCGCAGTCGGCGGGGCGGTCGAAGTCGCCGTGCTGGTCGCTGTGGGCACCGCCGTTGCAGTCGGTGTATTTGTCCCGGTTGCGGAACTCGTGGGCGTCGCCGTCGGAGTACTGGTCGGTGTCCCCGTCGGAGTATCCGTTGGCGCGTTGATCGCTGTATCCGTCGGCGTGCTCGTCGGGGTACCCGTCGGCCTGCTCGTCGGGGTGTCCGTCGGGGCAAGCTTAGGCGTGCTCGTCGGGGTGTCCGTCGGCACACTCGGAGCAGTGTTTGCCGGCATACTAGTGGGTGTGTCAATCGGCACATCCGTCGCAATGCTCGTAGCGGTACGCGTTGGTGTGCTCCTCGGAGTGTCTGCCGGGACATCCGTTGGTAAGTTCGTCGGTGTATCCGTTGGCGTATCCGTTGGCGTACCCGTTGGCGTATCGGTCGCCACAGTCGTCGAGGTGCTCGTCGCGGAGTGCGTCGGTGTGCCCGTCGGGGTGTCTGTCGGAACACTCGTTGCGGTGTTGGTCGGCGTATCTGTTGGCGTACCGCTAGGGGTATCCGTCGGCTCATCTGTAGGAGTGCTTGTCGGCGTGTGCGTCAAAGTGCTCGTCGGGGTGCTCGTCGGCACGCTCGTTGCCGTGTTCGTGGGCGTACCCGTGGCCGTACTCGTCGGCGTATGAGTGCTCGTCGGCACCTCTGTCGCCGTGTTCGTGGGCGTACGCGTCGGCGTATGCGTCGGCACCTCTGTCGGAGTGCTCGTCGGCACGCTCGTCGCCGTGTTCGTGGGCGTATGCGTCGGCACCTCTGTGGGCGTGCTCGTCGGCACCTCTGTGGGCGTGCTCGTCGGCACCTCTGTGGGCGTGCTCGTCGGCACCTCTGTGGGCGTGCTCGTCGCTGTGCGGGTAGGCGTCAGGGTCGCGGTGCTGGTCGGAGTGTTCGCGCTGCAACCGGAAGACGCCACCATCACGCTCGCGGAGCATACGGCGGAACCAGTACTGCGCGTCATGACGTCGTTGCCGCCACCGATATCATTCACACTGAGGGACCTCTGCGCCGTACCATTGGATATCGAAAAATGCATGACTTCGCTGCTGTCGATGACATGACCGAGCTGATGCGCGTGGCCCAGCTCGTGTACTGCCACAGATTCGAAGTCGTATTGGATGAAACCTGGAGACCCGGTCGAGAAGTTCCAATCCCGATCGTCATCGAAGACGATGTCGACTTCCGTGACGTACCACTCGAGCCCACCGCCGACGAAGCAACCCGAGTAGCGACTCGTGGCGCGACCCAGCACATTGCTCGGCAACTCCGTGCCATTGTCGAACCGCACAACGTTGACCCCGTCACTGGCGATCACGTCCGTGGTGGTGGCGCTGCCAATCGTCCAGTTGACAGAGGTACCGCAAATCCAAGAATCCATCGCGCGCTCAAACGCGGCCACAGCAGCAGAAGCGTTGTTAAAGTCAGTGAAGTACTGAAACGCATACCCGCCGGCCGCATTGTCGTTGACCAAATGAGTTTGGTAGGCGACAAAAGTCCCGGGCGAAACCGCATCCGACACTGCATTGGTGTGGCTCCAGGGCACCGTCAGCGACGAAGACGACAACCCGGGCTGCGATCCGCTGACCTCCACCTGGATCACACCGGTGCCAGCGTGACTCGGCACCTCCACCGTGATCTGGCTGTCACTCCATGACAGCACTTGGGTGCTCAAAGCTTCTATAAAGGTCGCTCCGCCGCTGTTGGCGTCCGAAAAACTGACAACTCCCTCACTGGCGCCGAAGCCGTTTCCGTTGATCGTTAACACCTCGCCGACACCGCCATGGCGTGATGAGGGGGAAAAGGATGAGATCGAGGGCGCCGCGACGCCACTCAGCGCAGCCGCATCGCTCCCACTGGAAAGTGTATAACTACGTACGATCAGCGGTAGCCGGCCGGTTTGATCGACGATCAGCTGGTGCACGTCTGTGGCTACGTTCCGATAGGAACGAAAGACGTCAGAGGCCGTTCCGCTCGCCTCTGAGTAGCGGACAAACCCCTGCGGACCCGCAACCGGGCTCGTTGGATGGCTCGCACCAAGATCCGTCGGTACGACCGCTTGCGATGGACCAAGCAGGAACACACCAACGTCGCCGACCTTTAGCTCCAGCGACGGTCGAACCAACGCCATCTCCAGCCCAACCCGACCGCCGGGTGTAATCACCTCAATGCGGGGACCGGAACCACCGGCAAAATCCTTGGAAACGTCCACCCGGTGGAGTGTGTATATTTCGCTTCGGCCAGCAGCCCAGAACCCTTCCGAGGCCACGACCCGTCCCTCGACAATGACCGTCGACTCCCTGACGCGGTCAGGCAGCGACATTTCCTCGAGCAGTTCCACCGCCAAGGCCGAGATCGGCAGCACAACCAACCATATGCCAACAAGAATCGAGCGAATCGCCTGCACCCCGGCCTCCTCCAGCGCCTTCCCGCCTCGTGCCGACGAGGGACCACGGGAGTGTAGCATTCAAACATCGCTTGGCGACTGTAATGTGAGCTAAGGCGAACAGTAACTCAGCTGCCGCGCGAAACGCTGTGCTTCCGCGCCAACCGCGACGCCCAATGCACCCGGCAGCGCTCGACAAAACTTACAGGCGACTGTAAGTTTTGTCTCCCGTCATGCCTGCCCGTGCTCAACCGATCGCCCCCCTTACCACCACCGAGATGCCGCGGCGCGAACGCCGCAAGCGCGAAGTGCACGACCGCATCCTAAGGGCGGCTGTCGAACTGTTCGAAAAGCAGGGTCCGCGGGAAACCAAGATCGACCACATCTGCGAACGCGCAGATGTCGCGCAAAAGACCTTCTTCAATCACTTCGCCACGAAGCAACACCTCGTAAGCGAGCTCGCGTCGAGTTTCATGGACACGCTGTTCGTGACCATCGACGAGCTGGGAAGCGAGGCCGAATCGGCCGGCGATCGCCTGCGGCTGTTCTTTCGCCGCGTCGCGGATCGCTGCGACGAGGCGGGGCCAATGCACCGCGAGCTGATTCTCGAGGTCATACGTGTCGCCTACTTACACCACGATGACGCCGAGCAAGCCCGTGTCCTTCACGACGCCTTTCGCAAGTTCTTAGAAGACAACCGCTCCGAGCTGCGTCCCGGCTACGACATTGAAGTTCTGACCGAGATGGTCGTCGGCGCGTACTACGTCCTCATGCTCAACTGGGTAAGCCTCGACAACTACCCCCTGCACGAGCGTGCCGCGGCCGCCGGCGAATTCCTCGCCAATTCGATTACAAGCCGCTGAACACCACGCCGGCCCCGAATCCGGCGGTCCAGGTTTGGAGCCCAACGCGCTCGTGGTCGAACCGACCCGTGATCCGGCAGCCCGTCTCCGCATTCCGTAGTCTCTGGATGGGCTTATCCACCGTCCAGAGCGCCAACGCGATCGGCCTGGGTCTCCATGGCATTCCCAAAGGTTCCCGGTTACGCTGGGGTTTCCATAAACACCATGTACCAACCAAACAGCGAGGCCCCATGGAATCAGATCGAAGACTCTCCCAGGCTCGGCGCGCCGCATTCGTGGGCAGCATTGCCTTGATCGCCGCTTGCTCGGCGCAACAATCGTCCGGGCCGGGCGCAATCACTAGCAACGCACCAAAGAGTTCCGGTGAACCAGTCCAACTGAAGTTCGCATGGCCCGATGGACTGCGCGCCGAGGTACGAACAATCTCGGTGAAATCCCAGTCTCTCGGCCCGCAGTCACGCACCCAAGACATGACTGCAAACTACGTCATGAGCGCGCAACACGACGAGCGCGGCGTGGCGGCCAAATTTGACCAATTTCAGGTCAACAGACCCGACGCATCACCGATCGACCGAGAGGTCGAGAAAGTCCTTGCCTACCGTCCGGGTTTTCTCATGGACAACACCGGCCAACTCATAGAAGTCCAGGGCTTAGAAATTCTACGCGACTTGCTCCTGCCACTCGAGAAACGACTCGAGACAGCGACCGAGGAGGAAAAACAGACCCTTGGTGCCGTTGGCCAGACAGTCACAAGCGAACAGTACCTAAAGGCGCGAGCAGCAGCGGAGTGGGGCAACATGATCGGCACCTGGCTCGACCAAGAACTCAAGCTGGGAGGAGTCGTAACGCGCGAGGAAGAGAGCGCGACCACTGGGCTCACCGACAAACCCATCGCTAGCAAGGTAAAAGTCGCTGTGTCGCGGGCTACGACCTGCGAGCGCAGCGGCGCGAAACAATGTGTCCGCCTCAGTCTAACCAGAGAACCCGATCAGCAGGCTCTGCGCGAAGCAATCACCCCAAACCTGGGCAAGATGCTCGGCGTCGAAGACTGGGGTCCCGACGGTCCACCGAAGTTGGCGGGCGTCGAAGCAACCACCCAGCTCATTGTCGATACCGAGGCCGAAACTCTCGTCCCACACCGAATCGAATCGCTCCGCGTTTTCTCCCTCGACATCGAACGAGAAGAAGGAATCCTCAAGGTAAGAGACTCCAACCGCTCGACAACGAACTATACGTACCGATAGCAGGGAGAGGCCCGTGCTCCTGCGGCGTTGCACACCACTCGCTCGACCGCTCGCTACTTCGACCGCCACTCGAACGTCACCAAAAGCCACGCAGCGCGAGGCGCCTGCCGAGCCGCGCACCATGGAACACCGCGGCTCGCTGGCCAATTGGTTACCGCTGCTAATCGTAGAATCGCGTATACATGCGCTGCTGCAGGTACACGAAACGCGGCGTCATCGGCGGCAGGTTCTCGACCATGTCGAAGTCAGTGTCGTAGTCGAACAACCGCGTCGGCGGCTCATAGATATTGCAGGAGTCACCCGAGCCACAGGCCCAGTTATTGAGCTTGTGCTGCGCCGGACCGAGGCTGACGTAAGATCCAAGGTAGTTCAACGTGCGGTTCTCCCAACTCTCCAAAGTGCGGGCAAAGTTCTCGAGACCGCCGTTATACCAATCGTCGTCGAGAGTGCTCGGTCCGAGCCCGAAGAGAAACGCGGCGTTGATACCGAGGTCATTCGGACCATTGAACGTCCCGGTGCCCGGGAAGTCTTGGGCTGGAACGTTCCGAACATCGGATGAAAGAAGAAAGACACTCTTGAGATCGTTATCTGTCGGCGGCACAGTCACCGCGGAAGGCACCTCCCACCCCTGAGACAAGATGTGAACCGCGTCTGCCATCACCGCAGCAGGGAACTTGTCCACCGTATTGAAGTTTCCCTGAACGATCGCGGCCTGATCACTGACCACCGAAACGCCCGTCGGATCCGCCGCACCCGGCGCAAAAACCGCGTTGGTCGTATCCAAGTCTGCCGAGTCGAAGACCCGAATGCCGTAATTGTTCATTCCATTCGAGAGCGGGCCCTGCACGGACATGAACAGGACCAAGCCACCATCGCTCTCGTCGCCGTGCGGATACAACACGTCGCCGTTGATCTGGTTCCACTCGATCAACGCCCGTAGATTCAGGTTGAGCAGATACATCCACTGCTGCTCACGGTGATTCCAGAAACCTCCCCGGCGGTAGTCCATGTCCTGATACCAGCGATTCGGAGTAACGGTGGTAGTGGGGTTATTCGGCCAGGCCGGGCAATAAGCCGGGATACTCCACGGTGGCGCCGGCGACGCCGCTCCCCCGGTCGGGCAGATTTCCTCGTTGCTGTCCGTTGCGTTGATCACGCCGTCCCCAGACGTATCCTCACCGACGCGACGGTACACATTCCCCGGATTGAAGGGGGGCGCATACTGGCCCGCCCCAGCCACAGCATTCGTCGGTGGAATCGGTGCCGGCGCTGGCACGTCGGTATAGAACAACGCACCTCGCTTCTCACACATGAAGCGCCAAAGTTGCCGCGTCTTCGCGACGTCCTGCGCACCACTCAGGTTCTGCACCTCGATCAAGTGCAACCCGGCGGTCGGCCCAGGAGCGGGGCCAGTCGGGCAAAGATCGCCATCCGCAAAATTGATCCCCGGATTGAGCGGCGTATCCACGCGCAACACGATGCGCAAATCGGCGCTCTGCCAGTACGAGCCTGTGAGTCTGTCGAAGATATCGACCGATGGAGTTACGATGTTGTTCACACCGGAGTTGATCGTCCCGAGCCAGTTGTCGAGCGTCGAATCCGGTAACGCCGAAGTCGTGGCACACTTGAGCTCCAACGGGTCGAGATCTCCCAGCGGCGCGACGACATCTTCGTTCTTGTCGATGAAGGCATCGCCCCAGCAGCGCCACGACGCATCGTACTTGCGGCCGCCGCGAAAGATATCGCCGACCGAGGTAACCTGTACGTTGCTGATAACGCCAGGTAGATCCTCGATTTCGAGCAAGGCATCGGGCTGAATATACAGATTGCCATTCGTGTGGAGCCGGCCGTGCAACTCCATGTCCTTGAGCGGCATGACGAATAGGTGCGAATCGATGAAAGCGAGGAACTGGAAGATCGGAATGTTGTGAATATCGAATTCGCCAGCGACATGGGCCGCGGTATCACCCGTATTGCGCTCCGACTCCGAGTGTACGGTGTAGCGGTACGGCAAGGTATTCAGCCCGGCAAAAACTTCGCCGATTGGAATCCGCGTCGGCGCACACGGGTCACAGCCGCTGACCGTTGACAGCGTCATCGAAACTTCGTGATCGTCGAGCGTAAAGGACTGATTGAAGTCGCCCGCTTGGGGCGTGTGACCATCGCGAAAGATGTTCGCAAAACGCGTCATCCCGACGTTGAGCCCACCCTCGGCGGCGTAGTAGCCGACACGCCGCTCTGCCGTTGCCCCGCGCAACCGCAACGAGGCTCGCACGTTGAGAGCGTGTACCGTTGCGATGGCGCTCAGAGCACCCATCAAGATCAAGGCGGTCAACAGCGCCGCCCCGCGCTCGCTATGAAGTCTCGTCATTGCCAAGGAAATCTCATACACCTAGAGGAGGTTGCGGGGGCGAACCGTAGTGCTTCCATCCATCCGAACATACTCCCCGTCCCGCGGCCCCCTGGCCGTCGACCGAGCCACGACATGCAACTCGACCTCGCGCACATTGCGCCACTCCGCCGAGGTCGCAGGAGCGTCAATCGGACTGCACGGCGGACATGGCTCCATCCGATAGCGCACATTAAACTCTTCAACACCCGCGACCAGAGGCTGCGCCGGCTCACCATCGATCGACACCGTCAATATCGGGACATCCCCCACGGTTTGGACCGTGTAGACTCGCTCTTCGATGGCGTAAACACCGCCACCAGTCACATAGGTGGCGTCGAGCCCGCCGGCAATCTTGAGTTCGTCGATCTTCACGGACGCGACACGAAACGTGCCCCCCTGCCCCCCCGGACGCGTGACGTAAATCCACTGATCGACCTCAAACGCCGAACCGTCCTGTACCTTGAGCTTGTTTTCCCCTGGCGAATGATTGCTCGTCAAAACAGTCGTCACACACGCCAAACTCGCTCGGTCGGCAATGCCGATGCGAACCGTCAACTCATCGACGACTCCAACATTGGTAGCTTCCATGGCAATGAATTCACCGGTCTGCGGCAAGCAGGCACCCGCCTGACGCAACTCCTGGGTGACGAAGGTCTGCGTGGCATGCAAGGCCTGCTGCGTTTCGGCAACCAGATCCATCTCGCGCCGCGACTGCACCGTGTAGCCAAAATCACGCACGAATACCGCCATCGCAATCCCGGTGAGCACCATCGCCACCAGAATTTCGATCAGTGAGAACCCGGCTTCGCGATCAACTACGCGTGAGCTTCGAGTAAACAGTCTTGAGGACATAGCTCCTCGGTTTTCCCTTCCACGTCCAGCTGGCTGTCACCGCGACAGCCTTCATCCCCGCTTCGGGGGTGTCCGGCTGAACGTTCCAAGAGATCGAGAATCCACCACTCGTCCCACTTCCACTCGTGATCTCTTCATAGCGCCGCGCCCGCAGGTCTTCCATTGCCTCCTGAGCCAGGCCAATTGCTTCAACGTGCGTTGCATTCTCTCCGATGTAGTTGGCAGACGCCGTCATCGTCACTGCCGTTGCAGCCGCTGCCATTCCAGCAACCAACATTCCGACCAATACCTCGATCAAGGTAAACCCAGAACCGTTGCGGCCCGCCGCGCCGCGCTGCAAGAACCGACTCACGGCAGAAGCCCAACCAATGGTTCGGTTCTCACTTGCCCCGACGGCCAGACCTCGACCAACCGAGTCGTCCCATCACTGTCAGTTAGTACGAGCTGGACAACCTCGGATCCCCCCCCGAGCGAGTCGACCGCCACGCCGCGTGTATTGAACTCAACCGTACCATCCCCACCGGACGCTGATGAGCCAGAGATCGATATCCCAGCTGGAAGATTGACCAACCGCACCGGAAACGAAGCGTCGTTGTCCCAGAGCCCATCAGCATCTGCGTCTTGCAGACGCGCAATTTCATAGAGCGACACAAAAGGAGTCAGCCGGTAATGCGCTCCGCGCACAGTGGCTTGCAGGCGAATCTCCCGCACTGAGTTGACGAGCTCTTGGTGAGATGACTCTAAACCGACAAATCCCCGGTTCAGTCCGAGCGCGGCCACGGCCATCAAGATCCCGATGACACCCACTGTCGCGAGCACCTCGGGCAGGGTGCTTCCCCGTTGTCGATCTGGTGAACTCATATTTTCAAGTGCAGCAGCATCTGCGCAGGCAGAGCCCCTGTCGTTCTCCTCATTACTGGTATTACAACTTTCGACTGAACCCGGCCGCTTTTCCGCCCAAACAAGCCTGGCCGAAACCCAGTCTAAACACGTGTTCAGATTAGTTACCATACCGAAGTCGTACAACCCTGGAATATTGGCATTTTTCTAAGAAACTCAGGTACTTGCTGCCTCGCAAGTCATTTGATCCAAGGCTCGCAAAGGCGCTTTGAGTAACGATGTTTTAGTTTTGCAGCCGCAATCGGTCTACGATGGCCAGGTGAAACGCCGCTTTACCGTCGCGAAAACGCAGGTCCTGGAGCCGAGCATTCACATATTCCTTCATGATTTGCTGCATAACTTCGTCGGCCCGAGGCCAATTCGCTTCGACGACAAAAACGGCGCCCTTTCCCGCCGGAAGTTGCAGCAACGGCAGCTCCAACGGCTCTCCACCAACGCTTCGAGCATCCGCATCCGGTACCAGAAACCGTGGCGTATCGTAGTCCAGCGACTCCCGACCCAATAGGTAGATCCGATAATCGTCGTTCACTGTCTCGACGTACCGGGCCAGGACCGTCGCTATTCGCGGCGGCTGCAGGTGCGACGCGTGCAAGCGGAAATAGTCGTCGTAGTTCGCCCAGCCGCTCAGCCCGAGGAAGACGACGACCACCGACGTCGCCAAGCCCCGACCGCGGGTGCCGCCAACTTCGGCGGCCAAGCGCCAGCCCCGATCGACAATCAAAGCAATAAAAACAGGAATCGTAGGTACCGCCACGATCATCCGTGGGGAAAACATCGCATCCACTGTCATTACGGAACCGAGCACGAAGCTCGACCAGAACCATGCCGTGATGAGAATATATCGACGTCGCAAAGCGAGCAGCGAAAAAGCAATGATCCCGATGGCGAAAATCGGTCCGGACCAAAAATCGAGCAGCGGCGCTCGATGACCGTGCTGCATGCTGCGGTCTCCCCGCCAATTGAACGCCGCAAGCGAGTTGGCGAGTTGAAGCGCCAGAACGTGGGGCACATCATCGGTCTCCGTCGCCTGGTAGGTGTGCTGCAAATTCCTCTCGGACAGGACCAGAACGTCCTGGGTTCGCGAAGACAGCGCTCCAGGCAATCGCGCCATGTAGGCATAAGTCGGTGCGACGAAGGCGAGCGCCGTAAACACCAACATCGCGACACCACGCTGATGGTGACGCACGTTGCCCGCATCTCGCCACCGCTCAGAAATCAAATAGACAGCGACGACGACAACGGTCACGCGGCCGGCTGGATACACACTCAGGGCGAAGCCGAGGCATAGCCCGGCTCCGATCCAGTCAATCGCGCGCCCGCCCCGATCGGCGCGAACCAACAACCATAGGGTCAGCAATGCCGCAAACGACGCCTGTAGATAGTCCGTCCCAATGCGGCTGAAATGGATGTGCCAGTGCGACAACGCCAGCCACGCCGCCGACAATGCCGCAATACGAACCGTAAACAACCGGCGAATCAACGCGTAAAGAACTGGGATCGACGCAACGCCCTGGACCACTGACGCCATTCGCAGACCAAATAAATCGTCGCCGAAGATTCGCATCGCTCCGGCCGAAAGTGCGAACGAGAGGTACGGGATATCGTACCAACCGACACTCAGAAGGTTCGGCACACTACCGCGCAGTACGCGGCGGGCCTCGATCCCACACGCCGCCTCGTCCCCATGGACTTCGGCCGGCAATCCCAACAGGTCGCCGTAGCGCAACCAGAAACCAACAGCAGTGATCGCCGCAACGCCGACAATCTCGGCAACCGACCACGCAGACTGACGGCGCGCCCGACCGAGCGTACCCGCGCCCAGACCACCCCAGATCAAACTCGACAATCCAAGCGCCCAAACATAGATCGCCCACGGATTGTCGATGTCGATGTACACGGTCAGCGTCGCCGCCGCGACACAGACGACGGAGACGACCATCGGCGTAAAAGGCAGCTCGGGAGTTGCTGGCGCCGCCGAGTCCGAGGGCGGATCTTCGCGCTCCGAGACCAGCACCGCGAAAGCCGCGACAACTCCCGCCAATCCGAGTAGCACGAACCCGATCGGCGCCGCCGCCGGTTCACCCGGCATGTAAAGCCGCAGAGCGCCCAGCGGCGTCAGGACGTACTGTCCGGCGATTGCCAGCGCGCACGCGCCGACCAAAGCGGCTAGCGCCAACGCCGGTCCTCGCCGCCTCGGCACGTCTGCTGACATTGCCAGGCTTCCCGCAACCAGAGCTATCCGGCGGAAACGCCGAAGTCAGCTGTCCAAACCGCACCGTGCACCGGGCGCGCTTCGTCGGAGGCTAGGAACGCAAATACAGCGGCAATCTCGTCCGCCGTCGCCAGGCCCCGGTGCCCCATGTACGGTTTGACCAGTTTCCAATCCATGCCTTCAGGAAAATGAAGGTCTACGTTCATCGCCGTGTCGACACCGGCCGGAGCAATCGCATTGACCCGAATCTCGCGTTTGACGTATTCCATGGCCAGGGCACGCGTTAGCTGTACGACACCACCCTTGGTTGCGCAGTACCCCGCTGTGTACGCCTGCCCCATGACTCCTGCGACCGACGCGAGGTTGACGATATTGCCCGATGTCTCGAGCAAATGCGGTATGGCCGCCTGACAAACGTAAGCGGGAGCGCTGAGGTTCACCGCGATCATCAATTCCCAGTCCTCGGGCGCCATTTCGGTGAACGTCGCGAACCGGTTCACTCCCGCAATATTGCCGACGATATCGAGACGTCCAAATTCGTCAACGGCCGACGACACCGCCGCAAAGCACTTTTCTCGCTCGCGCAAATCGAAGACACCCGACCTCATGGTGCCACCGCCCTCTGCGACCAAGCGCGCCGTTTCGGCGAGACCCTCGCCATCGATATCGACACCAAAGATCGAGGCGCCTTCACCCGACAACCTAAGCGCCACACTGCGCGCGATTCCCGACGCTGCGCCGGTCAAGAACGCAACTTTACTTTTGAATCTGGTCCCCTTCACGTAGATCCCCTCACTGATCGCGGCGATACAGCCTGCGACCGCCAACAATCGTTTGATCAACGACAATCCGATCAATCTCCGCGGGGGAGGTCAGCGGCGAACGGTCTAAGATCACCATGTCGGCCAACTTCCCCGGCTCGAGAGACCCCTTCTCCTGGTCTTCAAAGTGCTGGTGCGCGGCGTCAATCGTCACGGCGCGCAACGCCTGCATCGGTGTGATTCGCTGCTCTGCGCCAATCACCGCCCCGCCCGTAGACTGCCGATTGACCGCCGCCCAAACCAGCCGCAATGGTTCGATCGGGACAACGGGAGTATCCGTGTGAATCGTAAACCGAATGCCGCGTCGCAGCGCCGACTGCGTTGGACTCATCCTCGCCGCGCGTTCCGGGCCCATGAAGATGTCGCGATGCCGATCACCCCAGTAGTACGTATGGAGCACGAAGAAGCTGGGAATCACACCGAGCTGTGCCATGCGGTCGAGCTGATCCTCGCGCGCCATCTGGGAGTGGATGATGATATGTCGCGCGTCCAGCCGCGGGTTGGACTTCTGCGCAGACTCGTACGCATCCAGAATGTCATCGATCGCCGCATCGCCATTGCCGTGCACCGCGATCTGCACTCCGGCGTCGTGCAAGCGTTTGACGCGACCGATCAAATCCTCCCGCTCGATACGTGGATAGCCCCGGTAGGTCGGGTCGTCCCCAGGCGGGACGTGGTACGGCTCACTCAAATAGCCCGTGTAAGCCTGAATCGATCCGTCCGCAACGACTTTGGTCGCGCCGAGGTTCACCCATTTCCGATCGAACGACGGATCAAAGTCACCGTCCGCAATGGCCTGTCCCGCGTCTTCATCCGGCCAGACCACCAGCCGGATGTCGACGAACCCCAGCCGCGACAATAAGCTCAATCCGGAGATCAGCTCACGAGGGGTCAACCCGCTCTGCGCCGTCGTGACACCAGCCGCAAGGTAAGTTGCATTAGCGGAGCGAACAATTCGAAGCCCGTCCAACAACGACGGTTGCAGCCGCGCCGCGATCCAACGCTGCGCCGCCTCCTCTTCGAGCAGTCCAGTGGCAGATCCCGACGTATCGCGAACGATCCGTCCACCGTCGGGATCCGGAGTAGACTCGTCGACGCCCTCGAGGGCAAGGCCGGAAGAATTCAGCACACCGACGTGGCCGGACACGTGATTGATGGCGATCGGATGATCGGTCGACGCTCGATCCAGATCCTGTCGCGTCGGATGGCGGCGCTCCGCCAACAGCGAGTCGTCGTAGCCGAGACCGACAATCCACTCACCTTTCGTCGTTTCAGCCGCCTTCGCCCGCAACTTGGCCACAATTTCTTCAATCGTGCGTATCGAGCCGATCGGTGGGCTGTTGAGATCAACCATCACGGCTGTCAGCCCGGACCCGGGGAAGTGTCCGTGTGCGTCGATGAAGCCCGGCATCAAGACGCGGCCTTCGAGTTCCACGGTGCGCACCGACCGTCCACCCAGCGAACTACGGACTTCCGCCTCGTTGCCGACGGCGACAATGCGATCGCCGTCGGTGAGCACCGCGTCCGCGATACGATTGTCGGCGTCCATCGTCAGCACCGGCCCCCCGAGATACAGAACCCGCCCGGGGCGCTGGCTCCAACGCGCTATGACGTACGGTAGCAACACCAAGACAGCCACAATGACCACCCACGGCAAAGCCCGTCTCATTTCATTCCTCCCCGATCCCCGGTCGGGCTCAGTGACCGACAAACGGCCGATTCAACCGCACCGGGCGAGCTCGATCGCGCACACGAAGGTTCAACATCTCGACGAACACCGAGAAGCCCATCGCAAAGTAGATGTACCCCTTTGGGATATGGTGATGCATACCGTCCGCAACCAAGGCCATCCCGATCAACAGCAGAAACGAGAGCGCCAACACTTTGACCGTCGGATGACTTTCGACGAAGTCGCTGATCGCCGCCGCAAAGAACATCATGAACGCCACAGCGACAACGACGGCGGCTACCATCACTCTGAGATCGTCGACCATTCCAACTGCTGTGATCACCGAGTCCAGTGAAAAGACGATGTCGAGAAGCGCGATCTGCGTGATCACCGCGCCAAACGATACCTTCTTTTTAACCGACATCTCACGTTCGTCGCCTTCGAGCTTTTCGTGCAGCTCATGGGTGCTGTTGGCAAGCAAGAACAGACCCCCGAGGAGCAAAATCAGATCACGACCGGAAAGGGCGAAGCCAACAATCTCGAACAACGGCTCGGTCAAGCCCACAACCCAAGCTAGCGAGAATAGTAGCCCGATGCGTGTCAGCATCGCCCCGAGCAATCCAACCGTCCGCGCCCGGCCCTGCTCCTCCGGCGGCAGTTTCCCAGCCAAAATGGAAATAAACACAATGTTGTCGACTCCGAGCACCAGTTCGAGTGCGGTCAGTGTCAAAAACGCGATCCAAGCCTGCGGGTCGGTGAGCAACTCCATTCGCCCGTTTCTGCCAGGCTCCGGCGGCGGATGCCAGCACGGCGCAAGGCATCCGGTCACTCGAGACAATTGTGACCAGGCTGTGACACGACTTTCCTTGACTTCTCGCCATTTGCGCAATTGATTGCGCAAATGGCGAACCAACAACTACCTCGCTGCGGCCCCGTCGCCCATTTCCTTGGGCGCGTTTGGGTCAAACTATTCGGATGGAAAATCGAAGGTAAAGCGCCGCCGATCGCCAAGTGCGTGTTCATTGCGGCGCCGCACACGAGCAATTGGGACATGCCGCACATGCTCGGCGTGTCCTGGGACTTGGGAATCAAGGTCGCGTGGATGGGCAAGAAACAAATCTTCCGCTGGCCCTTTGAGGGGTTCATGAAGGCGCTCGGTGGAATACCCGTCGATCGTTCGGCCAAACACAGAATGGTCGACAAGGTTGCCGATCTGTTCAACGAATCAGACGCAATGTATTTGGTCGTACCGGTATCGGGCACACGATCGCGCACCGAGTATTGGAAGTCCGGCTTCTACCACATCGCCAGAGCGGCCAATGTACCAATCCTGTGTTCGTACCTCGACTACACAAAGGGCACGACTGGGATCGACTTAGTCCTCGAGCCCACCGGCGACATCGTCGCCGACATGGACAAGCTGCGCGAATTCTACGCACCGTTCGAGGGCCGCTTCCCAGAGTTACAGAGTCGCATCCGCTTGCGCGAAGAAGACGATCTCGAAGCAGAAAAGAAGACGGCAGAAGAAGCGGGGTAACCCGACACGGCAGCGGCAAGGCCGTGTCCCGCGTGTCCTCCCGTCCCCGACGCTTTGGGACAACCGCCGCCGCACCCGGGCTAGAGCAGCCCGAACCGATGCGCCGCGACGTCCGCGGCGAGGCCTAACAAGAACAAC
Organism: Deltaproteobacteria bacterium; assembly: GCA_029262455.1. GTDB lineage: Bacteria > Desulfobacterota > Binatia > HRBIN30 > CADEER01 > CADEER01. Next base: position 53,268 of record JAJCZJ010000019.1, on the reverse strand, counting down.
CCCCCGAAACGGCGCGTGTGGGAAAACGCAAACGCGGCGTACCACAGTGGCCAAATGTTCGGCGGGTACTCCGCCGGCGGCTGCTCGGGCCGGGGGTGCCAGAACGCACGAACGGCACGCACGTAGTACGGCGCTGCGACTAACACTGCCAGCAGCAACCACGACAAGTCACCGCGCGCGACCAGCCAAAACACCAACAGGTACTGCATCGTCAGCATCACGATCGTCGCATAGCGGGAGTTCCGCTCTCCGAGCAGCACCGGCATCGTGCGAATGCCTTTTGCCGCATCCGCCTCGAGCTTATCCGTGTGCTTACCGAAAAGCACTGTCGTCGCCGCAAGCGCCACCGGTAGGCTGGCGATGACGATCGACTCCGAAATCTGCCCAGTGATGACGTAGTAGCCGCCGCCAACCATCAGCGGCCCCCAAACGATGATCACCGCGACCTCGCCCATGCCGATGTATTTGAGCGGCCAGGTATAGAACAAGACGAAGAACACCCCCGAAGCGAGCAGCGACAACGTCGCTTCTCCACGCAAGGCGACCAGCGCAATTCCCGCAGCCAAGGCGATCAACCCCGTCACCGCTGTGTAGGTGTAGATCTCTGACTTGGTCATCAGCCCTTGCTCGATCGGCTGCGGTCCGTACTGGGTGCGAAAATAGTTGTCCTTATCAACGCCCTTGTAGTGGTCGGTAATGTCGTTGACCAGGTTATTGGTGGCGTGGGCAAAGAGCAGCCCAAGCGTGACAAGTGACCATAAGATCCAGTCAAACATCCCATCGCGCGCTGCCAACAAGCCACCGATGGCCGCCGAGTTGAACGTCATGACCAGCACGGCCGAGCGCGTCGCAATCAACCAGCGCGCGATGACGTCGAGACCGGCCCACTCCTCGTCGGTGACCCGGGGAATCACATTGACCGCTTTGGCCCACATAGAAAAGTTCATCGGTTTCGACTCCTCAGTGAATTCGTAGCGAAAATCACCGATGATCGCGAGCGCCGCAACTCCGCCGGTTTGCGACACCCGCGGGCGCTATTTAAGCTAGCGCCTTTCCAGACAGACAGGGAACTCATGATGGAAACCTACGCACAACTCCGTCCGAAAATGCAGACCGGGGATCTCATCCTTTTTTCCGGTAAGAGCCGTACCAGCGCAGGGATCAAATGGTTCACCGACAGTCGGTGGTCACACGTCGGGATGGTGGTGCGGCTCGAAGACTGGGACATTGTGCTGCTATGGGAATCCACAACGCTTACTGACCTGCGCGACGTCATCACTGGCAAAGCTCGCCGCGGCGTACAACTGGTCTGCCTGAGCGATCGAATCGCAGGCTACGACGGGGAAGTTTCGATTCGCCACCTGCAAGTCGAGCGCACGCCTTCCATGCAATCGGCGCTGGTCGCCCTGCGTGACGATCTCAAGGGACGCCCGTACGAAGCCGACAAGGTCGAGCTGCTCAAGGCCTCCTACGACGGTCCTCTCGGCGAGAATCGCGAAGACCTATCAAGCCTTTTCTGCAGCGAGTTGATCGCCGAGACTTACCAGCGGATGGGGCTGCTCCCGAGCGGCCCCGAGGACAAGGCTTCGAACGAGTACACACCGCGGGAGTTCTCGGACGACGGCGATGTCGAGCTCCTCATCGACGCAACCCTAACGCCGGAAATTAGCATCGTACGCGGATAGGTGGACCGCGCACCGTGGCGAGCCGTGATGCCGTGTTGGTGCACGGCTCAGCAGGAGCTTCGCCCTCCATCCTTTGATCGCCCTCCGGTTTCGAAACCCGTCGCGACGACGCAGAAGCGGCCCGGATTGCTCCGGGCCGCTCTGCCACGCCGACGGGGATCGGCGTGATTCGGGTACCCGCGGGTACCTCTCGGGGGGGGAGGAGCTTAGTCACATCCCAGTAGGCTGTTGTTCACAGCTCGGATGAGGTCGGAGATGCTGATTTCTTCGAGTTCGATCATTTCCGCGCAGGTCTCGAGGTCCTGTTGGCCCGACGCGATGTTGACCAGTCGGATCAGCTCGGCAATTGAAACGATGCCGTTATCGTTGCAGTCACCAAGGCAGAACGCGTCGTCTGGCCGCGGCGTCCAGGTCGGTGTGGCCGTGAATTCAGCCGTCGGTTCCATGGTCGGCGTCATCGTCGGATCGATGTTCGCCGGCTCAGTTGGCACCTCTGTCGGCTCGGCCGTGGGTTTTTCCGTCGGCACCTCTGTCGGTTCCGGGGTCGCCGGCGTGGCCACACAAGCGCCCAGAAGCGGCTTCGGACCGGGGATCTCCGGAAGGAATCCGTTCGTCAAAGCGGGAGACTCCCCCGACGTTTCGGAGAAGCGGAAGATCCTCCTGCAAACCTCGTCCTCGTCACAGTCATCGTGAGAGAGGCAGGCATCGGGTGGGAGGTCTGTGCAAAAACCCAACTCGATGATGGGCCCAAACCCTGACGTTGCGGCACTTGCCGGACCACAGAACTGCCCACTCGGGCAATCGTCGTGATCCATACAGAAGTGCGGCGGCCTCGGTGTCCTCGTCGGAAATACCGTAGGAAAGATCGTCGGTAGCCCTGTCGGAACAAACGTCGGAACTGGCGTTGGCGTGTTCGTCGCAATGAATGTCGGGACAAAAGTAGGAAACGGGGTCGGTGTCTTCGTGCCGATGAACGTGGGAATGAACGTAGGAAACGGAGTCGGCTGCAGTGTGGGAAAGAACGTCGGGAATCGTCCATCGGGGAATACTTCGGGGGGGAATCCCGGCCGACCGGCGAACGCTGGCGAGGACAACAGTAATACCGCCATCACTGAGACGAGCGCCAAGCGCACAAGAACCGCAGGTTTCCGACCGTCCGAAGTACTGATGGTCACTCTTTGATTGAATTGCATTTTTCCTTCTCCCTTTTGGCCGCGTCCTCATTTGGAGCGGCACACTGGATTTGGAGTGGCGACTTGCTGTTCCCCCAAATTCGCAAAGGGCGTGCCAGTTCGCAGAGCGAGTGCCCGCGGGCGACTCGCACGGGAAAGTGCAAAGGCCACGATGCCCCCGACCGCGCGCTGCCAACTTCCTAAGGCAGCAGCGGGCCAAGTAGCTGTTTTCAGGAGATTTTCCGCAAGGCGCCGAAACTAGCCCGCATATCTCACAATGGCGAGAGCCCGTATGGGCTTCTCGTCAAACGCTGAACAACCCGAACTATCTAAATTCGGCGATCCATCTGCCGCAAACGGCGCACCAGTATGCGCATTACCTGCAGAGCAAATGTAGGGGTTTGCTGCACTCCGGATAGAAACCGTTCTTCGTTGACCACAGCCAGCCGACAATTGGTCTGGGCGACGACCGTCGCACTCCGTCGATCCGAATCGATCAACGCCATTTCGCCGAAGAAGCCGCCGGCGTCCACCGTCTCGAGCGACTTGTCGCCGATGCGGATCTCGACCGTTCCCTCGAGGATCACATACATCGCCTTGCCGCGATCTCCTTGAGAGAACACAGTATCGCCGACACCCACCTCTAGGATGGCGGGAGAACGTTCGAACAGCCGTACCAAATCCATCAATTCAACCTGCCTCGCGCGCCATGCGGTCCTAGGAACGAAACTCGCCGCGCAGCATCCGATCCAGTTCGTTGCGGTGATAGATCACGTCATCCGGTTGTTCGGGCCACTCGGTGCCGTCGAAATGAGCCGAGCGAGCAAACACGCGCGCCATCACGATCGCGTGGCGCAGGGCTGCGTAGACCTCGTAGAAATCCATATGGCTAGCGCTGTGGCCGGTAAGACGTTTGTACTCGGCAACCACGTCCGCCCGACGCATAAACTCAGGGAGGCCCGGCATACCGGCTTGCTCGGTGATGTCCTGGAAAAAAATGTGCAAGAAGATCATCCATGCGATGTCGAGTTCACGCGGTCCGACCGCCGCCATCTCCCAGTCGAGCACCGCAACCGGGTCGAAGCCGTCGTACATCACGTTACCGATGCGAGAATCGCCCCAGGAAATGACCGCTGTTGCTTCATCGTCCGGCCAATTCGCCTCGAGCCACTCGAAGGCACGTTCGATGATCGGGAAGGTTCGCCCCTCGCGCATGAACTCATAGTACTGCTTTTGGTTCTCGTAGTGTCGCCGCATCGGAGTCGCGCCCGGAACGTCAAACTCGAGAAAGCCGAAGTCCCGCCCGGCAACAGGTATAGCATGGAGCCTCGCCAAGACGCCGACCGTCGCATTCTGTAGATGCCGCCGCTCGGACTCACCCGCAGTCAGCAACCAACTGTCCATCGTGTACGGCATCACGTCAGGCGGCACCCTACCCGCGACCCGATCCATCACGAAGAAGGGCGCCCCCAATGCTTCCCTGTCCGTTTCTAGCCAACGCACCTGCGGTACCGGGACATCGCTTTCACCCGCCACCAGCTGCAGCGTCTTGAACTGCGCTTCGAGGTCGTACGAGGGAAACACCGGGACATCGTCGAGGTCCGGCTCGACCCGCGCCACAAGCGCCGCGGACACCGTCGCCCCGCCCTCTTTCCAGCGCGCATCAAACAACAACGTCTCACTCGACATTCCGTTCGCGGACGGGCTCGATACGTTCTCGATGACGGCGCCAGCACCCCCAAGCCGCGTATCGAGCCAGCGTTCCAATCGCGCCTTCAACGCAGCCGGGTCGCGACTCGACTTTTGGAATTCCGTGTCGGCCACCGTCTAGCCCAAGATCCCCGGTACCGGACGCAGTGGCACCGACAACGCGTCCAACAGGCCCGGCGACGCTGCGCACACCTGGGGAATCGCGTTGACCACTCGAGCCGCGGCGGTCGCGTTGCCACCACTGGCCCGATCGCCCGCAATCTCCTCGGCTTCGACGAGGATCTCGACATTTGGCGAACCGGTAATCCGCACGCCGTGCGCGCCAGAACCATCTGCGCTCGGCCAGTCGGTCGCAACATCGTCACTGATCCGCGTCACGTGTTCGATAATCAACTTGGCTTTGCCTCGCACGATGCCCTGCAACTCGAAGCGAAATGCGCCCAGGGTTCCCTCTTCGAAAACACCCAGCTGATTCGTCACCGTCTTCGGTAGTGCGCGACGTTCAACCACCTCGCGAATATCCTCGAGCTCGGCCCCGAGACCGCGCGCCAGCAGACGCAGCACACCGCCCCAGACCATCGTCGGTACTCCAGGCGAGATCATCAGAGGAACATTCTCCATCGGCTGGCCAAACCCCACCAAATTCCGCACCGCATCCTCAGCGTCATAATATGCGTAATTGAACCACTCGAAGGCACGGATCTCCTCGATGTCGGCACACAATCCACTCATCAATAGGGGAACCACATCGTTGATGTAGCCAGGATCGACGCCGCTGACAAAGCAGGAAGTGCCCCCCGCTCCACATGCCTCTTCCATCCTGGCGCGCAGGTCGTCGGGCGCGGACATCGGATCGTAGAGCGGATAGACTGAGGTCGAGACGACGTTGAGTCCACCGCGCAAGCATCGCTCGATATCATCGAGCGCTTCGTCGGGCCGAAAGTCTCCCGAGGCACAGTACGCCACTGCATCGGCCCCACTGGCCAAAGCTGCGTCAATGTCTCGCGTCGCCAAAACACCAGTTGTCGGACGTCCACAAAGATCACCGGCATCACGGCCTTCCTTGCTTTCACTCGACACAATAACCCCGGCGAGTTCCAGTCCCGGGTTGGCAAGCACCGTACGCAACGCGGGCTGACCGACGTTCCCCGTCCCCCAAACGATCGTTTTGTAAGCCATGCGGTTCTCCTACCCCGATTGGCGCCGCCGACGCCAGCGCTGGGCGGGGGTTGAGCATGGGTGAAGACTCAGGTGAGGACTCGGGCGAATCGGGTTAGGCAAAGGCACGGGCACGTGAGATTGTCCCGATTTTGTGGACATCGTCGTTAAGCTGGTTCGGGTTAGGCAAAGGCACGGGCAAGGGGTACAGGCATAGGAGAGTGGCTACACTCCGGGTCCAAAACGTGTATGTCGTGGAGGATTCGGAGAACTCGGGAGGGTAGCAACAATGGCAGACGCAAAGGTGGATCCGGCTGTTGCCGGTAAACGATTCAGCGAATTCGAATTCTCTTGGGACTGGGCGACGACTCAGCTCATCGTCCGCGCCACAGGTGGTAGCGTCACCAACCCGATCGACGCTCCCTGGATGATGCGCGACTCCGACCGCCCCGGGCATCCGATGATCCTGTTCAACGGCGCCCTCGAGGCCCGCAACCGAGAGGAAGTGATGAGCGCGCTGATCGGCGGCTATGACGTATGGCAAGACGTCGGCCGCTGGGGTTCCGGTCAAGCCGAAATCAAAGGGAAGATCCCGCAAGCGGGGACCGCTCGCGTCGGCTGCGGCTTTACCGAAGTCGGGGCCACCTCCAAGGGGCACGCGCTGGTCCGCTTCGTTTTCGAGATCGACGACGCCAAGAGCGGCGATCGTCTGATGGACGGTTGGATGCTCCTCTTCCTACTGGGCTGTGGCCACCCGGACGCTGGCAAGATCAGCCCTCCTCGCATCACGATTCCCGAGCGCGAGGCCGACAAGGTGTTGCGCTACGAAACCCCGGTCGATGTCACCTTCGACTGGGCCCTGCCGTCTGCCGACTGGAACTCCACCCACTTCGTCACCAAAGGCACGAACCCCGCCCCTCTCGTCCACGGTCCCCGCAACATGGCCCTGGTCATGCAGAGCGCCGCTCGCGTTTTCGCCGACGGACACGTCGATCGCATCAAAAGCATCACCCTCGGCAGTTTGCCTGCGCCGCAGTATCCCGCAGAAGCTAGCGAGACACGCTACTGGGACGAGGGCGATGGACGCGTACTCGGTCGCCTCGTCGTACCGGCAGCCGACCGAATCGACGGCGGAGACGGTGACAAGGTCGTCATGGACGGCATCGATATTCAGATTGCTTAGCAGCCCGTTGAAAAACAGGACACCCGCTGCAAATGGTCTTTGAGCGCCATGGCTGCGTTGCGAAATCCTCAACAAAAGTCCCGACTTTGCCTCCGGTTTCGCGCCTTGCCCTGACACTCAAATCCCCATTTTCGCTTGCGCGCCTGTTTTTCAACGGACTGCCAGCAGCCCGTTGAAAAACAGGACACCCGCTGCAAATGGTCTTTGAGCGCCATGGCTGCGTTGCGAAATCCTCAACAAAAGTCCCGACAGCCCGTTCGACACCGAAAACCGTCTGCACTAACCTATGAGTCCTCAACAAGGAGGAACCACCAGATGCGATTCACAACCATTTTGATCGCCTTCGCTCTCACGTTCTCGACCCAGGCCTTCGGCCAATACGGCGCACCTGCTGGCAAGGCGGGCGGTGTCCCCGGGATGCCCGCAATGGGCGGGGTACCCGACATTCCACAGACCGAGCTGTCCGACGAAACCGCCAAGGGCGCGATCGACGCCTACCTGGCCATCAAAGAAAAATACGGTGACGACACCCCGCAACCGAACACTCGCGGAGGCAATGCGGCAACGGCTTTCTCCGCACTCGATGGCGTCAACGCAATCACCAACAACTTCGGATTCAGCGACACCGGCGAGTGGCACAAGACGTTGATCAGCGTTGCGATGGCCTACGGCTTCTCAAAGGACAGCAAGACCGGTGCAGACGTCGACGCTTCGTTGGCAAAGATCAAAGACAATCCCCAGATCCCTGCCAGCCTGAAAGAACAAATGATGGCAATGATCACCAAGATGCGCCCGTCGGAAAACAACCTCGGCGTCGTGCAGTCGCTACTCGCGAGCCCCGACTACAAGACCAAACTGGAAACGATCGGCAAGTAGCTCAAAAGCCGCACGAGTCGCTGCCGCGGACGGGTGAGCTCGCTCTCCCGCGGCAGCCCGTCAGTGCGCCGTCGGATCCCAAGCCCAGTTGCCTCTGGCGCGCTGATCCTTCTGCACCCGAACGCTCGCCTCGCCGGCTCCAGACCACTCCGCCACGACCTTCGGATTCGCCTTGTCGCCTTTGGCGGCATCTTCACGACCTTGGCCGCCCGGCGACTTTTCTGCGCCCGTTGGTGACGCCGCCAGCGCCGCGTCCGGCGAAAGCTCACCGACGAGATTCGAGACTTTGACGCTCAGCACCTTGCCCGGATCCTTCGCAGAAAGAAGCTCATTCTTCAGATCGACCGCGCCTGAAGCGATTTGTCGGACATCATGCTTCTTCGCAAGATCCTGAAATAACGGCACTGCGAGAGACAGAGCCAGAACCAAGACTCCTGCGAACATGACCAAAGTTTCGTTGTCGGCTGTTTTCATCGGCATCCTCCCCGCCAGGGTATGGAGCAAGCCGAGGGCCAATCCTCTGACCTGGCAACTTACGACACCGATCACCGCCGCAAGTGGAGTATGTAACGCAGGTGCGGACGACACCGTCAAAGTTGCTGCGCGCAAAGACCATGTCAGCTTCCCCTGCGTCTCGAACGCTGACTTTCCCAACAACCCAACACATGCTGTAACAAGTGCTGGCGGAGGCGGTACCTACATGAAGCGAATGACATCCACGATGACCAAGCACCTGACCATCGCCACGATAGCCGTCCTGGCACAGTTAACCGCCCGGGCTCAGCCCCTGCCCTGCCCGTGTGATTGCAACAACGACGGTGGGGTTTCGGTCAATGAAGTCATCATCGCTGTGAATATCGCCTTGAACCGGGTCGGCACCAGCTCGTGCAGCGCTGCCGATTCGGACGCCGACGGACGGGTAGCCATCGGCGAGATCATCGCCGGCGTCAACGCTGCGCTACGTGGGTGCGACACAGCGGTCCCGGCAACTCCGACCCCGATTCCGATGGACGAAACACCCCCGACCGAGCGCGGCGCCCTCGAGGCCTGGCTCCAAAACGGCTCCTACCTGGGCTGGACAACCGAGTCCGGACCCCATCCGTCCGGGGGACCTCATTTCGGCAACGTGCGCACCTTCGTCAACTCTTCGCTGCTGGCTTCTCTCCAAGCCGGTAACTCGCAACATCCGCGCGGCGCAGCTGCCGTCAAGGAGCTGTACCAAAACGGCACGCAAGTACAAGGCTGGGCGGTCAGCGTCAAAGTGGAAGATGACAGCGACGGCGGGAACGGTTGGTACTGGTACGAGGGATTGGGCAACTCGGTTTTCGCCAGCGGAACCGGAGTAACCGGCTGCACCGGCTGCCACAGCAGCAACTACCGGACCTTCACACCCAAAGACTACATCTTGATCCCGTTCCCACTAAACTAAGGCCGCAAACGCCGACGCAACTCTGCCTTGAGCACTTTGCCGCTGGCATTCTTCGGCAACTCGTTCACGAAGACGATACGCTTCGGCTTTTTGTAACTCGCCAGATGGGATCGCACGAGGTCGATCAACTCGACCTCCGACGCTTCGGCGCCCGATCGAAGCGCGACGAAGGCGCAGAGGTTCTCTCCCCAACGCGGATCGGGTTCACCGACCACTGCCGCTTCGCGAACCGCCTCATGCAAGTGGAGCACATCCTCGACCTCGCGCGATGAGACGTTTTCACCACCCGTCACGACGATGTCCTTCTTGCGATCGACGATATAGAGAAACCCTTCCCCGTCGCGACGTCCGACGTCGCCGGTCTTGAACCAGTCGCCGTCGAAACAGGCCGCCGTCGCGGTGGTGTCGCGCCAGTAGCCCTTCGTAACCTGCGGTCCGCGCACGACGATTTCGCCGGCCTCGCCTTCGGTCACGTCACAGCCTTCGTCATCTACGATACGCAGCGCAATCATCGGACCCGGACGCCCCGCGGCCGTCAACAGCTGAGGCTCGGCGCTAGCTCCACGGCGATGCGCTTCGGCATCGAGGAATACTGCGTTGCCCGACAGCTCGGTCATTCCGTAGCCTTGCCCAAAGTCGCACCCGAGCTTGTCGATGCCGCGGCGTAGCACCGCGGCCGGAATACCCGACGCACCGTAACCGACCGAACGCAGCGTGCTTAGATCACTGGCGTCGAGAGCTGGATCGTCGAGGACCATCGCAATCATCGTCGGAGCCAAGGACAGACAGGTCACTCCATGTTCTGCGATCGCCGTCAAAACGGCAGTGCTCTCGAAGCGACGCATCAACACAACTGGCCGCTTGTGCAAATGGAAAAGGCAGACATTGAATCCCGACACGTGACACAGCGGAAACGGATAGAGATAACGATCCGTCGGATGGACAGGCCGTCCGAGCGAGCTTGCGACGACTCCGGCGATCAAGTTCTCGTGCGACAGCATCGCGCCCTTGGGACGACCGGTCGTGCCGCTCGTATAAATCAACCACGCCGTGTCCTGCACAGTGCGTCTCACGGGCGTCATCTTCTTCGTCGGCGCCGCCAAAAATTTCTCGTAGGCGATCTCACCTGCAACCGGTTGGTCAATCGCCAACGTCACCTCGACGACATGATCGACTGCTGGCAACGCCCCCAATGAATCGAGCAAACTTCGCTCGCCGATCAGAACGCGAGCCTCGCAATCCCGCAGCATCGCAGCGATCTCGGCAGGGGCGAGTCGATAATTCAAAAGGACCAACGTCATCCCGCAGCGCGGCACCGCATAGTAGGCCTCGACGATCGACGGGTGATTCTCCGCCAATACTGCTACGCGGTCGCCCGCGGCCGCGACTCGTTGAAGAGCGACCGCCAACCGTTCAACCCTTTGGAATAGCTCGGAAAAACTCCAACGAGAGTCGCCGAAGACGAGTCCTAGGTCACGCGGACGCTCGCGTGCAGCGTTCTCCAAGACTTCGTCGAGAAACATCGGGCAACTTTAGCGCGTCGGCGCGACCAAATCACCGCCGTAGGCGTTCCAACTTGCGCCCCGGCAAAACAATAGAATCGCGCGACAGAATCACCTAAGAACTAAACAATGCACCAGATACCGGAGGGGATTCGCCTTGAGTCCTGGCTCGGCAGCCATGCGCAGCGGCCACCAGCCGAGGCATCAACGACAGCCGCGGCATCAATCCTCGTATGAAGTGCGTGTATGAAGTGCCTTGAATTCATCGCCGCAACGCTGAGCGTCGCGCTGGCCGGTTGCGCAACCAGTTTGCCGAAAGTCCCTCAACGAGCCGACAGCGCGTTGCGGGCGTGTCCGGCGTCACCGAACTGTGTCTCCAGCGATGAGTTGACCGAGTCCAACTACGTCGAGCCGATCGCCCTTTCCGTTGCGCCGGAGCAAGCGTGGGCCGCAGTCACAGAGGTCGTTGGCGAAATGCCCCGAACGAAGATCATCGTTCGCAGCGAAGACTACCTGCACGCACACTGCCGCACCGCGATGGGATTCGTCGACGACCTCGAGCTGCGCCTTCGACCGCAGCATGGGGACATCGCAATCCGCTCCTCCTCGCAGCTCGGCTATAGCGATTTCGGCGTCAATCGAGAGCGCGTCGAATCGGTCCGCGCCAAGCTGATCGAACGCGGCGTTGGCCAGCCGGTCGGCTCGGAATCAACGCGCAAGAAGCAGCGGACTCCCCACACTCGTTTTACCGATCCGGTCCCGCAGGCAAGGAGACGCATCGACGCCGTCGGTCCGACGCGATAAGTCGTTGCAGCGATGGACGTCTCGCGCTTCAAACAACGACCCATTCTCGGGATCCTACGCGGCGCTGACCCCCAAACGATCATTCCGATCGTCGAGGCCGCGATCGCCGGGGGGTTGGAAACCCTCGAGATCACCATGAACACGCCCAACGCACCGCGTCTGATTCGCAGCGCCGTGGAAACCTCAGCGGGCCGGCTCATGATCGGCGCGGGGACCGTGCTCGACAAGGGCGACCTCGATGCCGCCGTGGATGCCGGAGCGACCTTCATCGTGATGCCCACCCTCGTCCGAGAGGTCGTCGAGCAGTGCGTCGCCGACTCGATCCCCGTCTTTCCCGGCGCCCTGACCCCGCACGAGATCCACCAAGCCTGGAAAGCCGGTGCAACGATGGTCAAGGTGTTCCCCGCCAGCGTCTTCGGCCCCAGCTACTTCCGTGAAATCAAAGGACCTTTTGGCGATATCGAGCTGCTCGCCTGCGGCGGTGTGGGAACCGCAAACGTCGCCGAATACTTCGCGAGCGGCGCCTCCGCGGTCGCTTTCGGGGGCAGCATCTTCAAGAAGGCCTGGCTCCAGAACGGCCACTACAGCGAAATTCGCGATAGCATCCGCACCTTGATCGAGGCATACAATCCCTGACCCCCTTGGCGATCGATCGCATATCATCTAGCTACGATTGCTTGGGTCTTTCAGCTGGCGAAACCGCACCACTCGGTTTTCGGAAGACCAGATCCAAATTTTGATCGACAGGAGCACAAAAAGGGATCATGAGCGAAGCAAAGGACAACAACGGACGAGGCAGCTGGTTGACTTTCAGACCCGAAATCAAAGTACTCGATTGCACGATTCGCGACGGCGGTCTGATGAACGACCACCGTTTCACGGACGAGCTCGTGCGCAAGGTCTACCGAACTTGCGTCGCCGCCGGTGTCGACTACATGGAGCTCGGTTACAAGAACTCCAAGGATCAGTTCCCCAAGGCCGATTTCGGTCCCTGGAAGCACTGCGACGAAGAGGACATGCGCCGCATCGTTGGTGACAACGACACCGATCTCAAGTTGTCCGCCATCGCCGATGCCGAAAAGTCCGACTACAAAACCGACATTCTGCCGAAAGACCAAAGCGTACTCGACCTGATCCGGGTCGCGACCTACATCCACCAGGTTCCGGTTGCACTCGACATGATCCAAGACGCCCACGAGAAGGGCTACGAGACGACCGTCAACATCATGGCCGTTTCAACGGTACACGAGAACGATCTCCAAGAAGCACTCGAGCTACTCGCCGCGTCGCCCGTCGATACCATCTATCTCGTCGACAGCTTCGGGTCGTTCTACACCGAAGAGGTCAAAGAACTCACCAAGCGTTACCTGAAGGCGTGCAAAGCGACTGGCAAACAAGTCGGCATCCACACTCACAACAACCAACAACTCGCGTACGCCAACACCATCGAAGCCGTTGTGAACGGGGCGAACCAATTGGACGCGACCATGGCCGGCCTCGGCCGCGGCGCCGGCAACTGCCCACTCGAATTGCTGATCGGCTTCCTCAAGAACCCGAAGTATCGCTTGCGACCGATCCTCGAGTGCGTCGAAAACGACATCGAACCTCTGCGCGGCAGCATGCACTGGGGATTCGACCTGACGTACATGCTGACCGGCCTGCTCAACCAGCACCCGCGCGCAGCGATGAGCCACCTCGGCAAGGACGAAAAAGACCGCGACAGTATCGTAAAGTTTTACGACGAGGTGATGGACGTCTAGAGCGGCGCCGTGAAGCCGCCGCCCTCCTTACCGAGGGGCTGTCCGAATTCGCGCGAACTGACTCCCAAGTCCCCTCTCCCGGGGGAATCTACGATGCCCCCGCGCCCGAATTCCTACGGCTCGGCGATGTAGTCCATGATTCCTGGATCCAAGTTCGATGCGAGCACCTCGTCGTACTGCTGGATCCCCTTGATGTAGCGCCCAAAGAGGGCGGCGGAATATCCGTTGACGACGTCCCAAATGCGCATGTCGTCCACAAAGGTAAACGCCGAACCATCCTCGAAGCGAACGCCATCCATGCACCCGTCGCCATCCCAAGGTCCGGCCAATCCAACCTGGCAAGAGAAACTGAACGAGTAGTGACCGGCATCGACGATCTCTGCGATGAAGCGCGGTCCAGGAGCATCGTCGAAGGTATTGCGAACACCATCGTTGCCGGCGAGCCCGATCGTCTTGTCCTCGGTCGCGAGCATCAGTAGCGTCGCCGCGTCATACGTATCCGACACCGGTCCGCCGAGCGCCATTGGCAGCGCCGCTACGACGCGGCTGTCCTGGCTTGCAACCGCCATGGACGTGAACGCACCAAAAGAATGGCCTGTCATTCCGAAGCCGCTGTCCAGGTCGATCCATCCCTCGAATTGATTGCCTGCCTCCTGCGTGAAGTCACTGAACTCATCGAACAAGAAAATCATGTCGAGCGGACGGGCCACCGACAGCTCTTGGGTAACGCCACCGCTGTCGAAGAACGTGTTCCCTTCGTGATCCGGCGCGATCACAATGTAACCGTGGCTGGCGAGATGCTCGCATTGGAAGGTGTTCTGGTAACGCACCCCACCTGAACCGTGCGAGAAGCCAATCAGCGGGAACGGCGCATCACCGGAAATGGGTACATCGCGCACCGCTACGAGAGGAATCGTGGCGTTCTCGGCCAACGACTCGAGGCCGTCAGGCAAATAGTTCTCCGCGGGATCCGCAGGAAGACCGCGCGCGGACTCGGCCGCCGGGTACCAGATCTCGGTCAGCTGGGTACGGCCCTGAGCGGCGTCAAACAGCTCGATCCGCGTAACGCCCACCGCATACGGACCGACACCGAGCGGACTAGGAATCGCCTGCGTCGTTGCGGTGTCGTCCGAACACCCGACCAACCCGACAAAGAGAAGAAAAACCGCGACCCTGCCAAACAGCTTTGCAATCATCATCCACGAATCCTCTCAAATAATCCGGGATCCGCCAAGCCCGCGGGCAACGGCCACGCGGCCAACGGCTGCCCTCGACACCGACCAAAGCAATCGGCTAGCTTCCGACGCGAGTCACGACAGATTCGGCTCGTACTGGGGGGGGGAACATCATGTCGCTTGGAACCAGTCGCCTATCGGCGATTCTGTCCATCTTCGTCGCACTTGCGGTCGCGACAGATGCCGCGACGGCACAGGAGGAGAAGCGCGGCGGGCTCGAAGAGATCGTCGTCACCGCACGCAAGCGAGAAGAGCTCTTGGTCGACACACCGGTTTCTGTCACAGCGCTGAGCGAAACCGCACTCCGCGATGCCGGCGTCACCCGTCTCGATGACATCAAGGATTTGGTTCCCAATCTTCAATTCTCGATCGGTCGCGAGAACCAAGAGGGCTTCATTAGCCTGCGCGGCGTCGGCACGACCTCCGGCGAGATCGTTTTCGACCCGGGTGTCGCGGTCTACGTCGACGGTGTCTTCTTGCCGCGCATGATCGGGCAGCTGATCGATGTCGTCGATGTCGAACAGGTCGAAGTTCTGCGCGGACCACAGGGCACCCTGTTCGGCAAGAACTCCGTCGGCGGCGCGTTCAGTGTCACAACCATCAAACCTCAACCCGAGCTCGGTGGGTCGGTCCTCGTCAGCGCCGGGCGCTTCGATACCGTTCGCACGCGAGTCTCCCTGAACCTACCCATCATCGAAGACCGACTGCTGTCTCGGTTTGCCTTCGCAACCAGCCAAAATGACGGCTACTCACGCAACGAACTGCTCGGGATCGATGTGTCCGACACGAACTCCCAGACCTTTCTCGGGTCCCTCCGCCTCCTGCTCACCGATGACATCACCATCGATCTCAGCGGCTCGTGGTCTCGCACCCACGGCCACGGGCGCGGCGGACAGTGCCGTGTGATCGACGAGAGCGGCCTAGCCAGAAACTACGACGGCTTCTTCGACGCGTGTAACAGCTCCGAACCATTTCGCTTTCGCGGCGACGCACGGGGGCTTTCAGATACCCGCAGCTGGGGAACCTGGGGCACCGTGACGTGGGATGCCATCGAAGGACCGGTCGATCTGTCCATCAAGTCGATCTCTTCCTGGCGCGAGCAGAAGCCCGGCCATCGGTCGGAAAGCGACTCGACCGAGTTCCCGGTGCTGTCTCTCAACTTCTCCGGGCGCGACGGCAACGCGACCTGGTCGCAATACCAGTTCAGTGAAGAGCTACAGTCGAACCTGACCGCGTGGGACGACCGCTTCTCTTTGGTCACAGGAGTCTTCGCTTTTTGGGAACGCGGCATCGCACCTACAGGGGTTTCCGCGCTGGGCGGATTTCTGGACGTCGAAACACTGAGCACCACAAGAGTCAGAAACTGGACCTGGGCGCTCTACACGCACGCCGTCGTCGACCCGGTCGATTGGCTGTCGCTCACTCTTGGCGTCCGCTACACGCAGGACAAAAAGGGCGCTAGCCTGGTCGTTCTCAACCGAGTCAACGGAATGGTCGACGGTGCAGGCGAGGGCTCCGAGGTATTCGACGATGTCACGCCGACAGCGAGTCTCAGCCTCAAGGCTCCCGACCAAATGCTGCACGCAATCGACGCCGATCATCTGAACGCCTACTTCACCTGGTCCGCAGGATTTCGCGGAGGAGGATTCAACGCACTCATCAACGTGCAAGGGTCCGACGGGGACTTGTCGTCATTCCAACCCGAGACTCTCAACAACTTCGAGCTCGGGATCAAGACGGTCGCATTCGACAACCGGGTCAGCCTCAATCTCGCCGGCTTCTACGCCACGTACGATGACATCCAAGTCGTCACCAGCATCGCGACCGGCGACCCGGGCGATCCAACCACCATCACCATCCAACAACTCACGCAAAACGCGGCGAAGGCCACCGTGCAAGGCATTGAAGCCGAGTTCCAAGCCAATCCAGTCGCGGACCTCACGGTCCTCGGATCACTCGGCCTACTCAACACAAAGTTCGACAACTTCGGCCGCGACTGCATTCCGGAAACCGGCGAAAACTGCGCCGTTAGCAGCCTGACGATCGACCCGGAGCGCGTCAATCTCGATCGCTCCGGACAGGGATTCAATATCTCGCCGGATCTGACGGCATTCGTAGCCATCGCGTACGCATTCCAAGTCGACGCACTCTACCCCACCCTCGTCGGTGACCTGACGCCGCGTGTCGAGTGGTCGTACCAGGGCCGCATGCACGTGCTCGGGCCCGAGGCCGTCGATTCGATCCAACGCGGCTACAACTTGATCAACGCCCGGCTCGCCTACACCTTCTACGACGACCGCGCCCAGATCGCCCTGTGGGGCAAAAACCTATCCGATGAGACCTACTTCGACCGCGCCGAAAGTTTCCCGATCCTCGGGTTCATGACCCGGTACTTCCAAAGCCCACGCACCTTCGGCGGTGAGGTAAGCCTGAGGTTCTAGTGCGACCCTCAACTCGCGACCGGTAACTTGCGCAGGCGCCGAATCAAGCTGGCGAATTGCAACACCTCGCGCGGTCCCGCACCGAAGGCCAGCGGCCCGATATTCCAGAGTACGACGTGGCGCATGCCAACCTTGGCGATCGCCGCAACCTCCTCGACGACTTCATCGACGCTGCCCGCAAAGACTCCATCCGACAGTAATTCCGGCGTCGCGAGCTTGCCCGCTTTCTCGAGAATCTCCGGTGGCACCGACTCGGGCACAAACTCGGGAAACCCCTCGAAGTCCCCGCCGAGTGGATGCTCGAGGCCGTGCTTCTTCCACAGCGGTCCGGGCAGCAGCAGTGACATTGCCCCGGTCGCCGGTACCTTCAAGGCTCCTTCGATCGCGCTGCGCCGGTCCTTGCCGAGAATGATCTGGATCTGCATCGCCGGCTCGAAGTGGGACATATCACGGCCGATCTCGGCGGCGGCCTCGTGAATGCGAGCCAGCCCTGCGGCGTACTCTTCGGCGGAGAATTTACGGGTCGGGTACCAACCGTCGCCGTAGCGCCCGGTCAGTCCGAGCATGCGCGGCGCATGCGACGCGATCCAGATCGGCGGCGGCTTGCCGTTGTACAACGGCGTGGCGAAGAGCGCATTTTTGAGCTTCCAAATCTTACCGTCGAAATCCACCGGTTCCCCGCCGCTCTCCCACAGTAAACGGATGATCTTCAGCGCCTCTTCGAGCCGGCCGACACGTTTCACGAAGGGGATTCCGTACGGTTCGACGTTTTCCCGCTCACCGTTGCCAATGCCAAAGACCGCCTTGCCCTTGGTCAGGTGGTCGAGGGTCACAAAGGCTTGGGCCAACGTCATCGGGTGGCGGCGAAACGGCTCGGTGACACCCGTCCCGATGCGCACGCCACGATAGCGTGCCGCCATCATCCCCATCATGACGAAGGGGTCGAAATACGCGTCGGGCGACGGCACCATATCCGCCGCCGGCGTCAGTCCCGGCCCCCAAACCGAGCGCGGCACAAAGCTGAGGTAATGATCCGGAACGAAAAGCGAGTCTACGCCGAGCAGCTGGTACATGCGCATGCTCGCCCGCTCGAGCGACATCGGCGCAGCGCAATTTGTCTCAACTCCGACCGACAGCGTCGATTTCATGTTCGCATCCTTTCGCGATCAGCCGAGTTGATCCGGATTCTCCAGCAAGAGAGCCGTACAATCCGCTGTCGCAGAGATCGGGTTGCAACGCACCGGCATGCCGCCCGGCATCTGAACTTGATAGTCGCTAAAGTCCGGGTTCGGCACCGGATAATCCGTGCTCACAAAGGTCGCGCCACTGGCTAATGCCGCATCGCGCCGCATCATGTCGTTGTCGCGAGCTTCTCGCCCTTCCGGTGAGTCCGATCGGGTCCGTACGATGAAACCGAGCCCGACCAACCTTTGGATCTCGTCGAAATCACCGATTGCGTTGTTGAGCTTCACGAAAGCGCCCTCATCTTCGCTGTCGTTTGAACTGGTAAACAGGATCCGTCCGCGTAGAGACGGATGGCCATCGATGTAGTCTCTCTTCTCTGAGCCACCATTGTCGAGTGCGAACAGCACCTTGCCGCGCGACTCGTCGAGGGTCGGCCAACCATCGGTGAGCACGGCCTCGACCAACGTGTCGCGACTACCGCGGACGTCATCCGGCGTGATGATCTGCTCCGGCGGGAACACTGATCGAATCTCGTCGTCGAGGAGATCCAAGGCCGGACCGTCAATCGGAATCGGAATGACAAATCCAAGATCCTCGGCGACCTGTAGACCAACACCATCCGATTTTGCCTCGATGAGGATCGTGATCGGCACGTGGTGCGGATGCGCATCGGACCAGGTCTTCACGTCGACCAGGCATTCGATCAACGTCAGACAAGTCGTTTCGATGTCGACGTCCTCGACGTGGAGTACTTTGAAGCCCGGTAGATCCAGGCCAGGGACGATGACGTCGGGATCGTCAAACGCGATTTGCAGGCCGACCGGATTCTCGAACAAGCCACCGTCCGGATCGTAGAAAATATCGAGCTCGATCTGCCGTACACCCTGCGTTTCAAACTGTTCCTGTAGCGGGATGTGGGTGTACTCGATACTTTCGGCCAGTTCCGGAGAAAACGCTGAGATGATGCCGAACAGCGGCTCTCTCGCCTGAACATGGTAACTGTTGTGACTGCCCACCACCTGCATCTCGTTCAGTCGCAGCCGCACCCTTTCGGCCCCATCGTCATCCGAGCCACACGCGGCCAATATCGTGAGAAATCCCAAAGCCCCCGCCTTCATGAAGGTTCGCATGGCCCCTTGTCCCAACAGGGCGCCGAATTTGCAATCAATCGGCCGATGAACGTGCCGGGCTCTGTCACACGCATCGAGAGTCGCCAACGGCGACCTCTTCGACCGCGGAAATGGCCCGATTGATTCACGACAGCAACGTTCGTTACGATTGATCGATGCGCTCTCACTTCCGGCACCCGGTCCAAACCGGCCCGTCCTCGCCCTCGGTCCTATCGTCCGCCAAGTCCGCGATTTCATGACGATCGACAAGTTGCTCATCGCCAATCGCGGTGAGATTGCCGTGCGGATCATGCGCGCCGCTGCCGAGCTCGGCATCGAAACCGTCGGCGTCTACTCAAAAGACGACGAGCGATGCCTCCATGTCAGGCGGGCCGATAACAGCATCGACCTCGGGGACTCGGGACCCGCGGCCTACCTCGACATTCAACGCATCGTGTCGATCGCGCGCGACTCGTCTTGCGATGCAGTCCATCCCGGGTATGGATTCCTCAGCGAGAACGCTGACTTCGCTCGAGCATGTGGCAAAGCCGGGATCACGTTTGTCGGGCCGTCTCCAGAAACCTTGCAGGTACTCGGCGACAAAGTTGCCGCTCGCAAACTGGCGCAAGAGCAAGGCGTTCCCATCCTAGCCGGCACAGCACGAGCATCCACTCTGGACGACGCAAAGGCCTTCTTCAGCAGCCTTGGCCCAGAGGCTGCGATCATGATCAAGGCCGTTGCCGGCGGCGGTGGTCGCGGAATGCGCGTCGTGACCGACATCGACGAGGTCGAGAGCGCGTTCCGCCGCTGTCAATCCGAGGCCGCCAAGGCCTTCGGACGAGAAGAACTCTTCGTCGAGCAGTTATTGCGCAAGCCTCGCCATATCGAAGTACAGATCGTCGGCGACGGCCATCGCGCCATCGACCTCGGCGAACGTGACTGCTCGGTTCAACGCAGACACCAGAAACTGATCGAGATTGCGCCAGCACCAAAGCTCGGCCCCGAAACCCGTCGGACCATCACCGACGGCGCCCTGCGAATAGCACAGGCCCTTCAATACGTCGGCGTCGGCACCTTCGAGTTCCTGATCGCGGAAAACGGCGAGTGCTCCTTCATCGAAGCGAATCCGCGACTCCAGGTCGAGCACACGGTTACCGAAGAAGTCACCGGCGTCGACCTAGTACAGACTCAACTCGCCATCGCCGGCAGTTCCTCACTGGAATCCCTCGGGCTCGAGAACGGTCGGCCGACAAGCGGCCAAGCGTTGCAGCTCCGAATCAATATGGAGCGGATGAACCCAGACGGCACCGTTCATCCGACCGGCGGAACGCTCAGCGCTTTCGAGATTCCCTCCGGTCCGGGCGTGCGCACCGACACCGCCGGCTACGCGGGCTACACCCCTGCCGGATCATTCGACTCCCTGCTGGCCAAGGTTATCGTCCATTCAGCAGCCGGCTCTTTCGACGGCCTCGTGCGCAAAGCGAGGCGCGCCCTGCGCGAGCTACGCATCGAGGGCGTCGAGACAAATCAATCATTCCTCGGCACTCTCCTGGATTCGCCCCACTTCGCTGAAGGGAACCTTCATACGACCTTGATCGAAGACAACATCGCCGAGTTGGTCACCGGTGACGCCGTCGAAACCCTCTTCTTCAACGGCTCCGCGCAAAGTGGGGAACGTGTCGGAGCGCGCGTCGACCCGGACGATCCGCTTGCCGTCCTCGCTCACGGCAAGTCCGGCACAGCAAACCCCGACGAGGTCACAGCACACGGTGACGGAGTGATCTGCGCCCCGCTGCAGGGAACCGTCATCAGCGTCGAGGTCAGCCAAGGAATGACGGTTGCCGCCGGCCAGGGTCTCGCAATCCTCGAAGCCATGAAGATGGAACACGTCGTAGAGGCAACCTCCGGCGGAACCGTTGTGCAGGTCCATATCGCACCGGGAGATACGGTCCTGGAGGGACACGTTCTGCTCGAGATTGAAGTTGCCGATCAGTCCGACAACGTGACCGATGAAGGCACGGCGATCGATCTCGACCGCATCCGTCCCGACTTGGAGGAGAGCCGGCAGCGCCACGCCGCCGGGCACGACGCAGCCCGACCGCAAGCCGTCGCGCGCCGCCGTAAAACAGGACACCGCACCACGCGCGAGAACATCGCGGATCTCTGCGACGATGGATCCTTCGTCGAGTACGGCGCTCTCACCCTGGCAGCACAACACCGGCGGCGCTCGACCGAGGAACTGATCGAGAAGACCCCCGCCGACGGACTCGTGGCCGGCATCGGGACGATCAACGGGGAGTTGTTCGACCAGGACGCCGCACGCTGCTCTGTGCTTTCGTATGACTATACGGTTCTGGCCGGAACCCAGGGCCTGCAGAATCACCGCAAAAAGGATCGCATGTTCGAGCTCGCCGCCGAGCGGCAGCTGCCGGTCGTGCTCTTCGCCGAGGGCGGCGGCGGTCGACCGGGCGATACGGACAGCTACGGAGTCACCGGGCTCGACTGTCTCGCCTTCCAACTCTTCGCCGAGCTAAACGGCCGGGTCCCGCTCGTCGGAATTACTACCGGACGCTGTTTCGCCGGCAATGCCGCCCTGCTCGGCTGTTGCGACGTCGTCATCGCAACCGAAGGATCGAACATCGGCATGGGCGGACCGGCGATGGTTGAAGGGGGAGGTCTCGGAGTGTTTCGCCCCGAGGAGATCGGCCCGATGTCCGTCCAGGTAGCGAACGGTGTAGTCGATTTGCCAGTCGCAGATGAGGCCGCCGCCGTCGCCGTCGCCAAGCAATACCTGTCCTACTTCCAAGGCGATCTAGAGAGCTGGGAGTGCCCCGACCAGCGCCTGCTGCGGCACGCAATTCCGGAAAACCGTCTGCGAATCTACGATGTCCGCAACGTCATCGAAACGATGGCTGACACCGGATCGGTGCTCGAGCTGCGACGCGCGTTCGGCCGCGGCATGGTCACCGTCCTGGCGCGCATCGAGGGCCGCGCCGTCGGTATCGTCGCCAACAATCCCACCCATCTCGCCGGTGCAATCGACAGCGACGGCGCCGACAAGGCCGCACGCTTCATGCAGTTGTGCGACGCATTCGGCCTTCCACTGGTGTTTCTCTGCGACACTCCGGGGATCATGGTCGGCCCGGAAGTCGAGAAGACCGCTCTGGTTCGCCACGCAGCGCGGATGTTCGTCACCGGCGCCAGCATCAAGGTGCCGTTCTGCACCATCGTACTGCGCAAGGGCTACGGTCTCGGAGCGCAAGCAATGGCCGGCGGCAGCTTCAAGGCACCGTACTTCACCGTGGCGTGGCCAACCGGGGAGTTCGGCGGCATGGGACTCGAGGGGGCAGTCAAACTAGGCTTCCGCAACGAGCTCGCAGCAATCGAAGACTCGGCCGAGCGCAAACAAACCTTCAAACAGATGGTCGATCGCATGTACCAGGTCGGCAAGGCAGTGAACATCGCCTCGCACTTCGAGATCGACGAGGTCATCGACCCAATGGACTCGCGGCGCTGGATCTTGTCAGCGATTCCTTCGGAACGAAGTCGCAAGCGCGGCCGACAGCGTCAGATCGACACCTGGTAACCAGCCCCCCATCCTTGCCAAGAAACTGTCGATTTTCTCGAAATGACGGCCAAAGCCCATCCATGTCTCCTCTCCCGCATTGCGCGCGGGAGAGGATGAAAGGTGAGGGTTCGTTCTTGAACGTGTGCACGAAAGCACCGCGGCACAAGGGCAAGAAGGAAGTTGGCGTTTCAATCCCCTCACCCTCAACCCTCTCCCGGAGGGAGAGGGGAAGGCTCTCGGGTTTTCGGTATGTACTCGTTTCGCTGCATTCATCTACAGCCTCCCCAGGGAGAGGGAATTCGGGTCGGGTTGGTCGTTGCGACTTGGGGTCATTTCGCGCATCAAGCGCAAACGCGACTCCGCGGGAGACTCGCCCTCCCTATTCGAGATCAATCGAGCTTGACTCCGTACAACTCCGCGACGTTCTCCGACAGAATCGCGCGTCGCTGCTCCGCCGTCAGCCCTGCGGCGTGTTCCTTGAGCATGTCCTGGCTCCACGGCCACGTGGAATCGCTGTGCGGAAAATCATTCGCCCACATCAGACGTTTCCAGTTCAGCATCGAGGCAACCTTGAACGCCACCCAATCGTCCTGGAACGTCACGTAGATATTCTCGGCGAAGTATTCGGACGGCAACTTCGACAACTCTTGCCCCGCCGGCAACCAGAACCTGTGGCGGTTGTACGCGTGGTCCATGCGGTACATGTAGTGCGGTACCCAACCAGCATCGGCCTCTACGCAAACGATCTTGAGCTTGGGGTGGCGCTCGAAAACTCCCCCCAGCACCAACATCCCCATGACGTCCTGACATCCCCGCATGACCGACAAGAAGCGATTCATCGCCGGGCCGCGGTTGACGTGCCCGAAGGCGAAGTTGCGATCGGTGAGAATGTGAAACGACAAAGGTAGGCCGAGCTCGATCGCCTTCTCCCAAAACGCGTCGTAGACCGGCGAGTCGTAGTCCTCGACCGCGGGGTTGCCCGGCACCATGACGCCGCGCAAACCCAGGGCAACGATCTGATCGAGCTCCTCGATTGCATCTTCCGGCGAGCGCATCGAGATCTGACCGCAACCGATCAAACGATCCGGATGCGCCGAACAATATTCGGCGAGCCAGCGGTTGTAAGCTTCGAAGCACGCCTTCTTGTAATCGAAGTCCTTGTGATTGCAGATCGCCATCCCGACCGTGGGGTAGATCACTTCCGCCGCGACCCCGTCGCGCTCCTGCTCTCCCATCCGCGCTTCTGGATCCCAGCCACCGCGGTGCATGTCTTCGAAGCGTACCCCGGTGATGCGGATCTCTTCCGCCGGCTTGCCCGCGGCGGCAACCAAGCCCATCGGGATCGGTCGCTTCATTCCGTCGATGAAAAACGCATCACCGACCTCGTCGACATACTTCATCTGCGGAGCACGGTCTTTCCACTTCGACTCGATGTAGTCGATGTAGGTGTTCGGCGGTTCCGTAATGTGGCTGTCCGCAGAGATGATTGGGTAGCTCATAAGGCAACTCCTTTACGCAAGACTCGACCCGGCAACTCGGAGTCGCCATCGACCAAGTCTTTCCCCTTTTCCCGGATCAACTGGCCATTGACGACAACCGTATCGATCCCGAAAGACTCAGAGACAAGCCGGTCCGCGCCGGCCGGCAAGTCGTGGACTCGTCGCAACGGTCCACAGCCGACCGTGTCCGGATCGAAGACTACGACGTCGGCCGCGAGCCCTTCGGCCAGACGGCCGCGGTCGCGGATGCCGAACACATCCGCCGAACGCGAAGTCAGCAGTTCGACCGCCCGCTCGAGCGTCAAGACCTTCTTCTCCCGCACCCAATGCCCGAGGAGATGAGTCGAAAAGCACGCGTCACACAGCTGGCTGGCGTGCGCCCCGGCATCCGACAGCCCGAGCATCGCGGCCGGATGCTGCAACAACTCGCTCACGATCGGTTCATCAAAGTTCGTTACTTCGGATCGAAAGCGCGCCTTGAGATCGGATGCCATTGCCAAGTCCAGCACCAGGTCTACCGGGTGAACTCCCCTCTCTTTCGCCAGCTCGCTCACATTGCGGCCTTCGACCGAGCGATCCGATGGGCTGTCCGATATCACCGTCCGATCCCATCGCACGCCGAACCCTTCCGGCTCTGTGCGATCACGGAAGGCAGCGCGAAACTCTTCGTTGGCATACACCCGTTTCTTCTCTTCCCGGTCGCCTTTCGATACCGGATGAAAGAGCGACATCATTTCGAAGGGAAACGGCGCCTCCCACTGGAACTCGAACATCAATGGACGCCCGCTCACCTGCGGGATGACGTTGGCGCCGTCCTTCTGCAGGGCCAAGCTCTGCTCGAGAATGTCGCGGTGCCCTTCCGGCCCGAAGGCGCCTCCGAGTAGAGCCGTCCAGCTCACCGGCTTGCCGGTACGACGCGCGATCGATTCCATTTGATTGAGGAAGAGGTCGGCGCCGATCGTCGCCTGCATCACGCCATGGGAGGAATCGGTGAGACTGTCCGCAATCGCTTCGATCTCAGCGAAACTCGAAGCCCGGCTCGGTACGGGTCGCCCCTCATAACCAACATGGGTTGGCGCATGTGAGGTCGCGAAACCGATCGCACCCGCGGCGAGAGCTTCGGCAACGATCTTTCGCATCGCCGCGATTTCCTCATCCGTGGCTTCTCGCTCGGTCGACTCTTCCCCCATGACGTACATCCGCACGGGAGTGTGTCCGACCAACACACCGACGTTGATCGCCGAGCCGCGCTCCTCGATGGCGTCGAGGTACTCCGGAAACGATTCAAACGGCCACTCTTCGCCGACCCCGGCGTGCAGCGCGGCGAGAGACATGCCTTCGACATTCTCCAATGTCCGAAGAATGAGGTCGCGATGCTCGGTTCGAGTCGGGGCGATGCCGAAACCGCAGTTTCCGATGACCACCGACGTCACACCGTGCTGCGGCGAGATCGTCAGCATCCGATCCCACAAGATCTGCGCATCGTAGTGGGTATGGATATCGACAAATCCCGGAGCGACGACATGACCGGTCGCATCGACGACGCGAGCCGCCGAACCAGCCAGATCAGTTCCGATGGCAGCGACCCTTCCGGCCGAAACCGCAACGTCGGCCTTCCGGCCCGGAGTGCCGGTTCCGTCCACGACGGTCCCGCCGCGAATCAACAGATCGTACGAATCACCCATGCCACGCCCTTTCAGTCGAGCCCGCTACCATAGGACTGGCACGGCCCAATTGGAAACAGACTGAATCCACCCGGCACCTAGAGTGCCAAACCGGACTTTTCCAACAAACGTAAAGCGGTTCTAGGATTTCCAGCGCACCCGTGCGATTCCTCGCCGGATATGAGTGAATTTCAACCGACAGAACGAACCAAAGTGCATCGCGTCGCGCAGCGCGCTACCTACGACCGCGACACTATCTACTCGATCCTCGACGAGGCACTGGTTGCCCACGTCGGCTTCGTAGACGAAGATCAGCCCTACGTCTTGCCCATGGTCTTCGTCCGAGTCGGCGATTCGATCTATCTGCACGGCTCGACCCGCGCCCGGATGCTCGCCGGAATGGTGGCCGGTCACCCGGTGTGCGCGACTGTGACCCAACTCGACGGACTCATCCTCGCCCGTTCGGCGTTTCACCACTCCGTGAACTATCGATCGGTGGCAATCATCGGCAGCGGTCGAGCCGTGGAAGACGAGGCACGCGCACTCGTAGCCCTCGAAGCGCTAACCGAAAAAATCGCACCCGGCCGTTGGCCGACGATTCGAGCACCCAGCCCGAAGGAGATGAAAGCGACGCTGGTCGTCGAGCTCCCGATCGACGAAGTCTCAGCGAAGGTCCGCACCGGACCACCGCTCGACGACGCCGAAGATCTCGCATTGGATATTTGGGCCGGTGAGATCCCCATCCAAACCAGCTACCTATCCGCAATTGCTGACCCCACATTGCGCGACGGAATCGAGATGCCCGATCACGTCGCAGCGCTCGTGAAGTAGTCGCAGCGCTCGCAACAACGGCTTCTACAAGGCGTCGGCGACACCTTTCCGTCGCATGCGCAGGCACACCGCAAGTACTCATACCGCTCTTGGGCGGGCCAGCGACAAAAACTGTCACCCCAGAACGACGCACAAGGCCTGACTTTCTCGACGAATCGCACCCGGCCCGGCTGGCGCAAATCTTGGACCTCCAAGGAGGCAACATTCTGAGAATACAGAACATCTGACATATGGGGACTGTGCTGAGTGGCGCACCACGGCGAGGATGGGGAGACGCATGTCGCATAGAACGGGGCTGTTGGAAACATTCTCGCTCGCAAGCTGGCTTTTGCTGCTTGCGAGCCATGGGGTTCTCGCCGCCCCTGGCCCGAGCGTAACTCCGGGATTTCCGAACGTCGCACAGACTCCCGGCGCAATCCTCAGCGGACTCAATGCACCCGGCCAGGGCCGCACCGCCGTGCTCGCCTATCACAATGGGATTCTCTTCACCGTTCCCGAAGTACCGTCGAGCCAACCCGGCGCCGACTTCCAGGTTCGCACCTGGGACATCTCCGACCCGACTTCACCAGTCGAGCTCGCACAACACGGCACCACTGCCCATCCGATCAGCGCCCACGGCTACTTCAAGAGCGGCGACTACCTGATCATCGGTCCCAACTGGCCGCCCGAAGCGCCGTGGTCGTTTCGTGCCAACGGGCCGTTCAATCTGCAGCGCACCACGTTCCCTGAGATGACATGCTCGTGGTCGCGCAGCTGCTTGTTTGGACCGTGGAGGATCGATCAAACTTTCTGGAGCTACGACGAAGTCAGCGGCAACGCCGCGATCGTCTTCGACTGGAACTCTCTCTCCGAATGGGACCATCTCGGACAAACCGGCGTCATCGGCCACCCGTTTCTGATCGGCGACCTGCTGATCTTTGCGTCCGACCAGAGCCGCACCGGCGTCGCGACCTACGACGTGAGCGACCCGACCAACCCGGTCCTGCTCGACATCCTTACCACCGGCGGCCCGGGCGGCTATTGGCCGGAGCTGTGGGGTAACGACGGCGAACTGTACATCGTCTTCCCCTACCGCACCGGAGGCAACGGTTTTCGCGTCGTCGACGCCACCGATCCATCCGACTTGCGCTTCGTCACCGACCGATCCCTTCCCGGGGACGAGTCAATGTACATTCAGTTTCAAGACGAATTCGCCTTCATGGGCAGCCACAAGGTCGACATGCGCACTTTCGAATCGGTGCTCTATCTCGACGGCGCCAACACCGCGCGGCCGAATCAACCCGGACAAGTCGGCATCAACACCAGTCAGCACCTGCTCCCAATCGGCAACCTGTTGGTCACCGGCGGCATCGGCTCCAACGAAGGCATGGCGATCTGGGCACATCAGGCCGCGCCGGACACGCGTGGGCCGTCGGTCGGCTTTCATATCCCGCAAGCCGGTCGCACGAACTATCCGAACGGCGCCCCAATCACTTTGCTGATCCACGAGACGCTCGAGACCATGACCATCATCAACGGTCAGACCTTCATTGTTCGCCCGCTCGGCGGCAGCGCAATCAGTGGACGCATCACCTTCTCGTTCGAAGATGTCCTGACGTTCCAGCCGGACAACGCACTCGCCGACGACACCACCTACGAAGTCGTGCTACCCGCTGGCGGTATCAAGGACGCCGCCGGCAACGGCATCGACGGCTACTCCTTCACCTTCTCGACCGGCTCCAGCCTGAACGGAAACGCGCCACCGACGATCACTTCGTTCGCCGTCGCCCACTATCCCGTTCCACCGTCGACTTCGACGATGTTGAGCGCATCGGCCACCGATGGCGACGGCGACTCCCTCGAGTATCGTTTCGACTTCGGCGACGGCTCCGCCAAGACCGCCTGGTCGAGCACTTCGTCGGTCCCAATCACCTACGACGAAATCGGACACTACCGCGCCGCCGTGCAAGTCCGGGACCCCGCCGGCTCCATCGCCAGCGAGTCCCTCACCGTAACCGTTCTCACCGCTCCTGCGGGCACTGCACCGACGAGAAGCTCATCCATCGCCTGCGATCGCGACGACCGAACGATTTGGGTCGTGAATCCGGACAACGATACGGTCGCTTCCGTCGACGCCGATACGCTCGCCGTCGACGCTGAGTTCGCAGCCTGTGACGATCCGCGTTCCGTTGCGGTCGACGCTGCAGGCAACCTCTGGGTCGCCTGCCACGACGACGACCGCGTCGTCGTCCTTTCGCCAACAGGCAACGAGCTCGCCGGCATCGACACCGGTCACGGCAGCGCCCCGGTCGGGGTCGCGGTCACACCGAACGGCGCGACGGCTTTCGTCTCGTTACAAGGCAGCGGTTCACTCATCAGACTCGCCACCGCAACGCGCCAGCAAACCGGCTCCCTCGACCTCGGACCAAATCCGCGCGCCATCGCCGTCACCAGCAACGGCAACCGCGTCCTCGTCAGCAGGCTCCTGTCGCCGCGCAATCACGCCGAGGTCTGGGACGTCAACGCATCCGCCTTCACTCTCAACGGTACGATCATCATTCCAAAGTTCGGAGGCGATGAGAACTTCGACTCGACTGCCGCCGGTCGCGGTGTCGCAAACTATCTCGTCGGCATCACCATCGCGCCCGACGGCCAGAGTGCATGGATTGCCGCGAACAAGCCGAACACCGAACGCGGACTCCTATTCTTCAACGATCTCGATCAGGACAACACGGTCCGCAACATCATCGTCCAGATCGATCTCACCTCGAACACCGTCATACGCGCCATCGACATCGACAACAGCGACTCCGCATCGGCGGTCGCCTTCTCGCCCCTCGGCGACTACCTGCTGGCAACCCTGCAGGGTAACAACGAAGTCGTCGCCTTCGACACCCTCAATCTAGCGCAGGCCAACGGCCTCGGCAGCTTCGTCACGCGCCTCGGTGCCGGCTCAGCACCGCAGGGCATCTGCATCGATCCCGACACCGGGCGATCGTTCGTCAAGAACCTCATGTCGCGCAACGTGACCGCGCTCGAAACCGACGACCTCTTCCGACTCGGCGCCGTCTCCGTTTCGTCCGGCGTCGCCGACACGGTCGCCAACGAAACCATGACTTCGAGCGTTCGCAGCGGCAAAGAAATCTTCTACAACGCCGGCGACCAACGCATGAGCGCCGAGGGCTACATCTCATGCGCCACGTGCCACCTGGACGGAGGTCACGACGGCCGCAGCTGGGACTTCACCGGACGCGGCGAAGGAATGCGCAATACGACGACGCTGCGCGGTCGCGGTGGTACGGCGCACGGCAATGTTCACTGGACCGCCAACTTCGACGAGATCCAGGACTTCGAGAACGACATCCGCAACAACTTCGGCGGCTCCGGCTTCCTCTCCGACCCCGACTTCGCGGCGACCAGCAACACGCTAGGGGCGGCGAAGGCCGGCAGGTCGGCAGACCTCGACGCGCTCGCCGACTACGTCACATCGCTCTCCGCAGCGACGATTCCGCGCTCGCCGTGGCGCAACAGCGACGGCACCATGACCGCCCAGGCGCAAAGTGGCGCAACCCACTTCGCGAATCTCGGCTGCGCCGGCTGCCATTTGGGCGCGGAATTCACCGACAGCACGCTCGGCGGAGCGACCCTGCACGATGTCGGCACGATCCGCACCAGCTCCGGACAACGACTCAACGGACCGCTCACCGGCATCGACACCCCAACTCTACTCGGGGCCTGGGCCACCGCCCCCTACTTCCACGACGGATCGGCGGCGTCGGTCGAAGATGTCTTTCGCATCGCCGGCGGCACCGTCCTACAAGCTGAAGACGGCAGCGTCTCCGGCGGAGCGTCGGTTCAGAATCAGTGGCTTCAGTTCAACAACGACGACACGGTACACGGTCGCGCCCTGGTCGCATTCCAGCTCTCGAGCGGCGGCGCCAGTCCGGGCAACGGACCGGCATTCACGTTCTTCAACGTCGACGGCGGTACCGGTGGCATCGGCGCGGTCGAGGCGCGTTACACTTCAGGCTACGGCGTTTTCAATCTCGAAGTTACGGTCAACGGCGTCACTCACTCCGCGCCGCTCCCCCTCCTCGGCAACAACCCCCAGTGGCGCCACACAAATTGGGGCACGGTGCGCATCGAGGGCATCACATTCAACGCCGGGACGACCAACACCGTGCGCATCTCGACCACGAGCAATTGGGCCAACATCAGTATCGATGAGATCGTCGTCAGCGGTCCGCAAGACCTCGGCGCCGCCCAGCCGCACCGCGGGGCGCTGTCGTTGAGCCAGAGCGAACGAGACGAACTGGTCGCCTATCTCCTGCAACTCGAGGGCACAGCCGCCGCGCCAACAGCGACACCGACTCCCGACAACCAACCCGCGACACCGACATCGACGCAGACAGCGACCGATACGCCGAACCCAACCGCCACACCGATCCAGCACTCGATCTCCGGGGACGTGCGCAGCGCAAGCGACGGATCGATGATGCCGGGAGCCCTTGTCGCCCTGGACGGTGGCTGGAGCGACTCACAAACGACCACCGGCAGCGGTACCTACTCGTTCGCCGGGCTAACCCAGACGACCTGGACCGTCAGCGCCAGCCGCAACGGCGGCACGAGTGGCGCCGTCAGCCCACTGGACGCATCTTGGGCCCTGCAATCGGCGATCGGTTCGCGCCTATTGAGCCCCACTGCCGCGCTCGCCTGCGACGTCTCCGGCAACGGCAGCGTGAGCGCGTTCGACGCGTCACGTATCCTCCAACACCTCGTCGGCCAGATGCCAACGTTCACTGTTGCCGAGGCTTGCGGTTCCGACTGGCTCTTCGTCCCCGAAGGGCCGGGCGCCAGCGCGCCAGTGATCAGCAGCGGCACATGCCAACCGGGCAGCTTCGGATACTCTCCGTTGAGCACACCGGTCGGCGGGGCCAACTTCGTCGCTGCCGCGTTCGGCGATTGCACGCTCAACGGTGCAGCAGCAGCACAGGGCGCTGCGGCAATCTCAGGTCTCTTCTCCGACGCACCGATCGTCGTCGTCGGACCGCAACGTCGCAGCCGCCGCAAATATCTCCGCATTCCCATCTCGGTGAGCGGGACTGACGCCGTGTCTTCTCTCGACCTGAACCTGCGCTATGACGGAGAAGCCTTGCGACTGCGTCGCGTCCGCAAGGCTTCTGGGGTCACCGCCTTGGTGCGCGGGGCCGAACCGTCTCCCGACGGTACAAGAGTCGTGCTCGCCGCCGGGACACCAATCCCGAGCGGCAACCGGCCCCTGCTCTACCTGATCTTCGAGCGACTGCAACGCCGCAGCGCCCGGATCGAGGTCGTGGAAGCAAAGGTCGACGACCGCAGCGCCGGCATTCGCTCGCAAGAGCGCAGATCGAGGCGCCGCTGATCGACGGTGGGGTCACCGACCCAGAACCAAAACGGGCTGGGAGGGAAATACCGGGACCTCGCCGCTACTTCCGGTCGTACCATCCCGATGCTCCAGCTCTCCCGACGCCAAAAGTAGTAACTCCTGCGAAGTTCAGGGCAGGAGAGGTGCGCTGATCGATCGAACAACGTAAGATCATTCGCATGACTTGTAGTGTGCCCTTGATTCCATGAGACCACTGTTCCTGTGGCTCGTCGTCTTCCAGCTAGCCGCGACGACACTTGTCTCGTCAGAACTGCTCGCCGCCAATGCCGCAGCGACCGGCGACAACCCCAACGCGCGAGCGTCCGTAACGGCAATGAAGGCCTCGCCGAGGGGGCCGTTCGACGCGATCGTATGGTATTGCCGCGACGGGACGGAGCTGCCCCCGCGACCGAGTGCCTGCCGCGAGCACGGCGGCGGTGTGCAGCACGGCCGCCTTTCGTCGCAGGCGCGGGCGCTTCGTGCGGCCGGTTATTTCATCGCCAACCACCTCGCCGACCTCGACCCGGCGCCGTGGATCGGTGCACGTTCTGACCTTCGCAGCCTGAAAGACGCGCTCATCGAACTGTTTCTCGTGCAGGCCGACGACGGCTGGATCTTTCGCGGTGCCCGCACCTACCGCGGGGCGTTCCAAGCCGAGGACGAGGAAGCCGGCGCCGCCCGCATCCTGGCGGCACTGGTGGCCGACAAGGCCTGGCTGACAACGTCGAGGTACCTTCTCGTCCGTGAGGCTGCTCGATTGTTTCCGGCGGTCGCGGACACGCGTTCGACGACCCTGCGTCAGCTCGCAGCGCGGATTGCCGAGGCAGATCCCAAATTTGCTCCTCTACGCGCCAAGATCCACGGCCTACCCGATGCCGGCGACGCTGGCCGGGTGCGCGACTACGCCAGCAAGAGCGGAAGCAGCAAACAGCAGGCGCTCTACGCCCAGCTGGCCAACGAGATCGAATCGTTTTACGACATCGCGCGTTCGGCGCGAACACTCAGTGAAATCGCTCGTTCGACACGCGCCGCTGCCCTGACCGAGGATCTGGCGCCGGTCCTGGAGAAACTCGTCGCGGCTCAGGACGATCCGCGGACCCGACTGACGATCGCAGCCAACGCAATGGCGCGATTGCGCGACCAATTCACTGAATACCCAAGCTCCGCTCGAGTCGCGGCACTGCGCTCGAGCCTGCTTCTCGAACGCATCGCATTCGCAGCGTCATCGGAGCTGCGAACGACGGCGACGACATCATCGCGCCGCTGGAGTGCGCAGTTGCTCCGCGATGTCGTGCAGACACTCTACGGCAGTGGCCTCATCTCCAGTCGCCAAGCACGCGCAGCAGTCGGCGCGCTGGCACGGCTCACCAGCACGCCAACCATTGATTTGCGGTCCTACCGCGACGACTTGCGCTGGCTGGCGCGTGTGGCGGGGTGGGCGTCGCGTTCGCTCGAGTACCACTTCGAAGACCGCATCAAGCGTTTGAGCGAGATCGAGCCGGTCGCACGCGAGTTCATCCCCGACCGTCTCCGCGGCAGCCTCGTGCTGCTGTGGAGCCATTTGGTCGACGTTCTCCAACACGACGCCGCGACACTCGCCGGGACGCGCCATGTCCTCTTCGGCAACCCGGTTGCCGGAGGGCTCCGCGCACTCAATCCCGGCCTGACCCGCGGCGTGCTTCGATCCCGACGCGGCGACGAGGGCTTCGACCAATTCGCTTCGGACGGCATTTACCTGTTGCCCGACACGGTCTCGGATCTACCGCCGGTCGCCGGGATCCTCACCCGCGGTGCGGGATCGTCCTTGTCGCACTTGCAACTACTGGCTCGGAACCTCGGCATCCCAAACGTCGTCGTCGACGAAGCCCACATCCCGACCATCGAACGACACATCGACCAAAGGGTCGTCTTGGCCTCGAGCCCGCAAGGATTGGTGGAGTTGGCCGAAGACGATGCCAGGTGGGTTGAGATTTTCGGCCGCACCCAGGCCGACGACCAGATTCGGATCCAGCCAGACCTCGTCAAGCTGGACCTCGCCACATGGCAACCAATTCCCCTAACCGCAATTCGCGCCACCGACAGCGGTCGCATCGCCGGACCGAAAGCCGCCAACCTCGGCGAGCTCGCTCATATCTACGGTGACGCCGTGCCGCGCGGCGTCGTCGTTCCCTTCGGCGCTTTCCGGCGCCTACTCGACCGTCCGTTGCGCAGCGGCGGGCCTCCCGTCTTCACTTGGATGCGCCAGAACTACGCAGCACTCCGCGACGAGCCCGACGCCGACCGTCGACGCGCCGCCACCGGAACTTTTCTCGGCGAGTTGCGGAGCTGGATTGAGAACGCCAAACCCGACCCCGAACTCGAAGCGGAACTGGCACGCGTAATGGCGACGACTCTCGGCAAGGACGGCACCTATGGTGTTTTTGTGCGCAGTGACACCAACGTCGAGGATCTCCCCGGGTTCACCGGAGCAGGACTGAACCTCACCGTGCCCAACGTCGTCGGGCTCAAGAACATCATGACGGCCCTGCATCGGGTCTGGGCGTCTCCGTTTTCAGATCGCTCCTACGCCTGGCGACAGTCGTTGATGGACGATCCCGAGAACGTCTACCCCGGCGTGGTTCTGCTCGAGTCGTTCCCGTCGGAGAAGTCCGGTGTGCTGGTCACCGTCGATGTCGACACTGGCGACGCTGGGTGGCTGTCGATTGCTACGAGCGAGGGAGTCGGCGGGGCCGTCGAAGGCCAAGCCGCAGAGGAGCTTCGCGTTCGTACCGATGGATCCGTCGTAAAACTACTGTCGCAGGCAAGCGCCACGACCAAGGCTTCTCTCGCCGCCGCAGGGGGCGTTGAGGTCGTCGCCACCTCCGACAGCGACACCATCCTTCAACCGGAGGAGATCGCTCAATTGGTTACCCTCGCGGCAGACGTTCCGAATCGCTTCGAGGCGTTGCGCAACGTCGCCGCCGATGTTGAGTTCGGGTTTCGCGATGGCGAGCTGGCCTTGCTTCAGGTGCGGCCTTTCGTCGAAAGCAAACGGGCGAGCCGCAGCCTCTATCTACAGCGCATGGACAGACAACTCACGGCTTCCAACAACAAGATCATTGACCTCGAGAAGGCCCTGCTGCGCGGGCCGGAGGACTGAGAATGAGAATCTTCACGGCAATGGCAATCGTCCTAACCGCCACATCCGCGGCGGCCTACCCGATCGACTCTTGGGAGACCACAGGTATTACACGCCTCGAGGGTGCCCGGCTCGTCGAGTCAGGCGAAGTGCAGGGCCGAAAGATCCCGCCAGGAGCCCAACTCGGCATCGACCAGATCCAGTTGCGCCTGCTCGACCAGCCAGAGCTGACATTGCCGGACCCCGACCTCGCCCTCAGCCGAGACCTCGCCCGGGTCCTCGGCCGCGAAGCAAAGTATTACGGGATCGCACTGCTCGACCTCTCCGACCCGGACCGACCGACTTTCGCCGAGCACAGGGCCGACGTGGTTTTCAATCCGGGGAGCGTCGGCAAAATTCTGATCGCCCTCGGTTTATTCCAAGAGCTAGCCGACCTCTACCCAGACGACATCGAAGCGCGCCGCACCGTCCTGCGCGACACGATCGTACGCGCCGACTCGTTCATCATGACCCCGAGCCACGAGGTACCGATCTGGAACCCCGGCGACAAACGCGTGGCGCGGCGCAAACTCTCGATCGGGCTCGAGGGGAACTTGTGGACCTACCTCGACTGGATGCTGTCGGCGAGCTCGAACGCCGCGGCAAGTATGACGCTGCAGCAGGTCGTGCTGATGAAACACTTCGGACGCGACTATCCGGCGCCGTTGGAAACGATGCGCTCCTTTCTCAGCCAAACCGACAAGTCCACCCTCAGCGCCTTGCTGATTGACGGGCTGCAAACACCCGTCACGCGCAACGGCCTGGACATCGACAAGCTTCGACAGGGCGGATTCTTCACCGCTGAGGCAAAGCGGCGCATCCCCGGATCCAACAGCTCGGCCACGGCCCGCGACATGATGCGGCTGCTCGTGCGCATGGAGCAAGGGCGTCTGGTCGACGACTTCTCCAGCCTCGAGCTCAAACGCCTGCTCTACCTGACCGACCGCCGTATTCGCTACGCGTCGTCACCCGCTCTGCAAGACGCAGCGGTGTTCTTCAAATCGGGGTCTCTCTACAAGTGTGCGCCGGAGGAAGGCTTCACCTGCACGAAGTACCACGGCAACGTCGTCAACATGATGAACTCCGTCGCGATCGTCGAATCGCCCGCCACTGCACCGCGCCTCCGATACATGGTCGTCGTCAACTCGAACGTGCTGCGCAAGAACTCAGCCGGCGTCCACCAGGCACTGGCGACAGCCATCCACAAGATGATCACAGCCCGACACCCTGTGCCGGCGACAGAGGTGCCGGCAACAGAAATCCCGGCGACAGAGGTGCCGGCGACAGAAATCCCGTCCGAAGATGCAGACCACCCGGCGCCTTGAACGGGTTCCTAGGGACGGCGGCGCGCTCCGGGCGGCGCACAACGCGGCGGCATCCGCACCATCAGTTCATCCACGCCGGCGGCAAGGCGCCGCAGCCATTGCTCGCCACTCTTCGATTCCGCCAGACCTACCAAGACATAACGCAGACCGTCGTGCTCGATCATTGCAGCGTCGGCGTGGTACGTGCGCCAGGTCCCTGACTTTCTGAGAAACCGGGTCTTCGGGTGGCGCTGGCGCAGCGCCGCCACGAACTTGTGCTCGATGCCCGGGTCGCGCAGGATAGCCTTCATCAACGCGCTCATCTCCGTGTTGAGCAGCTCGCCGGTATCGAGGAGATAGAAGAATCGCGCCACCTGCATGGCTGTCGCACCGTGCGAAATATTGTGTAGCGGGTCGCGCCGAAACGCCGGGGCCGGGCCATAGGGCTTGCCGACCCAGAGCCCACCGCCCCATTGCGGATCGTACAGCCGGTAGTCCTCGCGGCGAAGTAAGTCATTGATGTAGTTGGGGCCGGCCAGGGATAGCAGCTCGGTCGCCGCGCTATTCGAAGATCTGCGAATCATCGAGTGAAGCAGAGAGTGGGCATCCGACGTGAGCACCAGCCCACCGTCCTGCGCCTTGCGCAGCACCGCCAAAGCGATGGCGATCTTCGGCAAGCTCGCGGCATACATCATGAGGTCGCCGTTGGCCGTGGCCACCCGCGGACAGTCCGCACGCTCCATTCCGACCACAGACACTGCGAGCTTGCGATCTCGAACCGCCCCCCAGAGCCCAATGTCCCGCAGGGTCTTGTCGAGACCGGCCTGAAACTCGGGCGCTCGGAGTTGGCGTAGACGCGGAACGTCACGACCCCAAGCCGCACCGGGGGGGGCCACCAATACACTTGTCAGCAAAGTGATGAGTAGAATCGCTGTGTTCTTCATGAGTCCTCAGCCAGAATAATATTAGAGTGCTCTCTCGCCAGGCGAAACGCCAGCACGACGAGACAGAGCGCTAGAACGACGTTGAAGATGATCAGACTTTGGTTCGAAACTCCTAGTAGCCGCACCCCCAATAGAACCGTCACTGCCGCGAGCCCGTCACCGAAGCGAACACAAGTCGTATCGATCGCCGCTTTCGCCTTGTACTTCATTTCAGAAGTCGTCGGCAGCCAAAGCACGTGTCGAGCCGTGTTGTTCACCGAGTAGGTACTCGAACTCTCGGCCACCCGCAGCGCTTTGATCACCGCCAGAGTCGGGAACAAAGCGATCGAGGCGTAGGTGATGACAGAAACAACCGGCAGGAACATGATCAGTGCCGTGAATCCGCCGTAGCGCAGCAAACGCGAGGCCAAAAAAGCCTGCGACAGCAGGGCCAGCAGGTTCACCCAGAAGTAAAGATCCCCGTAGAACGCAGTCGTCCGCTCCCGGGTAAACTGCTGCAAGGCCTCCTCATCCAGCCCAGCGGCAGTCGCTTCGTCCAGCAACACAGACTGCACGACGCCGAAGAGAAGGTTGTCGCCGTTCGAGGCGACCCAGGCAAACGCCACCGTCAGCAACGCCGCGGTCAAGAGGTATGGGTGTTCGCCGATCAGGCTCCACGGGCTCGAATCACTCGTGCCGGCAGCCGGTCCGTCTTTCGACAACTCTCCTTGCTCGGCCGCAACACCGCGAACCATGAGAGCGGCAGCGATCAAAGGCAGAATCGCCAACAACAGGAGATCAAACGTGTCGAAGATGCCGGTGCCGACGAGATACGAAGTAATCGAAGAACCGGCGACGGCGCCTGCCGTCGCACCGATCGCCACCAGGGGCAGCAGCCTGCGGCCTTCCTCGACATCGTAGTAGTCGGCGACGAACGACCAGAACATCGCAACGATGAAAACGTTGAAGATCCCGACCCAAAGATAGAACAGAATTCCGGCGTAAGGCACCGGTGTCGCCAGTAATCCCGGCTGCATCAAATAGAACAGAGGCAATTCAGCGGCGAAGACCACCGTAACCACCGCGATCAGCCGGCGGCGACTCAACGTCGCCGCCATGCGGGAGTACACAGCGACGGCGGCTATCAGCAGCACCGCTTGAAGAAAGCTCGAGTAAGCCTTGACCTCGATCTTCGACAGGCCGGCGACCACGGAGACTGAAAGCCACCCCTCGCGCGCCGGCTTGATCAAGTAATACGCACAGAGGACGAGAAAAACGCTGCCAAGAAGGGCGAGGGCCGGTCGCCCCTCGCCCGCCTGAACCTCCGTGAAAACGTTGAGAACCCGCTCGAGCCAAGTTGGTCGATTCGCGGGCACAGCCTCTTTCAAGCTTCACATCCCATCGCGGCGGCCGACAAGCGCCGCACGCTGTATCCGCTGCTACCCCATCCGGTCGAAGCAGGCGTGCGCCGCTTCGACGAACAACTGCGCCTCTTCGATGCGCGTGCGAGCGAGATCTGCCGAAGCGGGGACCTTCTCCTGCACTTCGTCGTGTGCGCGAAAGAAGTAATCGGCGAACTTGCCCTTGGCGTACTTATCGAAGATGAGCTCGGTATCGTATAAGCGCGTGCGGAACTCCCCGACGATCACTTCGGAATCTTCGCCGACTGCCGGGTTCTGAGTCCGAGTCAGGGCCTTGGCGGCGAGGAACATCGCACGGTAGGCAATGTCCGCAGCGCCGCTGACATCGGCCGAGTCCAGGAGGGTCTGCGCCTCAAAAACTTCTCGCTCGCTCGCCTGCAGATCGAACTCCGTCGACTCCACGACTTCTCCAGCACACTCGCCCTTGCCGATGTCCGCAACCGTGTAACGACGATAATCACCCCAATCGAAGTAGTAACTGGAGTCCTGCTCGAAGTCGGGGACTTCGGTAAGATCCTTGACCTGCTCGCGCACCGCCTTCTTGCCGATGCGCGTGACGTAGTCGTGGAAGCTCTCGTCTCCCTGGCGATCGGCAACGTAGTGGTCGAGCACGCGGTCGAGAACTTCCGGCACATTCTTCGACGGAATCGCGACGATCGCCAAACCATACGAGCCACCGTTATTCGCCCATTGACCGCCGAGCACGAGTTGAAAATGCGGCACCAGTTGGCCGCGGATCTTCCGGCTGACGCCCCAAAACCCGATGTCGGCAACGTGATGCTGGCCACAACTGTTGAAGCAACCGCTGGCTTTGACGCGAATATTGCGGACCGCTGGATCCAGCGTCTCGAGTTTCGCCGACAGGCGCGCGTTCAGCTCGCCGATCAGCCCACGCGACGCCGAGATCCCAAGCTTGCAGGTATCGGTCCCGGGGCATGCGGTTGCGTCCGCGATGGTACCGGTCGCGGCCCGCGCCAAGCCCAACGCAGCGAGGTCCTTATACACATCGTACAGGTCGGACAGGCTGACCCAACGCAGCAAGATATCCTGCTCGATGGTGCTGCGGCAGGTGTCGCCGGTGTACTTGCGGACGAGCTCGATCAGCCCGCGCATCTGCACAGACGTCAGGTCGCCGAGAGGAAGGCCGACCGTGACCATTGCGTAGCCCTCTTGGCGCTGCGGAATGACACTGTCCTGTCGCCAAGCTGCAAACTCTGCCGGGTAATCACCTTCGGGGAGCGGTGCGGCGGGCTTCAGTGGTTTGTCATCCCACTCGTGGAGATCGGCGAGAAAGGCGGTCCATCGATGGTCTTCGTCCAACACGGCTCGCTCTTCGAGGACGAGACGCTTGAACTCGTCGAAGCCCAGCTTTTTGACGAGAAATTTCAGCCGCGCGCGCATGCGATTCCTCTTCTCGCCGAGTCGCGCAAAGACCCGCCCGATCGCCTGGATCGTCGGCAGGATCTCTTCTTCCGGCATGAACTCTTCAAACAGCTGCGCCTGATAGGGCACCGCACCGAGGCCACCTGCCACATAGACCTCGAAACCGCGCTTCAGCTCACCGTCGATCTCGCGGGTTCGGGCAATCCCACCGACATCGTGGATGCGAATCAGGCCACAGCTCTGCGTATCGCAGCCCGACAAGGCAATCTTGAACTTGCGGCCGAAATTCTGGCCGTCCGGATGCCCCAACACGAACTCGTGGATCGCCTGGGTGTAGGGTGTGACGTCAAAGGTCTCGGTCGAGCAGACGCCCGAGCGCGGGCAACCGGTCACATTGCGAACGACATTGCCGCAGGCTTCTCGCGTCGTGATCCCGACGGCCGCCAGACGGCGCATGAGATCCGGGGTGTCCTCGATATGGACGAAGTGCAGCTGGACGTCCTGGCGGGTCGTAATGTGCAGGATCCCGTCGGAGTACTCCTCGGCAACTTCCGCGAGCGCTTCCATCTGCGCCGTCGACATGCCGCCCCAGGGGATCTTGATCCGCATCATTCCCGGCGCATCCCAAACCGTATCCGGCCCCTTCTCGAGGTCGCCACAGGGGTAGTTCAGCGCGCGAGTCTCCTCACCATCGTAGCGTTGACCGTTGTCGTAGCGCTGGCCATAGACCCCGCGCCGCAGCCGCATCTCCGCAAAAACCGTGCTCTCGATCCTACCTTCGCGCTTGCCCTCGAAAGCCTCTTCGTAAGAGTCGATCTCGTGGCCCAGGACGGGCGGGATAGAAGTTCCTAAAGTCTCTTTCCAAGTGGTCATCGGCGACCCCCAATTGTCGGTTCGTCATTAGAGCTGGGATGATTCATCAGAACCTGAGACAAGCACCAATAAAGTGGACCGGCAAGGTCCCCCACCGTTTTGGGCCAGCCCCGAGACTCGCCAACCGTGGAATCAGACCCGTCTGCGAGGTCGGAGAGTTTCTCGGCCACGGATGAACACCGATAAACACGGATGCTTCGCCCTCGGGCCAATCCGTGTTTATCCGTGGCCTTCTCGACCTTCTGGGCAACCCCCCCACTCTTACGCTCTGCGTCATCCAACGAGCGTCGGCAACGAGCGCCGGCAACGAGCGTTGGGGGCTCCCGCCGACAGGGGACTTTCGAACCAAGGACTCGTGTCCTAGGCTTCCCAAAATCGAATCAGCTGAGGGCCTCGCAATGGACGATCACAAACTACGTGTATACGACTCGATGTTGGGACTGCTCTCCAACGCCGACAACCCGACGCCGCTGGTGCGCCTCAACCGGGTGACTCCGTTTGAGCACACCACGGTCTACGCCAAGCTCGAATGGCACAATCCGTTCGGCTCGGTCAAAGACCGGGTCGCGGCCAATCTCATCGCCGACGCGATCGAGAGCGGTACCTTGACCGGAACTGAAAAGCTCGTCGAGCCGACCTCGGGTAACACCGGCATGGGTTTGGCGATGATCGCCAACGCCAAGGGTTACAAGCTCGCGACGCCGCTTTCCGATGCGATCCCGGCGGAAAAGCGTGCGGTGCTGCGGTTCTTCGGCTGCGAAGTGATCGAGCTCAACGACGACCTGTGCCCAGCGCCGGGCGCCCCGGAGGGAGCCATTCAGATGGCTCTCGATATGGGCCAGCAGCCCAATCATCACAATCTCAATCAATACGGCAACAAAGCGAACCCAGCCGCGCACTACCGTACAACCGGGCCGGAAATCTGGAAGCAGACCGAAGGAAGCGTGACACACTTCGTCGCCGGGCTCGGAACCTGCGGGACGATCACCGGAACCGGGCGCTTCCTGAAAGAGCAACGTGCGGACGTCAAGGTGATGGGGGTTCACCCGGCCGAGGGTCACGACATTCCCGGCGTGCGCAGTGTTCGACAGCTCAACCAGACGGACTTCTACACCCCCGATGAATACGACGGCACCGTCGAGATCGACAACAAGACGGCCTACGACCTGACGCTGCGACTGAACCAAGAAGAGTCCATCATCGCCGGACCAAGCTCCGGCATGGCATTGGCGGGCGCGTTCAAGCTGATCGACGACAAGCCCGGCAACGTCGTCGTAGTGATCTTCCCCGACTCCGTGTTCAAGTACACCAGCAGCGTACGCAAGCACCTGCCACATCTGTTCCCGGCGCCGGCCGCAGGCGAATCCTCCGGATCAGCCGTCAGCGACCGGCTCATCGAGCAACTGCGAGAAAACGCCCGCAACTCGCGCGACCTGGTCGACATGGGAGAGGTTGACGACCTGTTGGACCAGGAACCAGTTCTAATGGATGTTCGCACCCCCGCCGAGTACGAAGACGAACACGTCGAAGGCGCAATCAACCTGCCCCTGGAAGAGCTGCAGAACTCGGGAGGAAGCGCAGAAGCACTGCCGCAAGACAAAGACCAACTGATCCTCACCGTCTGCAACGTCGGCAAGATTTCGCTGACGGCGATGCTGCTGCTCAAGTCGCTCGGCTACAGCAACGTAAAAAACCTCGACGGCGGCATGACCGCCTGGATGAGCGAAGGCCGCCCGACAGAACCGTAGGCCATCTTGCCCCTCCTTCATGGCCCGACAAGTGTCTCTTAGTTCAAGCGGCTCTATGGTCCAACTTCCGCGGACGGCAAAACAGCATCGGGGTCGAACCAAGGTCCGCCGCCTTCGTGTCTTCGTGTCTTTGTGTTGAAAAAGAGGCTTCCACAGTCGTGGCGGGTTTGTTCCCGGATGACTCACTACTACCAACTCAGCATTCGTCGTAGGCTGATCGTCAGTGCGATCCCCGCCGCACGTGACGCCGAAGTCTCAAGAGGTAGAGGCCGCAGCGTAGAATCCTGGCGAAGAACAAGATTCAGACTGTCGGCAGTGTAAAGTACTCCGACACGC
Organism: Deltaproteobacteria bacterium; assembly: GCA_029262455.1. Taxonomy (GTDB): domain Bacteria; phylum Desulfobacterota; class Binatia; order HRBIN30; family CADEER01; genus CADEER01. The sequence goes on along the minus strand of JAJCZJ010000019.1, from coordinate 9,929 downwards.
AACCAGTCTGGCGCACGGTTGGACACCCGTCGTGAGTTGCTCCAAGATACCGACCGCAACATCGAGGACCGTTCCTGACATCCACCAGGCGCGACGAGTTCAGACGAGAAACCAGGGCGCAAACCGTGTACGCGTCGGCAACGACCGACGAGATAGCTGAGGAGAGAAAATGGCTTGGGATTTTTCTACAGAACCTGAGTTCCAGGAGAAGCTCGATTGGGTCGAGGGATTCTGCCGGGAAGAAATTGAACCACTCGATTTGATCTTCCCCTACGCCGTTCGCTCCAAGGACCCGAAGATCAAGGCGCTGGTCAAACCCTTGCAAGATGAGGTCAAGGCGCAGGGGTTGTGGGCGCTCTTTCTCGACGAGGAACTGGGCGGCCCTGGATATGGGCAGCTCAAGCTTGGGCTGCTCAACGAGATCCTCGGGCGCTACGGCTCGGCGCCGCAGATCTTCGGAGCGGCTGCGCCGGACACCGGCAACATGGAGATGCTCGCTGCCTACGGGACCGACGAGCAGAAGGAGCGTTGGCTGAAGCCGATGCTGAACCAGGAGATCTGGTCGGCCTACTCGATGACCGAACCCCAGGGCGGCTCCGATCCCAAACTGTTCAAGACACACGCGAAGCGCGATGGCGACGAGTGGGTGATCAACGGCGAGAAATGGTTCACCAGTGCCGGCCGCGTCGCCGACATCCTTTTCGTCATGTGTACGAACGGCATGTTCGTCGTACCGCGGCGCACACCCGGCGTGGAGATCATGCCGGAGCCACGATCGCACAACCACATCATCTACCGCGACGTGCGCGTGCCCGCCGACCATCTCCTCGGCCCCGAGGACGGCGCGAGAGTCCTCGCACAACGTCGCCTCGGCGGCGGACGGATCCACCACGCCATGCGCACCATCGCGCAGTGCAAGCTGGCGTTCGACATGATGTGCGAGCGTTCGCTCAGCCGCCAGTCACACGGCAAGATCATCGCCGACCACCAAATGGTGCAGGAGAAAATTGCCGACTCCTACGCGTCGATTCGAATGTTGCGCCTCTACGTGCTCGAGACTGCGTGGAAGATCGACAATACCAGCACCCAGGAAACCCGCACCGATATTGCCGCCGTCAAATACACCATGGCCAAGGTTCTTCGCGAAGTATCGTTCAATGCCCTGCACATCCTCGGCTCGCTCGGCACGACGAACCTAACTCCCATCCAGGCGATGTACGCCGCAGCTCCCACCATGGGCATCGCCGATGGAGTCGACGAAGTGCACAAAGCGACCGTTGCCCGCAACGTGCTCAAGTCATACGAACCACACGAAGGCTATTGGCCGACCGAATACTTCCCAGCCAAACGCAAGAAGGCGAGAGAGAAGTTCGAGCCGATGTTCGAGCAGGATCCCGATCTCCGAACACTCGCCGACGGCTACGCCAAATACATCGCGAGCCGCACCTAGGAGCGGCTTCCGTCGCATCCACTGCGACAGCCCTCCCCCCAATCGACAGCTTCATGCTCTACAAAAGCAGGAAGGCAAAAGGGTCCGAAAAGTTCAGCCCGCCGCCATCGGCGTGCCACTCGATCTCGCGCAACCTCCTTTTGACGACTCCACCCACATGAATGCGTACAAGGCAAAACGGTCGAAGACGGCGGAAAAGCACCTCAAGCGCGAGATCCTCGTGAGCACGCGGCTCGAGAGCTCCACCTCAACACAGTGAAGGCCTCGACCCTACTTCTGCCGACGCTGCTGAGCTCGACTGCAGCTATCGGCGCGCCGCTCGACCCAGCCAAACACGCTCTGGAGAACTTCCTCTGTTACCGCGTCAAACGCCCCAGTTCGTTCCAGGGCATTGAATCGAAACCCGTGACCGATGCTTTCGAGGATCGGAACTACGACCTGAAAAAACTGGAGTCTCTCTGCAATCCGGTCGAAGTCGATGGGTCTGTCATCAGGAACCCAGACGCGCACCTCGTCTGCTTCTAGGCAAAGAGGGCATCGGGCGAGCCCAAGCACCAAAAACGCTCCGGTCTACACACTCACGATCTGCGCGGAGCGATCGAGAGCAATACCTCGAAGGCCGACCGACTCTGCGTTCCCGCAAATCGGATCGAGTGCGGTAGTGCCAAAGGAAGTATGTAGTCGCACTCAGTAACATTTCGGCAAATCGCCGCCGAGGGCTCGCTTGAGGCGGCGTGTTTCAGCGCCGGCGGCGATCGAAGCAGGGATCAACCCCTTCGCCACAAACCCCAGGGACTCTGCGTACGACAACTCTCCGCACTCTTCGAGCAGTTGGATCGCCTTCGGCACCTCCGCGGCTTTGCCAATTTCGAAGACCGGCTTGCGCATCTTTGGCGGGGTAAGCTCCAACAAGACGGCCCAGGCCACTGAATCCACGAGCTGAGTGAGTGCCGCGTTGGCTGAATAGTTCGCAGTCACCGAGCGATCGCCTGCGCCAAGCTGGTGCTCGGCGTGAAACGCAACTACGGCAACCGCGTCTCGCATGACGGTCACTTCGACACCGAGGTAGTCGTTGCCCTTGAACCCTGCGGTGAGTCCCCTCGCCACGGCGGGCAACCGGAAACGATCGATCTCGAGGGAAACCACGTCGTTGCCGCCCCAGCGATCGAGTGCGGCAAGCCACCCTTCCAAACGGACCTCCAGCTTTTCTGCGATCTGGAGCCTCTCTGCGCGCCGCCGTCGATCAGCCGCGAGCTCGTCCTTGTACCCTCCGGAAATACTTCCGAACAGGACCGCAGAAAGGTCGACCTCGGACGCGCCGCCCTCAATTCGTGTCGCTGTGCAGCCCGCCACCAAGCCGCACGCAAAGAAAACCCCAAAGACCCGACCGATTCTCATCCAAACACACATAGGCGCGGCAACCCGTGTCTGACAAGACACATTGCCTTTAAAAAAGGAACTACGATGATCGGACCGGCACAATCCATCCTATTCGTTGCCAGGGCGTTGCTCAGTGCCTTGTCGGAACGCGCATCTTCTGGCAAACAGACCTGGCCGAACGCATCCAACAGATCGGCGGAGGGGCGAATCATCCGATGCAGTGGCCTGAGAAGACGCGCGAGATCCACAGCCATCACTTCGACTCGACGATCTGGAACGATCTAGTGTTTCGCGACGACGACATCGTCATTTCAACCTATGCAAAGTCAGGCACGACGTGGATGCAGCAGATCCTTGCGCAGATGATGTTCGGCGGCGATCCGGAACTGGAAGTCGCCGAGATGTCCCCTTGGCTGGACCTGCGCGTACCACCCAAGGAGATAAAACTTCCGGTGGTCGAAGCGCAGACGCACCGACGCTTTCTAAAAACGCACCTGCCGGTCGACGCTCTGGTCTACTCGCCAAAGGCCAAGTACGTGTACATCGGTCGCGACGCACGCGACGTCGTGTGGAGCTTCTACAACCACCACGTCAACGCCAATCAAAGCTGGTACGACGCCCTCAACGAGACCCCGGGGCGAGTCGGTCCGCCGATCGAACCACCACCCGACGACATCCGTCAATATTGGCGCGACTGGATGGATCGCGACGGGTTCCCGTTCTGGTCATTCTGGGACAACGCGCGGAGCTGGTGGGAGATTCGGGAACTGCCAAACATTTTGCTGGTGCATTTCACGACACTCAAGAACGACATGCCGGGCGAGATGCGGCGCATCGCCAGCTTTCTCGATATCAAGATCGACGAGAGCCGCTGGGACACCATCGTCGAGTACTGCCGCTTCGACTGGATGAAGGCCAACGCGACCAAGAGCGTCCCGCTGGGCGGCGCTTTCTGGGACGCCGGCGCCGGCGTCTTCATCAACAAGGGCGTCAACGGCCGCTGGAGCGAAACCCTGACCGCAGAGGACTGCGAAGAATACGAACAGCGCGCCGTTAAGAAGCTCGGCGCAGACGCAGCCCGCTGGTTCGCGACCGGCGAAGGCCCCGTCAAATAGAGCGCCGCAGGCAGTGTGCCGAAATCGAGTCCGTTCGCGCCAAAACCCGCCTCAACAGCCTTCTAGTGCGGCACGCACGGCGCCGACGAGTTCGCTGATCGACACCGAACCGTTGCCGTTGACGTCCATCTCCAAGCAGCGATCGACCGGCGCCCTGTTCAGCGCGATGTTGACGCCGACGACCAGCTCGCTGATCGAGACGGCATCGTTGTTGTTACAATCACCGGGGCATCCCGGCTTGAGAAAGATCACTTGGCTTCCGGCTGCATGCGCGACCGCGGTGGTTCCGTCGACGCCCCGCTGAACGTTGAGGAGAATTCCCGGCACGGGCGTGCCGTTGCCAGCCACCGCGGCACCGACCTCCCGTAAACCGTCGAAGCGGATGACCTCATCGCCGATCCGCATCGTACCGCGCGGCGGCAAAAAACGGATGTCCTCGACCTCGATCATGGTGTCCATGGGTCCGATTCCACCGGTGGTCACCACCGGTGGAACCCGCGTCGGCGTCGCGGTCGGTGCCCTCGTATTGGTAGGAGTCGGAGTCGACTGGGGCACCGTCGGCGTACTGCTCGGAAGCTGCGTCGGCGGCACTGTAGGTGTGATAAAGGGACCACAAATCGCGTCGCGCTCGGCGAGGGCCCAGAGCGTACCCGGAAATTCAGAACCGATCGGAGTCAGGCCCATCGTCGAAGAGACATGGTAGAGCATCTGTCCGCCGGCCAGGAGTCTACCGCTCCCGTCCTTGACCAGACTCTGCAGGGCTTGCGGTGCGGTGCCGGTCGGACCGATAACAATCGCGGTCCCATCGACCGTAATCAAATAGAACTCTTGGAAATTCCGCGCACCGAAGCCGTTGGAAACACCGAGGAATCCGCCCGTGTCTGCATTGTACACAAGCCCCACGATCCAGACATCGCGCGGCATGGAAACCGATGACTGGCGAACACCGACGCCGGTCTGCGGATCGATGCGGACGAGATATCCGACGTGTGCGTCGGTGTCGAACGCGACGCTGTACAAGAAGCCGTCAAGACACGAATACGTCAGCGACTCGAGATTCGGGTGACCGACCGGTTGCGTGCCGACGCGTGTACCCGTCGCGCAGAATTCGTCGGCGACGGTGTAGAGATAGATGTCCGCACCTTCGAACTCCAACCCGTAGAGCGTCGCATCGCCGGTCGTCCCGGACAGCGACGCACCATTCGAAGCCGGCACGAACGCGTACCCGCTCGTGAAGCCGACGCCGAACGCCGTGTTGACCGGGTTCTCCCCACCGGGGCAGGCTGCGTATTCAGGCGGAATCGTACGAGCGCCACTCACCGGGTCGACATCGACCACCACCGCCACGGTCGCGTCCGAAAGATCGTCGTCGTACCCCTTGATCTCCGCCGCAGCAGTCGTTGCAAAACAACCCACCAACACCAGCAGTGCCAGCCTCCAATGCGCATCGATCATGCGACAATGGATGACTGGTGAATCGAAGACAGTCAACGTCCCAGCCAGAGCCGGTGGGTACGCCTTAACGCAAACATCCCCGCCCCGCACCAAAACCGAAAAAAACGTAAGTATGCAGCAGTAAAATGACCGAGTTTGCCGCTGGGGTTCCGGTCCACCACTACGCCGGTTTGTGCGTCTCCGGGGCGAACCATTTTTCGTCTTGCGCAGCCGGGGCAATCGGCAGTATTGGTCGACCAAACAAAAGTTGTCGCGTGACGCCGCGTCGGGAGAATTCGATGTTCAATCAGGTATCTGGTCACTTTCGCCAGCTCGCTGGCAGCGCTGCGTTCGCAGCGCTATTTGCAGTTATGGGCCTCGCCTCGCCGCCGGCCGTCGATGCTTGCTCTTGCGAGCAAAGGACTTTTTGCGAGCACTTCGCGGAGGCGGATGTCGTGCTCCGCGGCAAAGTGCTGCGCGAGCTCGGCGAGGAGGGACACCGGGTCTACCACTTGCGGCCGACTCGCGTGCTCAAGGGGCCCGATCTCGGAAAGATCGTCAGCGTCGTCACGCCGATGTCTACGGCCATGTGCGGCACCGAGTTGCCCGTCGGCCCCAACGTGTCCGTGTTGCTGTCCGGCCGACTCGCCGATACGGAGAGCGACGAGCCGGTGATTGAGGTCAGCGCCTGCGACTTCATCCACGTCGGCCCGATGGCGCGCGACCTGCGCGCCTTCATGCGCGGCGCGCGCTCGCGCGTCTGCCCCGAGTGTCGATCCGACGCGGATTGCAGTGCCCAACAGTTTTGCGGCAGCGGTGGCTATTGCATGCGCCGTTGTCGGTCCAACGACGAATGTCGAGACGGTCTGAACTGCCGCGACGGCGAATGCGTCGAAGGTTGCGAGTCGGATGAAGAATGCTCGCCCGGTTGGTGCCAGCGCGACGCGTCCGGCGCCGGAACTTGTAGCGAGCATCGCCCGGAAGGCGTCAGCTGCAACATCGGAACCCATCCCGCCGAAGAGGAACGCTGCGAACCCGGCCTTGTCTGCGCCTGTGCACAAAGTGATCAAGAACCCGGCGACGAAGAGTGCGAGCCGATGTGTCACAAGGTGCCCGAACCGGGGTTGTGCGCATTGGAACCAGAATCGGGCGACTGCTTGGCAGCGTTCCAACGCTGGTATTTCAACGAAGACACCAATCGCTGCGAGACCTTCACCTGGGGCGGATGCGGCGGCAACGCCAACAATTTCGAATCAGAAAATCTGTGTAGCGACGCCTGCGGCGGCTTGAGCCGATGCGCTGATACTCGGTGCCGCCCACATCAGAAATGCCTGGTGTTTGACGACCCCGACCAAGGACCGATCCCGTTCTGCGCCGATACATGCGAAGATTTCCCTTGTCCCAACGGGACGACTTGTCAGCTCGAAGATGTTCTATGCATCCGAGAACCCTGTCCGCCAATCGCCCGCTGCGTTGAAGATCCTGCGATCTGTCAACTACCAGTCGAGCCGGGCCCGTGCCGGGCTGCCATCCCGCGTTGGTTCTTCAACAGCGAAACCAACAGCTGCGACGACTTCATCTACGGCGGCTGCGGCGGCAATGAGAACAACTTCCAAACTCAGGGTGAGTGTCGCGAAGCATGCGGCGAACCAAATCCGTGCGACACCGTGCTCTGTCGCGCGCACCAAGAGTGCCGCGTCTTCCAATCGCCAGACGGCCAGGTCATCCCGTATTGCGCCGACACGTGCCGCGGGTTCCCCTGCCCGGACGGACAAAGCTGTGAGCTTCTCGACGTCCCATGTGGGCTCGAACCGTGTCCACCAATCGCCACTTGTACGGACGAGCCCAACGTCTGTCGCCTGCCGGCTGAAGTCGGGCCGTGCGACGCGGCAATCCCGCGCTGGTTCTTCAATTCGCAAAGCGGTCGGTGCGAGCGATTCATCTACGGAGGCTGCGGCGGCAACCGCAACAACTTCCAGACGGCCGAAGCCTGCGAAGAACGATGCGACGACACTCCGATCTGCGAACAGCCCCAAGTCGTCGGCCCTTGCGAGGCAGCGATCCCGCGCTGGTTCTTCAATCAAGAAACCGACCAGTGCGAACGTTTCCTCTACGGCGGATGCCAAGGCAACGACAACAACTTCCTCACGCTCGAACAATGCAAAGACTCCTGCGGGTCCTCCGGCTGCGACTGCCCGGCAATTTTCGATCCGGTCTGCGGCAGTGATGGTCAAACCTACGCCAACGAGTGCAAAGCGCGCTGCGCCGGCGTTCGCGTCGTTCACGACGGCGAGTGCCGCTGCGATCCGTGCGTCTGCCCCGATGTCTTCGCCCCAGTCTGCGGTCTTGACGGCAAGACGTATGGCAACGCCTGCGAAGCGCGATGCGCCAGAGTCGAAATTGCCCACGAAGGCGAGTGCCGCGGGGAATGTCGCTGCAACGACGACTGCCCCGGCGACACCATCTGCCGCGACAACCAATGCGGGCCCGCCTGCTCGGTACAGTGTCTCGTTGCCGATCCAGTGTGCGGCAGCGACGGCAACACATACTTCTGCGGCAAGGTCGACGCCGAGTGCCACGGTGCAGTGGTGGTCCACGAAGGCGAGTGTGAAAGAGTTTGCTCCGCCGACAAACCCTGCCCCGCAGACGGCGCTTGCAAAGCGGTCGAAGAGTGCCCTGACCCGTGCGGTTGCGCCAGCTTCTGCGAACCGTGCGTTTGCCCCGACGTCTTCGATCCGGTCTGCGGCGTCGACGGCAAGACCTACAACAACGCCTGCGAAGCGCGCTGTGCCGGCGTCGAGGTCGCTCACGAAGGTGAGTGTCGTGAGTGCTCGTGCAACGACGACTGCGCTGGCGAGGCGGTGTGTCGCGACGGCAAGTGCAGCCCGGCTTGCCAGATCGCCTGCTTCGTAGCGGATCCAGTCTGCGGAACCGACGGTAACACCTACGGCTGCGGCGCCGTCGATGCCGCGTGCCACGGCGTAGAGGTTCTGCACGGAGGCGAGTGCGGCGCGACCTGCTCGGCGAACGAGCCGTGTCGCAACGGCAGCACCTGCAATCCGGTGGCCGATTGCCCGAGCCCCTGTGGCTGCGCCAGCTTCTGCGACAGTTGCATTTGCCCCGACATCTTCGCGCCGGTCTGCGGCACAGACGGCAAGACCTACGGCAATGCCTGCGAAGCTCGCTGCGCCGGGATCGAGGTCGAACACGAAGGCCCCTGCCGTGAGGAGTGCGAATGCAACGCCGATTGTCCGCAGGGAACCGTTTGTCGCGACAGCGAGTGTACACAGGCCTGTGACATCGCCTGTCTCGTTTTCGATCCGGTTTGCGGCACAGACGGCAAGACCTACGGCTGCGGCCAGGAGGACGCCGCATGCCACGGCGTCGACGTCCTCTTCGAAGGCGAGTGCCCGCAACGCTGTCGCACGGACGGGGATTGTCCGCGCGGCAACACCTGTGAGGCAACCGATTGCGACTCACCGTGCGGTTGCGCCAGCTTCTGCCAAGGTTGCAACTGTCCCGACGTCTTCGACCCGGTCTGCGGCGTCGACGGCAAGACCTACGGCAATTCCTGCGAAGCGCGTTGTGCTGGTGTCGCGATCGGGCACGAGGGCGAGTGTCGGACCGAGTGCCGATGCAACGCCGACTGCGCTGGCGGCAACGTTTGCCAACAGGGGCAATGCGGGCCCGCGTGTGAGTTCGACTGTTTCGTCGCCGACCCAGTCTGCGGAACCGACGGCAACACCTATGTCTGCGGCAGAGAAGACGCTCAGTGCCACGGCGCATCGGTCCTCTTCGAAGGGCCATGTCCGGACCGCTGCGAGCCCGGCGACGAGTGTCCGGACGGCACCGCTTGCACACCAAATCCAAACTGTCCGAGCCCGTGCGGCTGCGCCAGTTTTTGCGGGAGTGACTGCAATTGTGACGCCGTGTTTGAACCAGTGTGCGGCATCGACCGACAAACCTACGGCAATGCCTGCCGCGCACGCTGCGCCGGCGTTGGCGTCGCCGCGGATGGGCCGTGTCCCACCCGCCAGTAAACCCTGCGTAGACCCCTGGGCATTTGACTAGGTTCGTTCTTGAACATGGGCGCGAAAGCACTGCGGCTCAAGGGCACGAAGGAAGTTGGCGTTTCAATCCCCTCACCCTTAACCCTCTCCCGCAGGGAGAGGGGAAGGCTCTCGGGTTGTCGGCAATTACTCGTTTCGCGGTTCCAAATCGACAAGTCCCGGAGAGACTGTCGATCTTCTCCGAAATGACGGGCAACGCCCAACAAAATCTCCTCTCCCGCATTTGCGCGCGGGAGAGGATGAAGGGTGAGGGTTCGTTCTTGAACGTGGGCGCGAAAGCACTGCGGCACAAGGGCAAGAAGGAAGTTGGCATTTCGATCCCCTTGGCCCTCTCCCAGAGGAGGCTGTCGATTTTCTCTGCAGATTGCGACGGGTCGTGGTAAGACGTGCATGGTGCTGAGTTGAGGTGGTGATGGGACGACGAGGTCAAAGCACGAGACTTCCCGAGACGGCGCAGCGAGCGTTTAGATTTCCGGGCGC
>JAJCZJ010000018.1 GCA_029262455.1 Deltaproteobacteria bacterium | reverse complement strand
TTGGGTTCGTTTTCCTGGCCAGGCTTGGCGATTTGCCTTCCATTCCGTTATCTCTCAACCGATCCGGACGAAACAGTGATTCCCTCCGCATCCCGCAAGAACCACGATTTGAACCCTGCATTGTTCGACAGCCTCCGGAGGGAGAGGGGAAGGCTTTCGGGTTATCCGCTGTAGGTCAGGTCGCGAATCATTTCTCTTTTCCGTACCCCGTACCCCGTACCCCGTACGCGAAACGGTCTTCACGGAGTTTGTTCCAACTGTGAACTCTGCGTTCTTCGCCTCCTCCAAAGGCTGGCGTCTACCGACGATGATGGAGTTGCAGACGCTTTTGATCGCGGATGGTTCTTCGCTGGTCTTGCCTGCTTTTTCTGCTGTCGAGCCGACGACCTACGCCGGCGTGTACTGGTCGTCAACCGAATCGGCGAGCAACCTCGATCACGCGTGGGATGTCAACTTCAGCACCAACGGTGACGTCGGTGTGAATGGTAAGTCCGGCGGAGCGCACCGGGTTCGTGCGGTTCGCGGAGGGTTTTAAGCGACGAGCCTCGGCGTCCCACAAAGTCCCAAGTCTCACCAAGTCCCAAGTCTCAAGTCTCACAAAGTCCCAAGTCTCGGGTACGTCGTTGAATGGGGTTGGTTTTGGGCTGTGAGATGGACTGAAAAGATGACATGTCCTACAAAAAGTAGTACGGATTTGGCTGAATTCTATTGTGGAGCTAGAGGAAGCGTTCGGATGAAAGCACGAAGTCTCGTTGCGTTGGCCGTTTTGGGCTGTGTGATGGCCAGTCCTGCTGCGGCTAATCACGATACGGACTGCACGGCTGCCGGCGGGACCAACGGTCCCAATCAGCTCGACTGTAGTCTGCCCGATTTGGTTGCGATCGTCGGTAGCACGGCGCCGCTGAGCTCGATCTTCGTTTATACACCGAGTACCGAATTCAACCCGCCGACGTGTGCGGTTGGAACCATGGTTGTCGACCCCGCGGGCGAGTGGCTGTCCATCGATACAACGGTGCTCGATACCTCCGCGCCGCCCAACTCCCAGGAGGTTCAAGTCGAGGCGGATCCAACGGGTCTTGCCCCGGGAATCTATGAAGGCACGGTGGTGATTCAACTGACCCCTGGGCCCCTGCCTCCGAACTGCAAAACCAGTCCAGGGTCGGGAACCAGGGGCGTGGTCGCCGTCAGGCTCATCGTAGCGCCGCAAGCCGCGGCGCCGATCTTGGGGTGGACGGGAATTGTATTCGTCGCGATGGCTCTGTGCGCAATCGGTGTGGTTAGCGTGCGTCGGGTGCGGATCGACGATTGACGCGGCTTCGCCGCGAGTCCCAGGTCCCAAGTCCCACGCCCGATGAACGCAGGTGAACGCTGATCGGGTGTTCGGCCACGGATGAACGCTGATCCAAAAGAATGGCTCAGGCTAAGGGTGGTGCTCGCTGCGCTCGTTGTTGATTTCGGTGGAGGTGTCTCGAAGTAAATGGAGGGCGAGGCTCCGCCCGAGCCGCGTCGCGGATCTGGTTTTCTCGGATGGTCTCTGCCCTGTTTTGGTATTGCTCCCGTACCCAGCGTTTACGGTTTGCACTCGATCTTCGCGTTGTAGGGCGAGTAGATGTTGATGTAGAACCCTGCGACCGCCCGCACGAGTCCTTGTAGGAACGTTTGACGCGTATTGATCGACTCGATTCGATCCGCGCCGCCGCACGTCGCGTCTACCGCGTAATTGCGCTGTCCTGGAATCCAGCCGTATAGGAAGAAGTGTTGCCAGCCGTTGTTTGTTGTGTACTCGTCGGAAAGTTCCTGCGGAGCGCGCGCTTCGGCGTGTTTTTGTGGCGGTCCGAAGTTGATGTAGTTCGTGCGATAGCAACCGCTTGCGACCAAGGCCAACAGGATGAGGGCTGCGATGATGGTCGGTTTGCTCATGAGCTCCTCCTCGCGCAGTGGTACGTGGTGGTGCGCGGCGTCCAGATACTGAGCGTGAGCAAGTTGAAGAGCCCGTCGACGAACGTTGTCTCTTCTTCGATCGCAACGACGCCGTTGGGGCACTTCGTCGAAACGTCGACCTCCACGGTGGGTGCGAGCCCGACGAGGAAGAAGTTCTTGCGCTCTGTGACTGTATCGGTGGGCATGTCCTCGGTAACCTCGAAGCGCATCGAGTGGCATGCGGAGATGCCCAAAGTGGAGACGAGAAGGAGCGTGAGCAGGCTTCGTTTCATGTTTCCCTCACTTTTGGTTGACCGGCATGTAGGACGGCCGGGCGGTGGATAGCAACTTGTTGAGTAGACGCCATGGGCCGCGGGTTGCACCTGCGCTTCTGCGGTCGCGTCACCTGTCCCTACTCCCCGAGTGCTTCCACTTCGCTGAGGCTTCGGCGGATGTGTCGCGCTTCTCAGGGCTCTGCGGGGTGCTGATCGCGTTGGCTCAGTGGTTCATCCGCCGCTTTGCTTGTCGATCCTGAACGAGGCGACGAAGGGCAGGTGGTCCGACACGGTTTTGCGGAAGGTCTCGCGGCCGATGTCCATACACCAGTGCATGGGGAACAGCTGCAGGCTGCCGCGCAGATACTCGCCGGAGAATCGACGGTTGATGGCGAAGCCATCGAGCAGGTTGGCGCGTCCCTTGGGCAGGATATGGGAAAAGCGCTCTTGGAGGTCCCAGGACGACAAAAAGTCCATGAGGTCTGCGCCTCCGAGGTGGTGAAAGTTACTGACATCCTGTCCGGGAATCATGTTGAAGTCTCCGCAGAGGATGATGTCTTCCCGGCTTTGCGCCTGCAGTCCTGTGATGAAGTCACCGATCACTTCGGCCTGACGGTCGCGTGTCTCTTGGTCTCCTGCACCGCGACTCGACTTGAGGTGGACGGCGATGAGTTTGAAGTCGAATTTGCCGACCTTCATGTCGACGACGAGGGCTCGGCGCAGCCGGTCTTTGTTTAGGTCGGAGCCATCGAGAAGAAACGGATTGGTTGCCGTGATTCCGTTCTTGAACATCACTCCGATGTTGAGCTTGTTGTTCTGCTGCAAGACGACACCGTCGTAATCGATACCTTTGGCGGCGAGCCGGCTCCTCAGTCCATCGAGCGCAGTGATCGGGTTGATCTCGACGAAAACGACGATTTCGGCGTCGAGCATGGCGAGGCCTTCTGCTTGGCTGTCGAGGCGCTCGTCCGGGATGCCGTCATATCCGGCGAGGTTCCATGCCGCGATCCGTGCCGTGGTGTGTTGGAAAGTGTTCATTTGTCGGTCTCCGTCCTTCCAATCGTGGCGGTCGTAGCGGGGATGCTTCTGACCTCTAACGAAAGTGCTTAGACGATCTCAATTGGGGAAATTACTGATTTCCATCTGCCCGGGTCGCGGTTTCGCGGCTATTCGATTTTATTTGGCGACGGATGAAGACGGATCGAAAAGAAAGGTTCGGGCTCAAGGCTGAGGCTACGGTTGGTGGTCGCTGCGCTCGTTGTTGATGTCGGTGGAGGTGAATCTAGATAAATGGAGGGCAAGGCTCCGCCCGAGCCGCGTAGCGGATCTGGTTTTCTCGGATCGTAGTGTTCATCCGTGGCTTTGAAAGATCCTTTGTGACTCGTGACTCGTAATGTTGCGCGGCTCGGCAGGCCTGGCCTCCGAAGCCTCGGCGAAGTAGGGAGCCTCTCCCTCCATATCCGTGTTGATCCGTGTTCATCCGGTTCCAGGGAAAACCGCTGGCATCGTGGCTTTGCCTAAGTCTTGCCGTGCCGTCGGCTTGTTGTCGTTGCTTCGCTGTGGGGTAGTGGGTGTTGCATGGGAACTCGTGATCGCACGCGGCCGGACGAATCGCGGAAGCCTGGTTTGATTACACCGGGTGGCTATCGCGATCTTGAGAACCAGGTGGACAAGCTGTGGGCGGAGAGTCGTGTGCTCGCCGATGCTGTGGCGGTTGCAGCCGCTGAGGGGGATCGTTCGGAGAACGCGGAGTACACCTACAGCAAGATGAAGCTGGGTGCGGTGCATCGTAAGCTGGGATTCATCACGCGTCGTCTCAAGGCGCTCAAGGTCGCGCCGCAGCCGCCAGCGGATGATGGTGTCGTTCACTTCGGTTGCTGGGTGGAGATCGAGGATGAGGAAGGAGAGAAGCAGGTCTTTCGCATCGTGGGTTCTGATGAGACCGATCTCGAGCGCGGGCACATCAGTTCTGATTCACCGGTGGCGATCGCGTTGCTGGGGCGGGGGCTCGATGACGAGGTGGTGATTCAGCGGCCGCGCGGCGAGTTGGTGGCTACGGTCGTTCGGATTCTTGTCCGCGAGCCGGCAAGTTAGGGAAGGTTGTTGCAAGCTGTTGTCTTTATCCCCTCGTTCGCATCGTCTCCTGGAGGACGGTGCCGACTAATCCTGAATGGGGGGCGCAGCCCAACAACATTTCCTCTCTCCCGCATTGCGCGCGGGAGAGGATGAAAGGTCTTGAGCGTGTACGCGAAGCACTGCGGCACAAGGGCAAGAAGGAAGTTGGCATTTCGATCCCCTCACCCTTAACCCTCTCCCGGAGGGAGAGGGGAAGGCTTTCAGGTTATCCGCTGTACTTCAGGTCGCGAATCATTTCTCTTTTCCGTACCCCGTACCCCGTACCCCGTACCCCGCCTGAGGTAGAGGGGAAGGCTTTCGGGTTATTCGCAGCTCGGCTATGCGAGTAATGCGGTGATTGCTTCGATCACCGTTTCTACATCGCTGTCTTTCATTAGCGGGTAGATCGGTAGGCAGAGCACTTCGTCGGCGGCTCGGCGGGCGGTTGGATATTGTGCATGGTCGTCGGCGTAGTCGGCGAAGCCTTCTTGGTCGGGGATGGCGATGGGGTAGTGGACTCCGGCGGCGATGCCTTGCTCGCGTAACTTTGCGAGGACTTGGTCTCGGTTGGCGATGCGGAGGGCGTATTGGTGAAACACACTCTCGGCGCCCGGACGTTCGCTCGGTAGCCTCGCGTCGACGCCGTCCAGGGCTTGGGTGTAGCGCGCGGCGATGCGGCGGCGCGAGGAGTTCCACTCATCCAGGTGCTCGAGCTTGATCCGCAGGATCGCGGCTTGGATTGCGTCGAGTCTCGAATTGCGTCCGTCGGGTAGCACGTGAGTGTACTTCGCGGCATCGCCGTGATTGGCGATGAGCCGGGCACGTGCCGCGAGAGCTTCGTCGTTGGTTACGATCGCGCCGGCGTCGCCTGCGGCGCCGAGGTTTTTCGTTGGGTAGAACGAGAAACATCCGAACGTGCCGAGCCTGCCGACGCGCTTGCGCTCGCCGCCGATCTGAATGCGGGCTCCGTGGGACTGCGCGGCGTCTTCGACGATCTTGAAGCCGTGTTCGCTCTGCAAGGCGAGTAGCCCCTCCATGTCGGCAGGGTGTCCATATAAATGTACGGGGATCACCGCTGCGATCGACTGCCCGGCGCGGATGGACTCGCCGACGGCGTGCACGTCGATCGAGAAGTCGCTTTCGGTGATGTCGTAGATGATGGGTGTGGCTCCGACTCGCACGACTGCCTCGACAGTCGCAGCGAAGGTGAATGCTGGGACCGCGACGTTGTCGCCCGTCCCAATCCCGCACGCCGCCAGTGCAACTTCCAAGGCGTCGGTGCCGTTGGCGACCCCGACGGCGTGGGCGGCTCCGAGGAACGCCGCAAACTCTTGCTCGAAGCCCTCTACATGCACGCCGCCGATGAACTGACCGCTCGCCAGCACCTCGCGCACGGCCGCGTCGATGCGCTTCTTGAGGGCTTTGTATTCTCCGGCCGGATCAACGGGGGCGATCATCGTGTCATCCGATGGGTGACGTCGCCGACGAATGCGATCAAGTCCTTGCCTTAGCCCTTGGCCTTCGGGTGGTAGAGAACCATCATATTGTAAACCAGGGCAGGGCGCTCACCGCCGACGACGTGGACGGCGATTTCTTGTGTGACCTGGGTGCCCTTCGGTTTCGCTTCGACTGCGACGAGGCGGGAGTGGGCGTGGAGTTTCGAACCCGCCGGCACCGGCGATATGAATCGCAACTTGTTGGAACCGTAATTCGTCGCGTTGCCGTATCCCGTGATGCGATACGTCGCTGCCGTGCGCAGGGTCGGCAAGAGACTCAGGGTCAGGAAGCCGTGGGCGATGGTTTGGCCAAACGGACTCTCTTTCTTGGCGCGCTCGACGTCGATGTGGATCCATTGTCGATCGCCGGTGAGCTCTGCGAATTGATCGATCATGGCCTGGGTTACCTCGACCTGATCTCCGAAGCCGCCGAATTCGTCAGAGACGTTGGCCCGCAGGGCGTCGATGTCGTCGAATTGGATCTCGTCCATGGGTATCTCCTGTCGCTGATTCTTGCGGGACTGTCGAGAGCGCCGTATGACTCGACAATGGACATTTCGAACCTCGAAGGAAAGATAGCTCTGGTGACCGGGGCCGCAAGTGGCATCGGCAAGGAAACGGCCCTGGCCTTTGCCAGGCGTGGCGCCGATCTCGCCATTTGTGACCTGAGTGACGAGGGATTGAGCCAGGTGTCTGCGGAGATCGAAGCGCTCGGCCGTCGGGTCGTGCGCCAGAAGGTAGACGTCGCCGACCGGGCGCAGATGGAGGCGTTTGCGAAAACGGTGCACGCGGCAGTGCCGGCAGTGGATATCTTGATGAACAACGCCGGTGTCGGCCTCGGTGGTGGATTCCTGCATACGAGCCTAGAGGACTGGGAGTGGATCCTCGGCATCAACTTGAAGGGTGTCATCCACGGTTGTCACTTCTTTCTCCCGCGCATGGTGGAGCGCCGCTCGGGGCACGTGGTCAATGTATCGTCGGCCGCTGGTATCGTGGCGACGGAGACGCTGTCGGCCTACTCGACGACCAAGTTCGCGGTGTTTGGCATGTCCGAGGCCCTGCGCGAAGAGCTCCTTCCGTACGGCATCGGAGTTACGACCGTGTGCCCGGGTATCATCAACACACCGATCACTCAGTCGAGCCGCATCGTCGGTCCGCTCAATACAGAGGAGATGCGCGCCGACATGGTCCAAGCCTACCAGAAGCGCAACTACGGTCCCGAACGCGTCGCGCAGAATATTCTCAAAGCGATCGAGAAGAATCGCGGCGTCGCGCCGATCTCTCCCGAGGCGTGGGGGATGTACTATGCCAAGCGGATCGCTCCCGGGTTGTTGGCGCGATTTTCGTCGGCGATGTCGCGAAGGGAGAAGCGGCGGAGGGGACTTCTATAGCGTTGCGGGGTACTTAGTTGCGGGGTACGGGGTACTTAGTTGCGGGGTACGGGGTACAGGGTACGGGGTACAGGGTACGGGGTACGGGGTACAGGGTACGGGGTACAGGGTACGGGGTACGGGGTACTTAGTTGCGGGGTACGGAGTACAGGGTACGGGGTACGGGGGGCATCTTGGTTAGGGGGTGTCGGTTTGGTGCTGCGATGCGAGTAATTGCCGACAACCCGAGAGCCTTCCCCTCTCCCTCCGCCGGAGGCTGTCGATTTTCTCTGCAGATTGCGACGGGTCGTGGTAAGACGTGCATGGTGCTGAGTTGAGGTGGTGATGGGACGACGAGGTCAAAGCACGAGACTTCCCGAGACGGCGCAGCGAGCGTTTAGATTTCCGGGCGC
>JAJCZJ010000017.1 GCA_029262455.1 Deltaproteobacteria bacterium | reverse complement strand
TCGGCATTGCGCTGTATCTCTACAGCGAATAGCCGAGGCGGTACCAGACTAGCGTTTCGAGTACTGCGGACGCTTACGGGCTTTGTGCCGACCGTACTTCTTGCGCTCAACTTTGCGTGGATCGCGGGTGATGTATCCCGCCTTCTTGAGCACCGGCCGAAAGTCGGGATTGGCCTCGAGCAGCGCCCGGGTCACGCCGTGACGAATGGCCGCCGCCTGCGCCGAGATCCCGCCCCCGCAAACATTGACCTTAATGTCATACGTGCCCTTGGTCTCCGTAAGGACCAACGGCTGTTCGACAATCATCCGAGACGTCGGGCGGCCGAAGTAATCCTCGAGCGAGCGCTTGTTGACCATGACGCGGCCATCGCCGGGGAGCATGCGTACGCGCGCAATCGCTCTCTTTCGCTTTCCAGTGCTGACGAACTCGACGACTTCTTCACTCATCTCTGATCACCCTGCTGCCAGATCGACCACTTGCGGCAACTGCGCCGCATGCGGGTGATCCGCGCCATCGTACACTTTCAACTTCGAAGCGAGCTGCCGGCCTAGTCGATTCTTTGGCAACATTCCCTCGATCGCGAATTTGATGATGCGATCGGGATGACGCTCGCGCATCTCCGAAACCGGCATCGATGAGATGCCACCCGGATAACCACTGTGACGGTAATACTGCTTGTCGGTTTCCTTCGCCCCGGTAAGGCGAATCTTACCGGCGTTGACGATCACAACGAAGTCACCGCAATCGACATGCGGAGTGAAGCTCGGCTTGCCCTTGCCACGCAACAGCATGGCGGCCCGGGTCGCGACCCGTCCGAGGACCTGGTCACCAGCATCGATGACAAACCATTTGCGCTGCGCCAAAGCGTCTTCGCGCGTGAGCATCTTCGTGTACTTCATCGTGTTTTCTCTCGCTTTGCCCGCTCATCCAGAGCGGGAATGAAAACGGGATGGACGGGATTTGAACCCGCGACCTCCGACGTGACAGGCCGGCGTTCTAACCAGCTGAACTACCACCCCAAATTCCCTTCGACGGGAATCTATCCCGATACCGGCTCTGACAAGCCAGAGCAAGCCTAGAGGGGGCAATTTCCCAGAAAATCCTTCGTCGCCGGTCCCAAGACCGCCAAGCGCGACACGCAAAGCGAGTGATCCCGGTCCAGATAAAGGGCGATCCTAAGACAGCTAGCCACAATCCGGGAGGCTACTCACGACTCATCCCCGACACCGAGCACCGCTCCCAGCGCACCGCGGATTCCGTGAACACCAAGCCTCGCCAGCACTTGTGACGACTCGAAAATCTTATTTCCGTCTGATGCGCCCCGTTCCAGCGGTGCTGCCGCCAACGGCCAGGCAGAGTAGAAATGGGCGGTATCAGATTTGAACTGATGACCTGCGGCTTGTAAGGCCGATGCTCTCCCAGCTGAGCTAACCGCCCGTTACTCTCGAGCCGGTAGCTCGCAAAGCCTGCCCGACTACTTGAGGCTGTCTTTCAGGGTCTTGCCGGCCTTGAACTTGGCGGCGCGCGAGGCTGCAATCTGGATCGTCTCTCCGGTCTTGGGGTTTCTTCCGGTGCGCGCTTTGCGCTCCGAAACAGAGAAAGTCCCGAAGCCAGAAATATTGACCTTATCGCCCTGCTTGAGAGCCTCGGTCAGCTCGTCGAAGACCGTACCGACAGCACGTTCGGCCACCGCCCGAGGTAGATCGACCTTGCTTGCAACCGTTTCAACCAATTCTGCTTTCGTCATGCCACCCCCTACCACCGTTTAGGACTACTTGTCCCTTAACAAACGCCCGGGTCTGCGGTCAAGCTCGCCGGTTGGATGGAAAAAACAGATTTTGCCGCCCAACCCGCAAAAAACCTGCTCGCTGACTAATGGGCCACTACGTCAGTCGTCGTATCAGTCAACCGCTCGTCAAACGCCGACCCCTCGTCGGGAACGTCGAGGGGGATCAGGAACGAGTCCGGATCGGTCAGAGCAAGTGCCCTGCGAAGAACTTGATCCATGTGCCCGACCGGAACCAGCTCGACAGATCGGGTAATATTGGACGGAATTTCCTCGAAATCCTTCTCGTTTTCTTCCGGCACCAGAATTGTCTTGATGCCGCCACGGTGAGCAGCAAGAACCTTCTCTTTCAGACCGCCAATCGGCAACACCCGGCCCTGCAGAGTCACCTCACCTGTCATCGCCAGGTCATGGCGCACCGGAATGCCGGTGAGCGCCGAGGTCAACGCAGTCGCCATCGTAATTCCCGCCGATGGACCATCCTTGGGAATCGCGCCCTCCGGAACGTGAATATGAATATCGAGCCGCTCGTAGAAGTCTTTTTTCAGCTTCAACTCGGCCGCACGCGACCGGACATAACTCAGCGCGGCCTGCGCCGACTCCTTCATCACGTCTCCGAGTCGCCCCGTAATCATGAGCTTGCCCTTACCGGGAAGCACGGTCACCTCTGTCGCCAGCAGTTCGCCGCCCATCTCCGTCCAAGCAAGGCCGGTCGCAACGCCAACGAGGGCCTCCTCTTCAGCCGTACCGTAGCGATAGCGCTTCGGCCCGAGATACTTCTGAACGTTCTTGGTCGTCACCTTCACCTTGGCGTCGCGGTCACCGCGAACCACCTCGACCGCCGCCTTGCGGCAGACCGCTGCGATCTCGCGCTCCAAGTTACGAACCCCAGACTCCTTGGTGTAGTGACGAACAATCAGCATGAGAGCGGAGTCCGAAATCTCGATGTTCTTCTCTTCGAGACCGTTCGCCTCACGCTGCTTCTTGACCAGGTAACGCTTGGCGATACTCTGCTTTTCATCTTCCGTATAGCCGGCAATCCGGATGATCTCCATGCGGTCCTGCAGCGGACGCGGGATGCCGTCCAGCGTATTGGCCGTGGTGATGAACATCACCTTCGATAGGTCGTAATCGACATCCAGGTAGTGATCGTTGAACGTCGAGTTCTGCTCCGGATCGAGAACCTCGAGCAATGCCGAAGACGGATCGCCGCGAAAGTCGGTGGACATCTTGTCGACCTCGTCGAGCAAGAATACCGGGTTGCCAGAGCCGGCCTTTTTCATCGACTGAATGACCTTGCCTGGCATTGCTCCGATGTAAGTCCGACGATGACCGCGGATCTCGGCTTCATCCCGCACCCCACCGAGTGAGATGCGAACGAACTTCCGCGCGGTCGAGCGCGCTATCGAGCGACCCAGAGAGGTTTTTCCAACTCCCGGAGGACCCACCAAGCACAAGATCGGTCCCTTCATTTGACCTGCCAGCGACTGTACCGCGAGGTACTCCATGATGCGCTCTTTGACTTTTTCGAGCCCAAAATGGTCCTCGTTCAAAACGCGCTCAGCTTCCTCGATGTTGAGCTCGTCGTCGGTGTACTCTTCCCAAGGCAAGGAGATGATCCAGTCGATGTAGTTGCGGACGACCGTCGCCTCGGCCGACATCGGCGACATCATCTTGAGCTTCTTGAGCTCCTTTTCCGCCTTTTCACGCGCGTCGGCGCTCATTTTCTTTTGGGCGATGCTTTCTTCGAGCTCTTGGATCTCGTTCTTGAACTCGTCTTTTTCGCCGAGTTCCTTCTGGATCGCCCGCATCTGCTCGTTGAGGTAGTACTCCTTCTGGGTCTTCTCCATCTGCTTCTTGACCCGAGTACGGATGCGTTTTTCAACTTCGAGAATCTCGATCTCGGAGCGCATGTTGCCGAGAACTCGCTCGAGCCTTTCGGCGGGATTCTCGATCTCCAGCAACGCCTGCTTCTCTTCGAGCTTGATCCCTAGATGCGCAACGATGGTGTCGGCCAATCGCGCCGGCTCGTCGATCGAAGCCACCGACATGATCATCTCAGGCGGGATCTTCTTATTGAGCTTGACGTAGTGCTCGAACGTCGAGTTGATCGAGCGGGTCAAGGCTTCGATCTCTGTCGTCTTAGGACAGCTCTCGACGACCTCTTCCGCCTCGACCAAAAAGTACTCTGTCTCATCCAGGTAGCGCAGGACTCGCGCGCGCTTTTTTCCTTCGACCAGAACCTTCACAGTTCCGTCGGGAAGGCGCAGCAACTGCACCACCGAACCTAAAGTACCAACGCGATAGATGTCGTCCTCGCCAGGCTCGTTGGTCTTCGCCTCGCGTTGCGCCGCCAACAGGATGAACTTTTGCTTGTTCATCGCTTCCTCGAGGGCCTTGATCGACTTTTGCCGACCAACGAAAAGCGGCACTACCATGTGCGGAAATACGATGATATCGCGCAGCGGGAGTAGAGGTACGACTATTCCCGGGTCACCAGGTCCGTCTTCGTCCTTTTTTTCATTGCGAAATAGCATCAGTGGATTCCCTCAGACGATCCTGATTTCTCAGGCCGTTTCTGCCGCCTTCTGGTACAGAACGATCGGCTGTTCGTGGTTGGTAATCACTTCCTCGGCAATCAGGACTTCTTTAATGTTCGGCTGCGACGGGATGTCGTACATCACGTCCAACATCGTATCCTCGAGGATTGCCCGCAGACCGCGAGCACCGGACTTGCGGCGCAACGCCTCAAGCGCAATCGCATGGAGCGCGCCGTCGGTGAATTTCAGATGCACGCCCTCCATCTCGAACAGCTTCTGGTACTGGCGCGTCAATGCATTCTTCGGCTCGCACAAGATTCGCACAAGATCCTTGTCATCGAGCTCGTCCAGCGTCGCGATTACGGGCAAGCGACCAATGAACTCCGGAATAAGACCGAACTTCAGCAAGTCCTGTGTCTGAACCTCGTGCAGCAGGGCGCTCGCCTTCTCCTCGTTCTTGGTTCGAATCGCGGCACCGAATCCGATCCCTTTCATCCCGACGCGGCGCCGAATCAGATCCTCGAGCCCAACGAACGCCCCGCCACAAATGAACAGGATGTTCGAAGTATCCACTTGCAGGAACTCCTGCTGCGGATGCTTGCGGCCGCCCTTCGGTGGAACACTGGCCGTCGTGCCCTCGATGATCTTGAGCAGAGCCTGCTGAACCCCCTCACCCGACACATCGCGCGTGATCGAGGGGTTGTCGCCTTTGCGCGAGATCTTGTCGATTTCGTCGATATAGACGATCCCGCGCTGAGCCTTTTCGACGTCGTAGTCTGCATTCTGCAACAGGCTCAGGATGATGTTCTCGACATCTTCACCAACGTACCCCGCCTCGGTCAGGCTGGTCGCGTCGGCGATCGTAAACGGCACCTGGAGAAACCGCGCCAACGTCTGTGCCAACAGAGTTTTCCCGGATCCTGTCGGCCCAATCAACAGAATGTTCGACTTTTGCAGTTCGACGTCTCCCGTAACCAACTGGGAGTCGATCCGCTTGTAGTGGTTGTGCACCGCTACCGACAGGACGCGCTTCGCCTGGTCCTGGCCGATCACATACTGGTCGAGAACCTTCTTGATCTCGACCGGCTTCGGGACTGCAGAGGCTGTGGCCAACCCATCTTCCTGGTCACATTCTTCCGCGATGATGTCGTTGCACAGATCAATGCATTCATCGCAGATGTAAACCGTTGGCCCTGCAATCAGCTTTCGCACCTCATCTTGGCTCTTTCCGCAAAAAGAGCAGACAAGGTTCCCTCCCCGGTCGTCACTGTGTTTCGCCATGCCACCCGCTCACGATTGTTTGTTCGACCTTGCCACGATCAGTTCGTCCACCAAACCGTATTCGACGGCTTGCTTACCGGTCATAAACAGGTCTCTGTCAGTGTCCTTCTCAATACGCTTCAAACTCTGCCCTGTATGCTTCTGCAATATACTATTGAGCGATTCGCGCAGCCTTAAAATTTCTTTGGCCTGAATATCGATGTCCACCGCCTGCCCTCGCACGCCGCCAAGCGGCTGGTGGATCATGATCCGTGCATGCGGCAGCGTAAATCGTTTGCCCTCATCACCTGCAGCTAAAAGCCAGGCCGCCATGCTGGCTGCTTGGCCAAGACATAAAGTGGAGATTTGTGGGCGAACATACTGCATTGTATCATAGATGGCCAAGCCTGCCGTCACTGAGCCACCAGGAGAGTTGATGTAGAAGTGTATATCTCTTTCCGGGTCTTCCGACTCCAAAAATAGAAATTGTGCCGTGATGACATTGGCCACCTCGTCAGTAATCGGCGACCCAAGGATAACGATGCGATCCTTGAGAAGGCGCGAAAATATGTCGAACGACCGCTCACCGCGTCCGGTTTGCTCGACGACGATGGGGATCAAGTTCATTCGAGGTGCCCGCCCGTCTGCTGCACGTTGTAAAAGATACTAGCCGTTTCCAGGGGTTCCGGCAACGCTCGAGTTTTCCTCGTCCGTTGGCTCAACCGTTTGGATATTTGCCTTTTCGACGACCCGATCGAGCGTCGCCTCTCGCAGCATCTGGAGGCGCAGCCCGAATCGGGCCGAAGGCTCGGCATAAAGCGACCGCAGTCGCTCGCCCGAAGCTCCGGCGCTTTCGACGTGTTGGTTGATCGCAGACTCAATCTGCTCATCGGAGATTTCAATACCCTCGAGCTTGGCGATTGCCTCGAGGATCAAATTGGCTTGCACTTGCGTCCGAGCGCGCGGCTCCATTTCCTTGCGCAGCTGCTCGCGAACTTCAGCCTCCTGGCTGGCCGGTGGACGGCGCTGTCCCAAGTTCGACATGAACTCGCTCACCAAACCATCAGCACGGCTTTCGACCATCGCCTGCGGCACCTCGAATTCATTCTCTCGGACCAAGGCCTCGACGATCGATTCGCGGGCAGCTGAGTCAGCACTTCGCGTCGCCTGCGCCTCGAGCTCTTCCCGCACCCGTTCACGCATTAACTCCAACGTGTCCAATCCGCCGTAAGCCTTGGCGAAGTCATCGTCGATCGGTGGAACCTCGCGCGACCCGATCGCCTTGACGGTGACTTGAAAATGAACGGTCTTGCCGGCGAGATCAGGATTTTCGAACTCTTCCGGATAGGTAACCACGAAGTCTGTCTCGGCCCCTAGTGCGACACCGCCGAGGTGCGCGCCCATCTCGTGAGGCTCGTCACCTCCGACCTGAACCAAGCGGTCGTCACCCTTGCCAATGATCTTGTCATTGACTCGCGCCTCGTAGTCGACGGTGGCGATATCTCCGTCGCGAGTTTCTGTGCGATCTTCAATCGCTTCCACCCGGGCCGCCGACTGCTGCGCGTGCTCGAGGTACCCGTCTACATCGGCATCGCCTACTGGGCGCAGAGGTCGCTCGACTGCGATTCCTTTGTAGTTGCCAACCTCGACCTCGGGTTTGACTTCCACCGTGGCGGAATAGCGCAGGGGCTGTCCAGACTGTGCTGCCGACTCGGTTTCGATCTTCGGGTGTCCGACCGGATCGATCGATTGCTCACGCAGTGCGTCAAGGAAGGAATCCTGGACTAATTTGTCGAAGACCTCAGCTCTCAACTTGTCGCCGGCGACACGCTCGAGAACTGCGCGCGGCACTCGCCCGCGGCGGAACCCTCGCACGTTCGCAGTCTGGCTCAGGGAGCTGAACGCCTGGTCGATCTCCCTGGTGACATCCTGGGCCGGAATTTCGATCACCAACCGACGACGCACCGAATCGAGTGTCTCTACTTCAACGTTTGTCATAAAAGCCTTCCAAAACCCTTAACCTAGGCGCCACGCGAAGGAAAGGTGATCCGCCGACGACCGGCATCCCGCTACACTACCGGCCCCGATTCATCCCCGAAAGGGCCTGCCTGGAATGAATCGTCGTTCGCCAATCGATCAACGCGGAACCGCGGCAGGTCTAGCCTCGATCCGCGTGGCTTCCTAGCCCTAGCCATGCAAAAGAACCATGCAACCTGGCCACGGGTGAACGCCGATGAGCACGGATCGCAAACTGATGGGACGGCGGAAAGCTGCAAGATCACCGGAAGCAAGTAACGTTCCCGAGGATTCAGGCTTCGCTGAACAACAAAAATTCACTGCTTGCGACGAAAATTGGAGGGGGATTGAGCGAAAGTGGCCACGACTATCGAGAGTGCCACAGGGGTTCACCGGCGAGGGCCAGCCCGCACAGCAAGACGAGCGGGGCAGCGGGAAGACTTGCTACCCCAACATCTCATCGAGACCAGACCCCTCTCGTGCTTCGGCCAAGCCCAAAACGAGCCGGCGACGCGGATATTGAGGGGGTAGCGTGCCATTGTACCAAGTGCTCAGCTTAGGTTGGCTTCGTCTTGAATTCATTGCGTACTCAGCCAATAGCGGCGGCACAACAATATGGAGGCACGGTCCATGGGATCCCAGGGCAAAAAATCGCCATCCAACAAATCAGACCTTCCGGACATCGCGACGGCGATTGGGCCACTCCTGGCGGAGATCGCCAAAGAGCATCAGCCCCTATTCGTCGCCATCGCCGAACGAATGGCCGCAACTCGCTATCGACTTTGGGCCAAAGAAGCCGCCCTCGCGTCATACCGAGGCCGGCTGCTCGGATGTGCAGACCGAGAAGAAGACATCGCATCGCGCATCGAGGGCCTGGTCCCGGAATCGGACGCGGTTCAACGGCAGCTGCACAAGCAGTTCCCGAACCTACAGGAACTCAACAATCAAATCTTCGCGGAATGGTCCCTGCAGGACCAACTGACCATTCAAGCGCGTGGCGAGCGACTTGGCGCGGCGACATGGCGCTCTTTCGCGGCGCAGGCCGACGACCAATCAGCACAAGCTACGTTCGCAGCATGCGCTGCTCTAGAAGAAGCAAGCGCCGAGGTCCTCGAAGAGATCCTCGGCGCCATTCCTTTCCAATAGATTCCCTAAGCAGCCGCAGTGCCCGCCCTAGGGCAGTGGGCCCGCGCACCACACGACATCATCTGCAGTGTCTGTGTCACCATTCTGGATCTCGTTAAAGTGGTTCCGCTCGCGAACCGCAAAGGCTACGTAGCCATCGCCAACCGCCATACTCTTCCATTGAATGGCGACCGGCAGCGGAATCAGTGTCGCCGACGGCATGTGAAACACGTTGAGCCCGATGTCTCGTCTAGTGTCGCCATCGCCATTCAGGTCGGTGCGGCCCTGGTTACGCTCAATCGTTGCGACCGCGACCATTTCCGGACCCACGGCATAGGACTTCGACTGCAGGCCTGTATTCGACAGAACACCCGTGCCGACATCGTAGATCTGGACGACCGTGTCGCGAATGTCGCCGTCTGAGTTCAGGTCGGTCTTGGCCGCTCTTCGCTCCCGGCTGGCGAACACAACACGCGACCCTGTGATCCGATACCAGGCCCTGCGGAACCTCTTCACGCTATCCAGGGCCGAGATCGTATCCGTGTCGCGATCGTACACACGCAGTACGCGGTCGCTCGTATCACCGTCTGAGGTCAAGTCGACCTTCCCCGCCGCGTTTTCGATGCTTCTGAACACAACTGCATTCCCAACCACACCGGGATTGTCTCCCTGGGCACCCAGATTGGTAACCGCGCCCGTGTTGTAGTCGACCACATGGACGACATCGTCCTTCGTGTCGCCGTCGCCGTTGAGGTCACCGGCTCCGTTTTGTTTTTCGGGCACGCTGAAAGCCCCGAACGTTGCGCCGGACGCGACATGCTTACCAACCACCGCAAGCGGTATATCGTGCATCGTTGATGTCGCGAACACATATGCCTTCGGCACATCGTCGTTCGTTCGGCCATCGCCGTTGAGATCACCCAAACCATCGCGCCCTTCGGAGACACTGAACATCAACCCCTGCGGGGAGATCTTCATCTTGACGTGCGGTCGGTAGAGAACAAAACCCAAGTTCTGCACGGTTCCGGTCGAGGCTTGGTAGACGTGCAAGACTCTGTCCTTCGTGTCTCCATCACCATTCAAGTCACCGGCCCCCTGCCGCCCTTCGCGCACAGCGATGGCGACATAGTCACCGGCAAAGACAAACGCGCTCGAATCGAGTCCGCTATTGCGCAATGTGCTGGTGGCGAAGTTCCAAACCTGAACGATCTTGTCTCCGCGGTCGCCGTCGCCGTTGAGGTCAACGCGCTGGCCACCTTCGGAAGTCAAGAACACAACATGCTCCGCATCGATCGCGAACAACTTGCGATGCATGGCCTGCATCGTATTGGTCACCGTCCCGGTCGAAAAGTCGTACACGTGCAAGACCACGTCGGACCGGTCGCCGTCGCCATTCAGATCCTGGCGCCCCGTGTTCGCCTCACTCACTCCGAGGGCAGCATACGATCCGGCGACCTTAAAGTTCTTCACCGCCAGGCCGGTATTCGTTACGACACCTGTTACGGCATCCAAAACATGAGCGACCTCATCAGATCGGTCGCCATCGCCATTGAGGTCGACATGCTGGCGCCGTTCCTTGACCCCAAACACGAACCACGGGCCCGAAGCTTCAATTCGACCAACCGCAAACCCTAGGTTGTGCAAACCATAAGGTAGCGGCGTCGGTGTCCCCACTCCTGTCGTCGCCGTCGCTGTCGCCGTCGCAGGCACTGGGGTCGCGGTTGTCGTTGCAGTACTCGTCGGGGTCGAGGTCGGCGTGTCGGTCGGAACGTCGGTCGGAACATTCGTATTCGTCGGAGTGCTCGTCGGAGTATTCGTCGGCACGTCCGTCGGTACGTCGGTGCTCGTCGGCGTGCTGGTTGGCGTGTCGGTCGGAACGTCGGTCGGAACATTCGTGTTCGTCGGGGTGCTCGTCGGCGTATTCGTCGGCACGTCCGTCGGTACGTCGGTACTCGTCGGC
>JAJCZJ010000016.1 GCA_029262455.1 Deltaproteobacteria bacterium | reverse complement strand
TGATGGGTGGTCCGTACTGCGGGAGGCCGAGGCTCGTTACAGACCCCATTTCGATATTGAAATCGACGCGCTAACGCGAATTTCCGGCCCCGATTCGAGCCGTTACTGAGTGGTCTTAGGCAGTTGGGCTGGTGACACCAGCTTCGGCAGTAGGCCAGCTTCGGCAGTAGGCAGTTGAGCTGGTGACAACAGCTTCGGCAGACACAAGGGTCCCGCCGCCGACCGCCTGCTCGCAGTCGTCGCAGATCTTCGCAGTGCGCCAACCATCGACCTACCGATGCTCTCCGTGGCCGCCGCAGATATGAGGGCGTTGACATCGGGATGAGTCACGGTAGTGACTAGTGATTCGTGAGTTGCTCGGGGATCGGGTGGGGGGGAATTGGTGTGGTATTATCACTCCGCCCCTCGAGGAGCACACGGCGCAATAGGTCATGCAGCATGTCATAGGGCCTGTGCCCCGGTCGGCCTTACCGGCGGTCGGACAGCGCGTCGCGTCGCGCCGAACCGTTCGGTCATTGTCGCATTTGTGACGATTATTGCTTGAATAACGCGCGAGCCCCTTGATACGGAAAGTGCAGCATGAGCTTTGATATCCGACAAAGCGGATGCTGCTAACGGCGATTACTGCTGCCACACCCGGAGGATCACATGACGCTAAGAACCAGGCGAGCCCTAATCGCTTGTACACTGTTGCTGAGCGCGGGCAGCTCCGCCGCGCTCAGCCCAGAGGACAAGTGTGAGGCTGCGAAGAACAAGATCGCCGGCAAGTATGCCTTTTGCCGCCAGAAGGCCGAATCCAAAGCGATCAAGAAGGGAACTTCCGCCGACTTCACGAAGTGCGATACCAAGCTCGGTGAAAAATGGGCAAAGGAGGAAGCGAAGGCTACGAAGAAGGGCACCTCGTGCATCGACAACTTGTCGTCGCTCGAAGTCCAATCCTTCGTTGCGACGCACAGCGATGCGGTCGCTGCCGCCCTCGACGGCGGCAGCCTACCGCAATGTGGTGACGGCTCGATCAATGCCGTGGGCGAGCAATGCGACGGGGCGGATCTAGGCGGGGAGAGCTGCACGAGCTTGGGCTTCGCAAGCGGCACGCTCGGGTGCTTTTCGTTCTGCCAGTTCGCAACCGGCGGTTGCGAAAACGGCATTCCGGCAACCGGCCAAACGGCCGTCTTCGGGGCCGGGTCGGACGGCGACGTCCAGGCCGGTGCGACGCTGTCTTATATCGACAACGGTGACGGCACCATCACAGACACGGTTACCGGACTGATGTGGGAGAAGAAGGACGACTCAGGCGGAATCCATGACAAGGACAACAACTACAGCTGGTGTCTTGCGTCTTGCGGTACGACGTATGAGCTCGACGGTACCCTCAAGAGTGTTTTCCTCGACTCGTTGAACGACGTCTCGGGAGGCGGAACGAACTGCTTCGCGAACTATTGCGATTGGCGTCTCCCCAATGTCAGGGAACTCTACAGCATCATCGACTACGGCACCGACTCTCCCAGCGTCGCAGCAGCATTCCACAACGATGCGTCGTGCACCGGATGTACGGACGTCACTGCGTCGAGCTGCTCGTGCACCGACGGTGGCAGCCATTTTTCATCGACCACCGACCCGAATCCATTTGCCGGCATCTCCGCGTTCATTGAGGTCTCGTTCCAAGATGGGGCTTATGGGCCGGGTAGCAAGACCGCGAGTCCCCTCACGGCACGAGCCGTTCGTGGAGGGTTGTGAGCGCGGGGCACTTTTTCCCGTCCGACGAAGGTCGACATCATCAGACAACGGAGATTCCAGGCATGACAAAACGGTATCGATATAGTTGGTTGGTGTTTGGCTCGTCCTTGTTCGTAGGCATCAGTGCCTTGGCGCTCAGCCCCGAAGACAAGTGCGAAGCGACCAAGAACAAGGTCGCTGGCAAGTACGCTTTCTGCCGCCAAAAGGCCGAATCCAAAGCAATCAAGAAGGGCATAGCTGCCGATTTCTCGAAGTGCGACGCCAAGCTAGGGGTTCAATGGACCAAAGCAGAAGCGAAGGCGGTCAAGAAGGGGACTTCTTGCACGGACAATGTATCGTCCGTTCAGGTGCAGGCGTTCGTCACGACTCACACTGCTGCCGTGGCTACCGGTTTGGACGGTGGCGGACTCCCTGAGTGCGGAGACGGGTCGGTCAACGCGGTTGGCGAGCAGTGCGACGGCGGCGATCTTGGCGGCGAGAACTGTTCTAGCCTCGGATTCCAAGGAGGCGCCATTGCATGCACCGTCACCTGTGGCTTTGACACCAGCGGCTGCGCCCAGGGGGGTGTGTTGCCGGCGACTGGTCAGACCATCTCGTTCGGCGCCGGCACGGATGGCGACGTCGAGGCAGGGCCGGCGCTTTCGTACACAGACAACGGCGACGGTACGATTACGGACAACAACACCGGGCTCATCTGGGAAAAAAAGGGCGACGCGGGCGATGTCAACGACAAGGACAACACCTATACCTGGTGCGGTCCGAGTTGCGGGGCGACGTACGTCATGGACGGTACCGTCAAGACGTCGTTTCTCGATACCCTCAACGATGTCTCAGGTGGCGGAAGCAACTGTTTCGCAGACTTCTGCGACTGGCGGATCCCCAATGCCAAAGAAATCGCCACGCTGCTGGACTATACGCACGGGGTCGGAACTCCCCTGGTCGATTCAGCCTTCCATACGGCGACGTGCACAGGCTGTACGAACGTCAAGCTGGCCAACTGTAGCTGTACGGCCACTACGTCCTACCTTTCCAGCACGAGCCAACCGACGAGCGCCAGCACAGGAATCTTGGCGGCCTTTTTCGACAACTCCTACGTCCAAACCGTTTCGAAGAGCTTGGCTCACGCCGCGCGTGCCGTCCGCGGAGGCGTGTGACGCGGCACGGGTTCAGCTGAGAGAGGGGCTCCCTCACGGCGAATCCTCAGTACCGATTCGTGCGGAGCTGATTGCGGCGAAGTCCGTTTGAGGTTCGTGGGGCAGTTTGGTCATCGTTCAAGAGACGCTTCGACATCCATCTAGCCGGTGCTTGCCGACGTCCCAACCGGAGTCGGCGAGGTGCTGTCCGGCGAAGGCCAGCGGCTTGCTTTCGAGCTCGGTCGACATGGTGTCGTTCCAGCGGTTGAGGAAGCCGAAGAGGGAGCAGACGGCGACCAACTCGACGATCTGAGGCTCTTCGAAGTGCTTGCGTAGTTCGTCGAAGTGCTCCGCCTCGACGAGATTCGGTAACAGCGCCGAGTCGCGCGCGAGGCGTAATGCCGCTCGCTCGGCGTCGGAGAAGAAAGGATGAATCTCGAACTCGAAGGCGTGCTCGACCTTCTCGGCCTCGACGCCAGCGTGCGACGCGTGCGCGGAAGTGTGGGCCTGGCAGCAACGGGCATCCGGCGGCGTTGCTCGCGACGTACGCAACCAACTGCTTCAGCCCGGAATCGACCGCACCCGGGTCCGTTCACGGTTCCGGCAAGCAGCATGAAGGCCTCGAGGATCTCTGGACGATGACCCATGGTGAACAGGCTGTTCGGGACGAATCCTCCCATCATCTGTTCGGCGACTTGAAAGAAGGGCTCGTACTTGGCGAGGGCCTCCCGGCTGAGCGGCTTTACGTGTGGCATTGTGTCACCTCGTGACGAAGCTTCGCCACCGCGGCGATGCCCGCTGCCAGCCACGATTCGGCCCCTTGCGGCCGCGGATTGCCAGCGTCTGATACTGGAAGATGACGTCAACTCTCCAGCTTATACGGACTATGCGCTCCCGTACCTCTCGGTGCAGGTACCCTAGTCGCGCGCGTGAGCGCAACGTTCGAGACTGGTCGCCCCGTGCCATTTTCGAGCTGCAGCGCCCCGACGAACGCGTAGTAATCATCGCCCCGGAGGTCGAGCGCGTTCCCGTACATATCGACAAAGAAGCCCGACGTGTACTCCGCCTTCTCCTGGAGTCCGAGATCGTTACGGCTGCCATCAAAGATCATCTTCTTGACCCTGCTTGGATCCGGCCAGATCTCGTAGAAAGAGGGCAACAGCCCGTTTACCTGGTGTTCTCTTAGGAAACCTTCTTTCAGCGCCGCGAGAACGAAAATGACGCGCCACTCTGGGCTGGCATCGACGTCGCAGTCCTCGGCATCTGGCACGAGACCCTCCAAGTGATGCTCCTCGATCTCGAACTTTGTGAAATCCAAGGTCGTGATCTCGATGTGCGGTGTCTGCTCCGGCAAGGGGAACCTCGATTCGCAGTGGCAAAGGAGAATTCAATACCCAGAAACGGTCATCGAACGCGAAGGGGAATGGCCTCTAGCCTATCGCCCGGAGGTTCCCGGGGCCAACGGCCAAGGCCTGCCCTCATGAGCCGTCAGCGATCAAGTCCTCCCTGAAAACTGACCACTGAGAACTGACGTATCGGCGAGGCTCGCGCCAGACGCGTCGGCGCCTGGTAGTTGCGTCCCTCTCAATTGATCAACCGAGGCACTCAGTAATCCAAGGGCCGTCCACCGGGAAGGTGGGCGGCCCTTTCTTTTTCTATTGCGAACACAATTTGCCGTTGGCCGTGCCCGAGTAGGTCGAACGCGACGACCGTGAACCGCCCCTCGAGTGCCGCCATCTGCGCTGCCCAGGTCTCGGGCGACAATCCCGTTCCGTGCACGAAGACGATCGGATCGCCTTGCCCGCGCTTCTCCATGTGTACACGCATGCCGCGACTCTATCGCAGATGGTTGGTCATGACTTGCCTTCGCGCGCTGGCTGGTCGCCGGCGACTGGCTGGCCTACGGCGGTTGCGCCATCGGACAACAGGTCTTCGCCGGGGAAGCAACGCGGCTCGCGTACTTGACGGATGAGGCCGAGGAGGGACGCGACGCGTTTCTCGAGAAGCGCGACCGCGATTTTCTCGCGGTTCCCGTGGCATTTCTAGCGCGTCTAGCCGTCCGGCCCTTCCGTCGGGCTAGCCGGGCTAGTTGAACGCGGCAATACCCGTTTGGGCCCGCCCGAGGATCAAGGCATGGATGTCGTGCGTGCCTTCGTAGGTGTTCACGGATTCGAGGTTCGTGCAGTGTCGGATCACATGGTATTCGTCCGACACGCTGTTGCCCCCGTGCATGTCCCGCGCGACCCGCGCGATCGCTAGCGCCTTGCCGCAGTTGTTGCGTTTCAAGAGCGAGATATTCTCGGGCGCGAGCCGCCCCTCGTCCATCAAGCGGCCGGCGCGGAGACACGATTGCAGGCCGAGCGTGATGTCCGGCTGCGTGTCGACGCGCTTGGGTCAGGTTGGGAATGAGGGAAGTCCAGCTCTGATTATTCCTCGGCGATTTTTGCAACGCCGTTGCGACTGAGCTAGCGTGGCAGCGATGGAGGAGTCCAGGATCGACCTGACCGAGGAAGCCGCAGTCACTCCGTTCGATGAAGAGGCTGACTCCACCTTGATTGACGAGATGCTGAGCATGAAGATCTCGGATCGATTGCGGATGCTTAGCCGGTACGTCAATGCCGTCCAGCGATTCCGTCGGATTTGACCTCCTCAAGCTCTTCGACTCACTGGCGAGCGTCGAGTTCATTGTAGTCGGGGGTGTCGCTTCCACTCTCCATGGCGGTCCGCGTCTATCGATGGATCTGGATATCGTGCCGGAAGCGACGGACGCGAACGTTGCGAAACTAGCAGAAGCGCTCGCCCCGCCGGAGGCACAAGTACGGGAGCCGGGAAATCGTCACCCACCCGTGGACCTGCGCTTACTGCAGGATACCGCCCGGTCAAAAAGGGCCGGCCAACTCAAGACCCGTACCAAATTCGGGCCATTGGATATCCTCTGGTACTTGCATGACGGACGCGGCTTCAGAGAACTTTTCGACAATACAGTTACACTCACAGACGACGAACGAACCCTACGAGTCCTCGCAATCGAGACCCTGATCGAGGTCAAGCGGCGCGCGGGACGCCCCCAGGACTTGACCGATGTCCGTTACCTTGAGCAGATCCGCACTGCTGACGAGCCAAAAAAATAGTACCCAAAAGACACAGTTGTCGGCGTGGGCCGGAATCGTGAATCGGCGTCCACTTTGCCCCCGATCTGTGGCAGACCCCACACCGATTCGCGGCCTGTGCCGATGGACGCTCCCGTCCTCCGCAGCCTTGGCCCAGGGGGAAGCGGGTTGCGGCTAGTTGAACGCGGCAATACCTGTTTGAGCGCGCCCGAGAATCAAGGCATGGATGTCGTGCGTGCCTTCGTAGGTGTTGACGGATTCAAGGTTCATGCAGTGCCGGATCACATGGTATTCGTCCGACACGCCGTTGCCGCCGTGCATGTCCCGCGCGACCCGCGCGATCGCGAGTGCCTTTCCGCAGTTGTTGCGTTTCAAGAGCGAGATGTTCTCGGGCGCGAGCCGACCCTCGTCCATCAGGCGGCCGGCGCGGAGACACGATTGCAGTCCGAGCGTGATTTCCGTCTGCATGTCGACGAGCTTGACCTGGATCAGCTGATTCGCGGCCAGGGGCCGCCCAAACTGTTCGCGGTCGAGGGTGTAGCTTCGGGCGGCATGCCAGCAGAATTCAGCCGCACCCAGGGAACCCCAGGCAATGCCGAAGCGGGCCTTGTTGAGGCAGCCGAAGGGCCCGGCCAGACCGCGCACTTCCGGAAAGATGTTCTCCTCGGGGACGAAAACACGATCCATCACGATCTCGCCCGTCGCCGACGCGCGCAGCGACATCTTCCCCTCGATCTTGGGGAAGCTGAGTCCCGTCATGCCCTTCTCGACGAGAAATCCACGGATGTCCCCGTCCAACTTGGCCCAGACGACGCCGACGTCGGCGATCGGACTGTTGGTGATCCAGATCTTGTTCCCGGTCAGCACGTAGCCTCCATCGGCTTTCTCGGCGCGGCTGCGCATGCCGCCCGGATCCGAACCGTGATCCGGTTCGGTCAATCCGAAGCAGCCGACGAGTTCACCGCTGGCGAGGCCCGGCAGCCAACGGTCGCGCTGCGCTTCGGTGCCGTAAGTAAAGATCGGATGCATGACTAGAGAGGACTGCACGCTCATCGCGGATCGGTAGCCCGAATCGACACGCTCGACTTCCCGCGCGATCAGCCCGTAGGCGACGTGGGAAACCTCCGCGCAACCGTATTTCTGGGGCAGGGTGGAGCCGAGCAGACCCAGTTCGCCCATCTCGTTGAGGATTTCGCGATCGAAACGCTCCTCGCGATTGGCCATCAAGACCCGAGACATGAGCTTGTCCTGCGCGTACTCGCGGGTGCTGTCCTGGATGAGCCGCTCCTCCTTGGTCAGCTGTTCTTCGAGATTGAGCGGATCGGACCAATCAAAGTTTGGTTTGCTAGCCATTCGAGACCTCCTCCTCCACGACCGCGAGAGCGTTGACGAACTCAGTGATCAGCTTCGCGATCTCCGCCGCGTGGCTCTCCTCGTGCATCATGTGTTTGCCGCCCTCGATCGCGACGAAGCGCGCGTTCGCCATCTTGCGCTCGAGATAGGCGCTCGATGAGGTGTAAGGTGCCGCGTCTTCGGTGCCGGCGAGGACAAGGGTCGGCACGTCGAGCTGCGCGAGTGATTCCATCACCAGGCCGTCTTGCTGCAGGTTCAGGCCCGCGACCTGCGGCTCGACACCGAAACGGTGGGCGTTGCGCTCGGCGCGCGCGTTCCATGCTTCGCGCTTCTCGGGGTCGCGAAAGCCCGGGCCCGTCGCCGTAACGACCATGCCGCGCACCGAGCCCGGCCGCGTCGCGGCGTACGCCAGCGAGAGGTAGCCGCCGAGCGAGTGACCGACGAGCACCGGTTCGCGGCCGAGGCTCGCGACGACGTCGTCGAGATCGGCGAGCGCACCGTCGCGCGAGTAGAGCGCCGGATCCTTCGGCACCGGCGATTGGCCGTGCCCGAGCAGGTCGAAGGCGACGACCGTGAACCGCCCCTCGAGCGCTGCCATCTGCGCTGCCCAGGTTTCGGACGACGATCCCATTCCGTGCAGGAAGACGATCGGATCGCCTTGCCCACGCTTCTCCACGTGTACGCGCATGATGTGACCTTACCGCAGATTGACGGTCGTTACTTGCCTTTGCGCCGACTGGCTGGCGGCAACCGGTTGGCCTGCGGCGACCGGCTGGCCTCCGGCGGTTGGGCCATCGCTTCGAGCCAGGTGCGTACGATTGCGACAACCCGCTTGTCGAGGGCTTTCGGGGCGGCTTCGATGCGCTTCGCGTATGGTTCGCGGAAGATCTGGTAGCCACGGAGCAGCGAGGAGAGCGCCACATGCAGCGCCTCTAGATCGTGTGCACGATCGATGTCCCCGTCGATGACGTCCTGACGCAGGCCACTGAGGGCCGCCTCGAAACGTGGCATCGGGTCGACGGTTTCGTCGCCGTCGATGACGAGCAGTGCGCGCAATTGGCTATCGTGAATCTTGTCAGGCGACCGGAACGTCCGAAGCCTCCGCTCGACGAAGCGGCGGCCCCGTCTGCCGGCAATAATGGATTCGGCCAGCGCGTCGAAGCGACGGCTAATCGCGGCGCGCAGCAGCTCTCGCCTCGAGCCGAAGTAGTGGTAGATGTTGCCGCGATTGACTCCGGCACCGTCAGCGACTTCGCGGAGATTGAGCCCGGCCAGCACGCCGTCGCGCCGGATGAGGTCGAGCGCGACGTCGATGAGCCGACGCTCGGTTTCCGCCCGACTTCGCGTTGTCTTCGTATCCATTGTCTTCGTAGCCATCAGGTCCCGCTCAACTTCACCAGCTTGGCTTGCCAGATGGCCGGCCATCGACTATAACGGGCTCTGGGGACTTAGCGTAACGATAATATTTCTTATCGGAGTGGTCAACTCGACCACCATTATTCGGGCAGACGCCTGCTGCATCCCGCAGCGGTAGCAGAAGAATGCAGGAACACGACTCGGCGGGAACACGACTCGCCGAGGTCCCGCCTGAGGTCCCGCCTGGTGACAGCGCAACGCGTTGAGAACCTGTAGGTGTTGATACCCGGCATAGCGCGCTAGTTTTGGCGGCGTAGTAGACGTTGTAAGGCGATAGGGCATTTCGATTTTGAAATGCCTCCTCCGGCGGCGATCCGGACCTGCGCCACAAGCAGGGCAGCCACCTTGGGCAGATGCAGGCGTTGGGCTTCGATCTTCGCGCCGAGGCCAGGGCTGGAGTAGCTCGGTGCCCACGCGAGCATCCTAAGGCAGCTAGTATGGTGTATGTGCGTTCGCGTTGTAGTTGCCGAACAACAGGCTGATGTCGTTGGCGTCGACTTGGCCGTCCATGTTCGTGTCGGAATTGAGATAGACGGCGGCTTGAAGGTAGTCGGAAAAAAGTAGATTGACGTCGTTTGCATCGATCTGCAGATCCAGCGCCTGCGCATTGCCGCTGATCATTCCGTACTGAAGACCGAAGAGTCCTGGTAGCGCGACCTGTGGATCGTCGTTCAAGACGACATTGCGGAAGGCCTGATCCATGTCGGTCGTGAAGTCCCAGCAAACGTTTCCAGACGGATCCGATTGTAGTGGCGTCGCAGAGCTGATCGGGAGGTGGTTTCTGTGCACCAACTCCAGATAGTAGCCGGAAGCGGAGTTGACCGGAATCATGACCTGGCTGCCGTTTGTGGCGCTGACGGAACCGT
Source organism: Deltaproteobacteria bacterium (assembly GCA_029262455.1). Taxonomy (GTDB): domain Bacteria; phylum Desulfobacterota; class Binatia; order HRBIN30; family CADEER01; genus CADEER01. The sequence goes on along the minus strand of JAJCZJ010000016.1, from coordinate 2,635 downwards.
TTGATCTGAGGATAGCCGCCGCCCGGCCGAGCACGACGCTCGGATTCGCGCCGGAACGGATGACCAGAAGAACCCAGTCGATCATATCCGCGGGAACAGCTGCTAGTGTTTCGGTTCCCGCATAGTTCCAAGGAGCGACGTTGTAAGGCTGCTGAAGGGGAATCTGTCCCGTTAGATAGGACAACATGAAGTCGGGAGCTCCAGCACCTCCGCCAAAAGGGTTGAACGCAGCCTGCAGCACGGTGGTGGGGCAGAAGCCGACGCCATTCGCCACCGTTGCCGTCGGGGTTGCCGATGGAGTGTCGGTGGGCGTCTCGGTGTTGGTGGGCGTCGGGGTTGCCGTTGGAGTGTCGGTGGGTGCCTCGGTGTTGGTGGGTGTTGGTGTTGCAGTTGGAGTGTCGGTGGGGGTCCCGGTGTTGGTGGGTGTCGGGGTAGCCGTTGGAGTGTCGGTGGGCGTCTCGGTGTTGGTGGGTGTTGGGGTAGCCGTCGGAGTGTCGGTGGGGGTTTCGGTGTTGGTGGGCGTCGGTGTTGTCGTTGGAGTGTCGGTGGGCGTTTCGGATGCCATTGCGGTGTGAGTTGCCGTCGCGGTGTGAATCGGAGTCTGCGTCGATGTCGGTGTCGCCACTAGGACGAAGTCGATATCCTCGATGTCCAGCCGTAGATCCAATTCGGCATTTTCGGACGAAGCGAACGACGCTACGATCTCCACCCGGCGATCGCGCGGAGGTGGCTCCGCGTCGGCTGGATTGTCGACTGCAATCGGGGCGAGGAACGCTGCGTACGCAACTGCGGTGGCGCCGACGGCAGACAACATCAGAAGATTTGTCGCTCCCAGCGAACCCAAACGACGCCGTTGTTGAAAGGCGATCAAGACCAGGATCAGGACCGCGAAGGTAACCCCCGGTGCCGACAGCAGGGGAGCGGGTGCCGGTCCGCCTAGCTGCAATGTGATGGCTTCGCCGCCGAGGGTGCCGTCTCTACTGTAGAGCGCGTCCTGAGTACCGTCGGCGGACTCTGCGTGATGAGCGATGCGTAGAATCGTCGTGTTGCCGATGAGCGCGCGCGGGATCGACCCTATGATCGAATCGGAGCCGAGGAATCCGCCGTCGAAATCCAACCGGAAGCCCGGCAACGGCTGTGGATTGACGAAGCTGCCGCTATTCGTATCGCATTTCGCCAGCTTGGCCGATATCACCTGACCTGCGACGCTCGCGGTGTCGACAGTCACCGTCAGTTGCAGTTCGAAGCCGGGAGGAGACGTCGGGGCAACCGATCCCAGACTGAACACGCAACCCGCAGATGGGTCATTGCCGACGTCGACACCGGTACGGTAGCTGAGCAGCGTTGCCGAAGCATTGACGCTCGAGATCGCCACGATGACCGCGAGTGCGGCGACCGAGATCAATCGTCGTTCTGGTCGCGCTGATACTCGGTCGTTCAAGAGACGTTCCCAGTTCGATTCCGCCGGCGAACCGGATTCAGGGTACGCTCGCTGCAATAGCCGTCGAGTCAAAGCAATCGACTAGCAACTGGTGGCCGAAAAAATCTTCGAATCCCCAGCGATTCAGTACCGTCGGGTCGGGGTCTTGGCACGAGCCGTAGAAGATGAGGAAGTTCTCAGGGCGAATCAAAAAGTCGGATCCGGCGGAATCGTCAATCTGAAAAGCCTGCGTTCCGTCGAACGTCAGGTCGATCGTCATGATCGCAACATCGCCGCCGACCGGAATCGTCTGAACGGGATGAAGGAGAGATGAGCCCAGTCCGGTATGGTCCATGCGGTAGATGAAATCGTATGAGCGACCGCTGTCGACGGGAAAAACCTTAGCGGGAGTAATGGGTGACAGGCCGACTTCAATCCGGCAGTTCCCCGGGAACGAGCAGCTCTGGTCCCAGACTCCGGCAAACGCGACCGCATCGATGTCGGTGAGGGATGATACGTTCGATGAGTTGCTGCCGATCGCGAACGGGACGGTGACCAAATCCAAGTCGGCGGAAAAGTGATTGGCAAAGCGCACTTCCAACTGGGCTGAGGTGGTGTTTCCCGCGGAATTGTTCGTGATGGCGATCGGCTGCACGGTCAGAGTAAATGCCTTGCCGTTCGGTTCACAGGAGCCGCATGGCAGAACGCGTGCCTGGACTTCCGGGAAGGGGAACAATGCCACAAGCGCCGATACGGCAAGGAACGTGCGACTCATCGCCGCACAACCTAGGCGGAGAGAAAACAACTGGCAACCCGGAGGCATGTGGCATGTTCGCAGCGTAGAACACGAGGGGGACGGGAGGAGATCGGGACGTGGGGCAGCGCCCGGCTCGAGAGCGTCTCGAGACAAGGGAACAGAAGGGGGAACAGAAGGGGACGTGGGGCCGAGTGCCCGACCGGAACCCATCTCGAGACATGTGCCAGCGCTCCGGCTCTACCAGCTCGTCGACAAGCGGCTTGCTCTCCCTAGCCTTGGCGAAGGGGGAAGCGCCGCGGGACTCGACCCGACGCGTGTCCGATGGGTTCGGCGGTCTTCGGTTTCTTTGGGGAGGGTGCTAGACGAATCCTGTGCAACTGTCCACTGGTCCATCTCGCGAACGAAGCGCATGTATCGGATGAGATGATGCTTCCGAACTTCCTGATCATCGGTGCCGC
>JAJCZJ010000015.1 GCA_029262455.1 Deltaproteobacteria bacterium | reverse complement strand
GTACTTGAAGGCCAGAAATGACCAAACAAAGAGCGGGTACCTGCGCCCGTGCTCGTCCACGCCATGTTGGAAGAGGTTGTAGGCGTTGTAGCCGTTGGCTGCCTCGTCACAGTAGAATCCGCCCGGGACTTCGGCCAGGAGGTACAGCCGCAATGAAGCCGCGATACCGCTGATCAACAGGACGAGAGCCCAGGATAGGCGGCCGGTGGCTTTGTTAGTCGAACTCATCGGAGGAGGATGTGACGAGCATCCTTACGAGGTTTGACTTGCCGGGGCAATCGTTGTGCGGCAATGTGGTCGTTTCGGTGTGTCGTGCTGGGCACATGGCGATGGTAGCCTGAAAAGTTGAGAAGAATTAGCGGAAGCGCCAGAAAGTTGTTGGCCGCGAATGTCGTTGAGTAGAATGACCGCAATGAGGTTGATACGCAGTCGTTCCTCCGCCTCGGTGAGAATCGACGTTTGCTGTTGTGCTTCAATGGTTCGGGCAGAGACAGCCATACGTCGGGGACAATTGGTGAGAAGAAGAGATGCGTCCGGGTAAGTTTCGGAAGTTGTTGCTATTGCAGGTGATGGGGTTCTTGGCGATCGGGCTAGCCTCGTGCTTAGGTGCGGCGGGTTCGGACCGGCCGAAGGTGCGTAAAGTCGTCTTGGTGTCGATCGACACCCTGCGTGCCGACCGACTTGGCTGTTACGGATATGATCAACCGACCAGCCCGAACCTCGATGCCTGGGCGGAAAAGGCGATGGTATTCGAGCGCGCGACTGTGCAGGCGCCGTGGACGGGTCCCTCGATGGCATCGATGCTGACGGGGCGGTACCCGGTTGAAACGGGTGTTTATACGAATCACTCCGCCTTGCGATCGGAGATTCCGTCGATTGCGGAGTCGTTTTCCGAGGCTGGATTCAAGACTGCTTGGTTCAATACGAACCCGGTATTGATGTTGAACCAAGGCGGCTTCCGAGAGGGTTTTCAGATTGTTGCCCCGCAGGGGCGGCTTACAGCGAAGCTTCCGTACTCCAAGATCGAACCTGAGGTCTCGTCCTGGTTGGAGGCGAACGCTGCGGAGGACTTTTTCCTGTGGATTCACAACATGGATCCCCACTCACCTCCGACCGAAGGCAATCCGTACCACAAGACCAAGGAGCTTGCGGAGTACGACGGGGAGATCCGGCTCGTGGACGACGCGATGGGGCGCCTCTTTGCGAAGCTCGAGCAATTGGGCATTGCGGACGAGACCATGGTCGTATTTACAGCCGACCATGGGGAAGCGTTCTCAGAACACCTTCTTCCGGGTCATCAGAACGTTATCTACGACGAGGTATTGCACGTCCCGCTCATTGTCCGCTTGCCCGGCGTTGGGGAGGGGGCACGCACGAGCGAGCCTGTCGAAATTGTTGACCTCTTTCGCACGATCGCTGACGCAGCCGGCCTGGCGGTGCCCGATAGTGTACGTGGAGAGAGCCTCATTCCGATTCTGTCCGGCAAGGCAAAGCTGCGACAGAGAGAATTCTCGTTTCATGCACGCTACTACAACAATATCGTGAGCCAGCATCAGTTGGCAGTTCGAGACCGTGACTACAAGTTGGTCGCGAAGCTGCCGATCATCGGTGACATGCGAAAACCTGGCCGCGCGGCTCGAAATGAGCCACGCTGGACCCTAGACCGTCCAGGTACGACGCTGGAACTCTATCGCTACACGGACGACAAGAGGGAACAGCTCAATCTGATCTTTAGTGGCGCGGATCCCTCGATCACGGAAAAGCTCAAGAAGGCTCTGGTTGATTGGCGTGATGACGTGTACAGCGCCGGCAAAGCGAAAGCGCCCGAGCGTAAACTCGATGACAAGACCATCGAGACTCTGCGCAAGCTGGGGTACGCCAAGTAGTCTGATCTTTCCTGACGAGCTTTTGGACCCGATCGTTTTGTGCCACGAGGGCTTCAGCCCGGTGGGCCCGGTCGTTACGTTGTCGGGACTGGTTTGTCCTGGGCCGTTGGTCCCGCTTGCCCATCTTTTTCCTGGGCCGTTGGTTCCGCCTGCGCCTCTTCGTCCTGAGCCTCTGGTTCCGCCTGCGCCTCTTCGTCCTGAGCCTCTGGTTCCGCCTGCGCGTCTTCGTCCTGAGCCTCTGGTTCCGCCTGCCCCACTTTGGGAACGGAAGGAGGCGCCGGTTTCGGCGTTACCACTTCCGCTTTGCCATCCTCAGGGTTCTTGGGGAGGCCCAAGCGGATGACGGCGCCCTTTAGGTCGGCTACCAAGATGTCGCCGGTGGTCTGGTCGAATGTCACGCCCATCGGCCGGTAGAAGGTCGTATTGCCCTTCTCGGTACCAACATGCTCTTCCAGTACGTTGCCGTCCAAGTCGTAGGCCCTAACGGCGCGCTTTCTGGGGACGGTTAGCCAGATCGTACCGTCATCCGTTACCGCGATCTTCGGCTCGGAATACACCGCGAGCTCGAATCCCTGCACCGGTACGGTGTGAACTAGCTTACCTGTTGGTTCGAAGATCTGAATTCGGTTGTTGCCGTTGTCGGTGACCAGCACGCGTCCTTTGCTGTCGACGGTGACCCCGACAGGTTCAGTAAACTCACCGGGTGCTTTGCCGCGCTTGCCCCAGGTGAGGAGTTCTTCGCCTTGCAGGTCAAAAACACGAACCTTGTTGTTGCCCGTGTCCGCTAGGTAGATCTTGCCGTCGGCACTCGCTGCGAGGCCGCGCGGTCCGTAAAAGGAGCCGCCCCACTCGCGGAGATACTCTCCCTCGGTGTCGAAGACCTGGATACGCTGATTCCACGTGTCGGCGACGTAGATGTTTCCATCCGACCCGACGGCCACTGAACTCGGCTGATTGAACTCCCCAGGCAGCTTGCCACGGCGTCCCCAGGATCGAATGAAGTTCATCTGCGGGTCGAAAGCTTGGATCCTGTCGTTGCCGAAGTCTGCGACGTAGATTGTCCCAGCCTGACTTACCGACAGTCCGCGCGGCTGTTTCATCGCGCCTTCGCGCTCTTGAGTGAGCACTTCCTCCGACTCGGTTACCTGCGGCACTTCCTCGATCGTGGTGACGGGCATGGCGCCGGAAAATTGGCCGTTGACGGCGAAAACGCTGACCCCTCCGTTTGTATAGACCGGAGATAGCAGGTCGTCCCATTTCTTGAAGTTCTTGAGGTTGCCGCCCTTGTAAGCGCGTCTTTCCACGGCCCCGACATAGAGGATTGCGACGTTGTATCGTCCAAGAATGCCGCGGACCGTTTCTTTGTTCGACGTCGTGTAAAGCTTCTCCAGATCGGATTTGCGACGACGGATGTCAGGCCAGCGATGGGCCCTTTGGTGGACGTGGTAGTCCCATCCCAGGACGGTTGGTAGCCCGGTGTTCATGGAGACGCGGGTGTAGTCTTGGTACGATGGTCCGTGCGCCTCGGCGACGACCGGTATTCCCGGGACGTTTTCGTTAATCCATTGGTAAGCGGCAAGCTCGTGCGCGTCACGCCGTTTTAGGTAGGCAGTTCCGTCGAGGGTCGGACGCGGAGTCTGGACGCGCCGCGTTAGGATGACGCCGCGCATCGCTGTCACGCCAGTAAACGTGCTGATCAAGACCAGCAAGACAACGCCAGCTCGCCAAACATGGTGCAGCCATCCGGAGGACTGTGTTCTGCGCCAGATCGCTGCGACAGCCGCTGCACTGCCGATGGAGAACATAAACCACGACTCCAAGTAGAACTTGAAGATCGTATTCATGCGGTCCCAGACGTGGATGACGTCGGCTCCCGCCGTGATCGCGAAAGCGAACGCGTAGAACGTCGCTGCGATGCGAAGATTCATCGTCAGGCATGGCTCGATCGCGCAATAGAAGGCCAGGAGCGCGAGTGCGCCGAGGGCGATCCGCAATGGGCCTTCCGTCAGAGGATTGTCGGGCAGCGCATCACTGAAGTTCGGCAAGGAAAGAGCCATGAAAGTCAGCACGACCAGAGTGAACAGTGCCATGACGACACTGCGGAGAACGCCGATTCTCAGACCGGACGGTGGATTCAGACGCAAGCGCCACAAGAGAAACAGGAAGGGGATGCCGATGAACAGAAACAGTCCGAAAATGTTCGCGTAATCGTAAACGTTGGCGAAGGCGTCATGCTCCCAACCCCAGTTGCGGGCCGGCGGCGAGAAGTGACGCCAAAACGGAAGGTATAGAGCGTAGGCGCCGGCGACCAGAAGTCCGGTCATGAGGGTGATCGCGGGAAGTACGGTCAGGACAACTAGCCCGATCCCAGCTGTGGCAACCGTGGAATAGAGCTCGCGAACGTTCCAGTCCCATTGACGAAACCAGTCCGCTACTTCACGAGGTTGCACGATGCTGAGCACCGCGGCCGGAAGCACGACCAGTAGGCCGACCAGGAAGGCGATGGTGACTTGGGCACGCGAGATGCCCTTGGTGCCGAGTGAGATCGTCCCGAGAAGAAATGGGAAAAGCAGGACATATGTGGGCGTGCTCCACCCGTTGGTGATCATCACTGCGCCAAGACTCATGGCGAGAAGACCGAACAGCGTTATGGAGGGCAGCACCGCGTAATTCGGTTCGTGTCGGCGTGCAAACCAAATCGCCAACGCGACGAAGGAGAGCGAAAACGGCATTACAAGGGCGTGTGCATGAAGGTCCGCGAAGAGGTAGCTCCAAAGCGGATACTCGTTGATGGTGTCCTTGATCACTCGGGACGTGGCCCAAAAGTAATCGAAGTTCATGGTGCGCGAGGCATTCTTCAGGACGTGAACGAATTGCTCGAAGATCGACGCGTCGGCGTCGCGAAGCTGCGGACTTCGGCTGATCAGCTCGCGAATTCCAGACAAGTTACCGATCAGAATTACAAAGGACGCCGCTACGAGTCCGGTTGTCCAGCGTCGAGTGGTGGCTGCCCCCGCGGCGTAGGCAGCGACCGCGGTAAGAGCCCCGAAGAGGCTGATGCCCAAGTTGAAGGTGATGCCGGGATGAATGTGGCAGAGCTTGCCGAGGGAGGCGACGACGTAGTGTCCGAAGTAGGTGTAGTGCAGGGTGGACCCCGAGAACCAAGGCTCGGGGGGCGGGATGTCGCTCGACCGTGTTAGAGCGTTCAAGAACGAGAAATCCATGGGTTTTTCACCCCAGTAGATTTCTGGATTCCATGCTCGGACCAGGAGAAACATCGCGAAGGTGAACCAGAAGAGACACTCTGTCGCGATGAAGTCGGCGCGTGACGTTGTCGCGGTCGGAGATCTTCGCCACGACAGAAATCCAAGAACCAAGATCGAGGCAAAGCTCACCATCATCGAGGTGCGCGTGAATCCGGTGCCGAGTAGCGTCGCTGCCCACGGCAGATAAGCTACGAATAGGATTCCCAGAACTTTCGATAGGGCGTAGACGCCAGGGACTGGTAAGCGGCGGCGCAACAACGCGAAGGCGGCTAGGCCAATCATCTCGACGACCAGCGCGAACCAAACCAGAGCTCCGAGGCTCGATTGGATCAGAGGCGATGTCGCGGATCCCTGGAGCGCGCCCCGACTGGCGTCCGCGCGCAAGAGGTCAGTGCGAGTCAGTTTTCGAGACGGGATTCCACGCAAGATTTTCTGGAAAATCTCGTCTGCTGGGAGCTTTCCAGTGTTCTCGAAGATCAGGACCTTCGGGTGGTCGTAGACACTCAGAGACTCATCGGCCAGCTCGTCGGGAAACTCGAATCCGAATATCGACGGACGAGATGCGTGTGAATAGATGAGTTCGTAGCCGAGGTCACCGGCAAAGAGCAGATAAAAGTAGTTGTTGCTGAGCGGAAATTTCTCAGCTGCCTGTGTCAGTGCGCCGTACAGTCGCTTGGTCTGGAAAACAATGTAGTCCGCGCCAGCGAGGTCGTCGCTGATTGCACGCATCTTGGACGATGTGTCGGGCTCGTAGTACGGCATCTGTTTGATGTCGTAACGCTGGCCGTTGCGCCCGCTGCCGGGCAACGGCATCGGAAACCCTTCGTCCCAGTGCTGGGTCAGGATCCTACTTTTTGCCGGGATGTGCCTATAGGCCCAGTCGGACGCCGTGACCTCGGTGAAGGGCCGCATGTAGATCGACAGAAGTGCCATCGCGGCCAGCGCGGTCAGGGCCGTGACGGTCCACATCGTGACGCGTCCGATCAGTGAGTTCTTTGCGATGTTTACCAGGAAAGCCGCCGCCCAGAGGATCAGGATTGGGTAGATCGGCAAGAGGTATCGGGGGAATTTGACCTCGAACCAACCGGTGACGAGAAAGAACGGCACTACGTAAGCAAGCAGAACCAGGTCGGTAGAGTTGCGTTCGCGGAGCAGATTCCACAGCCTGGCGCCTGCCCCGACGACGGCGGTGATGCCCAACGCGGGAGCCATTCCCCACAGGATCATCTGCTCGAGTTCGTAAAAGTACTTCGGCGTTCCTATGTACTGATTGGTGTATGGAAACCGCCCGGCGTTGCGGACCATGCCGCTCTGCTCTTGGATATCGTGGCTGTAGCGCTCCCAATTCAGGATTGCGTAAGGCTGGCCGATGAAGAAGGCTGATCCGACAGCAAGGACAGCCAAGAGGGCCTTGCCGACGATCGGGAAGAACCGCCTCTCAACCGCTACGCGCACAAGGCAGGCCACCCCGAAAGGCGCGAGCAGCGGTAGCGCACTAAACTTTGTGGCGACAGCGAGGCCGATGCCGATCCCGGTGTAGATGTAGTCGCGGGTCCACCCTCGCTGCGAAAGCTGCACGGCGAAAAAGAGGGTCAGGAGAACGAGGAACGTCAGGAAAACATCGGTGGTGATGTAGTGCGAATTCTGGACGTGTAGAGGGCAGGCTGCGAGGAGAAATCCGGCCAGTAGACCGACTCGCCTGCCGTAGAGCCTGGTGCCCATTAGGTACGTCAATAGTACGGTAAGGACACCGATCACTCCGCTGAGGGCGCGCCCGTTGTGGATGATCTGCGCGTAGCGTCCCCACTCGCTATTGATCAAGCCGAGGGCGGAGCTGATGGCCCGGTTGACGTAAAATGGAAACGAGCCGTACGCGAAGAAATCCGGATCGAGTTGGAGTTCCGGAAAGAATGATATTCGCTCGATGGCGAAGGCGATGGCACGCTCGTCGGGATGAAAGAAGTGACGGTCATCCCAGTTGATGCCAATCAATCTGACCACGGCCGCGAAGGCGACCAATGCGATCAGCCAGAGCCGGCGGTTTCGGTTAAGGCCATCGCTTGTCATGGTCAAACGCCGAGACGCTATACAGAAACTTCTGCACTTTCAATCTCTTCAGGATAATCGTTCGAATTGAGGGGCTCTGGTGCCCCGGGGCGGTGCGCCGGGCCAACAACCTCTGGATGGAAAAGCCCCCAGCTGGAGGGAAACGGGCGAGACCTCGGGCAGCATCGGCTACTGATCGGTGGAGGGTCGCTTTTCGGCTGCGATGATCAGGCACTCGCCCCACGTGGGTGGCAGCATCGGTCGGGCGATCGGTGAAAACACCTGGAGTCCGGCGGGTAGACCGAAGACGAGTTGTTGGAGTGAGGTGGGCAGCATGCTGACGTAGGGTGCGTCCCACATTCCGTCTCCGCGGACCCACAGGGTCTGCAACCCGGCTCGGCGAACTACAGTGACCCACTCTCCCTGGCTGAGGAGGGAGCAGTGGGTCGGGTCGCGCAATCCGAACCATTGGTCACCTTTCAGCCGCCGCCCGGGGCTGGCAGTATTCGGAACAACCGCAAGAAATAGTCCACCAGGCTTAAGTTTTGCTGCGAGCGAGCTGAGTACGGGTCCGGGGCGATCGACGTGTTCCAGTGTGTGGAGCGTGACGATCGCCGATAGGCTCGCGTCGTCGATCGATTGCCACTCTTCCAAGACAATAGCGTCGGGTGCGTTCTCCCGGCATGCCGACCGAGCTTTGGAGGATACGTCGTAACCGATGGCCTCGAAGTCGTGTGACAGGCGCTTGAGCAAGTGTCCGGTGCCGCATCCGAATTCGAGAACTCTGGCGCCGGGGTCACAGAGTCGCCGGATGACTCGCGCGTAGTACCATAGCGCGATTCGATCCGTTTCGAGTCCTTGATCTCGATAGTAATCGCCTTCGAAGTTCGTCATGCGCAGCTCTGTTCTGGATCGCCATCGCCGCATTCTTCGAAGAGTTGTTCGTAGGCCTGCAGTGATTTCTGAGGATCGAATTGCTCTTTGATCAACGCCCTCTCCCGTTGGTAGGCGGCTGGTGTGTGCAGGATGTGTTTCACTGCCTTCGCCAAAGCTTCTGGGTTGCCCGGCGGGACGACGATCCCCATGCCCGTTTCGCGGACTGGCTCGCGAACACCCGGGAGATCGGAGGCTACGACTGGTGTACCGCACAACATTGCTTCGGGTTGGACCAGCCCGTAGGCCTCGGTCGAGTTGAGACTGGTGACGGCAATGACGTCGCACAGCCCGTAAAAGCTGGGCATTGCGGCGTCCGGTAGTAGGTCCAGAAAAATCAGCTGGTCGCGGAATCGCTCGATCAATGGGGCCAGGCGCTTGGCGTACGTTTCTTCGCCGATCGTCCCTTGAGAGGCTCCGGTGAAGGCGATCTTGACGGTTGGGAATTCCTTGAGGATCGCGGGGAGTGCGTTGAGCAGCACCTCGACCCCCTTCTCGGCAGCGAAGCGCGCCGCAAAGCCGATCAGTGGCCCGGGACCCAACTGCCACTTTTCGAGGAGGTCGCGGGTTACGGATTGGTCCTCGTCTACGAGTGCGAGAAAGGGCCGGATTGCTCGGACCTTGGTGCGATGTCTGGATAGGAAAGCGGAGTGTTGTGCGTAGTCGTCGCTGCTTGCAACGATCGCGTCGCAACGACGTGCCGCGATTCTGTTGAGTGGCCGAAGGCACCCCTCGACGATTCGATTCAATATTCCCGGAGGCAAGCGCAGGTCACACTGGTAGGTCAAGATGGCGGGCTTGTTTCCCTTCCGAGCCAGCTCCGTAATCAGGGACGCTTCGAGCTGTGGCATGTGAACGTTGACGACATCGTGAGTCGTGATTTCGGTACGTGCTCGCACGGCGAAGCGGGGCATGATCACGCCCTTGCTGAGTTTGCGCAGCACCGGGACCCGCACGATGCGGACTCCGCCGAGATTCTCTTCTTCGCGGAGCTGCTCGTCGAACCTCGAGGTCAAGACGGTCACATCATGTCCGCGATCTGCGAGCCCCCGCGCTAGTCTCTCGGCGTAGATCGTGAGGCCGCTGACATGGGGACGATAGTAGGTCAGCGCGATAAGGATCCGCATGCGGTCACTCCGCGCTACGCTATCGGACTTCGTAGATCGCGGTGTTGTTGTGTTGGAATACCCGCGGTAGCGATTCGAACTTTTGCAAACCGGCAGCGTGGTCCTTGCGTTCGATTTCACCAACCAAGATGTAGCGCACTCCGTACTCGCTCAGGAGACGGCGGACTGGGTCGAGTGTGGGGCTGTTGTAGATTCGGTGAACGTCAGTCTTGCGTTTGCCTACGACCCGGTCGTGGCCGCGCCACAACCCTTCGTGATTTGCCCATCCCATGACGGTCGGCAACCCGGTATTGCTCGAGAAACGTGACGAGTAAGAATACGGATTGCCGCTGGCTTCGAGAATAACAGCGTCCTTGGCCGCGTTTGCCCGCAGCCATTCGATAGCACCGTAGTCGCCACTGTGATGCTGGGCGAGATAGGCGTTGCCATCGAGAGTGTGGGGCCGGCCCCACGCCAGTCGATCCTGAGTTACGCCGATTGGATAGCATGCTGTACCGGCCAGGAGGGCGGCGAGGACGGCGGAATAGACCGCGCGAACCGCAGTCCCGAGGCTCGGCCATGTCAGTACCTTGAATATGCACCACGGCGTGACGATCGCCAGAATCGTCCAGGCTTGGAAGTACAGCTTGAAGACCGTGTTCATCCGGTACAGTTTTTCGCCGTAGGAGTCCCGCAGGAAGGCGACCTCGCAGGCGATGAGAGCGATCGTGGCGGTGGCGATCAACAGATATCCGGTGCGACTGGCTTCGTCGTCGCCGCGGTATGCCATGAAGATCGCCCCGCCCAAGAGAATGGCGAGTAGCGGTAGAACGCCGTTGCCAGCCATCAGTGCGAACACCAGCCCGAGTCCGGCCGCCGCCGCCGCGAGCAAGTGTCTCGACTCGCCATCTTCTGGTTGCGAGTTCCACGCGCGCACCGCGATCAAGGCGATGGCGGCGAACAAGAAGTGTCCAAACACTAGCAAAAATTGGCCGAGCGATGAGGTTGCGACCTTGAATGCGGGTGAGCTAGGGGGAGCCTGGAAAGTGTTGTAGAAAGGTAGAAACAATACATAAGTCAGAGCCAGCGCGGCGGCGACTTGCGCGGCGAAGATCAGTCGTTGGCGGCTGAACAACGGCTGCAGCGGAATGGCACGGCCGCCGAGCAGAGTGAGGGCCACCGCACCGAGCGGCAACTCCCAAGTGCTGATTCCCACAATCGATGCAAGCAGGAAGGTGGCAAACGCCATTCCAACCCAAGATTGCCGACTTTGCGCTTCGCTGCGGTGCGATGGGAAGAGCCGCTCGTCGCAGAGCGCGGCAATGAAGACGATCGCAACGGGAAGAACAATGAAGTGAGGGTGGAGATCGCCGTGAATGGTGCTGAAGAATGGAAACTCGTTGATCGTGTCGCCGCGCCCGACCACCCGTGACGATCTCCAGACGTCGATGCCACGGATGGTGCCCTTCTCGTACAACTGTTGCGCACCGTCGAGATTGCCGAGGAAGGCCGACATTGCTCCACCGAGCAGAGCGTAGCCCCAGCGCCTGGTCAGCGCGAATGCGACTGCCGCGGTTTGCGAGAAGGCGAGGCCTCCGATTGTTGCGACGCAAAGGTTGTAAGCTACGTGTGCTGGCTCGACGAAGACCCGTAGCAGATTGGCGAACATGAGATAGCCAAAGTAGTAGTAGTTGATCGTGCCGCCGCTCATCCATGGATCTGGTGGTGGCATGGACTGGGCGTTGAGGAGGGAGTTGAGAAACGCGAAGTCCATGAACTTCTCCGCGCCGTTGATGTCGGGCACCATCGATCGCTGGAAGGCAAAGAAAGCGAACCCGATGAGGAAGAGTCCGTCGTGGATTAGAATCGTTCGCAACCCGCCACTCGCAAGCCACTTTCGCAGATCCTGATCGACGATGTAGCCAGCTACGCCGATGCTGACAAGAAGGGCGAGGACTCCGTAAAGAGCGGTTGTCATCGGTATGACGAAAGCGGCGAGCCAGGCGAAGTAAGTCCAGACGAGCACGAAAAGGATCTTGGCGAACGGATAGCCGTGGGCGCTGGCGGCGCCGAAGAGGCGCAAAGTCCATGGCAAAGCCATGAGGCCCATCGCCTCGATCATCAGCCACCACGTAAACATTGCCGCCATTGTTGCTCCCAACCGTCAAATCCCAAACCGTGCGGAAGCGATGCAGGCGCCGAAACCGCCTTCGCGGCCAACGCCTCTGTGAATCGATGAGCCGGCTTGGCTTGTCTCCGCAGCGCTCTATTATTGGGAATGGTATTCCAGTTCAATAAGTAGCGGAGTACGGTGTCGGCTGAAAGTCCGGCAGATCGGGTATCGATTCAAAGAGTGGAAGAGGGAGAGGTGCGATGAGGGTAGCGATCATTGGGGCTGGCGCGGCAGGACTTCCCGCAGCCTATGATCTCGCTGGTGCCGGGCATGAAGTTGTCGTGTACGAGGCCGGCGAGCAGGTGGGAGGTCTAGCGGCGGGATTTCGCGCGGACCACTGGGATTGGAGCCTCGAAAAGTTCTACCACCACTGGTTCACCTCGGACGTCCACATCCATCAGCTTGCGGAAGAGCTGGGGGTTCGCGACAAGATGATTTTCCCGCGGCCGGTCACGGCCGTCTACTATGAAGGGAAGTTCTACCCTTTCGATTCTCCATTGCGGTGGATCACCTTTCCCGGCTTCAGTTGGCTGGACGTCATCCGCTTCGGCTTGTGCGGTGCGTATCTGCGGTTCCTGCCGGACGGCTTGCCGTTGGAAAAATACACCGCTCACGAGTGGTTGCCCAAGCGAATGGGAAAGCGGCCGTATGAGCTACTGTGGAAACCGCTTCTGATCGGCAAGTTTGGCGAGGAGAACTACCGCAAGGTAAACCTCGCTTGGTTTTGGTCACGCATCAAAGCTCGGACACCGAGGCTCGGGACGTTCGAGGGCGGATTTCAGGCTTTTATGGATGTTCTTGCAGACCACTGCCGCAAGCGCGGCGTGAACATCTCGCTCAAGACGCCAATTCAAAAGATCTCGAAGGACGAGAACGGTGGTTTCTTGGTCGAGACCCAGAACGGTAGCGAACGCTTCGATCAGTGTATCGCCACGGTCTCTCCGCGAGCGCTCACGCACATGGTCCCTGAGCTCCCGGAGGGGTACCGCGACCAGTTGCTTTCGCTAAAGAGCCTGGGCGCAGTCGTGATGGTCATCAGTCTCAAGCACAAGCTCACCGACCATTACTGGTTCAATCTGCCGAAGGACTCCGACTTTCCGTATCTTGCGATGGTCGAACACACGAATTTTATTTCGCCGGAGCACTACGGCGGTGATCACATCATCTATTGCGGGGATTATCTGAAGACGGATCACGAGTACTTCAACATGAGTGACGATGAGCTGTTCGAACGATTCCTCCCGTCGTTGAAGCTGTTCAATCCCGACTTCGATCGGTCGTGGGTCAAGCAGAAGTGGCTGTTCAAGGCGCCGTATGCGCAGCCTGTGCCCTTTGTGAATCACTCGAAGAACATTCCGGATCTGGCGACGCCGATCGACGGTCTTTGGCTAGCGAGCATGAGCCAGGTCTACCCGTGGGACCGGGGTACGAACTTCGCCGTCGAGCTCGGTCGTCGCGTTGCGAAACGCGCAATGGAGAAAGGCTAGACTTCAGCTGGCGACTGCGATTTCTTCCGGCGCGTCGAGCCGTGGCGGGTCGATGTCGAGTGGGACGTCAACCTCGAAACGGGCGCCGCCACGCTCTGTATTTCGGACTTGGATTGACCCACCCAGCTGAGACACGAACTCGCGCACGATAAACAGTCCTAGGCCGACGCCGGACAGCGAGTTCTCTGATGCTGTCGGCGTGGCCTGCCGAAACATCTCGAAGATGTGGGGGATCTCGGCTTCTGGGATTCCTGGCCCAGAGTCGCTGACGGTCAGCACCAGCTTGTGTTGAGTTTCGTCAATCGTGGCGCTGACGTCGACCGAACCGCGTTTTGTGAACTTGAGGGCATTGCCGACCAAATTCTTGGCAATGACCTTCACCTTCATTGGATCACTGTGCATGGTAGAGCCTGGCTGCGGGAGGCTCCACGAGACTTCGACTCCGGGAGTCTTTGGTAACCACTTGGTGTCAGACTGGATCTGCTCGATTAGAGTTCGTGGGTCGAAGCGGCGTCGCTTGACCATGGTTCGGCCAGATTCGAGTCGGTGCGCGTCCAAGGTTCCCTCGATCAGGTCGGTCAGCGCCATTTCATTTTGCGCCAAGCGCTGCAATATCTGTGTGACCTCTTCGTCTGCCCGACTGGCCAGAAGATCGCGCAACATCTCCGTGTAACCCATGATCACGTGCAGCGGCGTTCGGAGTTCGTGCGACATCGTCGCGAGGAACTCCGACTTCATCGTGTTCGCCTTGCGGAGCTGGTCGAGCAGTTCGGAGTTGGCCATGGCAATCGCCGCATGTTGTGCGATCCCGCGTACGAGTCGTTGTAGCTTCGTAGAGTCCGCTTTTACGGCGGCGATGATGACGCCGACTCTACCGTTACGATGGCGCAATGGGACGAGCAGGATGGATCGACCCCATGCGTCGCGCTTGGTTCGATTTTCCGGCAGGCCCCAATCGACGACTAGCTCGATGCCTTCCGCCTCGCTTTGCAAAAACGGGAGTTCGAGCTTTGGAGACTCGAGGGCTTTGAGATTGTCGATTGAGCTTGGCAGACGTCCGTTGCCTCCGACGACACGGGTTTCTTCGTCTTCCCCCTCCGGCTGCATCAGCAGGACCCAATCAGCGTCCAAGCTGCACCGCGCGAGGGCAGCGACGCGGTCAGCGATGCCGTCGTCGTCGAGATCGCTGTTCAGCTCGCGTGCAAACTCTTCCAATGCCCTGTTGATGTTTGCTTCGCCGTCACTCCTGGTTGTTTCTCGGAAAATGGCTCTGCGGTGCAGGTCCATGAAGTGGCTGGCTTGAATCGAGATCAGGCCGCTCCCGTAAACCGCCAGAATCATGTGTGCGGATTCTAGCGCAGGGGAGCCGGGACGGGCGGCGACGAGGGTAGTGAACGCTGCCAAGCCTGTGAGAACTAGCCCGGTTTGGCACACAGTGCTCCACGACGTGAGCATGGCTGCGCCGGTCATGATGGCGATGGTTGCAAGCCCAACGCTGGCCGCCGAATAGGGGGCGACGAGGGAGTGTAGATGAATGAGAATGATGATGGCGGCCCAGGCGACCGCAGTGACTCGCTCCAGTCGCCGGCCGCGAAGGAGTGCCTTTTGAAACACTAGGGGCAGCGCGATCAACGTCGCGTTGGTGACAAAGAAGAAGAGCCAAAGGGAAAAGCTTTGCGGCCGGATCAGACGCTCGGCGATCCCAGCCGTCGCCAGCGCGACTAAGAAAACGGCGCTGGCCCAAGGGATATTGGCGGCGCTGAGGGCAGCCGACTCCCTCTGGTAGGTTGTCTCGAACGCTGGCTTCATCGGTACCTTTGGCCGCGTTTCGCTCGGGTCGGATCGATTCTGAACGTGGTCGAGAAACTTACGTGACCGCGGCTCCGGCTTCCCCTCCAAGTACTAGGCTGATCCCGTGAAGCATTTGTTCGGCGGTAAACGGCTTGTTGATATAGTAGTCGGATCCGTGCTGATAGGCGGTCATTACGTCGTCATCATTGTCGCTCGCGGTCAGCATGATGACCGGCAGCGCGTAATGCTTGGCGCTTTCCCGAATTTTCTCCAGGACTTCGAAGCCTGTCATCTCTGGCATCATGACATCGAGAAGCACGACATCGGGCGTCTCTGCTTCCAGAATCGTCAGAGCTTCCGAACCGCAGGCTGCCGCGAGTACCGCACAGCCTCGCTTCGTCAACATCCCTTTTACTAGGGCGCGACAGTCCTCGTTGTCGTCGACAACCAGTACTTTAGTGGTTTGCATGCTGTCCACGCACTTTCTCCCTGCAGGGACTGTGCCACACAGTGCCCTAGTAGGTGACTTGCGGGCGTCGGTGCGGCTAGTCAAGTCAGAAGTGCTGCTTACGGTGTGCACATGGGCGACAAAAAATGTCAAAGTGACGCGATGTGCGCTGATCGTGGTCAGTTTACACGGCGTTGTTGGTTCCCCCAGTAACCGTCTCGAAGCTTGAACTTTTGTAGCTTGCCGGTTGCTGTGCGAGGTAGCTCGTCGACGACTTTCGCGACAGAGGGACACTTGAAATGCGCCAGGTTATCGCGGCAGAAGCCGAGGATATCCTGATCGGTGAGGGTAACCCCCTCGCGTGGAACGATGAGCGCGAGAGGGGTCTCGCCCCATTTCTCGTGGGGAATCCCAATTACGGCGCACTCCAAGACCCCGGGGTGTCGATAGATCGCGTCCTCGATCTCGGAGGAGCTGATGTTTTCTCCTCCCGAGATGATGACGTCCTTTTTGCGATCGACGATCGTCACGCTTCCGTTTTCGTCCCAGACTGCCAGGTCTCCGGTGTGGAACCAGCCGTCTCGGATGGCTTTTTCCGTCTCATCGGGCTGGTCCCAATAGCCTTTGAAAACGACGTTTGATCGGGCGCAGATCTCGCCTACTGCGGTGCCGTCTTGCGGAACCGGACAACCTTCGTCGTCACGGACCTCGATCGCCACGCCAATACCGGCGACGCCGGCTCTCGATCGGCGGGCCCAATCGTCGTCGCGCGTGTTGTGATCGGGATGATTGACGGTTAGCAGGGGAGAGGTCTCGGTCAGGCCGTAGATTTCGAGGAATCGCCAGCCGAGCTCGGTCTCGAGCCGTTCGATGAACGCTGCCGGAGGTGGTGCGCCAGCGACTGTGAACCGTGGCTGGGTTTTGATCTCGTGCTTGTCCTTGTCATGGTAATCCAGAATCGTGCGGAGTACGGCTGGCGCCATGCAGGCGAAGGTGACGCGTTCTTTCTCAATGAGGTCGAAGATGGCCTTGCCCCCGACGGTGCGCAAGACGACGTGTGTGCCTCCCATTCCGGTCAAGGCGTAGACACCACCCCAGCCATTGCAGTGGAACATCGGCAGAGTCCACAGCTCGACATCGTTGTGCCCGATGCCGAGGTGAGCGATCATGTTATAAGCGTTTAGGTAGCAGTTGCGATGCGTCAGCATGACGCCCTTCGGACGCGCGGTCGTCCCGGACGTGTAGTTGATCGAGACGACATCGTTCTCGCCTGCCGTGATCGTCGGAGGGGGTTGCGCGGACGCTGCGTTGATTAGGGTATCCCAATCGGTCCAGCCCGGGCGCAGCTCGGACCCACCGGCCGCCACCCAATGCTCCACCAACGGCAAGTTCGCGCGGATCTGATCCACGATGTCGCAGTACTCCCAGTCAACGAGCACGATCTTCACACCGGCGTGGTTGAGGATGTACTCGTGGTCGGCAGCGGCGAGGCGATAGTTCAGTGGAACCAAAATCGCCCCGATCGCGCTGGTCGCGTAGAAGCTCTCGAGGAAAAAGTGTGAATTCGGGCTGAGAATACAGACTCGTTCGCCCGGTCGGGTGCCGAGCTCACGCAGCATGTTGGCGAGTCTGAAGACTCGTTTCTGGAGGTTCCCGTAGGTCAGGCGCAACGGCCCGTCGACGACGGCAACCTTCGAACCATAGATCTCCGCCGAGCGGAGTAAGAAATCGTCAACCAGCAGCGGGACTTCCATCGCGATCCTCCTATGATCCTCTCACGACTCCTGCCGAGAGTCCTGGGGTTCATAGCTGCGCAGCTAGCCCTCGTCTATGCCTGGGATGTGACGGCTCGTCTGGCCGGAGCAAGTGCATAGCGTACTCTACGCGACCCGGTGAGCCGTCGTTTTTGTGCCGTTGGTCAAGCCTCTCGCTTGGCCGACGGCCCAGAATGGGCAGGTATCATAGCAATTGGCTTTCCAGTTGGAAGGTCGGGCGATTGGCATAGTGCGTGCTTTATCCCTCCGCGGACTCCTATGCGCACAGCCACGTTGATAATATTTGCAATGACAATTCGGTCCAAAAATGGACTGGTTCGTTTGCTGTCGCTTGTGGTCGCGGCGATGGGATGCCTGATGTTTGGTGCGGTGGCCCCCGCGTTCGGGCAGGTCACGTTTGCCAGTAGTGCAGAGCAGGTGAAGTCGTCTTCGTCGGCCAATCCTCAAAGCATCACGGTCAGCCGGCCTTCAGGGACCGTTCAAGACGACCTTCTGATTGCGGTGATCTCGACCGACGGCGATAGGGACGGCTCGCTTGAACCTCCTTCGGTTGATTGGGTCGAGATTCATCTTAGCGGAGGGTCGAGCACGCTGGGTGTCTGGTACCTGATCGCAGGCGCTTCCGAGCCCACGAGCTATACCTTTCCCTGGTGCACGAACTGTGGAGCCGGGAATGAGAACCCTGACGAACAGGCTGTCGCGGCGATCTTGCGCTACACCGGTGCCGACACGAGCTCACCGATCGATGTCTCGGGCTCCTCGACAGGCACGTCAACTTCGCCAACGGCTCCCAGCATCACCACGACGGTTGCTAATACTCTCGTGCTGCGCGTCTTCAGCGCCGACGACGATGACCTCCCGAGTCCGACGACCAATACGTACCCAAGTGGCACGGACGGACGATTTGTTCTCGAGAGCAACACCGGTAGCAGCAACAGTACGAGTGCTGCGGGCGCCGATGAGGCGCAAGTGTCGGCCGGAGCGACTGGAGCGGCTGCGTTCACGCTGTCTGCATCGGAGCAATGGCGTGCACTGAGCGTTGCGATTCAACCTCCCGTGGGTACGCCGACCCCTACACCGACCCCGACAGCGACCCCGAATCCGAATAATGTCTGCTACTTAGTAGCCGACGCTGGCGGTGGAAATGGTGGCGATGACCTTTTCACCATTGTAGATAAGACGTCGGCTGGTCCAGACACGGCGATCGGCACCGGGACAGGAACCGACTTTATCGAGTCGATCGTAAATCAAGCGACGACCGGGACGTTGTATGCTTCAAACGGTGGTCAACTTGGCACCATCAATGTTGCTACTGGAGTGTTTACAGCAACCTCGAGCTCGTTCGGCACAGGTGATGGGGCCGCCGGCTCGATCACGTTTAGCGACATCGATGGCCTGGCATTCGATCTCGCTACCGGGATTCTCTACGGGAGTGTTCGCCGCGGCAGCGCGGACGACGTTCTCATCCAGATCAATCCAGCGACCGGCGCTCATGTCCCGGACGCATTCGGTGCGAATATTGACTACGTCGTAGTGCCGGCGGTTCTCGCTCTCGGGGACATCGACGACATCACGATTGATCCGGCCGACTCTCAGATGTTCGGAATCGCGAACAATGGGGGTGTCGGCGACCGCCTCGTCAGCATCAACAAATCGACAGGCGCGACCACAGACATCGGCGCCATCAATGTAGACGATGTCGAGGGCTTGTCTTTCGATCCCAGCGGAGTCCTTCGCGCCAGCACCGGTAACGTGTCCGGCGCGACCAGCAACCGCCTGTATGAGATCAACAAAACCACCGCTGCAGCCGGTGCTTTCATTCAGCTGGGTGCCGGGTCTGACTACGAATCGCTGGCTTGCTACCTCCTGACTCCGACCCCTACTCCGACCCACACCCCGACGAACACTCCAACCGTCACGCCGACGAGCACGCCGAGCGATACACCGACGGTCACGAACACACCAACCTCGACGGATACTCCGACGAACACCCCAACGGTCACGCCGACGAGCACGCCGAGCGATACGCCGACCATTACCAATACCCCGACCGTCACCGATACTCCGACGATTACCCCGACATCGACGCCGACCAGCACTCCCACTGATACTCCTGTCGGAGTTCTTTGCGAGAGTTTTAGTGCCGAGGCGGAAACGGCGACGCTGTTCGGGAACATGGCCATCGGCAACGACGCGGTCGCCAGTGGGGGGCAGTACATCGCGGCGCCGATCGGTAGTGGAGACTTCAACGCCGCGTTCAATGCGTTACACCGCGCCGAGATCAGCTTCACGCTAGCTACGCCCTCGACCTTTCGCGTCCGCGGATACGTTCAGGCTCCGTCCGGCAGCAACAATTCGTTTTGGGTGCAGGTCGATGGAGCGCCGCTTCTCGGTTATCTCTGGGATACCGCGCCGACCAGTACGACAGCGTATCCAGCGGATCTCGTGAATGATCGCAACGGCTCCGATCCAGAAGTAGTCACCTTGGCTGCCGGGCCGCACGTCATCACCTTCTACCAACGCGAAGAAGGAACTCGGCTCGACCGCATTGAGTTCGACTGTGATGCGCCAACCCCGACCGCTACGCCCACCGCTACGCCTACCTCGACTCCTACTCCGACATGTGGATCGGGGGCGAGCGCCGGTCGTGTTTACCGCGACTACAATCAGAACGGGTTGATCGATTCCCTCGAGCCGGGCGTGCCGGCGATTACGGTTTCTGCCTACGACTCGGCGAACGCGTTGGTCACCTCGACGACGACTGCGTCTGATGGAACTTACAATTTGGGCGCGATTCCGCTTCCAGTCCGCGTCGAGTTCACCGGGATCCCGGCGTATCTCGAGCCCGGTTTGCACGGTGGACAATCAGCCACATCGGTCACCTTTGTCGATATGTCTGCCTGTGACATCGATCTCGGTCTGGTGAACGCGGGTCAATACTGCGACCCGAACGCCGATTTGGCCACGCCCTGCTACGTCAATGGGGACATGCTCGCCAGCGGTTCGGGGGAAGCCGGGACACTCGACGTCCTGGTGGCATTCCCTTACTCGTCGAGTGGCAAGGTGCCCGGCCCGTTGCACGTCGCGACTGGATTTGAAGTCGGTAGTACTTGGGGCCTCGCCTATCAGAGATCCAGCGAGCTGCTGTTCGCCAGTGCGGTCATGAAGCGCCACTCTGGTTACGGGCCTTCAGGAACCGGAGCGATCTATCAGATCGACTACAGCAATCCGGCCTCACCAGTGATCAGCACCCTCATCGACCTGACGACGCTTGGGGTGCCGACCGGCGCGGATCCACACACTGGTCTTCCATCGGATCCAGCGCTCGAAAATCACGATGAGTTTTCGTGGGACCCGGTCGGCAAGATCTCGTTCGGAGACATCGATATCTCGGACGACGAACGAACCCTCTGGGTGATGAACCTCTCGAACCGGACTTTGTACGAGGTGTTCATCGACGTACCGGCCCAGACACCGGGTGCACTGAACCTGACTGCGCACGCCGTACCCGATCCGGGCTGTTCGAACGGCGAGTACCGCCCCTGGGCCGTCAAAGAGCACGACGGTCTGGTCTATGTCGGTATCGTCTGTACGGCAGAAACCTCACAGCTGCAGGCAGATCTGCGGGCTTACGTGAGGGTGCTGGATCCAGCTACTCCGGGCGTATTCTCGCCCGTGATCGATTTTCCGCTGGGTTTCACCCGTGGCTGCACTTCGGTCTCCGGTGGCACTTGCTGGCGCGCCGATTGGCTGCCGTGGACATCAACTTTCCCAGCGCCGGCACCAAATCCCGGTGACCCAGGGTCTTTGGGAGCGTTCGGCAAACAGGTCATTTACCCCCAAGCACTTCTGTCGGACATTGAGTTCGACGAAAACAACGCACTCCTTCTTGGCTTCGTCGATCGCTTGGGGTTGCAAGCTGGCAATAACAACTACTCGACGGACACTAGCTCCACGGTTGCGCACGAGGGGACGGCCGCCGGTGATCTCTTACGCGCTTGCAGGCAATGCTCGGTTAGTGGAGCGGCGTGCGTACTCGACTCGGATTGCACGGTGGTGGAAACGTGCGGTTACGCCGTCGAGAACAACGCAAGCTGTGGCGGCCTAACCACCAACACCAACCCGCAGATCCCGGCGCAGGGGCCTAGCTCGAACGAGTACTACTGGCAGGACATGTACCCGCTGAGCACCGATAACAACAGCGGGACCCACGACCAGATCACACTTGGTGGGCTGGCCCTCCAGCCCGGCACTGGTGAGGTTGCTACCGTCCTATTCGACCCGGTCGACGAGGTGCGCAGCGGCGGAGTTGGATGGTTCAATCACGTAACTGGAGCGCGTCCGCGGAGCTATCAGGTTTTCGGACAGGACCAACTCGGCACGGCTGGTAAGGCCGCAGGTCTCGGTGACCTGGAGTTGCTGTGCGAGCCCGCGCCGCTCGAGATCGGCAACCGAGTATGGTTGGACGCCGACAATGACGGAATCCAAGAACCGGGTGAATCCCCGATCGCCGGTGTAACCGTCAGCTTGTACAACAGCGGCGGTTCTCTGGTGGCGTCGACGACGACCGACGGCCAGGGTCTCTATTACTTCGATACATCAGACGGTTTGTTGCCCCTCGAGTCCTACGAGATTCGCTTCGACAACCCGAGTGACTTCATGTCGGGCGGACCTCTTGTAGGTCTCGTTCCGACCATCGTCGATCAAGGGTCAGACCTGCACGACTCGGACGGTCGCTTGCTCGGTTCCGGGCTGATCGGCGAGTCGCTGACAACCGGCGATGCTGGGGCCAATAACCATAGCTACGACTTCGGTTTCACTACGCCACCGACCCCGACCCCGACGGCAACTGACACGCCTACTCTGATCCCGACCGACACTCCGACGGAAACTCCGACTCCAACCCCGACCGAGACTCCGACCGACACACCGACGGAAACGCCAACGGAGACACCAACCGAGACACCAACTCAGACCCCGACAGAGACCCCGACCGACACACCGACGGAAACTCCAACGGAAACGCCGACCGAGACCCCAACGGAGACACCGACCGAGACTCCAACGGACACACCGACGGAGACTCCGACGGACACGCCGACGGAGACTCCGACCGACACCCCGACGGAGACTCCGACCGAGACACCGACGGACACGCCGACTGACACACCAACGGAAACTCCGACGGATACACCAACGGAGACCCCGACAGACACCCCGACGGACACTCCGACTGACACACCAACGGAAACTCCGACGGAGACCCCGACGGAAACTCCGACTGACACGCCGACGGAGACCCCGACAGAAACACCGACGGAAACTCCGACTGACACGCCGACGGACACGCCGACGGAGACACCGACCGACACCCCGACAGAAACGCCGACGGAGACTCCGACCGATACTCCGACAGAAACACCGACGGACACTCCAACTGAGACACCGACCGATACTCCGACGGAGACGCCGACCGACACCCCGACGGAGACTCCGACCGAGACACCGACGGACACGCCGACGGAGACGCCGACGGAGACGCCGACGGAGACACCGACCGACACCCCGACCGACACCCCGACGGACACTCCGACCGATACTCCGACCGATACTCCGACGGACACGCCGACGGAAACGCCGACCGATACACCAACGGAGACCCCGACAGACACGCCGACGGAAACTCCAACGGACACTCCGACGGAGACACCGACAGAAACACCGACGGAGACTCCGACCGATACTCCGACAGAAACACCGACGGACACTCCCACTGAGACTCCGACCGATACTCCGACGGAGACGCCGACCGACACCCCGACGGAGACTCCGACCGAGACACCGACGGAAACTCCGACTGACACACCAACGGAAACTCCGACCGATACACCAACGGAAACTCCGACGGATACACCAACGGAGACCCCGACGGACACTCCGACTGACACACCAACGGAAACTCCGACGGAGACCCCGACGGACACGCCGACGGAGACACCGACAGAAACACCGACGGAAACTCCGACTGACACGCCGACGGACACGCCGACGGAGACACCGACCGACACCCCGACAGAAACGCCGACGGAGACTCC
>JAJCZJ010000014.1 GCA_029262455.1 Deltaproteobacteria bacterium | reverse complement strand
GGCTCCTGCCGAGCCGCGTTACGGTGAGAATCTTACCCATGGAGGGAGAGGCTCCTGCCGAGCCGCGTTACGGTGAGAATCTTACCCATGGAGGGAGAGGCTCCTGCCGAGCCGCGTTGCAAATCGCCGCCCTGAAGATTGCCCTCGCCTCAGCGGGGCAATTCGACCAACTTGCGGGCGATGATCATTCGCTGAATCTGTCCCGTACCCTCGACGATGTCCATTGCTTTGACGTCGCGGTAGAGCTTCTCGACGATGTGATCGCCGCGCCCGGCAACTGCGCCGAGAACCTCCATACCCAGGGCGGTTGCTTCCTGGGCGACGGCTGCGGCGACGTACTTGCACATCGACGCCTCGACGACGTTGGGGCGTTCCTGGTCGGCGAGCCACCCGGCCCGCAGGCAGATCAAACGCGCCATGCGCAGCTTGCGGGTCATGTGTTCGATGCGGTCGCGTACGCGCGCTTGTTTGATGAGTCCGTGCTCGCGCGCGAATCTGAGTGTTTCGTCGAGAGCCGAGCGGCCGATCCCGACAGCGTTGGCGGCGATGACCGGTCGCTGAGCATTGAACGTGCGCATCGCGCCCTTGAAACCCTCGGGCCGTTCCCGTTTCTTCTCGCCGCCGAGTAGGTTCTCGGCAGGAATGCGACAGTCCTGCAGCGGAAACGACGTCGACTCGTAGGCCTTGAGGCCCATCTTCGGTTCGATCTTGAATGGGCCGAGCCCCGCGGTTCCTTGTTCCACAAAGAATGCGCGCTGAGCGGCGCGACCGCGTTCTGGATCAGTGGTCGCCTGGACGAGGATCCAGTCGGCGCGGCTGGCGTTACCGATGAAGCACTTGGCGCCATTGAGAATCCAGCTGTCGCCGTCTTTCCGAGCGGTGGTGCGAATCGCTGCGGCGTCGGATCCGGCTCCGGGCTCGGTCATTGCAAACGATGCCCATCGTGGTCGATCGGGTTTGATGAAAGCGCTGAGGTACTTTTCCTTCTGCTCCTCTGTTCCTTGCGCGATGACGTTGCCTTCCGGCAAACCCGGCCCTGGATTGGCGACGCCGACGCCTCGATCCCAATAGGAAAGCTCTTCGGCGATGAGCAGCGTGGTGACGGTCGAACGACGCCGACGCCCGCTACGCTTCGGCGTGCCGGCGGGCCGCCAACGTGTTCTGCCCTCGCCGCGTTCGAGACAGCGCGCGAAGTACGAATCGTCGACTGGAATCGGCCGACCGAGTCGGTCGGCTTCGAGGCCGATCGGCCGTACTTCGGTACGACCGATCTCTCGGGCCCTCTCAAGGCGCTGCTTGGAATCTGCATCGAGTTCGAGGTGCATCAGCACTCCTCCCGGGCACACAAGTCGAGAGCGGTCGGGTGTTTGCAGATCGCCAGCCCAGCTTCTTCGCGCGCGGCATCGACTCCGCCGAAGAGCAGGCCCAAGGCGCGTACCTCGCGCATGTACTTCTCGACGGGGTGGTCGCGCATGAAGCCGTGGCCTCCGAGGATCTGGACCGCGTTGGGGCCGATGAATCGAGAAACTTCCACGGCTTCGACAAACGCTTGCGCTGCCTCGATCGTAGCTGAACCGTCGTGGTCGAGGCGCCACGCAGCGTCGTGAACCAGCACGCGCAGGCCCTCGACGGCGGCGTGCATGTCGGTAATCAGAAACGCCAGTGCCTGATGGTGCGCGATCGGCTTGCCGAAGGCTTCTCGCTCACGTGCGTATGCGCGCGAGTACTCGCAAGCCTGCCGCATCGTGCCGAGCATCAGCGATGCGATGTAGAGTCGCGCGCCAGCACGGGCTCGGTCGATGGCTGCGGCGTCGCTGACCCGGGCGATAATCGATGATCGATCGATGGTGATGCTGCTAGCGCCTGCGGCGCGGAGGCCCGCCCCGTGGACTGGCGTAAGATGAATCCCGCCACGCAGGAATACGATGCCATCGGATCCGATCACGGCGAGCAGGTCGACTGTGTCGCCAGGAACCCACTCGATCGTGCCGCGTGTGGTTTCGTCGTCGCTATCGAAAGTACCATCGCTGCGGTCGACGATAGTGCAACGTTCTTGGTTCTCCAGAAGGGACGCGATGATTTGGTCGCGCTCCGTTTCGGGTAGCTCACGCAGGGCAAGAATGGCCGGTCCGAGCGGGTCGCAGGCAAGCGCTGCGCCCGGGTCGGCTGCGCCAAGCTCTTCGTTGACAATGGCCTGGGCCAGGCATCCCAGTTCGCTTCCGCCGAGAGCTTCCGGGATGGCGAGTCTGTCGAGGCCGATCGCTGACGCGGACTTGCGCACCGCGTCGGAGATGCCGCGCGACTTCTCGGCCTCGCGCATGGCCGGCAGGAGCTCGGACTGCGCGAAACGCTGTGCGGACTCTCGCAACAGGAGCTGCTCTTCACTTAGCTGGAGGTCGAACATCGCATACTGCCCATTTCGTCGGTTGTATACGGGTACATGGTCGGATTTGCTAGGATCCTGCGATGATCGAGTTAGAGACGACGATCGAAAGTGCCGAAGGCGCAATGGGGACATACCTCGTGCGCCCGGATGGCGACGGCCCGTGGCCGGTTGTTCTGTTTCTGATGGACGCCCCGGGCAAGCGGCCCCTCTTGCACTCCATGGCCGAGCGGGTGGCATCGAATGGCTACTACGTGATGCTTCCGAATCTGTACTACCGGGTGACCGACTCCTTCCAGCTCGACTTCTCTAGTTCCGGGTCGTTGGCGAGAATGAAGGAGTTGATGTTCAAGGTCGGCAACAACATGGCGGCGCGCGATGCGTCGAGCTTGCTCGACTACGCCGACGCGGATCCTGCCGCCGACGCCGATGTCGTCGGCTGTGTCGGCTACTGCATGAGTGGCCCGTTCGCTCTCACGGTGGCTGCGGTGCACGCGGATCGTGTTCGTGCGGCTGCTTCGATCTACGGCACGCGCCTGCTCGTCGATGCGAAGGATTCGCCACACCGGAGGCTTGGCGAGATCAAGGGCGAGATTTACGTCGCGTGTGCGGAGCACGATGACTACGTCCCCCCTCCGATGGTGGATCAATTCGAGGCCGCGATGAGGGAAGCCGGAGTTACCGGTCGCCTCGAACGCTATCCGGGTACTCATCACGGTTTCGCTTTCGACGATCGACCGGCTTACGACGCGGAGGCAGATGAACGTCACTGGTCCGCGTTGCTCGATCTGTTCGACCGCAACCTCAAGGGAATGGACCGATGACCGAGCCCCACGTGACCAAAGATGAGTGTCGTGACTTCGTTGCGACCGTGCGCTTGCGGCGCCCGCCCAACAACTTCTTCTCGCTGGCCATGATCGAAGAGTTGGCGGAGACTCTCGAGGGGCTCGACTCGGACCCTCAGTGTCGAGTGACGGTCCTGTGTGCCGAGGGCAAACACTTCTGTGCGGGCGCAGATTTCTCGAGCGGCGGGGGCACATATGCGACCGCGGATCTCTATCGGGCTGCAGTCCGCTTGTTCCGAACTCGCAAGCCAGTCGTCGCCGCGATTCAGGGGGCAGCGGTCGGCGGTGGTCTCGGGCTGGCGCTGTTCGCCGACTTTCGTCTCGCGGCACCGGAAGCGCGGTTTAGCGCCAACTTCGCGCGCCTCGGGTTCCACCAAGGTTTCGGGCTCAGCGTCACCCTGCCGGAACTAGTTGGTCCTCAGCGCGCTGCGGAGCTTCTGTATACCGGTCGACGCGTCAAGGGCGATGAAGCGGTTGCGATGGGGCTCGCCGATCGGCTCATCGCCGCGGCCGAGCTCGGGTCTGCAGCGCATGCGTTTGCGGCAGACATCGCGGCGTCAGCGCCGCTCGCCGTCCAGTCGATCCGCGAAACTCTCCGCGCCGGCCTGGCCGACAGAATCGCGGCGGCAACCGAGCGTGAGCGCGCCGAGCAGGAACGCTTGCGGCACACCGAGGATTTTCGCGAAGGCGCCAGGGCAATGGCGGAGCGTCGCACGCCGCACTTCACGGAGAGTTAGATGGTCACTTCTTTTGGATGGCGAGCGACCAGGCCATTCTCAAGGCTCCTGCCGAGCCGCGTCTCGCCTTGGTGCGAGGCTCGGCAGGAGCCTTGCCCCCCATGCGGTAGGGATTCTGCCGACGGTTTGGCAAGCTGCTGGGAAGTTGTTCGATGTCCAAGATAGCCGGCGTCGTCAGCGCTGCCGACACCATGCGCCCCGACGCTTTGATCGCCTACGCGCTGCGGCTCGAAGAGCTAGGTTATGACTCTCTGTGGCTTCCGGATGTGTTTGGTCGTGAGGTCTACCTTACGGCGGGGCATATTCTGGCAAACACCAGCCGATTGCGTGTCGCGACCGGCATCGCGCATATCTACGGTCGCGATGCGATCTCGACGGCGCAAGCCTCGCGCACTCTGGCCGAGCTTTCGGGCGGGCGCTTCATCAACGGGCTCGGCGTGTCGAACCAGATTGCCGCTGAGATGTACGGCGTCGCCTGGGGGAAGCCGGTGCGGCGGATGCGTTCGTATCTCGAAGCGATGGCGCAGGCTCCGCTTCAGATTCGCAAACCGGCGTCAGTCGCGCCGGTGTATGTCGCGGCACACGGCCCGAAGATGCTGGCGCTTGCCGCCGAGCTTGCCGATGGCGCGAATACCTACTTGATGCCGACCGAGCACACACGCGAGGCGCGCAGAATTCTCGGTGCCGACAAGCGGCTCAACGTCGTTTTACCATGCTGCCTTTGCGAAGATCCCGTGCCGGCGCGAGCGGTGGCGCGCAAGGGGCTGTCGATCTATCTGTCGCTGCAGGTGTATCAGGAACGCTGGGCGGCGTACGGGTTCGGGGCAGAGGACTACGCCAACGGCGGCAGCGATCGTTTGATCGATACCTTCATCGCGTGGGGTGATGCGTCAGCCATCCGCGAACGCGCTGCAGCGCATATCGAGGCCGGCGCCGACGAGATCGAGCTTCTTGCCTACGGCGCTGACGGAGGCATTGCTTGGGACCTCCTCGAGCAGATGGCGCCATGAACACTCTGGGTGGGAGCTGCGTAGGGTAGGCTTCAGCCTACCGAGCTGTCGTTGATCGGGGCGGGCAGGCTGAAGTTCACCGCGTCCGATTCTGTCGAGGGGCGTGTCGTGTCGCGGACTTGCCTTGCCCTAAGCCGCTGCCGTAGCCTACGATCGGTGCTAGTCCCCAAGGGAGACCCGATATGTTCAGTCATGTAACGATCGGATCGAGCGATCCCAATAAGGCGGCGGAGTTTTACGACGGCGTGCTCGGCGCGCTTGGCATCGTTCAATTCTTCAAGATCGACGGTGTGGTGTCCTACGGTGAGGCCACCGGCGCGAAAACCTTCATCGTCCGGCCCTTTGACGGCGGCGCCCACGTTCCGGGCAATGGTGGCCATATTGCCTATATGGCGGCCGATCGGGCGCAGGTCGACGCATTTCACGCCAAGGCTCTCGAACTCGGGGGCTCGAGCGAAGGCGAGCCAGGACTGCGGCCTCACTATCACCCAAACTACTACGGTGCCTATGTTCGCGACCCCGAAGGCAACAAGATTCAGGCCGTTTGCCACCGCAAAGCCTGAGTCGGGAAGATCTTGGAAACGGCCGATTTGACTGTGTGGGCGGGAAGATTCCTCCGCAGCCATTGACCGATCGGCAGGGATTTTGGCCCGAATGGGAGCATTCGCCCAACTTATATTAACGTTGGCGCGCGATCCCGCGGTGGATTGATCGCCTGGCCAATACTGCTATCTTATGGGGTTCTCACTTGCGACCGTCGTCACGGTGCCACGCCGCGGCGGTCCTCAGAGCCGTCACTTACGTGCTCAACCTGCTTTGGATCGGAATGACTCATATGGACCTCAATACTGTCGATGCGCCCGCTGGATTTCCTGAGGGGCTGAACGAATCCCTCGAAAGCGCGATGCGCAAGCGCGGCTTTAGTGAACTGACCTCTGTCCAGAAGGCTGTGTTCGATGTTGGCCCCAAGGACCACGATTTGCGAATCTCTTCGCAGACTGGGTCCGGAAAGACCGTCGCCATCGGCCTCGGCTTGGCGCGCCACTTGGTTGGCCAAAGCGGGAAGAAAGAATCGCCGAGCGTTTTGGTGTTGGTGCCGACGCGTGAGCTCGCAATGCAGGTTCGCGAGGAGCTGCAGTGGCTCTACTCCGAGGTGCGCGGTTTGCGTGTCGAAGTGGTGATGGGCGGGGCGTCGCTCGGGATCGAACGTCGCGCGTTGTCGCGATGTCCTCATGTGATCGTTGGAACTCCCGGACGGGTGCACGACCATATCCGCAGTGGTGCCTTCCGCTGCGAACGAATTGCCCACGTCGTGCTCGATGAAGCTGATCGCATGCTCGACATGGGTTTTCGCGAAGAGCTCGAGGCCATCCTCGAGGCGCTGCCGAGTGAGCGGCGCACGCACATGGTTTCCGCAACGTTTGCCCATCAGGTGAGTAAGCTGGCGAATCGCTTTCAGCGCGACCCTCTGACGCTCGAGGGTACCCGTCTGGGTGATGCCAATGACGATATTCAGCATCTGGCGCACCTCGTGCGAAAAGGCGAGCGCTACGGTGCTCTGGTGAATTTGCTGCTGTTGAACGAAGACGCGCGCTGTCTCGTCTTTGTCGAGCGGCGGGTCGATGCGAGTAGCGTGTCCGAGCAGCTCGCGTCCGATGGATTCGCCGCAGCCTGCCTGAGTGGCGAACTCCCGCAGGCGCAACGCACGCGGACGATCAATGCCTTCCGCAGCGGGTCTACGCGAGTGCTGGTTTCGACCGATGTCGCAGCGCGGGGCATCGACGTGCCGGATATCGAGTTTGTCGTTCACTACGACATGCCGGAAAATGCCGATGCGTATACCCACCGCAGCGGGCGGACCGGTCGCGCCGGAAGACAAGGTCGCTCTCACCTTCTGGTTGTGCCGATGTTGCAGCGCATGGTCACGCGGATGCTATCGAGCGCACGCGTCGAAGTGATGTGGCAACCCGTGCCGACTGCGGCCAAGGTGCGCAAGGCGCAACGGAAACGCTTTCGCAGAGGGCTGCATGCCCATCTGGCGACCGAAGCCGACTTGACCGAGTCCCAACTCGACTACGCCAAGGCGTTGTTAGAGGACCGCGACCCTGCGGCCGTGATTGCGCGACTGCTCGAGCTAGCGCAACCATCGTCGGCGCGGGAGCCGGTGGAAGTCCACGAACCTTCACCGAGCGAAGCCAACGAGAGGCAGTGGACCGATCGTGGTCGCGGTGCGGGACGTGGAGATGGCCGTAGTCTTGGCCGTGGCGGATCGACGGTTCGCTTCTCGATCAACTGGGGCGAGCGCAGCGGGGCTGCCACCAACCGCCTACTTTCGCATGTCTGTCGCCGTGGCCAGATCCAGGGCAAGCTCATCGGTGCCATTGAGATCGGCGACCAGGCCTCGACCTTCGAGGTCGACGCGACCATGGCGACGGAATTCGAGAAGCTTGCGCGCGTACCGGATCCACGCGAGCCGCGGCTGCGAATCGAACGCTTGGGGGCGTCTTCGCCGCGTTCGACGCCGCGTTCGCGCACCGGCCACGCCAGGCCAAAAACGCGGTCGGCGCGCAAACCTGATCGGCCGTCGCGAAACGCCGCCTAACCAAGTTGACCAACGTCGCGAATCTCGAAGAGTCGTTACGAGGAGCGCTGGCGCGCCGTAGGCCGTTGATCGAGCGCCTCGCGGCCGCGAACACCGATTGCTATCGGCTCTTTCACGGCTCCCAGGAGGGCGCACCGGGACTGACCGTCGATCGCTACGGCGATCTCGCGCTGTTGCAGAGTTTTTACGAGCCGTTGCCGGATGATGCGGTGTCGGCCGTCGCTGGCCTGGTCGAAGCGGTTTTGCCGGGCCTCGAGTTGATCTACAACGATCGCAGCTCAGCCGGTTCGCGGGTTCGGAATGTTCTCGATCCGACCCAGAAGGCGGCCGCCGACAAGATGCGCGTCGTGACCGAGCACGGCGTGCGCTTCAATATCAAGGCGCGCCACCGCGGCAACGATCCGTGGCTATTTCTCGACCTGCGTCCGACGCGCGAAGCGGTGATGCGCGAAGCAGAGGGGAAGTCGGTGCTGAACTTGTTCGCCTATACCTGCGGACTGGGAGTCGCTGCCGCCGTTGCCGGTGCCAAGCGGGTGTTCAACGTCGACTTCTCGAAACAGATTTTGGCGATTGGTACTGAGAACGCAAAATTGAATGGAGTCGGGCGCCAGAACAAGCAGGTGGCGAGCGACTTCTTCCCGGCGGTTCGCCAGCTGGCAGGGATTCGGCAACCGCCGGTCGATCGTGGACGCCGGCTTCCGCCGTTTCCGCGCATCGAAAAGCGGCAATTCGACCTGGTCATGCTCGACCCGCCGCCGCGCGCGACGAGCCCGTTCGGTGTCGTCGATCTAGTTAGAGACTACCAGAGCCTGCTGAAGCCGACGCTCGGCGCCGTCGCCGAAGGCGGCGTGTTGTACTGCACCAACAACGTAGCCAACGTAGATGAGCAAGAGTGGCACGCCGTCCTGCGCCGCTGCGCCGAAAAGAACGGGCGCCCTCCGCGCTCACTCGACGTCGTACGACCCGGCGAAGACTTCCCGAGCAAAGACGATCGCCCGCCGCTGAAGGTTGCGCGGCTAGAACTGTAGTCGGCTGCCCGGCCTCGTGTTGGCGCCCGGGTGTTACAGGTTTCGCAGCGGATCTGCTGAACTCGGCCTGATACAAGGTTTCACGGACTGCTTGGAGGGGGCCGGTAGAGGCTCGCTTGCCCAGTCTGAGCCATGATGAGTCCGAGGCTTGCCCCGAATCGGATGCCGAGCTATCTCCCCTGAAAGGAGGCGCAGCTCGTCTGTGTCTCCGCGTCATCATGGCGAGCCTACCCGACTTGATAGTACCTGATGCGCTAGTGCCACTGGCTGGAGAGGCTAGTGAATCGGGGCGTAGCGCATTTGCGCTAGCCGTCGATCCCGCTGCAGAGCGAAGCTCAGCGGCCTCGCCGTTCGCACAGGTCGATCGCGACGAGTGGACGGGTCGGATGGTGTTTGGTCGCCTCCTTGGGCCTGGCCGCGGCTCGATCGCCGAGCTGGTGCTCGAGATCGAGACGGATGAGGCGGCATCTGGGGCTGTGCCAGGTTGGACGAATGTGGAGCGCGAGGCCCTGTGGGAACGCAGATGGCGGGAGACGCTAGCCGCGGCGGAGCTCGGAATCGCCCCCAGAGTCGTCGATTGGTTTGGCCGTCGGGACTCAGTGCCGAGGCTCGCCCCGATACTGCATTGTCGCGAGGCAGGCGATTTGTTTGCGGCTCTATGCCCGCGTTGTTCGGGGCCCTTGGGGACCTGTCGGGACGACTCATTTCTGGCTGAGCAGGGCTTGCCGAGTTTTTCCGGCGCCGGCGAAAGGTTTTTGTATTGTGTCTCCTGCGCCGCAAATGGAGAGCCGGCCGGAGTCTTTGAGATCATGCCGACGAATGCGTCGCGTCGCGACAACGCCCAGCGTGCGCGCTCGGCTCCGGAGCTGTACGCCGAATTCCGCGGCCTATTGTCCGGTCAATCGGCGTTGCCTTGTATCGGATGCGAGGGTGTTCCCGAGTGTTATCCCGAGTCGGGAGAAGTTGGTGCCGTTGTGTCGCGATTGACCCCGCTCTCCTTCCAGGACTTTGCGTGCATTCCCTATGAGCGCTTCCACTTTACGTGTACGAGGTTTGCGCGGGCGCTCGGGGGAAGTGAGAGCTGTTTGTCGCTCCCGAGTGAGGAATCGGCGGAGCAACGAGACCCTGGTCGTCGCTATCTCTTCGAGGCCGATCCTGAGGGCAAGCTGGCGCTCGAGATCTTCCGCCTCAAGTTGCTCCTGTTCGAGCAGGCAGTTGAACAATCGGCGCGAATGCACCGTGAATTCAAACGCCCGCATCTGGGCTTGTCGCCGGAAAATGTCGTTGTCGCGATTCGGCGGTCGGTGGGAGTGCCGTTGTTCTACAGCTTCAGCACTTACCTGGTGGGGTTTGGCGGCTCCGTCCCGATCGAGCTCGCGGGGAGCGATATCGACTTGTTCAAATCGGTCGATGGACGGAACTCATCCGAAGAGCGCCTAGGTGATTCTACGGATCTGTCGATCACCGATGTCGTCGCCTCCGAATCCGGCGGCTACATGGTCGAGGCTGCGCTGCCGGCGGCACTGGTCCGAGATCGCCGGTTGGGGGCGATGGACCTCCTGCGCGCCTCGATTCGTCAGAGCCGTCCGTTTCCGCTGTCGCTCGATTTGGTCGGTGTCTGCACAACCGCTGGTGACGCCAGCCAAGGGCGATTCCGGTCGACCGAGGTGAGTCTTGACCGACCGTCGGCGGAGTACCTCTCGGAACTCAGGACCCCATTGAAAGCGGCACTTTCGTTGACCAGATCGAGTCACGTAACGGACGATGTTCGCGCGTTGGGGGCCCTTCTCGTGGAGATTCTGTTCGCCAATGCCCCATCGGGCGCCAGTTCCGCCGTTGATGCGGTCGGTGAGCTTGCAAAAGAACTTGAATCGTCGGCCGACGGCGGTGACCTGGACCAGCTTGCGCTCCAGGGACTTCGCCAGCTGGAGTCGGCGGGTACTTTGGCGCGCCGGCACCTGGTGGAACGCCCCGAAGAGTGGGGCCAGGGCGCGGGCGAGATACCGGACGCGTTTTGGATCGGAGGATTGAAGATCGCCCTGCGAGCGATGGTGCAGGCTCCGGGATTTGGCATTTGCCGAGGGCGCGACGATTTTGACCGAGACCGGCCGGAGGGCCCCGCGGAGCGCCTGCGGGTAGAGGTTTCGATGCTGGCGCACAAGATCGAGACCGAGCTCCTCGGGCTGGTGACCCCCAAAACAATTATCGACAAAGCCTTGCGCCGGGTTCGTGCGGAATTGGATGATGGGGATGACGAGTAATTTGAAGTGGCGAGTAGCGCATTGAGTGCGATCAGAGAAATAGAGACAGCGGCGGGACGCGTCGAGCGGAGTATCGATGAAGCCTCCAGCCGTTTGCGTTCTCTGCCGGTGGACGATCAGGTAGAGGGCCTGGCGGAAGCAATCCGCCGTGCTCTCGATGAGACGCCTGAAAGACTTCGCAGTGTCGTCATCGAGATGTTGTGCGAGATCAGAGCGTCACCTGAGACGACACTCGAAGATCGCGACTTATTGGCCGAGATTGCGGCGCTGCGCGCGCAGGTCAAAGAGGGGGTGGCAGCGGCCAAACCGGTGAAGGTCCCAGAATCTGCCAACACAGGGACAGCTGCGGCCCTTCTTGGCGATAACCCGGGCGCTGCAACGTCCGCGGAGAACATCGCGACCGTGGCGAAGTTGTTTCGCGGCTTCGTCGAAGATCTGGCGGCTGCCTTCGCGGCGATTGACCGCGACAGGCGGGGATCGCCAGACACGGCGAAGGACGAATTGCACCAGGCGATCCGATGCGAACTGTCCGGAGATGCTTCGCTCGGGGCTTACTTGGGTGGATTGAAGGCGCAGGTTGGCGGGTTGGCGACAAAGTTGCCAGCTATTTGTTCGGACGGAAGCCGGGCCCTGCTCGAGGCCATCGAGCCAGCTGTCGTAGAAGACGAAGCGCAGCGTTCCGGCGGCCTGTCCTTGGGGCCTTTCAAATATCGCGACCTTTGGCTCGCGTTTGAGCGATGCTACCGAGAGCTGTCGCACGACCAAGATGTTTATGAGCGATTTTTTGATGGTCAGGTTCGGCGACACTTGCATCGCTCGCGAACGAGATCGTAGGGGGATTCTGATGATGCCGAGGATCAGGGGGGTTTTGCGGGTTGGGATCAGGGGGGCGCTACGCTTGCTCCCGGCTATGGCGGTCGTGTTTTCGGCTGGCTGCAGTGCGCTCCGCTCCAGTCCCCCAACCGAGGCTTGCGTCACGCTGCAGGCCCCTGAGAGACTCAACTGGTTCCGCGGCGCGGCCCATACCGTCCATGCACGGGTTTTCGCATTGAGTGCGACGGACGCTTTCAATGCGACCGACGTCGAGGCGCTGTCGTCTGAGCCGCCGCCTTTTCTCCCAGGAGTTGAAGGGATGCCTCAGTCACGCAGTTTGCATCCGGAGACGGAGACGACATTCCGGTTCAAGATTGGCCCTCAACCGATAACGAGCTTTGGCGTCGTTGCTGGCTACTACAAACCCCTCAACCCAAGTAAAGTTTCGGTGCCGGCGCGCGAAGACAAAGAGTGCGCGGTGCTATTGATGGGCGAATCAGGATTCCCGGCCGAATAGTCATGACCGGCAGCCATAGCGAAGAGTAAGACGAATCAATGCAGCCACCTGGATCAATTCGTTGGGGACAGGGCATGTTCTTGCAGCCCCAACATTTTCAGCAGAGCGACCTCCACCGGAGTGCCGAGCTCCGATACGTAAGTGGAATCGCCAGTCCGTTTCCTTGGGGTGTGCGATCGATGCAGATCGATGTCGATGCGCTCGAGAACGACATTCTCCGGGTGACTGCCTGTGAGATCGTCATGCCCGACGGCTTGATCGTTCGTTTCCCGGAGGCATCCGAGCTGTCGGAGACCAGCTTCAAGGACGCTTTCGAGTCGAGCATGGAGTCGATCGGTGTTTACGCCTGCGTTCCCGTGATCGGTGCGACCTCCGGGGGGCAGCGGCGCTTCGCCAGCCGTGGTGAGGAGCGCCGCGACTTGTTCGACAGCGAAAGCGAGTCGACGATTGAGTTTCTCGTGCCGCGGGTCGAGTTGATCTTTACGAACGATCCAGAAGACCGTCGGCTGGGGGATTTTCAATTCATTCAGATCGCCGAGGTGCGGCGCACCGGGCGGGCGACGCCGCGCCATGAGCTCGGTCGCAAGTTTATTCCGGCGCTGACCTGGTGTGAGGGGTCGCCAGCCCTGATCGCGGCCCTGCGCCAAGTCTACGACCAAACAGTCGGCGCCGCGCGTTTGCTCGGAGAGCACCGGGCTGTCGGAGGAGCGGCGGCGTTGAGCGCGGGGAGCGGTGACCTCGAACATCTGGTGGCGTTACAGGGGCTCAATCAGTTCGCTCCGCTCTTGCGCCATCTGCTCGGATACGGTGGGGGACCGCCGTACGCGATGTTCGCTACCCTGGTCCAGCTGCAAGGGTTACTGTCGACCTTTTCGAGAACGCAGGATCCGCTCGATTTCATCGAATACGACCACAGGGACTTGGCCGGGTGTTTTCTGCCGCTGGCCGAGTCCATCCGGCATCTGCTGAGCGAGCTCATGCCGACCGGTTACCAGGAAGTGTCGTTGCAGCGACAAGACGATCTGTTTTGGGCGCCGCTCGACGATGAATTGCTCAAGAAGGGTGGTCCGTTCGTGCTGGCAATCAAAGGCGGCGGAACCACGGAGGAGTTGCGCGAGAGGGTGAAGAACGAGTCGAAGATCAGCTCCACGGATGAAATCCCGCAGCTGATCAGTTACGCCGAGAAAGGTGTTCCGGCGTCGCCCGAGGACCACCCGCCAGCGGAGGTTCCACGGCATGCCGACTACGCCTACTTCATCTTGGATACGACAGATAAGTCTTGGAAACGGGTCCGCGAGGACGGTGACTTTGCCTTTTTCCTGACCAGTGCTGAGCCGGATCTGGATGTTCGACTGTTTGTCGTACTGCCTACGGAGAGAAGCGCGTGAAAACTGAACTGTTCACCCGCCGCGCCCGCGACGCCAAGCCCAAGCGACGACGCAGGGATGAGCCGGAGGAGGAGGATCGAGCTCGCGGCGGGAGGCGCGCCCGCGCGCGCCGCTCTGATGTCGACGAAGACGACGACGAGGATAGGCCGGCAGGTCGAGGCCGCGCTCGGCGTGGCGGGCGAAGTGTTGAGCGCGAGGAGGTGCGTGGCGAAGCGCCGCAACTGCGGGCCATCGCGTCGCCGGTGATCGCGTCGGTACTCAGTTTTCGCGCGTTGCCGAAAGCAGAACGGCCAACCTATTCGTCGTTTCGACGCGAGGTGGCGGATCTCTTGGACGACTTCCAACGCCGATCGCGCCGCTTTGACCTCGATCCCGACGACGATGCCTACTTTGCGCTGGTTGCGCTCGCGGATGAAACCGCGATGAGCGTAGAATGGGACGGCGAGGCCGAGTGGGAGAAGAACCCACTGCAGGTGGAGCTGTTTGGCAAGTTCGACGCCGGAGAGAAGTTTTTCACCCGCCTGCGACGAGCGATGGAGGACGACGAGCCCTCCGTGCTCGAGGTGTACTTCAACGCGTTGTGCGCCGGCTTTCAGGGAAATCAGCGCTCGGACCAAGCCGCACTCGCCTCCACTCGCGGCCGAATCATGCAGCGGCTCAACTTTCTCGATCTTCGTGACGAGACCTTCCTGACCCCGGATGCGTATGGCCGTGAGTTGGAGCGACCGCTGCTCACGCGTCGCTTCCCAGTGATGATCGCGCTGCCTTTTCTCATCGGCGCGATCGGTCTCTATGCCGCCTACTACATTACATTGGATCGTCAGGTCGAAGAGATCCGCAGCTCAGTCGAAGTGACGAAGAGCGCCGCCGATGAATGACAAGAGTTTTTTCTACCGCTTTGCGACCTCGAGAGTCGCTGTTGCGGTTTCGATCGTCGTCTTTCTCCTACTGACGGCGGCTTGGGTCTTTCGCCTCATCGAATGGTGGCTCTTTGCTTCGATCGTCATCGTCTCGATTCTGGGCTTTGTCATCTACGGCCTGGTGCGAGATGTCTTGGCCCTGCGACGCGATCAAGGGTTCGAGCGCGGGATGGACGCGCATGCCGAGACGCAACAGAAAAAGGCGCAGGCCGGCGAGCGCGCTTCGATTGCCGAGATGCACGAGCGCTGGAAGCAGGGCATCGAGAAGCTTCGAGCCAGCCGTGCCGGTCGCGGCAGCAAGGCGTTGTACTATCTGCCGTGGTACCTGATCATCGGCAAGCCAGGAACTGGAAAGACCTGCGCGATCAAGAATTCCGGCCTGCATTTTCCGCTTGGCACGCCCAAGACTGCCGGAACCGGTGGCACCAGGAACTGCGATTGGTTTTTCGCCGAGGAGGCGATCCTCTTAGACACGGCGGGGCGCTTCACCTCGAGCGAAGACGAATCGGCTGATCGTCGAGAGTGGATCGAATTCCTCGGATTGGTGCGGAAATATCGCCGCGATATGCCGATCAACGGCTTGTTGGTTGCGGTAGCGGCGAACGAACTCATGGCGTCGGGGGATCCGGTTGAGGACGCGCGTGATTTGCGCTCGCGGCTCGAGGAACTCATCACCGAGCTGAAGATCCAGTTCCCCGTCTACTTGCTGATCACCAAGTGCGACCTCGTTCCTGGGTTCTCGGACTTCTTCGGTGCCCTCCCGCGTAGCAGGCGCGAGGAGTTGCTGGGATGGACGAATCCAAGCTGGGAGATGGAAGGGTACGTCGACCTGCTGCGCACCGCGCTCGGGGACTTTCAGAGCCGTGTGACTGAGCTGCGACCGGCTTTGCTGCGCGACGAAGACGATCCGGAAAGTCTGCGCAATATTTTCGTCTTTCCCGAGCAGTTGCGAAATCTCAACGAGGCGGTCGTCGAGTACTGCGATGTTCTGTTTCGCGAGACGAGGTACAACGAATCTCCGTTTCTGCGCGGAGTCTATTTCACCAGCGCTCTGCAGACCGGCAGCACGATCGAGGACATCGTCAAGGGACTCGGCCTCGAAGAGCGCCCGGTGGAAGGCAGCAAGAGCTACTTTCTGCAGGACTTCTTCCAGGAACGGCTCAGTACCGACGACCGCCTGGTGACACCGACCGGCAGTGCGACGACACGCTTGCGGGTGTTCAACAATCTCGGCCTTGGTTTGGTGGCACTCACCTGTGTCTTGATTGCGACGTTTTCGACGGCGTCCTACTTGCGCAATCGGACCCTGCTCAACCGGATCGGCGATTCGATTGCCTACGCGGACGAAACGGCCGAACTTTCAAAAGCAGAGCAGGCCGATCGTTTGCGCAGCTATTGGAGTGATCTGGATACGCTGCGGGATCGTGTGGAGAATCCCGATCGCTTGGAGCGCTTTGGGCTGTTTCAGGGGCGCGAGGCGTTGCCGGCTGCAGAGAGCGCACTGCTCGGTACCTATGAGGAAGTGGCGCTCCTGCCTGCGTTGGATGAGGCCCAGTCCCGGTTGGACTCGTTTGCGGCCGGGGAGGATCGCGTCGCCCCGGGTGCTGCGATCGAAGCGGCTGGCGCATTGGCGGGTTTTGTCGCCGACGCGGCGGAATCGCGGGAGAAGGAGCTCGAAGTTGGCGGCGAGTCCTTGGCGAGATTGTGGGATACGAACGCGACAGAGAGCAGCGTCTCCAACTTTGCGGCCGCCTATCGTTCCTATCTGCACGACCCGTTCCGACAAGGTGATAGTGCGCGGCTGGAAGCTCTCGAGGCACAGCGTTTGGCGAGGCGAGCGCACGTCCAGGAGGGATTACCCCGCGTTCTCAATGTGCTGACCATTCAGACTTGGCTGCAAGATCAGGGTGGAGAGATACGATTTCCTGCTGAGCTGGTCGATAGCAATGGAGAGTCGGCAAGGGTCCATCCCGCCTTTACCAGTGCCCAGTGGGCGAAGAACGTTCAGCCGCTGGTGGCGATGGTCCAGAGGATGGGCGGAGAGATGGCCGAGACTGAGGCTGCGAGCTTTCTCCAGCGTTACCGCACTGCCTATTACAATACTTGGCGAGATTTTTTCGGCGCCTTCGAGCTCGACCCGTCACTGGGATCGGAAGCATTTTGCAACGGTCGCGTCGATGTCATGGAAGGTTTTGAGCTCTTCCAGACCGGGCTCCGAGAGTCACTCGGCGAAGATTCGCCGCCGCCGACCTGGGTCGCTGCGGCTACGAAAATTTCGAGGTTGCGCAACGAGTATGCGAGTGTCCTGGAGCGGAGTTGTATGGCGACTCGCGATGCGTCCCCGTGTCTTGCGTTGGGGCGACGTCCCTTCGACGCGCATCGGGCGAAAGTCAGCGATCTTTGCCGGTCGCTCGGTGATCCGGCGGATCCGGGGCATCGTGATGTCAGCGCGCGATGTGCGTCGGTCTTGAAACGCCCGATCGACGAGTCGATGAAGAAGTTGATGGACTTGTGCGGCACTCGGGCGGGCAGCCGCAAGGCACCTAGACGTCCGAGTGGCGGCTCTCTGCCGGAGCTCGAGAACTACTGCGGCGCCGCTGGTAGTTTTTGGCGTCACTGTCAAAGCGAATGGAGTTTGTTCCTCAACTGCGAGAGCTGTGGGCGAAAACCGGATTCGCCGATATCCAATACCGCCAGTATGCAGTCGCAGTGTCGCAAAGCGAAAGATTGCCAAGGTGCTATCTTGCGCGGCCGCAGCGGCACGGTTCGCTTCCATGTTCTACCGGGCGACGGAAAGGTTGTGGAGACTCGTCTGACGGTTCTGTGTAGTCGCGAATTCGAGCTGGTCGACCGCAACGATGGCAGAAGCGGTACATTGAATTGGTCGGTCGACGATTGCGCGGACGCGGAGATCCGGGTGACTCTCGATGACGGGACGAATCGAGATGTGGTCACGTTGGCTACGGCCTCGGGCAAATTGGGATTGCCGAACTTGTTGCTGTCGGCGCAGCGGGTGGGCAACGAGTTTACCTGGGACAACGGCCAAGTTTCGGCAACCATGGAGGTCATGGGTGCGGATGAGATGACCGAACTGGCGAAGCTGGCGAGGTGAATCTTGGTCCTCGCCGATCGTTGGCCCGACGAGCGGCTTGCTGAGCCCGGCGAAACTGGCTGTTACGGCAAGATCCCGTCCGAGCGTGAGTTCGTTCGTCTCGGCATCGACAGCGGCGAGGCGCTCTGGGTCAGCGACTTGGTCACGTCGGTGCATGAATTGTTGGTCGAGCGCGACTTGACGATTTGCCCTGGCCGCGAGCTTCGTATCGTCGTTCTCGATCCGGATTCTGAAACGCTCCTTGCCGTGTTGTTGCGCGCCAGCAAGGACGCGGTTGGTCGGCGCTACCCGGTGAGCGTGTTCTGTACGCTGCCGCGCAGCGACTTTGAAGAGGAGAAGCACCTGACGCCACTGTACCTCGGTGATCTCTGGGACGTGTTTGGCTCGCAAGTGCTTTCGGCGGAACACCAGGACGCCGAGGACCTCGCGGATGCGATTGACGCCGCGGCGGTCGACCTCGCGGACGCTGATACGGCGAGGCAACAGCAGGTCTCGAATCTCGATACGCCGATGGACGATCCTCTGGCAGCACTCCTGGGGGACGGCTCCGACCGCGCCGCACGGCTGGTCGAACTGGCGCGCTGTGTCGAGCCAGCTTGCCAGCACTTGGTGTTGGATCCGAGTTGGGCAGGGGAGTCTCACCAACTCGTTGGTGCCCAGCGAACCGCCATGCTGTGGCATCTTCTCGATAGCCACACCGGCCCTGAGCGGGGCTTTTGGGCGGCGATCGAGGTGTGGGATGCTGGGGAAACGACCGACTGGCGGAAGGTGGGGCTGTATTCCCGACTGATCACCCCTGACGATGTTGCGGCGATGTTGGCCGAATCTGAGGCCGACCTGCCCGCGTTGCCGCCAGGGGGCGATGTGACGCTCCCTCCGGGCTGGGTGCGCCCTGAGGGAACCCCAGGTAGCCTGCGCGATCTCTTTCCGGTGTCTGTTGAAGGTGAGGCCGAGGCCGATCGCGATCGAGAGGCCGCTCCTGCTGAGGAGCCCGATCCTGATCCCGAGCCCGATTCGGGTTGACAGCTGGCTATTGGAATCGGTGTCGATGTCGCTATGATTTGATGTTGACCATGGCTAGTCCCGGATACAGGTTGATCGTGATTCGCGGGCCCGACGAGGGCACCGAGATTTCTGTACGATCCCCCGCCGATCGCTCGGCCACGATCGGTCGCGAGGGTTGCGACTTGTTGTTTCGCAGCGACCAGATGGTGTCGCGAAATCACGCCGAGATCGCCGCGTCTGGCAAGGAGTATTTGCTGACCGACTGCGGGAGCACGAATGGGACGAGCTGCCGAGGTA
The DNA here is from genome assembly GCA_029262455.1 of Deltaproteobacteria bacterium. Lineage (GTDB taxonomy): Bacteria > Desulfobacterota > Binatia > HRBIN30 > CADEER01 > CADEER01. The sequence goes on along the minus strand of JAJCZJ010000014.1, from coordinate 153,943 downwards.
AAACTCTCGGCGCCAATCGAGCGGTGGCTTTGGAAGATGGAGATGAGTTCTCGCTCGGACCCGAGTCTGTCGTGCGCTTTGAGTTGATGGTTGCAGCGACGATTCGGCCGGCCGACACGCCCGCCTCGCGCCTCGGGGCGTCAACGCCGAGGAAACGACCGGTCGAAGTGAAGGAACCGATCGAGGCGAAGGTCGAAGCTCCGGCCGACGACGTGATTGACCTGCACGACGTCGTAGCCGAGCCCACCGGTCGTTTCGGGCATTATCAAGTCTTTGAGCTTCTTGCTGAGGGCGACGCGGATCGTGTCGAGCGAGCGATTCATGAGCCGAGCGGTCGTGTCGTAGCGCTGAAGCGCTTTACCAGTAGGACCTGCACGAAGAGCTACGGTAGAGCGATTGTTGCGGAAACCGAACGCGCAGCCGCATGGGATCACCCGAACGTTGCGCAACTGGTCGAAGCGGGCGAGTGCGAGGGGGTTTTCTTTGTCGCAACCGAGTTCGTTGCGGGTCTGTCGATCGATCGAATTCAGGGTTGTTGTGCGTCGAATGTGGATCCGGCTCTCGCCGGATATTTCGTGCTTGGGATCTGCCGTGCGATTGCCTACGTGCACGAGCAAAACGGCGGAGTGGCGCACGGCTATGTAGCGCCGCGCGGTGTCGTCGTCGGCCGCAATGGTGATGTCAAACTGATCAACTACGGCCTGCCCACGTTTGAGTCGCGGTTGTCGGGAGAGGAGCACGCCGGAGTTTACCGCCCACACGAGGCCCGCAACGGCGGGCGCCTGGACGCGAGGAGCGATGTTTGTTCGCTGGGCTTCGTGCTGTACGAGTTGTTGACGGCGACGCCGATTGACCCGCGCGCCAGGGCGCTCCTACCGCAGCCCGACACGATCAATCCCGACATACCTGTACGGCTTTCGAAAGTGACTTGGCAGGCGACCCGGGTGAACGCGAATCGTCGCTTTATCGATGTACGAGAGATGGAGTCGGAACTCGACGAGGCGCTGAAATCTGAGAGTCAGCCCTACGACGCTGGCAAGGTCGGTGATTGGCTAGCCAAAAACTGCCCGATCGACTGAGACGAAAGTGCTGGCGCTTCGTCGTGAAAGCGCAGTCGGGCGTGGCACTTGTGCACTGCGCTGTTGAACACTATGCCTTCAGTAGAATTCAGACTTGGAGGCCACCTTGGCGGCTCAAGCCAATCAAGCGATACATCCCAGAGTTCGTCTGCGTTATGAGAACCCTGACGGAGAAGCTACAGAGCTACCGTTGGTGGCAGGCGTCGTGGGCAACTTTTCGGGGACTACGAGGTCGTCGGCGCGGTTGCGTGAGCGGGATTTCATCTCGGTCGATCGAGGAAACTTCGACTCGGTCGTTCGCCGGCTCGAGCCGACATTGGCGTTTCGGGTCGACAATAAGCTGGTCGATGACGGCTCCCAACTCGCAATGAGCCTGCGCTTTGAATCGCTTGCGGACTTCGGACCTGAGGCCGTCGCCCAGCAGATTGATCCTCTGCGCAAGTTGTTGGAAGTGCGCGAAACCTTGTCCGGGGTTCGACGCAGAATCGCGCGCAGCAAGGAGCTGGGGGCGCGGATTCGGCAAACTCTCGAGGCTGACGCTCGAGGTGGCGAAGATGGTTCAGAAGATGTTGGAAGCGGTGTCTGAGAGTTGCGTTCAATGACTCCTTCGGCTGAGCAAGGCGGTTTGCGCGAGGAACTCGTCGAGCTGGTGTTCGAGCATGTCGGGCCTATCGAGGCTGGCGCAGAGGTTGAATCTGTCGTCCGCTCGGAGGTGTTGCTGCTCGTCGACGAGATTCTCTCGGAGAGAGTGCGCGTGTCGGACGATTTGGACGCAGCGATTGCGGCTCGTATTTCCGACATCGACACGCTGGTGTCAGCGCAAGTGAACGAAGTCCTGCATGCGCGGGAGTTCCAAGAGCTCGAAGCGACATGGCGCGGCCTCGATTACTTGGTGCACTCGTGTGAGGAAGAGGCTCCGGTTCATGTTCGCATCCTCGACGCCACCAAGGCGGAGCTCTTAGCGGACTTGGAGATGTCGCCAGAGTTCGATCAGAGTGCATTGTTTCTCAAGGTATACGAGGAAGAGTATGGAATGCTGGGCGGCCATCCTTTTGGCGTTCTCGTCGGAGACTATCGCTTTGACGCGAGCAACCCAGACGTCGCCCTACTGGAAAGAGTGTCGAATGTCGCGGCGGCGGCGCATGCGCCGTTCCTAGCCGCAGCGTCAGCTGAGTTCTTCGGATGGGAGAGTTACTCGGACCTGCACGCAACGCGTTCGTTGTCGCGGATTTTCGATTCGGCGGAGTATGCGGCGTGGAATTCATTTCGAAAAAGCGACGACGCTCGCTACGTCGGCCTCGTGCTCCCGGCGGTGTTGTTGCGAGACCCATACACCGGCCAGGATACGCTTACAGATTCGTTCTGTTTCGAAGAGGACGTAGCGAGCGGTGGCCGCGGTAACTATCTCTTCGGCAATGGTGCCTTCGCCTTGGCAGGCAGGATCTGCGGCTCGTTCGCGCGGCATCACTGGTGTGCCTCGATCTGTGGCGTCGAGGGAGGTGGGCTGGTCGATGATCTGGTGGCTCCCGATTTCGGGACCGATGCGGTCGGGGTGGCTGTTCGCGGACCGACCGAGACCGATATTGGTGATTTGCGCGAGAAAGAACTGGCCGAGCTCGGTTTCGTTCCAGTGCTTCACGCCAAAGGCACGGGCTCTGCCGTGATCTATTCTGCGCACTCTTGTCACCAGGCGAAGAGCTACGACACCGAAGAGGCGACGGCGAGCGCCAGGCTAGGGTCGCAGTTGCAGTACACCCTGTCGGTTTCCCGCTTCGCCCACTATGTAAAGGTCATTGTACGCGACAAGGTGGGTAGCTTCGTAGACTCGTACGAGTGCGAAGACTTCTTGAATCGGTGGATTACCGATTACTGCTTGGGAAACCCGGAAGGAGCTGGGCTAGATGCGCGTGCGCGCAAGCCGCTGCGCGATGCAAAGGTGGAAGTGCGCGCGTCGAAAAGTAGGCCCGGTCACTATGAGGCGGTTGTGCACATGTCGCCCCACTTCCAGCTCGATGAATTGACGGCGTCGCTACGGCTCGTGACGACTCTGCCCAACGGCGCGCGGTCGTAAAGTCGGGCTTTGTCGGGGTTAGCAACGCGTTGAAAAACAGGACACGCGCTGCAAATGGTCTTTTCGCGTTACAGCTGCGTTGGCGAATCCTCAACAAGAGCTTAGGCTTTGCTTCCCACCGCCGCAAAAGGCTTTGGTGGACAGGCCGGATCGCCGCCTTGCTGTGACACGAAAATTCTCATTTTCGCTTGCGCACCTGTGTTTAAACGGACTGCTAGGAATCTGCGATCTGAATCGAGTGCGCCGGTAGGTAGGGGATCCCTTCTTCGCCAGCCAGGAGCAGGCGGAGTCCCTTGCCTCGCGTCACATTGGGTGCGGCTTCGTACCAGTCGGTTTGCCTTCCGAGTGCCAACTCGTCGCCCTCGCCGCTGGAGTCGGGGTAGCGCGTCGGCGAGTACCCGCTCAACGCCCGGCCGTCCCGGAGGGTGATCGAAACCGGGGCCCAGATGAGATCACGTGGTCTTTCGGGTTGAGTGAGGTCGAGACTGCTGAGCTGTGACAACGGGAGCCAGATGTAATCTCGCAGAACAATGAGCTCGATGACGGGGCCGATGAGATCGTCGCAGTCTCGTAGGTCCTCGACGGTCTGGCCGTCGATCGTCGCGGGGATCTGTGATTGGAGTTCTTCGGCTTGGGCCAAAGCGGGAGCGACCGCGTCGGCGTCGCCCTTGACCAGTGCGCTCAGGGCCTCGAGTCGCGGAGCGATCTCTGGCCCGGGATCGGTGAGAAAGCCCGGGTGGATGGCTTCGTGGAAGACCTTCGAGCGGGTCTCTTCGGCGTGAAGGATGTTGCGGTATACCTGAACCGCTTGAGCCGTTGTCGAGTCGAGCTGCTCAATCGTGTCGAGCTGGGTTGCGGCGCGTGCGAGCTGACCGTCGAAGCACAGCAGCTCGAAAAAGAATGTTCGTGCAGCGGTATCGGTCGCGTTCGCCTTGACTGCGGAGGTCTGAGCCTGCAGCGCCTCGGCGAGCTTTCCTTCCCGGTAAAGTTGGCTTGCGTCCATGGCTTACCCGTTGGCACTGCCGGCCCATGCTGCGAGAGCATGTACCGGCAGCGCCCCGAAGGTTCGCGACACCCGTAGACGGGCTATAGCTTCTCGTCTTTCTCGATGTCCCAGCCGTAGTTGATCTTGCCGCCCTTGGGCCCGCCCTTGTCGTCCTGCTCTTGGTACTCGACCTTCACCTTGGCGAAGTTGATGGTACAGTTCTCGGTGAGCGTTTCTTCTCCGCCCGATCCGCCGGTGCTGATCGAGGAGATGAGCAGCTTCTCCATGGTGATGGTCAAGTAGTCGAGCGGCTTCTGACCGGCCTTGCGAACGGTCAGGACGGCGTCCTTGATGTGCTTGCCATTCGAGCATGCCAACATCAGCTCAGGCGAGGACTTGTCGACATACTTGGTGAAGCTGATGTCCTGAATGTTCACCTTGCCGGCGCCGCCACCTCCGCCGGTGTGAAACGACCCACTCTGGGAAAGACCCCAACTCCAAGCGAGCACATCGACTTCCTCAGTGTGGTCCTTGAGCTTGGACTCACCTTTGATGCCATCAATCTTGATCGTCATGTTTACGGCCATCGCTGTTTTCCTCCGTTCCTATTGGCCCGAGACGGGCGCGTTGGTTGCCTAATTAGTCGCCTGATGGAAGCTCGGCGACCAGACGTAGCGAAGCGTCGAGCTCTTCGAGCTGGAAATGTGGTCGCAACCAGGCGGTCGCTCGGTAGCAGCCTGGCTTCCCTTTGACGTCTTGCACTTCGACGCGCGCCTCGCGTAGCGGTTTCTCCGCTCTGGCGTTCGGTCCGGCGGATGCCGGGTTTTCCAAGACGTAGTTCAATATCCAGCGGTTGAGCCAGTCTTCGCACTCATCGCGTTCCATGAACCCGCCAATCTTGTCGCGGGCGATCACCTTCAAGTAGTGCGCGAAGCGCGAGGTGCACAGCAGATTGTTGATCATCGCCGACAGCCGCGCATTGGCCGTCGCGTCGTCTTGGTCGTACTTCTTCGGCGTGTTGCAAGAGTTGGCGCTAAAGAAGACGGCTTTGTCCGAACCTTTACGGTGACAGAGCGCGATAAATCCCAAATCGCTGAGTTCCTTCTCGCGCCGCTCGGGGATGCCGATCTCAGCCGGGCACTTGAGAGCCTTTTCCCCATCGATCGTTTCGAAAGTGTGTGTTGGCAGCCCGGTCACCTCGCCGCCGCCCTCGACACCGCGCACGGTGGCCAGCCATCCGGATTTGGCGAAAGAATCGGTCAGCCGTGCTCCGTACGCGTAGGCGGCGTTGCTCCAGCTGTACTGATCGTGGTCGGAAACGCTTTCTTCGTAGTTGAACGCTTCGACGGGTTTGGTTTTCTTGCCGAACGGCAGTCGTGCCAATGTGCGCGGCATCGTCAAAGCGACGTAGCGGGAGTCCTCTGACTCTCGAAAAGATTTCCACTTTGCGTACTCAACGGTATCGAAAATCTTGGCCATGTCGCGTGGCCTGCGCAGGTGGGTAAAGCTCTCAAGGCCGAACATTTCCGGCCCGGCAGCGGAGACAAACGGCGCGTGTGCCTGCGACGATACCTCGGCAATACGCTCGAGGAGCGCCAAGTCTTGCGGGTGGTTGGTGAACTCGTAGTCGCCGATCAGGGTCCCGAATGGCTCACCGCCGAGCATGTCGTACTCGTCGGTGTAGACCTTGGAGAATAGAGCACTCTGATCAAACTCGGACGCGTTCTCTAGATCCTTCAGCATGTCCTGCTTGTTTGCGTTGAGCATGCGAATTCGCAGGGAAGTTCCGGTCTCGCTCTGGTGCACCAAGTAGTGCATCCCACGCCACGTCCCCTCGAGTTTCTGAAACTCGGGGTTGTGCATGATTTCGTCGAGCTGCGTGGACAGCAATTCGTCGATGTAGGCCATCCGCGCTTCGATCGTTTTGACGGTGTCCTTTTTGACTTTGATTCCCGGATCGAGAAGCTGGGCGACGAGCTCTTTTATTAGGTCCTTGCCCCATTCGCGGCCTTCGTCGTCGCGAGCCCGCATCCCCTTGTCCAAAATTGTATCGAGGAGATCCGCCTCGGTCGTTTCGGCGGCAGCGCCGGATTCTTGTTCTTCTTTTTCGGCCATCCGACCCTCCTTATTCTGAAGATTCGTCGCCGGAGTCGCTTCCGACCCCGAGGGACTTCGCTAGGGCTTCGCGTGAATCAGTATTCTTGATCACGTCGTTGAGCATTTCTTCGAGAGCGTCATTGCCCTCCATTTTTCCGAGGAGGTTCTTGAGCTTATCTCGGGTATCCAAGAGTTTGCGCAGCGGGTCGACCTGTTTGACGATGTTCTCCGGCGAGAAATCGTCCATCTTCTTGAAGCGCAGCTCGACACTGAGCTGACTTCCTTCCTCGCCGCTGAGCTTGTCATCGACGCGAAATGCAAGTCGTGGTTTCATCCCCGCAAGCACATCGTCGAAGTTGTCCCGATCGACCAAGACGAACTTGCGATCCTTCATCGGCGGCAGCGCCTCATCGGGCTTGCCGGAGAAGTCGCCGAGGACACCGACAACGAAGGGGAGCTCCTTCATTTCCATCGCGCCGCCAGTCTCGACGTCGTAGGTGATCTGAACCCGCGGCTTTCGAACGCGGTCCAGCTTCTTTTGACTGCTCTCGGCCATCTTTGGGTACTCCTTCTCTATGGATCTATGTCGTGGAAGTGCAGTGTTTCTGGAAATGACAGCTGTCGGACATGTTCAACTACTCGTCGTTACTCCCGTCGTCGGATAGCGCCAAGAGATCCTTGATCTGATCGAGCGCGCTGGAGTCCTTGATCAGCTCGGGGAGTAGACGTTCGAAAGGCAGTTTGCCCCAACGCGCCGCCCTCTCCACGAGATAGGAAATTGGGCTGTGCGGCTCGGCCTTGCGGAAATAGGCAGCAACTTCGAACAGACGTGCCAGGGCCTGATCTCTGCTTTGAATCGGCCCGGCGGCGCCCTTGGCCTTGTCGTCGTCTCCACCGAGACCGGGGGTAGGGCCGGGATCCGGCCCCGGCGCTCGATTTCTTAGCTCTCGCTCGATGAGGTGCTGGCACTCTTCGATCGGCGGCCTGAGTTTCGCTGTACTGGGTGCGACGGTGGTGCCGAAATATTGGTTGGCCGTGGCCTCGAACGCCGCGACGTTTTCCAAACATGCGGCGAGATCTTCAGCTACATCCTGGAGCACTTCCGTCGAAGCGTTGGCCAGCGCGTCGTCGAACTCTTTGGCTCTTGCCGCGCCAGCTGCGACGCGGTTCTGATACTCGGAGTCTTCCTCTCCATCGCGCATGGGAGAGACCTGGCGGTCGTTGTAGAACTCCAACGAGTAATCGACACCGTTGTTGCTCGGCACCAGCGGCGCCAGACTCAGTCGATTCGGAATCAGTCCCGCCCTGCCGGCTTCGGTCAAGAAAAAAAGCGGAGCGACGCGACCGTTGAGAGTTTCCCCCTCCTCGGCTTCAGGGTTGGGCAAGGGATGCACATTGTCCCAGTACTGCTCGATCAGCATCGTGATGAGTCGGAAGCCGTCGCGCAGCCCGGGGAACCCTCTTGTTTGTACCAAAGATTCTGTGAGGTAAGCGGCGAGCTGGAGATCTTTCGACTGTGTAGCGAGTGCATTGGCGGCGAGCTTCTCGACCGCGTCGGGATCCGGATCGGTCTCGTCGTCGCCGCGCCGGACCTTTCTGATATCGGAATAGACCTTCTCCAACCTGAGGTCGGCCCCGGCCGGGTTTTCGCCCTCAATAGGTGCCAATAGCGTCTCGAAGTCGAGAGTTTCTTTGGATGCCATTTCTATTGTTCCTGGAACTTTTGGGCAGCCTCGCTGGGCTGGCGAGGCAATGCCAAACGGGCTCTTTGTAGGCACAGGGTGGTGATGAACGCAACAATTCCGGCCTTAGTACTTTCCCTAACTGTAGTAGGGGGGAGGCGGCTGATATTGGTCGCTGAGATTGGTGCTGAGTTTGGATTGTAGTCGGTGGCGGTGCTAGGAGGTTCTTCTGATGGCCAGGCCCGCAACAGCGAGAAGATTTTCGGCATCGTTGCTCGATCGTCTGACGGACGATCTGGGCGAGGTGAATGCCGGGAAGTCGCTGGTCGAGTTGCGACGCAGTGTGACCAGGGACCTGGAGAATCTGCTCAACACGCGGCGCGAATTGCTTGGCGAGGTTCCGGCCCGTACGGTCGAGTTGGGGCGATCCTTAAAGGCCTACGGGTTGCCGGATTTTACTAGCTACGATTTGGTGATCGATGATGATCGGCGAGAAGTGGAGCGGACGATCCAGAAGGTGATCGAGACGTTTGAGCCACGCCTCGAGCGTATTGTGGTGGCGGTCGACGAGGGGCGATCTGAGACCGCCGTTCGATCCGTTCATTTTCGGATTGACGCACACTTGCGGGTCGATCCGCAGCCCGAGCCGGTGGTGTTTGACGCCGTGCTGGAACTGAACTCGCAGCAGTACGAGGTCCGCGGGGACAGCTAATGGCCACCGATCTGGTCGACTACTACGAACGCGAGCTGTCGTTCTTTCGTCAACTCGGCGCCGAGTTTGCGGACGGTCACCGCGAGATCGCCGGGCGTCTCGGGTTGGGGCAGCACGAGACGCCGGATCCGCACGTCGAGCGGTTGATTCAGGCATGTGCGTTTCTGACGGCTCGAGTTCGCCACAAGATCGACGACGACTTCCCTGAGATCACCAGTGCGTTGCTCAATGTCTTGTACCCGCACTATCTCGCGCCGGTTCCGTCGATGTCGATCGTACAATTCGCAGTGGACGCGATCCAAGGCGGACTCACCTCCAAGCACGTGATCGAACAAGAGGCGATGTTGTACAGTCGTCCGGTCGACGGTGCGCCTTGCCGTTTTCGCACGTGTTATCCGGTGACTCTGTGGCCGATCGAGCTCAAATCGGCAGCCTTCGAACAAGTCCGCGCCAAGAATCGTCCCGAGCACGCGGCCTCTGTCTTGCGATTTGAGCTGGCCTGTACCCCGGGTGCAGAGCTTGCCGAACTCGGCTTGGACGAGCTGCGTTTTTTTCTTCATGGAGAAGACTCGTTGGTCTACAAGCTCTACGAGCTCCTTTTTTCCAACGTGTGCGAAGTCCAACTACAGAAGACCGATGGCACGCTGATTTCCCGTCACGAGCCGAGCTGCGTCTCTCCGGTGGGTTTCGACTTTGACGAGGGGATGCTGCCGTACTCGGATCGGTCTTTTCTCGGCTACCGACTGTTGACGGAATACTTCTCGTTTCCGGAGAAGTTTCTGTTTTTTGATGTCAAAGAGCTTGCCTCGGTGGCGCGCGAGGACCTCGACAATCAGTTCTCGCTTTGCTTCTTCCTCGACAAGCAGCCGGGTCTGGAGCAGCCCGTCAACCAGGATACGTTTCGCCTCGGCTGCTCGCCGATCGTCAACCTCTTTCAGCCGCCCAGCGAACCGTTGCGGGCTGATCATACCAAGTCGGAGTATCGGGTGGTGCCCGATCAACGGCGTCCGAATTCGGTCGAGGTTTACTCGGTCGATCGGGTGGTGAGCGTGCCTGCGGACGGCGGTCCGGCGGTGCACTTTGAACCGTTTTACGCCGCTCGCCAATCGCTTGGGGACGATTTGCCGGAAGCCTACTGGTACGTGAGCCGGCGCCCCTCCGAGCGCCAAGACGATGCTGGGACGGAAGTCTATCTGTCGATCGTCGATGTAGCACGGCAGCCGGCGCTGCCGCCGACGGAGACCCTCAGTATCGCCGTGACCTGCTCGAACCGCGATCTGCCGAGCAAGCTGGACTTTGGTGGCGACGACGGTGTGTTTCAGCTGGAAGGGCGAGCGCCGGCGATCATCCGCTGCCTCAAGCCGCCGACCAAGCCGGTCCGATCGCACCTCGAACGCGGCGCGCAGTGGCGCCTCACCTCGCATCTGTCGCTCAACTATCTGTCGTTGGCCGAGGCCGGCGGCGACGCGTTGCGCGAGATGCTGCAGCTCTACAATCTCGGTCCCGACTTGCAGGCGCGCCAGGTCAACCAGGAGCACATCGACGGGATTCGCTCGGTGACGGCGCAGCGGATTGTTCGACGGCCCAAACAAATGCCGTGGAATGGTTTTTGTCGAGGACTCGAAGTCTCGATCGACTTTGACGAGCAAAAATTTATCGGTGGCAGCGCGTTCCTGATGGCCAGCGTGCTCGAAGTCTTCATGGGGCTGTACGCCTCGATCAACTCGTTCACAGAAGTTGTCGCAACGACCCGCGAGGGGCGGCAGGAACTCAAGAGATGGAAAGCACGCTCCGGCGAACAGATACTGCTGTAGCGCATCGGCTTTTCGAGAACGCGGACCGCTTTGAGTTCTTTCAAGCGGTGCGCTTGATCGAGCGCTACTATTCGGAACGCGGTGCTGTCGGTGGACGCGCCGACCCGGATGCGGAAGTGGTGCGCTTTCGCGCCCACGCATCGCTCGATTTTGCTCCCTCGCAAATCCATGCGTTGGAACGCGCTGCGGAAGATGGCCGGGCGCCGGAGATGTTGGTCACGTTCATGGGGATGGCGGGCACGCACGGTGTTCTGCCGCGCCACTACACGGAACTATTGCTGGAGCGGCTTCGCGCTGATGATACCGCCTTGCGCGACTTTCTCGACATCTTCAACCATCGGTTGATCTCGCTCTTTTACCGGTCTTGGGAGAAGCACCGCTGCAGTGTGCTGGTCGAACGCAGCCTGCGTGCATCCATCAGCGGTGGCGGAGAGAAGGACGGTGGCGAAGAGAAGCTCGACGACTTCTCGAGTGCGGTGCTCGACCTCATCGGCATGTCGTCGCCGCGACTGCGCTCGCAGCTCGATATGGAGCGCTCCGATCTGCTCTTCTATTCGGGGCTCCTCGCCCAGCGACCGCGCTCGGCCACGGCCCTGCGCGGCTTGTTGGGGGGGTACTTCGAAGTGCCGACGCGGGTGGTGCAGTTTACGGGCATGTGGCTGCCACTGTCGCAGAGCGATCGCACCAGGTTGGGGGCTCCAGACGGGAACTGCGTGCTGGGGCAGACGGCGATCGTCGGCGATCGGGTTTGGGACCAGCAGGGGAAGTTCCGCTTGCGCTTTGGCCCGCTCGAGCACGGCCAATTCTGTTCCCTCCTACCTTCGGGGAAGGCTTTTCCGAAGGTGGTTGCCGCGACGCGTCTTTTTGCCGGTCAGGAGCGCGATTTCGATGTCCAGCTTGTCTTGCGCGGGGCGGATGTGCCCTACTGCAAACTCGGAGAAGAGGGCGACGCAGGCCCGAGGTTGGGCTGGTCGGCTTGGCTGAAGACACGAGACTTTGAAGAAGACAGCGAGGCTGTGGTGTTACGTGGTAGCGAGACGCTAGTCGGAACTTTTCCTTCCAATGGCGGGGGCGCCACTCCGTCCCCCGGTTCGTTGGACTAGTTGTTGCAATTTTCGCTATGGATCCGGCGAGGAGAAATCATTGATCGACATCGACCTCAAGTCGCTCATCGGCAAGCTGAATGAAACTAGCCGTCGCGCATTGCGCGAAGCTGTCGCTCTTTGTAAGGCGCAGACGCACTACGACGTCGAGATCGAGCATCTTCTCTTCAAGCTAAATGAAGATGCCGACAACGACTTGGGGCCGATCTTGCGCCAGTACGAGATCGACTCGAGTCGCGTCGCCGAGCAACTGACACGATCTCTCGATCGCTTGAAGCGCGGCAATAGTCGGGACGACTACGAGCTGTCACCGCGCGTCGCGGATCTGGCGCAGGAGGCGTGGACGTTTGCGTCGATCCAGTACGGCGCGGCCAGTGTCCGCTCCGGGCACTTGTTATTGGCGCTGTTGGGATCGACCAGTCTGCGGCGCCAGGCGCTCGCGAGCTGCCCGGTGCTCGATCGTATCGACGTACCGGAGTTGGTGGAGAGCTTTGTCGAGATCACTTCCGGTACCCGTGAGGACACTGAACCGGCGCCGGCAAGTGCGCCGGCAGGCTCCGATCCGCAGCCGGGGCGGGCCAAGGCGGGTTCGAAGACTCCGTCCTTGGATCAGTTTACGGACGATCTGACCGAGAGTGCGCGCCGCGGCGAGATCGATCCGATCCTCGGCCGCGACATGGAGATTCGCCAGGTGATCGACATCCTGACCCGGCGCCGGCAGAACAATCCGATTCTGACTGGGGAAGCGGGTGTCGGAAAGACGGCGGTGGTCGAAGGGCTGGCGCTGCGCATCGTCCAGGGGGATGTACCGCCTCCGTTGCAAAATGTTGCGCTGCGATCGCTCGACCTCGCGTTGCTGCAGGCTGGCGCAGGCGTCAAGGGCGAATTCGAAAACCGACTCAAGTCGGTCATCAATGAAGTCAAATCGTCACCGTCGCCGATCATCATTTTTATCGACGAAGCGCACACGATGATTGGAGCCGGCGGGGCCGCAGGGCAGGGCGATGCGGCCAATCTACTCAAGCCTGCTCTCGCCCGCGGTGAGTTGCGTACGGTCGCTGCGACGACGTGGTCGGAATACAAGAAATACTTTGAGAAGGACCCGGCCCTGACGCGGCGTTTCCAAGTGGTCAAGGTGGAGGAGCCAGTCGAGGATGCGGCGATTTCGATGATTCGCGGCCTCGTCGGGACTTTAGAGGGCCACCACAACGTCCGAATTCTCGACGAAGCGGTTGATGCGTCGGTGCGACTTTCGCACCGATACATTTCGGAACGCCAACTACCCGACAAGGCGGTAAGCGTGCTCGATACCGCATGCGCGCGGATCGCACTCGGTCAGGTGGCGATTCCGCCTCCGGTTGAGGACCGCCGTCGGCGCATCGATCTCATCGATACCGAGGTCGCCATTCTCGAACGCGAACGTCTCGCTGGCTCCGATTGCGACGAGCGTCTCGCCGAGCTGCGCGGCGAGCGTGAGACTGTGGTGGCGGAGCTTGCCGACTTTGAAGGGCAGTGGGAGCAAGAGCGCGGTTTGATCGAACGGCTCTCGGAGACCAGGACTCAGCTGGAAGGCAATGCCGGCAAGAGTGAAGGCGATGAGGGATATCTCGCACCCGCTGATGTCGAGCGACTGCAGGCCGAGATGGCGAAGCTCGGGGGAGAGCTGCAGACCTTGCAGGGTGAGACCCCATTGATGCAGCCTTGTGTCGGAGAGCAAACCGTTGCCGAAGTCGTTTCCGGTTGGACGGGAATCCCGGTCGGCAAGGTCGTCAAAGACGAGATCGATACGCTTCTGTCGCTCGAGAAGGTTCTCGAAGAGCGGATCATCGGTCAGTCGCATGCGCTCGACGCAATTTCCCAGCGGATTCGCACCGCCAAGGCCAAGCTCGAGGATCCGCGCCGGCCGATCGGTGTGTTCATGTTGGTCGGCCCGAGTGGGGTCGGCAAGACCGAGACGGCGATGTCGCTAGCCGACACCCTGTACGGCGGCGAACGTAACATGGTGATCATCAACATGTCGGAGTACCAGGAGTCGCACACGGTTTCCGGCCTGAAAGGTTCACCTCCGGGATACGTTGGGTACGGTGAAGGGGGCGTCCTGACGGAAGCAGTCCGTCGCAAGCCGTATTGTGTCGTGTTGCTCGACGAAATGGAGAAGGCGCACTCGGACGTTCACGAGTTGTTCTACCAGGTCTTCGACAAGGGCACGCTCGAGGACGGTGAGGGCCGCGTCGTAGATTTCAAGAACACGATCATTCTAATGACCTCGAACGTCGCGACCGACAAGGTGATGAGTCTGTGCGCCGACCCCGAAACGAGACCGGATCCCGATGGCCTTGTGAGCGCCATCCGCCCCGAGTTGGTCGAGACCTTCAAGCCGGCTTTTATTGGTCGCGCCATCGTCGTGCCGTACTACCCGGTCACGCCGGACATGCTGCAAAGAATTATCGTATTGCAGCTCGATCGGATTCGCGACCGTTTGGTCACCAACAGTCGGACCAAGTTCACCTACGACGACAACGTCGTGCAGTCCATTCTCGACCGTTGCAACGATACCGACAGCGGCGCCCGCGTCGTCGATCACATTTTGACGCGGACCATGCTGCCGGAGATCGCAACCGAGTTCCTGGGGCGAATGGGTCGAGCCGAATCAGTCGGCGGCGTCCACATCTCAGTAGACGACACAGGCAACTTCCACTACGGCTTCGAATGAACCAGCGATCCACCAGTTCCTTCTCCCGACGGGAGAAGGTTAGGATGAGGGGCCCGGACGACGCACCGTACCCTGTCTTCGTACTCTGTTCTTGTACCCCGTACCCGGTACCCGGTACCCCGTCTTTGTCCCCCGACCCATGCCTCTAACCCAAGACAATCGTCTCATCTCCGTCACCACCCCGCTGGGGAAGGATGTTCTGCTTCTGAACCACTTCTCCGGCACCGACGCGCTCTCGTCGCTGTTCAAGTTCGACCTCGAAATGCTCGCCGAGCCCGAAGCCGCGGCGAAGGTAGATCCCAAGAAGCTGCTCGGCCGCTCGACGACGATTTCGGTCAAACTGGCCGACGGCACGGAGCGCTATTTCAACGGGATCATCAGTCGATTTTCTGAGCACGGTAGCGATCAGCGCTTTGTATCGTATCGCGCCGAGGTCGTGCCGTGGTTTTGGTTGCTGACGTTGGCATCGGATTGCCGCATCTTTCAGGACAAGACGGTGCCCGAGATCATCGAAGAGGTGTTTGCAGATCTCGGCCTGACGGACTTTCGGTTGGCGCTCACCGCGACGTACACCAAGCTCGACTACTGTGTGCAGTACCGCGAGACGCACTTCAACTTCGTGTCTCGTCTCATGGAGAAGGAAGGGATCTTCTACTACTTCGAGCACGAGGACGGGAAACACACGATGGTGATCGTCGACGCCAATTCGGGGTGCGTGCCGTGTCCAAACCAACCCGACGTTCGCTACGGGCCCGAGGGCGGTGCGGGCGAACGCGAGGATTTGATTTCCGACTGGGTGACGGAAGAAGAGCTGCGACCGGGCAAGTTCACCATGCGCGACTTCCATTTTCAAATGCCGTCGAAGCCATTGGAAGTGAGCGAGGAGAGCACGATCAAGGTAGGCGGCAACGACAAGCTCGAGGTGTTTGACTATCCGGGCGAGTACGCGCAGCGCTTCAACCAGCCTGAGAAGCGTCTCGACAAAGTGGAAGCCGAGGGCCGTAAGATGGCGCGGATCCACATGCAGGAAGAAGAGTCGACGTACCGAGAGGTGTCCGGCCGCTCCGGTTGCCGAGATTTCACCTCGGGATACCGATTCAAACTGACGCATCATCCGACGTCGGAGTTAAACGCGGAGTACCTACTCACCTCGGTACAGCACGCGGTAGCGCAGAGCCCGGACTACTATTCCGGTGCGGGCGAGTCAGCGGGGACCTACCAAAATAGTTTCCGCTGCGTAGCGCAGAAGATCCCGTTCCGCGCGGCGCGAGTCACGCCCAAGCCACTGGTGCAGGGGGTGCAGGCGGCCGAGGTCGTAGGCAAGAAGGGCGAAG
Source organism: Deltaproteobacteria bacterium (assembly GCA_029262455.1). GTDB lineage: Bacteria > Desulfobacterota > Binatia > HRBIN30 > CADEER01 > CADEER01. The sequence goes on along the minus strand of JAJCZJ010000014.1, from coordinate 138,353 downwards.
AGATCTGGACCGACAAGTTTGGCCGCGTGAAAGTGCAATTCCCGTGGGACCGGCAGGGCAAGAGGGACGAGAGTAGCTCGTGTTGGGTGCGGGTATCGCACCCGTGGGCGGGCGGCAATTGGGGAGCCGTGGCGATCCCGCGCATTGGGCAAGAAGTCATCGTCGATTTTGTCGAAGGCGACCCGGATCAACCGATCATCACCGGGCGGGTCTACAACGCCGACAAGATGCCGCCGTATGCGTTGCCGGCGAACCAGACCCAAACCGGCATGAAGAGCCGCAGCTCGAAGAAGGGTGGCCCGGCCAACTTCAATGAGATCAGGTTTGAAGATAAAAAGGGCAGTGAAGAAGTCTACATTCACGCCGAGAAGGACGAGAACATCATCGTCGAGAACTGCAAGACCGAGAGTGTCGGCGCCGACGAGACGATTAGTATCGGAAACAACCGAACCGAAACCGTTGGCAAAAACGAAACCATGTCCGTTGCCGACAACCGCACCCGCAGCGTCGGCAAAAACGAAACCGTCAGCGTCGCCTTGGCCCGGACTCATAGTGTGGGCGTCAATGAAGCGATCTCGGTCGGCGCCGCCCAGGAAATCACCGTCGGCGCTGCCCGCGCCGTAACCGTTGGGATCTCGCAGACGGTCAACATCGGCAAAGCCCTGTCCGAAGACATCGGAACAGATCACACCGAAAAAGTTGGCAAGAAGCTGACCATCGACGCCGGGGATCAAGTGTCGGTGACGACGGGCAAAGCCAGCATCACCATGAAGAAAGACGGCACCATCACCATCAAAGGCAAAGACATCACCATCCAAGCCAGCGGCAAGATCACCGGCAAAGCCTCCGGCAACATCATCCTAAAAGGAAAGAAGATCCTCCAAAACTAAGTTCCCTACATTTGTTCGACCGAGCGAACCAATTCCCCTCTCCCCCCGGGAGAGGGTCAGGGTGAGGGGATCAAAATGCCAAACTTCCTTTTCACCTTGCGCTTCAATCACATCCAGCCGCCCGTCGGAATGCACTGACGCAGAGATCAAATAGGCCGCAAAAACCGGACTCAATCGAACCAACGAAATCCAAGATGCCAAAGAAAACCAAAACCGAAATCACCCTAGAGCGACCGCCAAAGCCACAGCCTGGTGAAGAAACCCTAGACGAAGAGCTCCTCAGCCTGGTCTCACGCAGCACCACCCCAGCCCTGATCGAAGGAGCCATCATCGGAACCCTCGCGCCCTTCGTCGAAGGCCGCCCAATGGTCCGCCTGCCCGACGGTCGAACCACAAACTCCGCCGCGCCGGCACGAACGACCATTGATCTGACCCCAGACCAGGTCGGGCAAGAAGTAGTCGTCCTGTGCGAAGGCGGCGACCCGACTCGACCGATCATCATGGGCGTCCTGAAGCCGGCCGCGGACGATACCCAGTCCGACCCCGTCGCAGAAGTCGACGGCGAACGCGTCGTGTTGTCGGCGGAAAAAGAAATCGTCCTACGCTGCGGCAAAGCCAGCATCACCCTGACCCGCGAAGGCAAAGTCCTGATCCGCGGCGCCTACCTCTTGAGCCGATCCTCAGGCCCGAACCGAATCAAGGGCGGGTCGATCCAGCTGAACTAGAACCGATGCCGAGTCAGCCCCCGAAATACGTCCAACTAGCGACGGCAAGAAAGATCGCAGCGATCAGCAACCAGGTGCGTCGCGCTTGCGGAGTGGCCCAACCAAAAACGGCACTCGCTGCAGATGCCGTCACCAGCAGCAGCGCGACCGCCGCAAGGATCGATGCAGCGTGCATGCCTCCTGCATGGTGTGTCTGCCAGTGCGAGTCAAGCAACGCAGAATAGGGAGGGCGTGGCTCCCGCCGAGCCGCGTCTGCTGACAACCTGAAGCGAAGCAGAAACTGTGTCGAAGAAGATCATCCCGCACGTAGTATCCCAGCACGCAGAGGAAGCGGCGTTCCTGTGGCTCCTGCGCGACCAGGCGGTCTACGCGCCGAACTACGATCTGCCGGATCTTATTGCGCTCGAGGAGCGAGTCGAGGCGCATCTCGACGGTCTGCGGGTGGCGGGCGACGATGCTTGGCCATTTGTCATCGAAGAACTGTCACTCGGTGAGCCTTCCGGCGCGTTCGCTGCTACGGCTTTAGCCGTCGAGCAGGCGAATCAGAGTTGGTTTGACGCAGTCGTTGCTGCGGTAGCTGACTCTCCGGTGATGGCGCGCGGAATGATCTCGGCCCTTGGCTGGGTCGAGTGGGTGCGGGCGATCGAATTTCTCGGCCCACTACTTGAGTCGACGGATCCAATCCTTCGAAGCGTGGGGATAGCCGGTTACGTTGCGCATGGCCGGGACCCCGGGCGCGCATTGGGGCGAGCGTTGGACGCCGAGAGCGGCGAGCTGCGCTGTCGGGCTTATGCCGCTGTCGGGCGGCTTGGCCGGATCGATCTGCTTCCGGGTGTTGCTCGGGGGTTTGCCGACGAAATGCCTGGCTGCCGATATAGTGCGGCGTGGGCTTCCGCTCTCTTGGGCGATGCGGCGGGTCTAGTCGCGCTGCGCCAAATCACCGAGGAGTCCGGACCATTCCAACAGCGTGCCGTGGTGCAAGCGGGACGGTTGCTCGAGCACGAAGTCGCGCTCGGATGGCTGAACAATCTTAGGCAGAACGCATCGGCCGCCCGATTGGCGATCTTAGCCGCTGGTGCGATTGGCAACCCCAAGTTCGTGCCCTGGTTGATAGAACAGATGGAGGTTCCGGTTCACGCCAGAATTGCCGGCGGGGCATTTACTACGATTACGGGGGTGGATCTTGAACTCGAGCGGTTGGAGCAGGATGCTCCTAGCGAACCGGCGGCGGAAGCGAGTGCGGAAGCTGATGAGGTCCCGGTCGACCCCGATGAGGATTATCCTTGGCCCAATCCGGTGCTGGTTCAGCAGTGGTGGAACGACAAAGGGGGCGCTTTCACTGGAGGGCGGCGTCATTTGTGCGGCGAGCCGCTGAGCGAGGGTGCTCTCAGGCGAATTCTGCGCTATGGCAAACAGTCCCATCGAGCGGCAGCGGCGATCGAGCTAGCGGTTCTCGGCGAAGAGGCTTTGTTTGAAGTGCGCGCAAGGGGAGATCGCCAGATGGCGGGCTTGGGGCGATAACTCTCGCATCTAGTCTTCGCTCATCTCCCGCCAACCCTGCACGATGGCTCTTGCGTGCGCCAACAGATCCCCGGGGAGACTGTCTGCCAGTTCGATGAGACGCTGCTCCCATTTCTTGATCATCATCGGTAGTAGCTCGTCTGTGTCGCCGTTGATCCAATCGTCGGCAAGTAATTGGAGAATTCCCTCAGCGGATGACTCTGAAACTGTCGAAAGAGACACCCGGTCCCCCGGCCCAGTCAACTGAATTTCAAACTGGTTGAGAGGCGCCACGACACATTGCAATACTCGGAGTGAGTCCATGAGGATGAACAAAGCGGACGTTGGACGAATAACTCTAATTGCGCCCACGGGCGAATCCCAACCTGGATAGACTACGCCAAGATAGCTCTCGTATACCCAGTGGTAGAGAGGTTCAGCGGGCGTTGACTGATGATCGGTGCCGTCAGCGAACGTCGCGATCGGCGTATCGTCCCGCAAATAGTCTAGAACCGCCGGACGGGCCTTGAGCACCTTGGAGCCCGCAGCCTCTCTACTCGCCACGTGAGTTCGAAAAAATACCAGCTGCCTCTTGTCGTCGTATGCCCAGAGGTCATCGCCCACGTAGTTGATATCAGCAGGCAATTCTGCCCACTCGACAGTGACCATGTTCCGATTGATTAGCTTTGTGTTCATCTCAACTTTCAGTTCCGAATCCAGACAGAGCCGAGAAAACTATTCGATTTGGTAAACCTTGCACTGCTTTTTCCCTTTGTCGAGATCGTCCGCCTTGACCGCTTGCTTGTCCTTGTCGGACTTGCCAAAGGACGTTATTCCTTCGCCCATGCTACTCTTGTTTGTAACCACAACGTTTCCGTCCTTGAAGAATATCAAATGCCCATTGTTGTAATCATAGAAAACGGCGCTGGGATTCGAGACGCAGTCATTGATGACATCCTGGGGCATGTTGTGACTCGGTAGGTGATCGGCATCGCCAACTTTACCATCGAACTTCTTTCGAGCTTTCTTGAGAGCCTTTCGTCCTTTCTCCTTTGCTTTCGCGTCACGATCCGTGCCGTGATCCCTTCCGCACTTGGGGCAGGGGTCGGGACTATCGTCGCCCGCACTCCCACTTCCGCCCGACGTCGCGTCTGTCATAGCAAGGTTGGCCTCGGCGAATCTCCGGTCTTCATGTCATCCGAGGGCATTCTTGTCGTTGTGGGTGAGCATGTCGCCTAATCTGCAAGCATTCTTCCCCTCGATCTTTACATCAAAGGAATAGAGCAAGAATTCGCACTTGCCTTTCGTCTTACCGGAGACCACACCCCCTGCTGAACCAGGTTCGTCGCCCGTACTCGTCTTATAGTTCGAACCCTTGAGCATAGTCGGCCCACCCTGGACCTTTACGGTCTTGCTCCCCTTTGCGACATCCGATGACTTTCCTACGTTCGGATAGGGAATTGGAATCGGACCGCCCGGACTGGGCGTCTTGCACACGTCTGGAAACACAGTGCTCACGCCGCCGCTTTTCTTGTGGGAAAGACCCATGTTGTTAGCGAATACTGTTGAGGGCATAGCAAGAATCCCTTTGACTATCGGATCTGGGGAGCTTCGCGTCTAATGATCGATGCTCCGCGTGCGCCAGCATCATCTGAACAAATAACAAGGCTGTTGCCGTTGAGCCAGCCGCGTGCAGAGCAAATCACCGCTGCATATACGGCTCCAGAGGCAGCGCCGATAGCGCCGAAGCAATCCGCGGGATGCCAGATCTCGGGTTCCCCAGAAGGACTGCCAAGGCAACGCATTCCGGCAAGCCCCCACTCCTTCGAGCGAAAATGCTCACCGTCGAGATCACAGATGACACTGTCGATTGCTTGCCCGTCCACACGGGCATCCGTCAACGCAATGCGGAGTGCTTGAGTCAGCCCTTGTGCGGTCGAAGGCTCAGGCACTATCAATGGCGCATGCTCCTCCGAAATCCCCAAGCCAACGATTTTTGCAGACGCTTCAGAACTTCCACTGCGGGCCTCGGGTCCCGAGACAAGGAGAAATGCGCCGGCCTCTCCGGGTGAAAGACTGTGGTTTCGGCCGGGCGAGTCGGACTTCAGTCGCATGCCGCTTTCGTACCAGTCAAGCGTTTGTTCGTGAAGCAGAGAATCGACACACCCGACGAGGCAGATACTGTCTCGATCGGAACCCACTATCGCTTCGGCGGCCGAAACACAGTGGTGAAATGCGGCGTTCCCCATCTCAAAATGCTGTTTCGACCTCACGGGCACATGCTTAGAAACTGTTGCTGACACTGCTCGCATCAACGGTTCGGAAAAGTTCGGGCCGGGCCGTGTCGCGCTGGCAGTTCCGAGCAGGATGTCTAACGAGGACGCGGCGCGAATCAGCGACAAATTTGTTCTCAGTAGACCTTCTAAGCTCTGAATCGAAACTTGGACTATGCGCTCGACAGGCCGAGGCTCAGGGGCATCGATCTGCGCGCATATGATGGGTTCACCCTCGACATCCCAATAGATCTCAGATTCTTCGAGGCGACTGATGCCTGCGCGAATCGCAGAGGCTGTCGCGGCCGCCGACCAACCCAGAGGAGATACCGATTCCGCTGCCATTATCGAGAGATTCACTGTGCCCCCTTCGTGGTAACAGACAAATCCGATAGCGGATCGACTTCCACACGCACTCGGGACAACTGAGAAGGTTGCTTTCCAACGTCGATGTTCGCCCCCCAGACGATGTGGACGCGCTGAAGGTCGGGCTCGAGTACGACGGTCCAGATCTGCGCGCCTAACGAGACCTCTCGTCCCGCCAGGATAAAGGCGTAGTGAACAAGAAGGCACGGAAGATCGAACTCGAGATTCCCACCTGACCAAAGGTTCTTGAGCCAAACTGATTCTCCGCCCTTTAGAAAACCTTCTGTGACTAGACCCTCTGCTGCGCAACTGAAGAACCTTGCATCTAGATCAGCTGGGGGCAGCGGGTAACGCTCTACTCGCCATGCCTCGTCGTATGTTCCGGCAAATTCTTTTCGAGGCGTCCAGTGCGCATCCAGAGCCCCAAAGCCTGCGATGGGTGGGTGCTGGCGGGGAGAGCGAATTGATTCTCGGGCATCCTCAATGTTGGGCAGTCGAAAGCCCGACTTGTTCCCACTGCGATGGGTGTATCCAACTCCCACTGGATTACGAGGGTCAAAAGAAGGTGTGTCGGTGTCGACCGTTGCTTGATCGTATCCTCCGAATGCGCCCTCATACGATATCGGCATGGCCACAAAGGTGTCTGGCTCCGAAATCTCTAGATTTCCGAGCGCTCCGCGAATCCACCTTCGATCACCGATGACCCGGACCTTCTTCTCATTTGATCCCAACTGCAGTTCGGCCTCAAGTTGAGTTATCGGCTTACCCTTTGGTGCGTGCGCACTTCCAACGAACACGATGTCCGTAGCCAACTTCTCGAGTACGAGGTCCTGCGGGTACTTGATACTGGAGATGCTTGCTTCGCCTGAGTACTCCGGCACGCTGAGGACCGGGAGCTGCTGTGCGGCCAGCGTCCAGTAGTTGTTTTCGATCGGAATCTGAAACGTCGCTTTTGTTGCGATCGAAACTATATTGCGCCCAAGTTGGTCATTGAAAAGAGCAAGACCTGTCTCAAGGGCAGTGTCGTTTTCAATTTGCAGCATGAGTCTCGATACAGCCGAATCGAACAGATTGTGTCAACGCTTGAGCTGTGGCAACCCGCCACCGTTGGGTTCTGTTCGATCATCCGCCCGCCTCATTCCCAGCCATTACGAGATCCACCTGCTCGCCAGCAGTGCGCGGAGGCGCCTCCTCAGATCGGGGAATTTCGAACTTCCCTTCACGACGACCACCCGATGCTCGCGACCATCATCATCGGGCGAGCTGTTTGCCAGATCCCGGCACTGCAGCGTGCGGCCGTCGCCAACCCGCAACATTCGGCCAAGGCACCCTATTCTCAGCGGCAACAGACTCGGCAGTCCGGTTGGAATTTGGCGGAGTGGTTGCTGCCGATGTCGGGCTGAGCGAGGATCGCGCCGGAAAGATTTGGGGCTTGTTCGCGCAAGCGATCGAGCGTCGCAACAAGGCCGCATCCGATGAATCGCAGATTAGGGCTACGTCCCATCTCATTGCCTGGAGATGCGAAGCACCGGCCGGTAGTGCGGGGCCGCGGATGAAGCGCCCATGGTGTGATCGATGGGTCGTGGGTTTCTTTCGGGCGGATAGCTGTCGACTGGACCTATCGTCTGCTAGTTGCGAAAGTACGGGGACCTCCCGTTCCGAGTCGTGGTATTTCTAGGCAGCGGCCAATCAGGTTTTCGCTGGGGGTGAATCGAGCGTGGTCATTGAGTTCGACAAACGTTTGGACAGTGGTTGTAGACGAGCCCGTCGCACGGGAGGGTTGGTGCAGTCGTGAAGTTTTACGGACATGTCGTGAGCGTAAGGCTGGTGGACCTGAAACTTTGGTCGCCGGGCGACCAGCTGATGTTCAACAACTTGGCCGTCCCGGCGAGGCGAAGCTACGGGCACCGGTTCAAGATCCAGATCACAATCGAGTTCAGGCTGCGAAGACCCCCAGATACCAGTGATCGGCCGGACACGGAGAGCGGATGTCAGCTGCTTTGGTATGAGCACTCGACCAAGGCCTATCCAAAGTTGCCGGCACATGAGTGGCGGAACATTTTTGGCGAATCTGCTTTCGATCCGAGGGATCCAACCTCCTGGCAGGCCGACAATCCGATCTGGGACCCTTGGAGTGAAGCGGTGCATGACGTGACCGAAGAAGGCCGCAAGGTGATTACGATCGCGGATGATACTCCGAGCATGCCTCTGACTGAGGACGGCTACGCAGAAGAGAGAAAGCGCATTCTGCACTTTTGCGTCGCCGCGAAATGTAGCGACGGGTGTCCACAGTGCGCCGTGCGGTACCAATACGTGGCGGCAGTCCAAGGGCTCTCCGTTCGACACACGGTTGAGGACTCGAAGAGAGTATTTGGGCTCACTAATCAGGTTTCGTTTGATGGAGCGTCGCCGCAAGGCTTCGACAACGGTCCGTGGCTGGACCGGTTCAAGGATGGTGTGAACTGGTCCCGTGATTCAAGAATTTCGGAGATCATGGGTAAGCGAACTGGGTTTCACTGTGGCGTCGAAGCTCGCCTGGGGGATAAGTAGCGACTCGTCGTCGGTTCGCCGAAGTTCGGTGAACGCGCGTTCGGGGAGGACTGAGAGTGACTTTTCGACAGGACTTGGTCGCAGTCTGCAACAGCGAGTGGCGGCGTTGGGGGCGCCAGACCCTACTCGCAGATGCTCTCCTTCCGGGAGACGTTGATATTCAGCGAAGAAACCGGCGAGGCCAGGGGCGCTTTAATTCGGGGCGACCAGTGCCGATCCGGCGGAGCCGTCGCGCCGACGAAACCGACCTTGATCGAGTTGAGCTCGCGGCGATACGCACCTCGCTGGATCCGAGGCGGCGAAGACGAGCTGAGGCGACTTATCTCCGGGGCATCCGAAGTGCGGTCACGTTGTCCGCTGCGAGTACAGGTTTCGAGTGGGCAACCGCGTATTGGCGGGAGGGGCTTGGGCATTCGCGCGCCGCCGATGTACGACTGAACCGGAATCCCTGGTCGGCGGCGTTTATTTCGTATGCGTTTCGGGCCGCGGGCGCCGGCGACCGATTCTCGTACAGCCGTCGGCACAGCGAGTACATTTATCACGCGATGAACAACAGACTTCACTTGATTGACTTCGCCAATGAGAGAAGAGCAACCACAAGCGTCGCTGAGAATCGAGACCTGAGTGCTGTAGGAGAAGAAACCACCCAAGCGTTCGCCCGTGACAGATTGGAGTCTCGGCAGCGGAGCGATTCGGAATCGCGGGAGTACCGCGCTGGTACTCATGTGCGAAGGGATCCGGCGAGTTTAGCGGTGCATTTGGTCGCGTATAAGTTGGACGAAGGCTACTCCCTCGGAGTAGGGGATTTGGTTTGCTACACACGGTCGAGGGCCCGGCCCAGCTGGACGAGGCCGCAACGTCGATACCAAAGTCACGCGGACGTGGTGGTGGCGGCGGGCGGAACGAGAATCGAGGTCATCGGCGGCAATGTGGCTGATGCAGTCACAAAGAAGTTTCTGGCTGTCTCGGGCGGAGCGCTAACGGACGGTCACTGGAATTGGTTCTGCATCTTGCGGAACCTGATTGCTTAGCAGCCCGTTGAAAAAACACGACACCCGCCGCGAATGGCCTTTTTCGTTCCACAGCGGCGTTTGCGAGTCCTCACACAAGCTCGAACTGGTCATAGCGGTTAGGTCGGCGCTGGATGCTCCGCTCGACCCAGACTGTGGGGCTGTCGTGCGGCGGTTCGGGGAGCAGGTCGCCGTAGTAGGCGCCGCTTTCTGATGCTCTTTGCGGCTTTTCTCATACTCGACTGCGTATGAGCGGTGACCCGTGCCTCGACTCTTTGGCTCTTTGGTCATGCAGTCGAAGCAAGACTCGCTGTTCTCTGAGACGGCCAGTCGTCTTACGATTGGCCGACTACTGTCGGTATGGCCCTTTCCAGACAAAGCCGACGGGGTTGTTTCCGACGAGCTGTACTTGCGCCTTGATCGTTAGTTGGTGTCCGGTCAGCCACCCTCTACCAGCGTTGTCTTGCTGGACTTGTACGGGATGGAAATCCCCTTGGGCGTTCCCGACAAAGTCCATAGCGACCATGTCCACGAGATTGTTGTACGTCGTGTTCAGTGACGGATCGTAGAAGACTCCGCCGTGGTCGACCACCCAATGGTCTCCCCAGATATAGAGTGGTTGGCGAGCTGCCGGATCTTGGCCGGTGACGATAGGGTGGTATACGTTTGGGAACAATCCCCAGGCACCGGCCACTGGGTGCGCGGCGATGAATCCGGTTGGGTGGTTGGATTGGTGTTGGCGGATTGCGGCGCCACCGAGCCCCAGGCCGAAGGGCGCAGGAAACGTCCAAAGCGCCCGGAGGGCATCCGCAAAGATCTGGCATTCCCCGCTGTTGATGCCGGGGTTGCCGTCAAGGACGGCCCCGACTTTCTGAATCGAGTAGGCGCCTGCGCCACTTGGATCCCACTTCCACGACCCCGGAATGTTCTGGAAATGGGTGACGAATGCCAGAAAGAGGGCGGCGAAGTTTCCTGGATTGGTCGCAAGAATTCGCCCGCCGTTGGAAAGTGCAAGCTGCTGGCTTTCCGCCGCGGTCAGCACCGGCGCGTTGCCGAGATTCAGCTGAGTGTAGTTTTGAGCGTAAAGGTTGGCCACGGTGCTTCCCTATACAGGTTCCTTGTGAACATGGAAAACAATCTCTTTCTCCCAAGTGGTGAAATTTGATAGTCAACACGGTTGTCGGCCTCGGTGGCTTCAGCATATCTGCCGGGGCTTGTATCGAGATTTGGCGTGACTCCAATGCGAGTCCGGAAAGAGAGGTGCCTTCGTGGTGGACATACCGTTGGTAGGGTTGCGAGACCGTCGCGTTGCCGCCTCCGAGGAAACACGATCTGTAAAGGGGGGGCGGCTATACGGACGTCGGAGCGCGGCTCGATGGCGCGGGCCGAGGCGAGCTCAGGGGTACGATCGCGATCCGTCTGAACTCCTTGCGATCATACTGCACCAGACCGCGGGTGCGTTCTTCTTACCTTCGTCACGAGTCAGGAGAGACCCTACGCGGGGGCCGTACCCTTCCGACCCTAGACGCGACAGCGATGTTCAGTCTGATCACGCCATTGATCGGATTGGATCTCATTTCGTCGTGATGAACGATGGCCTGGTATTCTATACGCACGACGTTGCGTTCGAAATGAGTGGCGGGCGACGGGGCACGATCGATATCGAATTCGCGGGGAGCTACGACGAGGATACCCGACTGAGCGATAAGGCGATTGACGGAGGTCGTGATTTAGTAAGAGCGCTAAAATGGCGCCTCCCGTCGGTCCGACACATTCATCCGCATGGTCAAGTTCAGACTCACGATCGACAGGGGCGCTGCGGTGGCTCTACAGGAAACACGCCCGACAAGCTCAATTCCTGTCCGGGCCCAGACATTTGGGTCAATGTTGGCGAATGGGCAGTTCGAGAACTCGGATTGATTTGCGACGAAACGGCGACCGGACTTCAGAACAACGGTATCTCCCCAGCGCAGCGCAACCAGGACTATCTGAGGCTTGCTCAGGAGGAACCGATCGAGACAGCCGGGAAGTAGGAGACCGGCGAAGGGGCGACGTGCCCCTTGTCATGATACTTCGCCACGCCCTTGGTGGTAGCTCCAATAGCGACGCCCGCTGCCGCCGATGCGAAGGTTTCGGGAACTGGCCGTCGCGATCGTAGGCAGGATTGGTGAGCAGGTCCTTCGAGACAATGGTCAATTAGTTCTGGATGGTCTCGAAGATTGATTGCATTCGAACCACCGCCCCTCAATCGCAGAGCTGCGAAGGTGTACGATCAGTCGGCAAGTGCACACGAAATCCGGATGAGACGAGCGTCCACGTCAAGCACTGCGACGTCGGACGCGACTACTACGGTGATCTGGTCCCTTGCCAAAATTCGACCGAAGCCTCGCTCCAGTTCAACGCTGTCCCCGCCGTCGCCGATTTGCTCCAGGACGTGGTACGCGAGAACCTTCGACCGACACCCACAGGACGACAGCGGCCGAGTTTGGATGGCCTCCAGATCGGCCAACACGACTTGGCCCGAGTAGCGAACGCCTTTGACTTCGAGCTTCAGGCAATTGCTTACACCATTGTCGATTCGGATCTGGTTGCGTACCATCGGGCTTATTGTCGCGCATGCCGCGATGCTCAAGGCCGTGGCGACGATGGCGGTGAGTCTCATGGGATGGGGCCCACAAAGTCCGGTTGGTCGGTGTAACCGTAGGTGGCCATATCTTTCTGGCGGTAGTCGACACGCAAGTTCAACAAGCGCTTTCGAGATCCTCCGGTTCCGAGCCTACGCACGTAGGCTCGGAGACGGGTGAAGAACTGCGTATCAACCTCGATGCATCCATGTGAGTAACCCTTGGTTGAGTCGTGTAGATAGAAGCCGCCCCGTCTTGGACTGCAGGCACTCCTTGTTTGAACGTTGGCGGCCTCAATTCGAACTCGATTGTAGCCCCAGTTTGCCCAATACTGGTCGCAGTCACCGGGTGCCGCGCTGCCACGAGGGATGGTCTGGATCTCCCACGAAGGCATGAGCGTGCAAGTGGCGGCTCGATGTTCTGTACCGTCCTGGTCAATCTTGAGTTTCAGTACGTAGAGTCCTCCCGGAACGGGCCCGCGGTCTTTCACGCATTGATACTGTTCATTCCGATAGTCAGTCCCACCGGCCGACGACTCATCGAGACCTGAGCTCGCCCGATAGGACATTTCGCCCTGCCCATCGCCCGGATTCTTCCACCATACATGTGTGCCATCGTAGAGGAGGAACTCGGTCGGGTTGGTCATCTTTAGATTCTCCTGACTCAGGAAGTTGTGGTGCCCCTAGTCCCGCTAGAACTGCCATTCCAAGCCGAAACCGGCTTTAGAATCTTTGCGATATCGAGTCAACTTTCGAGAATACAACCAATTGACGAAATTTGACCCTGGTTAGTGCCGCCAAGGATGGGTATCTCTAGGGTCGCCTTGGCTGGGAACCCGGTCCGTGCTCACCGGGGTTGCAGGAAGGGCAGGAAGTACGCCGCGGGGAGTCCCTCCTCTTCGCTGAAAAGGGCCATGTCCAGGAACATTTTGTTCTCGAAGGTTGCCCGGTCGATGGCCGATCCCTTGTTGGCGGGTCGGCTCATTGGTGTTCGGCGTTCTTCCGGGCCGAGTACTTGTTTTAGGCCCGCCTTTGTCGCGCGTTTTCCCAACGCGCCGGACAGCCCTTTGACGGTCTTTTGAAGTTGTTTGGTTGGGGCCGTGATCACCTTTGTCGCCACGGGTAGTGCGATGTGCTGGAGCTTTTTCTGAACGGCGTCCGACTTGATCAATTTTCCGACGCCTTCGCCGACGATTTCGAGGCCCCCCTCTTTGGCGGCGTTTGCCAGATCGTCGCCGGCTAAGAGTGCCGTGGCTGCTTTGTAGCTGCCTTTCATGATGACCAGGACGGTGTCGCTGGTAAGTAGCTTTCCCACTTTGATGACGTGGAACGCTATTGCGCCAGTGGCTTCCATGAAAGCGGCCCCGACGTGCCCCTTGTCTTGATACTTCGCCGTACCTTTGATGGCAGCTCCGGTGGCGACGATCGCTGCTGCGGTGCCGCCCGTCAGCGCGGTCGCTCCGACCATGAGCGAATCGGCCGAGGTGTCGCGCACGACCTCTGCGATCTCCTTCAATTCCTCGTATTCGTCTACGGCCTTGCGGATCGCTTTGAGCGACGTCTCCTGTGCATCGCGGACAAGGTCGAGGTAACTGCGTCTGTGCTGTCGAGTCGCACTGTGGAGTTGCTGGAGTCGTTGTTGTCGCCAACGAATATGATGGAACGGCGGGCTCACGAGTTGTTCGAAGTCGAGCTGAGTTTGTACGTCGGCGTCGGCGTTGACTCGCGCGAAGTCGACATCGATCGAGACCAGGCTTGGCATCTTGTCGTCGAAGGGATTCCACCACTTCCTCTCGTCGGTGACGACGCGGCGCGCATGATTGTAAATGCTCTGAGCGCGCGCGTGGTTGCGAACGATGCGATGCATGAAGGTCCGATCGAACCACCAGGCTCCGTCGAGCGCCTCAATTCTCTCCCAGCTCATATTCGCCCCCCCTTACGTCCGGCGGATCTTGTCCGCCGTAGAGTCTGGTGTCAACTTTGATGAGACACACAATCATTTCTGGACCAACTCTGGCCTGCATGATCGGCACACGTCCTCTTTTCCTCCTTCTATGGAATGTGAAACCCACGTGAAGAACGAAGGCTTTTTGGACGGGATATGCCCTCTCTTACGCACCGGAGTCGGCGTTCGTACCGGTCCTGATATTGGAGGGCCGAGTGTTGACTTGTAGAGGAGAGTTTTGTTTTTTGATCTAGAACTACGTGAAGCAAGACCTCACGTAGTGTTGACTCACTGGTTGGCAGACCAAAGGAGGATCATCATGCGAAGCTTCCTGATTACCGCGATCATGCTTTCCGTCGCATTTGCCGCGCACGGCCACGAGCTTGGTAGCACTTCAGAGCTGAGTCTGGAGGGAGCGCCGGGAAAGGCCACGTCCCCGGAGGCAAAGCAAAACATCGGCGAACTGGGGGCTGCGTTGCCTTTTCTTGCCGACGCGTTAGCTGAATCCAAGACGTGGAAGTTTAGGACTTTCAAACTCAACACCAGTGCGGGATATCCGACAGCGGACATAAAAGACGCGACGGTAACCGTCGTTCGGGCTGACAAGAACGGGAAGATCGTGTGTTATTGGACGATCGCCTGGGACATTTCAGTGAACGGTTACGGTTGGAAGACCTCGAAGCCCGTGCCGCTCGAATTGGTCCTCAAAAATTCTTCAGGTGGCGTTCTGAAACAGATCAGCGCCAGCAGTTTCGACTTCGACTGCTCAATGGTCGGTCACCCAATGAGTTTCACTGCGGGATTCGATCCAGATATCTACGACGAGATCGCAAGCGTTGGCCTCATTTTTCGAGGAACGACTATCCGCAAGTGTTGATCCAAGCGGCGATCGGTCGAGTCTCTTGGCAGGGGCCCGAGCCAAGTTGGGAGCCAAGTCGCCCTCAACTTAGTCTGGAGAGTTGCTACCTATGAGACGGGTCCCTGGTATTTCTTTGCTCGTTCTATGGGCGTCAGTCTGCGCGCTGGGTGCCGCTGCCGAGCCGATACTTCACGTTCACGATGACCGCCGGCTGGGCACAGTCGACATTGAGACGGGGGACGTCGTGGAGATTGGCGCGACGAGTTTTGGCGCGTCGACGCGGGCTCTGACTGACATCGCATTCGCCCCGAATGGGACTCTCTACGGGATTACGGAGGACCAGCTGTATCTCGTTGATTCGCTGTCAGGCGCGCTGACTCCGCTTCCCAATCGGCTGGGCGTCGGGTCCGGTCAAATGGTCGCGCTGGTGTTTGCCAAAGACGGTACGCTCTTTGGCGCTACTGCGTTCAGCGGCTCATTGTTCGTGATCGACATCGACACAGGCGTCGCGACCCGGGTCGGGTCGGGCTTAGGTCACGGTGCATCGGGTGACCTCGCGTTTGATGCGAATGGCAATCTTTACATGACCAGTCGCGACAACCGACTGATCGCGGTTGACCGCAACACTGGTATTGGAACTGCCATCGGAACAGGTCTCGGTTTTCGAAGCGTGTTTGGGCTCGCGTTCGCTGAGAACAATATCATGTACGGCTACGCTGGAACCGAAATCTTCTCAATTGACTTGTCTACGGGCGTGGGAACTTTCGTCGTCGACTTTGGCGGGGCGGGCCTTGGCATCGCTAGGGGCGGAAGCTTCGTGTCGGAAGCTGCACCGTCACCTACGCCGACCGAGCCGCCGACACCAACCCCGACTCTGGTCCCGACCGGGTTTGTCACGCCGACACAGATGTCTTCTACTGCGACGCCGCTTGTTGACCCGTTCTGTGTTGGGGACTGCAATCGAGACAAGCGCGTGTCGATCAGCGAACTCGTCAGGGGTGTCAACATCGCTCTTGGGCGGGCGCTCCTTGGCGGATGTCCGGAGTTCGATGCGAACTCAGACAACAGGGTCCCGATCAACGAACTCGTGTTGGCCGTCAATAATGCGCTCTTTGGTTGCCCCGGGGCGTCGCCGGCGGCTGCAACTGCTACCCGGACTCGGACCCCAACGCGGACGAACACCCCGACTCGCACCCCCCCGGTGTCTTCCGGTGTGAGAATTGAGATCGGCACGGCCGGTGGCTCGCCAGGGGGGACGGTTGAGGTCGATGTCCGGTTGTTTACCGATCGATTGGTCGCAGCAGCCGAGAATGAAATTTCGTTCGGGCCAGGAGTGTTTGTGCCTGAGGTGCCGGTTGGAAGTCGGGTCTGTCGAACGAGTGGCAGTAGCTGCGTCGTCGACGCCGACTGTCCCATGTTCGACTCGTGCAAGACCGAGGATTGTGAGGTCAATCCGGCGATTGCCAAAGAATCCACCGACTTTGCCTTTCTGCCGTTTGGTTGCACCCCGGGGGTCGATTGCTCTGGGCTGAGAAGCCTTGTTTTGTCGTTTCAAAATGTCGGTGAGATTCCGAACGGATCGATCCTCTACACCTGTAGGGTGCGAATCGCGGCAGATGCAGCTGCTGGTAGCGCGGCACTGATGTGCTCTAGTCCGGGCGCTTCGTCTGACGACGGCAGCAGCGTGTCCGCGACATGCTCGGACGGCTCGGTGCAAATTGGCGTTGTAGCTGCAACTTTGAGGTGATTTACCAAAAGATTTGAAGACCAGCCGGTTGGGAAGCTGGGCATGCGATTGTGGGGACGGTGCGCTTCGAAAATTGTATCGGGTGTCGTGTTTGGGCTCCCAGGTATCGCTCCTCCGCGCTCATCTCCTGGCCAAAGCCGTCGTGGTTCAGAACTGCCATTCTAGCCCGAAGTCGACTTTCGTTTCCTGTTGGCCCGGACTGCGCTTGTGGGTGGCGCTGCTGGTGATCGTCAGGTCGTCCTTCTTGTACTTCACTGCGCCGCCGACGCTGCCGCTGGTTCCGTCCATGTCATGAAGGATGCCACCCTGGACGGTTGCCGTCAGACCCGCTTGCGGCGTTGCTGTCCAGATGACCGAGAACGATCGCAGATTCGGTGCTGCTCCTCCAGCGACACTGCCGGTCACTTTGAACTTGTTGCGCTTGTTCACCGGAACGACCAGCTCGGTGGTAACCGTTCCTCCAACCTCGCCTTCGACGGCGAGCCCTTGGAGGGCGATCTTCGCTTGCAGAGGTTTCCACTTTGCTACGGCGAACTGCTCGATCGCGATCGTTCTCGTCGATGGCTCGAATTTCAGCACCTTCGTGCCGAGATCAAGCTTGCCGACTTTGTACTTGTACGGCCCCTTCGCCACTTTCAGTAGGTACTCGGCCGGAAGGTCACCGGAGCGGGTTACATACATTGCTGACAAACCCCCGACCGCGATCCCCACGGCGACAAAGATCGCCAGTCCCTTGTGCTCGTCGATCCAGATGCCGACGGGGGTTTTTCCAGCGGAGCAACGGAGCTTTTCGACCCGACCTACGAGATCCTTGTACTCCGCCGTCTTCTTGATCTCTGCGAGCAGTGCCTTGCCGGCGGGGCCTTGAGCTTTGCTGCCGATTTTCTTCAACGGCGCGAGCGCGTCGTCTCCATGTTTCGTGGCAACGGAGAATTGTTGGTTCCCCCCGGGCGGTCGCGTTTGGTTCATAGCCTCGGCTCGCAGCGCGCGCGCCTGACGAATGAGCTCGTCTTGCAGGCCTTTCTTGACCTTCTCGTTCTGGAGACTCTCCCAAACGAGGCTCGGCAGATCACCGACCGCACTACCGCCGGCTTCAGCGCCTGCACCGACCAATTCTAGGCTGAGGATCAGAACTTCCTTGAATGTGCCTAGGACATCGTCGCACTCAGCCATCGCCGCCCTTTCTGATTGGATTTCGCGATGCCGGCAACCGGCGACGCCACCACAGTTTGCCAGCTGCTGCCGGTGTGAACGCTTGCGATATCTGGACTACTCTTCAAGTCGTGGGTCACGGTTACCGTACGCCCGGCTCAGAACTGACAATAGGGAAGTTTTGCGACAACCGGCGCGGGGCCGGGCCCAGTTGGACGCGCAGGTGCGAGGATGGATTCTCTGCTTCGCTCCGCTGTGCTTGCTGCTAGTTCGGACACCCGCTGAGTGCGTTGTTGACGGCGGTGATGAGCTCGGGGACGGTGATCCTCCCGTTGCCGTCGCGGTCGGCCGCCGGGCAGGCCGAAATGTTACCCGAGAGAGCTCCGTTGACGGCTGTGATCAGCTCGCTGACTGCCACCCGCCCGTCTCCGTTGCAGTCTCCGAAGCAGGTTGTCCCGCCGGGTGTGAAGGTAGGTGTGGGCGTGTCAGGCGCAGGAGTTTCTGTCGGCAACACGGCTGCCTTGCAGACGGCGCTCGCGTCCTCTGTGTGATCCCTTTCGCAGTTGTGGTTCCCGAACCCGTTGAATTGGCAAGCCGTGATTTCGGCTTCGTCTCCGACGCACTGGACATCGTCCATCAGGATGGGACCGTTTCCGGCACCGAAGGCGGCTTCGCCTGGCGCTGCATCCGCTCCGGTAAAGCCGAGTTGACGGCACACGACGTTGGCGTCCTCGATGCCCCAGAAGTCGTCACAGACGGTGCCCCACTGCCCCTCGAAGTTGACTTCGACCCGACCCTCGCCTCGGGAGGATCCGCCGATTAGACGCACGTTGGTTGTGGCGCAAACCACACCCGCGTCTTCGTCGTGCTCGCAATTGGTCACGCCGATACCGGAAGAAGGGCATTGCAGGAGGCTGCCTTCTTCCCCGTTACAGCTGAGGTCATCGAGGAAGATCGGTTGGTCTGCGTTGCCTGGGCCAAATAGTGCGCCGCCGTTCGCCGACTCGGCGCCGACGAAACCGAGTTGCCGACAAACGACTTCGGCTTCGATCAGGTCCCAGTTGTCGTCGCACACTGTTCCCCACGTGCCGTCGACGAAGACTTCGACTCTACCTTCAGAGGCGGTGTCGCCGTCGACGAGCCGGACGTCCGTCTCCGGGCAAGTCGCGTCACGTCCACCGCAGTCGGCAAAGTAAAACGCCAGATCGACGCTGGAGATGTTCCCACCGGTGTTGTTCGGCGTATGGATCGGATCGTAGATGTGGGGGTTCGTCGTGCCGAACCCCTCGATACCTTCTGTCGCGGCTTCGACAGCCACTCCAACGGCGAACGCAGCGCTGTCGACGCGAAAGAGTGCGCTGATATCGCTGCTGCCGTTGTCTGCAGGGACGCCTCCGGTGAGGATGGGGGTCAGGTTTCCGACTTCACTGCTCAGCGTGAGACCGCTATCCACGCTCTGGTTGCGGCCAAGTAGGGCATTGTTGATTGTTGTGGTGCTCGTATAGACGATGGTCATGTTCGCGTTCAATACGAAGCGCCAAATTTCATTGCCACTTGGCCCGCTGCGGTCAGTGGCATTGCCGAGCCTACTGCCGTCGTTGCGGATACCGAAGTAGACATGGGTATGAGCGTCGAGATCGATGCCGCTGCAGGTGACGGACGCGTTGTTCGCCAAAGCTGGGTTTCCAGCGACTGTGCAAGTGGCCCCTTCGGGAAGTTCGTACGAAGGTCCGCCGGTGATAAAGAGCGCATCCGCGGCCGAAGGTAGAAGAA
Organism: Deltaproteobacteria bacterium; assembly: GCA_029262455.1. GTDB lineage: Bacteria > Desulfobacterota > Binatia > HRBIN30 > CADEER01 > CADEER01. The sequence continues at coordinate 118,940 of JAJCZJ010000014.1, read as the reverse complement.
AGATGAGGGATACCAGTGTAGCAAGATAGCTGGTCTGGTTGGGTTGCTTCGCTCTCATGGACAACTCCGTTTCAGATCTACGAGCCCTTCCTCGCGAGCGAAGTGTCTGCTCAATGCCTGCCACGGGCTCAGGACTTTCGGGATACTAGCTCTATAGGTGAGTGAGTCAAGGAATTCGTCGGGAGTTCCGCCGGTCGTCGGACACTCGGGCGATCTCCCTCAAGCCTGTCCGTCGCCGCGCATTCGAGTGAACGTCGGTCCCGGACAGTCGAGCTTGTTCGTAGTTGTTGTAGGGGATTTCCCTAGTTGATCCGCCGATGCCGTTCGGTAAGTCTTTGTCCCGGCCGAGGTTGTAACGGCCGGCCGACCTGATCGGGATGTATGCGGGTTTCGCTTCGGGTCCTCCTGTGAGTAGACTCTGAGGGGCGCTGCTGCTCTTGTGAGATGAAAGTTCGACGTCTCTCAGCAAATTCGAAGCCGTCGGGCCGGTTGCTGGGCCCTTCCTGTTTGGACAGTGGAACGTAAGGGAGACAGGTTCGCCAATGGCAGGCAAAACGATTGCATTCTACACGATGGGTGACACCCGCGCGGTGTCGGGATCGAAAGTCCTGATTGGCGGAAAAAAGCGATCCTTGAAGATGTCTGAGATGTGGCGCCTTCGTGCGATATCTCTGGTCGGGGCGGGGCAGACGTACGGCGCTGCGACTGCCGACGCAGCGTTGGTGCAGCTTGCGAAGTTACCGGCTGGAACCAAGCTGTCGAGGGTGTACTTTGTTGGTCACGGCTTCGGCAACAACGAAGGCGGCTACTTCTTTGCGGGAAAACCCGACCGAGAGGCGGATTTTACCGGTGGGGTGGACCAGACTCTGTCCCTCAGTGCTGAGGACAGGATGAAGAAGGTAGCCAAGGCGCTGGCATCTCTTCTCGATAAAGATGCGAAGGTCGAGGTCTCCTTCCTCAGCTGTTACACCGGCTTGGGCCGGTTCACCGGCCGCTTCTATGGCGAGCTTCGATCGCACGGTGTGAAAAAGCTGACGGTGGGCGCTTACCGCGACTACTACCTTACCGTGTTCAACACGGATGCTCAGGGCAACATCACCGGGTGGGCGGACCGAATTACGGATAAAGGGAACGCGACTGTCGCCACCGCCGGCGCGAACGGAATTCCTCCCTATCAAGTGACGCACCAAGAAATTGATCTGTCCGATCCGTTTGGTGGGTTGGACTTGTGAACGAGATCCTTCCGAGTCTGTGGATTGCTTGGACGCGGTCGCACTTTCGAGAAGTCTACGAGTGCCCCAACTTGCCGACGGCTTCCCACAAATGATTGTTGTCTGAGTAAGTCTTTGAGGAGATATGAAATGTTCAGCAGTCCGTCGAAAAACATGTGCGGCAGCGAGAACGAGGATTTGGCCGGCAGGGCAAGGCGCGAGAACGGACTGTCTACCAAAGCCTTGGCGGACGCGGGAGGCGAAGCTTTCTTTGAGGATTTCGCAACGCCGCGATATCGGTCAAAGAACGCTTGCAGTCCGCATCCTGTTTTCCGTCGGGCTGTTGAGTTTGCAACGGCGACAATCGTCTCGACTCTGATCCTGGCGGGTCTCCCTGCGCCATCGCATGCCTGTACGGGCGACTGCGACTCCAATGGTCAGGTCGCGATCAATGAGTTGGTTCGCATGGTGAATATCGCCCTCGGCGTTCAGCCGCTGGATGCGTGTCCCGCGGCCGACGCCTCTGGCGACGGAGCGGTCCGAATCAATGAACTGGTCCTCGCTGTTGGCAACGCACTCAATGGGTGTCCGGCGACTGCGACTCCGACAATGGAGCCGAGTGCGACTCCGACAATCGAGCCGAGCGCGACTGCGACAACTGAGCCGAGTGAGACTCCGACCATCGAGCCGAGCGCGACTGCGACGACTCCGCCGTCGGAAGTTGCAATTGAGATCGGCGCGGCTGTCGGCCGGCCGGGTGGCACCGTCGAAGTCGAGGTGCGGCTAGTGAGCGGTACCTCGGTCGCCGGTACGGAGAATGATGTACTGTTTGGAGCGGACGTTTTTGTCTCCGAGGTGCCGATCGGTAGCAGAACCTGTCGAGAGAACGGCAGTCCGTGCGTCACCGATGCGGATTGTGGCTTTGGTGGATGCAAGTTGGTGGACTGCGAGGTCAATCCAGGGATCGCTAAGGATTCGTCGATCTTTTCGTTTCTGCCGTTCGGTTGCTCGCCGGGTATCGATTGCCTTGGAGTTGGAACGTTGGTGTTGTCGATCGACAATACCGATGTGATTCCGTCCGGTTCGGTCCTTTATACTTGCAGGATGCAAATTGCCGCAGACGCGGCGCTCGGAACCTCAGTGTTGGCGTGTGTCGACGCCGGGGCGGCATCGCCGCAGGGTGACAGTTTGTCGACCGCGTGCGCCGACGGCTCCGTTGAGATCAGTGGCAGTCCGGTGCCGACCGCGACACCGACGAGGACCGACCCAGCGCCTTCCCCGACAGCGACGCACACGCTGCCGCCCTCGGGGGGAGCGAGAATTGAGATTGGCTCGGCCGCCGGCGTGCCGGGAGGTACGGTCGAGATCGAGGTCCGACTGGCGAGTAACACGTCGGTGGCTGGGGTCGAGAACGACATTTTCTTCGGTCCCGGAGTGTTTGTGCCCGAGGTGCCGATTGGAAGCAGAACCTGTCGCCGAAACGGCAGCCCCTGCATCACCGACACCGACTGCTTCGGTAGGTGCAAGATCGTCGATTGCGACGTTAACCCGGCGTTGGGCAGGGAAGCTACAGACTTCGGATTTCTGCCGGGTGGGTGCACGCCGGGTGTGGAGTGCACTGGCTTGAGCACGCTGGTGTTGTCGTTTGATAATATCAGTCCCATTCCGAATGGTTCTGTCCTCTACACCTGCCGATTGCAGATCGCCTCGGCCGCCCCGGTCGGTAACAGTGCGTTGGCGTGCGCCGGGGCTGGGGCTGCCGATCCAGGCGGAAACAGTGTGTCGACAGCTTGTGTGGGTGGCTCGGTGCAGATCAGCGGCAGTCCGGCTCCGACAGTAACGCCGACACCGACGGGCTCGCCCGGGCCTTCCCCGACAGCGACGCACACGCTGCCGCCCTCGGGGGGAGCGAGAATTGAGATTGGCTCGGCCGCCGGCGTGCCGGGAGGTACGGTCGAGATCGAGGTCCGATTGGCGAGTAATACGTCGGTGGCTGGGGTCGAGAACGACATTTTCTTTGGTCCCGGAGTGTTTGTGCCCGAGGTGCCGATTGGAAGCAGAACCTGTCGCCAAGGCGGCAGCCCCTGCATCACCGACACCGACTGCTTCGGCGGGTGCAAGATCGTCGATTGCGACGTTAACCCGGCGTTGGGCAGGGAAGCTACGCACTTCGGATTTCTGCCGGGTGGGTGCACGCCGGGTGTGGATTGCACTGGCTTGAGCACGCTGGTGTTGTCGTTTGATAATATCAGTCCCATTCCGAATGGTTCTGTCCTCTACACCTGCCGATTGCAGATCGCGGCCGACGCACCGATAGGGAACTCCAGCCTCTCTTGTAGCGGCGCCGGTGCCAGTTCCCCCCAGGGCGACTCTGTGTCGACAGCTTGTGTGGGTGGCTCGGTGCAGATCAGCGGCAGTCCGGCTCCGACAGTAACGCCGACACCGACGGGCTCGCCCGGGCCTTCAGCGACGGCAACGGCGACGAGCCCGCCTGGGCCTTCTCCGACAGCGACGCACACGCTGCCACCTTCGGGGGGAGCGAGAATTGAGATCGGCTCGGCCGCCGGCGTGCCGGGAGGTACGGTCGAGATCGAGGTCCGACTGGCGAGTAACACGTCGGTGGCTGGGACCGAGAACGACATTACCTTCGGTCCCGGGGTATTCGTGCCCGAGGTGCCAATTGGAAGTAGAACTTGTCGCCGAAATGGCAGCCCTTGCGTCACCGACGCGGACTGCATCGGCGAGTGCAAGATCGAGGACTGCGAGGTCAACCCGGCTTTGGTCAGGGAGGCGTCGCTCTTCAGATTTCTGCCGAACGGGTGTACTCCCGGGGTCGATTGTACTGGCTTAGATACGCTGGTGTTGTCGTTTCAGGATCTCAGTCCCATTCCGAATGGGGCCGTCCTCTACACCTGCCGGGTGCAGATCGCGGCAGACGCACCGATAGGAAACTCCACCCTTTCTTGTAGCGGCGCGGGTGCCGGTTCCCCCCAGGGCGACTCGGTTGCGAGTACCTGTGTGGACGGCTCGGTACAGATCAACGGTTTTTAGACCCGCAAATGAGCGTCATGTTTCTCCCTTGACTACGTAGGTGTTCATCAGCTTGTCGTGCCAACCCTGATTGTCCGAATCGAAAAGAATCCAAATGAACCCGAGAGAGAAGATCATTCCGGAAATAAACTTGCCGATCCACTCGCGAATGAACATTGTGCCAAAGCCGGCGGAGTTGCCGTCTTCCACGACGACGCGCATGCCCAGCGCCCGCTTTCCGGGAGTCGTTCCGTTGGCAAAGAGGCGCAGTGCCCAGACGATGTACATGATGAAGAACCCGGCTGCGACGATGGCACCGATTCCTCCGGCGACTTGATTGCCGGTTGCACCTCCGGCCCCTGCCAACATCATCATGGTAAAGACGGCGCCGACTGGAACCATGATATCTAGAAAGTGCGCGCCCAATCTCCGCACCGGCGACGCTAGTCGCCCGATCGATGCGTCCAGAACATTCGCATGACAAATACCGCACCAACGTGCGCCTGCTACGGTCTCTGCGTTGCACGATGAACATTGTGCCATTTTGGACTGCCTCCTCTTGGGGTGTCTATTCTACGAATTGTCACATCTAGGCCTTCGTAATCCCATCACCAGTCTGCTGTCAACGTACGCGAAAACACGTACGCGAGATGACGAGTCTATTGATTCGACGGGCGATGCGGAGATGGCGGGTTGTCGTTTGGGCGACTTGAGCGGACACTCTGGTGCGCGCCGAGCCTTGCGAATTTTCTGACCTTGATGAAGGGGAGTGTTTGGGTTCTAGTTCGCGGCCGGGGGCCGTGTCGGTTCGCTGTAGCGCGAGACGCAATGCGAGTTTGCTCCGTTCGGAACAGTCTTGGGGCCGGGTAACAGGATGTCGGAAGACGATCACAAGACCTCAAAGCCGCGCTCGGGCGGGCTGCCCGCGGAGACCAAACGCGCGCCTGCGGCTGCGACGCGCCGCGCACCCGACTCCTCGGATAAGGATCAGCCGAGGGAGGGAGGTGGGCAGGCGGAGGCTGCGTCACGCGTTGGGTCTCCGGGCGCGGGTTCACGCGCGGACTTTCCTGAGCTTGGGGGAAGTCGCTATCGCTTGATCAAGCGTATCGGTGGCGGAGGTTTTGGAACCGTTTACGAAGCCTGGGACGAGCACTTCGATCTCGCTGTGGCGATCAAGGTGATCGATGACGCCGATCTCGACGAACTCGATCGGGTGGAGTTCCGCAAGAGCTTCGACCGTGAAGCCAAGACGGCGCGGCGATTGGAGCACCCGGGCATCGTTCGGGTTAACGACTACGATCCGAAGGTGCCCTTCATTGCGATGACTCTGGTCGAAGCGGGCACACTCCAAGACGAGCTACGCAGGCGAAGCGTTTTGACCGAGGCCGAGGTGATAGACCTTGGTGTTGATGTTGCCGACGCGCTGGACTTCGCGCATGGCAACGGCGTCGTCGCTCATCGCGACATCAAACCGGCAAACATCTTCTGCCTCGGCGACGGGAGGTTCCAGGTCGGCGACTTTGGGATTGTCCGTGTTCCGCAAGAGCCGGGTTCGAAGACCACGAAGTCGATCATGGCCGGAGCCGGCACGGCAAACTATATGGCTCCCGAACAGATCGGCACGCCGCGTACCGTCGATCGGCGTGCGGATGTCTTTTCTCTCGGTGTGGTGCTTTACGAGGCCCTGACCGGAGACAAGCCCTATCGAACTGTAACGCTCGATTTCGACCCAGAGACGCATCCCGAATCAGCTCGCAAGATCTTGGATGCTGCCTTCGAACCCCCGGTGCCGATTCGCAAACTCGCACCGAATACCTCGCGACAGCTCGAGCGGGTGGTGATGCGCGCGTTGGATCCGGACCCGGGGCGGCGCTACCAAACCTGCGGGAAGTTTTGTGACGCGCTCCGCGAACTGCGAGGTGGGAGCGGGCGGCCGAACGCGAAGGGGATTGCCGCCGCCCTGGGATTTGTCTTCGTCGGGATTGCGCTCGTCGCGTTGATCTCATCCGGTGCTCTGCGTGTTGGCCCTCTGTCGCGCGGCGGGCCGGGCGCTTCGACTCCGGTTGCCGGGTCGGTTCTTGCGCCGACGGTGTCGGAGCCTACCGCAGTGGACCACCGTGGTAGAGCCGGATCGGACGGCGGGCAGGCGAGCACGTTGATGAAATCTGTTCCGATGGCGGAAGATGCGGCCGGGACTCCGACTCCGACCCAGGTGACTGCTACGGCGACGGTCATTGCGACTGTGCCGACATTGCCGACCGCTCCGGCGGCAAGCGCGATCGACGCGTTGGAGCCGACTGTCGGCACAGCGAATGTCGTCAATACGCCGAGGCCGACGGCTCGCGCGACCCATGCCGTCAACACACGAAGGCCGACTGTCGCCAAACGACCGGAGCCGAAGCCGCGGGTATTCACCGCGACGCCTACACAGGAAGATCGTTGCGTCGCTGACCCCTTCGCGGTAGGTTGCTCGGCGGCTTTGCCAGAGGTGCGAAGGACCGTTTCGAAGAGAGTGCGCTGAAGGTTTGACAAGCCGTATCGGCACGGCGTGGAGGGCTCGATCGATGAACCGCTGGTTTGTAGCGTTGTGTGCAGTGATTGTAGCGCCTCTGTGGTCTTGTCAGGCGGCGAAGGACAATGCCGGGATTACTTCGATACTGGGCGGAGTCGTCATGGGCGGCGGTGCCTACGCAATTTGTAAAGCCAGCGGTGGTTCGGATGGAGATTGCGCGGCCATCGCGGCGGGAGCTGGCGTCGCTACTGCCGTGGGGACGTATGCCGGGCTGAAATACCTAGCGAACCGGGACGATGCCGCGGCTAGTCACGGTTACACCGGCCAGAGTCGCTCGACTTTCGTCGATAGCGTTGTGGCTGAGTCTCAGTCTGGCGAAGGCGACGAGGTTGCGTTTCGTGCGCGCTGGACGGCGCTGACCCCGCAACCGTCAGAGAAGATCGTCTACCAGGAAAAGTGGTACGTGAAGAAAGTGGGCGGCGACAGTAGCGCCGAGGTGTGGTCGTCCGACACGGCAACAGTCGATCAAGGCACGTACGAGAGCGGTATCGATTTTGATGTTCCAGAAGGCTGGCCGACGGGGACGTACGAAGCCCTGTTCCGGCTCCAGGTTGAAGACGATCGGACTGTCGAGAAAGCCTCGTCGTTTCAGGTCGTACGCGCGGCGGATGATCCAAGGGGAACGAGGTTCGTCTTATTGCTCGCGCCGTGAAGCGTCATCGCTAAGGGTCGCGAGCCGGAACTCTGGTGTGTGAATAGGGGGGCGTTTCCCCCTCGGGCGACCGCGTGAGGAGTAGTTGCGGCGGCGCCTCGGTGCAGATCCGCCGGTCTGCTGGGTGGTTGAGACCGCTATCGCGGCTTCGGCTTGGTGAATGGGGGGCTCGTGCAGAATTCGCGCCGACAAAGTCCCGCGGAATGCCTGCTCAGCGTTCTGTATTCGGACAATTTTCCACGAGTGATGGATACTTCGTCCTTCAGCGCCGCCTCCGGATCAACGAGAGGATACGCATTTTTTGTTAGTTCTCAGGTACTTGCGGCGATCGCTGCCCGATCAAGCTGGACCGCGGTGGTGTCTTGTACGTAATTCTCCCATCTTGTTCGGAGACAGCGTGCTGACCTACCAATGCTGCATCTTACGCAGGGTTCAGAGAGGAGAACGGCAATATGATGCATGCAGAAGACGGTGTTGTTTCAGATTCGACTGGTAGGGGGGGAGTAAAGTCCGAAAAATTTGAGGGTTTTCGAACACTCATTGTGGTTTCGGTGAGTTTGCTACTCGCCGCGTGTTCTAGTGGTGGCGGTGGCGACTCATCGGTTACGCCGACGGCGACGAATGTGGTGGCGGCGCCGACCGCGACACCGACGGTACCGCCGGCCTCGACTCCGACTTTTACGCCGGAGATGACCGTGGAAGGTATGTTGAACCAGTTGCTACAGCAGATTCCCGGGGCGACGGTGCTGGGCAATCCGAGTGAATCGAGTGATGTGACGGTGTCGTCTTCGGGCGTCGTCTTGGCTGAGTTGATGCCGGGCCAGATTGGCAGGGTGAGTGTTCCCTTCAACGCGCCGTCTGGCGACGTCGTTGGGATTGGGATGCGTTTTGGAGCCACGGGGCCGATCATCAACATCCCGACGACCAACAACGTCAGCGGTCAGACCGGCGGCGTGCTCGAAACCGAGTTCACAGTCCCGCAGGAGATTTGTGACATGCTCTCGAGCGTATGCCACGACGTGAAATGTTACGAGTTCGCTGTCACTGCGTCGGGCACCGTCTCGCGTGAGACGATTCAAGACGTGATTCTGGCGTGTAATGGCTGTAGCGAACCGAGCTGCCAGGATTTGGCGATGTGTGGCCCGCCCCCGCCCCCCTGCAACGGTCTCCAGGAACAGGGTGCCGACACGCCGGAGACTCGCGTGGTCGACCTCGGTCAGACTTCAGGCTCGTTTCAGTTCGAGTACGAAACGTTTAATGTGCAGGATCGCCTTGTCGTCACGTACGAGGGGCGGGTCCTGTTTGATACGGGTTGTGTCGGAGCGAACGGGGTCGAGACGATCTCGTATTCCGGTTCGTCTTCATTGGTCACCGTTTCGGTCACACCGAATTGTGACGATGGCGATAGCACGCAGTGGAACTTCACGGTCAGCTGTCCGGGAGGAAACCCCGGGCCGACGCCGACACCTGCCCCGAACACTTCGAACATGACCTGGACGATCAACGACCAGTGCAATGACGGGCTGCCGCTCGATGTCAGATTCTTTGACACAACCAACAATCTGGTTTGGCCACCTGACACTACGCAAGTTTACATCACTGAGAATGAAGGCGGGACGGTCAGGCAAACATTGAGCTGCAACACGGGTGCGTCGATCTGCTTTGGGGCGCAACCGCGGACAACGAACCCGACGCGCTTCTGGGGTGCTGGTATCAACGGTGATCGCGCCTGCACCGAATGTTGTGCGGATTGTGCCGATGTGACGATCACGCCGCAGAACCTCATCTGCAATTAGCCGATCGAAAGCTCGCCACATTGACGGCGGGCAGTGCGCACACGTTTTTCGATCGTGCGCGCTGCCCGCCGAAAGTTTCGTAGCGCCGGCTCCGAGCCGGTGCTTCTTGGGTTCAAATTACAGAGTCGTAGCGCGAATCTACCGCAGCCGTCGGCACTTTGGCGATCCCTTCAATGGGTGCGTCGATTGTCCGATCAAAAGGAGAGCCATGATGCGAACAAGAGATCGAGAACGATCCTGGATCGGGTGCGTGTCGGATCGCGCGGTATTTTCGGCCCTCTCTTGTCTTTTATTTTCTGGAACGCCAGCTTTCGGAGGTCCGTTGATTGAAGGCGCGGTTCGACTCGCAGGTGGTCTGACCTCGGCGGAAGGCCGGGTCGAGGTATTTCACGCCGGTGAGTGGGGCACGGTGTGTGACGATTTCTGGGATATAGCGGACGCAGATGTCGTTTGCCGGCAGTTGGGATTCTCCGGTGCAGCTGAGGCCCTGCCGTTCTCCTTCTTCGGACAGGGGACTGGCCCGATCTGGATGGACGACGTCAATTGCTCATCCTTTGAGTCGGAGCTGACCCAGTGTTCTTTTCCTGGGTTTGGAGTGCACGATTGCACGCATCCCGAAGATGCCAGTGTGATCTGTAATAGCGGCGCCACTGGCGAGGGTGCGTTGCGTCTGGCGGGAGGATTTTCATCTTCCGAAGGCCGCGTCGAGATCTTTCACGATGGTCAATGGGGGACCGTCTGTGACGACTTTTGGGGTCTCGAAGATGCCGACGTGGTCTGCCGGCAGTTGGGTTTCGGCGGGGCCATCGACTTCACCTCTTTAGCCTTCTTCGGAGAGGGGAGCGGGCCGATTTGGATGGATGATGTCAACTGCGTGGGGAGTGAAGCGATGCTGTCACAGTGCCCCTTCCCGGGCTTCGGTTTCAACGATTGCGTCCACGGTGAGGATGCTGGTGTCTTCTGTGGAATTGGGACGGGAATCGAGGGCGAGGTCCGGCTGGTCGACGGCGCGAGTGCGGCGGAAGGGCGTGTTGAGGTCTTTCACGCCGGCGAGTGGGGAACGGTATGTGATGATTTCTGGGACATTTCCGACGGCGATGTTGTGTGCAGACAGTTGGGTTTTGACGCTGCCACAGAGGTGTTTCGCGAAGCGTTTTTTGGCGCAGGGAGCGGTCCGATCTGGATGGATGACGTTACGTGTTCGGGGACTGAAGCGAGTTTGACGGAGTGTTCGTTTCCCGGCTTTGGCTCCAACAACTGTGGGCATTTCGAGGACGCCGGTGTCGCCTGCGAACGTGTCACCCTGGGATCGGACTGTGCATCAGGGGGCAGCCCGTTTGAGAACTGCGGATTTGAACGTGGCGACCTTTCGGGTTGGAACGTTGTCGATCTCAGCGACCCGCTACATCCGCTATCCTCTGCGCGCGTTGGATCGGAATTCGGGTTTGGATTTTTCCCCGTGCTGCCGACCGAGGGGGCGTGGGCTGCTGTGACCGGATTCGACGGGAACGGGCCGGGTGAGATTTCTCTCAGTCAGGATGTCGTCATTCCGCCCGGTCGCCCGGTGCTGAGTTTCAGCTACCGCGCTGCATGGGATCTCACGTTTGGTGCCACTGAAGAGAGAGTGTTCGCCGTGCACGTGCGTCCGGCCGGCGGAGGCATCGCCCTTCACTCCGAGGTGCTCCTGAGGCTGTTACCGGGAGACGTCGACGATACTGGCGAACGCGTCGGGCTTGTCGACCTGACCGACTTTGTCGGCCAAGAGGTCGGGATTACATTTGAATGGTACGTCCCGGAAGACTTTAGTGGTCCTGCGGCGTTCCTGCTGGACGAGGTCGGATTCGTGCTGCGCACAGGAGCATGCCCCGGCGACTGCGATGGGAGTGGGGAGGTGACAGTCTCCGAGCTGGTCAGGGCGGTAAACATCGCTCTTGGCAGGGCTCAACTTGACCAATGTACGGCGGCAGACTCAGGGAATGACGGGACGGTTTCGATTAGTGATTTGGTTCGGGCGGTCAATTCAGCTCTCTTGGGTTGCGGCGACTGATGCTAGGATCAGCGTTGTTGATGGGTCTGCGTAGACCCGTGTGCGCCTTTTGTTGTGCCTGCGGCGCACGGGTGTTGTTAGCACTGTTTTGATTCGGTGTTCGTGGATGCTTGGTTAGGGGAGCGCCATTTTCCTACTGTAAGTCCAAGTTGGCGTAGTTGGCTACAACGCTCGTTGACAAGGTTTGCCGATTTGTAGTTGATAGGACGTTTTGACGTCCACTTTTTTGGAAATTGCAGTCCCATATCTGGGGGCAGGAGGCGACATGCAAAGAAGATTTGGAAGCAGTGTGTGGGTCGCGGCGGGGCTGGTCTCGCTGCTTACGGCGTGCAGCGGGGACGATGGAGGTGCGGCGGCACCGGTTCCGACGAATACACAGACGAACACGTTGCCACCGACGGCGACTGAGACGGCGACTGCGACGGAAGTTGCGACCACGACTCCGACTCCCGATCCGGCCAATGCAATCGAACAGGCCCTGACTTCGGTGCAATCGGCTGGTGTGGCTGCGCTTCGGATGAGTGGAGCGCCGCCGATTGCCAGTGGTGGGCCGGCGGTGACAGCTGAGTCTCTTTCGGCCGCAATTCTCGGCGGCACGGCGCAGGTCCGATTGAATTCTGCCAGCGACTTTGTGCGAGCGTATATTTCTGTCGTCGGCTTGGACGGTTTCTTCGCGATCGATCTGCCTGCGGCGAGCCAACTTGCTGATCTTCAGATCACGCTGGGCCAAACTGCTCCCGCTCTTTTCGAGTGTGTTTACCGGATCGAGGCGGCGGACGGCTCGGTCGGGGAGCCGATCGGGGTCATGGTTGAACCCATCGAGGTCGGTACGGGTGAAGTGCAAGTGAGCGTCTCGTGGGACACTCTGTCGGATGTCGACCTTCATGTCGTCGAGCCGAACGGTGAAGAGATCTTTTTCGCGAACGCAGTCTCAGCGACCGGCGGGGAGCTGGATCTAGATTCAAACGCCGCGTGCAATATTGATGGCCTCAATAACGAGAACATTACTTGGGGCATGGGCTCCACCCCTGGCGCGGGTGAGTACATCGTCCGCGTTGACTATTGGTCCAATTGCGGTTTGACCGCCACCACGAACTATACGGTTACTGTTCAAGTCGGTGGTCAGCTGGTGGGCACATTCTCGGGTGCGTTTGCGCCGCAGGACGCCGATGGCGGTGGTCCAGGATCAGGGCGTACGATCACGACCTTCACGGTGGGAAGTTAGCTCCGCTGGTATTGTGTCGGGGTCCCTCGAACCCGAGGGGCCCCGACGATTTCAACGCCTGTTGGCGTGCGAGGCCGCACATGGTCAGAAGTGGTCGAAACCCCAGTCGAGTTTGGTCGATCGTTGCCGTTGTGCTGTTTCTTGCGGCGCCGTCTGCCGCCTTGAGAGTCGAGGTGATACTCGATGGGTCGGGCTCGATGTGGGCCTCGGTCGGCAATGAAACGAAAATCGAAGTTGCGAAACGGGTCCTGAAGGATCTCCTCAATGAGGCGCAACTTTCGGAAGAATCGAGCATCGGGCTGACGGTTTACGGTCATCGACGTAAGGCGGACTGCGACGATATCGAGCGGTTCCCGGCGGTAGCTTACGCAGATCGCGAGCAGTTGATTGAGGTCGTCGATGGCGTAAGCCCAAAAGGGAAGACGCCGATCGGTGGAACTTTGAGTCTTCTGGCCGCTGCGCTGAGGGGTCACGAAGATGCGACGACGATCGTCCTCGTCAGCGACGGTGTCGAGAGCTGCGGCAAGGATCCGTGCCGCATTGCGCGCGAGATGCGCGAGCAGTACGGGATCAAAGTCGCGGTTCACGTCGTCGGCTTTGACATCAAAGAGGGAAGCGAAAAGCTCGAGTGTATCGCCAAGGAGGGCGGAGGAAAGTACTTCGCCGCCGCGGACGCTGGCGAGCTGGCCTCTGCGTTCAAGGACGTTCGAGCAGAATTGATCCGGGCGGATTCCGCGCCTGAAGCCGCTCCGGTCGTCGAGGAAAGCGGCGACGATGAAAACACCGTCACTCTAGGTGTGGGCAGTGCGACTCTGACCGCACGGCTCGGTCCGACGAGCCCGGTTCTGACCAAACGTGAATCGGGAATGTGGCAGATCTTCGAGCCGCCCGACTTCGAGGGAAATGTCAAGAAAGTTGCAGTGCTTCACGCAGCGAAATCGAAGGTGTCTTTAGCGGCGGGGCGCTATCTTCTTCGGGTCGCCTACGGGGATGCCTCGCGAGAAGTCGATCTGGTGGTTGTCGACGGCGGGCCATCTGAGGGCACGGTGGTGCTCGATGCAGGGCAGGTAAAGCTTTCGGCACGGTTGGGTGCTGACTCGCCGGTCTTGGAAAAAAGGCAGTCGGGCATGTGGCGGGTGCGCGAGCCTCCCGACTTTGAGGGCGTTTCGCGAAAAGTAGCGACGCACCACGAAGCGACTTCGGTGGCAACGCTGAACTCGGGGACCTATGTTCTCCAGGTTAACTACGGCGATGCGTCGAAGACGACCGAGTTGACGATTGCTGCTGGAGAACAGGCACTTCGCGAAGTCGTCATCGGAGCAGGCCAGTTGAAGCTGCAAGCGCACCATGGGGACGAAGGCAAGATGCTCCAGAAGCGCGCAAGCGGTATGTGGCGCATTCGCAAGCCGCCCGACTTCGAGGGGCGACAGATTGATGTGGCGGTGCACCACGAGGCGCAGCCGGTCGTGACGATCAACGCCGGTACGTATGACGTCACGGTAAAGGTCGGCGAGGTGACGCGTACTCGTTCTGTGAGTCTTGCCGAGGGAGAGCAAAAGGTCGTGACCTTCGACCTGTCCGCGTCTGACTAAGTGCGCCGAGCGCAGTGGCCAGCGACCCAGACCGGGTGAGGGCAGAAAACTTGCCAACCTTTGGCAATTTGAGAGCCACCAACGCCGAGTTTGTTCGGGATGAAGCTCAGTCCCTGCGGGTCGATACTGGTCACCCTATCGGCTTAGCCGACCGCAACGGTGTGGCTATTCACAGGCGAAGACGGTTTCGACGAGTAAGTCTCCTATCGCCGATCCGAAGAACGGAAGGTGCCCGACGAATGTTGTGCCACTGACCGACCCGCTCGCGAGATCGGAACAACTTCCTTTGTCACCGGTTAGAGTCGACGGTCCGATGTTCCGTCCTGGCTCGTTGCCGGAATTCAAGATGACACCGTTGGCCATGCCAGTCGTAAGCTCGGCACAGAGGGGCATCAGCACGATGCCTGGCGGTGTATTCCCGCAGATTTGGTCCGCGTCCAGCTCAATAGTGATTGCGACCCCGAGCCCACAGGCCAGGGAGCCGGTCGTGCCTCCGCCCGCCCCGGTTTGCGCACAGACGCACTCACAGATTTGGCCATCCTGACCACCATCGCGCCCACCACACGATCCGTCCGGGCACTCTGAGTCGAAAATGCACATCTCGCCGTCGTTTGGGCCACCGAGACAAAGATCCTCACAAGTTGAGGCCTTGTTGAAGAATCCGGCTCCGAGGTCGCCGCAGTGCGTGTCGCATCGCGAAGCGCAATCAGCGGTGCTCGTACACTCTCCGATGTTGTGGTCAGCCTCCACGACAACGTCGGCCCCGGTAGAACCGTCGCAAGACGCCGACCTTGCTTCGCAGGGTGAAGACGGCTCGATACAAACATCGCCGATACCGGGGATCGCGGCCGAGTCGAAATGATCGACGTCACAGGTGCACGAAAGGTCTGCGTCGAGTCCGCTCGTCGCACCCGCGCGCCCAGCGCAGGACACCGAGAATTGCCCGGTCGGAACCAGGGGAAGAGTGATTATCGATGTAACCAAATTCAACTCGCTATCGTCCGCCAAGTTGCAGGTGGCAGTGAAGACCTGCTGTGTCGGACTCCCCGAGCAGCACCCGACCCAGCGTTGTTGGAAGCAGCCGTTGTTCTCTGTTACGGCGCCCAGTTCGCCTGTATCGTTGTTGAGCGTCACAACGTCTGCGAACTGACCTGTATGAGCGGTTTGATAGTCCCACGGGACCGTGACCCCGCATTGGTCGACATTCGAGCGCGCGGGGTCGATCGCCCAGAAAGAGGTGACGGTGGCCCCATCAATGTCTTCGATGCCGGCAAGCTCGCTTGCCTCTGCTGCGGACTGAAGCTCCGTAATGTGGCACGCGTGGCTGCCGGCGAACTGTGCCTCGCACTCGGCATTTGCCCCAGTCACGCCCACGGTTGCCTGATAGGTAAAGCGGCCACCGGTTTGTCCCAGTGCTCCTCGGAAGATTGGCGGCGTGGGCGGAGATCTTAAGGGTGTATTCGAACGGGTCGGCGTGGGGGTGAGTGTTTGGGTTGGGGTCTGGGTTGGAGTGTTGCTCCTGGTCGATGTCGGCGTGAGAGTCGGTGCATTGGTACTGGTGCGCGTGTCGGGAGGAGTTTGAGTGCTGGTCGGCGTGTTCGTGTTGGACCTTGTCGGTGTGACCGAAAGTGTGTGGGTCGGCGTATTCGTGTGGGTCCGTGTAGGAGTGTTGGTCGGAGTGAAGGTCGGCGTGTTCGGAGAAGTTGGTGTGTCGGTCGGGGCAGACAAGGTTGGACTGTTGTTGGGCGTGTGCGTGGGGGGTGGCGTTGGCAGAGGGATGTCCGGGGTGTCTATTGGGGTTGGGGTAATGGGGCAGCCGTTGAGTAGCGCAATTACCGCTCGGACGAGACCCGCGATCCTAATGACGCCGCCGTATGCAGGGCACGCGGCGATGTTTGCCCGGCCCAAGCTAATGTTCACTCCGGTTACCAACTCGGCGACCCTTACTACGCTGTCACCGTTGCAGTCGCCGGTGCACGACTGGGCCGTCGCTATCGAGGAGGAGCAGAGTGTGATGATGGCAGCGGTCACAGCCAACCGAGCCGCTGTTCGGGTAGACGGGGCCTTGGTTGCTCTACAACTATTGCGACGAACTGACACCACCGGGTCGTAGCACCTGGCAGTTGGGGGGGCAAGATCGATGGACTTTTGTACGGTCGTGGAACGAAAAACTGTTCACGCGATCAGTAGACGCGAGGTCTCCAAAAGTTGCTAGGGCACCAATTCGGCGTCTTGCTGTGAGTTGTTGGCCGTGCTTCAACTCGCCAAGGGATTGATGTTTGAGGGATCCGTTTTCTTGGTGACGGTATGCGTTGGGAATTGGTGTGAGCGAGCGGCGTTCTTTGGACCGCGCGACGAGGATTCGAGTCGAGGATCTCTCGGGCGGCAGCATTGATCGGGTTTTTTCTCGCTCGTTTGTGATCGGCCGTGGGGAAGAATGCGAGGTCCAGATCGATATTGGGCTGGTTAGCCGCGAGCACGCTGAAGTCTTCTTTGAAGATGGTTGCTGGTGGGTGCGCGACCTCGAGAGTACCAACGGCACTTTCGTCGACGGCGAGCGCGTCGACGAGGTGGCAATCGAGGAGCGTTTTGTCGAGCTCCAACTTGCTCCCGATGGACCGGTTCTCCGGCTCGCTGTTGCGGAGGAGAAGGTCGAAGACGACGCTACCGCGAGTTGGGACGGTGATCGTGCCGGCGGTGAGACGAGCCCTGGCGCCGGGCACCCGGAGCTTCAGTACCACCTGGCTCGCCAGCGGCTGGTTTACGGTGGGTTTGCAGCGGCGGTTCTGATCATCCTGCTCGGGGTTGTTGGATACAGCGCTATCCAGCAGCGGCGACTCGACGCGGGAATGGTAACGCAGCAGCGTATCGCCACGGAGCTTGCGGGCTTGAAGAGCACGGCCGGTGGGCTCTTTGACGAGATGCGCGCGCTCGAGCTGCAGATCGTCCGTCTCGAGACTTTGCTCGAAAAGACTGAAGGCGGGCCGCTGGCGGATCAGGTGCGCGCTTTGCAAGAGACTCGCCGTAGGATGGCCCGTCGCTACGACGGCTACATCGAAGAGCTTGGGATTTACCGCGAGCTCGGACCTCAGGAGCGGCTGATCTACAAGATGGCGCGGGTCTTCAATGAGAGTGAGTTCAGCATGCCCGCGGGGTTTGTCGAGAGTGTGAAACGCTCGATCGCGGGGTATTGGCAGACCGCGGCGGGCCGACAGCGGTTCATTGGGGCCGTTCGCCAGGCGGAGGATCGTGGCTATACCCGCTACATCGCCCGCTCCCTTCACCGCCACGGATTGCCACCGCACTTCTTTTATCTGGCTCTGCAGGAAAGCAATCTCAGCACCAGCGCGATCGGCCCGCTGACACGTTGGGGGCGGGCGAAGGGAATGTGGCAGTTTATCCCGAAGACCGCGATCATGTTTCAGTTGAATCCAGGCGCTTACGCCAATGAGAAAATGCTCGATCCCAGGGATGAGCGCTTGGACTTCGAGAAGTCGACGGACGCGGCGGCGCGTTATCTGCGGAGCATTTATGGAACCCTGGCCCAAGCTTCCGGCCTATTGGTGATTGCTTCGTACAACTGGGGAGAACACCGGGTCGCCCCGAAGTTGGATCAACTCGAGGATATCCCCGAGAATCCTGCCGCCCGCAGCTATTGGCGCTTTCTCGGCGAGTACCGCAACCGCATGCCGGACGAGACCAAGGACTATGTGCTGAAGATCTTTGCGGCTGCAGTGATCGGGGAAGACCCGGCGCTGTTTGGCTTCGATCTGGCGAACCCGCTGAGAAACCACCTCAGCCAACTCGATTGAGCGCCGCATCCGCGGCGCCGTCCAGGGGTGTTACAGTTCGATGTCGACGTTGCCGGTGGTGCCGAGGCTGTCGACCGGTTGCTCGATACCATCCACCTGCTGGACTCGGTCTCGCCACGGGTTGCTGATCGTCGAGTCGTCTGGCTCATCGATGTCGTCCGCTGTGACCAAGGGTTTGGCCAGAGCGCTTGCTGCCGGTCGTGTCAAACCAACGAATTGCAGATCTTCCATGTACTGGCGAAAGACGGTTTCTTCGATGGGATCGGGGCGTGTCGGCAACTCGCCGCGCTTTACGATCGTTTGCTCACGTGCCTTGACGACCACACCGCGACTCAACAAATCAATCACGCTGTTCACCTGGACGCTTCCGCTGAGGCCGATCAGGTCGGTCACGTCTTCCACCGCGTCGTAAGTGATGACGAACTCCGTCCCGGTGACCTTGGTGATCGCGGTCTTGGTTTCGACACGGTATTCGGATCCCGCAGAGCGAAAGCCCTCGCCGACAGCGATCAGTACACGCCCGCGCGACAGCGACAATGCCGTGCGGGGCGACGTCGTGCCGGTGCCGGTTTGTTCGATGATTTGTAGCTCGGTGTTCCCGGCTAGGCTGAGGAGACTACCGTCGCTCAGCAAGAGACGGGTGCGGCCGGTGTCTGCAGTACTCACCTTGTCGCCGACCGCGAGGGTGGCCCCTGGTTGGATTGGCTGCCGCGATCCGCCGTCACTTTCGATTGCGCCGTCACCACGGACCTCGGTGACTTGCCCGGCTGGGGCGGCGTAGCTAGCCGAGACTGGCGTCGCGAGTAGAACCACGATCACGAAGAGTCGTTTTGCTCTCGTCATGCTCACAGACTCACTCTCAGGCTGATCGAGCCGATGTTGCGTTCGTATTCGAAGGCCGCCTTGTTCGAGACGTTCACGACCCCGAGGTAACCTAGGACCAGGGTGACGCGTTCGCTCATCGGCTTCTCGATCGAGATCAAGAACTGATGTTCGCGATCATCGCGACCGGCGCTTTGGCTGAAGTAATCCTCGAAACGGAAGCTGTATCCGATTGCGGTGTCGAGCGAGTACTCCGGGAAGTGCCAGCCCAGCTTTGTCCCGACTTCAAATCCGTCGTAGCCGAAACGCTCGCCGGCGGTGTTTGACGGGTCTTCGCGGGCATACTGCGCCCCGACTTTGACGTACTGGCGCGACGATCCAAGGTAGATGAACTGGTCAATCCCGGCGGCGTGATTGCGGGCGTCTCGAATGTCGCGAAACTCAAAACCTGGGCGCGACAGAAAGAACTTGCGCCAACGGTAGCGGTAAAACAGCTCGGTTCTTCCGAAGTCACCCTCCGGAATGCTGACCCAAGGTAGAGCCTGCACGCCTTGGTGAAAGCTGCGGCCATCGAGCGAGTAGTAGTCGTAACGCGTGGCGATCCCCAGCTGGGCTTTGCCCGCGTCGTACTGCACCTGAACGGCTGGCCGGTGGTTTTGCAGGTTGAAGTCATCGTCAGAGAAATGGACGGATTGAAAAAAGTCGTAGCCAGCTAGAAGACGCAGGCCATCTTTCTCCAGCAGCATCAGGTCTGCGCCAGCGCCGATCGTGGCACGAGCATCTCGAATCCCGGTGATTCCGAGTGGGTCGTTGTCGGGAGCGAGGTTCAGATTGTCGTCGTACTGTAGCCCAAACTCAGCGCGGGCTTGATAGCTGGCGGTTCTGGCGCCTTTCAGTTTCTCTAGAACTCGCGCCGCCTCACGTCCCAAATCCGAGTCGGGGGACGCCGTGGCAACCGCCTGCAGGTGTTGTTTCGCGGTGCTCCAGTCGCGTTGCTCGTAGGCGACCAGTCCGAGATAGTAGCGCGAAGGAAGGCCGAGAATCTCAGAGGAGGCGGCCCGTTCGAGGTCGGCTCTCGCGCCGCCGTAGCTGCGCAGC
The DNA here is from genome assembly GCA_029262455.1 of Deltaproteobacteria bacterium. Lineage (GTDB taxonomy): Bacteria > Desulfobacterota > Binatia > HRBIN30 > CADEER01 > CADEER01. The sequence goes on along the minus strand of JAJCZJ010000014.1, from coordinate 99,083 downwards.
TTCAAGCGAGCGATACCGCGGAAGTATGCGGCGTCGGTCGCAAGAGTCGGGTCGCTGGCGGCCCTGTCGAGAAAACCGACGGCATCGCCGTAGCGTTTGCTCTGGACGAGAAGTGTTCCAAGCTCGAGAGCCGCTTCGGTTAGCGCTGGATCCGCTTGCAGGGCGGCGCGCAGCTCGCGTTCGGCACTTGCTTGGTCGCCGAGATGATGGTGCGCCTTGCCCTTCCAATAGAGTGCCTTGGCCCGGTGGTCTTCGGAGCGCGACGCTTCGTCGAGCAGCGGCAGGGCCTCTTGGTAGCGCCCACCATTGAAGTGCACGAGGGCGCGAGAATACGAGCTTGCCGCGTCGTCCAAGCCTAGCGCTTGCGAAGCGCACGCCAGGAGGCTCGAGGCGAGCAGGCTGACGATCAGGCTCTGGCGGGTCGTTCTACGGGCCACTTGGCTGCTCCTCGACCCCGAGCCGCTGCGCGCGGATGTTGCGGATTTCGTAGTCCTCGGTCTGGCTCTGCCAGGTCACGACGAATTCTCCACTTCCTCCCGATGCGACGCTCAAACCGCCACCATAGGAACTGTCTTGCGCGGCGCCCTGTGAATACGGGGTGAAGGTGTTTACCTGGAACGCGGAGCCGATCGGACTGCTTTCGGAACTCAACCTTTGTGCGAAGACTCCAACCTCGCTCCCGTCGAGATCGTACCCGGACGCCCACGTCACCAGGAACTCTTGCGACGCGTTGTCGAAGGCCACCTGCGCGCCGTAGCTGTAGTATCCGACGGTTGTGGTGTTGATCTGGAATTGGTTGCCGATCGGCAACCCGTCGCGGCCGAGGCGCCGCCCGGCTACGCTCGGATGAGCATTCAAATATTCGTCCGACCAAACCACAATGAAGTCGTCCGCGGCTCCGGCTGCGACGCCAATCTCGTTGCCCCCTAGGTATCCTGGGTCCGTCTGGCTGACCTGGAGCGCTGTCGTTCCGGCCGGTGTCCCGTCGCTAGCGAAGCGGCGACTGACGATTTGGTTGCGGAAGCTCGAACCGTTGGTCAGAGGATTGCTGAAGATTTGCTCCTGGTTGTGCCAGGCGACTAGGAAGTCATTGTCAGATTGGGCGTCCGCCGCGAGCGTGTAGACCTGTACGACCCTTTCGGCAAGGACGAAATCGTCGCCGACGGCGCTTCCGTCACTTGCGATGACACGGGCCGTGATGTCGGTGGCTTCATTGCACTCGGTGCAATTGACGGAGGACCAGACGACGAGGAATTGCTCCCCGCCGCGGGGCACGATATCGACGATCGGTCGACTGAACGAGGTGCCGTCTCCGACGATAAATTCGCTGCCGATCGCGCCGCCGAGGCTGTCGAAGCCTTGCCCGAAAACGAAGGGAGGTGTCGTCCAGACGACGGCAAAGCTTCCGCCTGGATCCATCGCTACCGCGGGCTGGCGTGGGCGGTCCTGGCTCGCACCCGACGAAGAGACAGGGAAGTCCACCGATGGTCCGGCTCCATCGTTGGTTTCGTACAACCTGCCGCGGATGGAGCTGCTCTCGCCGTCGTCTTCGTGCCAGACGACGACGAATCGACCGTCTCTGATCTGGTCTACGTCGGGATCGATGTAGGTGCTCTGATCTCCTCGGCTCACTTGGAACTCATCCCCCAAGAAACCGAAGGTCGGAGTGGATGTGCTGGTTGGTGTCGCTGTTGGTGTATCAGTGGCGGTCGCTGTCGGGGTGTTGGTCGGTGTGCTGGTTGGCGTCGCTGTCGGAGTGTTCGTCGCTGTGTTTGTAGCGGTTTCCGTTGGTGTGTCGGTGGGAGTTGCCGTCGGGGTTGCAGTTTCGGTTGCGGTTGCGGTCGAGGTGTCGGTCGGCGTCGCCGTCGGTGTTGCGGTCGGCTCCGGCGACACGTCGAACGCGTACGCCGGCGCGTCCACCGCAAGCCCGGTGAGCAATCGGCCTTCGGCGCCAATCACCACGGCGACCGGGCCGACTGGAAAGACTTGCCCTGCTGCGGTGACGATGAGGCCCTCGACTTCCAGGCCTGCGCTGCACGGTGTTGCGCCGGAGTCGTTGCAGTCGGTGGTCGTGAACGGCACTTGGGTGCCGTCACCTAGCTCGATGGAAATATCGGCTGCGCTGAGGCCGGATGCTGCTTTCGCGACCGTGAAGCTGAGGTCGATCGGGTTTGTTCCGGAGCCGTTTGCAGCTGGAACGAGGCTGTCTGGTACGAGGAATGGCACCGCTGGAATCGAGATGTCGGTGACGCGGGAAGTCTCCCCGGCGGCGACTTCGACATCCACGGGTCGAGCCGCGAGACTGTCGAAACTCGGCGTGGAAACAGTGGCGTCTGCCTGCGTGCAGGGCAGTGTCTCGACCGTTCCGGACGTCGGGCATATTGGGGCGCCATCAAAGCCGGGCGGAGGCGGTGCAAAGGAAGTCGGGTAGCCGAGGACGCGAACTTCGGCAGTGCCTGGCCGCAAGTCTCGAATCGCGATGCGACGGTCGAGGTCGCTGCGGATCGGTTCGGCCGCGACCGCCAGGCAGCACAACCCTGTGCCATCTCCTTCGCTGCTCGCGGACTCGAATGTGATCTGAATCGTGTTGACCGCAGCGGGAATATCGCGTCCGAAGCCGGCGCCGGGTTCCGGAGCGGCGAGACCGCGCAACGCCACTTGGTTGTCGGTTGTGGCCGATTGTCCCCAACGCAGGCGCAGCGACATCGAGCCCGCAGGCTCGGCCGGGGAACCGCCGCCACCACAGCTCACGGCGAGCGCTGCAACGGGAATGATGCGAAGCCCGCGAGAAAGTGTAGAAGTCAGTCGTGATGGGCAGCGCGTGAACACGCTAGGCCCTTAGCAACAACTCGTTGTGACTGTCAATTACGGAGACGCCAAATACGTGGATCTCCCTAGGTAGACACTTCGGAAGTTCTGCTCGATGCGATGCGTTCTCAGTGTTGCGAGGAGTGCGCCTGCTGCAACACGAATGGTGCCCATAGGACAACGGGTGCGGCGTCGTCCCCGGCACTTTCGGCGAGAGCTTCGTTGAGAGAGCGCAGTGTTTGAACCTGTGCTTCTCGTAGCGCGACAGGGAGGGATTGTCCGGAGCGGCGAGCCGAGTAGAAGCGTTCCATCAGATCGCGCGTAATCTTGTCACTGACAGGCCACAGGCTCATGACGAGGTTCTGCGCGCCGGCTAGGACGAACGCGCGTCGCAGGCCGTAAACTCCCTGGCCGATTTGAATGGTGCCCAATGCGGTCTGGCAAGCGGACAGTACGACGAGTTCGGTGCCGGAAAGATCCATGGCCGTCACTTCGAGTGCGGTGAGGATCCCGTCACTGCTTCCGGTCGACCGATTGGCGAGATTGGCGCCTGCCAGAGCCAGCCCGGACCGGGTCATCGGCGCCAGCACTTGATCTCTGTAGCCGCGTGTCGATGCAGACTGAAACGTCGACGCCGGCGCCTCTTCGTCCCGGTCGCTCAAAAAAAAGCCGTGGGTTGCCATATGTAAGATTTGTGGTGACGACATGCTCGTCACTGCCACTTCGGTGGCCTCGGTTCCCTCGAGAATTTGGTGCCGGCCGGGGACTAGGTCGCGGACGATTCGCCCTTCTTGAGCGGCGCCGGCGAGGGGCTGGAAGGAGTCGGGGTAGAGGAAGCCGCGGGCGTTGTTGTTCGAGCTCGGCTGTTTCGTTCCGGGAGCGCCAAAAGCCGGATTGGCGACGACGGCCAGGTCGACGTGGGCGGTTCCCCGACGCAAGCGGAGCAGGTCGCGCCCGCTGGACACGTGTGTGATCGGGTGCTGCTCGATGAGATAGGTCTTGCTCGGTGTCCGTAGCGCTGCGAACGGTACGACGCCGATCTTGCCGTCTGGTCCAAAGATCAGGGTTGTCTCGGGACGGATTCGTGAAGCCGCCGGCCGCAGCAGTAGATCGTAGAGTCGCGCCATCTTGGCGTGAACCGTGGTGTTGTAGGTCGCTAGGTCGCCCGTGCTTTGTTGGATCGCCGTTGTAGCTTCGTCGATGACCTTGTCGATGACTTTCCGGGTGCCGAGATTGATGAGCGTAACGTCGCCGCTACGATCGAGGACAAAGGCGAGGTAGTTGGATGTGCCCGACCATCCGGCTTTGCTTTCATCCCAATGTGGCGCAAGGACGTATTCCAAAAGTAGGGAGTCTTCGGGAAGTTGCTTTGCGAGGCGTTCGACAGTTGCTTGTCGCAAGGCTTGCTCGCTGGCGACGATTGCGCTGTTCGAACCGATGGCTTTGACCGCAGTGGCGATCTGCTGTTCCAGCTCCGCGATCTTGCTTTGTAGGTCGCGGGTGGAAGCGCTAGTCGAATCGGAGAGGACTAGTTCGGCCAGCTCGTCGCGACGAGCGGTTAGCCGACGCCATGCGTCCCGTTCGCGCGGTTTCAGGCGCGCTGCAACGGAATCACGAGCGCGCGATTCGGCGTCGAGAACAATGCCCTTGCGACGCAACACGAGACCGAGCGCAAAGCGGGCTGCGTTCGCATCGCGGCGGAAGTGGCGGTCGACGAGAGAAAGGGCGGCGTAGTAGTGGCCTTCGGTTCGGCGGAGGAACTCGAGTCGATGTTCTGCCGAAGAAATGTTGAGGATCGTCGCCAGGGTCCGGTCTTCGACGGCGAGAGCGTCGCGGTACAGTGCCAATGCTTGCTTGGTTTCGCCGCTGCTCTGAAGCAAGGCTGCCAGCCGGGCCTTGGCGCGTGCGGTTGTCGGGTGCTCATCTCCAAACGTCTGCGAACTAGAATCGGCGACTTTCTGCAGCAGCGGCCGCGCCGCGGCGAGCGCGCCGCTGCGCCAGTAGTGTTTGGCGAGATTGTTCCATGCGACCCATGTCTTGGGGTGGCCGCTCCCCAGTCGACTCTCCCATGCCAGGGATGCGCTGCGCAGCAAGGCGATTGCACGCTCCGGTTGTTTGAGGGCGCGATACACTTCGGCGAGGTTGTTCATGGCAGTCGCCGTGCTTGGGTGACTTTCTCCGAGAGTTGTTTGCTTGATGCTGAGCGACTGCTCGTAGAGCTTGGCGGCATCTCGATGGTTGCCTGACAGCCAGTGCGCAGACGCCAGGTTGTTGAGGGACTCGGCGACGAGCGGATGGTTCGCTCCGTAGTGGACGCGGCGTATCTCTAGCGCTTGGTTGCAACGGCGCTGCGCCGCACGTCCGTCCCGCATGTCGAGATCGATCAGGCATAGGTGATCGATCGACGTGGCAGTGTCGGGGTGTTGCTCTCCCATCAGGCGCTTGCGGAGGTCGAATGCTTGGGTGAGCGAGGCGCGGGCTGCTGCGGTGTCGCCTGCCTGGCGCTGAGCGATGCCGAGTGTGTCTAGCGCCGAAGCGCGGACGGAATCGCTGTGGCCACCGGGCGCTATTCGCAATGCCTCTTGGGCCTCTTGGGCCGCTTGTGCCGCTTTGATCGCGGCTGCATGGCGACCTCGAGCTGTTGCGATACGGGCGCTGATGATTAGAGCGGAAGCGAGTTCTGGTGGGTGGGCTTTGGCCAGGGCGACGGCCTCATCGGCCGCCTCGGCGGCGGCGTCGTTGTGGCCGTCGCGCACCAAGCTGTCGGCTAGCAGCTCGAGGGCTGCGATCAGTCCTTTGCTATCGTCCTCACCGCGGCTGCGTGCGACTTCGGCTCGTGCTGCGGTTGCCGCTTCTGCGTAACGCCCGGCAGTGTTCAGTTCACTGGCGCGCTCGAGGTCTGCTGAGGCCAGGCTCGACCACGTGAGAATTGCGGTGACGATGGCCTTGCGAAGCATGTGGTGGGCGCTACTGGTGCTGGAAGGTGAACGTCGACACCGAGAGGTCCGGTGTTGCCGGGTTACCGCCGAGCGGCACCGGGGCGCGCGGGCCGCGCGACAGGGCCTGAAGAGCGGCGGCTGTCGGGTTGGGAATCTCCTTCTGTGACGCTAGTGCGACGATCGTCTCTTCTCCGGCGGCACCGTCTAGAGTCAGCCAGCCGGAGCCTTCTGGGACATCGTACGTCCGACCGGCGCGCACTGGATTGGAACCCTGGGCCAGGTCGGAATTCGGGAACAGGGCTTGCGAGTTGCCGCTCGAGTCGAATTGAAACAAATAGATGTACGAGTCTTTCGCGGCCTCGAACGACACGCGGTACTCGTCGTCGGTGCGCAACACGCCGCCGGGTCGAATCAGCTGAGCCGCAGCTTCTCCGCGTTGCTGCAAACGAATGGTCACGGACTCTGCTGGCGTTTGTGCCTGGACTGCCGCGTCTGCTCGTGGGCCATCAGGCTGGCCTGATGGGACGTGGCCGGGTCGGGTGGCTGCGGTTTCGCCGGCCGTCGTACCGCCTAGCCGGACGACGACAACCCGTCTGTTCTTGGCGCGGCCGGTCTCGCTGACCTGCGAGACTCCGCGCAATGGTTGGCTTTCGCCGTATCCGCGCGAGACCAGACGCGAGGCGGCAATCCCGTGCGTATCGACGAGCAAGCGTCGCACTGCGGCGGCGCGTCTTTCCGAGAGGTCTTGGTTGTACGAAGACGTGCCCGTTTGATCGGTGTGCCCCTCGATACGAAAGCGATAGTCTGCCAGTGAGCCGTCGCGGAGGGCTTGAGCGACGATCGCGACCTGGCTGAGCGAAGCAGAAGAAACGCTGGCCGAGTCGTGATCGAATAGAATTGGCACGGTGGAACTCGGTGGCGCGTCGCTCTTCTCTTTTGTTGCGACCCCGCTTGAAGCCGGTCCTCTCTGTTCGCCTCCGAGCTCACGGAGGATTGTATCCAAGTCTTTGGCTTGGGCCGTCGCAGCGAAGGCGACTGCCGCGATCGAACAGACGAGAATAGCGATCTTGCTGACGATGGTGTGTTTGTCAGTCATTGAGTACTCCCTACTCTCCCAGCGCCTGCGCGCCTGGTTTTCAACGGACTGCTGGGGCACGTTCGAAAAACGAATCCCTCAATTGAAGACGATACCATGCTTGCTCATCGGTGTGCGAAACGAAACTCATGGAGCCACTCGTCGGCGAAGCACGATTCGTTGGAATCGCCGTTTGGGCCGCGATCGCGGAGTTTCTGTCGCGCCGCTTCCGGGTCTTTGGCAATCTCGGATAGCAGTGAAGGCGGGCTGTCGAGAGGATGCGTGAGACTGACTAGGTAGATCCGTTCGAGCCCGGTGGCATCGTCGAGCGGAAGACGGGAGTTGGGCGGGAGCCAGTGCAGGCGACCGGCGGGGAGGGGGTTCTGAACCCCGGGCATATATTGCCCGCTGGGGAAGATCGTGTAGCTCATGGCGGCGCCGTCGATCTGAAAGATGTAGGTGTAGCAGGCGCGGGTGGGGATGATAGCGAAGCGGTATTCGTCCCCGGCGGTCATCGACTGGTCCAGTTTGCCCCAAGCCGGAACCGAGGTGAGGCTGCCTCCAGCCTTGGCTTCAAAGAGGACCAGCGTGCCGCGCTCGAGTTCGTCGTTCATGCGACGAAACGTTTCGCTTTTCGGGTAGTAGGCTTGCAGGTCTGCGAGGAGGAATTTTGCGTCGCGCAAGCGCGGTGTCGGCGCGGCAAGGGCCGCGATCACTTCTTCGAGATAGCTGGCTTCTGATTTGGGTTTTGTGGGCGGAGTTGCTGTGGCTGCTGGAACCGCGGTGGGGGTGATCGCCGCAGGGATAGGCTCGGCGGGCTCCTTTCCGAGGAAGCGGACCGCCGCGTAGGCGGCCAATGTCGCGAGGACGACGCCGACAGCGATCAAGCGCCAGTCAGGGGTTCGCGAGGGAGACGTCTTGCGTGGGCGTTCGCTGCGTGCAGCTCGACTCGGCGCGGCTTCGTCCATCCACGAGAACCGGGTTGCTGGCAGATCGATCGCGTTGAGGGCTTCGAGTAGATCGCGGGGAGACTGAAATCTTTGCTCTGGGTCTCGCTCCATCATCCGTTCGATGATCGACACCAGCTGTGGCGGGCAATTTGCACTCGCGGGAAGGGGCTGCAAGTCGCCGCGTTCCATCGCCAGAAGTACGTCGACCATGTTGTCAGCCTCGAACGGAGGATGGCCGCTGATGAGATGATACAGAGTGGCTCCGAGTGAGTAGATGTCGGCTCGAATATCAACGCTTTTTGCGTTTCGCGATTGTTCAGGAGAGATGTACCACGGCGTCCCGAAGACCGAGTTGTCGACGGTCATCCCTGGTCTATCGAGGGTCTTCGCGATCCCGAGGTCGGTGAGCTTAACGATTCCGTCGGTGGTCACCATGATGTTTGCGGGCTTCACGTCGCGGTGAACCAGGTGTCGGGCTTCTGCGTGGTCGAGAGCACGTGCGAGCGCCCGCGCTACGCGTACGACGTCGCTTGGGCGGAGGCTTCGTTCCCGCTCGAGGATATCTTCCAGGGTTTCGCCGTCGACGAACTCCATGGCGAAGAAGTGCCGGCCGTGGTCTTCGCCGACGGCGTAGCCGGTGACGACGTTCTGATGGTTGAGCCGGGCCGAAGCGCGCGCTCCCTGAAAAAATCTTTCGATCGCTTCCTTGTCGCTCGCGAGGTCTGGCGCGAGGACCTTGAGGGCGACGATGCGATCGAGACTTTTCTGGTGCGCCTTATAAACGAACCCCATGCCGCCGCGACCGACTTCCTCGATGATGTCGAAATCATCCCACGGCTCGCGGCTCGATGGTTCGCCTCGGGGCGGGGGGTCGCCTCCGGTCGGTGGTTTTCCAGCTGCGATGGTCGGCGGAGCGCCTCGGTCGGCGACTTGTGTTTTCGCGGCCGGCTTCGCGGAGTCTCCGCGTTCGGTCGGTGGCGCGGGCTTTCGCCTCCGCGGACTCACGGCTGGCGCCGGCCGGAAACTGGTAGGCGAAGGGCTGCGGGTCCGTCCTGGGTCGATCTCGCGGCGCGGATGATTTTGTCTCCGGTCGTCGCCATGATGACTGGCCCAGCGGATTGCGGTTGCGGCCGTCCGCCCGACTCGTCCGTGAGATACGCTTGCAGTCCGCCGCATACAAATGAATTACAAATGTCCGCGCGCAGATCCCTGGGGAGGGCGCAACCGCGCTGCGTGTGGAAGACGCAGGAACCGGAGTAGCTACGTTCCGGCAACAAGTCGAAGTACAGTGTTGCGAGCTCTGTGTGGTTTGTGATCGATCGCTCGGTGGCAATGCGGGCGAGGGTCGTCTTGCCGAGGAAAGCGTGAGTGCCGCCCCAGGCGCAGCAGAATCCTCGACAAGTTCCACAGGCGTCGCGAGAAACATCGGACACGTCGGCTGGTGTGGTTGTCGCAGCCGCTGTTGCTGAAAAGTCGATCTCCTCCAGGTCGGACCACATCTTCGCCTCGAAGGCGTTGCGGCGGCGTTTCGACAGCCGTGTCAATCTGCGGGTGTTCGCAGGCACGACCAGATTGCGTAGATTGCACTTCTCTTCGCCTTTGAGTCTGGGCCGAAGAGCCGCGGCGGAGTTGGCCAGCGCTTGCATGGCGCGGTGTGCGGATTGCTGGAGGTTGCGCTGTAGATGCTGGCGATTGCAGTGTGGTGCTGCGCAGACGCCGCGAACAGCTTGGTGTACATCGAGAGGTTTTCGGCACACTTGGCAGCTCTTGTTTGAGAGCGGCGGTGCGACGCGTGCGGGCAGATGGTCGGGCCTCGTGACTCCGGTCTGTGCTAGGCTCGGCTTCGTCAAGATACTCTCCGGCCGGGCTGTTGGGGCGAACGCGCCCGGTCGAAAGCGCGGCGCTCGCGTGTGGATCGCGCGGTGTGGTCGACGCTTGCGAACTGTGTACCGCGCGGCGGTCCCGCGAGCGTGGCCTTGCGGGCGCCGGTGTTCGGTCGTCGCGAACTGGTCGGCCAGAGTCTACGGATGTGTTGCGCGGTCCTCTCGAGCATGACCAGAGGCGGCATCCCTTGTGGCAAGTTGTCATCTCCATAGGTTCCGAGATCGACCCGGTCGCCTGCGGCGCCATTCGAGCCGAGAAGCACGGACGGGTTGGCGATGAATAGGTCGCCGCTGTTGGTGTGTTCGCTGTTTGACAGGCCGCAGCAGTGGACGAGTTCATGGACCAGGATGGTCATACGAACGCCTGGGCCGACGAGGCGCTTTCCTCGGGGCATTTGAACTTGTGGATTGGTTGGCACGAAGACGTGGCATTTGATGATCCGGTTGATGTCTGGGTCGTGGACTTGTCGTGTCAGTCCGTGCAGGCGCTCACCATCGAATTGGACTGGCCGCGATCCTTCGTAGGGAAGCGTGATCTCACCGTTGGCCGCGCTGACGCTGACATCGGCGCCGCCCCTGCCGCTCGGTGCTGGTGCTTGGCTGGTAGCCAGCAGTGTCACGCCCAGGCTCTTTTGGCTGGAGAGCTGGTTGAACTCTGAGATTGCTTGCGAGAAGAGGCCGCGCCAATTCGGCCCGTTCATCGAGGCATCGGCGTAGACGCGCAGTTGATGACGCTGCACGATTTGGTCTGTCCACTGTCTCGCCATTGAGTTCTAACCGTTAGGCGAAATGCGTACGAAAAGCTCTTCGCGGGTGCAAGCCCCTGTAGCTGAGGTGTCACTTTGAATCCGAACGGGGGTGGATCGCCCTCTCATTCTTGAATTTGCGACCGACATCGGGGCAGGATGCGCCTTCGCCACCAACTTCGCCAACAATTGCGCTGGAATCGGGGAGAATGATGGATCACGGGGCTACGATCAACCTAGATGAGCTTGTCGAGCTTCGTGAAAAGACCGACCGCGTGGCACAGTTTTTCGAGGAGCGGATCGAGCGGCATGTGCGCAGCTTGCAGCCACTCTTTGTCCCGGCGAGAATTTTTGGCCGATTTGCATCGCGTTCTGCGCCAGAGGTCCGAGGGGCCGAGCGCTCCTTGGCAGAACTGCGCGAGACCTACCGAGCGGCCTGTGGCGCGCCCTTTAAAGTGACAGAAGATCTCGGCGAAGATCCGTTGCGCAGTATTGGCAGCGGCTTGGCCTTCAGCCGATGGGAGTACTCCCACTCGGTGTCGGCGGAGGGCGACGGCCGGACTCTGACGGTGGCTTCGCCGTTTCGGTGGATCGTCACTCACGATGCGCGACTGTCGCTTGAGGACCTACGCCGATCGCTACCGTCGACGAGCGGCAACGCCGGTGACATTTCGGCGTTTCTCGTTGGCGCGATCACGCTCGCAATGCTCATGGACAAGTACCCGGATCTCGGGGCTCTCCTATCCGATCTCGGGTACTCTGTCGGTCGCTCGACGCATCCCGATCTCGGTGGGTTGTCGCTGGTTACCCTCGACGCCAGAGTGCAGTCTTTCCGGCCGGCTGACGATGTCATGGTGAAGGCTGCCAAGATGGCGGGGGTCGAGGAGTTCACGGAGTTGCTCGATCTCGAAAGTGCCGACACGACGAAGGGTGCTGTGCAGCTGGCATTGGACGAGGCATTGGCTTGACCGAGCGCCCAGGAAAACCGGCTGTCTTTTCTCGAGTGTCTTGCCCGCTTCGAGACCAACGCGGCCTGTAGCCACAGCGGATGGTGGACGACGAGAAAAAACCGCCAGGGCAAACGGTCCCGGTGACCAGCCGCGGCCGCGGGGGCAAGGGCAAGGCAGCGCCGACGGTGGCCCCGAGTGGGGAGCGCCGCACTGTGTTGCCGACCCAAGTCGATTCGGGTCGACGGGCAAAGGGAGGGAAGCGCTTTCTCGGTGCGAACGATCGTTACGAGATCATCACGCAGATCGGGAAGGGCGGATTCGGGCGCGTCTACGAGGCCTTCGACCACAATTTCGGTACGCGGGTCGCGGTTAAAACGCTCAACGTGCACGATCTCGAGGACGACGAGCTCGACACATTCTTGCGCAAGTTCCGCGACGAGGCGCGACAGATTCATCCATTAGAACATCAGGGCATCGTCCGGGTGTACGACTACGGTGAGGATGGCGACCAGCCGTTCTTTGTGATGCCGCTGATTGAGGGAGGTACGCTGCGCGACCGCCTCAAACGCGACGAACGTTTGAGCAGTGAGGACGCGGTTGCCGTTGGTTTGGCGGTGGCGGAAGCGCTCGACTACGTGCATGGCCAGCATATTCTTCATCGCGACATCAAACCTGAAAACATTTTTTGCGCGACGGGCGGCGTATATAAGGTAGGCGATTTCGGGATCGCGCAGCACGGGACGTCGAAGCGGGCGACGAAATCGACCTTCCGTGGCGCCGGAACCCCGGCCTACATGTCACCGGAACAGATCGGCGCACCGGCGAACGTCGATCAGCGCTCCGACCTGTTCTCGCTCTGTGTCGTGTTGTACGAGGCTCTGACTGGAGAGCGTCCGTATCTACCACTGTCGCTGGACTTCGACCCTGAGGAAAGTAAACGGTCGTCGGACCGCGCGCGACGGGCTGTCGAGCGCAACTTTGGCGAGTTCACCCCGATACGCACGCTTGCGCCGGATGTGCCGAAGAAGCTTGCGGCGGTCATCGAGCGTGGCATTGACCCGGACCCTTCCAAGCGTTTTGGATCTTGCCAGGAACTCTCCGAAGCTCTGCGGGACTCGCTCGTCGAAGACGAGACCTCCAGTCGGATTTGGATGGTTGCGGCCGCGGCTTTCGGCGTAGTGGTGCTCGGGGCCGTTGCGTTTTGGGCGATCGCCGGCGGCGGGATGGGATCGCGAACTCATTCTTCGACGGCGGCGCCGACCGGGGTGGCGATCGTGGCTGCGATCGAGTCGCCGACTCCGACTCCGTCGCCTTCAGGCGGGGAGGCGCCGACTCCCGCGGAGATGTCGGCGCGTTTGCGGCAAGCATTAGCGGAAGCCGAGACCCTGCTGACAGAAGGGCAGGCCTTGTCGGTTGAGATTCAGGATCGCGATCGTTCGCACGTACGCTCGGCTGATACGGATTTGAAAAATGGGATCGAGTTTCTAGAAAAGGCGAAATCTTTGCGCAGCGTCTTTTGGGCTCGCGACGCGAGCCGTTCTCTGCGCGAAGCGAAAGCGTCGTACCGTCGAGCGCTGGCGGCCGAGAGAGAAATCGAGGCTACGAAGTCTGCTCCGTCGCAGACCCCGACGGTTGCGACGGCAACGGCCAGCAAGACGCCGACGCGTTCGCTGACTCCAACGCGCGGCCGGACGTCGACCCGTACGGCAACGCGCGAAGCTGTGCGGACTCGGACACCGACGCGGCGCGCATTGCCGACGGTCGATGCGGCAGCAATTGTGCCGACCGCGAGGCGGACGAACACCCGGACCCAACGCCCGACGCCGCGCCACACGCCAACCCGGCGTCTTCGACCAACGCCCAAAAAGGTGAATCGCTCTCCGGAAATCACTGGGGGGCCGGCGCTCAATCCGGCGAGTGTTAGAGCGGGCGGCTCGATGACGGTGAGTATCGCGACACCGCTCGACCCAGACGGCGACCGAGTGACGTGCCGTTGGTATGTTGCGGGGCGGCCGTTGTCCTCGACCGGTGCATGCGGTGGCCGATGGGATCAGGCGATCGAGGGGCGGCATTCTTTGAAGCTAGTGGCGAGTGATTCGCAAGGCGGATCGACCGAGAAGATCTGGATGCTGCCAGTGCGCGCGGCCGCAGCTGAGCCTGTAGCGCGGCCGACGGCGGTTCCAAGACCGGCCGGCCGGAAGTTGTCGCCGCCGCCCCAGTCTGCCGCGGCGCAGTTGGCGCGTCAGTACTGCGCCTCGCGCGAGGTCACGTATGCGGGTCGTGGACAAACCATGACTTGTGTTGCCGAGGGGGTGTCCTCGACTGGGGCGGAAGACGTTACGGTCGATTTTACGCGGGTCGAGACGTTTGCAGGTGGCGTTGTCAAACCGATGGGAGTGCAGTGTCGGATGAGGTGTGACGCGTCGGGTTGTTCCGTTGTCAAGAAATGTCGCTCACGGTGAAGCAGAAATGAAGAGCTTGTGCACAGGGCGATTGGTGGAGTGCCGCACGCTCCCCGCGGCTCGCAGCGAGCGGTCGTTGGGAATGGTTGACGGCTTACGGGTGAACGGGCGAGGATCCGTCCTCGATTGCCGCAGGGAAACGGGATGAGATTTCGCTTGACCGCAGCGACAGACGTCGGTCGTGTTCGCACGGGAAACGAGGACAGTTTTTGCTTCGCTGAAGCTTCGAGCGGGAACTCGGCTATCGTTGTCGTTGCCGACGGCATGGGCGGGGCGGCTGCTGGTGAAGTTGCGAGCTCGACTGCGGTGACGGCGATCAAGCAGGCCTTCTTGGAGTCTAGTACCGGCGAGGCGCAGCAAGTTGCCGAATGGGTTCTACGCGCCAACCGGGATATCATTGCCAAGAGCGCAGAGGATCCCGAAATGGAGGGGATGGGGACCACGTGTACGGCCCTGTTGTTGGCGCCGAGCGGTGCGTTGTTGGCGCAAGTCGGAGATTCGCGCGCCTACCGGATCCGTGGATTTGAGATCGATCGGCTGACGGATGATCAGTCGGTGTGGTCCGACGCGGTCCGCGACGGCGGCTCGCCGTCGGCCGAGTACGGGCGCAACCATCTCACCAGTGCGCTCGGTTTGGAGGAGGAGGTCGCGGTCGGTCGGTTTGGACCGGTGGAGTTTCGCCCCGGTGACCGATTTTTCCTGTGTTCTGATGGACTCTGGGGCTATGTGACGGATCCGGAGATTCTAGCGACGTCGGAAGACACCGATCTCGAGGTTGTTTGTCGCCGATTGATCGATTTGGCCAATGCCCGAGGCGGGGCGGATAACATCACGGTGGCCGCTGCGGAGGTGCTGGATGAGTGAGCGATTAGCAACGCTGGCGGAGCGGGGGGAGCATGGTTAGTCACCCGGGTGAGATTGTGGCGCGGTTCGGGCGCTACGAGGCGATCGAGAAACTCGACTCGAGTGAGCGCGTGCGGCGTTGGCGCGCTTGGGATCCATACATCGAGCGGATGGTGACGGTGCTCGAACTCGTCGGCGTCGATCCTGCGGAGGTTTTCGAAAATTCCCGCGAGCTACCGGAGGCGTTGAGTGAATGGTGTGGCGACATCCGCATCGGGCGCGATGACATCATCGATTTTGACCCAGGGCGCGAGCTTGGCGGAGCGTTTGCTGTGGTCTTGCCCAAATCGTCGGCTGCGGGATCGGCTGATACCGACACTCCGAGGCGGCGGCGTCAGGAGTCGCCCGCTTCCCGAGAACCGGAAACTAGGTCGGCTGCCCTGACTGCGCTCTATGCAGCGGCGATTTTTCTAGGCGGGGTGATCGCGGGGGCTGTCGGTTTGGGGCTGATGTCCACGCCGGAACGCGCGACTGTCGTGAGCTCAGCAGATTCTGGGAGTCTCGGTCAGGTCGGAGACGCCAGTCGCCAAGACAGGTCGAACGAAGACAGGTCGAACGGAGACAGGTCGAACGAAGACAACATTGGCGAACTAACGTCGGGTGCTGCGGCAACCGCAACGGCAACGATGCCGCCGGCGACTGCGACTGCAGTGAAGGATCGACCGACCGAGAAGCCGGCCCCGGATCGATCAAATGCCGACCGCCCGGTGGTTTCGTTTGACCCGCCGACCGGAGCGACAATTGTTGTGACGGGCCGGCCCGTCGTGTCTGCAAGCCAAAAGGGAGCTGGTAAGGTTCGGTTCGAGTGGCGGCTGGACGGCACAATAGTAGGCAAAGAGCCATCGGTCGATGTGTCGAAGCTCGACATCGGTCGAAGCGGGGTTCTGGAGGGAGTCGCGCTCGGCGAAGACGGCTCATCGCTGGCCAGCGGGTCTTGGACGCTCGAGCCCGCGCCGGTCGCGGTGCCGCAACCGAAAGTCGTCGTGACCGCGGCGCCGAAGCGCGCAGGGCGTGGCGATGTCGTGGTATTTTCATCTTCCGGGATCGCGACCGACTTGGAGTGCGAATGGATTATTGGCGGGCAGGCGCGCAGTCGGGTGTGTGAAAGCGTGACATGGGAAGTACCGGCCGATCAGCCGGCTGGACCCATGGTTGTTGCATTGCGAGTGCGTTCGGCGGGAGGCAAGTGGAGAAGAGGTGAAGTGATTGTTCCGGTCGCGGCGGTTGCCCAGCCCGAGGCCAAGTCTCCGACCCCGATGCGCAAGTCAGAGCGGCCTGTGGTCCCGAGCGTACCGCCAACCTTGGCGCCACCGCGTGCAAAAGCGACCCGAGCTGTGCCGCCGGCTCTACCGACGCCGCCGGCCAAGGTGCCGGTAGCCGATACGACACCGGAGCAGGCGATTGCGACGTATTACGCCGGCTACAAGGCCAAGCTGCAGAACAATCCGCGGACCAGCGACGCGGAGTTTGCATACGAGGTGAAGAACTTAGCCAGGCAAGGCTCTGGCTGGGTAGCCGAGGTCGAGCGCCGCGTCTCGATACCCGGCCAAGCGAAAGACACCCGCATCGAAAGCCTATCGATTACCAGCGGCGCCAGCGGACTGATCGCGAAGGCTTTGCCGTAAGCGCCGTCCCAAGAACAGGAGACGCGGCCCGCTGAGCTGATACTAGGGATTTTACGGATGTCAACTTTCTTATCGGTTTTCGAGTTGACATTGCCACTCTCGATTTGAGATACGACCGTCTGACAACGCCGGGTTGGTGTGACGTTAGTTTCCACGTGTCGAATCGGAGGGGGTATGCGAAGATCGATCTGCCTAGTCGTACTGGCGATCGTAACGGTCGTCACAGAGGTGGCGGCAAGGGATCTGGAAGACGCGCTTCCTCAGGTGTTTGGGCCAGACGTTTCGGTGGCGACGGGCCTCGGCGGGAACATTGTCGGGTCGGGCATCGTGGATGTCAACGCAGGCCTTTCCAGTCAAGTCAGTAGCTCGATCAATTCGTTTAGAAGTCAGCTTCCGGTGCCTTCTGCGTCAGCGGCTTACACCTACGAATTTGACCCGGACCTGGACCTTTGGCTCCGATCGAGTGAGAGCCTGGGCCCGCTTTTTTCCCAGCGCGCTCAGACTTTGGGGCAGGGCAAGTTCTCGATCAGTACGTCCTATTCCTACGTGCACTTTGACACTTTCTTCAAAACGCCGACGAACCGAGTAGTTTCCATCTTTCCCGTTGGGGAGGCTGTCTTGGCTCAACAACCAGCGGGTAATCAACTGCCGGGAATAGCAGATGATATCATTCGCCTGGACCTGAGCTTCGACGTCGATGTCCACAATCTTTTTCTCTTTGCCTCGTATGGGGTGACGGACAACTTCGATGTTCAGGTGGCGTTGCCAGTTGTCTACATTCGGTTTCAGGGGGACGTGATCGCGCATGTGGATGACCCCGGCAGAAATTCTGGCAATCCGGGTACGCTGAATCGCATCGAGTTTGCGCGTAACCAACCGGGTCGTATCGATGCCCAGACCCTCCAAGGTTCGTTCGACGAGGAAACTGTCGGACTGGGCGATGTCTACCTGCGCGGCAAATATCATTTCCTCAGTGCGCGCAAGAACCATGTCGATATCGCTGGAGTTGTGACCGGAACGATTCCGACCGGTGGTGGGAACGATTTTCGTGGATTCAAGGGCCCGACGATAACGCCGCAGCTGGTATTGTCGAGAAATTTTGGATTTGTGTCACCACACGCGAATATTGGCTACTCCATTCGCGGTCGGCGCGACGGTAGCCAATTTAACTGGGCCGCCGGGGCGGATCTGCGGGTCGCTTCGTGGCTTACCTTGGTCCCGGACTTTCTAGGTGTGCACGACACCGACACAAGGGCTCCGATCAAGACCGATGTCTATCAATACTCGATGGGGCTGAAGCTCAACCCGTGGCGCCAGCTAGTGCTGGCCGCCAACTTCCAGTTCCCGCTAAATCGGGAGGGCTTGCGTGCCAATGTAATCTACACGGCGCAGGCCGAGTACAGTTTCTGAGAACTTGAGGGATGAATCATCGGATGCGAGCGGGGGGGGACAGGCGAATGGTCTATCTACAATCACACTGGCGTTGGGTTGTGTGCAGCGGCGTGCTTGGAGCCACGCTGATGGCCGGGTGCGGCAACAATGACCACGACGAGTTCGCCCCGATCCCACGACCGTCCCCGCAGTCCGAGTGCTCGGGCCCAGAAGAAGGAAGTTGCGAAGAGGTGGGCGCGGTTGAACAGACGCTACCGCCTCGGAGGATCTCGGGGCTGCGGGTTACCGCGGGCTCAGTGACAATCCGGGGTCAGGCTCCGCTGGTATCCGTGTCGAACCTCGACTTGAGTATCGGTCTGCCGTTTCCGCCTAGTGAAGGTGCCGAGGAGGGAGACCCCAGCCCTCAGAGGTGTGTACTTATCGACCAACTTGACGACCTGGATAACTTCTTGTCGGGTTCCGTCCTCGAGACCTATTGTGGCAGGGGGAACATCGACAAGACGGTGTTGCGGAACTATTTTCTCCGGGCTGAAGATCGCGACCTGACCGCGGTGGCTTACCCGGCGCTGCGACTCTTCCCTGAATGTGCGAACCGCATTGACGATGACCAAGATGGCGAGGTCGATCCGGCGGGCCAGGGCGACTGCTCCGGTGAAGACGATCTTAGCGAGGACGATGATTGCGGTGATGGTGTTGACAATGACGGCGACGGATTTGTCGACGCTCAGGACGACAACTGCATTGACGGCTTCGAGGGGGACCGGCAGTCGCAGGCGGATGGCGATTTTGTAGAGGTGCCTGAGTTGGGCACAGCGATATCGGTTCAGGTCTTTCCTCGAATCGGCGAAGCCGCAAAGGGCCAATTCGTTGGCATTCCCCTCGGAGAAGACGGGACTTCGCCCAGTTTTCTCTGCGTTGAACAGAGTAGCGCGTCGGACGACGCCATTGACTCCAGTGCGTGGCGTACCTTCGTCTCTGGATTGTTCGCGGTTGTCGCGAAGTGTGCGAATGGGGCGGCTGAGGTTACTGAGTCCCCGCTACTTGGTGTTGCCACTTCCTTCGATGAGAGCGATGTTGTGCAGGGGCCCCGTTGTGACGCTGATTTTTGTATCGGCGGCGCGCGGAACGGCGAGAGTTGTTCAGATTCGAGGGATTGCTTTATCGCGGAGCGATCTGCCGTCGGTGATGTTTGCCTGTTTGCGAAGGAGATTCGGACCAGTCTCTGGACCGGCGATTGTCCGTTCAGTCGCTGCAGCGTCAGTGGCGATCGTTGCTTGGTGACTCGCGATTGTCTGGGTGGCGGTGAGTGTCTTCGCGCCATTGATTGCGCCCCAGAATGTCGCCGGCGTTGCGAAGGAGGGGGGAGGTCTGGGGGGCTTTGCCGAGGGGATCTCGACTGTCCCGATTCTGAGTGCAACGCTGGGGTTTGTTTGGGCGGAAATAATGATGGCGAGGGCTGTGCGACGGGAGCGGATTGCCCAAGACTGGCAGATAACTGTGGTTGTGAACTGCGGGCTGTGAATGCTGCCGACAATCGATTCTGTCGCCAGAATGTTGTGGTGGATGAGCGCGGCGAACGATCTGAAGGCTTGTTCGGTCTTCCTGTGCCGCCCGATCGACTTTTGAGAAAGGAACTGAGAGCCAGTCGGGATCCCGAAAACGGTTGCCTGCGAGAATCTGATCCTGCGATATCGGTACTTGATTCTAGTCCACTGTTGAGCCGCTTGACCGATGTAGTGCCCGGCGATTTGGTGGTTCCGATCGATTTGGTTGTTCGCCTATCCAAGCGACCACTGTGTGATCCCAGCCGTCCCGACGAGTGCTTGCGCGAAGAAGGTGTGGTACGCGGAAACCCGGACTTGCTTGGCGGTGCTGTGGCTGAGCGGGGTGCTCTCGCGCCGTCACGAAGGTTGATCCCGATGACGCTCACGACAGGTGTGGCGGTGACACAGTCGCCGACCTTGTCTGACAATGAAGGACGACCGATCGAAGCCTGCCTGATCGGTCGCGCTGCTGGTCTCGGGCAGGGGTTCGACCAAAATCTCAACCTGTCGCTGGTATTGGTTGGCACGGCTGTACTTCCGGCGACCGACGAAGACTTCCCGGGCGCTATCGTCGAGGTTACGCTCGATGCCGTCTTCGAGCAGGATCTTCTCGGTGCCACCGGTGCCCGCTTTGAGTTCAAAGAAAACGCGGAGCCGACCGACCGGCAGTTAAACTTTGGTACAATTAACGCGGGTGCACCTATCCCGACTCCGATCCGATTGACGGTGCAGAATATGGTCCCCGGGGCGCAGGACCAACTAACGGTTAGCAGCCCTTCCGGTGGATGCTTTAGTGTCAGCGTCAACCAGGAGGACGACAGTTGTGGCTGCACAAACGAACCGGGCGGCACCGTGACTTGTCCTGTCGATGGAGTGTCGCCCTGTGAACTATTGGTTGGCGTAACGGATACGACCTTCGCTGGGGCATGCGTCGGTCCGGAAGCATTGGTTAGGTCAGTATTTCGAATCGACTCATTCAGGGATAACTTCGATTTTGGCCTTTCGATCGAGATCGATGTTCCAGAGTTGAATGTCTCTGACGAAGTAGAGACAAATTTGGAGGGGCGGACAGTCGAACTGGGCACGGTTACGGTTGATGAGGCGTCTCCACCTGCCTTTCCGGTTACTGTGTCCAATGTCGGAGCCGGATCACTTCAGCCAGCAATAGCTTCTGTTACCGGTGACGACGCGGCGTGCTTTTGTGTCTCGACAACTCGAGCTGGCTGCAACGGTATCAACACCAATTCCACTACGGTCACGGTCTTTGATGATGTTGATCAGGCTCCAAATCAACTTGAGACGGTATTTGTGAGGCTGAACTCTCTGGTCGAGTGTGTGAGAACGCCTGAGGAACCATTGGAAGCTACCCTCGAGATTCTACCGGCGGTGGGAAATGCTGCGGAAGTTTCGCTCGAGTTGGCGGGTACGGTGCTGCAGCCGATTGTGTCAGCAATGCCGGTGACCCTTGGTGCGGTGACCGTTGGTGAGGCACAGGAGGCGATTGAGGCGGGACAGACTTTCTCGATTACTAACGGTGGCGAAGGCGTTCTGAAGATCAACTCAGTTGAGATCTGCGGTGAGGAGCGCCGTTGTTTTGTGCTCAATGGGCAGGAGCTCTCGGACGCGTCCGGTGTCGGGTGTGATACCGTTTGGCCTCAACCATCAGACACGGACATCGATGCTCCGATTGACTTGTCGATTCAACTTAACCCCCTGGGGACGTGCGTGAAGCTAAACGAACGTCAAGCAGTGGATGTGACGGCCGCACTTCGGATTAGGCCTAAGGTGCCTAGCGCCGTTCTCGGAGATCAGGATTTCGTAGATGTAGCAGTTACTGGCCAGGTTCTTCGGCCGGAAGTCGTTATTGGTTTTGCCAGTCTTGGTGAGGTCACCGCTCGTGACGTGGACGAGGCGATGGACAATGAGTCTGCGGTCGTTGTCACGAACGCGGGTCTGGGCAAATTGTTCATCGAGGAGTTGCAGATTTGCGGAACGGTCGAAGACCGTTCGTGTGTCGTTGTGGACGATGCCAGCTTGCGGGCGGTTCCTGCTGGGGTTTGCACCGGCGACTTCGCGACGGTGTGCGTGAACAATGAGGATTGTGTCGAGGCTGAAGGCCTTTGCGAAGGCGCTTGTTCGATGGTGTTCAGCTCGTCTGAAGGCTCGACTCCGATCGAAATCGCCCCGGGAGGGGATTCGCCGATAGCCAGGGTCCGTCTCGATGAGGATATCCGATGTCTCGGTGTGCACGATGCGGTCGCACGTGTGGTGCCAAGGCAGCCGCGGGCCTGTTCGCAATCGGGAATGATTGCTTGTGACGTAGACCGCGATTGTCCGGACTCCGAAACCTGCAACCTCGTGACTACGGATGCGTCCACAACAGGTGAGGTTGTGACTCCGATAATCGACGCCAGATTTACAAGCTCGTTTGGGGCGCACTCATTGGCTGATCCGTTGGCTGGGGCGGAAAGACTGCTGAGAATAGAGAACGCGGGGAGGGGAAGGCTGCAGCTCACTTCGGTCGGCGTGCTTGGAGTTTGTTCTGGCGACGGGGTTGTTTGTGTTGACGATGGCGACTGTCGAGTCGGGGAGTCTTGCGATCTCTGCGAAGGGGTAGGGTGCAGACCGTGCTTTGAGTTCGCTGACTCCGAGTTCGTTGAAGGATCCGCGCCGGAGGCTGACGGATGTGACGATACCGCTCGCGTTTGTGCCGGTCGTCTTCTCGGTTCTGGCTGTTTGATGGAGCCGGGCGAAGTTGCGTGTGTGAGAGTTGCTTTTGAAGCGAACCCTGGATGTGTCTTTGCTGGTGGGGCGGGAGATGAGGTCGTCAGGGTGACGAGCAATGCGCTCACTGCGGGTGGGGACCCGATGCCAATGCCCAATACGGATGTCGCCGCCACGGCGCGCACGCTGCTGCCTGATATTGGAGTCGACCCAGAAGCGCTCACCTTCTTGACGATTGCCGGGAAGGGTTCGGCTGAAATGGTCGTCCGGATCGATGCAGGCGGAGATCGCGCGTGCTCTGTGTCGACGAAGGACTGTACGAGCGATAGTGATTGCGACGAGGATGAGGATTGTGTCGCGGCGGTTCTTCGGATCGAAGGTGTTTCGATCTTCGATTCTGTTGTCCCGGAAGGGCCGGAAGGTTGCTTCTCTGGGGCACTTACGGATAAGTCCTGCGGTGGAGATGAAGGTGCCGTAGTATGCGCGCCGGGTGCGCCATGCGATCTAGCTGCCGGCCAATCGACGTGCGCCGAGGTTTCCTTTCCGGGTAGATCTGCGTGCAGTTTAGATACTTCGTCGCCGGCAATGGCGAAGTTGCGGATCGCGAACAATTCCGTGGACAACCCGAAAGATGTTGGTCTGATCGGCACCGATCTGGTTCCGAGGATCGAAGTCAGCCCCTCGCCTGCTATAGAATTTGGCGTCGTGACGACGGGAACGCGATCTGACCCTGAGTTCTTGCGGGTGTCTAACAATGGCGCTCCGGGGTCGTTGCTGGATATCAGTGGAATCGTGTCGTCCGATTCAACGTGTGTTGAGGTCGGGGTAGTTGACACCGGCTGCGACCGAGAATGCATGCCGCCGGATGGTTGCGAGATTCTTGGAGCGCCGTCGGCCTGCGAGCTTAGTACCGCAATCGACGAGTGCATTTGTTTGAGCGTTGTCTTCGACGCGCAAGAATCATGTCGATTTGAACCGACGGAACCCGACCGCGAGTTTTCCGTGACAATCAACGCAAGGAATACGGTCGACATGATGGTGTCGGTTGAAGTAGAGGGCTCTGCCGCTACCGCGACGCCTACATCGACGCCAACCCATACCCCGACGGACACTCCGACTGAGACTCCTACCGAGACGCCGACGGATACCCCGACTCAAACACCGACGGATACGCCGACGGATACGGCTACTGAGACTCCTACCGAGACGCCGACGAGCACAGGGACTGCTACCGAGACCAGTACACCGACTGCGACTGCGACGGAGACTTCTACCGCTACCTCGACTTCTACGGACACGCCGACCGGGACGCCGACGAGTACGAGTACGGCTACGGAGACTAGTACCTTGACGTTTACGCCTACCGGGACCCCGACGGGAACTAGTGGGATGGTCGTGGTACCTTAGGTGGTGATCGAATTGCTTCGTTACTCAGCCCTGATGGAGGAGTTATGAGACGACTCAACGTGTTTGGCTCAATTGTTGGAACCTTGGCTTTGGTGGGGGTGTTTGCCACCGAGGTGGTTGCTGGGGCGATCTCGGTGGTGATTGGGAGTATTGCGCATGTGCAGGCTTCGACTGAGGACTCGCAGTCCGTGCAGGGCTTCCTCAAGGAGTATGAGTCGACCCTGGCGAGTGGCCGGGTCGAGTATATTGTTCAGCTGTACCAGGGTGGGCGTTCGGACAAGGCTGGCGTCCTGCGCGACTACTTCGAGAACGTCATCCAGGATCTGGAAGTGCGTCTCGACGACGTCGATATTCGCGTCGAGGATGACTCCGCCACGGTTTCCTTTAAGCGTACCGATAGCTTTACCGACCGTGCGACGGGAGATCCGATTCGGAAATCGGTCAAGCTCGAACGCAAATTGGTCCGTGAAGCTCGTTCTTGGCAGATCGCGCTCTGAAAATTGACGGATTCTTGTTCTCCGCCCGTGACCTTTGATGACTAGGGGTATCTATGCCTTCGCGTAAGTTGGTTGCCGCCTTCCTGATCTTGGCGCTCTTCGCTGCGTCCGGTTGCGGCGCAAAAAGGAAGTGGGACAAGGGGACGACCTGGGGCGCTCTGAGTGGAGTCTTGGTCGGTGGTGGAGCCGGTGTCGGGGTAGCCGCCGCGGTTGCTGACGACGATCGGAGCTCCGAACTGGCTCGCGGTGGTGCCATTGGCGCAGCGTCGGGGGCATTGATTGGTGGACTGGTCGGGCATTACTTGTTCGACCCTCCGGTCGAGCTGCCGACGCCAATCGTCGTGCCGCCGCCGGCGCCCGTGGCGGAGGTCATCGAGCCTACAGTGCTCGAGCCGATCGAAGAAGGTGAGCTGCTTGCGGTGGTTCGCGAGGCGACCGACCGAGTCTCTGGATTTGGCTTTGACAGTGCGGCGGTGCCACGCGGTGCCATTGGCGCTCTGGATTCCGTCGCGAGTCGGCTTGCGACCTCGGCGCCAACCAATATCGTCGTCGAGGGGCATACCGATAGTATCGGTGCCGAATCGTACAACTACCAACTCGGGCGACGTCGGGCACAGAGCGTCGCCGACTACCTGGTCAAGGTCGGTGTCCCGGTCGGTCGAATCCGGGTGACCTCGGCCGGGGAGACGGCGCCGATCGCATCAAACTCGACGGACAGTGGTCGCCGTGAGAATCGCCGCGTCGAAGTACGCGCCGGCTCGGCTGTGACGACCCAACGCATGGACCCCGATCCGTCGGCCCTTGAGGAGGTCGTGCCCGCCGAAGTCGTGCCGGCCGAGTCTGTCCCGGCCGCGAGCAGTGCCGATCACCGGATTTATTTCGACGATGGAGTCTTTTCGGTCGCTGCTTTGGCGCAGCCCGTGCTCAACGAGATTGCCGCCACGTTGAAAGCGGACCCGACGCTGACGGTGGAGGTTGTGGGGCATATGGATGCGTCCGAAAGCGATGCGGCCTTGTCGTCTTTGCGGGCCGCCCGGATCCGTCTGGAACTCATCAATCGCGGCATCGAGATCACGCGAATCACGACGCGCGGAGCCCGCAGCGGCGAGCCGATTGATCGTGATCCGTCGCTGAATCGCCGCGTCGAGATCAACTATCGTTGAGTCTTTGGCCAGGTTCGAAGGCCAAAGTGTTGGTCTTCGAACCTGGTACAGAATGAGCTTTTCATTGGCATGTCGAGGGCATGGTCGGTCTCTTGATCTTGAAAGAGCGGCTTCCCCGGTTGCTGACCAAACCACCGGCGCTGCCGCCGAAGTTTGCGCAGTAGTTGCTGCCGCCTGGGATCAAGAGGCGGAGATGCCCTTCGGTCCCCGGGTCGGGTGGAACGATGTTGAGACCCGCACCGCGGATGTTGGCCCGGATCTTGGTCCTGCCGCTTCCTGATTGCGTGATGGAAATCCGGCGAACGGGGCCGTTGGCGTTCTTGCTGTCCTTATACTGATAGCCGCGGGAGCCCAGTTGTTTCCATCCCGGGCCGCCGTTGGGCGCGAGTCCGGCTGGTATCGTGAATGTTTGGCTGGTCGGGTTTGCTCCATCCGTTGCGACTTCCAACGTAGCGCCGGTGGCGCTCGGGTCGCCACTCAGGGCGAGCGCTCCGGCTGCGCTGGCGGCCGTGACTTTGACACGTCTCTTGGCCGGGCTGTTCGCGCGGTCGATCGCGCTAAAGCTGCGGCCGAGGACCGCATCGCACAGAGATGCTGTAGCTTCGCACACACCGGCGTTGCAGGTACCGACCGAGCAGCCGTTGTTGCTACAAGCGCTCGTCTCTAGGCCGCATGTAGCCGAGCAGCAGTCACCGGACTGATTGTTGCCGTCGTCACACTGTTCGCCAGCGTCGAGTACGCCGTTGCCGCAGGAGATTCGCAACACTTCGCGCCCGAAGGCTGGTGTTGAGGCTGTGAAGAACAATGAGCCGTCGAGCTCAGTGAGGTTGTCGGGAAACGAGCTGACGCTACCGGATTGGATGTCGTCAACGAGCACGGTGCCTGCTTCGGTGCCGTCTGACCTCCATAGTTCGAAGCCATGTGCTCCGTCGTCGGCGGAGAAGTAAAGGAGGTCACCGACCGCACTTAGCTGGTCGATTTCCGGAGCTCCTGGGAACGGTCGGATGTCTTTGACTTTGTAAGTGCCGGCCTCGGTGCCGTCACTTCGCCAGAGTTCTCTCTCGCCCAGGAAGTCGCTGGCGGCGAAGTACATGATGCCGTCTACGATCACGATTGATGTCGTGCCGACCGCCGCGACTGGCCCGATTGCGATGTCCTTGACTAGTGTTGTCCCGGCGGCGGTTCCATCGCTACGCCAGAATTCGCTCTTGGCGTAGAAGTACAGGGTGCCGTTGTGCGCCACCATGTTTGTTTGGCTGGCCGGGGGCCCTAGTGGCGCCGATCCAGGAAAGCCTGGGTTGATGTCTTTCACCAGAAAAGTGCCGGCCTCGGTGCCGTCGGTGCGCCACAGCTCGGCCCCTGTAGTGTTGTCGCCGAGGGCATCGTCGCCGAAAAAGTATCCGATCTGATCGAGCACGACGATCTGCGATACCACTCGGACGAACGGGTGCACTTGGACGGTTTGTGCTTCCGTTCCGTCGCTGATCCACAACGTCCCGCTTGCCTGGAAGAGGACCCTGTCGGCGATAGCCGCGAAGAAGCGAGGAAACGAGCTGAAGATCCCCGGACTAATGTCCTTAACGATGAAGGTTCCGGCTTCAGTGCCGTCGGTAACCCCGAGCTCGTGACCGATGTCGGTGCCCGAGACGCGGAAGAAGGCTTTGTCGCCGGCGACGATGGGGTTGGACGGGATGGAAGCGAACGGGCCGGGGTCGTTGCCGGTGATGAGCACGGTGCCTGCAAGCGTTCCGTCGGTTTTCCATAACTCCGGGCCGAGGCTGCCGTGCGCCGCGGAGAACAGCAATGATCCGCCAAACTCGACCGTCATAACTGAGTTGATGCCGGGCCCGAAGGCTCCGAGCAGCACCGTTCCGGTCTCTGAGCCGTCGCTGACCCACAGCTTTCGATTGGTTGGCGTGCTGTCGGAAGCGGCAAACATCAGCAGGTTGGCGCCGCTCCCCAAGTAGTCGGGTGACGACGGGTCTGTTGCATCGTTGATATCGAGTACGAGGTTCGTCCCTGCACTCGTCCCGTCACTGGACCATGGCTCGACTCCGAAGACGCCGTCGTTTGCTGAGAGCAGTGCTTTGCCGGCTAATGCGCCGATCGTCGTGGGGTCCGAGTCGGCGGCTCCGCTATGGATGTCCTTGACGAAGACAGTACCTGGTACCGTTCCGTCCGTCTTCCAAAGTTCCGCACCGAGTGTGGGGTCGCGAGCCCCGAAGTAGAGGTCAGTGCCGGCGACTCCGAGACCGAACGGGGACGAATCCGCGCTACCTGGGTTTAGATCTGCGAGGATTTGTGTGCCCGCGACGCTGCCGTCGCTGCTCCACAATTCGTTGCCGAGAGTGGGGTCGTTGGCAGCGAAGAGTAGGGTTCCGCCCAAATCGGTGAGTTCGGAGACTGCTTCTTCGAGTAAGGTGATGGTATTGCCGGTCGTGCCGTCTGTGCGGGTAAGGGCCGGTGGGACGATCGGATCGGGAAAGCTCGGGATGCCGTCGCTGGATACGAAGCCGAGCCCACCTGACTCGAGCAGCCTGGTCGGTTCGACACAGCACAGCTCGAACGTTCCGGGTGGGGTGCCGTCGGTACGCCAGACAGTATCAAACCCTGGGGCTATGACTAGCGGATCGACGAACAGTGTTGTGCCGTTGGGAAGGTCGAGAGTGGAATCGTCTGGAAGTGGCGGAACAGCTCCGACAGCCGGAACCGTCCCTGCCTCGGTGCCGTCGCTCTGGTAGAACTGTCGAGTCGTATCGTCGATCGCCGAGAAGTAGACCAGGCCGCTGCCGACGACAAAGCTATGTGGATTCGCGTTTGCAGTGCCGGGGTTGATGTCCTTGAGCAGCATCGTCCCCGCGGAGGTTCCGTCGCTGATCCAAACCTCACGGCCGGCATCGGAGCCGGTAGCCGCGAAGAAGGCGAGTCCTCCCATGACGGTCACCTCCCCCGGCTCAGAGCTTGCGCTCAAAGTATTGATATCCTTCAAAAGCGTCGGGATTGCCTGACCTGATGCGACAGCCGACCATGCGACGACGAACATTGTGCCGATGAAGGCACGGATCGAGTCGAGCGGAGCACGCTTCATTTTGAACCCCCGTGGATACCGCGCCGGCGCTCCCCAACGGGGAGCAGTGCCGACGGCACCTGCGCCAAGTGTCGCACGGCGGCATTCACGGAGGCAAGCTGCGAGCGCATAAGGGCAAGCGTCTCATGGCCGTACTCCCCCGCCGTCCTCGACCGCCTGTTGAAGGATGCCTCCGGGCGCCTCACTCCGTGCGGCCTTGATCTGCGCGCCCCTCCACGATCTCGCGCCGGAATCTGGTGAGAAATGCGGGCCAACTGCATTGGCCGAGCTTGAATTGCAGGCTGTCCGCCGAAAACCTTCGAGAACAAACGTTTAAGCCTTGCTGCAATCAATGATAGCCTCTTGTGCATGGCGGTTTCGAAGAAAGATCGCGAGTACATGAGCCGAATCGGGGCGATCAAATCGGCGACGCGTACCGAGGCTCTTCAGCGCCACCTGGCTTTGTCGATGGATGAACGCCAGCGCCGAAGCTGGCAGTTTTACCTCGATACAAAGCTTCATGCCCGGAACGTCGTGCACGATGATCCTACTCCTTTCTATACGCGGGCTCGCGCCCTGGGCCTGTACCGGCCATAGGGGCGGTCGAATGAAGGGCAATGTACTTGCCAGTGTTGCGGGCTTGTTCGAACGAGCGTCGATCGAGTACGTTTTGATCGGCGGCCATGCCGTCAATACGTGGCTCGAACCGCGATTCACCGCCGACGTAGACGTAGTCGTGGTGGCCGGGGCGCTGGAAATCCAACGGTTGGACGAGCAGCTTCGCGAGCAGGGGTATGCCGTCGATCGAAAGCACGGAGATGGATTGCCCTCCGGTCCTGATTTTGTTCGGTACGTATCTTCCTCAAGTGACATCACGCTTGAAGTGCAGGCTGCCAAAACGGAGTTCCAGCGTGAAGTAATTCGACGCGCAACTGATCCTGCGGGCGTCAATACCGCTACGCCTGAGGATCTGATCGTTCTGAAACTCATCGCGGACCGACCGAAAGACCAGGTCGATCTCCTGGGTTTGGCCAAACTGCCCGATCTCGATTGGACGTATGTCGAGCGCTGGGCTGCGGAGTGGCAGATCGAGGATCGCCTCGAGCGGCTGCGGTCGATTGAATGACGTCGAAAGTGGCGGACCTCGCGACTTTCCGTCTCGCCAACGCAGGCGCCGCCGCGCGAGAGGTAGCCTGAGCGCAGTGCGTCGCTCCCTTAAGAACTTTCGACTCTTCGACCTTCGACAAGCGACGCCGCCGCGTTCTGACGGTCGCGCAGCGCCCCATGTCGATTGGTTCGACTCGCCATAGGCGCCGCCGCCTATGGCGCCATCTGTTCCAGTATAGTCCCCGGCTGACGGCCATCGATGTCGGTGAAGCCGTATTGTTTGGCGACGTCGGCGACGATCAGGACTTCTCCGCTCTTCTTCTCTCGTTCCGGGTCTGCTGCGTAGTGGGCGACTGCACGTCCGGACAACTGTGGTGACTCACCGTTGGTTAGAGCGAAGGGAACCTCGCCGCGTTCGGATACTGCTTTGAGGTACTCTGTCTGCACGACGCCGGGCCACAAAGAGACAGCAGTTACGCCGTGCGGCTGCAACTCGACGGCCATGTCTTTGGCCATGCGATCGACCGCCGCCTTGCCGACGCCGTAGGCGACGTTAAAGACGTAACTCATGCCGGCAAACGATGAGACGTTGACGATGAGTCCTCGGCCTTGCTTGACCATGATCGGTGCGACGGTGTGGCTACAGACGTAGTGGCCGCGACAGCCGACGTGCATCAGTTGGTCCCAGAGCTCGACTGGGTAGTCCCAGAATGCGCCTTCGAAGATCGGGCGATCTGGAGCGGAGAACGCATTGTTCACCAAGATGTCAATGCGGCCGTGATCGCTCTCAACTTTCTTGAAGAGCTCGACGACCTCTTCGTCGACACTGTGGTCGCATCGCATCGCAATGCCCTTGCCGCCGATTGCGGTGACTTCTTCGGCCGACGCTTGGATCGTTCCGGGGCGGTCGCCGCCTGCGTCGGTCATGCTTCGGCCGGTGATGATCACGGTGGCACCGGCTTCCCCGAGCCCGAGAGCGATTCCTTTTCCGACACCGCGACTAGCTCCGGTGACGACTGCAATTTGGCCTTTGAGGTCTGGCATGTGGGTCCTTTCTGAGTTGCGGGGACAAAATGCGGGGTACAGGGTACGGGGTACAGAAGCGGGGTACGGGGTACGGGGTACAGGGTACGGGGTACAGAAGCGGGGTACAGGGTACAGGGTGCAGTTGCGGGGTATGGCTTAGGGTGTCGGGTTACGCGCCGCGGATGTGGGGGCAGCTCAGTCTTTCCCCGTACCCTGTACCCTGCTACTAAGTCTTTTCCCGTACCCCGTACCCTGTACCCCGTACCCCGCACTAATCTGCCATCCAGTTGCCGTGTGCTCCGTAGGGGACGCGGCGCGGTAACTTCACCTTGGCGATTGCGGGCGACCCGATGTCGCTGGCGTCGAGAATTGCAAGCGAGGACTGGTCTTTGGTTTCGTCATGTACGATCGAAAGAATCCAGCCGTCGTCTTCGCCTGCGTCGGGTGAGCGCGGCGCGAACTGTGGCTCGCCGCCGTGTACGTTCTCGCCGAGGTCGTGCGTTTTACGCGTGCCGGCTTCGAGGTCGTACTTGTGAATCCAGCGGTCGTAGTGCGGCGCGGCTGTCTTTGGCACCATGCCGAGGGAGTATCCGTAGCGCGCTTTCAGTCCGACCTTGCGATCGTCGATGCGTGGAAAGTCCGCCGGAGCGTCGTCGATCTGCTCTTCTTTGACGGTGCCGGCTGTGAGGTCGATGGTCCACTTCCACAGTCTCGCTGTGGT
This sequence comes from Deltaproteobacteria bacterium, assembly GCA_029262455.1. Classification (GTDB taxonomy): domain Bacteria; phylum Desulfobacterota; class Binatia; order HRBIN30; family CADEER01; genus CADEER01. The sequence goes on along the minus strand of JAJCZJ010000014.1, from coordinate 68,094 downwards.
GTCCTCGATCGAGCCGATGTCGTCGAGACCGGCCTTCATCGCGTGCGGTAGGCGGCAAACGTGGAGCACGATCTTGTCGCCTTCTTCGTGTGAGTTGAGTGGGTGGAAGACGTAGCATGGCTCGATCTCGAACCACCGCACGTCGGCGTTGGTGCCGTTGCGCGGCATTACGCCGAGGCGCGCTCCGGCTTCTTCCTTGAAGTTGAAACCACCTTCTTCGAGCGAGAAGACAATCGGCAGGTCCATAAAGATCACGTGGTTTCGGGTGACGTTCCAATCGTGCATCATCACCGGCCGCGGAATCTCGATCGGCTCGGCTTGCACCAGATCGCCCTTGGGGTCGATGCGGTAGTACGTCAGGTAGGGCGCTGCCATCGGTGAGTAACCGAAGCCGAGCAGCTCGTTGGTCTCCGGACAGACGCGCGAGTGTGCGGTGAATTGTCCCTTCAGCTTGCCGCCGAAGTCGACTGGGCCAACCGTTTCCAGCTGGCGGTCGACCTCCCACGGCGAGTGCGCCTCTTCGAAAGCCATGATGCGGCCGGCGTGACGCAGCACGTGGGTGTTCGCCGGTGAGGCCAAGGGATCGGCCATCGCTGAGAAGATGTCCATCTCTTTTTCGTAGTACGGCGTCTTGACGTAGCGGTTCCGGTAACTGGCTTTGCCGTTGGACAGCTCGACGCCGTGCAGCATTCCTTGGCCGAAGAACCAGTGATCAGACCAGCCACTGCGCGGATTCATCCCGTTGCGCATGTAGATTCCGTTCAGCTCGCGCGGAATCTCGCCTTCGACCTCGAGGTCATCGACCGTCAGCTCGTCTTGGACCGGCGCCCAGTTGCCCCGCAGATGCCAGGGTAGCTCCTCTTGCTTCTTCGCAGTCGACATCGAACCTCCTCCGTAGTGGCCACTAACTTACGGAGGAGACTTAGCGCGGACAAGCGGATACGGCAAGGATGAATGGATCCTGTCCGGTTTTTGGGGCGAGGCTTCGGACCGCGGCTCGGTCTCGGCCGCTTCTGAATGAGGGTTCGGGTGTCTTCTTTTTCAGTCAGCTCACGAACCAGACTCTGGATAATTTCTGTGCCTGGGGAATGCGTTTGTACGATCATTGGCGCGGCTTCGATCTGCACGCCGACACGGCGGTGGGGCGGGCGATCGGGCTCCCAGCACCGTTCCCATTCCACCGAGCTCAGAATCAAAGTGACCCACTTCCGACCCGTTTCGCAGCTTGCTTTAGCTGCGACCGCTGTGTGACGCTCGGTGTGGCAATACTGCGGTGCTTCCCCGCCCAAGGGGAATGTATTCAGTGCAGTATCCACGGGGGTTTCAATGAGTCCTGCATCGGTCAAATCGATTGGTACTCAGGTCGGATTTGTCCTGACAATCGCGTTTTCGATCGTGAGCGCGAGTCACGCGTCGCCAGTTGTCTTAAAGGACATCAACACGCAGCCCGCCAGTTCGGATCCCGGCGAGATCACGGTGCTGGGCAACACGGCGTTCTTCACCGCTACTGCGGTCCAGAGCGGCCGCGAAGTGTGGATCAGCGACGGCACAGCGGCCGGCACGATGCTGCTCAAGGACATTAACCCTGGGACGGCGGACGCCAACCCCCACACTTTCATCGTCGGAAATGGCCTCGTGTACTTTTCGGTGCTCGACGGCACGACGCGACAGTTCTACCAGAGCGACGGTACAGGGGCCGGGACGATTCCGGCCGTTCCGCCGCTTCCACCGCCACCCCCCGACGACACCACGCTCGATCTTCCTAACGGCACGACCCTGTTCGTCGACCCGTTCTCGCTTGCCCCGGGGTTTGATTCGGTTTGGCGCACGGACGGAACAGTCCCCGGAACCTTCGAGCTCTGCTGTGTCGAGCCCACCGCGCTGCGAGAAGCGGGCGGCCTCGCCTTCATCGCCAACGACGGGATCCCCGGAGTCCTCAACCCACCCATTCCTCCCATGCTCGTCAGCACCGACGGCAGCACCGGAAGTATTGTCGAGCTGCTCACCCAGCAAGTATTCGAGCTCACTGCTTTCGGCGGCACGATTTATTTTGCCGCCAATGATCCAACAGTGGGGGACGAACTGTGGACGAGCGACGGCAGCATCGGTGGGACGCTGGTGTTCGCCGACCTAAACCCGGGCGCCGCCGGGTCATTTCCTTCGGGTCTCGGCATCGCCGGCAGCGACATCTTCTTCGGTGCGCAGGATCCATCGCTGGGCGCGGAACTATGGAAAACCAACGGCACGGTTGCCGGTACTGTCCTGGTCAAGGACATCAACAACGGAACGCCAGACTCGAATCCAGTGACGCTCGGCGAATTGGCCGGCAACGCCTTCATCGCTGCCGACGACGGCGTTCACGGCGTCGAACCGTGGTCGAGTGACGGTACGGCGGGCGGGACCAACCTGGTGCTCGACATCAACACCGCGACTAGTTCGTCGTTTCCCGATTTCTTCACAAGCGACGCGAATTTACTGATGTTTGCAGCGGCAGAGGATGGAACGACATCGAACCGAATGCTCTGGGTAAGCGACGGCTCGGAGGCAGGGACGCTGGCTCTCGAGTCCTTCGCTCCCAGTATCGGCTTCACTACGGCAATCGAATTTGACGGATCCCTGTTGTTTTCCGTATTCCATGCGGACCTCGGCGCTGAGTTGTGGAAGACCGACGGTACAGTTGCGGGAACCGTACTACTCACCGGTACCAGTCCGGGCCCGCTGGTTGATATCCCCGCCGAGCCGATCGTCGTCGGCGACAAAGTGTTTTTTCGCGTCACCGGCACCAATATCGGGCAAGAGCTCGGCGTCACCGACGGCACCGAAGCCGGGACGTTTGTCGTCAAAGACATAAGTCCTGGCATCTTGAGCTCGACCCCTACTTTCTTCGCGGCTCTCGGCGACAAGGCCATCTTTGCCGCGAGCGGCCAGCTGTGGAGCAGCGACGGTACCGAGGCGCAGACCGTAAAGGTCCACCCATTTATTAAGCCGGTGTCGAGAATCGTCGTGTTCGATCAATTCGGATACTTCTTCGGCGACGATGCCTTCGGCGATGACACCGCAGGAGCCGAGTTGTGGCGTACCGATGGCACGGAAGCCGGCACCACGCTCGTGAAAGACATCAACCCAGGCTTTCCTGGGTCGGCACCGTCGTCCGCCAACCAGGTCAACATGGTCGTCTACGACGGCGCGCTATACTTTTACGCCCTCAGTCGGTTCTGGCGCAGCGATGGAACCGCCGCCGGTACAACACTGGTAAAAGACATCGCGATCGGGCCGGTCGGAGCGGTCGGCTCGACATCAATCGTTATCGTCAACGGAATCATGTACTTCGCCGCCAGCGACTTCTTGGCGGAAAGAGAGCTCTGGCGCAGCGACGGCACCGAAGCCGGCACCTACAAAGTCGTAGATATCCGACCGTTTCCCGGCATTCCGGAAATCGACAATCTGACCGCTGTGGGTGACGCTCTCTACTTCACCGCCGACGATGGAGTGCACGGATTCGAGCTGTGGGTTTCGGACGGCACCGCGGCCGGAACGGTGCTCGTCGAAGACATCCAACCCGGAGCCGTGAGCTCCTTTCCGCGCCTTCTCAACGAGCTCAACGGCTCGTTGTTCTTCACCGCCTCGACTGGCGAGTTTGGCTGGGAGGTATTGCGAGTCTCGTGCGGCAACGGAACTCTCGATAGCGGTGAGGAATGCGACGACGGCAATAACCAGTCTGGCGATTGTTGTTCTCCCATTTGCACATTCCAGACCGGGGCTTGCAGCGACAACGGCTGCTCGAGCGGTACGTGCAATGCAGGCGTCTGCGAAGCAACCGCATCTCTCTGCGATGCGATCCTCGGCCGCAGCTTTAGCGCGACCGACCGCGCGACCGGCATTGGAAAGAGACGCGTCGAAGTTTCGGCCGTCAGCGCATCCGGAGCGTCCACGCTGAGTGGCGACCCGGTCGCCAACGGCGCTACCCTTGAAGTCGAAACCGACGGAGCCAACCCGACCACCCAGACCTTCGCGATCCCCGGCGGGCTGGCAGTCGCTGGCGGTGCGGGTTGGAAGCAACTCGGATCCCGCGGCTATCAATACAAAGATCGCAACGGCACAAGCGGTCCGGTCCGCCGAATTTCGATCACCCAGTCGAGCAGCGGCAAGACGAGGATTCGCGCCAGCATCCGCGGCAACGGCCTCGACATCGTGCCGCCAGACCCAGGCACCGAGGGCCATGTACGCGTTCTGATTCCGAGCGGCAGCAACTATTGCGCAAACTTCGGCGGTACCGCCGGTGGACTAGTCAGCAATAAGGGAAGCCGCTCTTTCAAGATCAAGAGGCCGACCAACGCTACGGCCTGCGACTAAGGAGACGGCCAACGGAGACGCGACCGAACCTAGGGTCCTGAGCCACTCATTCGTCTCAGTAGTCGACAGCCCATGCGCTGGGGCGTGGCCGCTAAGCAGAGACCGATCGCAGCCGCTCGGCGTAAAAATCCGCCAATTGAATCAGCGCACTCCGGCAGTCGCCGTTGAAGGACGAGCCATGCATCACGGCCAGGGTGTTTGGCTCGAGGTCGGCCAGCTTGCGGATCGTCGGCGCCGTCCGCGGAGTCAGGCAGGTGGCGCCAAAAATTTCTTCGGCAGCTTCCGCCGGGCCTACGATATCGCTCGAAGTCAGCGCGACGCAATTACCGGTGTGAGTGAAGAGGTCGCCACAAAACAGAGTCTGCGTCGTCTCTTCGAACAGCACGCGCGCTTCCCAGGCGTGCGGCACGTGCGGGGTGTCGACGTGGCGAACCCGCTTGCCGCCGAGATCGATCACCTCACCGTCGCGCAACGCACGCGGCGGCCGATCGGCCAGATCGTTGAGCGAGACGTCGACCCCGAGGGCGCCGTGCGCAACCTGAGCATCCGGCGCCGCCGCCAGCCACTGGTTCATCGAACCACACTCGTCGGCCTCGACGTGTCCGAACGCAACCCAACGCAGCTGCTCGATCGGGATGATCCGCGCCACGGCTTCGGCGATCATCGGAAACATGTTTCGCAGCCCGGTGTGAAACAAGAGCGGCTGCTCGGCCCGAACCAAGAACTGGTTGAAGGTAAATCCGTCGGGCGTCACCGCCGGAACAAACGTCGATAAACGAAAAATCCCGTCGGCGATTTCATGCGTCGTAGTCTCCATGCCGCAAGCTTGTACACCAACCGCGGCGCGCGATCACCTTCATAACGATCTCTCAGGGCGTGGAAGCCGGTTTTTTGCCCGCCGGTCGTCGCAAGGGGGGAACGTATCTAACGAGTCGTCCGACTCTCGGAATGCCGCTTCATGAGGTTGCTTGGCGCCCTTGGCCGGGGGCCACCGGAAGGTGCTGAAATTGTGAACTTCGGAGGCGATAGTCAGGCGGTTTTCGAGCTAAGGCACTCGATCTCGTGCGCGAAAAACTCATTGTAGCGGGCGGCGGGTTCGAGAGCATATGTCGGTCCGAACGGGGGTGTATTACCGGACGCTTACGTCCGCACCCCAAAAAGGCGCGACTGCCGTCGGGCGCGAAATCGAGTGGCTCTTACGTGGATTCCCCAATTGCCCCCTTCGCCGCCGAATAGCGATAGTCCAGGCATAAGGCGAAAGGGGATGGGACCCTATGAAGAAGCGAAGCGAACGAGTTGGTTCTTCAGGCCTGGCGCCCCGCTGGCGCAACCGATTGTTGATCCCGAGCCTGGTAGTGGCATTGGCGGCGCTCTTGCCAGTCGAGTCCTTCGGTGGCCCGGCGCGGCTCTGTCACGCGGATTGTGATGGGGATGGGAGGGTCCGGGTTTCCGAGCTGGTCCGCTGTGTGAACGTGTTGCAAGACCGTAGCGACTTGGCGACCTGCTCATCCTGCGATCCCAATTGCGATGGCGAAGTTAAGGTCAACGAGCTCGTGCTCTCCGTGAGGGCAGCGCTCGAGGGTTGCGTCGAGTTCAGGGACGCGGACGGTGACGGTTACCTCGAGAGCCTCGAGCAGTGTCTCGGCTCGTTCTGCGACGCGGCGAACAGCACTCCCGAGTCGATCGCGATTCCCGAAACGTGCCGCGACGGCGAGGACAATGACGGCGACACATTCGTCGACAGCGATGATCCCGGCTGTACACCTCCCTCGATAAACCTGGAGTTCACACAAGCGGGGTTGGACATCTTCGACTCGTCGATGTCGCTGAATGGCTACGACCTTGCGACCCCGACGGGTGTGTGCACGGTCGACTTCGATGCCAGGGGGCCGGTGTGCGTCCGTCGCAGTGGTCCCGTCGTCCTGGCCAGTGGTCTGCGGGAGATCGAAGTGGAGATCGTCGCGATGCAGCTCAGTGGAACGGCGAACGTCGATGCGAGCTCTGCCTGCCGAGAAGCGGGCGCACAGGTGAACGCGAAGCTCGTGGAGAGCTCGGTTCGCCGATCGATGGGCAAGGTTACCAGCGTTGCTTCCGACAGCGACTTTCCTGCCGACAGCTTCTTCGACGTCTTCTTCGAGGTCGAAACCCCAACCGGAATCATCGAAGGTGGTCCTCCCGGAGGCCCCCCGGGTTCGGTCCGTTTGGAAAACGCAGGAGTACGCATTCTGCCTCCCTACGATTCCGGCGACAACTCGTGCCTGAATCCCGACGCTCCGGGACCGGACTGCTACGCCGTGCCGTTCTTGAACCTAGACCACGAGCACTGTCCGGAGCCGCCTGATTTTCTCGATCATTTCAAAGTCTACGAAGTCGACGATGTAAATGTGGTGATTCCGGTTCGGCTGCGTGACCAATTTGAGGACGATCCGAATTTCGAGCTCGAGGCGATCGACAAATTCGCCAACCCAGTTCAGAAGACAAAGGAAGAAAAGGTCTATGAGATTTTCGACCCCCTGGCTCACCTGACCTGGTACCGCCTGAGTGGACGCGCAACGCAGCGGACGGTGCAGATCATCAATCAATTCGGGGCAGCGATTCTCGACGTCCAAGATCCGTCCCACCTCTTGGTCCCAACGCGCAAGAACAACCTCTGTCCCCCGGTCAAGCTGGATCATTTCAAGTGCTACGAGGCAACTGGTCCTTCGATCGATCGGGAGGTTCAGTTGCTGGACCAGTTCGACACCATCGAAGAGTCGTTCATGGTCCGCGAGCCGGTGAAGTTCTGCAACCCGGTCGACAAGAACGACGAAGGCATCATGAACCAAAACGACCATCTGACTTGCTATAGGATCGAGCCGAACCGCTCGAGCGATCGTCTGATCAACGCCGGCGATCAGTTCGACGACGACCACGATCTCACGGTGCGCGAGGCCGTCTACCTTTGCGCTCCGACGATCAAAGAAGGCTTCGATGACGTCCCATGCGGCCAGAGCTTCCCAATGTGCGCTGGGCAATGTCCGTCTGGCGATGTGTGTGTGAACACCGGCCAGGCCTGCGAGTGTCAGCCGGAAGAAAAGGAGCCGGAGCCTTGTTTCTGCGGCAAGCCTTGTACGTTTGTCTGTCCCAACGAGGTGACGGTCTCAGGCCGGTGCGTGATTGAGTCTGCAAGTCTCACCGACGGCGAGTGCTATTGCGCCGCGATCTGTCCGGACGAGCCGCCCTTGTGTCACTTCGCCGGCGAGTTCGAGTGTACGGAAGCGCCTTGCCGTCTACCGTGCCCGGCCGGCGGGCCGATGGTCGACGGCTTCTGCGGCGACCCAGTCCAAGAGGGATGCCTGTGCACAAACCAGGGCCTGGAGCCCTGCCCATGAACGAGGACTCGCCGGCGCGTTGCTTAGAATATACGTGCGCGAAAAACTCATTGTAGCGGGCGGCGGGTTCGCGCACTACGAAGTCTTCGTCGCCGAGGTCGTAGATCTTGCGATACAGCGCGCGTACGCCGAGTTGTGCGGCTCCCTCTTGACCCACAGGTCGAGGGGCGCCGGGCGGGTCGGACGCAACGGTTGCGAGAAGCTTGTGCCGGGCCGACCCGCGACTGACAATGTTGGAGAGATGTCTGTCCTAGAACTTCGGTATGGTGACACGTAGGGTACCGCGTGTGAAATTGAGTGGATTCGAGAAATGACACTTTGCGTGAGTGCGACGACGAATGCCGACGCCACCCCTCGAGAAGTCCTGGAGTTCGTTCTGGATCTCGATCTGTACCGACAGGCAGATCACAAGATACTGAGAGTCGTCGAGGTTGTCGGTCCTGACGAAAATGGGCGCGGCAGTGCGAAGCTTTGGGGTGGACTCAAATACCTGCCGCCAGCACCGGATCGCCAAGATTTTTTGCTCGAACCTTGGCATACACTGACGTTTACCGGCGCGGCGATGCAGCCGGCGCGCTTGGTCTTTGACTTCGTTGGCAGATTCGAATGCGAGTCGACGCCGACCGGAACCCGTTTGACCCATTCATACGAGTTTAACTTTACGTGGCCGTTTCGGTTCTTGGAGCGTGTGTTGGCGGAATGGTTGCAGACCGAGATCGAGGCCGAGGTGTCGCGGATCTCTGCGCTGTTGACCAAGACCGATTAGCCTTTGAGCTTGTGCGTTGGGCGACGTTTGGACGCATCGTCCGATTTTGGCGGTTTCAGATGGGTATATTGTGACTCATCAGGTCAGTGCTACACCCAGGGCCCCCTTGAGCCGGGAAAGTCCCCCGGATCGCCGACGTCCGATACTGACGCGCTAGGTCTCCAGTTTGGATGGCCTACGCGCGGTCAATTGATTCACCAAGGGATCTCGGTTCCATCCCAGGCCCAGAATCGGCCGTTGCATTGACTCGTTCTTGTGTCGATGACCTCGAGCAGCTGGCGCGCCGCTCGGCGTGGAGAAAAGAGCTTGTCGGGTCGAACACTTCGCTGAAAGGGCTTCGAAAGGTCTGTGTCGACCGTTCCGGGGTGCAGCGCCACGCAGATCAGGCCGCTGCAACGTCGCCGTAACTCGATGGCGAGAGTTCTCATGATCATGTTCTGCGCGGCTTTTGATGCGCGGTAGGTATACCAACCGCCGGCGCGGTTGTCGCCGATGCTCCCGACCCGCGCTGATAGGCTGGCAAAGACAACTCGGCCACGCCGAGGAAGAAGTGGGGAAACATGCTTCGCCAGGAGCAGCAGCCCCGTCGCATTGACTCGGAAACCGTGCTCGACCGCTTCGACGCGGACATCGCGCAGGCTTCGCTCTGGCTTCATCTCGCCGGAGTGTAGGACACCAACACAGTTGATGACGAGGTTCAGATGGTCGCCCTCGCTAGAGACCTGTTGCGCCGCGGCCTCTAGGCTCGATTCATCACATAAATCGGCACGCAGGATGACAAGCCTGCCGCCTTCGTTCGCGGCAAGGTCGAGGAGGTTTGGTCTGGCATCGCGGGAGCGAACGGTTGCGTAGACTTTCGATACCGTCGGCATCGCCAGCAGTTGGCGGACGAGTTGAAATCCTATCCCGCCGCTGGCCCCTACAACTAGCGCGCTGACCGGTTCGTCGAAGGATCTTAGTCGGATCTCGTCCTCCACCTCCTGACCAAACGTCGCCGTCATCGTCGCGGCAGCGGATCACCGTTGGGGAACCGGCACCGCAAATCATCAAGGTCGCGTTGCATGGCAAATCTCCAGCACCTGTCTAGCGATCGTGAGTTTCGCAGACCATTGCGTGTTCGAGTCTCTCGACTATTGCGGCAGAAATGACTTCGTCAAGTGCGCGAGCATGCTCCGTACTTCGACGTTGCTGGTACACCCGAAATATTCCCCTATGATCAATGGATGCGAGGAACTCGACTCGCCGAGCCAATGATTGCCGGAAAATCGAAATGACAAAGCGTCGCCGGAGTCGCAGCTACTTCGTTCGCGCTCGGTATGCGGCGAGATCGACACGGATCAGTGGCATCTGCGTTGCCGCGTTGTTTTTGCTACTAGCCCAAACCGCGTCGGCTCAGGTCGGCTTGGCGAGCGGCGATGACGCCTGGAACTCCCGCGCCGATGGACTCACCGATGGCCGGGCGAAACACGGCCGGATCGAGGTGGCCATCAAGTCGTACCGGCAAGCTCTAGAGAAGGAATCAGCAAAAATTGAGGCGCAGTGGAAGCTTCTGCGCGCGCTGCACTACCTGATCGAGTTCACGGACGCGCCCGATGGACGCAAGCAAAGCGCGGTCGAGGAGGCAGTGGTCGTTGCGAGCACAGGCATCCGAGAATCCGTGAACGGCAACGGCGAATCGCGCGATCATGCGGCGCTTCTCTTCTGGTCGGCAATCGCCTGGGGAGCCCGCGGCCAACGCGTTGGCTTGCTGACGATCGTGCGTGAGGGCGTCGCCAACAAGATGCACGAGTACGCACACCGGGCCGTCGAACTCGAACCAGAGATCGAGCGCGGCGGCGGCTATCGCTTGTTGTCGCGGCTGCATGCGACCTTACCCCGCTTGCCGTTCATCTCAGGATGGGTCGACCGCGGAAAGACTCTGGCGATGGCCGAGAGAGCTTTTTCAATCGACTCAGCCGACCCTGGGAACCGCCTGATCCTCGCCCTGGCGCTCACCGAACACGCCCCTGAACGGCTCGAAGAAGCGAGATTGCTGGTGGAGAGTGTCGCGAACGCTACACCTAGGCCAACTCTACTGGCCGAGGATCTCGCAATCCGCGAGCCGGCGCGAGAACAGCTCCGGCAATAGAGTATTGCCCGCTCGCGAGCACCAACCTCAACGCCCTGTACCGTGTACCCACCCCTGGCTTCGAGACCGCTTCCGCGCCCGACGAGTCGGCTGCGGAAGCGCCGCCCCCTTCGCTCAGGTAGATCTCTCGCAGCTACTTCGCTGGCGGGCGCTGCTGCACCTCAGCCCGGTCCCGCCTTTTCCCTTATTGAAGCTCGAACGCACCGACGTCGCAGGAATGATCGGGCGTTTCGTTGCCGACGCCGGGAAAGTCGACTTCGCGAGTGTTGCCGCGTTGGTCTTCGGTCAACAGCGTTTCGAGGATGCCGTTGCCGTCCAGGTCGGCCGTGCAGCCCAGGGGCGACGCTGTGTCGATCGCTGGACTGAGTGCGTCGAGGGCGTGAGTTGGCGTGGACCCGCCGTACGCCAGACCCAAGAGGAGGGCATCGGTGTTCTGTTGGTCGCTGACATCGGTGAGGTCGCAATCGGTACTGGGTTCGATGTTGAAGCCTTGCGAGATGAACGTACCGCGGCAGCTGGCGCCGAACTGAGGGGCGACGATGGTGTTTCGGAGTTCGAATGAGCCGCTGCCTCCGGCTGTCGTATCATAGACCAAACCACCGGTTGCCGGCGATTGATTGGGTCCGACCGTCACACTGTTCAACACGACCTCGGCCCCGTTTTGCACTCCTACTTCGGCGTATATTCCTCCACCGTCGACATCAGCCGTGTTTCCGCTGACGGTGCTGTTGTTCAGTGTCACGACTCCGACAATGCCGGAGCTGACGGCGAAAATTCCGCCGCCCAAGTTGCGCGTTTGGTTGTTGACGATGGAGCTGTTGTTGATGGCGAGATCAGTGCCGGAATCCAGGCGAATTCCTCCACCCTTGGCCAGGAGGCCTGTGGTTCGGTTCGCTTCGACCGTTGTCGTCTCGATGATCGCGATGGCGGTATCTACAAGGTTAATCCCGCCGCCGCTGCCGTTGGCGCTGTTGTCGCGAATGTTGGAGTTCGTAACCCGCAGCTTCTCCAGGTTTCCGTAGATTCCACCGCCTCCGAGAAACGCCTTGTTGTTGAGGATTGAGCAGCTTCTGATCTCGACCAGGCGACGACCGATGGCACGGATTCCGCCGCCCTCTCCGGCGACGGATCGGTTGTCTGATAGCTTGAGTTTGAACAATCGCACCGGAGGATCGCCGGGTGCCAAATCCACCGACAGCCCGCCGCCACCGGAGTTTCCCGTGTTGCCCGAAATGGCGCCGTTTACGATCCGGACGCGAGTCGATTCTGTGTGGATACCGCCGCCAGCTCCGAGGGCGATGTTGCGTACGACATCGGTGTTGCGCATTCTCACGGTTGCCCCTGAGATGGCACGAATTCCGCCGCCATCCCCGAGGGAGGTGTTGTTACCTACACGGCTTCGGGACATGTGGAGCTGGCCTCCATCGACGTTGACACCGCCGCCGTTGAGGCCGGCAGTGTTGGTGTGAATTCGGCCGTTGCGAAACTGGAGTGTCGAATCGATGATTCGGACCCCACCGCCGCTGTCGAGGCTGTTGCCGCCGCGTACTTCAAGTCTGTCCATTCGTACAATTCTGGCCGCCACGTGGATATCGAAGACCCTGTCGCCGATCGCCGATGCGTCGATGATGGCTCCAGGCCTCTGTGCACGCATGGTCAGTGGACCAACAATGTCGAGATCACCAGTCAGGGCTGCATCCTCGCCGGCCCCGACGAGGAGGAGGGTGTGGACCCCCGCGGGAACGCGGATCACGTCGCGGCCGCTGCCGGCGGCGCAGTCACTCGACCCGGACTGATCGTCGTTGTTGGCGTTGATGATGGCCTCGCGCAGTGCACAGAGGCCGTTGTTGGCGAGGACGTCGCCGAATCCCGTGACGTCGATCGTGGTTGCCGTGGCAGTGGTGGCGGCCGAGCAAAATACGACTGTGGCGGTGAGGACGCGAAGACCGATGCGGATTGTCATGAGAGTCTCTCCTATGCGAGCGAAGCAGGGAATGAGCCGCAGCCGTGCTTGAGATATTGGACACCGCTCCTGAGGGGTAGCGTCGATCAGCGCGGAAGCGTCGCCCCAATCATTGGATTGGTCTTGGGAGTGGTCTTGCATGAGATCGATAAGTAATCGAGTGATTGGTAATTGTCAAGGCTCGATTGGTTTTTGGACCAATGCGATTGCATCGGTGGAGTCTGGGTGTAAATGGCAACTCGAGATCGACGCATCGCCTCGGCGGAGAGACTTTTTTCCCTGAACCGAGAAGCAGGGGGAAGAAACCGGGAGAAGCGAGAGGAGAAGCGGAAAGAAGCGCGGAAAGAAGCGAGACACCCACCTCAAGGAGAAGGCTTGGTTGGGGCTGGGGCTTGGCTGGGGTCGGACCGTAGCAAGTTGTTGGAATTGTGAAGTTCCGGGGCGTTTGTTGGGCGGTTTTCGAGCTAAGACACTCGATTTTGGGCCCAGAAAACTCGTTTTAAAGGCTGCGGGCTCGCGCTAAGAAGTGTTCGTCGCCGAGGTCGTGGACCTTCGCGATACACCGCACGAACGCCACGACAATCCCGTGGTCAAGACCAACTACGGATGGTCCCACGGGCGGGTCCGGCCAAGGAGATCTACGAGGATAAGTGAACCACACTGGTTAGTTGCTTTGCCACCCAGTCTCCGTGCTCTACTCGCCGTATTAGTGCCATTGTTTCAACTCCACAAAGGCGATAAGAGCAACTTTCTTCGTACTTGATGCTGGGCGGTAGCCGCCCTCGCCGATGAGGGGATAGTCGGCCAGAAGGGGAGTGCCGATGCGCCGATCATTCGTTCTCGCTGTCGTGATGCTCACCCTGGCGGCCCCATCCGCGTGGGCGCTGCCGCAGGTCAGCCTGGTTTGGACGGCAACCACGGGAACCGGGACTCCCGGGGGGGACACGATCGTCGCCGTGCCGGGAGACGACGTGACCCTCGATATCGTCGCCGCCATCGACCCGATGGGGTTCACGGGCGCGAGCATAAGCCTCGAGTGGACAGCGGGGGCGACGATCGGTGGAGCGGCCGTCGAATGTCCGGCGCCGCCCAACCTGGTCGCGGGCCAGTGCACATCCGTCTCATTTCTTACCTTCTCTCCTCTCTCCCCCGGTGTGACGGTTGGGGTTGATACCGCGAGCTCCTTCGACGTCGTATCGCTCAACCCCGAGTTCACGCCCTCGAGCATGACTCTGGGGCGCATGCAGTTCACGGTGGTCGCGGAGGATCGGATCTCTGTCTTCTACCTGCAAGGGGAAGGTCTACAGGATGGAGCTTTTGTGAACTCCATAACGTCCTTGCCTGAGGCAGATATTATCGTGCTGGGGTTGGATCCCACCGAAACACCAGACGCGCCTCCCAGCGCGACGGACACACCGGAAGCAAACCCGACTGCGACAGCCGACGCCAACGGCGCCCTCTGCGTTGAGGCGAGCGACTGTCAGTCGGGATTCTGCACCGACGGCGTGTGTTGCGACGCAGCTTGCGATGGTCAGAACGAGATGTGCGACCTAAGTGGTCGCACCGGCGAGTGCACACTTGCCTGCGCGTGCGCGGATATCGCGGCTCCGTCCCCCTCGACGTCCGGTTGGGCACTCATGTTCGGAGTCCTGACCCTGGCGACGATCGCGCGCCTTGGCTGGGATCGGACCATCGCGAGGTCTTGAAGTTGTCAAAGTCCATCGTATTCCGGTTTTCGAGCTAAGATTAAGACGCTCGATTTCGGGCGCGAGAAATTGATCGGAACGCTGCCTGCCACGCTTTGGCCCCCCGGACCGGCGTGGCCATCTGAACCTCGTCATCAACTGTGTTGGTGTCCTACACTCCGGCGATTCGTTCGCGGCAAGGTCGAGGAGGTTTGGTCTGGCATCGCGGGAGCGAACGGTTGCGTAGACTTTCGATACCGTCGGCATCGCCAACAGTTGGCGGACGAGTTGAAATCCTATCCCGCCGCTGGCCCCTACAACTAGTCGCGCGCGAACTTTATTAGGAAGTCTCCCGAGTGGCAACGATTGGATGAGACGCCAGACGTAGCGAGGCAATTGAAATCGATTGGCTCGGGACATTGCCGTTTGCGGCGGAGGCGGAGAGCACTTCTTGCCCAGCACGAGAGCAAGCCGAGCACACGTTAAACCATTCTGTAACCGCCTCTGTAGTAGACTTCTACATGGACTGTGCCCGCTTTGCATTGCTCTAAGAGGGCGCCGCCCTTATCTTCTTGACCCCAGATCAAGGCTGCCGCTTTGGTAAGAGTCTTCAATCCCAGGCCTTGACCCGTAGGGCGCAAGAGATTGTCGGCCCAATTGGCCCATTTTACGTAAGTTTGCGCCTTATCGGACAGTCCCGCGTGAGCATTGATCATCAGGTAGCGGTGAGGTGGCAGGTTGTTTCGATTCGCTATGTCTTGTCCGCTCAGGGCTTTGGAGAGTTCCGCTACGCTTGCGTCCGTCCAACCGGGAAATACGCCATCGCCATTCGCACCTCCTGCCTCATGGGACAAATCATCGCCCCAATGAATGCCGGGGAAATTGGTGGAAACCCTAAGGTCACTGTCCGTGAGACTTTTCAAAATGAAGTGTCCGGACATTAATGCTCCTCCCTTAGATGGTTATTGAGTATCCTCGAGACGCTATTGGATGAAGGCCGTCGCCGTCACGAGATGGGTAATTCAACTTACTATACTCTCTTTTGCAGACAACCTTCACAAGCTGGAGGCTGGACGCAACGAACCAGCTATCCACCCCCACTTCGGGCACGTCGAAAATCGGGGGTTCGGCTTCGCGGGTAGGTGTCCCGCTTCTCCCTGCCGGGTCCTTCTCTCAGTACAGCCGATAGACCAGCTTGTGGTTCGCCGTGATCGGTGTGAAGAGAACTGGGTGAGTCCGTATTCGCCGATGCAAGTGAGCGTGCATGTCGCGCGATATCAGAGGGGGCGTATCCCCATTTGGCCGCGTTGGCGGCGACACGAACGAGGATCCGTGTGAGCGCGTTTTCGGCCGCAATACGATCCGGGAAACGAGGCTTCGCATGCGACCGGCCATGAAGATAGCCAGCAGGCTGGTCCTTGCAGTCGGGATGCTGTGCGCGCTCGGGTTCGGCTATCTGAGCTGGCGGGTGGCGAATCCGTCGGTCCAGAACCTACCGCTGGCCGAATCGCTGATCTCGTTCGAGAGCGACGAGGGCCGCGTACTTGTTGGCCGTGCTGTGGAGCGCGCCGACCTCGATCTGCTCGACGTGCACTTCGAAGCGCAGCAGTACGCGTCGTACTGCGGCGTGGCGAGCGGCGTCATCGCGCTCAACGCGCTCGGCACGCAGCCGGCACCCGTCTCCCAAGAGACGTTCTTCGACGGCGTGGCGGCAGATGTCCGCGGCGCCTGGTCTACATTCTATGGCGGCATGACTCTCGAGCAGCTCGGCGGACTTTTGGCCGCACATCGAGCCCACGTGGAGGTCGTGCATGCGGGCGACGTCACGCTCGATGAGTTCCGCACCGCCGCGCGGCGAAATCTATCGCGCGCCGGCGACTTCGTCCTCGTCAATTACTTGCGCTCGGTCGTTGGCCAGCGCTCCGGCGGCCACATCTCGCCGATTGCGGCCTACGACGCGGAGACCGATCGTTTCCTGGTGCTCGACGTCTCCACCTACAAATACCCGTGGGTGTGGGTGAAGGCAGAGGCGCTGTTCGACGCGATGAACACCGCCGATTCGGGATCGGGCAAGACCCGGGGCTACGTCTTCGTGGCGGCGCGAGGCTGACTTGGGCCGTCTCGCTCCCATCGACTGGATGCGCGGCTTGGTCATGATGCTGATGGCCATCGACCATGCATCGGTCGTGTTCAACGGCGGTCGGCTCAGTGCGGACTCAGCGGTTCTCTACGACGGCACTGCGCTTCCGCTCGGGCAGATGCTCACCCGCTGGATCACGCATCTGTGTGCGCCGACGTTTGTGTTTCTAGCTGGGACGGCGCTGGCCCTGTCCACCGAGTCGCGGCGGGCGCGCGGCGAGTCCGCGCGCGCCATCGATCGCCATCTGCTGATTCGCGGGACGTTCATCGTCCTGCTCGACGTGCTGTGGATGAGCACGCTCGCTTCTCGGACTTTGATTCTACAGGTCCTCTATGCGATCGGCATCGGCATCGTCGCCATGGTGCCGCTGCGCCGTCTCGACGCGAAGGTGTTGGTCGGACTCGGCATCGGCTGGTTTCTGGTTGGCGAAGTCGTCACACGCGCATTCTGGAGCGTGACCGACCCCGAGCCCGGCTTCCTCGTCGCTGGTCTCGTCGGTATCTACTCCACCGACAACATCCACATTCTTTACCCGGCGCTGCCGTGGCTCGCGATCATGATGATGGGCTGGGGTTTTGGGGTGTACATGCGCAGCCGCGATACCCCGCCGATCCGCGAGCTGGCGCTTGCGGGGGCAGGATCGCTCGCCGTGTTCGCGGTCGTTCGCAGCCTGAACGGCTACGGCAACATGGGACTGTTTCGCCTCGACGGGTCCCTCGCCCAGTGGCTGCACGTGAGCAAGTACCCGCCGGGCTTGTCCTTCGCATCGCTCGAGCTCGGCGTGATGGCACTATGCCTGGCTGCGTTTTTCGTCGGCGCCAGGTACGTGGCGGTACGCGATCGCGGGCCGCTGCTCGTGTTCGGCCAGACCGCGCTGTTCTTCTACCTGTTGCACTTCCCGATGCTGGCGGCCGCCTCCCTCGGGATCTTCGGCCGAATGGGCGCCGCGTCGCTGGCCGCCGCGTACACTGCCGCGCTCGCGGTGCTGGTCGTTCTCTACCCGGTGTGTCTCGGCTATCGCCGCCTCAAGCGCGCGTACCCGACCAGCGTGCTGCAGTACATCTGAAGAGGAAGCTTTGAAGCTCGCCCACGGCTTTTCTCAGCCCTCGAAACGAGCGAAGCAATCCGCACTTATCAGCGTTCACCCGCGGTTGAGAATTCGGCAGAGAGTCCGCCGTGGCCGGCCGGGGCGTGCGGCTGCTTGCACACCCCGGCCGGCCGGCAGAAGTCAGCTCCGCACGCGGCGAGCCAGGATGCCGTTCTCAATCGCGGGGATCAGGTCTTCGAGGATGGAATCTTCGTAACGACCGGATGTGGGGTCTTCGAGGTCGGGTGCCTGCGACTCCGATACGCGATGGTTGACGTAAAACGAACCCCTTCGTCCACCTGATCCTGGCAGCGCGACGAAGTACATGTTCTGCAGCTGCCCGGTGAGAATCAACGCGTCCAGCAAGATATCGATGCGTTCAAAATCTTTGGGCTCTTGTCCATAGCCGCCGAGAAAATACACCACTGGAAAGCTGCGGTTGGTCCGGAAGAAGGCAGGCGGGCGGTAAACCAAGGCTTGTCTCGTCTGTGCGTTACCTTCGAGCGCGAGCGCCGGCGTCTCGATGTCTACTAGCGTGGTGTCGCCGGTGACGTCGGGATCGGGCAATTGGAAGTCGATGCCGAAGTCATCGAAGTCGATGTCAAAAAACCCGAGGTCGCCGCCGGGACCGAAGAAGCCGTCGGGGAAACTCTCGTTCAAGAATCCGAACATGCTAACGATACGTTGCCAGACGGTGTCTTCTCCGCACACATTGCCGTTGAAAAGATCGTCCGGGTCGACGCTATCGACGCCGACGTGACCAGCGTCGTAACGTACAAACAGACGCTCGGCGTCGGGTTCGTCCAGGTTGGCGCAATTACTGGAGAAGCCGTCTTGCGTGGCGACCGCGAATCCTTTGTCGGCAAGCACGCTGACGAAATTCTCGTAGTGTGTGGCGAATTCGAACTCGTCCCGCGTTCCGACATCCATGTAAATGCGAACGTCCGCCAGCTCGGCGGCCGGCAGGTCGAGAACTCGGGTCGTTGGGTCTTCTGCGATCCAATTGGCGCGATCCGGGTCGTAGTCAAAGTTGCCGTTGCCTTCACCGAAGTCGTTGCTGTCAGCGACGCCGTCGAGTCCCAGGTCGTCGAATGTCTCCCCGAGCTCGGGTTCAAAGATCGCGTTGCCGTTTGCGTCGTTGAATGGTTCGGCCAGGTTGATGACGACCCCCTCTCCCGTATCGAAGATGCCGTCGCCGTCGAGATCTGCCAGCTGCCTTCCGCCGGCGGTCACCGGTTCGGCGCCGCTCACCACGGTAGGCAGTGAACCAATCGCCAACAGCCCTACATCCGTTGGAAGGGTCGGCATTTCATTGGCTTCGCGCAGGCCGTTTTCATTGATATCGCCACCGTCGAGAAAACCGCGTGGGTCTTCCGGAACCTCGAACGCGCCAAATTGGTCGTCGATGCCGAGCATCGCTGGTTCGGAGTCGGCCGCCAGATACGACCGATTCTGATCGGGGTGGTGCAAGAACGGATTGCCGAACGCCAGCACCAAGTCCTGGAACATGGTGATGCGCGTGTCACGGTCCGGATAGGGCGGGAGGTGGTCGAATGTGAAATCGTCGCCGACTTCGCGCGGTAGCGTGGTCTGGGATTTGACTTCGAGGTTATCCTCGACGCTGTCGCGCAGGAGTTGAACCATGTCGACCGGGCCACCCAGCGAAGCGATCGTTGCGAAAATCCGGCGGTGCTTGGTCCCCAGGTTCATCGCTCCATAGCCACCCATCGAGACGCCGGCGATGGCGCGAAACGAGCGGCTGTCCTCGAGCGGCGGCGGCGGACCGGTGAGGTCAGGGAGTGTTCCGCCGTCCCCACTGGAACAACCCACCGCGTTCAAGGCGGCCAACAGGCAGACGGCTGTGCGTAGTGAAGTTTCTCGCAGATTCATCGCTACTCCTGATCGTGTCGCCGGATGTCACCACAGCGCGCAGAGCGCACAATCCCCTGTACGTTGGATTCGTGTCCAACTGTCAGCGCTTTCAGTCCTGCGAGCGGCGTCGGTGGATTACTTGCGCGCCGGTGCTTAACGGACTGTTTAGGGGACCGTAGAGCTCGACAGTTGACTGGGTTCTCGACGATTTCACGGTTCGTCGGCCGGATGGTCGGTAGGTCGAAAAAATGCAGGCGCGGCCGGCGAGCAGGTCCCCACGCGGCATGGCTAGCATCCTAGACCAAAGCCGCGGCTTTCCTAACTTGTTCGACCGCGTCTGCCATTTGAACAATGAGCGATTAGTCGATGGCTTTCTTGATCTTGTCGATGACGGACTCGGCCGCGTCCTTCACCGTTCCGGCCGCCTGGTCGAGCTTGCCTTCGTTCTTGAGCTTTTCGTCACCGGTGAGCGCCCCGGTTGCTTCCTTGATGCGCCCTTTGGCCTTATCGACGGTTCCATCTGACATTTGTGCCTCCTATCGGTCCAGGCAAGTGCAAGCACTCCTAGACCAGTGTTTGATTAGCTTTGACCATGAGACGGAGCATCCGGCGTGCCAACGGCGACCCGCGTGTCGGTGCTGACTCGGCAGTGTCTACCCGATGGCGGCGCAAGGTAGGATCTGCCCAGCTGGGAAAATTCTACATTCACCGAACTTCGTTTTCGCGGTCGAGTCACGCGCGCATCGAAGGACCCGCGATCGTGCAGCAAATGTGCACTAAATTGGATTGATCGATTGGCCTACGCCCTGCTATTCGTCCAACTCCAGAGCCTACAGGAGTTGGGGGTCTTCGCGCAGAACTCTCGACCAAGGCGGGCCCTTCGCATCGAGGAGATTCTGTGAAGATCCAAGCACAAATACTGACGGCGGCGATTGCCCTTCTGGTCAGCACAGTGGTCGGCTCGGGACAGTCCGTCCCCTTGGGGGCTGAGTTCCTGGTCAACACGGCCACCGCTGCCGACCAAGAATCGCCCGATGTCTTTTGCAGCAACGCCGCGAACGTCGTCGTCTACCTGGGGGAATCGATTGCCAATCAACACAGCGCAGGGGAAAGCGTGCTGCTGCAGCGTGTCGATGACGATGGGGCGCTGATTGGCTCGGAGTTCGAAGTGCCTCCCGGGACCTGCTTTACGGACCGCGTCACTCCCAACCTCTGTCGAGACTCTAGCGGCAACACAGTCGTCGTTTGGTCCGCGGAAGACGGCTTGGACGGCTCAGAGCAAGGAGTCTTCGGGCAACGATTTGATAGCGCGGGAACCGCGCTCGGCACCGAGTTTCAAATCAACTCCTACACGGTCGAACGACAGGCGATGCCGCGCCTCGACTGTCGAGACGACGGCTTTGTCGTGGTGTGGCAAAGTCGAGATCAGGACGGCAGCTCCGACGGAGTTTTCGGCCAACGCTTCGACAGCTCAGGCAGCCCTCTGGCCTCGGAGTTCCAAGTCAATTCATTCACAGCAGGGCTGCAGTACAACGCCGATGTCGCTTTTGTCGACAACGACGACTTCCTCGTCGTGTGGACAAGTGGCCAAAACATCGCTGCCCAAAGGTACGATAGTGCCGGGGCTCCCCTCGGCAGTGAGTTCGTGGTCAACTCATACACGGGTCGCTCGGACAGTTATCCGCGTGTCGGTTCCAACGGGACCGGTTTCGTCGTTACCTGGACCGGGGGGCTTCAAAGTAATCGTGACATTTTTTCCAGGCTCTTCGACTCGAGCGGCGCTCCCATCGGCACGGAGTTCGATGTCGCCGCCGGGGGCGGAGACGCGCTCCGAAATGCGAACGTCGACATCGTCGCCAACGGCAATTTCTTGATCACCTGGGCGGAGTTCGTCGGTGCAGACCGCGACGTGATGGGCCGGGCGTTCGACAGTGCCGGCGCCACGATCGCAAGCGAATTTCGCGTCAATACCTACACCGCCGATGACCAGTTGGCGCCCAACGTGTCCGCCAGCGACGACTCGTTCACCGTTGCGTGGCTTGACTCGAGCAGCGGGATCACGGCGCGGCGCGTCAGCAGCGCTGGCAGCCCGATCGGCTCGGAATTCCAAGTGTCCTCGACATCGCCAGACCGACAATTCAATCCCGACGTCGCCTCGACCAGCTCCGGCGACTTGGCCATGACCTGGCAAGCGGAGCCCAGCAACGGCAACAAACTGCCTTCGCTGACTGTCTTTACGCGAAACTTCGATTCATCCGGCAGCCCGGTCGGCAGCGATTTTGAGGTCGTTGCCGGAGCCTGCGAACCAGCCGCCTCAGATCCAAACGTCGACGGTACGGCGACCGGAGAATTCATCGTTGTCTTCTCACGCGATGATCCGTCCAACAACAATGACGACGACATCCGTGGCCGGAGATTCGACAGTAACGGAAATGTCATCGGCGGCGAGTTTCAAGTCAATACCTTCACCGAGTCCTACCAATACGAACCTGCCGTAAAGGTTCATTCGAATGGGGACTTCGTCGTCACCTGGACGAGCTATTACCAATACTCGGACGCCGATGTCGTGGGTCAACGCTTCTCCAGCTCAGGAGCGCCTGTCGGCAGCGAATTTCTCGTCAACACGGAGGACTACGCCTATTCGTCGAAAATCGCCGGCTCCGGCAGCGGCGACTTTGCCGTCGTCTGGGAAGGTGACGACGTCGACGGAAATGGAATCTTCGGGCGCCGTTATAACAGCGCCGGGGTAGCGCTCGGCACGCAGTTCCAGGTCAATACTTATACGGCAGATGACCAGCGGGGTCCGGCCATCGCGATGGATACGGATCGAGACTTCGTTGTCGTCTGGTACGGCGCGAACGACGGCGACGGCGACGGTGTCTTCGGGCAACTGTTCGACAGCGCAGGCGACCCGGTCGGCACCGAGTTCCAAATCAACTCCTATACCTCGGGCGACGCGCGCAATGTCTCCGTCGCCTACGCCGCCGGTGGCGAGTTTGAAGTAGTCTGGGAGCACCCGTCGGGCCGCGATGGCGACGGTCGAGGCGTCTTCCGTCGCCGGTTGGCAAGCGACGGCAGCGCGATCGGCAGCGAGTTCCTGGTCAACACCTACACGACCTCCAGCCAAAACTCGCCCGACATATGCGCTTCGGTCGCGAAGGATACATTTCTCGTGGTTTGGGAGAGTGACGGGCAGGATGGATCGGGGGATGGGGTCTACGCACAGGCTCTCGAAGAAGGCCCGCCGACAGGTACACCGACCATTACGCCGACCTCGACACCGACCTTGACACCGACGAGCACTCCGACCTCGACCCCAACGAGCACACCGACGAGCACACCGACCGATGTACCTACTTCCACCGCTACCGAGACCCCGACTAACACACCCACCGAGACCCCGACCACGACTCCGACCAGCACACCGACTGGCACCCATAGTTCTACCCCGACCGTGACGCCGACAGGCACTCCAACCGAGACTCCAAGCAGCACTCCGACAGCGACTCGGACCAACACCCCGTTACCTGACGGTGACAACGACGGAGTGCCCGATCAGGTGGAAGACAGCGGTCCCAACGGCGGCGATGCAAACAACGACTCGACTCTCGACTCTCAGCAATCCGATGTTGCGACACTGCCTGGCCTGGGCGGCAACTCGATTACCGCCGTTGTCGGCGGCGGCTGCTCCTTCCTGCAAAACGTCAGCGTCGCGGCCGAGGCGACGTTCTCCGAAGACCCGAACTACGTCTATCCTCTCGGCCTGATAGGCTTCACCCTCCCCTGCGAAAGCGCCGACATCACCATCACCTACCACGGCAGCCCGGACTTCGCGGCGGGATCCGTGTACAGGAAGTTCGGGCCGACACCACCAAACTTTGCTGCTCCGCTGTTCTACAATCTACCGGCCACGCCGCCCTCGTCCGTTACCTTTACGGCGAACACGGTCAGCTTTTCTCTCAGCAACGGTGCGCTCGGCGACGGAACGAGTGCGGCCGACGCCATGATCGTCGATCCCGGCGGACCGGCGGTCTTCATCGTCTCGGGCGCACCCACCGCATCGTGGCGCACCCTGACCCTCGTCGGCGCCATTCTAGTAACCATTGCCTTCGCCGCTCTGCGGAGAAGGCAATGGTATGGTCATCCGCAATAGGTGACGCGGGACAAGTCGGTCGCCCCTCGGTTGCTGCGCACGGCAATCCGGCGCCTACCTCGCCCGTTGAAAAACAGAATGCGGGCTCCAAACGGTCTTTGGACGGTATCCCCGCGTTGCGAAATCCTCAACAAAAGCTACTGCTTGGCCTTGAACTGGGGTGCTGGTCAACAGTTCATGCGTTCGATCTGGTGATAAGCTCGAAGTCCTACAAACCTGATGGAATGTTGTCGGCACGCGCGTCGGGGAAATAGTGGTGATGGTGCGCGCCGGTAATCTCGTAAATGGCCGTGCCTTCGCGTCCATCGTCGGTCTCTACCTTCATGCGCGAGAGTCCTCCGCCCATGGGACCGTAACGGAACGCCCACTTTCCTGAGGCTTCGATTCCAATCGTGCGCCCATCGCCCAATGTGAACGAAACTCGGCCGGACAGTCCGCGGACATGCTCCCCCTCGAGGCCGTAGCTCGTTACCTTTCGGTCCTTATCCAGCCAATCGAGATCGTGTGTGAAGTCTGTGACAGGAATTGGCTCGCTCATGTCGGTTGGCGCGTAGCCGCCATCGGTGTAGACGCGGGCGCCGTTGGGATACTCCCAGTGCCATACTGCCAACATTGCATCGGGCAGCTGGATGGCCAGCCATATCCATAGCGGGCACCTCGCGTGATCGCGGATGCCCCAGGAATGATCGCGCTGTCCCCACCAGTCCCGGACTTCGTATGTCGTTCCTTTGAAGGTGTAGGAGCCGTTGAACACACCGGATTGAACCATATGGCTCTGATCCCAGATCGTCTCGTGCCCATGTTTCATGGTGCCCCTTCGAAGCCCGCGCTCGCGAGTCCGTGCCGTAAAGGTGATGTCCATGCCGACGGCAGATTTCGTACCGTCCGCCCACAATTTTACTTCCTTGTAGGGCTCGACGATCTCGATGCTGGTGGGTTCGACCGTCAAGGTGTGCGGGTCGCCATCGAAGGCCCGTTTGTGCTTCAGGTAGATGGCCTTCCTACCAATCACGCCGAGTTGCATTGCGTCCATGATTTCGGCGTGGGGAAATTGCGCCATCGTCAACACGATCGTGTCGCCGAGCGTCTCGCGCGGATGCATGATGAAGAAGAGGCTCTCACGCCAGAAGGGATGGTGCGTGACGACATTGGGCAATGGTTCGGGAATCTGGTGGTAGAAGAACTCGTCGGCGGGGGTCAATTTCGGCATTTGGCTCTTCCTCTCCCCGACCTATTCACAAACTGGCGCGATTTGAGCAAGGCGTGTGAGTTCGCGTTTTTCACTCGGCAACGATCTGGTCATCCGCAATAGGCGACGCGGGACTCCGGCAGACGCTCCTCGGTTGCCTCGCCGGACGCCCCGATATTGGCGGCGCTGATGGCGCGGTCGGCGCGCAGGATCATCTGAGCGAACAGCGCTTCTTCGAGAATGTGGTAGACTGCGGAGGATCATCGAAGGTCTGGGAGGATCATGAAAAAGCCCGAGACGCGTGTCGTTTGTATCTCACGGACAGTCGCCGCCGGCGGTGAGCGAATCGCTCGCATGGTCGCGAGGAGACTCGAGTATCGCTACGTAGATGACGAGATTATCGTTAAGGCCGCGGAACGAGCCAACGTCGATCCCTCGGTTGTCGCGTCGGCGGAGCGTCGGCGTCCCCTGCTTGATCGAATCCTCGACGCTCTGGCGACTCCGGGGTTCTACCCGCCGGATCCGTCGGGTCTACTCGACACTGCCACATTTGCTGCACCGCAGATTCTGAGTATTCCTGATACGTATCGCGAGCTGATTCGCGAGGTTGTTCGCGACACGGCCGAACAAGGCAGCGTCGTAATTTTGGCTCACGCAGCCTCGATCGAGCTGGCGCAAGCCGAAGGCGTGCTGCGCGTTCTAGTGACGGCGTCGGAGGAAACCCGCACGGCGCGTTTGGCGGCGGCCGGAGACATGGACCTGAAGCAGGCCCGAGCGGCAATGAAGGAGTCGGACGCTGAACGCACGAACTATTTTCGGGAGTTTCACGGCGTAAAGGACGAGGCGCCGACACGCTATGACCTAGTGCTCAATACGGACCGTTTGGACCTTGTGAGCAGTGTTGAGGCAATCGCGGTGATCGCGCAAAGCTGACCGTTGGTTCCTGCGGGCAAGCTGGCGCCGCCGACATCTGCGGGCAAGCTGGCGCCGCCGACCTCCTACTGCTTGGCCTTGAACTTTGCGGCATCGTTGTTCTTCGGAGGATTGGAGAAGGTTGCCGCCCAGCACTCTGTCGTGAGGCCGTTGTCCACGAGGAGCTGCACGATCACCGGCGTGACGAGCGGTAGTGTCGGCACAGTAAGCACCGATCCGGATGCTTTGGCGAGGATTTTCGCCCTCCCGGCCGAACCGCTCTTGAGCTTCATCAGTTTGAGCCCGCTATCGGCGCCCAACTTATCCTTGAATCGGTATCCCGTGGTGCCTGCAGCTTTCCAACATGGATCCCCATCGCACGTAGCCGCGGACGTCGCGCCGACGTCCAACAGCGGTTGCGGCGATACCGAGGCATCGTAAAGGCAGACGCGATACGTCGCCGAGCCGTTCACCGCGTCGTCGAAGTCAGCGAGATCCGTCGCTTCCCCTTTGAGCCACTTCCAAACGAAGCGGTCGCGGTCGGCTCCTTCCTTATCAAGAATCAGCGCAATCGATTTTCCTGGCACGCGGCATCCTTCCGACGGTTCCGCCTCGCACGGCGACGCCAGGTCGTCGCTGATCAGGAGCGCTTCCTTCAGGGCGTCCAAGACGTGTTGTGGTTCTTCTCGTACCTCGGGGTCCTGCTCCAGGTGATGAAACTGGGCACTCGCTCCGACGGCGGGGGTGTTGCACTCCGCGCCGGCTGCGACTCCGTTTGTGATGCGGCCTTGGAGGTTGTTGGTAGCACCGAGGAGACCTGTATCCTCGCCAAAGATCGCCACCGTCGAGAGATCGACGCCGTCGGCCAGGAAAGCTTGCGCCTCGATCCGGTCGGCCCAAATGCGACTGAAATCGGACACCCCGGGAACGTTGTCGAAGCCGTTGCTGACGACGCTGTCGTCCGTCAGAGCGGCGTAGGTGCCCCCGCCCGGACAGCAGAAGCCGTGGAACTGGACAGTGCGCATGTTTGGAAGATTGGTATGAAGCCAGAGATGCGCACGATGGAAGAAGTTGTCGGGATGATGGGCAACATCGCTGACGCGGAAGTTGTCACCGCCGTCGAAGGTGCCATCGCAGGTCGATTCATCGAGGTGATTGTTGCGGTGCGTGCCGGCGATTGCCAAGACCCTCGGCCGCACGTCGGGTAGCGCCAGTGCCCCCTCTTCGAGGGTGTCCGAGTCGAAGACCGGATGGGGGATCTCGATCACGAACTCGTCGCGGGCGCCACTGCCCGTGAAAAACGCAAATAGACCGCGGCCTGTGAAACCGATCTCGCCGGGGACGAAGCGTTCTCGAAGGATGTGAAAGGTTTCCCCAGTGACGCTGTCGAGAAACTCCACGACTTCGTAGCCAATGGCATCGGCGGCCGCGAAAGCTTCTGCCCAGTCGTCGCTCATGGCCAGTGCCAATACGGCCTCGAAATCGGTCATCTCGGGTGCGCTAGCGGCCACGAAGTCGGCAGGGTTCTGGTCGGCGAAGCGCGCGATGCGCCGATCTGGAAAGGTCGTCGTCTCGATTTGACCGAGCCAGACCGTGAGATCGTCGGTGATCCGAATCGGCTGCAGTCCCATACCCGAGGGTACGTCGTCGCTGGCGTTGCCGAGTGAGGCTTGGGATCGAGGAACAGCTTCCCACTGCGCGGCCCCGTCGGGTGTGGCGACATCGAAAATGCCGTCCGTGCTGCGTCGTCGGATAGCACCGCCGCCCCAGGTCGAGACTGTCGCGAACGCAGAAAAATCGACCGCGGCGGCGTAGTAGTCGGCGTCCGAAACGATCGTTTCGGCTCCGTCCCATGCCGCGTCGAGAGGTGTCAGGTCATAATCGAAAACCACCCCGGTCACGGCCGACATGTCCTCGTAGGAATCCGTGGACACTCCTGTGCCGGTATCTGCCCAGGCGACAAAGTCGATTGGAGTCGCACTCGAATCGACCAGCATCAGCTCATCGCGTTCCGAACCCAGGAAGCTACCCGACTCGAGCGGCGCCACGATTCGCAACCCGTAGTTGGTCGGTATCCATGACGCCGTTCCCGCTACGTCGACGAATTCAATCACGGCGAACTCACCCGCTTGCAGCAGGGCGATCGCTAGGCTGCCCGGCGCGAAGGTCGCGTCTTGCGGGACGCCGGCGATCGGATCGGCGTCGAGGTCGGTCAAAGTCCAATCGGTTAGGTCCACCGCCCCGGGCCCAGCGTTGTAGAGTTCGACGACATCGCCCCGAGAGGTCGTGGTGGTCACATTCGGGATCACCTCGGTGATCAGTACATCGGCCCGAGCCAGAGCAGCGAGGAGAAGCAGGGGGAAGGCCGCACCGAGCATGCGAGACGCGACGGAACGGATCAGGTGCGTTGGTCTTTTCATTGGTCAAGCTCCAGGCTCAAGGCAGGTCTTCACTGCGCCGTTCATTCGGCGCGGGGTTCAGGAGTCAGAGGATCGCAAAGTGCGTGCCACTCTGGTTGAGCCGAGGGTTCGGTTGCTTGGGGCTCTGCCCAGCCGTCGGGTGCTAAACGCACATAGCGCCTACAATCTGGCCCTCAGCTTGGGGGCCTTGTTGGCCAGGCACACCCAAACCGGACCACTCCAGGCACTTCCGATGCGGGGCCGAGGAAGAATGAGGAGAGGGGAGTCGCGCTCGGTTCTCAGCCAAACGATTGATTTCGTTGAGAACAACGGTTGAGTTCGAATGTGTCCGTTTCGCGGCTCAGGGCGAGCAGCGAAAGAGTTCGCCGGCTGGCAGCCGACCTACTTCTTCGACGGACTAGGCCAGTAGTCGTTCAGTAGCCACACGGTCGGCCGTTCCGTCTCGTCTGGGTCGGAGAGAAGTCGCATCACGATGGACTCCTCGGAGCTAGTTGCGCGGACGGTCGCGACGAACGCTCCCGGTCCTTCCTCGATCTCCTTGGAAACACTGAGCAGCTCGAAACGTGTCGAGGGCGGAAGGTCGAGTGCTCGGGCAAAGAGGCGTGCTGCCCTGACAGGATCGGCAAGATCGAAGTCGGGCCGCGAAGCCGATCGAGCCCGGAGTCTGTCGATGGCAGAAGTGCTGAGCTCGACAGTTACGGCGCCGCTTTGCGAATCGACAATCCGACGAGTGACGATCCGCTGCGCGGTGTCATTCGCTTGCCTCGCCCCAGAACGTGGTGTCTCAGAATCCGGTGTCTCATGACGCGGTGTCTCCCGGAGCGCAGTGCTCGTGCATGCCGCGATCAGCACAGCGGCGCCGACAACGATCCGTCTCGGCACCGCCCTGAACCCACTCAGCCGGACGTTGCGAGTCTCGAGGGTCAGAGGCCCGGTACCGGACTCTCCGTCGCCCCGGCCCAAAAATATTGATTCTTCGACGACAGATACCAGTGAGGATTGCCTCCGACGGCCTGACCGCTGCTTGTCCATCCGAGAACGTTGACCTTTTTCCCTTTGAGGATCTTGCCGATTTGGGATGCGTCTGTGGTCGGGCCGGTGCGGACCTTGACTGTCGCCCGAATGATCACGGAGCCTTTGCGTGTCACTAGATTGTGCTGGTCGGGTGAGCAGGCTTTGCCGCCGGCCAAGGTGATCAGCTTCTTGAAGCTTACCTGACTACCGGGGCAAGTCTTGCGCGCGTAAATTTCTCGATGTCCGATGACGTGGTCGCGATCGATCGGGATATTCCAGCGCAGGCAGATTTCTTTGACGAGCTTGGCGCTGGAGTCGTACATCTCGTCGCTCCACGGAGTGTCCGCTTTTCCTTCATGCTCGATCCCGATCGTATAGTCGTTCGGGTTCACTCCGTCGCGAATCCCCTTCCAAGTCGCCCCGTAGCGGCGCCCAGCATGCCACGCGGAGTCACTTTCATCCACGTACTGGTGCACTTCGCCATCGGCTCCGACGCCATAGTGGGCTGACACCTTGCTTTCTGGATTTCGAAACCAGGAGTCCGTGCCCGCGAGGGAGCCTTCCATAATATGAATGACGACCGCCTCGGGCTTGTACCCGTGTCGTCCAGCCCTCTTGTTCGGACTGCTAATCCATTTGATCGCCATCGTATCTCCCCTCTCGTTTCGACAGTGCCTGGTCGGTGACGAGCCCCAAAAGACTCCGATTGAACAGCGTCCGTCAATTGGGGGAAACCCCGAACCCCTGGCGGCGGGGTAGGAGATCGTTGAGTGGGAAGTGAAGTGACACGACTTAGGAGTTGCGGCGAACTCGTCCCGACGACTCGGAAGGCCTTCGGGTTATCCGCTGTACTTCAGGTCACGAATCATTTCTCTTTTCCGTACCCCGTACCCCGTACGCGAAAGACTGCGGCACATCGGCAAGAAGGAAGTTGGCATATCGATCCCCTTGTCTATGGGACTTGAAAATCTGCGTTTATCGACAGTCTTCCCTGTTGCGAGGGTCTGCGAAACCGCGGCCCTTTGTCGCCGTTAGCTTGGCGGTCGCATCTCGTCGGGAGGCACGTCTCTGGTGTGGGTGGCGAAGAACCACATGTGCCCCTCGGGGTCATGGGCACCGTAGCGGCGGTCGCCATAGAACTGATCGGCAGGCTCTTCAAAGATGTTGGCTCCGGCGGCCTTGGCCCGCGCGTAGTGCGCGTCTACGTCGCCGACGTAAACGTAGGTGTGCTGTGTCGATGCGCCCAGGTGTTTCGGGTTCTTATACGTAGGGCCGGGATAGCCCATCATGATCAGGCCATCGTCGATCGTCATCTCAGCGTGGCCGACGCCGCCCTCCGGCATCTCGATGCGCGCGCGCTCGACGAAGCCAAATGCCTTTGTGAGCCAATCGAGTGCTGCCTCGACGTCTTCGTATAGTAAATACGGTGACACTCGTGGAGTGTCTGCGGGTGGGTTTGCTACCATTGCCGTTTCCTCCTCGACCGTAAGATCCCAAGCTGGGAGCGACGAAGTCAAGAAGCGCGCAGTGGGGCCTCGTCGTGCGGTCTGGGGTCTCGCCTCTTATTCAAGCTCGAACGCACCGACGTCGCAGGAATGATCGGGCGATTCGTTGCCGACGCCGGGAAAGTCGATGTCGCGAGTGTCGCCGCGTTGGTCTTCGGTCAGCAATGTTTCGAGGATGTCGTCGCCGTCTAGGTCGGCCGTGCAGCCTAGGGGCGACGCCGGAGAACTTTGATCGAGCTCCGAAACACCGTCGTCGTCCCTCGGCGCAAGCTGCCGCGGCGGACGGCTTTGGCGGCGGTAGTGGGCCAACCGCATTATCGTAGCCCCCGAGTCGCCGCCCTCCAGGTGTTTCCTTCTTCGGGTGTCGTTCTTCGTTTCAAGTTCTAGTCACTCACTCGGCTCTGAAGAGCCCATTCTTCCAATACCGTTTTGTGCGCTGATAGCAGGCTTGGAATGGGTAGAAGATGGTTCCCGAAAGCGTGTTGAGCTTGGGGCTGTCCCCTTCTGTTACGCCGTAGGTGATGTTTTCCTTTTCGCTGGTTACGTACAGTGTGCCGAAAATCCAGTCCCAAATTGACAAGTTCGTTCCAAAATTCTTGTTGTACTGTTTCGGGTCAATGCTGTGGTGAATTTGGTGCTGGGCCGGGCTGTTGATCACATGTTCAATTGTGGGACCAAAAGACATCCAGACATGAGAATGTCGCAAGTTAGAAGCGATGCTGTCAAAAATGATTGTCATGTAAGCTGCGCCAAAAATTTGCAGTATGCTGATATCCCGTGCTCCCATATAAATAAAGATACCTGTGAATACTCCTACCAGTGATCCGTACAGAGTCTTTTCCGCCAGCGTTTCCACGACATGGATACGTTTGGCGGTCAGTGGATTGAGTACGACCGCGGCATGGTGGACTTTGTGGAATTCCCACAAAAACCCACAATGAAAAGTGCGGTGAATCCAGTAGTGAGAAAAATCAGCCAGGATGAAGATCGCAACACTATAGACAAGCATCACGGTTGGGGATGTATCGATCGGCGTGGCTGTGGGGCCTAGGTTACGCTCCGCGAGAATTGCGATTGTGTCACCCGAAATATATTCGGGCAGGAAGATGAGCATTAAGATAGGAAGTGCAAGTGTTTTGTATAGAATCGGCGCAATGAAATAGTATATATAGTCCGTTATTGCGGAGGGGTGTAAATAGACCTCTTTGCCTCCAGTGAAGAATAAAAAGTCTCTGGGCGTCTCTCCTTGAACGCCCTCTTTTTCGTACGAATAGAGGGCGTAGGCAATGAGATAGGAGATAAAGATGAAAATGAGAGCTTGGCGGGGCTTTAGCGTAAAGAGTTCGAAGAACGTTCCTTTGAGAGACTGTATGACGAGAGCGATCAATGCACTCCCTTGTGCCACGATTGTCTGGAGCAGCTCTTCCATTCTGTGAGTGGTTTTTCAAAAATGCCCAAGCGGGAGGGCTAGTTGTCCGCGTTCAACTTTGGTTCCGGAATCATCCCTCGCTCAGGCCGTATCAATCAAATTGCGCAGCGTGTCCAAGTTCTTCGTCTTCTCCGCGATCGTCTTGCCGACCAGTGAGACGTTGAGACATGTGACCCCAGCTTCGCGGTAGGCAGCGAGACGCTCCTTCACGAATTCGCGCGGTCCGATCAGGGTCGTTGCGTCGATGAACGACTGCGGTATCGCTGCTTCCGCTTCCTTCTTCTTTCCTCCCAGGTAGAGATCCTGGATCGTTACTGCCTCGTCTTCGTAGCCGAAGCTCGCGAAGGTCTCGTTGTAGAAATTTTTCCCGCGCGCGCCCATGCCGCCGATGTAGAGCGCCGATGCCGGGCGACTGCGGTCGCGCAGCGGCTCGAGGCCTTCGCCGATGCCGACGGCGCCGCCGGCGTAGATGTCGAGTGTCCGTCGATCGGGGCTGCGTTTGGCGCGCCCCTTTGCCAAGGCGTCGCCCCATCGTTGCTGGGCACGATCCGGCAAGAACATCACCGGCAGCCACGCGTCGGCGAGTTCGGCCGTCATCGCGACGCTCTTCATCGCGAGTGAGGCGACGGCGATTGGAATGTCGTCGCGGACGGGTCGAGTGATGACCTTGAGCGGCTTGCCGAGGCCGGTGCCTTGTCCCGGTGGCAGCGGCATTTGGTAGCGCTTGCCCTGGTGATTGAGGACTTCGCGTCGCCATACCCTGCGGCAGATGTCGATGATCTCGCGCATGCGCGGTACCGGCGCGTCGAACGGTACCCCGTGCCAACCCTCGACGACCTGCGGGCCGGAGCTGCCCAGGCCGAGCATGGCGCGTCCGCCGCTGAGCATGTCGATGCCGGCAGCGGTCATGGCGAGTAGGGTGGGGGTGCGCGTGTAGATCGGCAGGATGCCTGAGGCGATCTGGACACGCTCGGTTTTCGCCGCGAGGTAGCCCATCAAACTGACCGCATCGAATCCGTATGCTTCGGCGACCCATACGGTATCGAGCCCCGCCTTTTCGAGTTCCTGCACCTCGCGGATCGACTCCCCGAAGCCGCCAGCATACCCCATCCCTGTCGAAATCTTCACGTTCGCTTCCTCCGTCCGGCGATCAACCGCTTTGCCGCGTGCGTAGCCTCTACGGATCGTAGTTCGGCTGCAAGTGGCGCTCGCGGACGCGGCTCGGTAGCGCCTCTGCCTCCCGGTTCGATCAAGCGATCATCGTTGACTTCGAAGGCCTGCAAGTTTCATACTTTCTCGATGCCCAGTGCCAAGAAGTCCGCCGCGCCGAAGAGGAGTCCGAAGGCCGGTCCCTCGTCGGAGCAGGCTCTGCTCGACGCGGTGATGAACGCCTCTTACGACGGGATCTGTCTGGTTTCACCGGACGGCTGTTTCCTGGAGATGAACGAGGCCTTCGAGCACCTCACCGGGATGAAGCGCGACGTTTGGATCGGCCGGACGATTGACGAGATGCGGGCGACGCCCGGTTCGGCGCGCAACTCGGCGGCGCTGCAGGTCTTGAAGGGGTCCTACCCGGCGACGACGCTGGTCAATGTTCAGGGCGGCGAGCTCTTGCTGGTTACCGCCAACCCGCACTTTGGCGCCGCTGGCGAACTGCTCAACATCATCCTCAATGTCCGCAATTTCACGCAATTGAGCTCGCTGAAACGACAGCTCGAACGCCACCGCGGTGAACAACAGTTGGAAGAGTTGGAGCGCTCGCACTTGTTGAGTCGTCTGCGCAAAGAGGGCCTCGAAAAGTTCGTCGTCGAAAGCCCGCTGATGATCGACGTCGTGACGACGGCGATGCAGATCGCCGACTATGACCTGACGGTTCTGATCGAGGGCGAGACGGGAGTTGGCAAGGGTGTTCTCGCCGATCTGATTCATCGCACGAGTCGGCGGCGGGACAAGCCGTTTATTCAGGTCAACTGCGGCGCGATCCCGGAGTCGCTGGTCGAATCGGAGCTCTTTGGCTATGAGGCCGGGGCCTTCACCGGTTCGGCGCCAGAGGGCAAAGAGGGTTTCTTCGAGGCGGCCAACCGCGGCACGATCTTCCTCGACGAGATCGGCGAGTTGCCGAAGAGCTCGCAGGCCAAGCTCTTGCAGATCCTCGATGACAAGGTGCTGACCCGCGTCGGTAGCACGGAGGCCAAGCGACTCGATGTGCGCGTCATCGCTGCGACCAACCGGCGCTTGCGCGACCTGGCCCGCCGCGGCGAGTTTCGCGCCGATCTGCTGTACCGACTCGAGACGATTCCTCTGTTCATTCCGCCGCTGCGCGAGCGTCCCGAGGACCTGGCAGCTCTGGTCGAGCGCCTCACCGATGCGTGCAATCAGGAGTACGGGACGGAACGTCGGCTCAGCGGCGGAGCGGTCGAGTACCTGCTCGGTTGTGAGTTGCCGGGAAACGTCCGCGAGCTGAAGAACCTCGTCGTTCGCCTCGTCCTGACCGGTCACGACCAGGTGGTCGGGGTCGACGACGTGCGGCGCGAGGTCGAACAAGGCGCCGTTGCAGAGAAGGAGCCGGCCCCCGGATCCGACGTACCTGCCGGCACTGGCTCGATGAAGTCGCGGCTCGAGGAGGTCGAGCGGCGAATCCTGACCGAGACCTCGCGAGCTTGTAGCTCGACCTATGAGATGGCGGATCAATTGGGCA
This sequence comes from Deltaproteobacteria bacterium, assembly GCA_029262455.1. Taxonomy (GTDB): domain Bacteria; phylum Desulfobacterota; class Binatia; order HRBIN30; family CADEER01; genus CADEER01. Next base: position 33,409 of record JAJCZJ010000014.1, on the reverse strand, counting down.
TCGACCAGTCGTCGGTCGTGCGCAAGCTCAAGAAGTACGGGATCTCAACCGCGAAACGGTAGTTGGTGATTCGTTCCTTTGAGCCCGCCTGCTTGAGGACGCTGTTCATGGTTCCCCGAAGTATTTCCAAACTCTCTTTGCCAGAGATCGTCACTGTACCTGGGCTTGGTCGGGTGACGGAACTGTCGATGACTCCCTCGGAATCGGTTCAAGCGCCAACCATCGCTTTCGACCAGCTTGATCGCGGCCTTTGCCATTGCAAATAAGGGCGTGACACTTTTGACTGTCGGCTTCATCCCTTTGTTAGGCGCTTGCGCCGACATCGCTACTCCCCAGATATCGGGCCTCCAATGGCGTCTCGATCACTTCACCATTTACGAGCTCCAGTCGATAGGCGGCGGCCTTTTTTCGTGACGTGACAACCTCTACCAACTCCGCCCCGTGAAAATGTAGCGCGGCGCCATCGTCGGCGGCATAGCCCGGCTGCATCCCGTCCTTTATTGCCTTGCGGTAGGCATCGGGGCGCCCCTTTTCGCCATCATAGTGCGGGCAGGCGCTGCCATCGAGAAAGCCCAAACCATCTCCAAGTGGATCCAGCCCGCCAAACGAATCTGTGAGCCCATCATGAAACCAGCAGATCATTCCGGCGCTGATGCCGCAAAGGATCTTTCCCTGAACCCAGGCGTCACGGAGCACCTGATCAACGCTGTGTGCGCGCCAGATCGCAAGTAGATTTGCCGTATTTCCACCACCAACGTAGATGATGTCTTGAGATGCTATATGGCTTTGTATCTCCGAAGAATGCGCGGGGCGTCGAGCAACGGCCGCTTGATCGGAGAGAGTTAGATCCGTCGCAATTGCGCGCCCACTGAAGGCACGGTAAAACTTCAACAAATAGGCAGCGGAATCGGAGCTAGCCGTAGGAACAAAACAGATTCTCGCGGGCTGACTCGGTGCGAGTGACAGAATGAAATCATCGAGCAGTGAATTGTCTAGCTCCATCGAGAAGCCACCGCCACCTAACGCGACGATACGGCCACTGATTTTCTCTCTTGATACGTGCGATCCCATCGACTAGCGCCTAACGTCCTGCGCGTAAGCGGCCGGGCATTGCACGGTCCGACTGCACGCGAGTGTTAGACCTTCGCGACACTGCCGGCCATCAACTGGACGCTGAACGCTTCGCCGCCACCTCGCGGAGTGCGTCGTTGACGTCTTCCGCTGTCTTGAAGCACTCAGCAACATCAGGATCCAACACCACGACGTTGGTCCCCTCAGCGTATCGGGAGGCGTACTTCCCGCGCTCTCCGCCAGCGAAATCGTACTCGGGTCGCATTGTTTCGCGCTTGTCTTCAGCTTCGCTCATAGTCAGTTCGCTCGCGCCTCGTTGCCAACCGGGCGCTGATGATCCTGATACCATCACCGTCCTCTGAATGCACGGCAACAATCAAGTCGGCCCCGGAATGACTGCCCAAGGATCACGAATCGGTATTCATCTTCCGAATGGTCTGGATCGAGTTCCGAATGGTCTGGATCGAGGACCGTCGCAGACAGGATCCTTTGAACCCGAAAAGGATACACTCTTTGTCTTGGCAACAGCTGGAGCCGGACCGATCCCGATCCATCGGACCTCGCCGCGCGCGCCGGCTTCCGCCTTAGCCTGCTTCGCCAACGGCTCCGCTACTTGTCGGACGGCCCCCAACGCTAGAGCATGGTTGGCCCCCTGTCGCACTAACCTCGAAGGGTAGGCGCGCGCCCGTCCGCCGCCTCTCAATCTCTAAGCACCGCCGCCGGAAGTCGCTGCCATGTCGGTTTCGACACCGACTTCCGCTCAGCAACCAAGTTCTGCGCAAGACTATCCCTCTTTGCGCCTGGGCATCTTTCCGCACAACGAGAATGGGCACCGTGGCAAAGCCTGAAGCGCTCATCGAATTCGTCCTGAGGCGCGTGGGTAGGCAGTGTCCTCCAGCACTCCGCACTCAACACGTCACACCTCCTAGAGCACTCGGAAACTGGAAAGATCAAATTGATGGGAGTCGGCGCCGCGGTCCGTACGCAGGCGGAGCCCCAAAACAGCGCGGACCAGACGAAAACGCTTCGGTATTTCGTTGAATCGTTAGTCTAACATCCTTGCCGGTCACCTGCGGCCGTCAGGTGCACCGGCTTGTTAGCCAGTGATCTCATGGATTGTGCCCGCTTCAATCTCCGGGAGGAGAGCCAGAAGTTTCGGCACAAGGGGCAACAAGTCTTGCAACCGGTTCGTTTTCGCTCGGAGAACAGCAACCCCGACGGGGCGCCCGCTGATTCGTTGCTGCGAGGGAATACCTTTGTCTACGGTTACCAACACGTCGAATCGATCGGCCATCGCGTCTAGGAGATCACCGTTGTCGAGATCGCCCCAACCCATTTCGGGCGCATGCCGAACCTCGTGGCCGGAGATGTCCTTGCCCAAGCCCCTTGGTACGCACGCATCCAGAAGCACCCGCATCACCAACCGCCAGATAGAGTCAGGCGGCGACGGCCTTTGCGAGGAGTGCGGTCTTGGCAACCTCGAGTACCGCGATCGCGTGTTCCCGAGAGACGCTCGGGAAGTTGTCGAGAAATGCTTCTAATGGATCGCCACCTTCAAGGTAGTCGATCAAGGTCTGCACAGGGACTCTGGTTCCCGCGAACACCGGCGTTCCGTTCAATCTATCCGGGGAGGTCGTAATGAGTGGCGTCGGCACCTTCATAGCCTTCGAGTCTACCACAGCTGCCGCCATCACCGAAAACCTGGCTAACGTCCTGCCGGTCACCTGCGGCCGCTTGCGGCCGTCAGGTGCACCGGCTTGTTCGGCGGCTCTTCCCTACGTGGATGGACACTCATCTAGGCATCTCTACCCGCTCTGATCCAACGGTCGAAAAAAACAGTAGACCACCCACGGGATAGCACCGAAGTCCAGCAAAGGTGCTACCCACCACCAGCGATGGATCGATGCAACTGGGAAGTGAAGAATACCCACTACTCCAAAGAGTCCACCAACCATCGGAATCAAGGACGGCACCCGCTCCTGTTTCAAGATCTCGCGCCTGACGAAGAGCACAGGATTCAGAACGACACAGAAGAGCCAGAACCCGACCAACGACAGCGACACGATCAACTCAACGGGATGCACTTCTTCGCTCATTGCTGGTCTCGTCCGTCGAACTCTGTAGTATGCGGATCTAGATATGAACGCTGGAGTCGGGGGCTGGTTCGAATCTGCAGCGCGTGTTGTTGTCGGCGATTTTCACCATTTTCCCGGCATCTTACGCGGGGTGAGAGGGTGTTGGAAGGACTTGTGCGGATCCGCGTAAGTCCAAAAGTTTTGTCGGCTTGGCTTTCTACGCCCGCGATCTCCTCGGTTCAGTACGTGGGCTCGTACCATGGTCGTGCGGGTGTCGGAGCGAGGAGTGCGGTCTGGGCAACTTATAGCACCGCGACATCTTCATCTCCTTCTTGGTTTTCAGGATCGACGCTCGGTAACGACGAACCATTCAAACGAGACGAAAAACAGGGCGCCTGTACTCAATCCCATACAAATAGGATTCCACGTACTCTTCGGCGGCCGCCGGCTACTTTGAACTTGAGCGACGAGACCCTTAGGGGATCTGCTTTGAGAGCTGAGGCCCACTCTTGAATCGCATCAGCGGAGGCATAGGTGGTTACGAGGACGCGGTCGGAAATATCCCCTTCGTCCGGGAGAAGTCCAACTTCCACTTCGATCACGTCCTCGCGGGCCGACAGCACCTCAAGATGCCGAAGAACGCCGGCTCGATCGCCGTCCTCGAGATTCGGTGCCAAGACAGAATTAGGAAGCCCAAGGAAGTCCTTGAGCGGCACGATGTTCTTGAGATCGTCGCTCCAAGTAGAACGTGGCCTCGAGAAGGACCAGATGGCGAAGCTCAGCGATGCTCCGAACAGAAGCACGAGCAGGCTAACAAGGAACTCCTCGCGCAAATCGCCGAGCCGGGGTGCAAGGGACCGCGCTATTGACCACGCGCCTGAGTAGAGGCCAAGACAGACGACAGCAATCGCCCCGAACTCGAGCGCACTCCCGCGCAAAGCAGCGCGAGACATTGCCCGAAACTGGTCTTGGCGCTCTTCACGGTTCAATCCCATGCTGCCCAACGTCCTTCGCGTGAGCGGCCGGGCGTAGCCCGGTCCGTCTCCACGCGATTGTTAGGCAGGTCGCCGCTAAAGATCCTCCGGGCGCAGTCCCGTATGCTTCGCGATACGGGCAAGCATCCTCGGGCCGATCTCTTCGCGGTCATGGAACGACCACACGTAGTTGGGCCAACCGGGGCGCGACAACACGCGGTGAGACCCACCCGACTTGCGCTTCACCACCCAGCCGATTCGAAGGAGTGCCCGAAGAACCCGGCGTGCCGGAACGCTGCCCCATGAACTCATGCAGCGGAGAAGGACACGCTCTCGAAGGGGACTGCTTCTCCGTGATCGAGCCGGTCGGCGAGAACTCGAAGAGCCAAAGCCTGAGCCTTCGCCTGCGCCTGCTCCACTGTCTCTCCGTACACCAGAACCCCAGGAAGCTCAGAAACTTCCGCGATCCAACGGCCATCTTCTTCTCGTTCAAGCTCTACCCGAAAATCCATGAGTGTCAGGATACTCCAACCTACCCCGTCTGCCTAACGTCCTGCCGGTCAGCGGCCGGGCTTTGCCCGGTCCGTCTGCACGCGATGGTTATCCGGCATGTTTGCAATCAATCCTTGAAGCACAAGTTCTTCGTAGAGTTTCTGCCCCACGCTGATGCAGTCCTCTGGCCGAAAGCGACCCGACCCAAACCACTTGGAAAAGACCTTCGATATCGCGTTCGCCGCATCAATGGGAGTTCGAATTGTCGAGATGGCCACGACCACATCGCGAACCTCGGGGTCAAACTCATCCTCCGGCGCGCCGCACCGCAGCAAACAGTACGGATCCCATGCGTTGATCACGTTTCCAACCGCGTCGACTGCACGCTTGTAGTCTTCTTTGGATTTCAATCCCATTCGCCCGGATAACGTCCTGCGCGTGAGCGGCTGGGCGTAGCTCGGTCCGACTCTACGCGCTTGTTAGCGCGGCGCAGCCGACTGCGTGTCAGAACCATCCCGAGAAAGAGCCCCAGGAAAAAACCGATCGGCCAGAAGCGACCTATAGCGCGCGGCGCGACGCCGGCGACGGTCGCCGAAGTATGAATAACGAACATGGCAGGCAATAGCAGGTAAAATGCCCACCAGGCCATGAGTGACAAGAAGAAGCCGGCGCCTGCGACAACTGTATGGACACGACCCACCCCGACGCCTTCGAGTCTCCGCTGCACCGGTAACCCGAACCAACGGAGGGCCTCGAATGAGAAAGCGGCCTGCATGATAGCCATGGCAACAACTATGGTGATCGCAAGAGACATTCTTGAACTCGCGCTAACGTCCTTCGTGTCAGCGGCCGGGCTTTGCCCGGTCCGACTGCACGCGAGTGTTAGGCCGCATTGATTTCGATGAGCTCAACCTCGGAAGATGGACTCGGAACGGCCTCGCCATGAACCCGCAAGCTGTCGATGTGCAAGTCGACGGCCTCCTTGATCAAGGCGACAGCTTCCTCGCGAGACTCGCCAATCGCGACGCAGCCGGGAAGATCCGGTACGTGCGCACCCCAGCTCGACTCGCCCTTCTCAATGACAGCGACGTAACGCATGCCTCACTCCTTTAAGCCCGCCTGCTTGAGGATGCTGTTCATGGTTCCCCGAGGTATCTCCAGACTCTCCTTGCCAGAGATTGTAACTGTACCCGGCTTTGTCGGGTGACGGAACTGCCGATGACTCCCCCGGAATCGATCCAAACGCCAACCGTGGGCTTCAACCAGCTTGATAGCATCTCGAACCTTCTTTCCGGAAAATCGGCCTAACGTTGTGCATAACCTGCGAGCCGATCTGGCGCGGACCGTGCGCAAGCACGGGCCGTGACAGGTTGGATCGTCAGGTTCATGCGCTTGTTAGCCCGCCTGTCGGATCCAATCTCGAATGTTCATGCCAATTCGGCCAATGTCTTCTTTGGCGAGAACTCCACCGTGCATCACGATGTTCCGTGACTTCTCGAGCGTGGACAGAATGGACTTCGCCCACTCCATGTCCGACAGAATCTCTTCGAACACATCCCAGTTCGTCACGATGATCGACGAGAGGTCACCGAAATCGCAGTAATGGATCTGTGACGCGCCACGACTGCCATGCCATCTAAACTTGGCATCTTCATCCATTCGGGTCTTCACCCGTTTCTGGATTCGATCCGGGACCTTAGACCACCAATCTTCTTTGTGAACCTCGGTCAACGCCTTCTTGACGAGTTGCCGGACCGTGTTCTCGAAAGCGTGAACGCCGCTGTATACAACTGACATTCGCTGGGCCTCAGAAAGCAGATCTTGATCCAGCATGTCGAACGACAGTGCGGTACTTAGGTTCTCCAACTCTTCGGCACCAACCGAGCGCCGACGCTTTCGCCCTGCTTTGTCGAGGCTCTCATCTGTGAGCATGCCGCGATAGACGAAATCGTAGAGTCTAGTCATCGACTCAACCCAAATGATCGCGAAGCGATTTGAATATGGCGTCGTACACGGCCTGATCGCGACTCTCAGGAAGGACGATGTTTATGTGGTACTGGAGGCCGTCGACAGTTAGCCTGTCGCCGATCGGCTGTCGCTGTTCGGGCGGAGCCTTCTTCTTGTCTTTGGCTCCCTCGTCGGCATCCTTCTTCTTGGTGCCCGGTTTTCCCTTGGCGTCTGCCGCTTCAAAATCCGCGCAGGCGACGAGTGCGGCGAACGTGTTTGCGATATACCCGATTACTGAGGTTTTCTTGGCTCCAGCGTAGAGCGTCTTAAGTTTGTTCTTAACCTGGTCTGCTTCCAGCTTCTGCGCGTCCTTGTTGATCGCAAATAGATCGCCAAACGCCTCCCGTATTGCCTCGGCTAATACAGCCTCCGACTGAGAGAGGTCCAGATACTCGAAGTATCTCGGTGTAGGCTTCCCGTCAGCGTCAAGAAACCCGAGCGATTTGAGAACCGCGATGAACTTGCGGTCGTTAGTACTCTTGAAACCGAGGTTATCCAGAAACTTGATCGAGAACCGGTCCGGAGGCTCAGCCTGCCGAATCGCCTCTAGGTAGTCCTTGATGGCGCTCGGTTTGTTGGTCCAACTGTCAGGTAGTGCCATTGTATTCTCCGGTCAGTCTAACGTCCTGCCGGTCACCTGCGGCGGCTTGCCGCCGTCAGGTGCACCGGCTTGTTCGGCCGTCTCCACGTATCCGCGAACTCCACTAGCCCACAGCCCGGCGCACTGCGGTCGCTACCCTCTGGGGAAGATCGACGGCCATGAAGAAGTCCTGGGGGTAGAGATAGTCCTCGCCCGATTCGTCGATCACCCGAACCAACCCGTGAGCCTCGGCTCCGTCGTCTGCCAAGGCTTGATAGATCTTTCGCAACTCGAGCGCCACGGGGTATCCGGTGTTCCGGACACAAACCACAAACCTCTTCATTTTTCGTGAGTCCGCCATCAGGGATCCTGGGTCAAGATTCGCTTGACCCGAAGCTCTCTTCTACCAATTCCCGTTGCCTCGTACCAATGGAGTTCCGCTTCAACCAGGGCGCCATCCGACAATCGAACTTTGGCAACGCCTTTCCGTTTTCGCCACCGCCCACGACCGTAAAGCCGTCTCAAGCGTGAAATATCGCGGATCGATCGACCGACAGCGAATGTCTCGACGTTCCGCAACGGCCCCATGATCTCGAAGTACATGTAGAGTTTCTACCACCATCGCTCACGACCGGCCGAACGTCCTGCCGGTCAGCCGCGCGGCCCCTGGGCCGCGTCGGCTGCACCGGCTTGTTCGGTTGCCGTCCCAGGAGAAGTGAGCCACCACACAACTGCAAGTCCCCAGACAACGCTATTGATCGCGAATAATGCCAACCTCAAATCCGAGTCGATCGCGTCGCTAGTGAGAAACGGGCTAGACGCGAGACCAATCGGGAATTGAAGAATTGCATTGGTCGCGATCACCGCGAAGGACATCAGCTGGTTCCCTGCATCGCCTTCAAACCCCTGAAAGTTGGACATCGCGGCCAGTCCTCGCAGCGCGCCTGCGAAGAAACTCAAAACGAAATGAGCACCAGCAACAGTGAGCGCTAGGAGAATGGCCCGCTTCCGACGCATCGCAGTCATACCGAACGTCCTGCCGGTCACCTGCGGCCGCTTGCGGCCGTCAGGTGCACCGGCTTGTTATGTGTCTCGTTCTTTCCGAGCACCCTCAATCCGAATTCTGTATGTGACATTGTGAGGCAGGCTTGTACCTGCGACGCGATAGCATTCGACAAGGAACGCTCGTCGGCTGCTCGGAGGCACTCGCCGAACGTTGCCGCTGCACGAATTCATGAGGGCCGTGCCTGCAAGTATGTCCATCTCCAGGGAGACCTCGGCCCAATCCTGCTCCGACGTGTTTTCCACAACCCCTTGTACCGAAAAGTACGGCGTATCGTTCACGCGGGCATGCTCAAGGACTTCCACGCCGGCAGGCAGTGGGACAAAGACGAGGTCCGGACGGCGATCGCGCTCATAGTATAATGAAAGTGCAGCGGCGACCACGCCGACACCAAGCACAAACGCTGCGCCAGACACGAAAGAGAGCATCGCATTGTAGAGCAACTGTCTCATTTAGTCCGCCGACACATAACGCCCTGCGCGTAAGCGGCTGGGCGTAGCCCAGTCCGACTTCACGCGATTGTTAGGCATCTTGTTTCCGGAATGCGACATCGACCACACCGCAACTATTGAAGCACAGTTTGTAGTGCACGTAGGACCCTGGACTGACTCCCGCAAGCTGAGCCTCTCGGACGAGCCACGGCGATTCTTCTATCCGGTACGTCTCGTTGTCGCGGATTTCCTCAGCACCGAGGTCGCTGCCCCACCGGTAAGCTATGACCTCGCGGAAGATGGTCCGAACCGGCTTCTCCTGCCAGTCAACGCACATCACCGTCAGATCAGAACCATCAAACTCCATGCGTAGCGATTCCGCATCCGCCGTCGAAAACCCGAGGTTCACCTTCACACACCGCATGCCTTGTATGCCTAACGTCCTTCGCGTGAGCGGCCGGGCGTAGCCCGGTCCGTCTCCACGCGATTGTTAGGCTGCATCAGTCGGAACACCTTCCTTGCGAAACTTGGAGAAAGTCTTCTCCATTCTCCATGCGGACGCCTGTGCGACGACCGCAGCGTCCAAACTGCTCATCCACAACGACCCCCCATTCCTGAGCGCACATGAACGCCCTCCCTTCTGGGGCGCTGTCAAAATGCCGGCCCAGAAGTGCCACCAAACGCCCACTATCGGATGCCCGCGCGAAGATAGACACCTCAGTTCTGTCATCACCCATCGCGTACACCTCTGCCCCATCTATTGACGCCGCCACCCAATGGAGCCCAGCTATCGTAGCGCCGCCAGGGGTCAGCATCCCGTCGCCAGAAAAAGGCGGGAATACAAGAAGCACACGACGCAGCTCATGCAAATAGCGGTAGCCCCGCACTTTGTTGTTCTTCGGAAAATAGGCGAACAGCCCCGACTCGCCAGACATCGTCACCCCACAAGAATAGTGAACTCCACACTCGTCGCAACGCGCCACCGACTCACCAGCGGAGGAAGTCTGCGCTACCGCGAGAGCGAAAGCAGCGACAAGCAGATGCAGCACGATCCTGGACATGCTCGGAAGCCTAACGCCTTTGCCGGTCACCTGCGGCCGCTTGCGGCCGTCAGGTGTACCGGCTTGTTAGCTGCGTCGGTGGCAGTCGAGCCACGCTTGGTTCCACAGAGCGAAGGGTCGATCGGATAACGAGATTCCGCTCCACCCACCAAGAGGTTCTGCACCGCAAACGAATCACCGGTCGAGCGGAATGCAATCCAACGCAGGGTTGCCACCGACCCCCCATCTGTTCCGCCGAGGTCGAGCGAGAGCGCTTCAACAGTCGGCGGATAGTGACCGTACCGGCATCCGTACGAGATAGCAGAATCCACAACACGTTGAGCCACAGCCGAGGCGGCACTCCCCTCGGAAAGGTGATGCCACAGCCTGGCCGCAGGTCTGCCAACGAATACCCCACCTATCACCAGCGCGAGAACGACCGAGGCGAGCCTGAGGGTCCGGGCATCCCGCTGCTTCGGAGGCAGATCGCTTCGTGCTTGATTCATGATCCAGCTAACGTCCTTCGCGTAAGCGGCTGGGCTTTGCCCAGTCCGACTTCACGCGATGGTTAGCCAGTGGGCCGCTCATGTTTGATCACTCCCCTCGAGACTGAAAGCCAACTACCATCTTCCAAGAACACACACCATTCCGGCTGCCCCTCGACAGTGGTGAATGCCTGAAGGGTCCGCCCCCGATCCAATTGGACCCGGAGTTCGGGTAACGCACCCAAGAGACTGACTGTCTCGACCCTGGCGCCCTTGAGATCCTCTACACCACGGCTCATCTTCTTCTCCCCGCTCCAACTACCAAACATCACTGAGCGTTGCCCTTCCACGCGCCAGCTCCAATCGACCATGACGGTTGCGCGCCCCTTGAGGCCCCGCTCGGACCGCACCCGCCTGAGCCGTCCCAATTCGAGGAACACAGCTGATCCGTAACCGCGCCAAGGCCTCGTTACGCTAAGCCCAATTAGGGGAGCCACCAACGAGTTGAACTCCTCAGACGAAATACGAGTCGTGGCCATCGGTGGGGTCTGGCTAACAACGTAATGGGCGGATCCGGATATGAGCGCCGGCGTGGCGGGCTGGTCCGTATATGCGGTGGGGCTTGCGGTTGGCGGTTTCCACCATCGTCCCAGCATCTTACGTGGAGTAGGGGGCTGTGGGAAGGACTTATGCGGATCCGTGTAAGCGCGTTAAAGTTTGTCGGCGGGGCTTCTTACGCCGCGACCTCCTCGATTGAGGACGTGGGTGTACACCATGGTCGTGCGGACGTCGGTGTGGCCTAGCAACTCCTGGACGGTTCGGATGTCGTAGCCGTCTTCGATGAGGTGGGTGGCAAACGAGTGACGCAGCGTGTGACAGGTCGCGCGCTTGCTGAGACCGGCCTTGTCGACGGCAACTTTGAAGGTCTTCTGGATAATCGACGCGTCGATGTGGTGGCGTCCTTCCTGGTGTGAGTTCCGGTTCTTCCAACGGCCCCTCTGCGGAAACACCCACTGCCAGCGCCACTCGGATGACGCGTTCGGGTATTTCCGCGCGAGCGCTTCCGGCAGATCGACTCGCCCCCAACCGTCCAGTCGATCCTGTTCGTGAATCTCGAGGACCTCGCGCAGATGGTCGCGCAACCGCATCTTCACGGACTCGGGTAACATCGTCAGCCGATCCTTGCCGCCCTTGCCGTCTCGCACGGTGATCTCGCCGCGTTCGAAATCGACCTCTTGAACACGAAGGCACAGGCATTCGCTCAGGCGTAAGCCCGCGCCGTACATGAGCGAGGCTGCGAGCCATGTGTACCCATCCAACTTCGCGAGAACTGCCCGTACCTCGTCACGACTCATGACGATGGGCAATCGCTTCGGACGACGGGCTCGAACGAGATTGCCGAGCTCGCCGATCTCCCGATCGAGAACGTGGCGGTAGAGAAACAGGATCGCCGAAAGCGCCTGCGTCTGAGTCGATGCACTGACACCGCCTTCGACGGCCAGATGGGTCAAAAAGGCGTTGATCTCAGCCTCGCCCATCTCGCTGGGATGACGCTTCTTGTGAAAGAGAATGAAGCGACGGATCCATGCCAGATACGTGGCCTCGGTGCGCGGTCGATAGTGACGAGCGCGCAGTGCCGCGCGCACTTGATCGAGAAGGCGAGGCGGGCTCGGCTCATAACGAGCGGGGTTCTCGTGCACTGCGTACCCAGACTTGGCGTGAACCATCGCGGGATCATCGTAGGGAGCGGCCGCCACATTCATTGTGATACTATACTAAGAGACGTCTGTCCACTTCTGGATGAGATCAACGGGCACGACTGGCGAACCGGCGCTCAACGTGTGCCCGGCCTAGCGGAATCGGGGATTGCCGCCCACGGCGACCATTGTTAGCAGCTGAATTTGTAGGGTCGAAGCCGTTTGTCACGCAGTTTTTTGGCTTGATGTCGCGATCGGGGCCTTCGAAACCGCATTGTAAGCCGTGCCGGGGGTGCGCACATTGAAGTCTTGGTCGTCGAGTTCAGGAATCTCGGCGATCAGGATTCTGTTGCAGCGTCGAGAACGCTGGCTTGCCTCCGCGCGCTCGCGCGTCTCGCCGTCTCTCCAGCGTGAGTCCGGGTGGAACTTGAGCCCGGCTTCCGATGCATCGTCCGATGCCGCAGTGCATCGAACGATGCGCTGCCGCATCGAGGGGGGTGTCTGCTCTCGGGAGCCGTTCGGTTGCGCAAGCGGAATCCGGCTTGGCCCCGGAGTTGCATTGGTCCTCTCCTCTGTTGCGGGAAGCGTGGTGAATTGCCGTGCTCGTCAAAGGGGGGAACGATGGCCGATAGCTCGGGAGCAGAAGGTGTTGCAGCGAGGTACAATCCGCTCGATCCCGGCTATTCGTCTGAGATCTACGATGTGTTTGCCCAAGCGCATCGTGAGGCGCCGGTCTTCTTCAGCCCGCTCTATAATGTCTGGTTGATCACCAAGTACGACGACATCTGGACCGTCCTCAAGGATCCCAAACGCTTCTCTTCGTCGATGTCGACCAATGTCGCGGCGAAGGATCCCGACGAGGTCATCGCCATCTTCAAAGAAGGGTGGGGCCAGGTTTCGACGCTGGTGACCTGTGATCCGCCGGCACACAATCGCTACCGCGGGCTCATCAACAAGGCCTTTACGCCGCGTCGCGTCAACGAGCGCGAGGAGTTCATTCGCTCGACCGCGAGTCGTTTGGTCGACGCTTTTGTCGACGAAGGCGAGGCCGATCTAATCTGGAACTTTGCCTATCCTTTGCCGATGACGATCATCGCCGACATCCTCGGCGTTGGCGATGACGATCTCGATCGCTTCAAGAAGTGGTCGGATGATTTGGTGGCGCGGCTTTCTTTCGATTTGCCGAAGGAGCGCCTGATCGAGTGCGCCCGCAGCCTGGTGGACTTTCAGAAGTACTTCGACGGTCTGCTCACCGAGCGCGAGGCCAATCCGCGCGACGACATGCTTTCGGATTTGGTGCGTGCGCGTATCGAGGGCGCTGAGCCGCTCAATCGCGGTGAGATGCTGAGCATGATCCAGCAGATGTTGGTTGCCGGCAACGAGACGACGACGGGATTGATCGGCAACATGGTGTCGCTCTTGCTCGAAAAGCGTGAACGCTGGGAAGCATTGTGCGCCGACAACTCGCTGGCGGCCGGCGTCGTCGAGGAAGCCTTGCGTATGGAAACGCCAGTGCAGGGCTTGTTTCGCGTGACCACCGAGGCAGTCGAGTTCGACGGCGTGAAGATCCCCGAAGGCGCTCAACTGCAGCTCCTTTACGCTGCTGGGAATCGCGACGAAGCTGAGTTCGAGAATGCGCGCCAATTCGACATGAAACGCGGCAACGCGGCGGCTCATCTCGCCTTTGGTGGTGGGGCTCACTTTTGTCTCGGCGCTTCGTTGGCCAGACTCGAAGCGCGGATCGCGCTCGAGACGCTTACCGACCGTCTTCCCGATCTGAGATTTGCCATTGACCAGGCGCCGCATCGCGTCGCGCACTTCTTCATGCGCGGTTTCGAGAAACTGCCGGTCGAATGGGGGTCCGCGAAGTGACGCAGGGCTCCACAACCGGCGCGGCGGCGGCCCTCGAAGGGGTTCACGTGCTGGAAATCGGGCACGGGGTCTCGGCTCCGTTTTGCACCCGTCTGCTCGCCGACCTCGGTGCGCGTGTATGTAAGTTGGAGTTGCCCGAGGGGGATCCGGCGCGTCGCTGGGAGCCTCGTGTTGCCGACGGTAGCTCTGCGCTCTTCGCCTATCTCAACGCCGGAAAAGATAGCGTGGTGCTTTCGGGCGATGCGGACTCAGACGCCGCGCTGGTCGCCGACAAGGCGTCGCACTGCGATGTTGTGGTGACGAATCTTTCCTCAGCCGAGGAGAAGTCGTGGGCTTGTGATGTTACCGCGGCGACCGCGCGCGCGCCGCGTGCGATCGTCGTTCGCTTGTCTCCGTTTGGCGCGACCGGGCCATGGAGCGATCGCCGTGGCGAATCGTTGTCCGCCTGTGCGGCCGGCGGGATCAGTGTCGTTCTCGGCGAGCCGGGTCATACACCGCTGTCGTTGCCCTTCGATCTGCCGGCGCTGCAGGCTGGCTTGCACGGAGCAGCTGCTGCGATGACGGCGCTGATCGATCGCGATCGATCGGGGCGTCGTTCGATCGACATCGCCGAGAGCGAAGTGCTGGCTTACTATGCCGGCGGCATGTCGCGCTTTATTCTCGGCGCCAAGGGCAAGTGGCTGCGGCGCGGCTTCGAGCGGCATGGCGGCATCTATCCGTCGGGATTCTATCCCTGCAAGGACGGGTTCATTTTCCTGGCAACGCAGAAGCGGGACCAGTGGGCGGGGTTTCTCGAGCTGATGGGCAACCCGGAGTGGGCGGAAGCCAATCCGGTCTACAAAGACGGCGTCAAAATCGGGTGGAAACATGCCGACGAAGTAGACGTCCACTTCATTCCCTGGCTGGCGCAGCACACGCGCGCGGAGCTCACCAAGATGGCAAAGCAGGCCGACTTGGTGCTCGGCCCGATCAACGATGCCGAGGATGTCATGAATGAACCTCACCTCGATGCGCGTTCTTTTTGGGGGGATATCGATGTCGGCGGCGAACGCGTCCGGATTCCCGGCATGGGTTACCGGATGACCGGAACACCTTGCCGAATGGGCACGGTGCCGCGGCTCGGCGAGCACGCGCCTGACGCCCCAGAACGCGTGAGTGCTGCGGCCTCGAATGGATCCGATCGAAAGCGCGTCGGCAACAGACCCCTCGCTGGGTTTCGTGCCATCGAGTTTGGATTCAATTGGGCCGGACCGATGGTTGGGCAGATTCTCTCCGATATGGGGATGGAGATCATCAAGGTCGAGTCGGCTGGCCGTCTCGACATGATGCGCCACTGGCCGCATGCGCGCAGCTTCTTTCACAATACGAACCGCGGCAAGCTCAGTATCTCGATCAACATCAAGACGGAAGAAGGGCGTGCTTTGGTGCGGCGCCTTGCTGCGCACTCCGATCTGGTATTCGACAACTTCGCCGCCGGCGTCATGACGAAGAACGGACTCGGCTACGACGACTTGTGTCGCGAAGCGCCGAACATCATCGCTCTGTCGATGGCGATGGCCGGGCAAACCGGACCCCTGGCGCACCTGCGCGGATTTGCCACCATCGCGACTGGGTTCGCCGGTATCGAGGCGGCCATCGGCTATCCCGATACCGGACCGACCGGCTTGCCAGTGATCGGTATCGGTGATGCGAACGCTGCAATTCAAGCCGTGCTCTCTGCCTTGGTCGCGCTCTGGCATCGCGATCGCACAGGCCAAGGGCAATTCATCGATCTCTCGCAGATCGAGGCAGCCGCCGCTCTCTCGGGAGAACCACTGACGCGTTTTCAAGTTACCGGCGAGGGCATAGCGCCGCACGCCAATGGCCACCCGCGCATGGCGCCGCACGGCGTTTATCCTACGAAGGGCGAAGAAAAGTGGCTCGCGCTGGCGATCGCATCGGACCTCGAGTGGCGAGCCCTCGTGGAGCTCTTGGGAACACCGGCATGGGCAGCCGACGAATCGCTTGCGAATGTGTCGCAGCGGCAGCAGCGGGCGACTGAGATCGATGCGCACTTGGCCGAATGGAGCGCGACGCGCGATCGCGATCCGTTGGTTGAAGAGTTGTGTGGTGCAGGACTCGCTGCGGCACCGGTGCTCGAGATCGACGAGCTGCACACGTGGCCGCAATTTGTGGAACGGGGAACCTGGCAGAACGCTCCCAGCTTCGAGGGCAAGGACGACATCGTCTACCGGACACCGTGGCATATGAGCGATGCGCCGCGCGAAGTAGCGAGTGGGTCACCCGCAGTCGGTGAGCACAACGACTTCGTCTTTGGTGAGATTCTCGGCCTTTCGGAAGAGGAAGTAGCCGGTTTTCAACAGGCGGGGGTGATCGAATGAGTTCGGCGGCCTTCCCGAAGTTCCCAGCGGCCTACCGTGAGCGATTCGTTTCTAGCGGATTGTGGTTGGACCGCACCCTGCACGACTACTTTGACGAAACGGTTGAGCGTCTCGGCGCTTCGATCGCGCTGGTCGATGGTGAACGACGGATTTCGTTTGCGCAGTGGCAAGAAGACGCGGCTCGCTTGGCGGCTGGGCTCGTCGAGCTGGGGATCGTCCCGGGCGACATCGTCTCGGTGCAATTGCCGAACTGGTACGAGATGTGTCTGCTGCAGATCGCGCTTTCGCGTATCGGCGCGGTCATCCAGCCGATGCACATGGTCTATCGCGAACGCGAAATTCGCTCGATGCTGAGTTTCTGCGATTCGCGAGCCGTCATACTCCCAGGCCAATACCGCAAATTCGATTACGCCGGCGCGGTTCGCGATGCACACGCCGATCTGCCCGATCTCGACTTCGTCATCACCACGCGTGGCGACGGGGATGTGTCGTTCGAGGACCTCCTGAAGTCCGAGCCGGCAGTATCCGCGGATCTGCCTTCGGTCGGTGCCGACGATGTTTTTTATCTGAACTTCACGTCGGGCACCGAGGGCAATCCCAAAGGCTTCCTGCATACGCACAATACGCTCTTGTCGGTGCTCAAGCGCTTCGCCGATTTGCAGCGCCAATACGATCCTGCGAGCGACAACGACGTGTTACTTGCCAACAGCCCGATGTCGCATTCGTTTGGGCACCTTTCGACCTACCAAGTTCTGCTGCGCGGAATTCGCATGGTCTTGGTCGAACGCTTTGACGCCGGTGAAACCCTGAAGATTGTCGAAAGAGACGGGGTTTCGTCGATCTCTGGAACACCGGCGCACTTGATCTCATTGATCAACCACCCGTCGTTTCCCGAGTCCGATACCAGCAGCATCAAGAGTGTCGGCGTGGGGGGAGCACAATGCCCGCCGCAGTTGATGGCGGATATCAAGAAGCACTTCAAAGTGTCGGTCGGGAACACCTACGGGATGGGTGAGAATATAGTTCACACCCGCACTTCGCCGTCGGATCCGCCGGAGATCATTCGGGATACGGTTGGTGTGCCGGTTCCCGGTGCGGAGTTGAAGATCTTCGCCGACGACCATGAAACCGAGCGGGCGGTCGGCGAAGTCGGCGAGATCGCTTTTCGTGGACCGACGCTGTTCCTAGGCTACTACAAGAACCCGGAGCGCACGCGTGAGACGCGCAACGACGACGGATGGTTCTTCACCGGAGACATCGGCTTCGTCGACGAAAAGGGCTACCTCCATCTAGCCGGTCGCAAGAAGGACATGATCAATCGCGGCGGCTCCAAGATCTATCCGAAGGAAGTCGAAGATCTCTTGCACGCCCATCCGTCGGTGCTGCGAGCGGCAGTGATTGGGATGCCCGACTATCGTCTCGGCGAGCGAGTTTGCGCCTACGTCGAGCTGCATCCCGGAGCGTCTCTGACGCTCGACGAGGTGCGCGACTTTCTCAAGCAACAACAAGTGATGATGTACAAGGTGCCGGAGCGGCTCGAGGTCGTTGAAGGCTTGCCGATGACTCCGACCGGCAAGGTAAAGAAGGCCCCGCTGGTCGACGACATTAAAGAGAAGCTCTCCGCCGAGAGCTGAAGACGTGCCGGTGCGAGAGCGCCGCCCATCAATTTGGAGGATCAGGCGATGGAATTTGGAAAAATCACAGAGGAAGGCATCGAGAAGCTCAAAAAGCGCGTCGATGTTGAGCGCAAGAGCAGCAACATGCACCGCAAGGGCAAGCTGCGGGCGACCCTCGACCTGATTCGCCGCTTTGCGATGGGATCGGGCGATGACAATCCGATCTATGTCGACCGTGAGTACGGCAAGAATTGTCGGCACGGCACGAATATCATCCCGGCGAGCATCACCGGCTTCTTGGAGCGGTCAAACGGCGCCTCCGACGGATTGCCCGGCTGTCACACGATCTGGCGTGAGGCGGCGTACGAATGGTACCGGCCGTTGCGCGATGGTGATGTGCTGGATCCGAGTAGCTACCTGCGCGATGTCGAGCTGATTCCGAGCAAGTTCGGTGGCGGCAAGGCGGCGCGCCAAGACTACGAGACGATGATTTACGACAAAGAAGGGACGTACGTCGCCAACTACAAGACGTCCTGGCACCGCTTCGAGCGCGATGGGGCGAAGAAGGCTTCAAAGTACAAGCAGCGTGAGCTTCCGACCTACACTCCGGAAGACATCAAGAAGATCGAGGCCGATTACGATAAGGAAGTTCGCCGCGGAGCCGAGCCCCGATTCTGGGAGGACGTCACTGAAGGCGACGAAATCCCCTTCGTCGTCAAGGGACCGACGACGCAGATCAGCAAATTCGCCTTTGAGAGCTGGAGCGGCGCCGGTGGTTGGTTCGTCGGCCACAAATTGGCGGTGAAACTTTTTCGCGATCACCCGGGTCTGCCGTTCATCAACGAGCAGGGCATCCCCGAGGCACCGGTCGCGATTCACTGGTCGAATGAGCGTTCGCAAAAGATTCTCGGGCTGCCCGGCGCATACGAGGCGGGTTACGAACGCACCAGTTGGATCGTTCACATGATGATGAACTGGATGGGCGACGACGGGCATCTATTCAGCCTCACGCAGAAGTTCCCGACCTTCAATCTGCTCGGAGACACGACGTGGTGTCACGGGACCGTGAAGGAGAAGTACATGCTCGACGAAGAAGTCGACGGCAAGCGCGGCGCCGTGAAATGCGAAATCTGGACGGTCAACCAGCGCGGCGACATTACCACCAAGGGTGAGGCGGTCGCTCTTCTTCCAACCCGAGTTTGATCGTCGGGCGGATGTCGAACGAAACACTTCAAGAGCTTTTCGGTCTGGCGGGACTGCGTGCCGTCGTGACCGGGGGCGCGTCGGGGATCGGCAAGGGGATTGCGCGACGGCTGGCGGAGGCCGGGGCCGAAGTCGCCGTGTGTGATCTGAACGCCGAGGGCGCGGCGGCGGTCGCCCGGGAGCTCGGGGGCTTCGGTGTGCGCTCCATGTCGGTGGGTGGTTCCGACGTCAGCGACGAGACTTCTGTTGCAGCGATGATCGCAGAAGTCCGCGAAGAACTCGGCGCGATCGACATCTTGGTCAACAACGCGGGGATTTATCCGACCGGGCCGGTGGCCGAGATGGATGTTGCGGACTGGGACCGCGTGATGGCGGTCAATCTGCGGGGTCCGCTTCTGTGTATGCGAGAGACGGTGAAAGTCATGCGCGCGAAGGGGAAGGGTGGAGCGATCTTGAATGTTTCATCGATCGACTCGATGCATCCGAGCTTCGTCGGAATGTCCCACTACGGTGCTTCTAAGGGCGGTCTGAATATGCTGACCCGCAGCGCTGCCTTGGAGTTCGCACCGGACCAGATCACCGTGAATGCGATCTGTCCCGGTGGTGTCGAGACCGAGGGGACGCAGGAAGCGTTTGGAGACGGTCTCAAGGAGCAGCTCGAGCTGCGCATTCCGCTCGGGCGGGTGTCGACGCCAGATGAAATTGGCGGCGTCTCGCTCTTTCTCGTCAGTCCGGCTGCGCGTTACATTACCGGCGCGACCTTGGTCGTCGACGGCGGCTATTTGATCAGTTGAGGAGGTTCCATGGGTAACGAAGAAGACAAATCCTACATCGAAGAGAAGATGCTGGCCTTGATCGACCCGAGCATCGTCGACAAGTATGGCGACCCGAATAATCACCCGGAGAATCAGTTCACCGAAGCCGAGGTGCAACAAACCTTGGAGGCGGGTCGGGAGATTTTCATCACGCACCTGACTAAGGTTGGGTTCCCAATGGTCACGGTGCACGTCTACTGCCTGCTCGATGGTGAGATGTGGAGCACGACGATCAACGGGCGCGTGAAGTCGCGAGCCTACAAGAAGGACCCTCGTTGTGGCATCTGTATTTCTACGGCGGGCCTGGATCTGCCGTTTGCCGGTGCGATGACCATCAAGGCCAGGGCAGAGATCATTGACGATCCGGAAGTCGTGAAGCGCGTCAGTGTCGAACACGGCAAGCGTTACTACTCGAGTCCGAAGGCGCAGGAGTTGTTCACTAGGTCGTTGCTGACTCCGAACCGTGTCGCCATCAAGTTCAACATCGACAAGGTCGTGAGCTGGAAGAATATCGGCATCGTGGCCGAAGGCTGAGGCGCTTTGGTGCGCGACCGCTATGGCTGATCTGACCCAACTCTTCGAACCGATCCAAATCGGGTCGATGACGGTACCGAACCGGATTGTCGAGACGACGTACTCGATCAATTCCGGTCGTGCCGACGGTCTGCCGGACGAACCGTTCATCGAACACCACGTGCAGCGTGCGCGCGGTGGTGCTGGCTGGATCGGCGGCGAGACTTGGGTGCTACCGACACCACTGCCGGCTGGGCGGGGCGATGAGATTCTGCCGGGAACCGGCGCCGTACGCTTCGCCGTCTACCAGCTTCCGGATTTTGTTCCACGCGTTCGAGCCTTCACCGATGCAGTGCACGAACATGGCGCTGTGTGCGTGATGCAGCTCACGCACCTGCAGTCTTTGATGTGTCCGTCAGCGGTTTCGCTGCCGCTCAGCTCAGATTACATCCCCCACGTCTTGGATGAAGATGAAATCGAGGCAATGCTCAACGCCTATGCCGATGCCGCGACAGCATTCGCTGCCGCCGGTGCGGACGCAGTGGAAGTGCACTGTGCGCACGAGGCTTTGCCGGAGTGGTTCCTGTCGCCGTTGTCGAACCGGCGCACCGACCGTTGGGGCGGATCGCAGGAGAATCGAATTCGCTTCGTCGTCGAGGCAGTTGCGAGGATCCGTGCTTCGGCCCCAGCCGACCTCAACGTCGGCTTGCGAATCAACGCCGATCAGTGCCGCGATGGCGGATACGACTTGGACGAGATGTGTTCGATGGCGGCCGCGGTCTGTTCCGCCGTCCGCGTCGACTACTTGAGCGTGGACGTCGGCTCGACCTGGGGGCGTCCCAGCTATATTGCCCCGATGCACTACGGCGACGCGCCGTTTGCCGACCATGCCGCTGCGATCAAGCAGGCCGTCGGCGGGGTTCCCGTGTTGTACGCGGGTCGCGTCAACGATCCGGTGATCGCTGCTTCGATCCTGGGGAGCGGTAAAGCCGACCTGGTTGGGATGACTCGCGCCATGATCGCGGACCCGGAGATGCCGCGTAAGGCGCGCGAAGGCCGTATTTCTGAGGTCCGCAAATGCATCGGGTGCAATACCTGTATCGGCAAAGTGGTTCACGCCGAGGTCAAGACACCGCTGTGTGCGGTGAATCCCGCCGTTGGCTCCGAGGCGCTCTGGGCGAAGACTGGCCGCGCCTCCGAAGCGAAGAAGGTTGTGGTGATTGGTGGCGGCCCGGCCGGGATCGAAGCGGCAAGAGTTGCGGCGGAGCGCGGCCACAGCGTGACTCTGCTCGAGCGCGAGCCCGCTATCGGCGGCATGATTCGTCTGGCGGCGCGTACGCCAAAGCGCGAGGCGTTTGGATTCTATCCTGATTACGCCAAGCAGGAACTGCACCGCCTTGGAGTCGATGTGCGTACTCGGGTCGAGGCAGATCTGGATACGGTTTTGGCACTCGGGCCGGACGCGGTCGTCACGGCGACCGGGGCGCGGCCGCGTCGTAGTGCGGCGGTGAGCGATGACGACTCCAGGGTATTCGATTTCGAGGAAGTCCTGCGCGGCGGGTGCAGTCTCGGCGCGCATGTGATTGTCGTCTCGGAGGACGATCATATGATCACGCCGAGCGTCGCTGATTTCATCGCTTCGATGGGGATCCGAGTCCAGATCCTCCACAAATGGCTGTCGATCGGCGAGCAGATCGAGCGCTATACGCGAGGGATTGTCTTCTACCGGCTCTACAAGAGCGGAGTGGTGTTCCACCCTTCGACTCTGTTCACGGGATTTCGCGATGGAGTCGTCTACGGTGCCAACAGCCATACTGGAGATCCGATCGAGATCGCCGAGGTCGATAGTGTTGTCCTCAGCCTCGGGATGGAGAGCGATGACGTCTTGGCGCGGTCGCTCAAGGGTAAGGTCACTGAGCTGTACAACGTCGGATCTTCTTTCGCTCCGCGTTTCATGGCGGAGGCTACGCAGCACGGCGCCAATGTCGGAAGGTTGATCTGAGTCGCTATGGATCTCAACTATTCCGCGGAGGACGAGCGTTTCCGTGTAGAGCTACGTGCCTGGCTGAAGTCACATCTGGAGGAGTTCCGAGCCTTGCCGCGCGAACCGACTGCCGCGGTCCAGTATTCGAGGGATTGGCAGCGCAAGCTGTACGAAGCGGGTTATGTGGGGCTCGCCTGGCCGAAGGAGTTCGGCGGGCACGATGCGCCTCCGACGCAACAGGTGATTTTCGGCGAAGAGTGCGCGAAGGCCGGTGCACCGGCGCTGATCAATACCATCGGATTGTCGATTCTCGGCCCGGCGTTGATCGCCAATGGCAGCTCGGAGCAGAAGGCGCGCTTCTTGCCGCGCATTCTGCGGGCAGAGGATCTGTGGTGCCAGGGGTTTTCCGAACCCGGCGCCGGTTCTGATCTCGCTTCGTTGCGGACCAGCGCGTTGATCGACGGTGACGACCTGGTTGTGACAGGGCAGAAAGTCTGGACCAGCTTAGGGCCGGTCGCGGATTGGTGTTTTCTGTTGGTGCGCACTTCGAGTGATGGACCGTCGCAGCACGGCATCACGTACGTTCTCATGGACATGAAGAGCCCGGGTGTCGAGCTCGTTCCGATCAAGCAGATCACCGGTAAGTCCCACTTTTCGGAGTTGTTTTTGGAGTCTGTACGAATTCCGCGCGCCAACGTCGTAGGAAAGATCGATGAAGGTTGGGCGGTTGCCAAGTCGACGCTTGGTTTTGAACGATCGGGTTTGGCAGGAGTCGTCGAGCTGGAGCGGAGTCTAGCTCGGCTAGGTAAGGCCGCGAAGCGCTCCGGACGTGACAGCGATCCATTGGTGCGGCAGCGCATCGCGCAGCTGCATATTGAGAAGGATACTCTCAAGTACACGGGTTACCGTGTGTTGACCAAGCAGATTCGAGGCGAAGCGCCCGGGCCGGAGTCTGGATTTGGCAAGCTCGCGGCTTCGGAATTTCGCAAACGAATCATGGATCTCGGCATGGACCTGCTCGGGCCTCACGCAGTGATTGGGCGCAAGGATCCGCAGGCGCTCGATCGCGGTCGCTGGCCGGGGCTCTACCTCGATGCGCGTGCTTACACGATTGGCGGCGGGACCTCCGAGGTGCTGCGCAACATCATTGCCGAGCGCTCGCTTGGATTGCCCAAATCGAAGTGACGGAATTGGAGGGTAGGATGGCGAAGGGTTTGGATAAGAAGTTTGGACTCGATGGCAAAGTTGCGGTTGTTACCGGCGCAGGCGCTGGGATCGGACGTGCCGTTTGTCTGTGCCTGGCCGAAGCGGGCGCCGCAGTGGCGGTACAGGATCTCAACGGCAAGAGCGCTGCCGCGGTCGCGAAAGAGATTCAAGGCGCTGGCGGGAAGGCGATCTCGATCGTTGGCGACGCCTCGCAGGCGAAGTCGATCGACGCGATGTACCAGCAAGCCGTCGATGAACTCGGTGGACTGGATATCACCGTCAACAACGCTGGCATCTACCCGTTTACCGACTTTCTGGAGATCGACGAGAAGGAACTCGACAAAGTCTTTGACCTAAATCTGCGCGGCAGTTTTCTCGCCACGCAGCGCGCCGGGAAGTTCATGTCGCGCGCTGGTAAGGGCGGGCGCATTGTCAACGTCGCTTCGGTGCAGGGATTGCGGCCGACCGCACCTGGGGTTTCCCACTACAACGTCACCAAGGCAGGTGTGATGATGTTGACCAAGAGTGCCGCGCTGGAACTCGCGCCGGCGGGGATCGGGGTCAACTGTGTAGCACCGGGTGTGATTCAGACCTCGGGAACGCAGCCTCTGATCGATACCGACTCCCTCGGCAATCCGGCCGAGCTTGTGCCGTACGGTGAGCGGTGGGGGCGAGCTGAGGAAGTTGCGGATACCATTTTGTTTCTCGTCAGCCCTGCGGCGTCTTACATCACCGGAGAGACGATCATCATCGACGGCGGCTACTTGCTCAAATGAGCAGCTCGAGATTGCAAGGAGACAGATGATGCCAGAGCCTGGCTTTATCCATCCAGAACGACTTGAAGGCAGCGGTCGCACGGCCCAGGAAGATCGCAATGTTGACCTTGTTCGCCAGATTTTCGAAGCGCTGTCGCGAGGTGAGTTTGAGTTTTTGTACGCCAATATGGCGAAGGGCGGAGTCGTCGATGTCGTCGGATTGACTCCTGAGAAGATGGGCGACCACTACAAGAACGCCAATCTGATTCCGGAAACGTTTCCGCACGGAATGCGCTTTGAAGTTCAGAGGGCTCTGGTTGAGGGCAATCGTGTGTGTGTTCAGTGGGAAGACGAAGCCGAGACCAGTAGAGGCCACATCTACCGTAACCGGGGTCTGAGCCTCTTCGACTTCAATGACGAAGGCAAGATCACGCACTACTACGAGTACTTCGACCCCGACAACTTTTTGGAGGCGATTGGAGCAAAATGATCAAGCCAGAAGACGAATACCGCCACGCGTGCCCCCCCGAAGAGGTCAATGGTTTGTGGGGCGACACCCTTTGGGTGAGTACGGTCGACCGCGAAGCCAATATTTTTGGCTGCAATCACTTCCATCTGACCAATAAGGGCTATGGGCGTTTCGAGGCGCTTTACATCATTGATGGTGTGGCGCAGTTGTACGGCAACAAGTTTCCGCTCGACCCGGCGCCGGATCGCGGCCCGTGGTCGGACGGCCGGCTCAAGTATGAAGTGGTCAAAGAACTCGAGCAGATCCGGATTCAGTTCGATGGACCGCTTTATGGCTTCGATCTGACCTACACCGGTCGCTTTCCGGTCTTCGATTACAATGACTGCGTGAAGGGTAATCCGCTGTCGCGACACCACACCTATGGCGGCCACTTCGAGCAGGGGATGCTGTGCACCGGTGAGTTCGAGATTCGCGGCGGCCCGGCCAAGGGCGATCGACGCAAGCTCAACAGCTGGTCGCACCGCGATCACTCGTGGTCGACGCGCTTCGCGGAAGAGAGCCCGTGGGTTCCGGAAGACGGCGACAAGGCGGGACACTTTTGGCCTTCGATCCAACTGGCGGACTCGCACATCAATGCCTTCGGGGTGATCGACCCGAAAGCCTTCGGGATCCTCGGTGGCAAGACGGGGCCGATCGGCGGTTTCATCTCGGACGCTAGCGGCTCGAGACCGATCAAAGGGTGTTCGGCGGAGATTCTCACGGCCGAGGATCGTCGCAATGCGGAAGCGTTTCGCTACGAGATCATCCTTCCAGATGACAAGGTGATTCACGTGCGCACCGGTCGCAAGTACGGCATGGTCAAGCTTTGGGACCGTGGCGAAAACGATCTCGAGAATCGCCTCGACTGTTACGAGCCGTTCTTTGATTTCGAAGTAGAAGAAACCGGCGAGCGCGGTTACGGAGTTGCGGAGTACTCGATTCAACCGCCCTGGCCGCGTTGGTTGGTGTAGGAGAGGTTGCAATGAGCGAAGGCCAGAAGTGGGAGAAGCTCGATACCTTTCGCATGACAGACGCGGAGGCGAACGAGGTGATCGATGCCGCGCACGGTTGTGCCGCGACCTGGGTGCGCCCCGACGGTCACCCGTTGGCCGTGTGGATCTCGCATGCCCGCCTCGACGGCGAGGTCTATGTGACGTCCACGGAGAATCGACCCAAGACGACGGCGTGGTTGAAGGATGGGCGAACCTCTCTGGTCTTCGCCGTGCTCGGCATGGGTGCGGTGACGGTGGTCGGACGGGTCGAGCTGCAGGACGATGCCGCGCTGCGATTGCGGTTTCTCGAAGCGTTGGTGGCGAAGATGGGTCTGGAATCGCCGGCACGCGAGTCTTGGCTCGATGCCATGAATAGCGACGGGCGATTGGTCGGCAAGGTGGTCCGCGAGCGCATGATCACCTTTGACGAGCGAAAGCTGAGCTACTGAGCCGGCAGAGGCGTCTTTGATGAGCGAGATGGAAAGCAAGCTCGGCGGGTTCATCGCCGAGCAAAGTGGCGAAGCTGCCGAGGTAAGCGACCTGAGTCGCATCCCCGGTGGTTTCTCGTACGAGACCTGGAGCTTACGTGCGCGTTGGGCGGATAAGAGTGGCAAGCACGACGAACGTTTGATTTTGCGTCGTGCGCCGCTCGGGGGAGTGCTGGAACCGTACGACGCTTCACGTGAGTTCCGGGTTCTCCGCTCATTGGAGGGTTCCCCGGTGCCGGCGCCGCGGGCGTATTGGTGCGACGGTACAGGAGAAGTGCTCGGCACGAGTTTCTATCTCATGGAGTTCGTCGAGGGCGAGATTCCCTTGCCATGGGACGAATCGCTCGATGCGCCAACCAAGGCCGCGATCCACGATGCGTTCGCGGACACCCTGGCGGATTTGCACTCTGTCGATTGGAAAAAGACAAAGCTCGACTTTCTCGGAGTGCCGACCGAGTTGGATGATCCCGCCGCACTGGAGATCGAGCGCTGTCGCGAAGTGTTGGATCGGATTGCATTGCGACCGTATCCGTTGCTGAAAGAGGTGATCGCTTGGTTGGATGAGCGGCGCCCGCGTTCGTCGAACTTGTGCTTGATTCACGATGACTACCGCATGGGCAACTTCATCTGGCGCGACGGCAAGATTGCTACGTTGTTGGATTGGGAACGCGCATTCCTCGGTGACCCGATGGCCGATATTGCGTTCACCCGCCTCAAGGCATTGGCCGGTTGGTGCAGCATCGATGGAGCGATCGCGGAGCGCTACACGGAAAAGTCGGGGATTGTGGTCGATGAGGAACGCGTCGCTTACTACGAGACGATGGAGATGCTGAAGGCGACCCTGGTCGGGCTGACCGGACTCAAGGCGTTCACCGATGGTCGTTCGTCGGATATGCGGCTGATCCAGATCGGGCGCTATGCACACCAGAATATCGCCGGACTGGCGGCTGCGATCGGGGAGGCGAAATGATCGATCAAACGGTTCCACTCCCCGAGCTGACCGCAGGGATGGCGCGGTGTTTACGCGAATGGATCCTTCCACACCTGAGCGATCCGATGGCGCGAACGCAGGCCGAGACGCTGGCGAGCCTGATTGAAGCATTGCCAGGAGCGCTGACGGCGGACGCGCACCGCGCGATTCTGCAAGACAGTGCCGCGGCGCGAGAGATGCTTCGGCGCTGCGGAGAAGAGGTCGATGAGGGGCAGCCCAGTGACGTCGATAGTGCCGTCCGGGATAACTCCGCCCTCAAATCGCGTTTGCAAGCGGTAGCTGAGAGGCTGCGCAGCGACTCGTCGGAGGACGGGCAGAATCGCCTGCGCGAGTTGCTTGACTTCTTTCTGGCGAGCATGAAACGCGAGCTCGATATGGTGAAGCGAGGTGCCGACTTCGCGGCGATGACCTCCACGGAAGACGCCGCGCGTAAAAGCTAGCGGTCTGGGAAGGGTAGTGATGGAGACGATGCGAGGGGCGGTTCTAGTCGAGCCGTACAAGATCGAGATTCAGGATTTTCCGAAGCCGCAGGTCGACGACGACACCGTCATCCTCAAGGTCGAAGGCATTGGGATCTGCGGCTCTAACTTGCACTGGTGGACGGGTGGTGGGCCGGCGACTCGGCTGATGGAGTTCCCGATGCCGGGGGCAGGGGGACACGAGTTCTCGGGTATCGTCGCCGAAGTAGGCTCCAGAGTGACGCGGGTCGCGGTTGGCGACCGAGTGACGGTCGATCAGTTCGAGAGTCGTTCTTGCGGTGATTGTGTGTACTGCTCGACAGGGTTGTTTACGCAGTGCTCGAACATCTCTCAGCTCGGCCTCGAGGGCTTCGTCGAATATCTCAAGTTCACCGAGCGCGGTCTCTACAAGATTCCCGACGGTATCGAGACGCACATTGCTTCCCTGGTGCAGCCCTATGCTTGTTCGGTTAGCGCCGTCCGGCGCGCTGGAATCGTCGGTGGTGAAACCGTCGTCGTGCTGGGCGCGGGCGTGCTCGGGCTGTGTGCCGCGGCGACTGCAAAAGTGTTGGGTGCTGAGAAAGTCATTCTTACTGCGAAGTACGACTCGCAGAAGGAGCTCGCCGAGCGCTTCGGTGCCGACGTGGTCATTCCCAGCGGCTCGGACAAATTGGTGAGCAAGATCGTCAAGGAATGTCCGGCGGGCGGTGCCGACATCGTCATTGAAACAGTCGGTGGCCATGCGCCGACGTTGGCGCAGGGTCTGGAGATCGTGCGGCCGGCGGGTAAGCTCGTGGTTCTCGGCTTGTGGGACGAGCTGGTGAAAATCGATTCGTGGCTGGCGATCTTGAAGGACGTCACGATGATGTTCGTACTCAACCACGGTGTCATCGGACACAAGGCCGATTACCAGTTGTGCCTCGACTGGATGGCGTCGCGCAAGGTGCCGGCGCAGGATCTCGTCACCCACGTCATAGCGATGGATGATCTCGAAGAGGCCTTCAAGGTTGCGTCAGACAAGTCGAGTGGTGCGGTCAAGGTGATCATTCGACCATGAGTTCCGCCGCGGTCTCGGATGTCTTGCGCGGCGGACCGTTTCAGGTTGCGTACGTCGTGCCCGACCTCGCGCAGGCTGAGGATTGGTTCGGCCGCACCATGGGCGTGCGCTACTTCGAGCGCATGGACGGGGTCGTGCTAGGCGAGACCTGTCGTCACCGCGGGCAGGTCGCCGATGCAGTGCTCGATCTCTCGATTGGTTACCTCGGCGACACGCAGATCGAGCTGGTGCACCCCAACCGGGGCGATAGCATCCACCAAGAGTTCCTTGATGCTGGAGGTCGCGGTCTGCATCATGTGGGCTTCGCCGTCGACGATTTTCAGGCGACGTTGGAGCACTTTCGCGCCTTGGGGATGGAGCCTGCGGCGGACGGGTATTTGGACACTGGGATGCGCATCGATTTTGCATACTTCGAGTGCAGTGATGCGGCCGCGTCGGTGATCGAGATCCTCGGATTGGATGAAGCGGCGCGAGCTTTCATGGGCGAGCTGCGGGAGAAAGGGCGCTGAATGGTCGTTAGGGTCGAGGACGAGTATCTACACGCTGCACCTGACGCCGAGACGGGGTTGTGGAGCGATAACTTTTGGCTGTCGATCTGCGACCGGGAGGCCGACATCTTCGGTGTGAATCATGTGCACGCCAGTACCAACCGAGGATACGCTCGCTACGGCGCGATGCTGGTGATCGACGGCACGCCGATGCCGTGGGCCAATAAGGTCGGTCTCGACGCATCGAGTTTGAAATTCGATCACCTCGGCGAAGGCCACATGCGTTACGAGGTCGTCAAGCCGCTGGAAGAAATACGAGTCAGCTTTGATGGACCGCGTTACGGATACGATCTTACCTATACCGGGCGCTTTCCGGTCTTTGACTACGGCGACAGCATTGGCGGGAATCCGTTGAGTGGCGCGATGTACTACGGCGGGCACTACGAGCAGGGATTGCACTGCCGTGGTGAGTTCGAGGTGCGCGGCGGTCCGCGCCAGAGCCGGCGTACGATCGACTCGTTCGCGCATCGTGATCACTCGTGGACCTTCCGCTTCAGCCACGAGACGCCTTGGGATGTGCCGCCGCTGTCAGCGCCGGATAGCCTCGGGCACTATTGGCCGTCGGTGCAGCTGCCGCACCGTCACATCAATTCGTTTGGCTGGATGAATCCAAAGTTTCAGGCACCGATCCCCGGCGCGCCGTCGTTCGGTGGATTCGTTTCCGATGCGTCCGGCAGCAAGCCTATTCACGGTGCCACTTGCGAAGTGCGGTTGGAGGCGGACGGTCGTACGGCGATGAGTTTTCGCTACGGCTTTACGATGCCTGACGGCGAGACGATTCATGTGCGCACCGGACGCAAGTACGCCCAGACGGTGAACAGTTTGATGCGCGGTGAGAACGACGCGGAGTGCACGATGGACTGCCACGAGGCGTTTTTTGATTTTGAGGTCGAAGAGACCGGCGAACTCGGCTACGGATGTGCCGAGTATTCGATCATGCCGCCGACACCGCGCTGGCGCTATTGAGAGATTGGGGACGATCCAGCGATGATCCAGGCGATTGACATCATGAACCACCCACCCGAGGCCAAGCGCGGTCTGGGCGGCAACCCGTTCGAGTTCGAAGAGTTCAAGATCATGTTGCGCACGACCTTCAAGGCTGCGTCCGGTGACCACTCGCATCGCACCAAGCCCAAGAAGGAACGTGGAGGGCCTGAGAAGAGCGAGCGGCCGGCGGGCGAGAAGAAGCCGAAGAAAAAGGGCGGCGGGATGTTGATCGGCCACGAGAGCGTGGCCGAAATGATCGCCGATATGGACAAGCTCGGATACGAGTCGATCGTCATCTCCGCGACCAAGATGTGGTCCTATCACTATCACCACCAGTTGATCCTCGACTACAGCATCGACGACGTCGGGGAGATCGTTCGCGAGGCGAACGGGCGAGTCATTGGTGCCGCCAGCTACAATCCGTTTCGCATCGCGGAGAGCGTCGCGGAGGTCGAACGCGGGGTCCGGGAGTACGGCTTCAAGTACGTTTGGTTTCATCCCTTGTCTTTTGGACTGGCGCCAAACGATCGGCGCTTTTATCCGCTCTACTCGAAGTGCAACGAGCTCGACATCGCCGTCGGCATGCAGGTCGGGCACTCGGCCGAGGTTCTGCCGTCCGATGTCGGGCGGCCGATGCTGGTCGATGACGTGGCGATCGAGTTTCCGAATTTGCGCATCAACTTGTCGCACACCGGTTGGCCGTGGGTGGACGAGTGGTGTTCGATGCTGTGGCGGCATCCGAATGTCTACGGCGACATTTCGGCGTATTTTCCGCGCAGTCTCGACGAGCGCCAGGTGCGATTCATGGACAGCTCGCGCGGTCGCAACAAGGTGCTGTTTGGTACCAACGGCCTCGGGCTGGCGAAGTGCGTCGAGCAGTTTCGTGCGATGGACATCAAGGAAGAGACCAAGAGCCGTGTGCTGCGTGAGAACGCGGTGGAGTTTCTCAGGCTCGACTAGGAGAAGCTGAATGGGCGATCTCAGCGGCAAGATCTCAGTCATCACGGGTGGCGGCACAGGCATTGGCTTGGCGATCGCCGAACGGTTGGCCGCTGAGGGCTCCGAGGTCGTCTTGGTCGGTCGCCGCAAAGAGCGACTCGACGCGGCCGCGAGCAAGATTGGCCCGAGGGCGCGTAGTTTTGCAGCCGATGTCGGTGAAGAGTCGGAGGTGCGCGCACTCTTTGACTCGATGCCGCATGTTGACGTGCTGGTCACCTGCGCCGGCGGCGCGTTTTTTGGCACGATCGAGAACGCGCCACCCGATCGTTGGCGCGAGCTTTTTCACGGGCGCTTTTTTGGCCAGATCAATTGTTGCCACTACGCCGTGCCCAAGATGCGCGCAGGTGGCGCGATCGTACTGTGCTCGGGGATCGGCGATTCTGCGTATGTCCCCGACTACGCGGGCGGCGCGGCATTGTGCGGCGCGGTCAATGCGATGGGAAAGAATCTCGCCGTGGAGTTGGCGCCACGCGATATTCGAGTGAACGTGCTTTCCCCCGGGCTGATTGGAGATACTGCGATCGAGTCGAATCTCGACGAGAGTGGTGTGACGAAATTGTTTGAAGCTGCCATCAATGCGACGCCGTTGCGTCGCATTGGGAATCCGCAGAATACCGCCGATGCCGCCTACGCGTTGATTGCCAACGACTATCTCAACGGTGTGGTGTTGCCTGTCGACGGAGGTTGGACCGCAACTTGAGCCTCGCTGGACTTCGGCTGGCGATATCGACGATCGACGGAGTACCTGAATGACAACCATGACAGCAGCGGCCTTGCCCGAGGTCGCTCCTCGGCGTACCGCCGACAGTTAGGCGGCCATCTTCGATATATTTTCGCCGACGGAACACTGCGTTTGAAAGAAAACGCCGGGATCACGTTTCACGGCTGCTGGAGCCGGGCGTGAACATGCGATGAGTACATTCAAAAAGCGGTCGACTACGCACTTCGCTCAATAGAACGGCGCTGTCACGGCGCCAGCCGATCTACGGAGGACACATGCCATCAGACATCCAGGAAGCCAGTAACATCGTGCGCGGTGCACTCGAAGCTCTCAACAGCGGGGATACCGAGTCGTTCCTCGGGCATTTTTCCGACGACATGCAGTTTTGGATGAACGGCGACCACCAATTTTCGGGACTCTTGGAAGGAAAGGCCGCGTTCATCGAGTTGTTGGGTCGGGTCATGGTCGGGATCGATGGTGGGATTGCACTGGAGGTCGACAACATCCTCTCAGCCGGCGACTGGGCCGTGACCGAGTCGAACGGCACCGCCAAAACCTCGTCCGGAGAGCCCTACAACAATCGCTACTGCATGCTGTGGCGCGTGAAGGACGGCAAGATCATTGTGTTCAAAGAGTACAACGACTCGGCGATGGTGGTCGCAAACTTCCCGCAGTGATCTTGGGACGGGCTTTCAGGATTTTTCTATCCGCAGATGACCCAGATGGACGCAGATTTTTCTTCGCCGCCGCTGATGAACGCAGGTGAACGCTGATGCTGCGGACGATGAACTTGGCCACGGATGAACACTGATCCGAAAAAATAGGGAGGGCGAGGCGCCGTCAGAGCCGCGCTCGGCTCGTGGTGGGCCGTTCACAATCATCCGACGGCGTCTGATCCTCAACATCCACGAAAGCCCGGTGGCCTGTAGTTTTCTGGATCTGCGTACATCTGCGATATCTGCGGACAGAGGATCTTTTCGTCCCTTGGCGGTTGCCTGGGGTTTCCGGATAGAACCGTTATCTGTGGAACCGGAATCGCAATGATACGCCGCTCGGGGATATTGAAGAATATCGCGCTGCTGCTGTTCGGGGTCTTTGTCGCTCTCGTTCTCGTGGAGTCTGCGTTGCGGG
Source organism: Deltaproteobacteria bacterium (assembly GCA_029262455.1). GTDB lineage: Bacteria > Desulfobacterota > Binatia > HRBIN30 > CADEER01 > CADEER01. The sequence goes on along the minus strand of JAJCZJ010000014.1, from coordinate 269 downwards.
TCACTGGTTGGTTATTCCTGCAAGCGCGCGAGCCGGCGCGTCTTTCTTCTTCCTCGGATCCCGCCGGGACCATCCGCATCTTATGCCTCGGTGAGTCGACGACCGCCGATATGCGGCTTCTCGGCAAGGAGAGCTACCCAGCGCAACTCCAGCGGATCTTGAACGAACGAACCGGCAGCGAAGACTTCGTCGTCATTAATGGCGGTGTGCCAGCGACCACGACCGATCGCATCGTGGAGAAGCTTCCCGCGATGCTCGATCAGCACCGC
>JAJCZJ010000013.1 GCA_029262455.1 Deltaproteobacteria bacterium | reverse complement strand
CGGAGGCCTCAAGGGTTCGCTTCGCCGCTTCGCGCCCTTGACCCCTCCTGCGCGCGCCGCTCTTTTGTCTCGTGGCGATCGACACACAGGTGCCTCCGGCGGGGCTCCCGACTCCGGGTCTCTTCCTTGCTCCTCTCTCTCTACCTACACGTGCGCCCTATTGACTATTTTCTTCCAATGGGCGCCCTCCCGGCACCAGGCTGCTTTCGCCTGCTTCAATCAATGTGCCCCATCACCTTAAGCTAATGGCGGCTCCCCACCGGAGATCAGGCCACACCGAGTACGCCGGCGCTAAAGGCGAAGCGACCGGTTCGCTCGACGACGATTTCGTAGAGATCGGCTTCGCCGTCCTCCTCTACCGATCGAACCTTGATCGTTCCGGTTGATTCAACCTCATCACCCGCATCGGTTTTGTATGCGTACCCCGCGGGAAATGCGAACACCGACTCGAGTTCATCGCCGGCCTTGACGTTGGCGGCATTGACCTCTTGCATTCCACTCTTCAGCAGCACTTGCTCAGGGCCGACGCGGAACGACTTGCCATCCTCCAGGGTGATCTTCAGCACTGCCTGCCCATCGGTGACCGCACCTGACTTGGAAATGGCGAAGCGGACCTTTCCTTCATCGGTCCGAGTCATTACTGCCGTCGGTGACTTCAGCACCGTCTTGATCGTGAACGGGCCCTCGGGTGTTTCAACTTTTGTGTTGTGCGCAATCTGGCTCATTTTTCTCTCACGGTTGATACGGCTATTGGGATTTTCGGTGGGCGGAAGCCCACCTACTCGGCCGACAGGTGCAGTGACAATTTCGACATCACCGCAGCGATCCGCGCAGGATGATCCTCTTCGCCGCGGAGTTCACAGCTGTCGGAATATTCTTACTCTTGGCCATCATTCTCAAGTCCCGCACCATCAGAGTCGAAATGTACTTCATCGAGATCGTCATCGGTGTCTTAGGGTTCTTCACGACGGCAAGTTTCACCTGATAATTGTTCATCCACTCTTTGTTGCGAACGACAACTTCGAGGAGCTCTTTGTCGACCTGGCGGTTGCGCACGACCATCAAGATTTCATCGTCGGTGACCCGCGGATTCAACAACACGTAACGTCGAATCATCAAGCTCGTATCGCGGATCAGGATTGTCCGAGCCTCGCGATTGCCACGCAGCGCCAACTTGAGCCGGTCGCCGCTCTTCATGTTGCCAATCTCCCACTGGCGCCCCCTTCGAATCTCCTCTGGGGCCTCTTCCTCACTCTCGACGATGAACACCTCGGGAACCTCGATCCCATCGACTCCCTTTTGAATATCCCGAGCTAGCTTCGAAAGATCGGCCTCCTCCGGCATCAACCCTCCTCACCCTTCGACGCATCGGAGGCAGCAATGATCTTCTCGGCGAGATGGGGCGGAACCTCCTCGTAACCACTGAGCTCCATCGAGAAAGACCCCCGACCGCTGGTAATCGAGCGCAAGTCAGGCGAATACCGCAGTACTTCCGACATCGGCACCTGTGCCCGAATGACCTGCGCACCACTCTTGGGATCAACCCCGAGCACCTTGCCGCGCCGGCTGTTGAGATCTCCGATGACATCGCCCATGCACTCGTCGGGAACCGCAACTTCCATCGTCATCACCGGTTCGAGCAATACCGGTCGCGCTTCCGTGACCGCGTTCTTGAAACCCATCGAACCTGCAATCTTGAACGCCATTTCAGATGAGTCGACGTTGTGATGCGAGCCATCATACAAAGTCGCCTTCACATCGATCATCTCGTACCCCGCGATCACGCCATTGGCCATCGCCTCGTGAATACCTTTCTCAACCGCAGGGATGTACTGGCGAGGAATGACTCCGCCGACGATCTTGTTGACGAATTCGAAGCCTGAGCCGCGCGGCAAGGGCTGGATCTCGATCCACGTGTCACCGAACTGTCCGCGCCCGCCGCTTTGCTTCTTGAGTCGCCCCTGCGCCTTGGCCGACTTCTTGATGGTTTCTTTGTACGGCACCTTTGGATCCTTGAGCTCGACTTCGACGCCAAACTTGCGATGGAGCCGTTCGGCAGTCACCTCGATATGAAGCTGCCCGACTCCCGACACAATGATCTGCTTCGACTGCGCGTCGCGTTCGATCTTGAGAGTCGGATCCTCGTCGGCCAACTTGATCAGCCCCTGCGTCGCCTTGTCCTCGTCTCCCTTCGCCTTCGGCTCGATCGCGAACGAAATCGCCGACGATACACGCATCGGCCCGGGGTACAGAATCGCGTCCTTCTCATCGCAAAGGGTGTCCCCCGCATCGACGTCCTTGAGCTTGGCCACGGCGCCAATTTCGCCGGTTGTCAACTTATCGACCTGCTGCTGCTTCTTACCTTCCAGGCGCAGCAAGTGACCCAGGCGTTCCTTGCTGTCCTTGTTCGCATTGAGCACCGCCGTGTCGCCAGACACTTCGCCCGAGAGCACCTGAAAGACCGTCAGCTTCCCCGCAAAAGGGTCCGCGATCGTCTTGAATACATAGGCTGACAACGGCTCACTCGCCGCCACTGCGCGTTCGATATCCTCGCCGCTACTCGGGTGTTGGCCACGAGCGGCCGGCCGCTCGGCCGGCGAAGGAATGAGGTCGACAATGGCATCCAGCAAGGGCGGCGCTCCAATGTTGGCCGTTCCGGAACCGCAAAGCACAGGTACCAGTGCACCCTCCTTGACCCCGGCGTGGAGTGCCTTCACCAAGTCGTCGTCGCTGAGGCTCCCCTCATCGAGGTACTTCTCGAGCAGTTCGTCGTCGGTTTCGGCGGCTGACTCGACCATGGCTTCGCGTGCCCCCTCGGCGGCGTCGCGCATGTCGGCAGGAACGTCCTCCTCTTGCATCTTACCATCGTCACCAGCCACGAAGGCTCGCATCTTGACCAAATCGACGACCCCGCGAAAGGTATCGGCACTGCCGATCGGCAACTGAACCAGCACAGCATTGGCGCCGAGGGTCGATTTGAGATCTGCCACCGCAGCATCAAAGTCTGCGCGTTCACGGTCCATCTTCGTGACAAACGCAAGCCGCGGCAGACCCAATTCGTCGGCACGCGCCCAAATCCGCTCGGCTTCGACTTTCAGCGACCCGCCCGCTGCCTCGGCCACGAACACCAAGCCGGTGCAGGCCCGCAGGCAGTTCAAGCCATCGGCGAGGAAGTTGGCGTAACCCGGCGTGTCGAGGATGGTGATGTCGCACCTTTTCCAAGCGCCGTGATGGAGGGCGGTCGTCAGACTGAGCTTGCGTCGCTGCTCCTCCGGCTCGACGTCAAAGTTCGAAGTTTCATCGTCGACGCTGCCGAGTCGATTCGTCGCACCGGTGCAAAACAAAAGCGCCTCTGCGATCGACGTCTTGCCGGCTCCGCCCTGCCCTACGATTCCAACATTTCGGATCTGGGTGACATCGCCGCTTGCCATCGCTACCTCCGTTCGCTTTCCGCCGCGCCTCGATCCCGCACGGTAGGTTATTCGCTATTCCGCTCGAACAGCAACCTCAAACCGTCGAGCGTCAAGAATTCGTCCACTACTTCGATCGTCTTCGATTCTTGCGCGAGCAAGGTCGCCAGGCCGCCGGTCGCCAAGACTCTGGCCTTGATGTTGTTCTCTTCCTGAATCCGTTCGACGATCCCGTCAATCATCGCGACATGGCCGTAGACGAGACCCGATTGCACGGCATGCACCGTGTTACGGCCAACGACGCCCTTCGGCCGCACCAACTCCACTTCGTACAACTTCGCGGCACGGGCGAACAACGCTTGGCTCGAGATGCCCAATCCAGGGCAAATGACGCCGCCGACATACTCACCCTTGGCGGTGACGTAGTCGAAGTTCGTCGTCGTACCGAAATCAACTACGATCGTCGTATCCTTGGTCCGCTCATACGCCGCGATGGCATTGACGATACGGTCGGCGCCGACTTCTTGCGGCTTGTCGTAGAGAATCGGCATTCCTGTGCGAACCCCGGGCCCTACGACGAGTGCCTCGATGCCAAACAACCGCCGACAGACCTTCTCGACGACCCGGGTCATCGGCGGGACGACGCACGAAAGGGCCGCGCCTTCCAGCGACTTGCCCTCGGGGCCGCCTAGCAAGCCCTGAATTAGCACAGCATACTCATCACTCGTACGGCCCTCGGCCGTCTGCAAACGCCAGTGATTGAGCAGCTTCTTGTCTTCGTAAACGCCCAGGACCGTGTGCGTATTGCCAACGTCGATCGCAAGTAGTTTCATGAGTTCAAAGTACCGTGGTCCCGCCCAAAGGCATGCCGCAAACGCTCTACAGCGCCTAGCCTAGTATCCATCCAATACGGTGACATCTCCAGCCAAAACCTTATGTTTCTGTCCGTCCTTGCGCTTCAAGCATAACGCTCCGTCAGAGGCCAGCCCTACGACCTCTCCCTCAACGATACCGCCGGGTTCCGCGACGCGAATTTGCTTGCCGACAAACTCAGCGCGTCGTCCCCACTCCTCGGCAATTCGACCAAATCCAACACCACGCAACTCGTCATAGCGCGCTTCGATCCGACTGAGCAAAGTCCCAGCCACTTCAGACCGACTGATCAACTCACCCATCGCGATCGCAATCGACCCGGCTTTGTCCCTTAGGTCCGGTGGCAAATCCGAGAGCTGAAGATTGACATTGACGCCGATCCCCAGAACCACAAAGCGCTCAGTCGAACGCGACTCGAGCTCGGCGAGGATCCCGACCACCTTGCGTCCTCCGACGAGAACATCGTTGGGCCACTTCAGTCGCGCATCACACCACTGCCCTACCGCCTCACAAGCTGCCAGGCCGGCGGTCAAACTGATTTGTGACAATTGATCGGCCGGAAGGTCGCTGCGCAACAGGATCGATGCGTAGACATTGCGCCCTCGGGGCGAAACCCAAGTGCGACCGAGCCGACCACGCCCCGAACTCTGCTCTTCGGCAAAAACAACGGTCCCGTCGGGGGCCCCGTTGAGACCAAGCTCGCGCACCCGCGTATTCGTCGAATCGACCGCGTCGAGGCAGTGCATCTGCGCACCGATCCACTTCGCGGTCGAATGCGCGGCGACAGCTTCGGGAGTCAGAGGCCCGGAGTCGGCGGTCACCGCTCCAACCCACTTGCCGCCACCCAAAAACCCCTCCCCTTACCGAGGGCAGTCCCTAATTGCTCAGCTCTCATCTCAAAGTCCCTTTGCGCGAGCTGGCGTCCAACGCGGCCGGCGCACGCTGGCGACCAAGTTCCTTCTCCCTCCGGGAGAAGGTCAGGATGAGGGGATGAAATGCTGCTGGCGCACGCCAGTCTCCGCCTTGAGGATGCGCCGAAAGCACTGCGGCACAGGGGCAAGAAGGAAGTTCGCATTTTGATCCCCTCACCCTTAGCTCCCGGAGGTAGAGGGGAAGGCTCTCGGGTTTTCGGCAGGTACTCGTTTCGCGACATCGATCGACCGCCCTTGGTATGGAGGGGGGACTGTTGTCCTGATCGCGGCACATTCATTCCAAGTGCAGCCGCATGCTTAGATCGATTGCTCCGGCAGAGTGCGTTAGGGCTCCGACCGAGATCATATCGACTCCGGTTTCGGCGATCGCGCGAACGGTGGACAGATCCACGCCGCCGGACGCTTCGGTGACGACCCTTCCGCCAATCTGCTGCACTGCCGCCTCGAGCTCATCGACCGACATGTTATCGAGCAGGATGATATCGGCGCCCGCCGCCAGGGCCGCGGCGATTTCGTCGCTGCTCGTGCACTCGACCTCGATCTTGATCGTATGAGGTGCACCGTCGCGCGCACGCTGCACAGCGGCCGCAACTCCGCCCGCTGCGACGATGTGATTGTCCTTGATCAGAATTCCGTCATCGAGTCCGCCACGATGGTTGTAGCAACCGCCGATCCGCACCGCGTACTTTTCGAGCACGCGAAACCCAGGCGTAGTCTTGCGCGTGTCGACAACACGAACCCCCGTGCCAGACACCGCCTCGGCGAAGCGGCGCGAGGTCGTCGCCACGCCGCACGATCTCTGTAGAAAATTCAACGAAACACGTTCGCCTTCGAGCAAATCGACGGCCGCCCCCTTCAACCGAACGATGACATCGCCAACCGAGAAACTAGCCCCCTCCTCGGCCAACAAGTCGATCGCAACAGACTCAGCACCAAGGCAATCAAAGACTCTCCGAAGGATCGGAGCGCCCGCTAGCACTCCCTCCTGCTTCGCCACGATGGTTGCCGCGCCGTTTACTTCCGGACCAACCGTCAGCCGAGTCGTCAGATCTCCGCGACCAAGATCCTCGGCGAGGGCGGCGCGGACCAGCGACTCAACCGCAGGCAGATGAAAAATATCCATTCGACTCAGACTCTCAAGGCAGCCAGGTGACCATCGAGCACGCGGGCTCGATCGCGCAACGTCTCGGCTTTCTGACGTTCCTTCTCGACAATGTCGGCCGGCGCCTTGTTGACAAAATCAGGCCTCGACAGTTTCTTGTCGACGCCCTTCAGCTCTTTCTCGATCTTCGCTTTCTCGCGCTCCATTCGTTCACTGACCGCGGAGCGGTCAACCGAATCACCCAACGGCACGAAGATCTCGCCCAACCCGACGATTGCGGCACTCGCCTGTCCGGTCGGACGCTCTTCGCCCTCGAGAATCTCGATCCCCCCGACGCGACCGAGATTCTCCACGAACGATCGAACTTGATCGATACGGTCAGCGCGACCGCTATTCGCAGCAACACTCACCACAACCGGGTCTTTCGGCGACAATAAGAATTCGGAACGGATCCCGCGCACCGCAGTCACGGTGTCGATCAGCACCGAAACGACCTGCTCCGCATCTTGATCGCGCCACACTTCGACCGCTTCTGGGAACCGCGCAATCATGATCGAGTCCGAATCGCGATGCATCGGCAATGCCTGCCAGATCTCCTCAGTGAGATACGGCATGAACGGATGCAACAAGCGCATGACCCGATCGAGTACGGTCACCAGTGTCGTACCGACCATCGTCTTGGCAGCGAGATCTTCTCCGTACAGAGTCGGCTTGATGAGCTCGACGTACCAATCGCAAACCTCGCCCCACAGAAATCTGTAGATCGTCGAAGCGGCGTCATTGAAGCGGTAATCGTCGAGCGCCGAACGAGTTTCGTCAATCGCACTTTGAAGCCGTGAGAGGATCCAGCGCGACGGGAGATCAAGCCCTTGCGGGCGCGTCCCTTCCTCCCAAGTCGTGAGGTCGGCCCCCTCGAGGTTCATCAAGGCAAAACGCGTCGCGTTCCAGATCTTATTCGCAAAGTTGCGGCCAAACTCCGTCTTTTCGCGCTCGAAGCGAACGTCCTGCCCGGTCGGAGCCAGCGACACGATCGTAAAGCGCAACGCGTCGGCACCGTACTCATCCATCACATCGATCGGGTTCGGCGAGTTCCCCAGAGACTTCGACATCTTGCGCCCCTTGCCGTCGCGCACGATGCTGTTGAGGTACACGTCGCTAAACGGACACTCGCCCATGAACTCGTACCCGGCCATCACCATCCGAGCGACCCAAAAGAAAATGATGTCGGCCCCGGTTGCAAGCATGTCGGTGGGGTAGAAGCGTTCGAGTGTCGGTGTCTTCTCCGGCCACCCCATGGTCGAGAACGGCCAAAGCCAGGAGCTGAACCACGTGTCGAGCACGTCGGGGTCTTGCACCAACTCGTCGTCGCCGCACTTTGCACAGCGTTCGGGATCTTCTCTGCTGACGTTTTCAGCGCCGCATTCCTGGCAGTACCAAACCGGAATCCGATGCCCCCACCACAGCTGGCGGCTAATGCACCAATCGCGAATGTTCGTGAGCCAATGCAGATACACACCGGTCCAGCGATCGGGTGAGAACTTCAGCGCGCCCGACTCGACCGCGGCAATCGCAGGCTTGGCCAACGGCTCCATCTTCACGAACCACTGCTTCGACAAATACGGCTCGATCACCGTCTCGCAGCGCTGACATCGGCGGATCGGGACACTGTAGTCTTCGACTTCTTCGAGAAAGCCCTGTTCCTCGAGATCGGCGACCAACCTCTTGCGGGCCGCGTAACGCTCCATCCCCGCGTACGGGCCACCCTCGGCGTTGATCTTGCCGTCGGTGTTCATGATGGTGATCGACGGCAACCCGTGCCGGTGCCCCATGTCGAAGTCGTTCGCATCATGCGCCGGCGTTACCTTGACCGCGCCGGTACCAAACTCTCGATCAACGTGCTCGTCGGCGACGATTGGAATCGGTCGATTGAGCAAAGGAAGAACGACGCTATGCCCAAGTAGGTCGGCGTAGCGTTCATCCTCCGGATGCACCGCCACGCCGGTATCGCCCAGCATGGTCTCCGGCCTCGTCGTTGCGACAACGACTCCAGGCCCTCCGTCGCCTGTGCGGTAACGGATGTGCCAGAGGTGCCCTTTTTCACCACCCTCCGAGACAACCGCCTCTTCGTCAGACAAGGCCGTGTGACAGCGGACACACCAGTGAATGATCCGATGGCCGCGATAGATCAGGCCCTTTTCGTACAGGTGAACGAAGACCTCGCGCACTGCAGCGGACAGGCCAGGGTCCATTGTGAAGCGCTCTCGCTCCCAGTCGCATGAAGCACCGAGACGCTTGAGTTGCTGGAGGATGACGCCACCGTACTCCTCCTTCCAGTCCCAGACGCGCTCGACGAACTTGTCGCGGCCGAGGGCATGGCGATCCGTACCTTCACTCGCCAGCTTCTTCTCGACGACGTTCTGCGTCGCGATGCCGGCATGATCCATCCCCGGCATCCACATCACGTTGTCACCGCACATTCGCCGGTAGCGAACCGCGATATCCTGGATCGTGTTGTTCAACACGTGTCCAAGATGCAGCATCCCGGTGACGTTCGGCGGCGGGATCACAACACTGTACTTTGCACCCTCGCGGTTCTCATCGCCGTGAAAATAGCCGCGCTCAGCCCAAAGGTCATACCATTTCTGCTCGCTGACTTTCGGATCGTAAATTTTGGGAAGTTCAGGCATCTTCAACTTTCAGTCAAGCAACCAATAGCCCCGGTTCGCCACCTCGGCCGCCTTCCCCCGGACCCCTTCTCCCTCCGGGAGAAGGTTGGGATGAGGGGATCAGCCGCGGCTACGCCAACTATTGTATTAAGAATCGTCTCCAGGTGAGACCAGTCGGCGAAAGGGCCCCGTGACCCTCGCCGCACCAGTCCAATCAGGTTCCAACTCTCCCGCATCCCCGGCCACCATTCAAGATAGCCAGGGCACTGAGCCAACGGTCATCGAATCAAGCCAGGCCCTAGCGCGGTACGCATTCAACCGTCAGCCGGTCCCGATCGGTCCGACTGCCAGCCCTTGTCTCCACCTCGAAGACCTTAGTCTCGCCCGCCGGCACCCGTACCATCGAGAGCGGCGAACAGCGGGGCTTGTCCGGCGCCGTATGGGCGGCCTGGAAAATCGCGTTGAGGGCGCCGCGATTCTCCCAGTCCAGGGAAAGACGCCGGGCATCGGCGCCAGGACTCACAACTTCGAAGGCGTCAGCGCGCGTCGGCCTACACTCGGGCAAACGCGAGTCATTGACCCGAAAGCAGAAACCAAGCTCCACCAGGCACTCGCTCGGCGTCGAACCAATGTCGCAGGCCACGTCGCCGTCCGTACAAACGACCTCGCCGGTATCAACATCATACCCGGACACGGATCCATCTTCCGGAAACAAGAATTCGGCCAAACAATCATCTGAACCGCTATCTCCACCCGGCGCCAGACGCCCTTGGATGCACAGGTCGTCGGCGAAGCAGGAACCATTGATCCAAACCGGGCTACTCCAGGCCCGGCCGCCATCCGATTGTAGAATGCGCGCGTAAACGAATGTATTCGGATCGCGCACCACGACTTCGGATCTCATCGTACAGTCCACTTCGTCGCACGTAGTTTGGTCGACAACGTCTCCGTTCTTGACCAGTTCAACCGTTAGCGGTGCATCCGTCGCGTCAACCTGCACCTGCACCTGCACCTCGGTACCGAGAGCAGCCGCCAAAACGCCTCCCATTGGAGTGCCGTTGACGACCATGTCGACGACGATTCTCTCACCGGTCGTCGCGAAACATCGGCGCTCGTGCAGAGCTCCAATCAACGACTGTCGCGTCAGCTCCGCGGCATGACAGCCAGCAATGCCGCGCCCGATAAAGGCGGCGGTTTCGGTCCGGTGGTCATCCGAAGCACCGATCAATCCGAACCGGAAGCCAGCGCGAAGCGCCCACAACGCGCCGCTAAATCCCAACTCTTGTTCGTTCGTGGCGGCGTTCCACACCTCCACATTCGTCACCAAGGTATCGTCCACCATCGACCAGTCGGGAAGAAACAGAGCCTTAGGATGATTGACGTGGCCGGCAGCGCGGCGTGCGCCGATGAGTTCGCGATAGGCGTCGTTGAACTGAAAACCTTCGATACAATCGCAGAACTGTTCATCGTCGCCGAGGAACTGCACATTCATATGCCAGCGGTGTGTCCACTCTACCCCCAAGAAAGCAACGAACGTCCCAGGGTCGTTGGCCCTTCGCGTCATCGGCGGGATCGAGTCCCACTCTTCCTGGGTCAGAAAGCTGTCGTGATCCGTGATCGCCATGAAGTCGAGACCGATGTCGTCGCGAGCCGTCGCGAAGGCTTCTTCAGGTGTCGAAATTCCTGAGGACAAATCGGGTAACGACAACGTCGAGTGAACGTGAAGGTCGCCGTAGAAGACCCGGGTGGTAGTTGTCGGCGTGGGCACCGGAGTCGGCTCGTCGGGCGTCGGCGTCGGAACCGACGGGCAACCGTCCAGCGCCCGTCGTACGGCTAAAACTAAGGAGCCAATCCGCACCGTCCCGGTACCGTCATCAAAAGCGGGACATGAAGCCAGCTGGCTGCGACCGAGTGCGATACTGACACCCCGAATCAGTTCGCTAACTCTTACCTCTCGATCACCGTTGCAATCGCCGAGACAAGATTGCCCGACGGCAAGCGCCGGAGAGAGCATCGCCAACAAAAGTCCCAGCCCAAGACATCGCGCGTTCATCAACGCACAGTACCCCTCGCGACCGGCACGCGTCCATCGCTAAACAAAGCCCCAGGGATCGGCAACACCAAGAGCCCCCGAGTACCCCGTACCCAGCACCCCGTACCCCGTACCCAGTACCCGGGCGAGCGAAGCGAGCCCTACATACAACAACCAACCCACTTCTGGGTCGCGCAAATCGTATCTTCCCTCAGCGCGCCCAGCGTCCCGGCACTGGCGTCGAGAGCGACGGCGTCGGCAAATTGTCCGGTGTGCGCCGTTGCGTAATCCCACGGCACGCTCACTTCGCACTGGTCGACCGCTGGTCTAGAGGGATCGATCGCCCAAAACTCTGAGATGTCGTTGCCGTCGATATCTTGCGCGCCAGAGAGCTCACCGGCTGCAGCCGCTGCCTGCAGCTCTTGGACCGTACACGCGTGACTGCCAGCGAACTGCACATCGCACTCGGCTTCCGCGCCAGCGATGCCAATCGTCGCCTGGAAGCTAAAGCGGCCATTCGTCTGCGGCAAAGCACCTCGGAAGATCGCACTGGCCGTCGTAACCGGCGTAGCCGTCGGGATGAAAGTGCTGGTCGGCGACGGTACGGATTCTGTCGCCGTCGCTTCAGCCGTCGGCGGCACCGGAGTATTGGGCACGGCCGTCGCCGTGGGATTCGGAAGGTTGTTGTTGCTATCGTCGTCGCTACCGCAACCGATCAAACCGAACACCAATACGAATGCCGCCGCCACCGCCAAAAACCTAGTACTTGTCATCCCTCGACTCCTCCAAAATATCGTCACAACCAACGACGAGCTCATTCACCCCGACGCTACCGTTGCTGATACAATCGCTAACGCGCGAACGCAATGCGAACAATGCCGGAACTATCGCCCTACAAAAGTAGATATGCAAGTACCCAGGAGACATAGGACCTGGGACCTGGGACCTGAGATTTGAGACTTGGGCCTTGGGACTTTAGAGGCAACACCCAACCCAGCGCTGTTGAAAGCAACCATTATCCTCGGTCAGAGGGCCCAGCTCCCCACTACCACCATCGAGCGTCACAGCGTCAGCAAACTGGCCCGTGTGCGCAGTCTGGTAGTCCCAAGGCACCGTCGCTCCACACTGATCGTCGTCGAGGCGCGACGCATCGATCGCCCAGAACGACGCGACGTCATCACCCTCGACATCTTTGGCGCCGACCAGCTCACCGTCGGCTTCGGCCCCTTCGAGTTCTTCGATACTGCACGAATGACTACCGGCGAATTGAGCGTCGCACTCCGCGTCAGATCCTGACAGACCCACCATGGCCTGATAGAGGAAGCGACCCGTCGTGGGCGGCAACGCCCCTTGGAAGGTAAGACCAGTCGTCCCACCTGGCGTCCCCGTCGGCGTGAACGTAATCGTCGGCACCGGAAGTGTTTCGGTGGCGGTCGGCTCAACCGTCGCTGTCGGCGTGTCCGCGGGGACCGTCGCGGTCGGTGTATCGGCTGGTACCGTCGCTGTTGGCGTATCCGCTGGCACCGTCTCGGTCGGGGTACCCGCCGGCACGGTAGCAGTAGGAGTGTCCAGCGCAGCCGTCGGCGTCAGCGTAGACTCGGCTGAACCGGTCGGAGAAGCCGTTGGCGTAAACGTCGCATCGGCTTCGGTTGCCGTCGCGGTAGGCGACCCACCGGTCGAGGTTGCGGTCGCCTCCGGTGCCGTCTGCGTGGCGGTCGGCGTACCCGCGGGTCGTGTCGGCGTAAGCGTCGCGGCAGCACTTCCAGTCGCGGTCGCGGTGGGAAGGGGTTGTGTCGGGGTTTGCGTTGCGGGGCCACTGTCTGTGGCCGTCGCCGTGGGTAGCGGTAGTGTCGGGGTGAGCGTCGCCTCCGCCGTTCCGGTCGGAGTCGCGGTCAGATCAACGACGGTCGCGGTCAAGGTCGGAGTACCGCTGGGCTGCGTCGGCGTAGAAGTCGGTGTGAGAGTGTTTGTCGCGGTCAATGTGGCCACTTCGGTAGGTGTATCGGTCGGTAAGGCAACGGTGGCGGTATCGGTTGGAACCGCGATCGTAGCACTCTCTGTTGCAGTCGCGGTCGCAGTCGGCACAACAGGCGGACAGCCGTCGAGCGCGTTGCGGACAGCGCGAACCAGCGTGCTCACCCGCACGATGCCGCTTCCGTCATCAAACGCTGGGCAGCTCGACAACTCACTTCGTCCGAGCGCGATATTAACGCCACGAACCAACTCACTGACGACGACCCGGTTGTCACCATCGCAATCGCCCAGGCAATCCTGCGCCTGCGCTGCTGAACCAACCCAAAGAGACATTCCTAAGACCACGAACACATACCGCATCATGGAGCGGATAATCGCCCTAGAAATCGGCTCTCGTCAACCCCTAAATCGCAACCAGCCAGCAACAAACAAAAGGGCCCGGCGCACAATTGCGTCGGGCCCAAACTTGCGGAGCGCTATTTCGAAGTACGTCTACAGCGTTAGTTCGTACAGCTTGCGACGTCCTCGCAGCTATCAAACATCTGACCGTCAATCGTAAGCCCGTTTGCCGAGTAAACGACCTCGTGCGCATCGCCATTGAGGGAGAACGACATGCGACCCGCGGTCGGACACGGACCATCGGCGGGCAGAACGATCGTCTCGAGCGTTTCAAAAGTACCTGTGCCGCCGACGCAGTCCGAAGTCACGGTGCCCGATGCGTCGAGTTCGACCGTGCCGTTGGCCAGGCGCGTCACCTCGCTCACAGTGTCGAGCGTTCCCGAGAAACTGTCACCGGTATCGGTATTCGACGTATCGATGTCGCCGACGAAGGTGATCGTAACCGTCTGTCCCGTTGGGAATGGATTGAGACACGATCCATTCGAATCGATCGTCACAGAACCATCGATAAAAGAGTCGGTGGCGCCGAATTGGTTGCGGCACAGGTTGAAATTCGAAGAGAACTCAACGCCAGCACCAGAGGTCATGCAGTCGATGGTCGACGTCCCACTGGTCAGACACGGCGAGGTAACCGGAAAATCGATCAGTCCAGCGCCCGAACCATCCCCCTGCATGTCCGCGAGACTCGCAACACTGCTGACGACACTACCAACGAACGCTTGCGCCTGAGCACTGACCCCACTGCCACCCGGAGTCGCGGTAGGAGCAGATCCACCAACCGTCGCCGTCGGCAAGGGAGTATTCTGAGAAGCGGTCGCGGTCGGAACCGGACCGTCGTTGCTGCCGCCATCGCCATCGTCACTACCGCAGCCAACCCCAACCAAACCGGATACCGCCACAGCCACCATCAACCACGTAGTCTTTCGCATCTCTAATTCTCCTCCAAACGTTGTCACCGCCGACATGACGGCACTTCCCTGCCGCCGCTAACAGGAGGCGCAAACTGCATCAAGACGCCCCCGGGGAAATCCCTGAACAGGCTGTTGAAGAACCCACCCACACCAAGACTACCTTGCCTTCCCATCACGGCCCGGCTATCAAACTCGGCTGAGATCCACGGACGCGAAAGTGGCGGAATTGGCAGACGCGCAGGATTCAGGATCCTGTGGGGTAACACCCGTGGGGGTTCAAGTCCCCCCTTTCGCATTCTAAATCGTCCGGAGTTTCGGACACTTCCGACGTGGGCGACTTTTCGGGGGCCAAATCTTCGACTTTCTGAAGCTGATTCGTCCCCTCTCCCCCCCCACCGACCTGCCGCGGCTCAGTGGATCCGTCGGACAGCTCCAGACTAGCGATAGACGTCCCTACGGTGAGCGACCTTCAGCACAGTCACGATGATTCGCTTGCCGTCAATGCTGTACAACACACGATACCTGCCAATTCGGATACGGTAGACGTCGTCATAACCTTCGAGTTTGCGGCACCCTGACGGACGAGGATCCGTCGCCAAATGTTGCACTGCCCGCACTACCCGAATGCGATCGTCGCGGCCTAGTTTCCTTAGTTGCTTCTCAGCGGTCGCCGAGACTTCGATCCTATAACTTGCCATCCAGCCCGAGGTCTTTGAGCACCGCCGCGAGAGGGCGGGTCGGCTCACAGCGAATCGCTTTGAGATCCTCGATGTCCTCCAGCTCCTCGAGCTTACCGAGGATGGCGTCCTCGACGAAACGATTCATCTTCAAACCCCGCGCGTTGCAAACGCGGTCCAATGCTTCTTTCACGCGAGCATCGATACGGGCAGCGAGTTGAACTTGCGACATCGGGACCTCCTGAAGCCTCAGTGCTATCGAAAGGTAGTATTTGATAGCGCTCAACTCAAGGGGAACTTTGTGTGGATACCTGACCCGCCGATCAGCCTAGCTGCGGTCGGTCGACTGCGAGTCCGTGTCGATTGGTTTCCTCCCCGTCACCTGGAAGACTGGAAGGACGGAGTGACCGACGAGTTTCCTCTTTACGTCGTCGAACTCAGCATCTCGGAGGACGCGAGCGTATTCGTACGAGCGGAGGATGTCGAGCACTCCGATGTGGCCACCGGGCTTGAGGACCCGCACCATCTCTCGAATCGCCTGCTCTCTTTCCCGCTTCTCGTCGATGTTGTGGATCGCCAGACTCGACACCACCACGTCAAAAGACTCGTCCTCGAACGGCAGCTCTCGTGCGTCGCCGTCCCGAACATCGACGCGCCCCGCGACGTCCTCGATCCGCGCGTTGGCCAAAGGGACGGCGGCCTTGTTGTCGGCCTGGTCGTATTCTCGCCAGACGTCGACTCCGACGGCTCTACCGGAAACGGCCCGCTTGGCGGCGCCGATCAGCATGAGGCCGTGGCCGCATCCAACGTCGAGAACGTGTTCGTCGCCACGCCACGGAATACTGTCCAGGACTCTGTCCCGCATGCGGAACTTCGTGACCTTGCTCCCCCAGAAAAGCATCCCCGCAACGATCAGACAGCCGATCCCGATCTTCCCGGCCGTTCCCGCTGCGCTCTCGAACCAGGAGGGCGCCGCATTCTCCAGGAGGGGTCGTACGAGCAATGCGAGGAGAACGCCGACGACCCCGAGAATGATCAGGCGCCGAAGCACGACGGGAGCGTCGATTCCGTAGTCAGGTTTCAGGCTATCGCTTGTCGATGTTGCCATGGTTTCCGTTATCACATCTCCGTGTCTTTGGGGCAGCAGGCGAGCCCGGGAGCCCACGTTGCAGCCCGTTTCCTCATCCCTGGTCCTGAGACGGCTCCTCCAAGAGGGCCGCGTTGCTTCGCACGTGCTCCGCAAGCTCCGCGATGGTTGGATCTTGATCGGCGCTTTCGTCGCGGTAGGGACACCGGTTACCCGGTGCCCCCCGCACAGATCCGGACGTGCGGGACTACCGCATCCGGCTCCTGCCTCGGGTGGTAACGCACAGTCGCTGTCCGGGATGAGGATGAACGATGCGGGGTTGAGGAAGCCAACGTTGTAGCCGGTCCATTCGGTCCCAGGTGAGTCGTGTTTTGTGGCTCCGGCGCCGGAGTGCGCGGAACCACAGCCGAATCACTTGTCGCCGGAAGGTGCCCTGTGTTCGCGCGTTGAACGGCACTCCGTAGTATTGATAGTGCCCACGCAGCACAGAGCTCAGCCACTGTGCGACTTCCGGGACGGGATCGTGCATTCGCCGGCGTAGCTCGATCTTGATGTGTCTGAGCTTCGTCCGCATCTTTGCGCGCTCGGTTTTGCGCACGACCACATACCTCCTGTGCTTCATCGTCTCCGCGCAGATGTGCGTGAACCCGAGGAAGTTGAAGGTCTCCGGTTTGCCTTGTCCCCGGCTCTTCCGTTTGGTCGCCGCGAAGCGTCCAAACTCGAGCAGCCGGGTCTTGTCGCCGTGCAGCTCCAACCCAAACTTCCGCAATCGCTCACGCAAGTCCTCGAGGAACCGCTCGCCATCAGCACGGGCTTGAAAGCCCACAATGAAGTCGTCGGCGTACCGGACGACGATCACATCGTCATCCGTCTGCGTCCTTCTCCATCGCTCTACCCACAGGTCCAACACGTAGTGTAGGTAGATGTTGGCTAGCAACGGGGAGATACTTCCTCCCTGTGGTGTTCCGCACTCCTGGTACCGGAGTATCCCGTCCTCCAGCACGCCCGCCTTTAGCCACTTCTTGATGTGACGAAGAACGCGCTGGTCCGCTATCCGGTGCTCGACGAACTTCAGCAGCCACTCGTGGTCGATGGCGTCGCACGAGATGGAAGTGGTTCACCATCAGCGCGTAGGCGAACAGTCTCATTTCCTCGTCTTCCAATAGAACGGAAAGTCTTTCCTCGAAATCCTCGCAATCTCGAGGAGAGCGAAAAATCTTGCGCCGCTCCACACCACGACCGATCACGTGGTAGAGCCCACCCTCGAAATCCAATCGCGCCACTCGCGGCATGGAAACACCGTCGCCCCCGCACTCTCTCGACGATCCAGCAGCGTCCCATGACCACGAGACACCAGTGAGCAAACGTGTGCGGGGCGATCCCTTCACTACGTAAGGCGTTAAAAGGGAGGCAACATTGTTAAATCGGGAACAATTCCCGCTGTGAGCGTGCAATCGCCTGCGTGAACACTGGCCCGAGAGATTTCAAAAGCGGCGCTCCCAACCTCGAGAATCGAAAATACGGTCCTAGGGAAAAGACCTCGAAACGAGCGCGCTCAAGAAACTAACAATCTAGCAACGTCCCTTGTGAGCGAAGCGAACCGTGCGCTCGCTCAAGTTGACAATGCCCACCGGACATCTCCAGTGCTCCCTAAACCCGCAGACCATAGCGCTTGACGCTATTAGCGCGCTGCGCTAAGCTTCTCGGGTGATCACGTCGTTTGCGGATCGGCGGACCGAGCAGATATTCCGCCGCGAACGGGTACGGCGGTTTGCTCCAGAGCTGCAACGGGCGGCGCTGCGCAAGCTGCTCATGCTCGAAGCCGCCGAGGCAATTGAGGATCTGCGAGTGCCACCAGGCAACCGGTTGGAAAAACTCACGGGGGATCGTCGCGGGCAATACAGCATCCGAGTGAACAACCAATGGCGAATCTGCTTCCGCTGGAGGGGCGCAAACGCGCACGATGTCGAAATCGTCGACTACCACGATTGAGGAGACCAAGCCGATGAGCAAGAAGATGCAGCCGATCCATCCGGGCGAGATTCTGGCAGAGGAGTTCCTCGAGCCACTCGGCGTAAGCCAGTACCGCCTGGCCCGTGACATCAAGGTCGACCCACGCAGGATCAACGCCATCGTCCTGGGCAAACGGGCGATCACTGCAGATACAGCCCTACGGCTCTCGCGATACTTCGGTCTCTCGGAGAAGTTCTGGGTCAATCTGCAAGGGCGGTACGACCTCGAAATAGAAAAGGACCGTCTTGGCCCCAAGCTCGAGAAGGAAGTCCAGGTGCTGCAGGAAGCCGTCTAAAGTCGCCACGAACAGATTGGCCCCTCAGGGGCCAATCTACGCAAACCAGCCCAACACCCTGCAACACTGGCACTTGATTTCCATCACCGCGGCTTGCGCCTCCGCGGGTTCAAGTCCCCCCTTTCGCATACTCCTTTGCCGATGCCTCGCTTCGTTCGCGTTAAAGCTCGGGCCCTTCGTTGCATTCATGCCGATCGGAGTTCCCTGGCTCATTGGTTCGGCCTGGCGGGAGTCGTGTTAGCTCTCGCAGCTTCGATCGGGTGGGCCCGGCGGCAGCGGCGACCGGTTCTTTCCGGCGCATTGTTTCCCATCGGCGCGGTTCTCAAAGGCTACTTCAACCTGCGCTCGGGGATCATCGGCTGGTGAAACGGTGGAATTCGTTGGCGCGGAATGTTTTACCAACCAATCAATTGCGGTCTGGACAGCCGGTCAAAGGGCCCTAGGCCGGATGTTCACGAACTTGAAGTACGTCTGGAGTTTTCAGGCTGAGAGGCTGGGGGGACATCATGCAACCAACGGGAATCGCGTTGATCGCCGCTATTGTGTGTTTGGGCGGATGTTCAATCTTGCCAGTCGCCGAGCTCGTCACCACGGCTGCAGCAAAGCACTCCTACATCCTCGATGGATCGGGATCACCGACCGTCATTCTGCAATCGGGACTGGGCGACGGCAAGGACAGCTGGCGACCGGTCTTTGCCGAGATTGCGAGGCAGACGCAGGTATTCGCCTACGACCGCGCAGGCTACAAGGCCAGCAGAAGCGCGAACCAACAGCGCACCGGAAACACCATCGTTCGAGAGTTGCGCGCAACCCTGCAAGCGCTCGATTTGAAACCGCCGTACATCTTTGTCGGTCATTCGCTAGGCGGCACCTACGTGGAGCTCTATGCGAGAACCTATCCCGACGAGATCGCCGGTGTTGTACTCGTCGACTCCAGGCACGGCGACTTCACGCGACAATGCGAGATCGCCGAGGCGGGATCTTGCACGCCGCCCGCCCTACTCTCGGCGTTGCTACCGTACGCCGCTCAAAAAGAGTTGGCGGGCGGAGATCAAACGATGGCTGAAGTATTGAATGCAGCACCGTTTCCAGACGTCCCACTGGTGGTGTTGACGAGAGGCAAACCAATGTTCACCGGCGCCCTGTTTTACGAGGTGTGGCTCGAGACTCAGCGATCGTTAGCGACCCTAACCAGCGAATCCACCCATACGATCTGCGATCGTTGCGGACACTATATCCACAAAGATGCCCCCGACCTGGTTATTGCGGCGATTACATCCGTCCTGAAACGGGCACGGGTCTCCCCCAGTGAGTAACATGTCACGAGATTGAAGGTCGGTGGTCGTTTGAGAACGCCCGGGCGACAGCGCTGGCGACCTGTAGCAGCTTCGCATCTTCATCGGGGCGGGCGATGATCTGTAGTCCGACCGTTATGGCGTCAACAAAGCCGCAGGGAACACTCACGGCAGGAAAAAAGTTGGGGGACACGCGCTCAAGAAACTAACAAACTAGCAACGTCCCTTGTGAGCGAAGCGAACGCGTAGGATCAGCTCGAGAGTTGCAGCCGAGTTCGACCAACAACATAAACGACGCCCCCCACAACCAGCGCTATCAATATGGCAATATACTTGCCGTCCGGAATATGCAGCGCCTGAACGAGCATTCGGTCATGTTCACGCAAGCTGGCCCATTTGTGCAAAGAGGCTTCGGCGAAGGCATCGGTTGCAAACAAGTCGACTAGATCCCGTCGACTGCGATATCTGACAATGACGATTCGATCCCACTTGCTATTAGCCTCATCTGCCCAAGTGCTCCCGTAAACGGGGTGTGAGCCGCGTTTGGTCATCAGCGAGATCATTACTGAGCTGAACCGGTCATACGCCTCTTCGCCGGTTCCGCCGAAACCGGATTCCTCCGGATAGCCAGCTACCTCGTTAAATTGATACATGTTGGCGGTATAGACTGGCTTGCCGTCGTCCTCCTCGAGAAACTTGCGCAATGCAGGAAGGTCATGCTTTGCGCCCGGATTCTGGGTCTGTGCCTCGATTGTTGCCATATAGGCGTCAACCTCGGGCTGTGTCAGGGTTCGGGCACTCCACTGGTACCAGTACGTGAGCGCAAGGAGCACGAACACAGCAATCCCCGCGCTGCTGGCCAACAGTCTGAATGAATCCATCCGTTCGTCCCCCGCCTTAGCACTTGCGTTATGCAAGTCTCCGCAGGGTACCGCGAGATGCTTGCAAAATGCAAGTACCTCCTTTAGGGAGACGCATGGCTCGAAGCTCCGAAGTCTGCCGTTCGAACTGTCCAATCAATTTTGTGCTGGAGACTTTCGGCGACAAGTGGACATTGCTGATCGTTCGCGACCTGATGTTCAAAGGGAAGCGGACGTACGGCGAGTTTCTTGAATCCGATGAGAGAATTTCGACCAACATCCTGGCCGACCGACTCAAGCGGCTCGAAGAGCATGAAATCGTCGAGAAGACCGTTGCACCCGACAATCGATCGAAACTCATCTACTCGCTCACGCCAAAAGGCAAAGACCTCTTACCGGTCATGCTTGAGATCACCGCATGGAGTGCCAAGCATGACGCGACTACAAACACCCCAAATTCATTTCTGGATATGTTCGCCGCTGCCAAGGACAAAATGATGTCGGCCATCCTGAGCGAGCTGGAATGAGTTGTCCCCAGTGTGAGGCGTTGTCAACTTTACCGAGCTACCGGCAGACTTGCGGATGAACGAATCACGAGGGCGCTGCGCGCCCTCCGGGCTGGTTCGTCAGCAAGCGACGGTTCAGACCGCGCGAGCGACGGTTGGGGCGGTTCGCTTCGCTCACCGGTCGCGGGGGGAAGCCAACGTTGTAGCCGGTCCATTCGGTCCCAGGTGAGTCGTGTTTTGTGGCTCCGGCGCCGGAGTGCGCGGAACCACAGCCGAATCACTTGTCGCCGGAACGTGCCCTGTGTTCGCGCGTTGAACGGCACTCCGTAGTATTGATAGTGCCCACGCAGCACAGAGCTCAGCCACTGTGCGACTTCCGGCACGGGATCGTGCATTCGCCGGCGTAGCTCGATCTTGATGTGTCTGAGCTTCGCCCGCATCTTTGCGCGCTCCGTTTGTCGGCCGACCACATACCTCCTGTGCTTCATCGTCTCCGCGCAGATGTGCGTGAACCCGAGGAAGTTGAACGGATCACCGGTGGGTGTCCAAGCAAGATCACCCACGCCTCCGGGGCAAGTTGGTGGACACCTGTACATCTTTCGAATGAAGGATTCGAGATTTATGGGGAGAGCGGAGGGAGCCGCAGGCGACCGGAGATCTCCCCATAAATCTCGGGCGGCTGGCGAGCGTCGCGAGGATGGAATTTCGTCCGTGTTTCATGC
>JAJCZJ010000012.1 GCA_029262455.1 Deltaproteobacteria bacterium | reverse complement strand
AAGCCACCTTCGAAGTGCTCGATCAAAAAGTCCGCGCGCCAGACGGTTTCGTCCCTCCAGAGCTCGGCGAGCGACCGTCCGTCGAATGTGTGTCCTGCCGGCACCCTCGCTAAGCTAGCGAGTGTCGGTGCGATGTCGATGTTGAGGACCAGCTCGTCGCGAGTTTCTCCGTAGGGCAGCGCGATCGGATAACGGATTGCCATGGGGATTCGGATCGACTCCTCGTACGCGACCTGCTTCGTAGTCCACCGATGCTCGCCCCACAGGATCCCGTGGTCGGAGGTGAAGACGACGATGGTGTTGTCGATGAGCCCGAGATCTTCGAGACGGGTGAGGATCGCTGCGACGGCCTCGTCAACCGAGAGAAGCGACTCTCGCTGTGCTTGTACGCGAGCGTCATGTTTCGCCAATTCACCGACGGGCGTGCCAAAAAAGAGGAACCAGCCGGGCTTCTCCAGATCGGAAGCACCCCAAGAGGGAGGTCGCCAGAGCGGGGTGCCGGCAAGCCCGCCCTGGTGGCGCGGCGCTGGTGTGCTCGGCTCGTGGGGAGCGAACGGCGCGAACTTGAGGAAAAAGGGTTGCTCGGGGTCTTGGCTGACGAACCGCAGTGCGTGGTCGGTGATCACATCGGTCGAGTAATCCGTCGGGGCGGTGCCGTATCGAACGACGGTACCGTTCTCATTCAGGTCGTAGTCGAAAAAATTGTCGATCTCGCTGACGAAGACGCGCCAGTCGTCCCAGCCGTGGGGAATGTCGGGAGAAATTGAGCTATAGCCGTTGAGATACTTGCCGTGCAGAGCCGTGCGGTAGCCACTGGCGCGAAACCAAGCGGCTAACGTCGATCGATCGTCGAGATTGAGCGCGCCGTTTGTGACCCCGCCGTCTCTGCTCGGCTGTTGGTTCGCGGTGACCGTCGTCCTGTGCGGACCTTGGCCAGTCAGAATACCGGCTCGACTTGGTGCGCAAATCGGAGTGATCGTGAACGCATTCACGAAATGTACGCCTTCCGCCGCAATGGTTTGCATCACGTTTGGCATGTCGTTGAGCGAGCGGGGGTGTTGGTCATCGGTGACGATGAGCAAGACGTTGGGGCGGACCGGAGCTAGGTCGAGAGCGGTGTTGACAATTTTCTCCAGCTCCGGACGGAGGCAGGAGCGGAGCGAGTCGCTGGTGAGGCGCTTGCCGGCGGTGCCAGTGAGATGCGTGCAGGCGCCGCCGAAACGCGGCAGGGTGCTGGCGCCGTTGGGCTGGACAATCAGATCGCAGCGATCTCGCAGTCTCAGCGCTGCCGCAGATCTTCGCTGTTGACGTTGTCCGCGGCTGCGTTCGTTTAGCCGCTTGATCAAGAACTTTCTGCTCGCTCGATAGGCAGCGACCTGACAGCGCCCTGCGTCTGGATGGAGGGTTGGTGAAGCAACGGGCAGGCCGCCCAGTAAGTCGTTGAGTGTTTGGATCACACTCTCTGCGCACGGCGGTGCTTGAGTGACTCGGCAGGTTTCGTCTTGGGAGCGCGCGCGGCGGGCGCCGCAAACGACCGTGTCGCGCAATGCCCGCCTGAAAGCCTGCTGCTCAGTCGCCGAAGTGCAGGCGGCCGATGCGGTCCCGGTGGCGGCGTGTGCCATCGCCACGGACAGCAGCGAGAGGCAGGCGTGGTTCAATAATTTACGAGGGACCATGGGATGGCGTGATGGCCCGCGCTCCGGCGCCTCCGGCGCTTCCGGCGTTTCCGGCGTTTCGTCGTGGCGCCGAGCGCTTACGGGCCTTGGCGGTTACGTGTTCCCAGTATCGAGGCGGGACGAAGCGCGACACGAATAGCTCGACACGGGTGAGAAGGTTTCGCGTCCAGCTGATTTCCGCGAGGCGTGGATAGCCAAACCGGTAGTGGAAGCAGACGCGGCGCAAAGGGAACGGATGCGCGGTTGCTACTTCATCCACTTCGAAATCACTCAGAAGTTCTCGGATGTGCTCCGTGTTGAACTCGCGCG
This sequence comes from Deltaproteobacteria bacterium, assembly GCA_029262455.1. GTDB lineage: Bacteria > Desulfobacterota > Binatia > HRBIN30 > CADEER01 > CADEER01. The sequence goes on along the minus strand of JAJCZJ010000012.1, from coordinate 12,705 downwards.
ATTTTCCCTCTGCCGCGACGACCAACGCCTGTACCTTCACGATCGGGTTGCGGCCATTGGGCTCGATCAATAGCAGTTGCCCTCCCGGTCGCAGGACGCGCTCCGCTTCTCGAAGTACGCCTCTCGGCTCGTCAATGTGGTGGAGCACATCGCGGATGAAGACGGTCTGGAAGGTGTCGTCGCGGAATGGAAGTGCGAGGCCATTGGCGGCCGCGAAGGAGGGGCCGTTCACATTGGCGTGTGCGAAGCGAACCTTGGGCAAGAAAAGGTCTACGCCGACACAGCGGCCACATCTTGCCAGGCGTGCCAGATTACCGCCTTCGCCGCAGCCGACTTCGAGAAACGGTTCCTGGATCTCGTCGGCGAATGGCGCCAGGAGCGCGTCCTCGGTTTCCGAGAACCCTGGGCCGGTCGTAAGAAACTCGAAGCGCTCTTCGTCGGCGAGATCGAAGTACTCGCGTTGGACTTCGTCGAAGGGTGAGCGCTGCGGCACGTCACTTAGCTCCGTTTGCTGGAGAGCAAAGCTAGAAGGCTCAAGATTGGTTGCGGCGCGGGTCGATACTCGTCGACGTTCTCGAGATACCAGTCGTAGGCTTCGTTCATTAGCTGCACGTTATTGCGCTTTGGCTCCCACCCGAGCTCCGCTCTGGCTTGACCGATATCGAGTAGGAATGTGGAGTCTGCCAGAAGGTAGTGCTCGGGTACGATGGGAGACAGATTGACCGTGTCGAGAACCTTTGCGGCCGTGCGCAGGAGTGCTGCGGGTACCCGGATGACGCGCGACCTGGTGCCGGCGTGTTCAATGAGCGCGCGCACCTGCTCGTAGACAGTGGGCACTTCTTCGGGAGCTGATCCAATGTTGAAGAAGCGCACCTTGGAAGTGGTTTGCGCGGCACAGATGCAGGCTTCGGCGACATCCCAAGCGCTCACCATCTGTACGCGGTTCTTTCCCGCGCCGAGAGTGAACACAAACTGACCGGTGCGGACCCATTCGAAGAGGATGGCAAACACGCCTGTCATGCGTGGCCCGAACAAGCTCATCGGCCTTAGTACGGTTACGTCGAGTCCTTCGTCGATGGCTTTTCGGCACAAGGCTTCGGCTTCGAGTTTTGAGTCTCCGTACGCGCCCAAGGGAATGGTTGGGTGCGATTCGGTGCACGGGATCGTTTGTGGAATTCCGTAGATACCGGAGCTAGAGACGAATACGACCTTGCGCGTGCCGAGCTCGGCGGCGACGGCGAGCACATTGGCAACCGCGCCTAGGTTCATGTCATAAATTTCTTGCTCGTCGAGGTTGGAAAATTGCGGTTTCATCCGCTGTGCGGCGGCTAGGTGATAGATCACCTCGGCACCCTGCGCAGCTTCGCGTAGGGCCGACCTGTCGCTCATGTCCGCACGGACGAGGTCGATGGGAACCGCTTCGCTAGCGATTGGCGGGTCGACCATGTCGAGTCCGGTAACCTTGTCGCCTCGTTCGACCAATAGTCGGGCGAGGCATTGGCCGAGCAGGCCCGAGCTGCCTGTCAAAAGTAGATTCATCTTGGCTCTATCGTTTCTCGAGTCCCGGGCACGACTATTGTTCAACGTTCGGACTCGCCGGCTGGCTGTTCGGAAGCTTTCCCGCTTGGCGGGCTGTGCGGCGCTTTTTAGCCATGGTCTTCATGTGCTGTTGGGCGAGCTGACTGCGCTGTCGTTTAGATTCTGCCGATTCCCTATACTCCGGATGGGAGTGGTGTAGCTGGAAGAGGGTCTGCTTAGACTCCTTGAACTTGCCTTGTTGGTAGAGAACTTCGGCCAGTGCGTGCATCCACTCTGGGAAATCGCGGTTGTATTTCAGCGCCTCGCGAAATGACTCTTCGGCCGCGTCCCACTCTCCGCGCATCTTGAAGATGTGTCCCAGCACTGAGTAAGCGCGCGGTCGCAACGCCACGTAGTGACCTCCGATGGAGAGGGCATCGCGCATGTATCGCTCGGAGTCCTCGAACTCTTCGCGGATGAACTGAATTGCCCCGAGGTTGTAGTTGATAAAGGCTCCGATACGCGGAAACGCGTGAATCGACTTGCCTTCATCGTAGATTTTCTTGGCCTCGAAGAGCACATCGTGGGCCTCGACGTAGCGGCCGGAATTGAGGTGTATCACGCCGAGATTCAAGCGGACACGGGGACTGCCAGGCGCCTTTGCAATCCCGTCTTCGTGCAAGGCCACGTCGTCGCCCCAAAGGGTTGCGCGCTGATACGTGAGCCCCGAGAATATTGCGATGACGACTAGGGCCAGCACCGCAAGAACTGTCTTGGCGCGATCGCCGGCGAGTCCCCGGAGGGCGTCCGCAGCCGCGGTGGCTCCAAACAACATCAAGCCCGCCAGGGGAATATACATGCGTCGCTCGACGGCAAGGTCGGCCAGAGGCATGATCGACGACGTCGGCGCGAGGACGAGGAAGAAAAAGCCCACTGCGAAGGCGAAAAACGGATGACTGCGAAGGCTCTTTAGGGCCGCTAATCCGAGGCCGATCAGAGCCGCTAGCGAGAGCAACGGTCGGATCTGGAACAGGGACGTCGACAGTTTCCAGTCGTGGTCGAAGTGGAGTCCTGTAGGTACGACGCTAACCCGGAGATAGTGGACCAGGACGCCGAATTGCGTACTGAGATACTGCAAGGGGGTGTATCGATCGAAGCCGAAGCCCGCCGATTGTTGGTACGGCGTGCCGACGCTACCCGACACCAAAGCGCGCAAGATAAAGTAGAGGCCTCCGGCTGCGATTGGAATCGTCGAGTAGGCGAGTAGTGAGAGCCGTAGGCGTGTCGACCGGAAATCTCCGGCCGCAATGAACACGAAGTCGTAGAGTACCAGTGCGATCGGCAGAGTCGCCGCGATCTCCTTGCTGCCGAGCGCTAGAGCGGTCGTGAACGGGATGGCGTACTTTGCGTAGCTTCGCGCCGAGGAGCTGCTCGAAGTGACGGCGACTGAGTAGGTCAGGAGGGTCGTTAGATAAAACAATGCCGCGAGACCTTCACTGCGGCTGGCGATGTAGGCAACGGTTTCGCTTGCCAACGGATGGCAAGCGAAGAGCGCTGCCGCGATCCATGCGATGGTATGGCTCGACTCGGCGTAGCGATCTTTGAATCTCGGTAGTCTGAGGGTGCGCGATGCGAGTAGGTAGAGCACGACTGTGCTCGCGGCGTGCAAGATGATGTTGGTTAGGTGGAACCAGTAGACATCATATCCGCCGCCGAGCCAAAAGTTGATCGCGTACGAGAAGTCCATCAGCGGGCGATTGCTGTGGGTCAGGAAGCGAGTGAGTGGCCAGATTTCGCGTACGAGAAGGCTCTGCAGGATGGCATTGTGGTCGTCGAAGACGAACTGACCACTAAGGCAGGGGATGTAAATCAGCACCGCCAGCACGATGAGCGACAACGCGGCGACCCACGGCGTCCAAGCCGCAGTGTCGTCTTTCACTAACTCGACGCGGGTGACGGGCGGAAGCCCTCGAGTCGGACGCGGACGCGGATCGTCTGGCCGAGTCTTCTTTTCTCGACTGGCTTTACCCATAGGTGTACGGAGCCTTAGCTGAATCGCTCGAGCGAAAGGGATAGGCGTCCTTCGCCGTGACCGCTGCGGTACGTGCTGGTTCAGAACTTGTGGTGATTTCAGTCATTTGGTTCCTTGTGTCGTGAGCGGAGTTCCTCTTCTAGCAGTGCGACGGACTGTGCGAGCCTGCGGATCGAATCTCGGTGCGAAGAGAGTACGAGGGAGTAGTGCAGAACGATGAAGAGCAGAAAGACAAAGGCGACGAGAAATAGGAGTGACGGTGGATATTTGATGCCGATGGCCGTGGCGATGTAGTCGAGCAGGGGGCGATAGACGGAGAGTGAGAGCAAGACCGTGCCGGCGCCGAGCCACAAGACTGCGTAGCGTGCATTGAGACTACTGCGGCGCATCGTTCCGATGACGAACGCCATCAGCAACAGTCCCATGGACAAGCCAACGGCTTCGAGCAAATAGTTCTCGTAATAATGAAACATGTTCGGGTTTCTATCGATGGTGGGGCCGTACGTGGACGATCAGCAATGCAAGGATTACCTTGATCATGTAGAACCCTGAGTACAAGGCACCGATGGAGGATCGACCGGTGCGTCGTTCGCGCATGGCGACTGGGATTTCTCCGGTCGTGCACCCAGCCGCGGCCGCGATGACCAGGGCCTCGGTCTCGGGGTAGTCGTCCGGATGAGACGGCGCCAAGGCTTCCAAGGCGCGCCGGTTGAGGACCCAGTATCCGGAGGTCGGGTCGGTGGTGTGGGTTCCGATCAACGCACTGACCAGCGACAGGACGACGATGCCGACGCGACGAACGATCGTGGACTGGTAGCCTTCGCGAGCGAGAAATCGCGAGCCCACGAGAATGTCCACCTCGCCAGCGGCGACTCGACCCAGCATCTCGGAAATGTAGCTGGGGTCGTGTTGGCCGTCGCCATCCTGGCGCACGACGTAGTCGTAGCCGTTGCGCAGTGCGTAGATGTAGCCGGTTTGGACGGCGCCTCCGATGCCGAGGTTGCAAGGGTGCTGGAGGACGACCGCGCCAGTCGCTCTGGCGCGCTCGGCGGTGGCGTCCTGTGAGCCGTCGTCGATCACCACGATCGCGCTATCGCAGTGGTTTTGAATGTCTCTTACGACGCCGGCGATAGCCCCGGCTTCGTTGAACGCGGGGACGATGACCACGACCCGATTGGCTGGTGGTGCACCGGAAGTGGATGGGTCTGTTTGCTTGCTGCTCACGTTGGCTATCTCGATTGCGAAGCGTTCAGTTCTTGAGTGCGATTTCTGTGAGGCCCATGCGGTATGTGGTCATCCACTCGGTTGTATCGAGTACCGAGATTCGCCGCGCGGATTGTACCTGTCGTCGTTTGCGGAGTGCCTTTGGCAGGCCACGCAAGGCGGCACCCCAGGCACGGAGAAGGATCGAGAATAGCTCCGAGCGCGAGTGGTTCGATGCAAATTGGCCGGCTGCGCCGCGCTTGGTCAAGGCGCCCCAGCCCTGTGCCGCCAGTCGCGCCGCCGTGAACAGAGGACTCAGGGCAAGCATGGGGGCGGGTAGGCACTTGAGCGAAACCCACACCCGATTGCGTTCGACCAGGAATGCCTTTTCTGGCGAGTAAGGCGAAGTTGCCGCGGAGTACTTGTGGTAGACCACCGCAGACGGCACTGATCGGCAGCGCCATCCCTTGAGTCGCGCCCGCAAGGCGAGGTCAGTATCTTCGCAGTAGGCGAACAAGTCGGGGTCGAAGAGGCCAACGTCGCCGAGCATCGAGCGCCGCATCAGCATGGCACATCCGCTGGCGATCAGAATCTCTTCTTCGCTGTCGTACTGGCCGCGGTCTTGTTCGAGCCGTCCCCGGCCTCGGCTCAGTCCGTCCGGATAGAGCAGGTGACCGACGTTGTCGATGGTCTCGGGGTCCTGGAAGGACAAGATCTTCGGAGCCAGTGAGCCGCAGTTTGGATACCGATCGGCGCAATCTACCAAGGTGGCGAGGCATGCCGGTGCAATTTCGGTGTCTGTGTTTAGAGCGAATATGAAGCGGCCCTGAGATTGTGCGATGCCGGCATTCAGTCCGGCTCCGTAGCCGACGTTCTCGGGTAGTTCGATGATGCGCACCTTGTCGCCGAAGCGCTCGCGTACGAGGGCTAATGAATCATCGGTGGAAGCGTTGTCGACGAGCAGAAGCTCGGCGGCTGCCGACTGTTTCAAGAGGGACGCAATACAAACCTCGAGGTGGTCGCGGCCGTTCCAATTGACCAAAATGACCGTTACATCGACAGCAGGGTCGTGTGGGGGCAGCTCTTGTGAAATTACTTGCATTCGCGGGCTCGGGACCCATCTGAGTATTTAGGGCGCACTTTGATTTGGTAGCGAAAATTCGCGGCCGCCGCGAGGGGCGCCTATCGGAAACGTACCAAGACTGCGGCACCGGCGGCCAACTTGATGGAGTCGCCAGCAGGGGCCCAAGTCTCCGTGATCGGGTCGAACACCTCGATAGACCGCTCGGCCATGAGTTTGGTTGTCGTTGGCTCGCGGTAATCTTGGTTGACGACGAGGGCCATTCGCCGGTTTGCTGCTGAGGCGAATGTGCCGATGGAGATCGCCTGGACGCTGGTGCCAGTGAAGGGCTTCGGAGGATGGAGGCCGCCAAACTTCCCGGTCGAGTTCCAAACGGATTCTGAATGATACCCGTCCATCTGCGCCGCGAGCGCGCGTAGCTCTCTGTTGAGCCGCTTCACGTGGGCGTAGTGCTCGGTCTGGAGCCCTCCGTCGATGATGCCTTTTCTAAAGCGATACGCGAGGTTGTCCGGTACTGAGCTCGGTGTCCAATAAGCGAAGTAAGAGATTCCACGTGCGCCGAAGGCGAGGGCGTGGAAGGCCTGCCAGGCGAGCTCCTCGTATGTCACGTCGCGGTAGTTGGCGTGCGGCATCAGCTGGATGATGGCCATGAACGGAACATTGTATTCGATGGCGAGCTCGCGGATCACAAGGAGATTCGGGAAGTAGGATGGGCGGTCGCTGTCGTCGTCTAGAAATGGGTAGTGGTCGTAGCTCAGTAGATCCGGCTGGGTGTCGAAGAGGTAGGCCTCGACGTACTCGCGGTAGTCCTCGGGGCCTGGAAAAACGTAGTCTGGCAGGAGGTTGACGTAGCCGATCTTGTCGCCGTCCCGGCGTCGTATGCGGTTGCGCAGGGCGGCGATGTCCGGGTTGCGGTCGGAGTTGGGTTCGTCTGACAGAAAAAAGCCGCCCACCGACTCGTGGCCACGATAGTCCAAGAGCGCTTTGCTCGCGCTGATGCGCCAGAATTTTCCTAGCGACCTCGAGGCCGAAAGGCGCGAATCTTTGATCAACATCGCCAAGCCATGGCGTTTTGCGATGTCGAGCGCTTTTCGATTGAGATCTGGGTTGACCGCGCCTTCGCACGGGGCGCCGACCAGGTTGAACCCGGCGGCGGCGATTTCCCGAGCGCGAGAGTCGTCGAAGGCCTCGAGGGGTGGTCCGCACCAGAAGGTAGTCAAGAAGGTGTCGGCGATGGTCGGTCCGCGCTTTGCGGGGGTGAAGCGCACTGGTTCGGCCGGTGGCTGAACCGTCTGGCATGCGACGCCGAAGATCGCGGTCACAAGCGAGACTGCAATAAACTGACTTCGTGCGCCGCCGGGTGCGCCGCCGGCTCGTGGGCGCCGCGGGTGGCTGGCCAGCTCGACCAGAATGGCGACCATGAGAATCCCGACGATGCCTTCGCTCGTGCTCAGGACCCGGTACAGCCGCCTGGTTGCGGCGGGTCGCAGAAGGGTTTCATTGAGCGGGTCGAAGTAGAGCGCCGCGGCGACTAGAGAGGTAGCGACCACGATCGGAGCGGTGTAGCGATTCGACCAGATCGAATCGTCTTTGCTGGTGACGATTGGGCCGGCGGCAGCGAGTTTTGTGGCGCCAAATAGGCAGGCGCCCCAGGCTGCCCCGATCGCGTTGAGGAGAATGTCGTTGATGTCGAAGTAGGTATCCGGCACGCCCGCGTAGAGGACCAGGTGCTGGTATGTCTCATCGAGAAGCCCGCCGGCAAAGGCCGTCAACCACGCGACCTTGGGTGGTAATCCGGCGGCCAGAAACATGAACGCGAGTAGGGCGAACTGCGGAAAATGAATGAGTTCGATGTTGGTGACCAGCATCCATTGTTGCGCCGCCGCGGTTAGGATGGCGAGGCCGAACAAGCTTAGGAGGACCCACGTCTGGTCCCAGGTGGCACGCAGCTGGCGCAGGGCCGTCGCTGCGGCGGCTAGGCTCAGCACTCCGATCCCAGTGAGACTGGCCAACTCGTACCATTGCCGCCCGATCTTGCTGTAAAGCAGGTCGAGCCCGTCGGAAATCGGTTTGTGCATGAAGAGATTGCCGATAGAGAGAGCCAGCGCCGCAATGAGCGGCGCGGTCCGCAACGATTGGGAGGGTTCGGGTTTTTGGGCGGTATCCATCGTCAAACAGCCATCGCGGAAAGTGGATAAGGGCGCAAGGTCGCGTGAACGGAGTCGAAGAGTGATTTGCGGATGCCGAGCATCGCACCTGACCAGGCGGTCTCGGTTGATTACTCTTTCGCAGCAGTAGGCCTCTGCCGCCGAGTGGGTTACGGTGGTTTTGGAGGTGGGGCGTGCCAAATGTAAGTGTCGTTATTCCTGCGTTCAATGAAGAGACGACGGTTGCCGAAACCGTGCGACAGGTGCTGGCGGCTTTTGAAGACAGTGGGCACGACGCCGAAGTGATCGTCGTTGACGACGGTTCGACTGACGATACCGCAAAACTTGCGCAGGAAGCGGGAGCGGCGGTTTACGGCCATCCTCTCAACATTGGCTATGGCAATGCGATCATCACCGGCAACCGTCACGCTCAGTACGACATCATCGCGATTGCGGACGCGGATGGGACTTATCCCGTCGCAGAGTTACCAAAGATGGTCGACTCCTTGGTGGCGCGCGACCTCGACATGATCGTAGGTGCGCGCCAGGGCAAGCACTACGAGTCGAGCCTGATGAAGTCGATCGCGCGTCGCCTCTTCCGCCTCTTCGCCGAGTTTACGACTGGGTGCCCGATCCCCGACATCAATAGTGGGCTCCGCGTCATGAAGCGTGAGTTAATCGATCAATATGGGCCGATTGCCAGTGGTGGATTCTCATTCTCTACGACCTTGACGGTTGTGTCTCTGCTGACCAGCCATTTCGTCGACTACGCTCCAATCCAATATTTCGCGCGCCGCGGGACGTCTAAGGTACATCGTTTTCGCGACACGTTGCGCGCGGCCCAAATCCTGGTGATGGCGGTCTTGGTCTTCAATCCGATTAAACCGTTCTTGGTGCTCGCGGGGTTGGTTCTAGCTTCGGGACTGTTCAGTGTGCTTGTTGGGGTGTTCTTCCCTGAGGCTGCGATGGTTGCGTTGATTGGTAGCCTGTTCTGGCTTGTCGCGATTCTCATGGTGTCGCTGGGGTTTATCGCCGAGCAGCGCCGGGTAGGGTTGGCGTTCGCGGACAAGCGTCAGTCGAGAACCCGCAACTCCTGAGCTGAGCGCTCTCGTGTGTGGCATCTGCGGATTCGCCTACGCCGACCGGGAGCACCCGGTCAGCGAGGCTGTGCTCGACGCGATGATGGAGGCGATCGAGCACCGTGGTCCGGATGCGGGGGGTGCTCGGTTGGGCCCAGGCCTGGCGCTGGGCCATCGCCGGCTGCGTGTGATCGACCCGTGCGGCGGCGTGCAGCCGATGTCGGATGCGGATGATCTAGCCGTCCTGACCTACAACGGTGAGATCTACAATTTTCGGGCTCTTCGCTCGGACTTGGAGTCCGCGGGGTGGCGCTTTCGGACGAACAGCGACACTGAAGTCCTGCTGGCGGGCTACCTCACCTGGGGGCTGAAAGTTTTGCAGCGCCTTGAGGGGATGTTTGCGTTTGCGCTGTGGGATCGTCGGCAGGAGCGATTAATCCTGGCGCGCGATCGGCTGGGGGTGAAGCCACTCTATTGGGCTCAGCTCGCGGGTGCTGGACTAGGGTTTGCCTCTGAGCTGACGTCTCTGATCGAGCACCCTGGCGTCGAGCGGCGTGTCGATCGCGACGCGCTCGCGAAGTATCTGGCTTTTGGGCATGTCTCGGGCGATGCCTCTATGCTCGTTGGCGTGGAGCGGCTGTCCCCTGGCACTTACCTCACGTGGGACCGCGCCAGCGGCGCGATCGAACGCGGAGTTTATTGGGACATGTCTGCGGCGTGGCGCGAAGCCCAGCAGCGCCCGGCTCCGTCACTCGAGGAGTTTCAGGCCTGTCTCGAAGATGCTGTGCTCAAGCGTTTGGTCAGTGATGTCCCTCTGGGTGCCTTCTTGAGCGGGGGGCTGGACTCGTCCACGGTCGTAGCGTTGATGAGGCAGCAGCCTCGTAGCGTCGTCGAGACCTTCTCGATTGGTTTCGACGAGGCGACGTTCGACGAGAGCCCTTGGGCGCGGCGCGCGGCTTCTGAGCTTGGTTGCAACCACCATGAGCAGCGTAGCGAGGTTCGATCCCCGGAGCTGTTGATGGAAGTTGCCGACCGGTTGGACGAGCCGGTGGCCGACACGTCGATCATCCCGACCTACGCCCTGAGCAAGATGGCGCGCCAGCAAATCACGGTTGCCCTGTCGGGTGATGGCGGTGATGAGCTGCTCGCCGGTTACGTCACCCATCGCGCTGACAGATACTATCGGTTTGCGCGTGTCTTTGGAGGACTGCCTGTGAAACTGGGGTTGCGTCTGATGCGTCTGTTCTCGGACGGACGCGGCAAGGTCAACGTGCGCTTCAAGGCGCGTCAATTTTTGGAGTCCGTCGCCCTCGATCCGGTTGCGGCGCACGCTTCGTGGAGGAAGCTGGCCAGCGTTCCGTTGTTGACGGAGTTGACCGGCAATCGCGAGAGTGGGGAGCGCATCTTCGAACCGTATCACACGGCCTACGGCGACTCGGCGGGGCTCAACCCGTTGGATCGGATGTTGTACGTCGATTACAAGACCTGGCTCCTTGACGACATTCTCGTAAAGGTGGACCGAGCCAGTATGGCGCACGGACTGGAGGTCCGAAGTCCGTTCCTCGATCACAGACTGTTGGAGCTATGCGCAGGCCTTCCTGCGGAGAAGAAACTGGGTGCATTACACGGAAAAGTCATGCTGCGTGAGGCGGCGCGAGGTTTGGTTCCCGATTTCGTATTGCGGCGTCCCAAACGGGGTTTCAACGCACCGGTGGCGTCCTGGATCGATGGGCCGTGGCGCGACCTGTTTGATCAAACGATCAAGTCCCCCGACAGTGCTTGGTCGAGCATCTTGCGGCCTGAGACCGTCCGTCGATTGCTGGATCAGCATCGGCGGGGCCAGCGCGACCACGGTCACTTGCTGTTTTCGGTGTTTCTGTTGGATCGATGGATGACTCGAGTTGGAGCGCGGGGCTAGCAGCTTGCCATTGGATTGCCGGCGATAGCCGGCACGAGGAGCCCGGAACGGGCGGACGGGGGCCAAGTCCGGGCGGGGCTAATCCTCATTTTGGCTTGCGCGGGTGTTTTTCAACCGACTGACGCCTCCGGCATCTGGCAGTCCATTCTTGGCAGTGCAAGATTCTGGCGAGTTTTGTCTCCCCTAGAGAAGGGATATCATGCAGAGTTGACGGGAAATGGCGGCTTTGAGGGGTTCGATACGGACTCGCCACTTGCGGAGCACAGTTTGATTGGCTGATGTGGGTGGTACGTTTTTGGCTGGTAGGTGTGGTTATATGGGTAGCTTGGGTATCGATGGGGCAAGAGGTATGGTTTTAGATCGCCGCAAAGGATTGAACGCTGTGGCGATTGCTGCGGCATTTGCCGTGGTTCTTTTGCAAGCGGTCGGAGTTCGAGCCGAGGTCGTGTCGATCGGCACGGCGGACATCGCTGGTGTCGGTGCGGTGGCACAGAGCTCGGTGGTGGCTGTCGACTTTCCGATTCCGGTTGGCCCCGAGGTGTCCGATCCCGATTTTGGAGTTCGGGCGGTGACCCTGAGCCTGACGTATGACGACAGTGTGATCGACGTCACAGCGGCTAGCGCCGGGGCGGGCCTCGATTCGGGCTGTGTTTTGGCATCGGATCTCAATACGGCGGGTACGTTGGCGATATTGATCGCCTGTGCATCCGCGATTGTTCCGGGCGAACTGGTCGTCCTTCAACTCGAAGGCCGCGCGCTGGGCTCGACGCCGCTCACGGTGTCGGCCTGCCTGCTCAACGAAGGGGCTCCCGCTTGCGTCGGGCAGGCTGGTGGCGCCAACGTACTGGCGCCGACCGCTACCCCGACACCCGTACCGCCAACTGCGACGAGCACGATGGCTCCTGGGGTGGATACCCCGACTCCGACTGCGACCGATACGGTAGCGCCGGCGACGAGTACAGCGACCGCGACCGATACCCCGCCGCCTGCGACGAATACGGCGACCGCGTTGGATACCGCGACCAGCACCGAGACGGCGACCCCTACGGCGACCGCGACTGTTATGCCAGCGACGAGCACCGCGACGGCAACCGATACGGTTGCGCCGATTCCGACTGCGACCCACACCCCCCCGCCAACATCAACATTCACTCAACCGCCGACGGCAACATTTACCCAACCTCCGCCGGCTACCGCGTCGCCTACTCCGTCTCCGGGCCAGAGCGGGTCCGTCAATCTTTCTGAAGGGAAGTCGGCAACGCAGATCAGCACTTCCTTTGGCGCAGTGGCATCGCGCGCCGTGGACGGCAATACGAATGGCGTCTTCGGTCAGGGCTCAGTGACGCATACGGCGGGCGCGGCGAACCCCTGGTGGGAAGTTGATCTCGGAAGCCCGGCAAACATCGATCGTGTTGATATTTGGAATCGAACAGACTGCTGCGGCACCCAGGTGAGCAACTACTACGTGCTGGTCTCGAATCAGCCGAATCCTAGACCTGGGGATCCCGGGATCTTTGAGCGCCTCGAGGCGGCTCCGGCCGGTAGCCCCACTTTAGTCCCAGTCAATGCGACCGGGAGGTATGTGCGGATCTACAAGAACGGTCCGGGGGTGTTGACGATCGCCGAAGTGCAGGTGTGGGGTGAGGCGGCCGCGGTGAGCAACCTGTCGCAGGGCAAGTCCGCGACGCAGATCAGCACGATTTTGGGAGCGGAAGCCGGCCGGGCGG
>JAJCZJ010000011.1 GCA_029262455.1 Deltaproteobacteria bacterium | reverse complement strand
GGGTGCGATCCATCTCGACCTCGCCGCCCATCGGGACCGGCACGCCCCGGGTGCCCGGCGGATTCAGCAGGTCGAACCAGAGCAGGATCCGCGGGCCGCTGGTGCCGTAGACCTCGCGCGCCTGAACAGCGTCCCAGATCGAGTTTCGGTCTCGACCGTTGGCGTGAACGGCCACCAGTCCGCCACCGACGAGGAACGATGCGCCGCGCTCTCCGAAGCGCCGTTGGTCGAGGGGAAGGTCGGCGAGCTCAATCGGCTTTGATTCGGGATCGGCCTGGGACTTGCCGCTTCCTCCTCTACCAAACGTTGCGCCCAAGCCAGCGTCGATCATCTTGCGGCGCAGCAGTTCTTTGTAGCCCTTGCCGCCTCGCGCGCTGTGCGTGTCACTCGAGCCGATGAAACCGAGGCGCATCCGTTGGCCGGGGCCCTTGCCGCCTTCCGCGAGTGCGTATTGAGCGGACATCCCCGGCCGGTAGTCGAAGGCCGGCAGGAAGCAGTCACGGCATTGGCCGCAATCGAGCCAATCCTCCACGGTCGCGCCGGGAACGGTTTGATGGCCCGCGACACCGGCGTTGACGTAGTGTTGGCGCGCTTTGGCAACCCGCGCCTGACACTCTGGGCTTTGCGCATCTTCGCAGCGCGCGCGGATGATCTCGCCGGCGCGCCAGCAACATGGTTCGTAGTCCTCGCTGGGTACGGGGCATCGGAAGACGTCATCGCCATCTCGTTTTACCGCCTGCCAAGAACGATACTCGTCGGCGCCGCCGTGACCGGAGTAGATCTCGAAGAGAGTCTGCCGCAGCGGGTCGTGATTGACGCCGAGTTGCGAAGCCATCTGGGTGCCTGGAGGGGTGCTTAGACCCCAGGTCGTGCCGTGTGGGATGACGACGCTGGGGGTTTCCCAGCGGTCTAGGCGGTCGAAGAGTTCTCGCGGGGTCGCGACTGATTCCTGGCAGTCTAAGGGCAGCTCTAGCGTGTCTACGTCTAGCGGGCACTGTGGCATCGCCGCGATTTCGTCGAGCAAGTAGAAGAAGTCGCGGTAGCGTTGGCGATTGCTGAAGTCGGCCAAGGGCATCAGCAGGCGTGCGTAGGACGGAATCGGCAGACGCTTGAAGTCGGGGCGGAGGGCGCTGATGGGTCGGCGCGGCACCCGGTCGTCGGCGGTTTCGAGCAGGACGACGTTCTTGTGGCCGAAGTGATCGTCGGGGGTGGTGCCGACCTGGGTCCATTCCCAGCCCAAGAATGCAACCAAATCGGGATTGGTCGGGTCTCCCGAGGTAGCATTGCAGGCGCGGATGGATTCCTTGGTCTCCTGCCAGTGCCGCTCGGTGATCGACTCGGCGTGGTCGTTGATGGAGAAGAAGTCGAGCCCAGAACATACTCGTGCAAAGTCACAAGCGTCGGCCGGCGGATGAGCCCCTTCGCCGCCGCGCAACGGCAGGCTGAGGGCGAACGCGTCCATCGAGAACGTCGAATGCACGTGTAGATCTCCGAACAGGATTTGCTTGCTACCGCCGGCCCGTCGACGCGACTCGAGTTGCGAAGCAGCGCGGCCGGCGACGACCTCCTCCGCTTGCCGCGTCGAAGTGATCGTGCCCGGTGGTTCGTGGACACCGCTACATCCGAAAAGGATAGCCAAGGCGACGACAGCGTTCCGGTGGGCACGAGGCCGAGTTCTCATGTCGGGTCTGTCTTTTCGGTCACCGGTCGAGGGCTTCTCCGGTCGTTGTCATCTGGTGGCGCAACCACATGACTTCCGAGTGATTCTCGTCACCGCTGCGTTCGAGTAGCACGGTCAAGGCGCGTAGGCGGACTTGAAGGGCTGCCTTGTTCTCCGGCGCTGCGGCGAGAGCGATGTCGGTCAGGTGGAGCGCCTCGAGCGGGCGTCCCGCCGCAACGTGCCGGTCGGCTCGGGTCGCGATCGCACCGGCGCCGCCGGCGAGATCGACGAGATCCGGGGCGACCGCAGAAGCGGGTACACCGTAGAGCTCGGTGGTCGACCGAAAGTGGAACCAGCCCGCGTATCCCTCCCAGATCCCGCGGACGGTCCACGGCACTTTACTGTGCCCCTCACTGAGCCGGAGATGTTTCGGCAGTTGGATCTCGCGCATGAGCGTGTGAACGTCCTTGCCGTCGTTCATCCCGGCAATCGTTGCGTCGTGCACATAAGCGGTCGCGTCGCGCATGCGCTGCAGGTCCTTGCGGATGCGTTCAGCGCCGCGAATCGGCTCGAAGTGGCTGGGGACGATCATCTCCGGTTCGAGCGCGATCATTCGGTCGAGAGTCTGTATGTACGGCAACGCGAAACGAAATTTTTCGCCGCGGATGGTGTAGAGGTTTGGGAACATTGGAAACAACGGCCCGAAGGCGTCGCCGGTGAAGAGAATCTTGCGGTCGGGAAGCCAAACCGAAATCGAATCTTCACCCTCGGCGCTCGGCGTCGGGATGACCTCGAAGCGGGTACCTCCGAGCTCGAAGCGGAAGGTCTCACCGATCAACCTGGTCGGTTCGAAGGTCGGGTAGAGCATCTCGACAGCGAGTCGCGTGAGCATCCGGTCGACGTCTGGCACGGAATGTGGGTAGAACACGCGATTGCGTCGCAAGAAGAAGGGGGCGAGGTCCTTCAGATATCGTTGTGTGTCGACGAAGTTCTCGTGCGCGATGACCTCGACACCGTCCCCGTTCCACTGCTTGGTGCCACCGACGTGGTCCATATGGCCGTGCGTGATGACGACGTATTTGACCGGCCCGTCGTTGGCCTTCTGTAGTAATTGCTTTTGGCGCTTGGCCTCTTTCGGCAAGCCCGTGTCGACGATGACATTACCGGCACTTGTGACAATCATGTGCGCGTTGCCGACCGCGCGGGCTTGGAAGATGCCCTCGGCGATCTCCACCGCATGGTCGAGGTCGTCGCCGAAGTGGTCGAGATTGCGGGTCTGTTGACCGCTTCGGAGGATGTGTTTGGCTCGTTGTGGTTCGGGCTGGCGCGACGCGCAGGAGGTTAGCGTGCAGAGGCTAGATAGAGCTAGGGCTAGAACAGGTCGCATGGTGGTCGCATAGCTGGGATCGGGTAGGTGGTCAATTTTTGACCGCCGGGAAGGATCGTGTTGTCTTTGGTTCCATTCATTGATGGTGCCTTGGGTTTGAGGTGCCTGCACGGAGGGCGCGATGGCTTGGGACTTTTCGACGGATCCGGACTTTCAAAACAAACTAGATTGGATGGATGGCTTTGTCCGCGAGGAGGTCGAGCCTCTCGATGTCTTGTTGCAGGGCGAGAAGGCCATCTACGACAAGACGCACCCGGTGCACGCGAAAGTTGTCAGAGGACTGCAGGAGACAGTGCGGGCGAAGGATCTGTGGGCGTGTCACCTCGGTCCCGATTTAGGCGGGAAAGGGTACGGGCAGCTCAAGCTCGGTTTGATGAATGAAATCCTTGGGCGCTCCGGATGGGCGCCGACAGTCTTCGGATGCCAGGCGCCGGATTCGGGCAATGCCGAGATCCTCGCGCACTACGGGACCGACGATCAGAAGCGCGAGTTCCTCAAGCCGCTTTTGGAGAGCCGGATTTCGTCTTGTTACTCGATGACCGAGCCGCAGGCCGGATCAGATCCGAAGCAGTTCAAATGTCGTGCGACCCGCGATGGCGATGAGTGGGTGATCCAAGGCGAAAAGTGGTTTTCTTCGAACTTCCGCTACGCGCGTTTTGCGATCGTCATGGTCGTAACGAACCCCGATGTCTCGGTTTACGAAGGGACTTCGATGTTTCTGGTGCCAACGGATACACCCGGACTCAAGATCTTGCGCAATACTGGACTCGGATCTGAAGAGCCCGAAACGGGCAGCCACGCTTATGTTCACTATGATGATGTGAGGGTGCCGAGCGAGAACTTGTTGGGCGGCGAGGGGCAAGCCTTTGTGATCGCCCAGACACGGCTCGGCGGTGGGCGAATCCATCACGCGATGCGCACGGTTGGGGCCGTGCAGAAGGCCTTCGACATGATGTGCGAGCGTGCGCTCAGTCGGCACACGCAGGGAGAGCCGTTGTCGAAAAAGCAGATGGTACAGGAGATGATCGCGGAGTCTTGGATACAGTTGCACCAGTTTCGGCTGCAGGTGCTCCACGCGGCGTGGACGATCGACAATGTGGGTGGCGCGCGAGCGCGTCAAGAAATCTCCGGCGTCAAGGTGGCACTGCCGAAGGTATTCAACGAGGTCGCGACGCGAGCGATTCAGATTCACGGCTCGCTGGGAGTGTCGAACGAGATGCCGCTGATGGGGATGGTGACGGCTGCTCTAAGTCTCGGGCTAGCGGATGGCCCAACCGAGGTCCACAAGGTGACGGTGGCCAGGCAAGTTCTCAAGAACTATCAGCCTCAGGACGGCTTGTTTCCGCGCGAGCATCTGCCCGCGCGTCGTGCAGCGGCGCAGAAAAAATACGCGGAGTTTTTGGAGCACGAGGTGGCCAACTCCTAGCCCGTCGATTGAAAACCGGACCGCAAGCGAAAATGAGGATTTTCGCGTCACAGCAGAGTGAGCTGGCCTGTCCACCAAAGCCGTGGCGAGCTTATGTTTTGCAGCGTGTGTCGTGTTTTTCGACAGGTTGCTGACTCTTTGCGTCAGCCGACGAGCTTGCCGCCGGCAGCCATCCAGGCCTTCATCATTTCGTTGGCCTCGTTCGGATTGTATACGTCCTCCTGAAGGGACCAGAGACCGTTGCCAGCGTAGTCGAGCACCGTAATGCAGCCAAAGCGGTAGGTATCGTCGCCGCCCTTCGGATCGGGCATCTGTTGCCAAATGTACGATGCCACGCGGTTGCCGTCGATGATGAACCACTCGACGGGGAAGTACATCATGGGTACGGGCTTCATGACTTCGATGATCGTCTCGCGGATCGCCTCTCGTCCCCTGTGGGTGCCGAGGTGGTGCTCGACCCAGAGGCCGTCTTCGGTGTGAACGTCCGCCCACGGTGCCCAATCGCGGGATTCCGCGCATTGATCGCCTAAGGCGATGAATTGATGGAATGCGGTTTCGACTTCCGCGCGGGAGAATGTGCTCATGGTCTACCCCTTCGAGTTCTGTACTCGACCAGCACGATGCAGTGTTATGTCAGGCGAGTCAAAATGGGGCGCCTATCGCCGTGGCCGGAGAAATGATCGGTTGGAATGTTTGCAGGAGATGGGATGAAAATGGATCGCGCCGTGGTCAGGGGTACAGGGGGCGTTGGCAAGAGGGCGATCGAGGAGACTTTTGCTTACTTCTCCCGAACGTCGGTAGGATTTGCTAACCCAACCGGTACGATTCGCTAACGCAAAGTGAGGAGCCGACATGGACAAGCAGGGATTCGAAGAGCTGTTCTCATTGGAGGGACGGGTTGCCGTTGTGACCGGCGGTAGCCGCGGCATTGGGCGGGCCATGTGCCAGGGCTTTGCGCTGGCGGGAGCCAAGGTTGTCGTTGCGAGTCGCAAGCTCGAGGCGTGCGAAAGCACGGTCCAGGAAATTCGCAATTCCGGTGGCGATGCGTTGGCTGTCGCGACGAACACCGGGGATCTCGCGCAGCTCGAATCCTTGGTGTCGAAGACGGTCGATACCTACGGGGGGATTGATGTGCTGGTGAACAACGCCGCCAACGCACTCGCGTTCCCGTTTGGGGATATCACGCCCGAAGGTTGGGAGAAGTCGCTGAACGTCAACCTCCGCGGACCGGTCTTCTTGATTCAGTACGCGCTGCCACACCTCGAAAAGAGCGATGCTGCTTCCGTAATCAACATCTCCAGTGCCGGCGCGTTTCTCTTCTCGGCCTACACTCACATGTACTCTGCGGCCAAGGCGGGGTTGTTGGCATATACCAGAGCGCTGGCAGCGGAGCTCGCCCCAAAGAAGATTCGTGTGAATGCAATCGCGCCGGGAACGATCGATACCGACATGGTGCGCAACAATCCGCCGAAAGTGCAGGAGATGATGGCAAAGGCAGCGCTGATGAGGCGGGCGGGAACGCCGGATGAGATTGTTGGATTGGCACTGTACCTGGCCAGCGATGCTTCCAGCTTCGTAACCGGCACGACGATCAACATCGACGGCGGGCTGGTTCAGCGCTAGTCCATTGAAGAACTGGCGCATGCACAAGTGAGGATCCTTGCGTCCCAGTATTCCTAGCGTCCCAGTACAATGAGGCGCGCCCATGCAACGAAGAGTTTCCCATTTACATGAAAAACCGCTATATGGCCGACAACATTTTCGGCTTCGACATGTCCTGGGCCAGGCGCTCGTGCTCGCGCCATGCTGGGCGCCGATCCAAACGCTGTGAGCAAGTCCCGATGAAACCCCCTCGAAGAGAGTTCAGTCGCTTTATGACCCGCGGACGCCGAGCCGTATGGCTCGTTGCCCTGTTTTTTCTTGCGAGTTGTGGCGGCAGTGGCGGGAGAAGTGACACTAGCGCGGATCCGGGAGACTTGCGGGCGCGAGTCCTGTGGCAACAAGCCAGGGCGGCGGCGGCCCTGTCCGGACTCGGATCGGACGGTGGCTTTGGCACCGACCTTCCGGCTTCGGTTCGCCGGGTTCGATTCGTCTACGAGAGCGAGTCCGAGGGCACCTGCTGTGTCGGGGTCGATCCGCGCGCAATCGACATCGACCCGGAGGCAGGCCAGCGGCGCGTTGTCTTGAAGCGTCTCCCCGCGGGTGACGGAGAGCTAGGCGTCGCCGGGTTTCCAGGCGACGATGTGCCTGCTCCTTCCGGCGTTTCGGCTCTCTGCGAGCTAGAGCCGATCGCCGCGTCGCTGCCTTGCACGTCAGATAGCATCGATACGCCGAGTTTCTTGAGTGGGTTTCAAGGCGTCGATATCGCCCCGGGTGCAATCACCGACGCTGGGGATATCCTGGTAGCAGCGGTACCGTTTCTCTTGTCAGATACACTTTCGCCGAGACCAGGCGCGGAAGCTGAGAATCCCACCACACTTCGGTTTACACTCGCGCAAGCGACGGCTGGGGTTGATGGCGAGTCGATCCAATTGACCTTACCGTCGATGGAGGGTGGCACCCAAGTGGGAGCGCTGTCGTTGACCCCTTGCGACGACCAGGGCGCGGTGCCGTGCAGCTCTGGAAGCGAGCTTGATGTGCGAGGTTTTTTTGCAGAGAGCCTCTCGGCGGAGCTGCCCGAGGGGGAAGTCGAGGCGAACATTGCAGCGTCGAGCCAAGGCGGAGGGCCGTTCTCGCTGTCTTTCTCGTATCTCTTCGTGGCGCTGGCGTCACAAGGACTGCCGAGTCCGACGGCGACCGCGACCGCGACGGCACCTGCGACGTCTACGGCGACGCAGAGCGCTACCCCGACGCATACGCCCCCTTCGACTCCGACGAATACTCCAACCGATGTTCCAACGGCTACCCGGACGCGAACACCAACGGCATCGGTAACCGCCACCAACACCAGTACCGTTACGGCGACGCAGACGGCGACCCATAGCCCGACGGAAACGGCGACTTCGACGGCGTCCGCTACGGTAACCGAGTCGAGTACGGCGACGCCTAGTGCGACGCCGACGAATACCAGTACCCCGACGAGCACTCCGACCGATACTGCCAGCAGTACACCGACGAATACGGCGACCAGCTCGCCGTCGGAGACCCCAACCGGCACTCCGACCGATACGCCCAGCCCTACGGCAACAAACACGCAAACTAGCACGCCAACCGACAGCCCGACGCTGACGCCGACGAATACGCCGACCGACACATCGACGGACACGCCGACGAGCACTCCGACCGACACACCGACGAATACGCCGACGAGCACGCCGACGAATACGCCGACGAGCACGCCGACGGACACACCGACGAACACTCCGACCGACACACCGACGGATACGCCGACGGACACACCGACGAATACGCCGACGAGCACGCCGACCGACACACCGACGGATACGCCGACGGACACACCGACGAATACGCCGACGAGCACGCCGACGAATACACCGACTGACACACCGACGAGCACTCCGACTGACACACCGACGGAAACGCCGACGGACACACCGACGAGCACGCCGACCAACACGCCGACGGACACGCCGACGAGCACTCCGACCAACACACCGACGGACACGCCGACCAACACACCGACGGACACGCCCACCGACACACCGACGAACACACCGACGAACACTCCGACGGATACGCCGACGAGTACTCCGACCCAGACGCCGACCGACACGCCGACGAGTACTCCGACCGATACTCCCGGGTTCGCATTTCTCGGCGACGAGTTCCAAGCGAACTCGCAGGACGAAGGTAGCCAGTTCTCGCCCGATGTCGACCAAATCTCATCTGGTGAGTTTGTTGTGGTATGGGTCGAGCTGTACGGATCGCGCCGGGTTTACGGTCGCCTGTACAATAGCTTCGCCGAACCGGTTGCTTCGGTTTTGGTCAGTACCGGGCCGGCGTCCGAGACCTTCCCGGCGGAGCCTGCTGTGGCGATGGACGATTCCGACGGCGCTTTCGTGGTGGTATGGTCAGCGAACAACGGTGAGACGACGTATGAAGCCTTCGGACAGGCCTTCGACAGTGTCGGTACCAAGGTGGGCGGCGAATTCTTGCTCACTTCGAACTCCTACGACCGCCCCGAGGTAGACATCTTCCTTCAGAGTGCTGGGCGATTCATGGCGGTTTGGTCCGAGGATCTGTCGATGTCGGGCGGGCCGGTCTCGGAGATTCACGCGCAGGTATACGATGGGAATGGCGACACGGTTGGCAGCGAACTCGGTCTGGTCGACACGGTTTTCGAGATTCAAACATTGGCCGTTGCCGGGCAAACCAACGGTGACTTCGTCGTCGCGTGGTCGAATTATTCCGACGATGCTGACGTCTACGATGTCCGGTTTCAAAAGTTCGCCAGTAATGGAGAGCCGCAAACCAGTGCCGTTGTGCTGAATCAGATCGTCGACGGTGACCAGGGGCGCGATGGCATTGGAGTTGCCGCCGATACCTCCGATGATTTCTTGGTGGTTTGGTCGGGACAGAATATTGATTCCGATAGGACTGGAGTCGGCGGCCGCCGAATCAATAGCGGCGGTGTCGCTGTCGGCGGCGAGTTCCAGGTCAATACTTACGAACCGGCAGACCAAGGTGCCTACTCGGGTGCGAAAGTCGCGTTCGACAAGGGGATCGATCAGTTCTTGGTGACCTGGGCGAGTGGGCCGGGGCAGGATATCGACAACTTTGCGGTCATGGCGCAGCGGATCGCGACCGATGGAAGTCCGGCCGGCACCGAGTTCCAAGTGAATACGTACGAGAATTACGCTCAAGGCGCGTCGACTACGAATCCTGGCGGCGTTAGCGTTGCCTCGGGCGACAACGGCGAATTCGTCGTCTCGTGGACGAGCGAATTCCAGGATGGGTTCGGGTCCGGAATCTTTGGACAGCGTTTGGGTGTTGGGGGGGATTGATGCGGCGACGTGCCATCGGAGCGCTGGCGATTTGGCTCGCTCTCCTCAATGCTCCTCCAGGCGCAGCGAATGAGCTGTCGGAGCGTTCTTATTCGGTCGGGTTGGCCGAGCTTCACGGCCACCGTGGGTCGTCCGACGACCCGTTGAAACGCTTTGAGGCGGCAGTCGCCGCCGATCCTGAAGATCCGTATGCCCGCTACTACCTGGGGGTGGCCAGAGCGGCCGGCGGAGACCTTGACGCGGCAGCGGACGAGCTGAGTACCGCGTTGCGCCTCAAGCCGGATTTCACTGAGGCGGCGGCTGATCTCGGAGTCGTTCTGGTGCGCTTGGGCCGGAATGCAGAAGCCATCCCGGTGCTGGCACAGGCTGAGAAGCGGCCTGATTTGAGGGCGCGGTCAAAACTCGTCCTCGGGGTGGCGCGCCTTCGCTTGGGCGAGCTGGATACGGCGATCGCGGACTTTCGCGCATCGTCAGCTCTGGATCCTACCGTCGCTGCGGTTGCAGACTATTACGAGGGTGTGGCCTTGAGGCGGCGTGGCGACCAAGACCTCGCGCGCCGCAAGTTCGAGGAAGTCGTACGCGCGACGCCGGACACTTCGATCGGACGCGAGGCAGCCCGGTTTCTGCGCAGCGAGGGGAGCAGTGTCGAGCGTCCGTATACTGCCTACGCAGCCGTCGGAGTTGACTACGACAGCAACGTGACTCTCGAAACGGGGCGGCAATCGCGACTTGGTGGCAGGCCGCTTCCCGATGCTGGTGACGGCAACGTCCACTTCCGTGTCGGCGGGCGGCTTCAGTTGTGGCGCGGCGAACGAACCGCGTTGACCGCAGGGTACGAGTTTTTTCAGAGACTCTACTTCGATCTCGAAGACTACAACTTGCAAGCGCATCGCCCTGACATCAGGCTGACACATGAGTGGCGGCAATTTCGATTCGGTCTCGCTACCGACTACGATTTCTTTCTTCTCGACCGCAGCAGCTACCTGCAGCGGTTTACGGCCAGTCCTTGGGCGGCGATGCACGAAGCCGACTGGGGGCGAACGGAAATCTCGTATCGCCTTCGATGGAACGGCTTTTTTCGACCCCCGCCGGGTGGAGGACAGGCCGCGGATCCCGACTCCGAACTCGGGGACGATGTCCTTGATTCGCTCACTCACCGGCCGATCCTGAGACAGTATATCTACATCGATGGACCGGAGCGCTACGTTTCGATCGCCTACCGCTTCGAGCGGCGTGAGCCGATTGGCAATGGCGACGAACGTTTTGGTTTTGACGGACACGGCGTCGAGCTGGGCGCCGGTTGGGTTCTACCGGCGCAGATTCAGCTGCGAGCGAACTACGAGTTTCAGCGGGAAGAGTACGACGGTGACGGACGCGTCGACGAGCCGCACCGATTGACGATTGGATTGCGACGGTTCCTCACCGAATACATCGCCGCGACCGTAGCTTACCGAGGTCTCTTTCACGAGTCGAATCAGTTCGAGTACGAACGACATATCGCGTCGCTCGGGCTCGAAGTGTTCCTCTAGGATTTTGATGTACGTTCTCCCGGTAGAATACCGACAACAGGGCTGCTCCAATACGACGCATGAGGGAAGTATGATGTCGCGACCGATTTGCATGCTTGCGGTAATGCTGGTGGCGAGCGTGGTGTGCATGCCGGTCGGATCTTCGGCGCAGAGTGTCGGTGAGATCGCCGCGATCGAAGAGAAGGTTGAGCTCGGGCGCAACGGTTCCTGGTCCAGGGCCATCCTCGGCGACGGAGTCGAGATGGGGGACCGGATCCGGTCCGATGTCAGTGGGCGTGTGCGCGTCGTCTTCTCTGACGGTAGTGTGGTTGTAGTCGCGCCACGGTCGGAAATTCGCGTCGATCGACATGTCTTCGACCCGGACGGCGAGACCAGCTCGGTCTTCGAAGTCCTCAAGGGGAAGATGCGCTCGATCGTTAGTGAGTACTACGAAACCAGTGGGACTTTCGAGGTCAATACGCCGAACGCCGTGTCGGGCGTACGCGGGACCGACTTTATCGTCGTTCACGATCCGTCACTCGACACCAGCGAGGTCGTCGGAGTCTCCGGGCGGGTTGTGGTGCGCAGTGCTCGCAACACTGCCGGTTCGGCTGCGGTCACAACCAAACAGCTCTCGGTCGTCGCCGGCGACCAGCCGCCGTCGGCGCCGGTGGCGCTCACCGATGAGCAGTTTCGTTACTACCTAGAGGATCTCGAGTTTGTCGGCGGCGGTCGGCCAGAGAGTCTCTTTTTCAATCAGCCTGTGCTCGTGGACGAGACGGTCCCCGAGCCGGAGAGGGCCTCCGGCGCTGTGCCGTCTCGGGCCGCGACGGGGCCAGCTGCGCGCTTAGACGTTGACGCCATTCCAGGCGAAGTCGACGACAGGAGCCCGGATGGGGCTGGGTTGGCGGGCGAACCAGCTGAGGCTGTGGACTCCGGTGATCTAGGCATACGCTTTTGAGCTGAGTGAGGGATGTCGCCGCTGCGCAGCGCACTTCTCATCAGCGGTCTGTTCGGGCTCCTGAGGCTTTCCGCCTGCGGTGTTTTAGACTTTGTCGACGAGCGGGCTGTCGACTACCGCTTCCTGCACAGAGGCCCGACGGTTCCGTCCGACCAGGTCGTGATCGTCGCGATCGACGATACCAGTGTCGACGAGGTTGGTCGATGGCCGTGGCGACGCTCGGTGCAAGCCGAGCTCGTCGATGCAATCACTGCGGGCCGACCAGCTGTCGTCGGGTTCGATATCGTCCAATCAGAGTCGAGTGCGCCTTTCGATCCGGCGTCTGTCGTGGACCAGCTGTCGAATTTGGACTCGGATCTGAGGGAGCGTGTCGCTGCGATCTTACGCGAAGCACCCACGGACGATGCTCAGCTTGCGAAGGCGCTCTCGCGATCCGGTGTATCGATTCTCGGATACTTCGTCGACTTCAATATTCGGGCTGTAGGCCCGTTGGCGTCCCGGCTCGAAACCTATTCGATGGTGAAGCAGGCGGCCGGTGCGATACCCCAAACGGTTCCTGTCGGTCTCCGCGCGGTCGTCAATCAGCCTGAGTTCGCCAAGGCTGCGATCGGACAAGCTTACTTCAACTTCCTCCCAGACAAGGGAGACGGAGTCAGACGTCGGATGCCGATGGTCATCCGTGTTGGCCAATTCGACGCCGTACCGCTGGCCCTTGCTGTGGCGCGCCAATACGCCGGAAATCCGACGTTAGCGATTTCCTATGCGACGTACGGGGTCAGCGAAGTGCGACTTGGGGAGAGGAGCATTCCGGTCGGCGAGGATGGGCAGCTGATGCTCAATTTCCGGGGACGTGGTGGGACGTTTGAACAGGTTTCGGCGGCTGACTTGATGGCGGGCCGAGTCGATCCCGAGCAGCTGCGTGATCGGATTGTGCTGGTGGGTGTCACAGCGACGGCTGTTGGCGATGTTCGAGTCACTCCCTTCGACGGCGTATTTCCCGGGGTCGAGCTGCACGCCACGGCTGTTGATAATATCTTGCGCGCTGACTTCTTGCAGCGACCGAAGTGGTTGGTCTTGTGGGAGGTTGCGGGGATCGTCCTTTTGGGGTGTGGGCTCGGGTTTGCATTGCGCTTCTTGCGGGGCGTCGGCGCCGCGGCCGTGACGATTGCCCTTGGGATTGGATACTTGATCCTCAGCCAGTGGTTCTTCGAGAGCCGCGGTATGGTGCTGACCGTCATCTATCCGTTGTTGACGATCTCCGTGGTGTACGGCGTGGTGAGTGTCCAGCACTACCTGACCGAGGAGAGAGAACGCCGCAAGACGCGTCGTGCGCTGGAGGTCTACTTGAGCCCGTCCATGGCCGAGTTGCTCAGCGAACACCCAGACAAGCTCGAGCTCGGCGGCGACGAGCGGGAAATGTCCGTCTTGTTTTCTGACATTCGCGATTTTACTCGTATCTCTGAATCGATGGAGCCTTCCGATTTGGTTGAGTTTATCAATGCCTATCTTGGCGAGATGACAAGTGCCGTCTTTGCCAGCGATGGGATGCTCGACAAGTACATCGGGGACGCCGTCATGGCGGTGTGGGGTGCACCGTTGATCACGAAGGATCACGCCCGTCGTGCCGTAGCGACGGCGCTCGAAATGGTGGCGCGTCTGCAGCAGTTGAATGATGATCGATCGGAGCGAGGTTGGCCTGAGATTCGAATTGGTATTGGGATCAACACTGGAAAGATGGTCTTCGGAAACGTCGGCTCGGCCGAACACATGAGCCTGACGGTGGTTGGGGACGAAGTGAATTCGGGCTCGCGACTCGAAGGGCTGACAAAGATGTACGGGGTGGGGATCATCATCAGTGAGTCGACGTTGTTGCAAGTCAGTGAGTCGACGTTGTCGCAAGTCAGCGAGTCGCCGTTGTCGCAAGTCAGCGACTCGACGTTGTCGCACGTCGCAGAAAGAATCGAGACGCGCGAGCTCGACCTGGTTCGCGTCAAAGGCAAGGATCGACCGGTCCGTATCTTCGAGGTGTTGACGCCGGGAGTGCGGAGCCAGGCCTATTTGGCAAGCTACGCTGCGGGACTGTCTGCGTATCGCCAGCGTGAGTGGGGTCTCGCGCACCAACACTTCTTCAGCGCCCTCGATCAGGCTCCAGGAGATCCGGCGTGTGCAATTATGATCGAACGCTGCACGGCGTTTTCAGCGGATGATCCGGGTCCGGAGTGGGATGGCGCAGTCGCCCTTAGTTCAAAATGAGCTTCGCTTGAAAAAGTACCGAGCGCGGGTAGTGTCTGCGGGTACGCGAGGAATGTGATGGAAGTACGACCACTGACAGGATCGATCGGCGCCGAGATTTTTGATGTCGACCTGAGCGAACTTTCGGACGATACGTTCCACTCGATCGAGCGCGTGTTCTACGACTTCGGTGTAATCGTCGTCCGCGACCAACGTTTGACGCACGAAGCGCATCTCGCCTTTGCCGCGAGGTTTGGTGCGTTGGAGCGGCATCCGATTGTCGAGGGCTTGGACGGTTTCCCGGAGATCATCAAGATCCACAAAGCGGCCGGTGACGCGGCGACCTTCGGTGTCGGATGGCACTCCGACAATTCGTACACCGAACGGCCTAGCCTCGGGTCGGTCCTGTTTGCCGAACAGATCCCGCCCGTCGGCGGCGACACCCTGTTCGCCAATCAATACCTGGCGTATGAGCAGCTTTCACCCGGTATGCGCCGGATGCTCGACGGGATGAAAGCCGTACACAGCGGCAAATATGCGTACCGGGCTTCGACGACTAAGGAAAAGTATGAGGGCAAGACGACCATCGCCTATCGAGATTCGGAAGCGGTCGACCGCGAGGTGGTCCATCCGGTAGTGCGAACTCACCCGGAGACACGAAGGCGCGCACTCTATCTCAATCCGATGTTCACGATTTGTTTTGAGGACATGAGCGAGGACGAGAGCCGGCCGCTGCTCGAGTACTTGTTTCGCCACTCCGTTCGTGAAGATTTCCAGTGCCGCGTGCGCTGGGAGGTTGGATCGGTCACTATGTGGGACAACCGGTGTGTGCAGCATACCGCCCTGAATGATTGTCAGGGTTTCGAACGTGTACACTACCGTGTGACGGTGGAGGGGGAGAAGCCGTTCCTGTGAGCCGGGCTATCCGTTTGCTTGTCGTCGATGCCTACGACGAGTCTGGACGTGCTGCACTGCAATCGGTCGGCGCAACCCCAGCAGGTCGCCTGTACGCGCAGATGTTGACCGAGCTTGCGCCCAGTGCGGAGGTGGCCGTGGCCAACGTCGACAGCGGCCGCTCGTGGATGCCTGCTCGCCGGGAATTAGAAGCTTTCAGCGGGATTGTCTGGACCGGCTCGAATCTCACGATCCATCGGCCGAACGATGCTGTCCGGGGGCAGCTCGACCTAACGCGGGCCGCGTTCAGCGTCGGGGTGCCGCAATTCGGCTCGTGCTGGGCTGTTCACCTCGCGGTGGTCGGGGCAGGCGGGCACTGTGCTCCGAACGAGCGGGGCAGGGAGTTTGGGGTCTCGCGAAAACTGACGCTGACCCTTGCGGGAATCAACCATCCAATGTTGCGCGGCCGGCCGAATGTTTTTGAGGCGTTTACCAGCCACGAAGATGTAGTCGTATCGCTGCCATCGGGGGCGGCGCACCTTGTGCGCAACGACTTCGCCGAGGTGCAAGCGGTCGATGTGAGACACGAGCGCGGGTGGTTTTGGGCTGTGCAGTATCACCCGGAGTACGACTTTCGGGAGGTCGCGTGTCTCGCGCGGCTGCGCTACGCGCAGTTGGTTCGCGAAGGCCGCTTCTCGAGCGATGCCGAAGCTGAGAAATTTGCTGCCGACTATCGTCGCTTGCACGACGACTCTGAGGCGCCGGGACTCAGGGCGGAGTACGAGGTGTCCGAAGATGTCCTGGACCCGGTGCGGCGCCGGCGTGAGGTCGTCAACTGGTTGGCCGCGGTGACGAAGCATGTGGCGTGACAGCTCGCCGCGTTTGATGGTGGCGGTGAGCTGTCTACGAGCGATGATTCCGGATCAATCGGCGGCGGCAGGGATTGATCAGACGATTGATGAAGCGTTCGCTCCGGTCGCCAAAGCGCTCGCCGAAGCCATTTTTTTCTCGGTTCCAATCATGGGTGCGCAAGTGCCCCTAATCGTTGCTTGGCTGGGCATCGCGGCGTTGGTCTTTACCGTGTACTTCGGATTCATCAACCTGCGTGGCTTCGCGCACGCCTTGCGGCTGGTCAGTGGGCACGACTCGGATCCGAATGACCCCGGCGAGGTCTCGCACTTTCAAGCCTTGGCCACCGCGGTGTCGGGCACCGTAGGGATCGGAAACATTGGCGGCGTTGCGATTACGCTTTCCCTTGGTGGTCCGGGGGCAGCGTTTTGGATCATCGTTGCCGGTTTCCTCGGCATGACGACAAAGTTCGTCGAGTGCGCTTTGGGTGTAAAGTACAGGGTTGTGCACAGCGATGGGTCGGTCTCGGGCGGACCGATGTACATGCTCTCGAGCGGCTTGGCAGAGAAGGGGTGGCCGCTCTTTGGTAAGGCGGCGGCGACCCTCTATGCGGTGAGTCTGGTCGTCGGATGTTTGGGCATCGGGAATATGTTCCAGGCCAACCAGGCGTTTGTGCAGTTCGTATCGGCGACCGGCGGAGGCGCGAGCATCTTCTCCGACAAGGGTTGGCTCTTCGGTTCGATTCTCGCGCTCGTCGTCGGGGCCATCACGATCGGCGGCATCAAGTCGATTGCACGAGTGACCGAAAAGCTAGTCCCGTCGATGGTCGCGCTCTACTTGTTGGGCGCGACTGCGGTATTGGTCCTGAACATCGGCGCACTTCCTGGAGCGATTCGCGACATCGTGCATGGGGCTTTTACGCCACAGGGTGTGGCCGGCGGCGCATTCGGTGCGATGATTCTTGGCTTCAAGCGGGCGGTATTCTCCAATGAGGCGGGTCTTGGCTCTGCTGCGATCGCTCATTCCGCGGTGCAAACACGCGAACCGATTACCGAGGGATTCGTAGCGCTGCTCGAGCCGTTTATCGATACGGTGGTGATCTGTACGATGACCGCCCTGGTCTTGACGACGAGTGGATTGCTGGCGGACAGTCCGGCCGCCGTGCCGGCGGGCATCGAACTGACCTCGGCCGCGTTTCAGAAGTCAATTTCCTGGGCGCCGTACCCGTTGTCGGTCGCCGCCCTGTTGTTTGCGTTTTCCACTCTGCTCGCGTGGTCGTACTACGGACTAAAGGGCTGGGGCTATTTGGTGGGTGAGGGGCCGAAGCGAGAGGTCACGTTTCAGGTGATTTTCTGTGTGTTCATCGTACTGGGGGCGACGGTTGAGCTGAGTTCGTTCTTGGATCTCGCCGATGCCCTGATTTACGTCATGGCGCTGCCAAACATCCTAGGTCTCTACCTGCTCGCCCCCAGATTGCGTCGTGACCTGGTAGCCTACGAAGCAACGCTGACGACCACATCGCCTTAGATGAAGATCTCGGTTGCTTGTCGGCGCAGGGGATGTGCATTATTTTTCTTAGGTCGACCGCGAATCGGCGGGGAGCCGAAAACCTGGCGTCGGGGTCGGTAGGAGCAGGGCGTTGAGAAAACCCGAGATCGAATATCCATGTCCCTGGACGTACAAGGTAATCGGAGCTGATCCTTTGCGCATGTCTTTGGCGATCGAGGACCTGCTCCAGGAGCGCCCCTTCGAATTGTCCGAGTCAAATCGAAGCGAAACTGGTAAGTACGTTTCCCTTAACCTGGTGTTGACCGTGGCCGACGAGTCTGACCGCCAGCAGATCTATCGGGATCTGCAACAGGTCGCGGCCATCAAGATCATTCTGTAGAACAATGCGACGACGAACCATCCGTATAGCGAGTTCACTATTGGTCGCAGCCGCTGTGGTCGTAGGACCGGCGCGCGCGCATCGATGTGTTGGGGATTGTGACGGTAGCGACACGATCTCGATCGCCGAGTTGGTCAACGGAGTGCGGATACTACTGAATCAGGTCGACCTGGATACCTGCTTCCAGTTTGATGCCGATCTCGACAATCGAGTATCGGTCAATGAGCTGCTGGTGGCGGTCAACAACGCCTTTTCCTTTTGTGGGCACGGCGTTCCACCGGAATCCGAGTCGCTTGCGTCCGGTCCTTGACGAAATAGCCATAACATCGGATATTTTTTCTTTTTTCTCCACAAAGTAGACGAGGGGTAAGATGAACAAGATCGAAGCGATGCGAACCTTGGTTGTTGGTTATAGCGTGTCGATTCTTCTCGTCGGAGCTGCTGCCGCGCAGGAGTGCGTCGGCGATTGCAACGGTGACTGCGACATTACCATCAGCGAGCTGACACGGAGTGTGGGGATCAGTCTCGGGACGCAGAGCCTATCCGCTTGCCCGCTTATCGACATGAATGGCGACCAGAGCGCCCGCGTCAATGAACTGGTGGTCGCGGTCCGCAACGCGCTCGACGGATGCGAACCGCAACAGTGTCCAGCACCGGGCGCAATCGCTGCAACACTGACCCACAATTTTGGTGAAAAGGAGCTCGGCGCAAACCAAGAGATCGCGTCGCAGTGTGTGGTTTGGACGCTCAACAACGACGAACCGCTGTACGTCAACAAGGTGAATCTCTCGAACGGTGGGGCGTTTCATCACTCGAACTGGTTCGTCGTACCGGAGGATCTGTATCCCGGCCCAGACGGCTTCTTCCGATGCGGTGACCGCGGTTTTGACGAGCTGGCGTCAGCGATCAACGGTACTGTCATCTTCGCCCAGTCGACACAGTCGCTGACCGAGGACCAACAATTGACCGAAGGCGCCGTGATCAAGGTGCCGGCGCGGCACAAAGTCGTGGCCGGCGTCCACATGCTGAATCTGCAGAACCGGGCTCATACCACGTACCTGAGGATGAGCTTAGGTTTGGTTCACCCACGCGACGTCGATGTAATCTTGGCGCCGTTTCGATTGACCTACTTCTCCCTCGACATTCCTCCGCAAAGCGAGTCGAGGTTTACGACAGAGTGCGACATGGCTTCGTTGTTCGAACCAGTCGCCAACCGTCCGTTTGATATGAAGCTGTATTGGGTCTTGCCGCACTACCACGAGCTCGGAAATCACTTCCGCGTCGAGATTCTCGGTGGTCCGCGCGACGGTGAGGTGATCCATCGGCTCGACACCTTCAATGCCGAACCGAATGGCAAGGCGCTTGATCCTCCGCTGGACTTGACCGGGACGCAGGGGTTGCGTCTCACCTGCGGATACTCGAATCCTCGCGATGAGTCGGTCGGTTGGGGAATCGGTGACCAGGAGATGTGCGTGATGCTAGGACTGGCCGACAGTGACATCCTTATGGACGCGGTTGCGAACACGGGGAACATCGTTGACGGCATCGAGGACGGAATCGTAATGAACCACGGGGACTGCCGCGGGATCGCTCTCGAGCGCAACCCGGCACAGAGCTTCCCGACGACTGAGGAGATCGAGGCGCCGCTGTACGTGCCGGAGTCGTTGCCCGATGACGTCAACCTTCCGCCCGTTCCGCCCTGCGTCGATACACCGAGTCTAGCTCTGGCGGAGCAACCGGCGACGCTGACGAGCCTGCGCGAGACGGTTTTTCGCGGCAGCTGCACGTTCTCCGCATGCCACGACAGTGTGGCGCCGGCGGCTGGTCTCGATCTGGCTTCGGACGATGTATTCGACAATCTGCTTGATCACGAGATCGTCTTTGGTCAGGTCGCGATGCCGCTCGTCGAACCGGGCGACCCGGATGGCAGCTGGTTGATGTCACTGCTGTCGCGATGCGAGCCGACAGACGACGCCGGGACAATCCTCAATCACATGCCCCGCAACTCGCCGACGCTGTTGCCGTCGGAGTTGGTGGCCAAGGTGCGCGATTGGATCCTGAACGGAGCCCAAGACGACTGAATGAACCCTGATGCGACCTGTCAGGCGAAACAATGTGCGGTTTCGTTGACAGCGACCTACCGTTGCGAGTACACGGAGGCAGAGCGTCGGCTACTTTCTTGTTAGATTCATCCTGACCTTCGCCCTTTTGCTGCACGCAACGATCCGGGGGTAGGAAATGCACTTCTCACGACTGCTGATTGGGTGTCTCGCCGCTGCGGCCCTATCTTCGGCCGATGTCCACGGCTTGATCTTGGCCGACAAGAGCCCCGCTCATAAGCACCGTAAGGACATCGGCAAGCAGTTGCGGAAGTATGGGTTCTGCCTCGCCAAGGCGGCGCTGGTCTGTGAGAAGAAGGGGACTACGTCGGCCTACGAGTGTACCTTGGAAACGGGCGTCGCCGGGGGCGGAGTGGAGCCGAAGGCGGCTCTGAAGTTTGCCGAGAAAGTTGCCAAGTGCGCGGCGAAGTTCGATCCCAGCAAGAAGGAACAGGGAAGCAGTTACGATCTCATCGGTTGTCCGACTGACTGTGACGACGGTGCGCCGGGATTGCAGCGCTGCACCGATCTCAACGACTACGAGTCGGAGATCGAGGATGGCAGTCAGCCGGAAAGTGTTCATGCTGCCTGGGCGGCCATCGCGGCGGAGGTCGACTCGAACTGTGGGTTGTTCCTCGGCGAATCAATCGGCAGCTCCAGCGACGTCATGTTGGACTGCGTAGGAAACGACTGGAATCAGCTGGTCAAGTACTTCAAAGGGGCGTCGCTTTGCGCCAATCTCTGCGAAGCCGATTTCAAAGACAAGAAGGGATTCGGTGGACTGACCGACGATCCGGTTTGCGAGGTCGAAGGGGCGGGCTCCGCATTCGCCTTCGATATCTGTGTCGGCAAGAAAGCGGTCAAGCACTTGGCGAAGATCGATGCGCCGGGGAACGCGAGCAGCGCGAAGGCGCTCGTCGAGGATCTGGTAAACGGCATTACCCTAGATCTGTATGACAAGAAGGATCCGACCGCGGTTTCGATTGTGCCCGTCTGCAGCACTTGTGGAGACAACCTTCGTCAGGGCATCGAGGAGTGCGACGGAACCTCGGCGATCTTTTGCGGTACCGGTTGCAACCCCGACTGTACCTGCTTTTAGCCATTGATCAGAAACGATGGGGCGGTGAGGCCTAACGTTGGAGGTGAGCCTTGGACTTGGTTGATGCGAGGATGCTAGTTCCTCTCTGACTGGCAGCGTTGTTGTGGCAGCAGGGGGAGGATTGGCCATGGATATCCATGGAGCAGTTGCAATCGTGACCGGAGCGTCGAGCGGAATCGGCGCGGCGACGGCTGAAGAATTGGCCCGATCTGGAGCGACCGTGGTTTCGGTCGCGCGGCGAAAAGAGCAGCTGGAAGCCTCGGCGGCTCGATGTAAGCTCCATGCGCCTGCCTCGTTCGCGATTCAGGCTGACGTTGCAGACCGGGAAGCATGTGAGTCCCTGGTCGCGACAACGGTATCCCAACTCGGTCGCGTCGATATCGTAGTCAACAACGCAGGTGTCAGTCTCCGGCGTCACGCAGCCAAGGCAACCGTCGAAGAGATTGAGCGGGTCATGCAGATCAACTTCTTCGGGTCGGTCTATGTTGCCATGGCCGCGTTGCCAGGAATGATAAAGCGCAGGCTCGGCTCGATCATCAACGTCACATCGGTCGCCGGCTACGTGCCCAATCCACGCGAATCCGCGTACGGAGCCTCTAAAGCGGCGTTGTCTCTTTGGAGTCACGGGTTGGCTGTGGATCTGGTTGATAGTGGTGTTCATGTCGGCGTCTTGTCGCCAGGCCCGATCGACACAGAGATCTGGGAAAAGGACGAAGAAGAGGCGGCCTACGACGGCAAGTTGTACCCACCCTCGGTCGTGGCTGAGGGGATCGTGGCGATGATCGACAAGGAGACGGTTCACGCGACGGTGCCGCGCCACTACGGTTTGGTTGGCGCTTTCTACCCGATCTTCGGTAGGGCGATGCGCAAAGGTTTGGTCGAGTTCCAGAGAAGAGCCGAGCTAGCGGGGAGGGCGATGCCGCGCGACCGCCGCCGCGAGTGAATTGCCGCCTGCCGGAGATGCAAAGCTGTGCGACTTGCGGCGTCATGTGCATCGCCGATGAGTGATTCGACGTTTACTGGGGGAAATTGCGATGCTATTTTCCCGGGTGGTCTGTTCCCTGGCCGCCTCAACCCGAAGTGCAATAAAGGAGAAAAGAATGTTGATTCGCAAAGTCCTGATGTTGGCTGCCGGTGGGATGTTGGTCCTACCCCTGGCAGGCCTGGCCGAGCTGCCGAAGGCGGAGCAGATCTGTATCAACAAGATGAACAAGGACGCCGTGAAGGTGATGGCGGCCCAGCTCAAGGTCAATGACGGTTGCGTCAAAGATGAAGTGAAGAAAGGCGTTCCGGGCGACGCCGATGTCTGCATTGAAGCTGACGTTAAGGGTAAAGTCGGCAAGAAGCGTGCGAAGACGGCTTCTGACGAGACGAAGAAGTGTGGTTCGCCGCCGGCGGTGTTGTTTACCGGCGCCGCGAATACCAACGATACCGCAGAAGAGGCCGCAAAGGCTCTGGTGCGAGACGTTTTCGGTCCGACCCTGTCCTCGTTGGCGTCCTGCGACACCAACGCAAATGAGTGCTTGTGCCAACGCAAGGTGATCAATCGGGTTTCGAAGCTCGAGCGGGCACTGGCCAAGATCTGGCTCAAGTGTAAAAAGTCCGCCTTGAAGGACGGCAAGGAGCCCTTTGCCATTGGTGGCGGAACGACGGCCGCGGAGCTGCGGTTGTGTGTGACCGATGGTGCGCTGGCCGGCGGATTGTCGGTTCAGACGGATACCAAAGGTAAGGTCGCCGATGCGACGAGTCAGTTGCAGGCTACAGCAACACAGTTTTGTGGCGCAGCCTCGATTGATGAGTTCGCCACGGGCGAATGCTCCGGATTCTCGGCGCCTCCAGCGCCCCTTGATGGCGCCGGGTTGGCCTCGTGCCTTGCCGATCAAGCGAAGTGCAGATTCTGCGAACATGTGAATGGAGTCGACGCTCTCGGAATCGACTGCGACACTTGGGTAGGAACGACTTGCCCGTAAATTGAGTGCTGCTGGGGCAGGTGGAGATCCAACTCTCGACCTGCCCCGGCACTTCTCGTCACTGCTTCGCAGTGCCTCGGGCTGCTTCGCTGCGGTCCAACCGCGGTCGCTGTTGCCGTCCGCGTCCGTCAAAATGCGCGTCCTCGTCGACATGGCGACTCCTCGCTTCGGCGCGACATGACTAGGCGATCCCCGCCTCGGTTTGATACGACCGAGACGAAGTGGGGAGAGTATTGAATGCGAGCCGTTGTCTTTGATGCACCGGGAAATGAGAGCGTCCTGCGGGTTGAGGACGTTGCCGAGCCTCGACCGACATCGCGTCAGGTTCTGATCGATGTCGAGGGCGCCGCGTTGAACCGTGGTGATCTGATGCAACGCATGGGCCTTTATCCTCCGCCGGCCGGCGCCAGTGATGTACTTGGATTGGAGTGTGCGGGGCAAGTCCTCGAATGCGGTTCCGAGGTTTCGGAGTGGAACGTCGGCGACCGCGTCATGGCTCTGCTTCCCGGTGGCGGATACGCCGCCCGCGCTGTGGCGGACGCTGGCTCCGTCATGGAGGTGCCGACGGGCATGGACCTCGTCGAAGCCGCCTGCTTTCCGGAAGTATTTCTGACCGTCTATCTGAATGTGTTCGAAATCGCCGGTGCACAGGCAGGAGAGTGGCTATTGGTTCACGGTGGTGGCAGTGGCATCGGCACAGCAGCAATCCAGCTGGCGAAAGAAGCGGGCCTCAAGATCGTGATCACCGCAGGCAGTGCCGAGAAGTGCGACCGATGCATGACGCTCGGGGCAGATGCGGCGATCAACTACCGCGAACAACAATTCGGTGAGCGGGTGCGAGAAATCACAGAGGGGCGGGGTGTCGACATCGTTCTCGACTCGATTGGTGCTCCGTATCTCGGGTCCAATCTGGAGAGTCTGGCCATCGAGGGTCGCCTGGTCGTCATCGGAATGATGGGAGGCATGGCGGCCGAGCTCAATCTGGCGGATCTACTGATGAGGCGTCTGTCGGTGATCGGCTCGACCTTGCGAGCTCGAAGTGATGCGAAGAAGGCGGATATTGTCCAAGGCTTCCTCGGTCGCTTCGGGGATGCGATGCGCCGCGGCCGGATTAGGCCCGTCGTCGAGAAGATCTTCCCCTTAGAAGAAGTAGCCGAGGCGCATCGCTTGATGGCTGCGAGTACCCACTTTGGAAAGATTGGTCTTCAGCTGACAGCTCAGACGTGAGCGATGCATTTGATCTCAATCAGCAGCTCGGGCATGAAGAGCGCGCTGATCTCAATTAGCGTCTGCGTGACTTCAGGTGGGCCGCCGTATGCCTCTTGGCGCGCGCCAAAGATTCCGGGTAGATCGGCTGTGACCGCTGCCATGTCTGTGACAAACCACGTCTCGTCAACAATTGCGTCCATGGTTGCGTCAAAACCAGCGAGAACCTCCGCGACGTTTGCGTACGATTGCTTTACCTGCGCGACGAAATCGCCGGCACCGATGGCACCGCCTTCGGCATCAACGCTTACCTGGCCGGAGAGGTAGATCGCGTCTCCCTTCCTGACTCCACTGGCGATGGCCTGTGCAAACGGACCGATGCGAACGACTTGTCTTTGTTTGGACATCATCTTCTCCTACGTTTCAGGCCTGGGTACCGAGGGACGGATCTTCAACGCGTATTCTTGCTTTGTTGCTGTCCGGATCAAGGGCCAGATCGAGACTTCACGAAAGAACCAGCTTCTCCCTCGAGTTCTCCACGGAGATGTTCCTGCATCGATCTGTGTTCCAATGCGGTGCGCGACGCGAGTTGATCTCTTGCCTTTTGGGAACGTTCCGAGTCGTAATCCAAGCCGCCACGGCTCGATTTTCCAGGCAGTGTCAGCATTGTGCAAGCATTAAGTGGAGCGCGACTTGCAGCGCGTTTGCCCGACTTTCGCCTCCGGACTGGCGGGAGTGGCACAACTTCGAGTAGCGTCTTCAGAGAGGGGAAACAGCTGCGATGTGTGATTGCTTTTATCTCGGCGATAGAGAGTCGACCTTTTGGCAGGCTGCACCGCCGCCGGCGCGCGACGAGGAAGGCGAGGCGGAAGCCCTGCGGCTGGCGGACGAATCGCCGTGGGTGGATGTGCATGCGCACCCTGGGCGTTGTTTCTTGCGCGGACTGCCGGACGATGATTTGTACGTTGCGGCGCTCGGCAAAGATTCTATCGAGGACTCGTTGGCCGACCAAGCTGCCGGCCGGGTATCGCTCAGTTGTTACGCGACCGTCTCCGATTTGAAGGTGCTGCAATTGGGCCCGGATGGCCTCTTTGCGGGTCGTTCTTTCGAACCCGGGGAGGCGTACGCGGACCATACACGACAGGTGGAGGCGATTCGCTCGTTGTGCGCGAGTGGGGCGGCGAGGGCGGTTCGCAGTGTGAGCGATGTCGAATCCGTGCATGCCGACGGGCAGCCGGGCGTGATGATCACCTGCGAAGGAGCGGACTTCCTCGAGGGAGAGATCGGCCGCGTAGCAGAGGCCTACTCCGCTGGCGTGAGATCCGTGACCCTGGTGCACTACCGGGTGAATGAGCTGGGCGACATCCAAACCGAGGAGCCGGTCCACGACGGCCTTTCGGGCTTCGGCGGGGAAGTCGTTCGCGAGATGAATCGCCTCGGCATGATCGTCGACCTCGCGCATGCGACACACAAGGTAACGACCGACGCGCTCAGGATCGCGACAGCCCCGACCATGATCTCTCACAGTCACCTGGCAGCCGGCGAGAACTCTCATCCGAGACTGCTGAGTATCGACCACGCGTGCGCCGTAGCCGATGCCGGCGGCCTGATCGGCGCATGGCCGGCAGGGGTCGCGGCGCGCGACCTCGACGGCTACGTCGACGAGATCTTTCGCCTCATTGATCTCGTCGGTGTGGAACATGTGGCCATCGGGACGGATCTCGACGCCAACTATCAGCCGGTCCTGACACGCTATGATCAGTATCCCATCGTCGCCGCCGCTCTGCTGTCGCGCGGACTCGAAGGTGGAGAGGTTCGTCGCATCATGGGCGAGAACTTCATCGACCTGTTCGGCGCGGTGTCGGCGGCTGCGGATCGCTGATGCGCCGATGACGTCGGATCGTGCCGAGGGCCGTATGGCTCTGCGCCGGCGAACAACCTGGATGCACGGGATGGCGGTGTTTTGCCTGGCGTCAGTCGTGTTCCTGGTTTCGCGCGATCTGCTGATCGATCGGGTCCGAGATGTCGAGGTTTGGTTCGGGGTAGAGCTTCGCGGGCAGCTCGCCTTGATGACGGCACCGATCCATTGGGTAATTTTTTTGGTCGGTGCCTGGGGGTTCTGGTTTCAACGTCCTTGGGTCATACCCTGTTCCGTTGGGTACGCCTTTTACATCGCGTTCTGTCATCTCATATGGAATGGAATCAGTCCCAACGGTTGGGGCTGGTTTGCCGGGGTAGTCCAGGCCTCACTCTTCTCTGTACCCGGATTTCTCCTCTTGCGTGCCCGTCAGAGCCGCCAAAACGGGGCATGTGATAATGGGTGATGAGAAGATGGGGCGTGAGAAGATCAGGCACGAGAAGGCCCGGCCGATCGTAGGGTCGAAGCTCAACGTCGCGAACCTGCTGAGTGCCTTTCGAATCGCATGCGTGCCCGCCTTACTCGCCCTTGCCTGGAGTGGGGCTGCGAATGAGTTCCTTCTCCTCTTCGCCCTCGGTCTGGCTTCCGACGTGCTAGATGGTATTGCGGCTCGACGGCTGGGACAAGAATCCGATTTCGGAGCACGCCTCGATCAGTGGGGCGACTTCGCCCTCTGGCTCAGCCTCCCGTTGGCTGCTTGGTGGATCTGGCCCGAGACCATTGTCCGCGAAGCCGCTTACGCAACGGTTGCGATCGTCTGTGTCGTAAGCCCTACGGCGATCGCCTACGCAAAGTTCGGGGCCGTGCCGGGGTATCATACATGGTCGGTGAAACTCGGTTCGGTGCTGATGGCTATCGGACTGCCCTTACTATTGATCTTCGATTTTCCATGGATTTTCCGGGCCGCCGCACTGATGCAAGTCGTCTGCGCCATCGACGAACTCGGGATCACCTATCTATCGGCCGAGTGTCAACACGACGTGCCCTCGGTCATTCATGCATGGCGCCAGCCGGATCAGCAGGCAAAACCCGACGGACAATAAACAGCCGGTCCGGTCGATCTCTTGCGGTGCTCAGAAACACGCAGACGCCGGTCCCAACAATAGTCGTCCACTGAGATCGCAAGCGGCCGGTCAAGCCGCTTGCGATTCGCTAGAAACGTGCGACTTGACTGCTAAGTTTGGCGCGCACCCACCCGCCTCCGCTTAGCAGTCAATAGATCTTTGTCGTCCCGAGCGGCCCTGGCCGGGGGATGGCACGACGATTGCGCTGATAGTGACTCAGGAGGAATGAAGATGCCTGAGCGACTTCGCAATCGATCAAACACCGCAGCCATGCTTCTCGTCGTGGCGCTGCTTTCGGCGACCACGGTTCTTGGCGCACCCCAGCGGCAGACGGTGACGACCCCGCCACTCGTCGGAATGTGGCGTTATCGCTGTACCCTCATGAATGTCGGCAACCGGCCGGTAGAGTACTTCACTGAGATTCACCACACGGTCGAAGGGGTTGCCAACCCATTGCCGCTGTCGGGGGCACTCGACCCAGGGGAAGTCTTCGAGATCGACATCGGCAACGGCCCGGACGGATCGTACGGATACTGCCAAGTGTCGGGGTTCTTCGACCGCGACGAAGTGCAACTCACCTTACATGGGTATCGCTGCGAGTTTGGCGATTTGTACCTTGAGGACGCGCCGCCGGAGTGCGTCGCCATAGCGGCCGGGCGATGAAGCCGATGCCAGCAGAAGGAGAATCGAAAATGATTCGAAGTATCGTGGTTTGTTCCGTCATCGTCCTGGGATGGGTTGCACAGGCAGCGGCCGGTGGACTGTCGCTTTCTGAATGGAAGAAACTCAAGGACTTTCCCGTTCTCGGACCTGTGATCGACACCGATCTTTCGGTCGACCGAGATGAACTGCGCGACGCCCTAGAAGGATTGATCACGCGGATCAGTACGCCGGCGATGGCTGTGAACGACACGCACCGTAAGATCTACCAGTGTGTAATTCTCAATCTGAATCCAGAACCGGTGCGAGTGACGGTACGTGTAAACGAGCGGCGCAGCGTAAGCAGCGAGGAGCGGACTTTGCTTCCGAACAAGATCACGAGGTTCTTTGCCCCGCTCTCGGGTGACCCGACGCCGGCCATCTGTACCGTCGAAGGTACGTTCGAAAAGCAGACGGTCCTGGCGACACTCTGTGTGATGAACTCCGACGACGGAGTTTGCGAGCAGAACGCGAGTGCTCTGTGAGAAACGGCCGCGGACTTCCGCTCGGGCAAGGTGCTGCTAGGTCAGCCGCTTCACGCACTTCAGCACTTCGGACTGATAGGCCTTGCCCCGTTCATTGAAAATGTCGATCGGGAACAGCGAGGTCGGTACATAGCCGAAACCGATCT
The DNA here is from genome assembly GCA_029262455.1 of Deltaproteobacteria bacterium. Classification (GTDB taxonomy): domain Bacteria; phylum Desulfobacterota; class Binatia; order HRBIN30; family CADEER01; genus CADEER01. The sequence continues at coordinate 69,934 of JAJCZJ010000011.1, read as the reverse complement.
TGAGCTCTGGATGCCACTGGAAAACCGAACCGCCAAGGCCCATCCAGCCGTAGAAACCTTCGCGCCCCTGGTTCAACTGACGATCGCGAGGAGTGCTGTTCGGGCCAGTCGAAAAGTACGCAACACCTCCTTGGGTGAACGCGGTGTTGATGCCCATGTCCCGAAGGATCGGCTCATCGTGCATAGCTTGCCAGGCGCGATCGCTGAGGACCGCGCGGCCTTGCCACTGGCCCCGATGCGCCATCATCGCGGCCACCGTTGCCAGGCCGCGAGCTGAGCAGTTGGAATTGGCGGACGGAATTTCGGCTCGGGCTACTGCCGCGGAGCTGAAGTCCGTGATGCGCTTGAGTCCGGTCATCGGTGTGGGCGCGCGCAGGGAAGTCGAGTTTCGGATCTGGCCGGCAAACCCTGCGACGAGCTTGATTCCGTGCCAGGCGTTGAACTCGATTCGTCGGCCCATGGACTTTGGTTTCAAACTTTCGAGGAGATGAAAGCGAGCACTCGGTATGGTCAATGGCACGATGCGCGCGAGGTCCTGGTCGCTGGCCCCAAGTACAACATCAGCGGCAAGCGGACCGGACAGGTGTTCGCGTATGAATTCTCCGATCGTACGTCCCGCCGGGTCGACGCGGCGAAAGATCTCGTTGACGATCCAACCCCGGGTGATGGCGTGATACTCACGCTGGTTGTTCGCACCCTTGCGAAACCTCTGGGGATGCTGCTCGATAATCGCGCCGATCTTGTTGAGCTTGATGTTCTCGGTCAACAGATCTTCGATCTTTAAGGTCGTGTTGAAGGCAGCCATCCCTCCCTCATGGCGCATGATGTCAGCAACGGTCGTCGCTCCCTTTCCGGCGCCACCGAACTCCGGCCAGTACTCGACGACCTTAGCACTGTAGTCCAGCAAGCCCTGGTCCAAGAGCGATGCCAGTGCAATGGCTTCGAAGTTCTTCGAGCTGCTGAAGACGTTGGTAATCGAGTCCGGCGAAAAGCCGGTGTCGCCGACGGAGCTACCCCACAGGTCGACAACCCTCTGGTCACCTAGGTACACGCACAGTTGGGTGTTGGCTTCCACCAGCGCCCGCATCCGCTGCTCGTACAACTCGCGCACACTTTCGAAACCGGGGGCGACGGTGCCATTGATGAGGACTGTATCGTTCTTTTCGTTGCTCATGTCTTCCTCGAAGGTGTAGCTGCTAAGCGTCGGATGAAGAACAGGTGCGCCTGAGAAAACGAGAATTTTCGCGTTTCAGCAAGGCGGCGAGCCGGCATGCCGACCAAAATCGTGGCGGAAGTAGGGGGCAAAGCCTGTTGAGCGGCGGAGAAGTCGAGTTCGGCCTGTCAGACTTCCCGGGATTCTGATTTCCTACTCATGGTATTGAGCCGCGGTGCTTCTCTTGATACGAGCAGGCGGCCAAGTAGATGATAGGAGTACTTCTAGTATGGACTTCGATGCTACAGTGGGTTCTTCAATGATCGCGAGACTTCGCCGATCCGGCCTCATCGCCGCCATTTCGTGTTTGGTCATCGTCGGTTGCGGGAGCGATGATGATGGCGCGGTCACGGTCGGGCCTGACGCTCCCAGATCGGTAGGATGGGCGATAGCCGAGTCTCTGACGTTGCCGGGAACCATCGGAGGCGTTTTCGCCGCCGCTGCTGGTACGAGCGCTCATGTCTCACTGACCGGTGGCGTTGCGGTGGTCGAGATCGAGACGCGCGAACCGCAGTCCACTTTTCTGTTTCCGTTCAGCGGGGCCTCGATTTCTGGGCTCAATGCTCAAGGCGATCTGATGGCTGTGGATAGCTTCCGAGAGGCGGCGGTCCTCGATGCCTTCACGGGCGAAGAGTTCCTCATCGCACCGGGAGGATCGAGCGGAGGCAGCACTATTGCGAACGACACGCTCTACACAACCTATTTCAATGCGCGCGGGTTGGGGATCAATTCTATCGACGGGACGGTTTCCGATTTCCTGAATCCTTGGGACATGACAGATCGCGACGCCGGTCCCCGGATCGTCGCGCGTTCGCCTTCCGAGGCCACAGTCGTATTCGACGACGATTTTCAGCAGGTGCTCCACGTTCTCGAGACCGAGACCAACTCCCTGATTGGAAGACATCTGATCGGATCGTCGCCGCTCGAGATATTCTTGCCCGATGACGAAACAGCCGTTTTGGTCTTCCCTGCAGTCATCCAGCGAACGTCTGGACAGGCCACCGCGCCGGGCACTGTCGCTTTCGTCGACTTGACGGGAACAAACTCCGTTCCAAGGGTCGTGTCGGATGAGGCATTGTCGGATCCGGTTACGGCGGCGATCAACCTGAGGGATCAGCTCCTGTACGTGCTCGTGCAGGTGGTCGTCGAGGAGAATTCAGTGGAAGTGCCGATTGGTTTTCCACCGCAGATCGATCGCCTGCTCGGATTGGACCTAGTCGTCTTCGACTTGCAAAGCCGCGAGGTTCGCAGTCGCAGTGCGATCGCCGAACTAGAATTTGACGACGTGCTGCCCAGCACGTCATTGGAGTACGCGGAGCGGTCGGGCGTTGTCTTGCTAGGGCTGGGAAACCAGCTCCATTTCCTGGCACAGCTCTAGCCCGGATTGTCCGCCAACTGGAAGTAGTTCCTGTCGGTAACCTTTGTGCCACAAGTCTTACCGACCCTCGTTTTCGCGGGACTGGTAGGCCGTCTACTTCACCCTCCAGCAGAGAGGCCAACAAAAAACCCACCGTGACGATCCACGGCGCGAGGGCATTCGCCGCGAGGATTCGCATTGGCGACGCTGGCTTGCTCGGATTCGAGATCACAATCGCGTGCTAGTCGAAGAGGACGACGCAGCGGACTTCGATGCTCTTGCGGTCAGGGGCATCGGGCGGCGCCGCGGGGTCGTCGAAGGCGCTGTGGAAGCTGAAGGTGCTCGGGGTTTGGCGATCGCTGGCGTCGCCCTCGATGCCGGACGATCGGGCGAGTGATCCCGCCGAATCCCATTGCTTGATCAACAGCGCCTCGTCGCGCTTCATCTTTGGGAAGTAGTACCAGCGATGCTGTGCCGAGTGCTTCGCGAAGTAGTTCTCTCCGATTCGGTCCGGGTAATGAATCTCAAAGACAACGAGATTTTCGGACTCGATGGTCTGGCTATCGCAGAGCGCCAGCGGATGCGTCGTCACCGGTGCACTGGCGATGTTGCGCCACAGGTTGACGATGGCGAAGCGGCCGTCGTCGGCGAGTGCGGTGGCAACCTGCTCCGTAGAGATCAGCGACTGGTCTGCGGACAGAGCCGTACGTAGGGTATCGTTGGTGGTGGGCGGCTTCGACAGATCCCGCAAACGCTGCGGACCACCGGTCAGCGTGTAGTCGCCGTGCACCATGTGAAGCGGCTTTTGCACGGACTGTCCGCCCGCGATCCGATTTCTACTCTTCTTGCCGAGGGCCGAGCGAACGTTGTGATCGAACGCGATCGCCCGCCCGCCCATTGCGGCGCCGATGGTCCGTTCGCACTCCGGGTAGTAGGCCTCGACGATCTGCTGCAGGTCGAGAAAATCGGTATCGACGCTGGCAAGTGGGCAACTCAGCAGCTCGAATCCGTTCGAGGCGAGGGTCGGGCGACGATCGCTCGGCAAAGTACGTGCATTCCGAACCGCCAGCTGTTGCGGATTGAGATCGATCCCCTGCATGCCGGCGTCGCTGCCGTCCGCATCGCGGTTTATACGTACCTTGCCGTTGCGAAAGAGCGACGACTCGGTCGCGTCACTGACGTAGTTCAGCCGTGCTAGAGTCTTGTCCTGCGTGTAGGTCTGCGGGTCGGGTTGCATCGTCTCAATAACTCCTCGACGACGTCGTCGCCGTCAAGCCTTAGCGGCCGACCAAGCCATCGGGTCGTGTGGCTAGTGGCGAGAAGAGGGCTTCGCTCATCGGGCCCAACCGTCCACTCTGGCACTGCATACCGACACTTTCCTGAGCGAGCTCTGACCGATCCACCCGGATCGGCTTGGGGGCGTACGCAAGCGGTTGCTCCAAGCAGCCATTCGCGGCTTGGTGACCATTTGGGTATGGATAGTTGATGTCGGTCGACGGTTGGGTCGCTTGCGCTACCGTACTGCTCACCCTTGTGCTGCTCGCAAGCTCGAGTATCGCACCCGACCTCGTTCTGGTGGGCGCGGTCACGGTGCTGGTGGCATCCGGCGTCTTGTCGCCGGCCGAGGCGCTGGCGGGACTTTCAAATCCTGGACTGGCGACCGTTGGAGTCCTCTTCGTGGTGGTGGCTGGTTTGGTCGACACGGGCGCCATCACGGCGGTGAGCCAGCGATGGTTGGGGCAGGTACGCTCGCTCCCCGCGGCGCAGGCGCGCTTGATTTTCCCCGTCATCGCGGTCAGCGCTTTTCTCAATAACACCCCGGTCGTCGCCATCCTGGTGCCGGTGGTGCAGGAGTGGTGCCATCGGCAACGCGTTTCGGTGTCAAGATTCATGATGCCGCTGAGCTACGCGGCCATCCTCGGCGGCAGTTGCTCGCTGATCGGTACGAGTACCAACCTGATCGTCCACGGTCTGGTTCTGGCGCGAACCGATCTCGGGCCGATGGGGATGTTCTCGATCGCGAAAGTGGGCGTACCGGCAGCGTTGGTCGGCGCCGCCTACCTCTTGATCGCCAATCGCTGGCTCCTGCCGGACCGCAAACCGCCGCTGACCGAGCATCCCAATGCGCGCGAGTACTCGATTGAACTATTGGTGCGCGAAGGGAGTGGGATCGTCGGTCGAACCATCGAGGCGGCGGGGCTGCGTCACTTGCCCGGAGCGTTTCTCGCTGAGATCGAACGCAATGGGTCGGTGCTGACCGCGGTGGCTCCGACTGAGCGTCTACAGGGTGGGGATCGGCTGGTGTTCGTCGGTGCCGTCGACTCGGTGGTCGATTTGGTCAAGCAAAAGGATCTCGTTCCGGCGCCGGACCAGTTGTTCAAGCTCGACACGCCGCGGCCGGAGCGCAAGCTGGTCGAGGTGGTCGTTTCTCGAACCTCGCCGCTGGCTGGTCAGACGATCCGCGATGGGCGATTTCGTTCGCTTTACGGGGCGGTCGTGATCGCCGTCGCGCGCGACGGCGAACGAGTGAAGGGCAAGGTCGGCGACATCCGATTGCGGCCGGGCGACACGCTACTCCTCGAGGCGCGGCCGTCCTTTCTGGAACAGCAGCAACGATCCCGTGACTTTCTGTTGGTCAGCGAGATTCTCGGGGTGACGGCGCCGCGTTTCGAACGCACGGCGCTGTCAATAGCGATCCTGCTGGCCATGGTGTTCGCGGCAGCGACGTTTGCGGACATGTTTGTCGCGGCCCTGGTCGCAGCCGGGATGATGATCGCGACGCGGTGCACGACCATCGCCCGTGCGCGGGCCAGCATCGATTGGTCCGTTCTGACCGTGATCGGTGCCTCGTTTGGCCTCGGCGCTGCGCTCGAGATCAGTGGCGCCGCGGCCTACCTCGCTCATGGCCTGCTGGGATTTACCGGGGAAAGTCCGTGGCTGGCGCTGGCGGCGGTGTACCTCGTAACAGTATTATTTACCGAGACGATCACCAACAACGCCGCCGCAGTTCTGGTTTTTCCGATCGCGCAGGCCACGGCGGAAGCTCTCGGCGTCAGCTTATGGCCTTTCGTAGCCGCTATCATGATGGCGGCGTCCGCGAGCTTTGCCACACCAATCGGGTACCAGACGAATCTGATGGTATACGGCCCGGGAGGCTACCACTTCGCGGACTATTTTCGCTTCGGTGCACCCCTCAATCTGCTATTGGCAGTGCTCTCGATTTGCGTGATCCCATTCTTCTGGCCCTTCTAATAGCTACGGGCGAGTATGTGGAACCGCTGCTTCAAAGGATCGAGAAACCGGGGACTTTTGGCAAATTGGTTGAACAAGTCGATCATTTGCCGGAAGTGTGTCTCGTCGATGTTTCGGGCGGCTCGGCGCTGGTAGGAATCGAGAGACGCATCTAGCAACACGACCTGCGCATCTCACTGAGCTGGGCGCCACGGAAGGACTACTACATGGCGCCTTTAGGGCGAAAAGTCATACTCCAGACCTAGCTTGCCTCTCGCCCCTTCGGTGCATCATAGGAGCTCCAAACACCCACGATGGAGAACCTACTCATGTTCCGATCGATCCCGAGACTCGCCGCCGCCATTTTCGCCTTTGCCTTCGCCTACAACGCACAGCCAGCCCTGGCCGGCTGTGGATGTGAGAAGCCACCACCGGTACCTGCGAGAATCCGGCCGAACGTCGCCCACCCGGGCACCGAGATCACGCTTTTTCACCCTGGGCTCGAGGCAGGCGCAAGCTATTGGGTCGATTTCGCATCGGGTACCGAGATCGCCGACGTTCGCGTCGAGGCGGTGGCCGATGTCCGGCGCGATCAAGCAGACGCAGTCGCCAAGACACAACTTTCCGTTGTGTTGCCGGAGCTTCCACTCGGCCCGACCAGTGTCACAGTCATCCGCGGCGACGACGATACTAGGCTATTGCAGGTCGGCGACCACGACCTCACCGTCGCGCCGTATCCCGTGACCGTCCCGGACGGCATCTGCCGCAGTCAATTTCTCCACTATCAAGCCGCGGTCAGCCGCGACGGCATTGTCTATATCAGCCTTGACCTCTCCGAATTGAAGAACCCCAAGTCGATTCAGGCGCAGGCGAAGAGTTTGCCGCTCCGCTTCGACGGCGACGACGTCGTCTTTTACAACACCCAGGGTTTCGTCATGCAGCGCATGGACGCTTCGATTCCCGGGTTGTACTCGATCGACTCCCCCTCAGATCTCGAGGACAGCGACATTCTGCACTACTCGCGCCACGAGTTCGTGAGCTTCTACGCGATGCACGAGGAGCGTCAGGCCCACCAGCTCGACGCTGACGATCCGAACTGGCACCTGGATGGAAGCCCCCACATCGACCACGACAACATGATACTGGCGATCGATGCCAGGCTTCCGGATGGCTCGATCCCCGAGGCCGGCGCGACGCGCCGCTTCAAGCTTGATATTCGGACCTTGTCCCTCTTCGACAACGGCCTGGTCGGCGACTCGTACGTGGACTTGCGCAACAACACCTCGATCCACTCCTACAGCGGTGCTCACGACGACGACGGCGAGCCCGAAGAAAGTGGCGCGGAGGGAGACGTCCTCACCAACGGCGTCTTGTCGATGAAGGGCAGCGCCGCCGTAAACGGCAGTGCCACCGCGTCCGTCTTCGACATCGGCGATCCCTTGGCGATTTCCGGTGAGATGACCACCGCCACCGAGTCGAAAGAGTTTCTTCCAGTCTACGTTCCGTCGGCGCTCCCCAGTCAGGGCAGCCTGACTGTTCATGGAAGCAAGACAGTCGAGCTCGTCGGCCCGGCAACCTTCCGCTACTCGAGCCTGACAATCCGACCGCAGGCCCGTCTGAGCATCGACAACTCGGCCGGTCCGGTCGTGATCTACGTCGACGGACCGGTTCAAGTCGAAGCGGGAGCGAGAATCGTTCCAACGAACCTGGATCCGGAGATGTTCGCGCTCTACGTCAATGGTCCGCACACGGTTTCTCTGGTCGGCGATTCAGCGTTCTACGGCGTAGTCTACGCGCCAGACGCGCTCATCGACCTTTCGGGCCAGGGGCAGTTTTATGGTGCGTTCGTCGGCTACGGCGTCAAGATCAGCGACGAAGCCCGGGTCCACTACGACGAAGGCCTGAGAAAGCGGACCGGTCCGACCACGACCACGAAATGGGACGGTAGCGACCCGGGAGCGGGCGAGATCATCGACACGGACTCCGAATCGAGCGAAACGACGACCACTTCTTCGACGGATACTACGTCCGGTAACGGCAAGCGCGGCAAAGGCAAGGCGAACGGTAAAGGCAAGGCGAAAGGTAAGAACCGATGACGGCCCGAACGAACCGTACAGACATTCTGCGACAGCTATCCCGAGAGAAGCAAGTAACCGCAGGCGCTCTAGGAGCATTCGCCGCCTGCGCTGTCGCGCTCGCCATCGTGCTCCACCAATCTCCCGCCGTCGCCGGCTGCGGCTGCGAAAAAGCGCCGCCCGACGCGGCCTCGATCCGCCCCAACGCGACCTGGGCGGGGCAGGAAGTCACGCTCATCCATCCGTGGTTGTCCGGCAACACCGTGTACACCGTCGAGTTCACAGCTGGCGCGATCGACGAACCCGACTCCGACGAACTCGAGATCGACGCCCCCGAGATCGTCCCGGTAGAGCCGGTGATCGTAACCGCGGTGCCGGTGTACCGACGGGACCTGGCCGACGGCGTCTCGAAGAGACAGCTGGTGGTCGAGCTTCCGGACCTACCGCTAGGACCGACCGCGGTTACCGTTCGCACGGTAACCGGCGCGGTCGTGATGAGGGTCGACGATGCGGAACTCACAACCATCTCCGCACCTGCAACGATCTCCTCCAAGCCCGGAGAACAGTCTTTCGCGGACTACAGCGCAGGGGTCGGTCGCGACGGGACTGTGTACGTAGGCCTCGACCTAACCGGTATCACACACGCACGTACGTTCCGCGCTCGCGCCCTTGGCTATCCCCTTACGATGACCATCGACGATGTCGCGTTCTACAACAGCCAGGGCTTCCTGATGCAGCTCATCGACTCGACGATGCCGGGATTGTCCTCGGTCGAGGCAACGGACAGTCATAAAGACAGCGACGTGCTGGTCTACGCGCGCCACGAGTTCAATTCCTACTACATGCAGCACGCCGAGCGACGCTTGCACGCAGTCGATGCATCAGACTCGAATTGGCATCTCGACGGCACGCCGCACATCAACCACGATCACCTGATCCTCGCGATCGCCGGCACCATCGGCAATGATAAGTCACCGCGGCCGGGCGCTACGCGGCCGTTTGATCTCATCGTTCAAACCGCCACCTTGTTCGACGAAGGCTTGATGGCTGAATATGAAGTCGACGTCGAGGACCAGTCCCTTGCCGATAGCTACGACGCGCGCAGCGGTCTCTATGGCAGCAAGGCCACCGTCCGCAGCAATCGCAAGGTCGACATCGAAAACAGCGCTCAGCTCTTCGGCAATGCCGTCGGACCATGGGTCGACGTCGACAGCAGCGCGACTGTGACCGGCAGTCGCAATGAATCCGCCGACACCATCCACTTGATGCCGGCCGAGATCCCCGACAACCTGAGGGAGCTCGGCAGGGTCGACCTCAATAAAAACAAGTCGCTAGTCCTACGTCCCGGCAGCTACCACGCCGTCGAAATCAAGGTCAGAGATAAGGCGGTCCTCAATATCGACAATGCAGCCGGTCCAGTCACGATTTATGTCAGTGGCGAAGTGCGGTTCGAGGACGACTCGAGCCTGACCGCTGGCGACCTGGATCCCGAGAAGCTGGCGATCTACGTCATCGGCGAGAAGCAGATCCGGATTGTCGATGACGCGGTTGTCCACGCCGTCTTCTATGCCCCCGAGTCGGAGTTCGAGGTCAGGGGCTCGGCTCGCTTCTACGGCGCCGTCGTCGCCTACGAGATCGACATCGAGGACTCGGCGGAGTTCCACTACACGGAATCGCTCAAGGCCGGTTTCGACACACCTGTCGCCCCTGTCGCGGGTCTGTGTAGCGACGGCTACACGTACGTCAACCTCGACTTTGACGATCTGCCAACCGGGCAGATCGTCAACCATCAATACTCACAGCACGGCATCGCCATCTCCGCCGACAATCACAACGGTGGGCCGGATTTGGCGGTCATCTTCGACAGCGCCAACCCGACCGGCGGCGACTATGACATCGGTACACCGAATCAATCGTTTGGCGGTCCGGGCTCGGGTTCGGGTGGCGCCGCCAGCGGCGACGGCCCAAACGGGATCGCACAAGGCAAGGTACTGATCTCGCAGGAGCACGGCTACGATCGTGGTGACGGCATCATCAGCACCGAACCCGACGATCAAACCGGCGGCGGCAGCATCGTCTTCGACTTCGACTCCGCTACCCGTGTCGTCAGCGTCGAGATGCTCGATGTCCACAGCGGCGGCCAGATCGTTGCCCGTGACGCCCACGGCAACGCGATCGCAACCGCGCCGATCCTCAGCCTCGGCACCAACGCCTTTCAAGTCGTCGGTATCGAGGCCGACGGTGTGCGCCAGCTCAGCGTTGACTTCGCCGACACCGCGACCGTGGCCAGCCTGCAACTCTGCGTACCAAACTGATTTGAAAGTTGAATCCTCCCAGCGCCACTTTCGGTACCTCGAATGATCCGGCACCGCCGGTTTCGTGACTAGTCTGAGAGATATTCAACCAGCGCGGCTCCACTCAACCGCCGGGGCCTCAGCCGCCGGGGCACGGATCGAGGCGCAGGGAGACTGAGGTTTCCCTGGCCTCGCGTGGATAGAATCCGATCGCTGCGGCGCCACGGGCGACCGCGTACTTCTCCACCTTCAGGGCGTGGATCGCTCGGACGGTCGGTCGGTCCTCGTGAAGCACCGGCACGACGCACCGGGTTTCGCCTCGTCGGAGCAGCTCGAGGCGCGCGCCGTCCAGGGAGTGCTCGAGGGCCTTGGTCCGCGGCATCCCCACCCACGCGCCGTCTTCGCGGTCGATGATCCACAGGCGCAGCTCGGCCGGCTGGCCGGCGCTGTCGGTGGCGTACAGCGACACCACTTCTTCGAATTCCGCCATCGTCGCGTACAGCCCGAAGAAGACCACCACAGGGCTGACCGCCAGTGCCAGCCACCCGAGCCATCGCGGTGAGGCGGGCCACACCAGGAGGCTGCCGACAAGCAGCGCGCCCAGCCCGCCGAACAGATTTGCGCCGCGCGGCATCGCGTAGGCGCCCTCGTGTTGAAAGCGTATTGCGAAGACTGCGATGCCGAGGACCAGAAGCCCGCAGCCAACCACGGTCTGGACCTTCGAAGACGAGCTGGGTTCTGTCACGGTGTTTCTCCTGAGATCCGGCAGCTACCTCACCGGAGCGATAAAGGGATTAGTGAATTGAAGGCTTATCGATCGAAGTAGGGTACTGTCCAGACCCGGCGCCTTACGATCGAAAGCGTGACATGTCCGTACTAGATCACGCAGTGAAACGCCGCCGAGCCGTGAAGCTGATACCGGGAGGGAGAGGCGCCGCCGAGCCGCGCAGCTGATACCGGGAGGGAGAGGCGCCGCCGAGCCGCGCAGCTGATACCGGGAGGGAGAGGCGCCGCCGAGCCGTGAAGCTGATACCGGGAGGGAGAGGCGCCGCCGAGCCGTGAAGCTGATACCGGGAGGGAGAGGCGCCGCCGAGCCGCGCAGCTGATACCGGGAGGGAGAGGCGCCGCCGAGCCGCGCAGCTGATACCGGGAGGGAGAGGCGCCTCTCCCTACCAACTTCGCTCCGGTTGCGCCGAACTCACATCAAAGTGACCGACTACCGAACAGCCTGCCTGGTCGCACGCCTCGACCAAATCCGGCAAAATTGTCGAAAACAGGAGCAAGCACATTGGATCTTTGGACTATTCTTCGCGACATCGTCGTATTGCTGGGCGCGTCATTGCTAGTCGGGGGCTTGTTTTCGCGTTTTGGGCAGAGCCCCATCGTCGGTTATCTGCTGGCGGGAATGGCGCTTGGGGGTCCCGGCAGCATCCACGCGGTTAGCTCTGAGCACCAAATCGAGGCGATCGCGGAACTCGGAGTGGCCTTGCTACTGTTCAGTCTAGGGTTGGAGTTTTCGCTCGAGCGACTAAAGAAACTCGGCGCGAAGCCCTTGGTCGGTGGCGCAGTTCAGGTCGCGCTGACAATTGCACTAGGGGCTGTTGGAGCCTCCCTGTTCGGCTTGGCACCGAAGGAGGCGGTTGCTTTCGGAGCGATGGTCGCCCTCAGCAGTACTGCGGTTGTGTTGAGGATTCTGATGGAGCGCGGCGAAATGGAGATGCCGCACAGCCGCAACAGTCTCGGCGTTCTGCTCGCGCAGGATATGGCAGTCGTTCCGCTGGCGCTGCTGATGACGGTTCTCGGCGGCGACGGACCGGCGAGCGAAGTCGCCTTGAATGTTGGCAAGTTGGTCTTGATGGCCGGCGCTTTGATTGTCGGGCTGTTTCTGCTGACGCGAGTTGCCGTATTGGCGCTGGGAACTCTGACCCTGCATCGCAATCGCGAGCTGACGGTCATCTTTGCGGTTGTCAGCGGACTCGGGGCTGCCTGGGCCTCGCACTCGGTTGGAATCTCACCTGCGCTCGGAGCGTTTGTCGCGGGGATGTTGCTCGGTAGCTCGGCATTCGCGACCCAAATCCGAGCGGACGTTTCACCGCTGCAAGTCGTGTTGCTTACATTGTTCTTTGGTGCGGCAGGGATGGTGGCCGATCCGATCTGGATTTTGCAAAACTGGTACATCGTCGGGTTGGTGGTTTTGGCCCTGACGATCGGGAAGATGCTGGTTGTCTGGGGCATCTTTTTGGCGTTCGGTCAGTCGCACCGCGCTGCCGCCGCAACCGGTCTGTGTTTGGCACAAGTGGGCGAGTTTGCGTTCGTGCTTGGGAGCATCGGACGGACGAGCGGGGTCGTCAGCGAAGATACCTATGCACTCGTTGTCTCCGCGGCGATCGTGTCCTTCTTCCTCAGCGCATTTCTCGTTCCGGTTGCTCCGCGGTTCGGCAACTGGGTTGCCGCTCTCTTGAAATCGCGACCGTTGCCGACAGATGAACTGACGGAGAGCGCCGAGCCTCCCGACGTTGTCATCATTGGCTTTGGCCCAGCCGGCCAGATCGCCGCGCGCTCATTGTTGGAGAGTGGCGTCCGAGTTGCTGTGGTCGACTTGAATCAGGACGGCATTCGCAAGGCACAGGAACTGGGCTTCCATGGCGACGTCGGCGACGCGACGCAGAATGAGATTCTGGAACACGCACGAATCAGCGAGTGCAAGGCGGTCGTCATTACGGTTCCGCATCACCGGTCAGCGATCACGATTCTGGGGCACGTGCGCAAGTACGCTCCGCAGGCGCATGTGATCGTTCGCTCGCGCTACGCGTTGCACACGTGTGAATACGTCGACGCGGGAGCACACGCAGTGTCTGGAGACGAAGAGCAAGTCGGCGACCACCTCGGCAGTCACTTGCTACGGTGGCTCGGTTCTCGCGAGTCCGCTCCCCAGGTTGCAGGCAGTCCGATCTGAGGCCTGCCTTGGGACGATGTCCGCCCCGGTCGGCGCGCGGGTTGCAGCTTCCATTTTGCGAGAGAAGTAGGCGGCCTAGTCCACGAGCGAGATTCGGCCTCGCTGCCGTCGAAAACGGCGTAAGGTTGGACCGTTAGGTCGGGTCCGAACCAGCGTCGGGAGCGAAGCGACAGCCAGCCAATGATGATTCATTTCCCCTCGTAAGCGGGCTCCCCGGGGCTGCGATACCGGTCGAGAGGGCTGCGCACCGCGTCGCTGCCGTAGTACCAGCCCGTACCAACATCGCCGAGCAGCAAGTGTAAGGGGGCCTTCGCCCCTTCGGCTGCCGGCTTCATGCCCAGTTCATCCGCTGAGCTGCCGCTGGCTGTGGCCAAGGGGCGGGTCATGTCGGTCTCGATGTAGCCTGGCGTGCAGGAGTTGATCCGCAGATCCGGATAAGAGCGCGCCAGGTTGATCGTGTAGGCGTTGACGCAGGCTTTTGAGAGGCCGTAGGACGATTCACCAGCAAATCCCTCTGCTTCGAAGTCACCACCCTGAGCCTCGAGAGCCAGGCACCTGTGCATGATTTTCTCGATCCCAGCCCAGGTGACATCAGCCCTGGTGAGAGCAGTCTGGATGTCGGGGCGGCACCGAGACAGAAAGCTCGGCCCGGAGGCCGAGGCCACATTGACGACGCGGCCCGAGCCTTGCTCCAGCAACGGAATAAACGCTTCGCAAACCCGGTGTACGCCATACACGTTGACGTTCAGCACGGTGCGCATATCTCCAGCCTCGGCACTGATTCCCGCATTGTTCACCACTCCGTAGAGAGGGTGTGGGTCATCCGGATACCTCGAAGCGATTTCCGTCGCGGCGTTTTCAACCGACGCGTCATCCGCGACGTCGAGAGTGAGTGCGTAGAGTCTCCCGGCCCACTCAGGATGCTCGGCGAGCAGGCCCGCGCGGGCGCTTTCGCCGCGGACAGGGTCCCTGGAACCGAGGAAGACCACCGTACTGTCGTCCGCTTCCAGGGTCGCACCGACGATAGCCAGGCCGATACCTTTGTTGGCACCGGTAACGAGGACTGCTTTGAGCTTACGAGACACGTGAACACTCCGAGTGATTGGTTGAAAAGAAAAGCTGTCAATACGCCACTCTAGCAGGAGAATTCAGGCGCCCGCGAGCGCTTCGGTATTGGTCGCACAACCATCCTGGCCGATGGCCGGAAAAACCGCCGATAAACGCCGGTGAACGCTGATGCTGCGAACGCGGGACTTGGCCACGGATGAACACGGATGAACACGGATCGGAGAAGAGAGGCTAAGGATGGTGGCCGCTGTGCTCGTGATTGATTTCGGTACGGGGCATCGAGATAAATGGAGGGCGAAACCGAGCCGCCAAATCGAGCGATGCCCGGATTACTTTAGCCGAGAGCATGCCGCCGGCGAGGATCGAATCTTTGCTTTCGACTAAAGGTAGAATTCGTCGCCGCGGAGCGGCGATCCCTCGGCGTCGTGTTCGGTACGACGATGGTTGCCGGGGAGACTGTCGCCACCGCATCGTTCTCGCTGACAGACGGGCAACTCGGCGACGACACACTCTTCGACGATGGCATATCATTGACCAAGGTGGTCCGGCGTTCCTGTCGACCAGAACCTTGGCGGAGGTGGAGGGCAAAGTCGGGACTTTTGTTGAGGATTTCGCAACGTGGCCATGGCGCTCAAAGACCATTTGCCGCGCGTGGCCTGTTGTTCAACGGGCTGTTAGTTCACGACGATGAACTGGTGGTTCTCGCGCCGTATGTCGCCTGCATGCTCGAGCTTGCCAAGGCACCTCGAAACATTGGCGCGTTCTGCACCAACTAATCGCGCCAGGTCGTCTTGGCGAACCTCGAGTCCAATGAGTGTTCCTAGATGGTGCTGACGGCCAAAGTCCCTCGCCAGTTGCTGTAGTGCCACCATCAATCGCGCTTGAAGGGGAAGCGCGATCAGTCGGCATCGGTCGAGCAGGGCTCCACGCAACCCACACCACATCGCGCTCATCAACATCGCCGCATCGGCTGGCGCAGCGTCGCGAAGTAATCCCACGACACCATCGAACCCGATCAACGCAACCGTCGAAGGAATGTGCGCCACAACGGAAAGTTGTTCCGGTTCGACCTCGCCACTGATGGGCACCGTAAGAAGATACTCTCCCGGGGGTATGAACCGTACGATGATCGCCGCTTTTCGATCGCCTTGAAAGGTCAAGCGGGCTGCGCCGCTGACCAGAAGCCTGATGAAATCTGGCGAGTCGCGCGGACCGACAATCGTTGCCTCAGCTCGCCAGTCGGTCACCTGTGAGTGGTCGACGATCGCGCCAACCGTGGTTGCGCCCAGTCCGCTTCGCCGCAGCATACGACCGAGCGTTTCTCTGCGTCGATCGCCATCACGGCCCGTGAGACGCTGCCCCCGAGACCTTCCGGATCGGAGTGAATCGTCGTTCGTGTTCCTCGGCACTGACAACCTTTTGCACGCGTGCTGTGTGACACATTGATGGCTACAAGAACGCCTGCGCGACCGACTACTGTCTAGTCAGGACAAACCCGTAGGTCATAAGCGCTGCACCAGATAGGAGGGTTCGAAATGCAACAAAAGCGTCAGAGTTCGAGAAGCACGATGTGGTTCACGGTCGTTGAAGATGCTTGCCGAAGGTACACTGTCGCGCTTGCCCGAAGGGGCGGGGGCGCGCTCCTACTTTTCGTTCTGAGTATCGGCGCGGTCCTATCGGCAGCCACTCCCGCAAACGCGGCAACGTGCAAACCGGGCAACGGAGTTACGTACACTTGTGACATCGACTGTCAGATGGTCGACTGTGACATATCCACCATCACCTTCGCTGTGTGCAATGGGCTGGGCGACCCCAGCGACGGCAAGTGCGTGATTTGCGGCAAGTCTGCCAGTGAGACGATCACAGGTACGGACGGCGACGATGTCATCTGCGCCGCGGGTGGCGGTGACACGATAGACGGGGGCATGGGGGACGACATCATCAGCGGCGGCGGCGGTGGCGACGCGATCAACGATCTCAGCGGCAACAATGTCGTCTACGGCGACGCCGGGGACGACGTCATCGTAACAGGGGATGGGGATGATGTTCTGTTTGGCGGAAAGAACGAGGACGAACTCGACGCCGGCGGCGGCAGCAACTACCTCGACGGCGGCGACCACGACGACATCTTGGTCTCGGCGCAAGCAGCGCCTGGGATAGATCAGTGTTTGATCGAGACCGAAGGAGCGATGCCCGCCGACTTCAACGCGGTTCAAGGCGAGTCTGGCTTCGAATACAACTTCCTGTTTCTCTTTCCTTTCGCGGTCTGCTCGAGTCCAATTCCGTTCATGGACTGTGGCAATTCCTACAGTGGCGACGGATGCCAACTGAACAGCACTCCCGACCTATTCATCATGCGCGATGATACGCGCGACCTGCTGCTGATCGACCCTTCACTGAACACTGGAGCCGTTGGGGCGGCGGTCGAGTACACAGCCACAGAGGCTAGCAGCTATCGTGCGGTCGGGAGCTTTGCCCCGGCCAGCGAGTGTTTCTCCAACGGAATCGGTCTGCGTTTCCTGATCCTGAAGAATGCAGACTTAGATGATCCCCTCTTCGATGAGACGGTACTGCCTCCGCTCACCGTGGATCCTGACGATCCGTTCTCCGGCACTGGCGAGCGGAGTTTCGACGTCTTGGTCGAGCTTGGGGTCAACGATGCCATTCAGTTCACGGTCTTGTCGCCTGCCGGTGCGATTACCGACGACCTGACCGCATTCAATGTCGAGATCACCTCGCAGAGTATCACCAACCCCGAAGAGGTTCTCGGCTCGCGCTTGTGTGGCGGAGACGGCGAAGACGAGCTGACCACCACGGGACCCGGACATCAGTGTCTCGATGGCGGACAAGACGATTCGACCGACACTTGCACCTACACCGGGCTCACCATTGTTGGCTCACGGGATGTCGGAACGGCAAGAAACTGCAATATCCTCAACGGCTCCGTCAGCACACGAGCACTCGGTTGCGGTTGCCGGTGAGAGCGGGCGTGGTCAGCCTGGTAGTGGGGTCGCGGTAGGGGCACCGGTTACCCGGTGCCCCCCGCACGGATCTGGAGTTGCGGAACTACCGCATCCGGCTCCTGTCTCAGGTTCTGACGCGCAGGCGTTGTTCGGGATGAGGCGCGAAGCGCCTCGTGACCATTGGCAGGAATCGCGGGCACCCATGCGATCTCTTCCCCGAAGATGTGTTGGGACAACCGGGCTGTCGGACATCTTCAGACTTCGTCGCGAAGCCAGAAGATGTCCAGGCTGGTTTGTCGCGGGCGAGTAGCTCCTCGTAGGGGATACGCTGGCTTGACTCTGGCGAGTCAGATCCCCCGGTCGCAAACAGTCCCATCTTGAGGCCACTCAGCGCGGGCGTTCTTCTTGTAATCCTACCAAAGGTAGGATAATTTCTCTTACGATGTCATTGAAGGGCAAAGCGAAGGTTTCGGTGACCGTGGGGGCGCGACTCCTGGAGGAAGTTGACCGGATCGCGGGCGACGGTGGCCGCAGCGCGATCTTCGAAGCGGCGCTCGAATCTTGGTTGAGGTCCCGCCGAAAAGCGGCATTGGACGATGAGGTCGAGCAATACTACCGGGCGCTATCGGCGGCGGAGCAGCTCGAGGACCGCTCTTGGGCGGAGACAGGCGACGCAATGGGGGCGGAGTCCGGGGACACCTACGGACGCCGTTCGCGGTGATCGAGTTCCCGCGACGCGGCCATGTCTACTGGGTCCGCGTTCCTGACGAGCCGGAGGGGAAGAAGCGTCCGGCGTTGGTTGTGTCGTCTGACGTCCGGAATCGATTGGCGACTGATGTGATCGTCGTACCGATCTCCAGTGTGTTGCGCGAGGCCCCGACACACGTGCGCCTTCGCGCTAGGGAGGCCGGGCTCCCCAAGTCATCGATGGCTAAGTGCGAGCAGATCACGACACTACGCCGGGACCGTCTCTCGACGAAATCTCTCGGCGGGACCTTGTCGGCGAGCCGAATGGTCCAGGTAGAGAAGGCAGTGTTGCGAGCAATCGGTGTGCCCGTCATTTAGCGATTTAGCACGCAGCTGGCGCCTGTCCGGGGTCCAGCTGGCGCCTGTCCGGCGCCTGTCCGGGGTCGGACCGGCCTAGGCTCCTGAAACCATTGAGTCCAAGCCGGTTGTGAGGATCTCTGCCCACGTTAGAGCGCCAATTTTGCCCGCAAGAGTGAGCGTTTAGGGGCGCAGGAATCGTGCCCGTACGGTATCGGATCACCGATCGTGAGGCATTGTCGGAGTGCTCGGAACTCAGTTGAACGATTGCATAGTTCCGACCTCACCGAGGAGTTCCTCGAGGTCGTCGGCGAGGACGAAGCCGGCGATCATGGCCGCACGGCTCGCCTCCTCGAACTCGCGCAGGTAGTCGGCGCGACTTGGGTAGAGCATGCGCAAGATCTCCGGATCCAACGGTATGGTCATGCCGATGAGGTTGAACCCCTCTCCGGTGAGAGTCGCGACGGGGACATCGACCAGGGGCGTGCGCACGCCTCCCAGCGCGTTGCCGAACGTGTCGCGTACGATGCTTCCGCCGCTCACCGAGATTGGCTCAGCGGTCGGCGGCGCTGTGCCGTCCCTCACCCAATCGCGCAAGTGACGAATCGCGGCCCGTACGAGGTACGTTTGCGGGCCGTCGTTGGCGAGGGGGATGACCGGCCGCAGGTCGAGGAATGAGCCGAATTGCAGCAAGCCCTGTTCGTACAGGGCGCTGAGGTAGAACGCGTCGGAGTGTGCCGTACCGGCCATCTCCCAGGTGCGGATGCGGTCCGTGTCTGCCTGACGCGCGTCGGGGAAGGGCGAATCCGGGCGCAGCTCGAAGAGGTCAGTTTCAGTTGCCAGCTGCAGCACCGGTTCGCGCAGATCGGTGCGTATTCGCGCGATGGCAGGCACGGCTGTCTGAGGCGCATCGGTCAAAGGCGCGCCGCCTCCGTCGCGACTGTGGATCAGAAATCCGTCGTAAACCTGAGCCACTGGGTGAACCGCATTCACGTAGGTCAGCATGCGGAACGCCGACTGGGATTCGCCGGCGGCGATCAGGCGCCGCGCAGCGATACCGCCAAGTGCCTCGCGTCCAGCTGGTGAGCCCAGCAGTCGGCCAACCTGAGAGAAGATGTCGTACGAATACGGGTCTCCGGGGTGGTCGAGTGCGGCGTAGCGTTCGGCATCCCATGCCTGTAGGCCGACCGCCGTAGCGCCAAACGGGCTACCGCCCGTACTGGTGATCCCAGCCTGTTGAGCGGACACTCCGACCCAAACGTATCCGCCCCGCAGTATCTCCTCGGCTGCGAAACCGAAGTCGATGTCGATGTCGACCAGCGAGCTGACGTTGAACCATTCGACCAGAATCGTTCCATCCGCACGGTTCTGGTCGGCCGGGCGGCGGATGAGGATCCTGGTGGTGAACGGTGCGGTTTGCTCGGGCTCGACGGTCCACGCACCGTCCGAGGTGAGGCGGCCGGCCGCTGTGTACGATGTGGCTTCGCCCTCGACGAAGAACTCTTCCTCCACATAGCCGTGGGCAGCGAGATCGACGGGAGTGCTGGTGCCGGGAAACCCGCGCACGCCGAGGGTGATCGGACCGCGCAGGCGGATGGCGCTCGGCGCATTCCGCCCGCCGCCGTCGTCGTCGCCGCATCCCGCCGCGACAAACACGGCCAACGCGACCCAGCAGGCCAGCCCGCGGCCGAGCACGAACAGTGATCGATCCATCTTTCGTTCCATCTCGGTTCGCCGCTCCTTCTGTACTTTCCCCAGAGGTGGGCGACGTGGCTCCGGTACTCCGATTTGTCTTCGAGTTCGCCAACCGCTGGTGCCGAGCGGAATATTGGAGCCACGTCGCGCGGTTTTCCTTGGTCCCGCGGTTATTTCTTCTAGCCTGTAGACTTTTGAGTCGATGTCGCAATCTATACTGGATCACGACAGATTATTTCGGAGATTCAGAAAATCGAGCCAGTCGCAGATATTGGTCGAAAAGTCGCGAGGTCACCGGCCGACCGAAAGGAGTTCTTGATGATATCCCGCACTCTCTGGCGCAATAGATTTTCTCATTCGCTCTTAGTCACTGCCACCTATGTCTCCTTGGTGGGAGGTCCGATGGCAGGCGAGAACGGATTGGCGCAGCTTGACCCTGAAACCGGTGAGCCGGGATATGTTCCCGAGGCCACGATTCAGCTGCGGACCGAACCCGCCGCCACGCCACAGCAGGCCGCAATCGCGGGCGGGCTGTACGGAACCGACGGACTGAGGCTATTTCTGCTCGACAAGGCAACCGGTGCTGCCACCTTTATCGGCAATCACGGATTTCCACCCGGCGGGTTCGTCATGGGTGCGCTCACCTTCGACGCGACCGGGACGCTCTACGGCATCACGACGACCTCGCGTGCTCAGCTGTTTGTAATCGACGTTTCTACTGGAGCTAGTGCGTCCGTGGGCCTGCTTGACGTTGGCTTCGTCTTCGAAGGCGGGCTGGCGTTCGACAACAGCGGAGTTCTGTTGGGGGTTAACAGCGGAAGTGCCAACCAATCTCGGGCTTTCACAATCGACACGACGACGGGCGCAGCCACGGACCTCGGCCCCAACCCGGGCGAGGGTCGCGACCTGAACGGCATGACCGTCTTAGATGATGCGATCTACGCTCTGGATCGCGTTTCGAACACACTCGGCAACCTCGATGAGACGACCGGTGCGTACACACAGATCGGAAATCCGGGTGTAACGATCGGGGACAGTGGTGGTCTGGCCGCCGATCCCGCCGACGGTGCGCTCTATGCCACCTTCGACGCCGTCGGTGGCCTCTACATGCTCGACGAGTCCACCGCCGCCGCGAGCCTCATCGGCACAACCTCTGTGACGAAAGGTCTTGCTTTCGCTCCCCTTAGCATCACGCCGCCGCCCCCATGTTTCGGCGACTGCAACGCGAATGGGCGGGTGGAGGTCTCCGAGCTCGTTCGCGGCGTCAATATAGTCCTCGGCCGGCTCGCGGTCTCGGAATGTAGCGCGGTCGATGGCGACTCCAACGGGCGAGTCAGCGTCGGTGAACTCGTTACAGCGGTGAACTCCGCCCTCGACGGATGCCCCGTCAGGCGTTTCGAGGATACGGGACTCAGGGGGATCGACCACCAAACAGAGGTTCGAGAGAGAGAAGAAAACCGGGACGATTAAGACGGCGGCTTCTTGTCCCGGCGGGGCGATTGCTGCGACTCGCATGACGTCGACAACACGGGCGCACAGTACAAGTGTCACCAACGGATAGCGGCCGAGTGAATGAGTGAATCAACTGTCCGGCGCTGCGCGCCTCTTTCCTTCATTCGACTTTCTGGCTTCTGCTTCAGATGACCCGAAGCTGGGTGGGCGCGCTCGACGACAAATGCAGGCGATCAAAAACCCTTGCTTCTTGAGCGTCGCCAGCTGTTGGGAGATGGCAATCAAGATCGGGATAGGTAAGCTGCGCCTACCGGCGGTGATCGAGAAGTTCGTCCCCGACCAGTTGGCGGCGAACGGGATTGAACTGCTACCGATCAACTTTCTTGATGCTGCTGGAGTCGCCAACCTAGATCGCCATCACGGCGACCCCTTCGACCGGCTGATCATTTCCCAAGCGCTTCGAAACGATCTCGTGATCGCGTCGGCGGACCGTGTGTTCGCGAAGTACGGCGTAAAGCGCGTTTGGTGACGAGCTGGAGGATCAGTCCGACCCAAGTGCGATGCTCATGTCCATTGTCTAGTTGCGCAGGACGGCTATCGCCGGATGAAAAAAGAGTGGGCCGCCGGAGACTCGAACTCCGGACCCGCTGATTAAGAGTCAGCTGCTCTAGCCAGCTGAGCTAGCGGCCCGTCCTCTCTGTGGATATCGGACGGGGAGGGTGGTGGCAAGCGGGTGTTTGGTCGTTGCGGTCGGCGCTTTCGAGGATTGTCACGCTGGTAAGTCGAAGACTTGGATTAGATCGATACGCAAACCTGGGAGCGCGAGCGAGGCGAGGTCATTCTTGTAGCGACGCGGTTCGGCGTAGTGCTCATCCTCGAGCACGAAGACGTCTACGCTCTGGGTGTCCGCGTCGACGATCCAATATTCGTCGACGCCGCTGCGTTCGTAGATGGCGTGTTTGATTTCGCGATCTCGGCGGGCGGTCGCGGGCGATTTGGTTTCGATGACGAGGTTGGGGACGATCCTGAGGAACTCTCCGGGCTGTGGTGCCGGGCCGGCGGCGAAACGCTCTGTTGAGATGAAGGAGCCGTCGGGCTCGACGGTGTCACCGGTCGGAAGGTCGTAGCCAGCGCTGGAGTCGATCACGATTCCGAGGTCTCGGCTACGGACGTACGCTTCTATCTCGGACAAGAGCCTCGCGCACACGACGCCGTGCGGGCAGCCAGCCGGCGGTTCGCGAACGATGTGGCCGGCAAGTAGCTCGCAGTGGCGGCGCTTCGGTTCCGGCTGGCCCTCGAGCCACGAGTGGAAGCCAGACTGTGTGTAGCGTTCGGTGGACCGCAATAGCGTCGGGATCTTCATTCGTACAGTTTAGGGAAAGGTGTTTATGGCGGCAAGTTCGCTTGTTGTGATGTTCGCTGTTGTGATGTTGGGTGTTGTGATGCGAGTCGGCGGCAGGAGCCGATTGGTGATTGGTGAGGCGGCTGCGCCGTTGGTGTTGTTGGGATGCGAGCCGGCGGCGGTGTTTTGATCGCCCTCATCCTAACCTTCTCCCGCGGGAGGCTGTCGATTGATGCAGCGACACTAGTATTGCGGGAAACCCAAAAGCCTTCCCCTCTACCGCCGGGAGAGGGTCAAGGGTGAGGGGATCGAAATGCCGACTTCCTTCTTGCCCTTGTGCCGCAGTGCTTTCGCGCACACGTTCAAGTACGAACCCTCACCTTTAATCCTCTCCCACGCGCCAATGTGGGAGAGGAGATTTTGTTGGGCTTTGCCCGTCATTTCGAGAAAATCGACAGCCTCCGCGGGGAGAAGAGATTGGTGGCTCGGGCGACCGGGCTGCGCGTTTCGCGCAGACGCTGGCCGGTCTAGTCGAGATCGATCGCCTTGAAGAGTTCCTGCAAGTCCAAGCGGAGGCCGGGGAGGACGGTTGATGGCAATGAGGACGCGAAGGATTGCGGGTCAGCGTAGTTTTGTCCGGCCAAGACGTAAACCGTTACCCGGCGCGCTTGTGGATCCACGATCCAGTACTCGTCGTCCTCGTTGCGGAGGTAAGATGTCGCGTTTCACGCCGCGGTCGCGCCGTCCGGTACTTGGCGAAACGATCTCTACGGCAAGGGTCGGTGGCAGTCGCAAGAACTCGCCCGTGATCGGCGGGGGGCCCGCCTTCAGTCGGTCGTGAGAAAGGAAGGAAGCGTCGGGCTCCACAGTGTCGCCGCTCGGGAGATCGTATCCCATCGAGGAGCCGAGCACGATTCCGAGCCGATGATCTCGTACATGTTCTGTGAGGGCGGTTACGATAGCCGCTTCACTCGGGGCGTGCGGCCAAGCTGCCGGCGGCTCGCGCACGATGTGGCCGTTCAGCAGCTCGCAATTGCCGCTGGGTGGAATCGCCTGACCCTCCAACCATGTCCGGAATTGTCGCTGGTTGTATCGTTCATCTGAACGGAAGAGGGATGGGGCTCTCATTACGCGAAGCGTAGCGAGGGATGCTACAGCGAGCAAGTGGCGTGGGTTTAACTGATTGGTGATTGGTGATTGGTGAAGCGGCTGCGCCGCTGGTCTTGAATCATTGGAGCGAGGTGCTTCGTCGCGACTTGGGGCTTGTGTGTTGCGCGGCTCGGCGGGAGCCTCTCCCTCCATGGATGGTGGGGTTTCTGTCGGTGGGGCGCGCTACTCGTCGCGTGTTAGGTAGGTGTATTCTTCGAGCCCTTGTTCGTAGTGGCGGCGTAGGCGGGCCGAATCTTTGAGATTGATCTTGCCCTCGCGCATTGCGCGTTCGATGACGCGGCGGACTTTTTCTTTGAGTCGCGATGGGTCGTATTCGACGTAGCGCAGAACTTTCTTGACCGCCTCGCCTTCGACGACGTGCTCGATGCGGTACCGGCCGTCGTCCTCGACTCGTACGTGCACGGCGTCGGTATCGCCGAACAGATTGTGGAGGTCGCCGAGGATCTCTTGGTAGGCGCCGACCAGGAACACTCCAATGTAATACGGGTCGTCGTTCGGGGAGTGTAGCTCGAGAACTTCCTTGACGTCGTCGATGTCGATGAACTGGTCGATCTTGCCGTCGCTGTCGCACGTCAGGTCGGCGAAGACGCCGCGGCGGGTTGGCTGCTCGTTCAAACGATGAATGGGCATCACCGGAAACAATTGCTTCACAGCCCAGTGGTCGGGCGCCGACTGGAACACTGAAAAGTTGGCGTAGTAGGTGTCGGCCAAACTCTTCTCCAGCGGCTCGAGGTCTTCGGGGACGGACTTCAGCGTGCGAACGATGCGTAGGATCTTTTCGCAGCAATGCCAGTAGAGGCGCTCCGACCTGGCGCGCTCGGTGAGGTCCAAGTAGCCCAATGAGAACAGGCTCGAAGTTTCTTCCTTGAGCTGCAGGCTGTCGTGGTACGACTCGACGACATTGTCCTCCGAGATCTCGGACCAACATTCGTGTAGCGCGCGAATGACGCGGTGATCATTCTCTTGGATGGGTTTTGGCGGGATCCCCGGGAGCGTTTCGTGGACGCCGAGCACGTCGAAGACCAGCACGGAATGGTGGGCGACCATGGCACGGCCGGCCTCTGTGACGATGTCGGGGTGCTGGATGTCGTTTGCATCGCACGCCTCCTGGATCGTCGCGACGACATCGTTGGCGTACTCCTGCATCGAGTAGTTTTTTGAAGAATGGAAGTCCGTCTGGGAGCCGTCGTAGTCGACCCCTAACCCCCCGCCGACATCGATGATGTTGGGGCGAGCACCGAGTTTGTGGAGTCCGACGAAAACCTGACTGGCTTCGCGGAAGGCATCCTTGTGGGCGCGAATCGCCGTGATCTGAGACCCGATGTGGAAGTGCAATAGTTCCAGACTGTCGAGCATGTCTTCGCTTTGCAGGCGCTCGACGGCCTCGACGATTTCCATCGCCGTCAGGCCGAATTTTGATCGATCGCCGGTCGACTCGATCCACTTGCCAGAACCCTTGGTGCTGAGCTTGGCGCGCACTCCGATATGGGGACGGATGCCGAGCTCCTTGGAGGTCTTGATGATCAGATCGACTTCGCGGAAGCGATCGACGACGATGATTGGATAGCGGCCGAGCCGCTGGGCGAGAAGTGCAGTCTCGATGTAGGCGCGGTCCTTGTATCCGTTGCAGATGATCAGCGCGCCAGGAGTGTCGAGGACAGCGAGTGCGATCAGCAGCTCCGGCTTGCTGCCAGCCTCGAGACCGATGCGCGCGGCCGAGCCGTAGTCGACGATCTCCTCGACGATGTGACGCTGTTGGTTGACCTTGATTGGGTAAACGCCGCGGAACTCCCCGCTGTAACCGTAGCTGTCGATCGCGCTGCCGAAGGCGGTTCGCAAACCTTCGATGCGCGCGGCGAGGATGTCCGAAAACCGAATGAGCATCGGCGACCGGAGGCCGCGATCGGACAGGTCGTTGACAAGGGCGTGGAGGTCGACCGCCGGGCCTTCGGGCCCGTGCGGGAGGACGTCGATGTTGCCCCGGTCATTGATCGAGAAGAATCCCGCGCCCCAAGCAAGCACACTGTAGAGTGCCAGGGAGTCTGGAACAGTCCACTCTCCCATTAGGCGGACGGGTTGCTGGGAATCGCGAGTCGGCGGTGCATCGCTGTTGCTATAGCGGGTATCGCCAGGTCCCCCAAGTCAGGTGCGCGAGAACAACTCGAAAGGCTGTTGGTTCAGACTTTGAGGACGCGGCTGACGTCGCCCGTCTTGTTGAGCAGTTCTACCGCCGCGTTGTCGGAAGTGAAGTAGAATACCTGCTGCTCGGCGGCGAGGCGGTGGATCTCGCGGGCGGTTGCCTCGCGTTGTCGCTCTTCAAGATCGGCGAGCACTTCGTCCATCACGACAGGGATGGGGGAGCGGTGGCGGGCGAAGTCCCGGGCGATGCTGAAGTGTAGGCTGAGATTCACCTGCCGAGCGATTTGCGCGGGCAAGCCGTGCTCGGAGTGATGTTGGGTACCGCTTCGATCGACGATGACCATATCGCCGTTGCCGTTCGCGGAAGTGATGCGGACCAGCTCGCCGTGGGTCAGGGCGCGCAGGCTGTCCGAGGCCGCTCCTAGGACCGCGCCGCGGCCGGACATACTCTTGGTCGCCTCGGTGATGAGTCCTCTTGCGATGGCCAATGTGCGCCACTCGTCGGCGCGATCGGTCATCTCAGCTTGCAGGGCGCTGAGCTCTTGTTGGCGAACCGCAACCTCATTCGACGTCTCGATATCTCGACATGCCGCGGCTGCAACGGTGCGCTGGTGCGATGCCTCTTCCATGCTCGATTCGAGCTGCTCAATCTCTGTCTCGATGTCGTAGGCTTGCTCGGTCCACGTGTCGGCCGTCCCCGACGTCAGATCGGCGCGGATCGCTGGATCGTCGGCCAAACGCTGATCGGCGAGCTGTGACAAATAAACATCCTCGACCTCCTGGATCTGTGTGATCAATATCCGCCGCTCGAGGAAAATCTGCCGACGCCGTTCGAACTCCTGTTCGTCTGAAGTCCCCGCTTGGTTGCGGAGGTTGTCGTAGAGGGCGCCGACCTCTCGGCTCTTCGCGCTGAGCTCGGCAGATTGCTTGGTGAGGTCTTCGACCTTCTCGGACAGGCTGCTCGCCTGCTGTCGCAAGCGGCTCGAGCGAAGGGCACTGTCCCGCAACCCGGTGAGTGCGTCCTCTAGGTCTCGTCCGCAGAGATTGTCGTCGACGCGGTCTGTGGCGGCGGCAAGGACCGAGCGTGCCCGATTTTCCCAGGCCTCAATCTGCGGCGCCAACGACTGTAGGTCCTCGTCGACCCGCACCGCTTCGCGCTTCATTTCAGCCCAGCGATCGTGTTCACAGAGGTAAGTCGTCAATCCGTCCTGACCGATACTCGCAGGCAGTCCGACGCTGTTCTTCCAGTCTTCCCACTCGACCGCTGCCGCTTCTTTGGTCTGGCGAATGTCACGCAGCTGAGCCATCAGCATCTCTTCTTCGTCGCGCTTGTCGCGAATCGCGAGCGCCGTCTCGGCGAGAGGACCTCGCTGCGTCATCTTGCGGCAGGCGTCGAAGAGTCGCTCTTCCACCGCTTCGACTTCTTCTAGTGTTGGTGCCGATGTCAGGTTGAGCGATCGCGCGGTCGCCTCGATTCGCTGCGACACCTGATCGGCACTGCGCCAGCGGCTATCGCGCAGCTGGCGGGCGCGGTTGAGGTCGAATCGCAATCGATCCTCGCCGGCCCTCACTTCTTTGTTGCGAAGCTCGGCCCAGCGCGAACGCCATCCGAGCAGGAAGTCGGCGATCATTCCGCACATCGCGACGAAAGAGTAGGTGATCGCTTTCGACGAATCAGAGTCGGCGACATTCCAAAGCGCGGCCGCGAAAGAACCGAGCACCAGAACCCATAAAAGGGCACGCACAACTTTGTTCGGAACCCTGGACAGGCCTCGATCTAGGGCTTCGAGGGCCTCGGCGCGCTGCTCCGTCTTGCGCGCCGCAGCCTCGCCTTGCGATTGGATCTCCCAGAGTTCTTCGAGGTTGTCGCGTAGGCCCCATAGCGCACGCCACTGCTCATCGGCGCTCTCGAGCTCGGCGTCGAGCGTCTTCGCCGCGCGGATCGCCCGTTGGCGTTCGCTGCGGAGCTGTTTGAGAGCGGCGCGAGTCGATTCGAGCGACGCCCTGGTAGCCGTCTCGCGCTCATTGAACGACTCAGCGCGCGAGAGCCACTCGCGCGTCGCGGCCAAGTCGAGGGTGGTCGGATCGAAGGTCGGATTGTGGGCCTCGCCAATGACGCGCTTCTCGGTCATCGGCAGCAGGGTCTCGAGCTCACTGTTTCGCGCCCGTGCGCGTGCGAACGCTGTCATCTGGCGGCGGTACTCGGGCAACTCGTCGCAGATGGTGAGTGATTCGAGGATCTCGAAGCGATCACCGGCTTCAGGCAAGGCCTCGAGCTCGGCCTTTACTTGGCGCAGTTGTTTCTCGCACGTCGCTGCGGCGAGGGCTGCGTCTTGAGCCTGTTCCTGTGCCTCGACGAGAGAGATGTCGGATTCGGGAAAGTCCTCGATCGGTGGCAGCTCGCCAAGGTGGCGTTCGAGCCGGAGCCGCTTGATCCAGTTCGGCCACAACGTCGCGTATGCCTTCAGTCGCTCACGTCGTCGTCGCAGCTCAGCAAGCTCTGCACAAAGACGGCCGACCTCGTCGGTCGCGCGCCGTTCGTCCTCTTGGTGCGTGTGGAACTTCGCCTCGCGCTCGAGGGCTTCCGCGAGAGCTGCCTCTGCTGTCACGATCTCTGTGAGCAGTCGCGCGATTTCAGCCGAGTCGGACTCACTCAACAGCTGTTGGATTCGCGGCTCAAACGAGAGCGGTTCGGTGTCGGATTGCGATGCGTTGACGTACGCGGGATCGAGTAAGTCGCGCGGCAGACGATCGCTGCGGATGTCGAAGAAGCGAGCCAGCTGTTGGCGTTCGATCTGACCAAACAACTGCCCCAGATCCCCGTCTCCGACAGGCTCGCCGTCGGTGCGGCGAAATACCTCAGAACCGGGAGCGCCGTTGGTGGAGAGCTCGAAGTCGCCATTCGCCCCGGAGACCTGAGCGGTGCCGCGACCGCTGCTACTGCCGTTGCCGTTTGTGCGGCTGGCGAAGAGCAGGCGCCGGATGATGGACAGTGCAGCGTTCTTACGCGTCTCTTCACTGCTGTAGATCACGACGAGACCGTTCGGCAGCTCCCCAGAGTCGACGCGATCAAGGTGCTCTACGCCGTCAATTGTCCACGAGCGAAGTCTCATAACAGTGCGCTCACTCGGCTTCCCGATTGCGCAGCTCGCTTACCGCAATACGCGCCGCATCGGTGACGAGTCGCTCGGCGCGTTCTGGTGAAAGCTCGTCGTTCCAGTGACGCATCAGCGGATCGAGCTGCTCCGCAAAGAAGTAGCTCCGTTGCATTGTGTTGGTGCGCAGTGCCCGCGCCTCTTGTAGGATCTCGTCTTCCAGCGGGTCCTTCGGTTGGTCGCTCATGGTGTGTTCCACCGATAAGCGATTGCACCAGACGAACGGGTCCCAGGTGGCGGTGTCTTCGCGGATGCCACGCAGCAATTGGTCGGTGAGTTGTCGTTGGTCTTGCGGCGAGATAGCCGAGCGCAGCGCTCCGTCCTTGAGGACCACGTCGACGACCAGGCTACGACCCGCGTGTCGCGCCCGCATACGATTGAGCTCGTCCATGAGCTGGTGCTGCAAGAGTGCATCGTTGAGATCGTAGGTTGGCGTCACCTCGAGCACCGCGTAGCGGACCCGGTCGACGTCGATGTGATCGACTGCGAGGACGCGCTCGCCCTCGACCTCGACGAGCATAGCGCCGCGCGCCCCTTGCTGGCTTTCGTCCGCTTTGAAGCACTGCAGAGCGCCACTTTCCACGATCCATGGTGAGAAGCCGCGCCGGCTTGGTTCGTCGGCCTGGCCAACTGCCCAATAAGAGGCTTTCTGAGTGACGCCGGCGATCGCCTCGTCGAAAACGGCGGGGGAGCACGGAGCGATCCCGATCAGGGGTGTATTCGCCGGCGCGTTGGCGAAATAAGAACCGAGGTCCAAGTTGGCGCCTCCGGCGCTCTGGCCGGCGACAGCAGCCATCGGCTCGCGACCGCGCTCGACGAGGAGCAGTTCCGGGGCGTCGGCGGAAAAAACGGTGACTTCGGCCGGACACTTGCGTCGAAGCGACTCAGCGACCGAACCGTCATCGGGCCCGGCGGCGATGAAAACACGAATGCCGTGCTCGGATAGTCGCGTCAGGCCGCGGCGCAGGCTCAATTCGCCGCGCAGGCCGACGCTGAACTCGGTCTCGATCCCGCCTGAAATGATCAAGAACAAGACCTTGTGCGAGATGCAGAAGTCGACGAGAGCATCCCAAGCCCTAGCCGTCGCCTGGCCGAGATCCTCGGTGATTCTCGCTGGCGTGCGCCCGACTCCTTGGAAAGAGGAATTCAGGCGCAAGCCTGCTGCATGTACAAAGTGAAACCGGCGCACCAAAGCGACCTTTCGCTGGTCGAAAAATTGACCAGAGTTTGAGATCTTAGCCCATTCTAAAAGGGTACATCCAGCGAAAAAATATTGTTTGCTGAGGCAAACTTATTGCGAAATGGTCAATCCGCACTTGCATTCAGGCGTCTAGCAAGGCGTCTGCCAAGATGGCCTGGCCATTTTCATGGGTTGGAAAGGGAAGGGTGAGTGATGGGGATCGAACCCACAACCTCTGGAGCCACAGTCCAGCGCTCTAACCGATTGAGCTACACTCACCGTGAAGAAACCGGCACTTCAATCATGCCGGCCGGATGCGGAATGTAACCGAATCCACGGTTGAAAAGCTAGCAACCCATTGGGAATTTGTGGTTGGAAGTTTGTACCGGTGGTCGCGTTGGAGAAACGTCCCGGTCGCAATACGCCGATGGACTGGGCAAGGCGAGCTAAGCTCGCTTGCCTCCACTTCCTCGAACCACATCGTCTCGGAAGGCGCGCCAGAAGGGACTCGAACCCCTGACCGGCGGCTTAGAAGGCCGCTGCTCTATCCATCTGAGCTACTGGCGCCAACCGAGTCGCTTTTGAAGATCGGACGCTCCAGGGCACGAGTTTTTCTTGCCTTGTCCTCGTGACCTGGAACTCCGAGTTTCAAAAATCGGGGCGAGCCGATTCGAACGGCCGACCCCCTGTTCCCAAAACAGGTGCGCTAGCCAGGCTGCGCTACGCCCCGAACTGCCTGCGGACTAACATCGTGTCCCAGCGAAAGCAACTTTGCACGCTCTATTGTGGACCAGGTGACTGCAAAAAATCGACGAGCTTGGAATGTAAGTCCCGACAGGCGACGGCGCGGTGACTGATCGCCCGTTTCTGCGCAGCCGGGATCTCTCCAAAGGTTGCTTGAATGGTTGGCTCAAAGAAGACGGGGTCGTAGCCGAATCCATTCGTTCCGCGCAGTCGGTCGCCGATCTGCCCCTCGCAGGCACCTTGGGCGATGCACTCGCGCCCATCGGGGTGGGCTACGACCAATACGCAACGGAACCGCGCGCTGCGCTTCACCGAGTCCAAGCCGCTCAGTTGGTCGAGAAGAGCGCGGTTGTTGGCGTCATCACTTCTGGCAGTGCACAGTCCGAGGTCTACGGCAAAGCGCGCCGAACGCACCCCAGGCCTGCCATCCAGGGCGTCGACCTCGAGGCCCGAATCGTCCGCCAGTGCCGGCAGTCCGGTGTGAACCGCTGCGGCCTTGGCCTTGGCTCGCGCATTCTCGACATAGCTGTCGGCGTCCTCGGCCACTTCGGGGAAATCCGGAAACGCAGAAAGATCCGCTAGCTCGATCTGCAGATCACCCAAATGCTCCCGGAACTCTCGCATCTTGCCCAGGTTGGTGGTGGCGATGACAAGGGTCGGTTTCTTCAAAGTCTTCACGCCGAGAGACGGCTAGTCCTTTAGCAGCCCCGCCGCGATGGCCTCTTCTTGCATCTTGCCCAAGTCGGCGATCGCGACGGTTGCCATCTCTGTCATCTGGCTCATTTCAGCGGCGGAGAACGGAGCCGCCTCTGCAGTCCCCTGAACTTCGATAAATCGCCCGTCACCAGTCATGACGATGTTCATATCGACGTCGGCACGGCTGTCTTCCTCATAGCAAAGGTCGAGCATCACGGTGCCATCGACGATTCCGACGCTGATCGCCGCCACCGAAGTGCGGCGCGGGTCGTTGTCGAGCTCGCCGGCGCTCTGCAGGCGCGCAATCGCCAGCGATAACGCTACGTACGCCCCAGTTATCGATGCTGTCCTTGTCCCGCCATCGGCTTGGATCACGTCGCAGTCCAGCCAGATGGTCCGCGATCCGAGCCGGTCGAGGTCAACCACGGCGCGCATGCTGCGTCCAACCAGGCGCTGGATTTCCTGCGTCCTTCCTCCCGCACGGCGCGAAATTCGGCTCGGGCTCGAACCGGGAAGCATTCCGTACTCGGCTGTCAGCCAACCTTGCTCTGTATCGCGCAGAAATGGTGGGACCTTGTCCTCCACACTGGCCGTACATATGACCCTCGTCTCGCCGCACTCAATGAGGGCGGATCCATTGGCATTCCTGGTGAAGTTCGGAGTGATCCGCACCGGGCGGAGTTGGTCTGTAGCTCGTCCATCGATTCTAGGCATCCGGTGTAAATACCTTGAAGGTCAGCCCTATGCCACGCCGGGGGGTGGGGTGTGTTGCGAAGTGACTCATCAAATTGCCCAGCTCTCCGCAAAGCGTCGAAACTTCGCCGAATGTCTCTAGTTAAAGCCAACTAGGATGTCCCCAGGGTGATTTATCGGCAAAAATAAGGGGGGTGCGGTTGGCAGAGCCACTCAGTGGAGAACTTAATGCGTACAAAATGGACGATATGGCTCTCTGCATGCGATTTCATGTTGCGAGGTAGCGTGCAAACAGTTATTTTTTTGCCGTTGCAGCTGAGGAGGGTTGAATCTGTGGGTGTCACGATGGAAAATTTCGTAATCAAAGGGAATCACCCGGTCATGGAGAAGATTCTCCAGGTCGCACAGCGGGTTGCGACGACAGACTCGACCGTCATGATCCAGGGTGAAAGCGGTACCGGCAAAGAGCTCATCGCTCGTTACATTCACGCGCATAGTCGTCGGGCAAACCAACCCTTCATTGCTGTGAACTGTGGTGCGATCCCTCCGGACCTGCTCGAGTCGGAGATGTTCGGCCATGAGCGAGGCGCATTCACCGGAGCGGTCGCCGCCCGTATGGGGATGTTCCAACTGGCGAGCGGGGGAACGATCTTCTTAGATGAGATCGGTGAAATGTCGGCGCAGTTGCAGGTCAAGCTGCTGCGCGTCTTGCAAGAACGCGAGATTCGCCCTGTCGGTTCGGATCGAACCGTCAAAGTCGACGTCCGCGTCGTCGCCGCGACAAACCGCGATCTAGCGGTCGAAGTTGAGCAGTCCAGGTTCCGCGAGGACCTTTACTACAGGTTGCAGGTCATCCCCGTCCTGTTGCCACCGCTGCGCGAGCGGCGTTCGGATATTCCGATTTTGGTCACGCACTTCCTGGACAAGTACAACGCCAAACACGAAGCTCGCCGCTGTACGATCGCCGACGATGCAATGGTGCATCTCTGGGAATACGACTGGCCAGGTAATGTGCGCGAGTTGGAGAATCTCGTCGAACGCCTCGTTGTCCTGAGCGAGGATGCTTTGGTTCAGGTCGACCACCTGCCGCCGAATATTCGCTCCTTTATCTCCGAGAAAAAGATCCCGCGTCCGTCCTTGACGGAGGAGGGAATCGACTTGAATAAAGCCGTCGAGGAGTTTGAATATCGCCTGATTGACGAGGCGCTGCGGCGCACCAAGGGCAACAAGCAGGCAGCTGCGAGACTTCTAGGACTGAAGAGGACGACCCTTGTTGCGAAGTTGCGCCGCAAAGGAAGCGCCGCCAACCAAGCCGAGGGCTACCTCATCTAGGTTTTCGGTTAGCTCGAGTCGAGTTTGTTGGAACAAGAGGGAAATACCATGAGTGATGCTGATAAAGAGAACGCCGCACGTATCCTGATCGTAGACGACGACGCCAATACCCTGGAGATCCTGCGGCGCTGGTTGGCCAAAGAAGGCTACAACACGGCTTCTGCTGCCGACGGAAACGAATGTCTGGCGATTCTCGAGAAAGAAACGTTCGACATCGTCCTGCTCGACGTGATGATGCCCGGCCTCGATGGGTTGCAGGTGTGTGAACGCATGCGCTCTCACGCCCAGTGGCGCACGATTCCGGTGGTTCTACTGACCGCCAAGGACGATATGGAAACGCGGACGCGTGGAATGGCTCTGGGAGTGAGCGAGTATCTCACCAAGCCGATCAACAAGTCCGAGTTGTTCTCTCGCCTGCGTGCGCAAGTTCATACGCGCGAACTCGATCGGCGGATGGATCGTACGGCGGCCGCCATCGACGAACTGCCGGAGGATTGAAACACAGACAACCCGGCTCGTCGCCTCGATTTCGGACAAGTTCTCTCATTTTCGCTCCTGCCCTACTTGTTCAACGGACTGCGAGCCGGCATGACTTAACGGTGCCGGAGGTAGACCCATTGTCGCGGATCCGCGTCGTCCTCGTGCACCCGCAAGGCGCGGCCAATGTGGGGGCGGTGGCGCGCGCGATGAAGAACATGGGCTTGTCGGATCTAGCCCTGGTTGGCACGTCGCAGCGGCGTATTGCTGCGGCCCGCAACACCGCCGTGCACGCGGCTGACCTGCTGCAGGAGTGTGGGCGCTACCGCAATATCGAAGAGGCTGTCGCCGACTGCACGATGGTCGTCGGTACCAGCGCACAGCTCGGGATCTACCGTGACGCGCCCGAGCTACCGGCCGAGATCTGCCCTGATGTACTGGCGAATGCGCAGCGCGGACGCGTCGCCATTCTCTTCGGTCCCGAGCACCACGGCCTGACGCGCGAAGACCTGCGCTTCTGTCAACGTCTCGTGCGGATTGATTGCTCGGATGAGTACACGTCGCTCAATCTCGCCCAGGCGGTGCTCTTGGTGTGCTACGAGCTGCGGCGGTTTATTGTTGCCCCGAACGTTTCGCCCGATGCCCGCATTGGCGCGGCGGCTGCAGACTTGCAACGCGCCGACCAACGCATGCAACAGGCGTTGATCAAGATGGGATTTCTGAATCCGCAGAACCCCGATCGGATCATGTTCGTTCTGCGGCGCATGCTTGGCCGGGCTGGTGTCCGACCGCTAGAGGCGAGGATCTTGATGGCGCTGTCGCGGCAAATGGAGTGGTGTGCGGAAGCTGCGGCGAACGCCAAGCTCGCCGGTTTGTTGCCGAAACGAGATCGCGATCATCGGCGCAAAGATTGACCTCATGTGCGGTGCGTGGGACTTGGGATGGCAATGGCCGATATCATTTCCCTTGCTGATGTCTCGAAAGCACGGCGGCAAGCCCTCGAACGCGAGACCACGGAGCGTTGTGTCGAGATCATCGAGTTGAATCTCGCCCTGGCCCTACAAAGGTTTTCTCAAGGGCCCGACGCGGAGCGGGGCGTGCGCGCTCGGCAGATTCGTCAGTTGGGGGAAGTTCTCGAGTTCATCAGCTGCGACTAAGTACAGTGCTTGCGCACCCGCGGTCTCACTGTTGTAGTGAGCGCATGGCGAAGTTCTTCGGGTATCTGATCATCGCACTCCTGGCCTGTCCCTTCGGCGCATCCACGCCGGCGGAGGCGGACGTCTCGTACACCCAGGAGCGGGAGCTTGGTAAGCAGTTTGACATGATGGCGAATGAGCGTTTTCCGCTGATTCGCGATACCGAGTTCGTTTCCTACGTCAATGATATCGGCAAGCAGATTGCTGCCCGTCTCGACGATTCTTTCTTCGAGTACAAGTTCTCCGTCGTTCGGGATCGTTCGATCAATGCCTTTGCCGTGCCGGGCGGCTACATTTATGTCAACGTTGGTCTGCTCAACAACGCCAAGAACGACGACGAAGTGGCAGCTGTTCTCGGCCATGAGGTTGCTCATATTCACGCCCATCACATGGCGCGGCAACAGGAGAAGACCCAGCTGATCAATTACGCTTCGATGCTCGGTCTCCTGGCGGCTGTCGTGCAGCCGGCGCTGGCGCCAATCGCGGCCGCCGCGGGACAGGCGGCGCAGCTGAAGTACCGCAGAGAGTTCGAACAGGAGGCCGACTACCTCGGCGTCCGCTATCTGCGCGCTACGGAATACGACCCGCGCGCGATGCTCGATTTCTTCAAAAAGTTGGAGGATCAAGGAAGCTCGGTGCCGAGCTTCTTTCCGCCGTACCTTCTGT
Source organism: Deltaproteobacteria bacterium (assembly GCA_029262455.1). Classification (GTDB taxonomy): domain Bacteria; phylum Desulfobacterota; class Binatia; order HRBIN30; family CADEER01; genus CADEER01. The sequence goes on along the minus strand of JAJCZJ010000011.1, from coordinate 33,796 downwards.
CCCATCCGCTGACCGAGGAGCGACTCAACCATCTCGAGGCGGTGCTCGGCACCAAACAGTGGGAGGATCACGAACGGGCGGCTTCGAGCGTTCGACTACAGCGACTGCAGGCCCTGGCGCGTGCGCGCTACGAAGCGCCGCAGCAAGTGCTGGAGCAATACGACAAACTCCGCACCGATAACCCGAAGAATCCGCGCGCCGCCTATCTGTATGGTGTGGTGGCGTTGGAAATTGGTCGGTTGGACGAAGCGAGTAAAGCGCTCGAGGAATCGCAAAGCGGCGCGATTGAGGGGAGTGTTCGAGAACTCGGTCGCGTCGCCTTGCGGCAGCGAAACCCGGAGCGTGCGGCTGTGTTGCTGCGACAGCACTTGGCGGAGAATCCTAAAGACGGCCTGGCCGAAGTCGAGCTCGCCAAAGCCCTGGAAGCTTCGGGAGATCTGGTCGGCGCCCAGGCTGCATACGGGCGGGCGGTCGAAGTCGCTCCTGATCTGTCGACGGCTCACGAGGGGTTTGGCCTGTCGTTGGGCCGCAGCGGCAATGAGGGAGCGGGCTTTTATCACCTCGGATTAGCTGCGCGGCTGAGTGGTGACTATAAGAAGGCACTCGACCAGTTGCGGCGAGCGCAATCGCAGCTCGAGGCGTCCCCAAAGAAACTCGAATCGGCGCGCCTGGAGATCGAAGCACTGGAAAAATACTTGAAGATCGAAGGCAAGGAGTAGCTCCGACCGCCAAGACAGTCACTCGGACGGCCAGAAGTCGCTACGATTGAGCGCTCAGTGCACGCCTCGTCCCATCGTCAGGGCCGAAGGTTCTACGCCGAGCTGACGGATCGCGAGTTCCCACACGTCGTCTGACTCAGTTTCGAAGAGCAGGTGTGGATTGACTGGCACCACCAGCCAAGCCGAGTCGGCGATCTCGCGGTCGAGTTGCTTCGGTCCCCAGCCGGCGTATCCGACCAGGAAGCGACTCTGACATCCCGACCGCTTGCCCTCGACGAAGTCGCGCAGCAGGTCACTCGACGCCGACAGGAACACCCCTGGCGAGATCTCCACACCGTCCCCGACAGATTCGGATAGCAGGAGCCACCCCCGCTCGGGATCGACCGGGCCTCCGATTGAAACTCCCATGTGGCAGCCGGCATCGTCGACTGGGGGCTGAAAGTCGACGATCTCCGAGGTCAGGGTGTCGGTTTCGCGATTGACCACCAGCCCCATCGCACCACTCTCATGATGCTCGCAGAGCAAGACCACGGAACGGTGAAAGTTCGGATCCTGAAGTTGCGGCATAGCGACGAGCAGAGACGGTGCCAGGGACGGATTTTTCTCACTCATGCCTCGACCTCCTCCGCGCCATGTTCGCGCCCCCCATCAAACTGGGGCTTCCTCAAACCTCATGAATCCTGTCGTCGATGTCAACGGTTTTCAGCGTGATAGCGAAGATACTCTTGCACAAACGTAAGTGAAGCGGCCGACGTCATGCGGTCCGGATAAACGATGCCGTCGAGATGATCGCATTCGTGTTGGATGACGCGAGCATGGAAGTCATCGGCTCGGAGCGTCAGGGGCGCCCCGTCGCGGCCGTAGGCTCGAACCGACACCGCCGTGAATCGCGGTACGCGGCCGCGCAAGTCCGGCAGGCTGAGACAACCCTCCCAGTCCTCTTCGACTTGCTCGGTTGTGGCTTCGACGATCGGGTTGATGAGCACCGTCAAGGGCACCGGTCCGGCGTCGGGATACCTCGGGTTGTCAGCGACCTCGTAGACCACGATCTTCACGGGCTCGTGCACCTGCGGCGCCGCGAGACCGGCGCCGTCGTACTCGCGCATGGTTTCGATGAGGTCATCGATCAGGGACTGGACCGACCGACCGGGGATCGACTCGACCGGTACAGCCTCCGCCATTTGGCGCAGGATTGGGTTGCCCAGTCTCGCTACTTTTCGGATCGCCATTGTGGTTCATCGATAGCAGTCCGTTGAATCCCGCGCCAAGCGCTGCAATGGGTCTTTAGCGATGAGTGTGGGGCGATGAGGGGCTTGGCGTGTTGAGTTTACGACAGAAGCTGGCGTGGGTCGCGGCTTTGTATTTCGCCGAGGGCATGCCCTTTGCCATCGTCAAAGATGTATTGCCGGTGTACTTCCGCGTCCACGACGTCGACCTGACCGAGATCGGTCTTGCTTCACTGCTCGGACTGCCATGGACGCTCAAGGTATTGTGGTCGCCGTTGGTGGACCGCATTGGCGAACGCCGCGACTGGATTTCGGCTGCGTTGTTGGCGCTGGCTCTCCTGAGTGCCGCGATTCCGTTCTTCCCGCCAGGACAAATCGGGCTCGGTCTGTGGGTCGTACTGATTGGGATGACGTGTGCCTCAGCGACGCAGGACATCGCGATCGATGCCTATACGATCGGCTTGGTCGCTGATGGCGAGGAGGGCGATGCAAACGGGGTGCGTGTTTCCGCCTACCGTGTCGCGTTGATCTTTGCTGGGGGCGGGCTGTTGCTGATGCAGGCATGGCTCGGCTGGAGCGGCATCTATTGGTGCGCCGCTGCGGTTTTCTTGGCGATGGCGATCGGTGCGCGAGCGATCCCGCCGCTGGTGCTTCCGGCCAAAGAAGACTCGAGTTGGGTCGTCGCACTGCGCGGTTGGGCTGCTCGACCGCGGGTGTGGGCGTTGTTTCTGTTCATTTTGATCTACAAGCTCGGCGACGCATCGATGGCTCCGATGGTAAAGCCATTTTGGGTCGATCGCGGCTTGGCAGTTGAAGAGATCGGATTGGTGTCGACCACTTTCGGAGTCGTCGCGACGATCCTCGGGGCGATTCTTGGGGGACGGCTGACCGATCGCTGGGGACTATTCGCCGGACTGTGGATCCTCGGCTTGGTGCAGGCCTTGTCGAACCTCGGCTACGCCGGCGTGGCGTGGTTTGACCCGGCTCCTCCGACGACAGCTGTCGCGTCGCTGGGCGCCGCCGGGGCTGCGCTACTCGAACCGGCGCGCATGTCGATTTACGCAGCTTCGCTGCTGGAGTCGTTCACCGGCGGGATGGGAACGGCGGCTTTTTTGGCATTCCTTATGCATATCTGCGAGAAACGGCACGCTGCGGTGCAATATGCATTGTTGTCCGCGGTCTTTGCGTTTTCGCGCGACGTTGCCGGAGCCGCGAGTGGTTGGGCGACGACGCGCTTGGGGTATGATGCGTATTTCATGATGACTTTTGGATTGGCATTTCCGGGACTGGCGTTGCTTCCGCTGCTGCGCGGATGGATTCGCCACACGGGGGAGAGCCGATGAGTTCGCTGCGAGCCGACGGGCAAGGCGAGAGGCCCTCGCGCAGGCTCACTTGGGCGATCGTGGGTCTGCTGGTCTTGTCGGTGCCGTGGTATTTCCCGGCCGGCGATGGTCGTCCGTTTGTCTTCGGGGTTCCACTTTGGTGTGTGGTGTCGTTCGCCTGCTATAGCGCCATCGCGGCAATCGTCGTGATCGCGATTCCGCGGTTGTGGGACGACACGACTGGTCGCGACGACTGACGTTATGGGTTCAACCGCCACCATCGTAGTTGCGGTTTACCTCTGCGTCCTGTTGTTCATCGGGTGGCGCGGTCATCGCCAGTCGACCGCCGGTTCGTTGCACGACTTTTATCTAGCCGGCGGGAACCTCGGTTTCATCGTTCTGCTAGCCACGCTCTACGCTTCGCAGTACAGCGGCAACACGTTCCTGGGTTACACCGGCCAGGCGTACCGTATCGGCTTCTCGTGGGTCATGAGCGTCGGGATGATGATGTCGGTCGTTTTGCTCTACCTGACCTTCGCCCCGTCCATGCATCTGTTGGCGAAGCGCCATGGTTTCGTGACGCCATCGGACTACGTACGGTTTCGCTACGGTGATCGGGCACTCGCATCGTGGGTCTCGGCGGCAATGGCGATTGCCTTGATGAACTACCTGTACGCGCAGTTTCTCGCCATGGGCCATCTCGCGGTCGGGATCTCGGGCGGGCAGGTGCCGTTTTGGGCTGGGGTTATCGTGCTGGCCGGCGTCATCGGGATCTACGAAACCCTCGGTGGGTTGCGCAGTGTGGCTTGGACGGATGCTCTGCAGGGCCTTCTCTTGCTGTTTGGCCTGATGTTCGTCTTGGTCCTGGTCTGGCAAAGGGCCGGGTCGTTGACACCGATTACTGAGCGCTTGGTCGTCGATAGTCCGGAGTTGGTGGCCGTGCCTTCGTGGCAACAGTGCGGACGCTGGATGAGCTCGATCGTTCTGCTCGGCCTGGGCGCATCGGTCTACCCGCACGCGCTGCAACGGATCTACGCCGCCCGCGACTCGCTGTCGTTGCAGCGCTCGTTGCGCGTCATGGTGGTGATGCCGCTGGTGACGACGGGCGTAGTCGTCGCAATCGGTATATTGGCACACGGATTGATCCCGGGGCGGGAGGGGATTGAAGCCGACCGAATCATGCCTGAGCTGCTCGCCGCGCTGGCGGCAGACGGAGGTTTCGGCGAGATTGTGTCTGTCTTGGTGATGACGGCGGGACTCGCTGCGATCATGTCCACAGCGGATTCAGCGTTGCTCTCGTTGTCGTCGATGTTTGCCCGCGATTTTGTAGCCGAGGTCAGACCGGACCTTTCGGAACACCGGTTGGCCGAGATCGGCAAGCTCTCGTCCTGGGGCATCATCGCAGTGATGGTCCTGATGTCGATCAGTCCGCCGACCACGCTATGGCGTTTGATCGAGATCAAAATGGAGTTGTTGATCCAAGTGGCGCCACTCGTGATCTTGGGGGTTCGTTACCGCGAACTGCCGGCGACGGCGGCGCGCCGTGGTTTTATCGTCGGGACCGTGTTGGCGTTGATCGCCTTCGCTTTGGGTGTGCAACGGATCGGTGGGATTCACGCCGGTACCTACGCCTGCGCGGTCAATGTCGCAATTTGCGCGTGGGGCATTCGCGGGGCGCGGCGATCCGCCGAGCTACACACCGCGAGCTAAGCGATTCGAACGGGCCGATCCGACGGCGGGGCGAACGCACCGATCACGTAAATCTCTTCGCCTGCGTCCTTACAGGCGGCCAACAGGGCGTCGACCTCGCGGGGCGGCACGGCTGCAATGAGCCCGCCGGAGGTTTGCGGGTCTACGAGCAGGGGGTTGCGAGCGTCGCCCTCGTTGGCTTTGGCGTTCTCGTTCGCCGCATGAAACGAGCTGCGCCAGCCATGTTGTAAGAGTTCCAAGGCTCCGGGAAGAGCGGGGACCGCCGCGGCGTCCAACGCGGCGGTACAACCGCTAGCGCGGGCCATTTCGGCGAGGTGACCGATCAGTCCGAAGCCGGTGACGTCGGTGCAGGAGCGCACGCCACGCTCGACAAGCAAGCGCATGACAGGTCCGTTGCCGCGCTGCATCGACTGCGTCGTTGCAGTGAACCAATCGGCGTCGGCATGTCCGGCGCGCGCGGCCGCGAGGATCACGCCTGTGCCAATCGGTTTCGAGAGAACCAGAACATCCCCGCTAAGGGCACCGCCTTTTGTGAGAACGTGGTCGGGATCGGCAAACCCGTGCATGGAGAATCCGACGAGGGTGCTGCCGAGAGCGATGGTGTGACCGCCGACGAGAGGAATGTTCATTCCGGCCAGCCCATCGAGCGCGCCGCGCAATAGATGTTCGAGTTCCTCTTCCTGGTGCCGCGGCGATTCACTTGCGACACTCACGATGGCCAGAGCCGCCGCAGGCTCGGCGCCCATCGCATAGACATCGCTGGCGGCGTTGACGGCTGCTACGTAGCCGACGAGGGCGAGATCTTCGGAGAACGGCGGGAACAGGTCGGTCGTCGCGACCGAAGCTGTGCCGCTGATCCCTTCCGGGATCTTGAACACAGCGCCATCGTCTGCTTCCGGGATACCGACCGTGACGTGATCGAAGCGAGGGATGTCGAGGCGTTCTAGGACGCGTGCAAGCGAGTCGGCGCCCACTTTGGCTGCGCAGCCTCCGCACGGCGTCATCGGTCCCATTGAAGAATCGGGCGGAGCGAGTGCAGGGCGCTCGTAGCGTCGGATGAAGCGGCGGTCGATCCAGTCTTTGAGTCGCCACGCCCAGCGACCGCGCCAGGCAAACGAACCGTACGACAGGATTGCCTTGCTATCGCCGGTGTTGAGGAGGGACAGGAACTCGCCCTGGGGCCGGAAAGGCTGGAGCGGGCGTCCCCTGAGTGCGGCGCGCAAATTGGCCGTGAGAATCGGTCCCTGACGGACCGCGTAGACACCGGCTTTCGGCAGTAGCGGGTGGGTGCTCAGTGTAGCGCAGTCGCCGACTCCGAAGATGTTCTCGCAGGCGTGCGCGCGCAGATAATCGTCGACCGACAGAAATCCACGCGCGTCGATGTCGAGGCCGCTGCGGCGGAACAAGCCAGGCGCATCCGCGCCGGTGGCCCAGACAACCAGATCGGCGGGGATGATTTCGCCCCCCGATAAATGGACGCCGTCTGCATCGACGTCCAGTACCGGGCGACCGCCGCGGAAGACGATCCGGTGTTCATCGAAAGCCTGCGTTACGAGGGCCGATGCCCGGTCGGAACGTCCAATCAGAGGCTGCTCCGCCCGGTCGATGAGCGAGACCGTCGACCCGCTTTCATCGCGGATGCGTGCGGCTGCTGCGAAAGCGATCTCGACTCCACCGGCGCCGCCGCCGACGATCACGACGGCCCGGCCGCCCTCGGGCGGGGGGCTGGCGAGGGCCCTGGAAACATCGCGGGCTGCGATCTCGATGGGTTTGACCATGACGACGCGATCGATCTGGGCGATCCGCTCGTCGATGAGGGGCTTGGCCCCAATGTCAAAGGACGCGATATCGAAGAGGACGGAGGGCCGACGGTCGAGATCCAGGCGGCCCTCGTCGGCGTCGATGAGGGTTACTTTCGACTGTAGGTACCTGGCTCCGGCACGTGCGGCGAGCGCCGATACATCGATCTGAGCTTCGTTCAGGTCGTACTGGCCGCCGAGGAATCCCGGCACCATTCCGGAATAGATGGCAAACGGATGCGGGCTAATCAGGGTGATCCGCGTACCGGCCGGAGGGTTCATGGCAAACGAACGCAAAACCTCCACGTGGGCGTGTCCGGCACCGATGAGAACGAGAGAACGAGGGGAGGTTGCGGTCATCTGATTTCTGTCGCGAGTCGCCGGAGCTCCAAAAAGATCAGCGGTGGCGTGCGCCCTGTCATCAAATGGACGAACACTCCACTTGATTCAAGCCAATGACCGCGCGACTAGGATGTGCGATGTTCGCCGTTCTATGGTCTCTTAGTGGGTGCACGATGGCGACAGAAACAGCGAACATTCAATTGTCCATCGAGGACGACGGGCTGCGGGCTGCGATTGAGCAGCACCTGGGGCACTTCGGCTCGGTGTCCCGAACCAGGTTCTCGGACCTAGGCCACTCGGTAGAGCAGGCTTCGTCGCCCGTCTCGCTGGTGGTCGAGGTTCAGCCCGGCAGCGACGGGCAGCGAGATCTGTTCTTCGGCGTTCAGTCGCTCGCCGGGGCAAACGAGGACAGCGTGAGCACTGTCATCGTCCTCGCGTTGGGTATGGGCGAAGTCGATCAAGGCTCGCTGGAAACGTTGGTGGATGGACTGGCGAAGACGGCGGACAGCCTTCGCATCGCTCTCGTCAGCGATGTGCCAATAGCAAATCGAAGAGATGCCGGTGCGCCGGATCGAAATGCGACGAGCGTTGCGTCGCTTGCTGCAGTGGTGCACGACTTGGTCGCCACCAAGGCCTGGAAAAGTGGTCATCGCCAGAATCTGTCTCGCCTGTGACGGCGGTGCCGGTCGCCTCCATTGAGCTTGCGACCTCCGGCGAAACACGCCCGCGCGACGTTGCTGAAACGGGGGGTGGGGAACCGCGGCCGCTGGGCTTGGACCGCGGTCCCCCTGTGGGTCAGACGCGAGAGAACGCGTCTTCTTTTCCTTCAGCACGTTCCGTACCAGGTGGTCTTTAACGACTGGGGTGCCGGTGGGCGACGCCGATGGGCTAATTTCCCTGCACAAGTGGTGGGCATCTGCACGCCAAGTGTGCAAAGAATTTCCGGAATCGCGGCCTGTCGCGGGGAAGTGTCGGTTCGCCAGGCGGTTAATGGGCGAGCGCCAGAATGTGGCTTGACTTCAATAGGGGGCAACCGTAGGTAGACCCAGAAGCAGATTATTGAGGCGTGGGCTAATTGGTAAGCCACCTGACTCTGGATCAGGCGATTGCAGGTTCGAGTCCTGCCGCCTCAGTTGTTGGACCGAGCGCGTCGGGTCGGAAGATTGAAGCAGCTGTACCCTATGAAACACTCGTCCATGGCAGGCGGGCATTTGATAAAACGTATAAAGGTAGGCGAGCGTGTACTAGGGTGCAGATCGGAACTTTGAACAAGCAGGGAGTTACGAGAATTAACGATAGCGCGAATCAACTCGCTCGCGGTCCCATCGTCTAGCCTGGCTTAGGACGCCGGCCTCTCACGTCGGTAGCACGGGTTCGAATCCCGTTGGGACCACTGTTCGGGACGGAGCACGCAATGCTCCGTCCCGATTGCGTTTGCCCGAAGCGCTGGTCGAGAGCCCGTGCCATCCCGTACCGCGGACTCTAGGGTCGGCTCAGAACGGTTAGCCCGGATTACTCATGGCTTTGAACTAGTTCCGGCCGAAAACCCCCTGCGTCACGACGGCTCCAAAGGCGTACGCCAAGTTGTGCAGAATCGGCACTGTGTCGATCCACCCACCGAAGCGAGATGCTCAACGGGCCTGGCTTGCTCGAAGCTGCGGGCGCTTCAACAAAGCCGCTGAAGTTTCCAAGTTAGGCGAGCAACTCGAACGCCTTGGCCGTGGTTCTCTCCGGCTCGGGCTTCGCTTCGCCGACCGGGTAAGCTCGAGCGCCCCTTGCCCGCTGAATCGCTGGCGGCCTCACTCGCCTGTGCCACAAAACGGAATCGACGTTCACGTCTTGCCGCGCGGCTGAGAACGTCCATCTCGGTAGACCGCGTGTCGCTGAAACTTTACAGTTTACATATTTCGGTCACGGGTTGCACAGCCGCGAAAGTGCCAAAGCACAAATAAAAACTATCTTGACAGTATCTAGTCCACGGCGCTAAGGCTTGGGCACGTGGCCCAGCATTTGAAATGCGATATTCCAATGAGACCTTGGGACAATGGATTCGGTCTGCAATCGAAAGGAGTGACTCGATGAAGAAGCGATACCTGACGATCCGATTGATCGGTGTTTGCGCTGCCTTTGCCGTGACGCCGCTGGTCGCCGGTGCGGATGGAGGCGAAGCAAGAGTGGAAATGAACTCCGCTTCCCGGCAGGCGAACAAGGATCTCGGCGCAGTAAGGATGGTCGACAAGTCCAGCGGCGCGACGCTGGACGGGACGTTCGAGGTCAGCTTCGCCGATGGTAAAACCAAGCTCATTCCTTCCGCTCTCAACAACGTGCAATGGGAGACAAAGGGCGACTCGATTTCTGGGCGACTGCTCGGTCCAGCTGGGCAGGAGCTGGCGGTGCTGCGCGGAACCATTGGCGACGGCGAGATGGGTGGTGACTTTCGTGACGCGGCCGGACGCAGAGGAACCTGGAAGTTCACAGGGGATTTGCCGAGTCGTAGGTAATCGGTGCGGCTGGTGCTTCATCCTGAGCGCGTAGACTCCGCGAAGCCTGCAACTTCGCCTTGCGAGAGGAATTGAGCCAAATGACCAATTCTTTCCTTAAGAGGCTTCGGACCATTGGTGACGGTGTGATGGGTGGCAACTTTCGAGACGCCGCTGGTCGCACCGGAACCTGGAAGTTCGGGGGGGCTTGCCGGATCGGATGTAAATGGCAGCGCTGCTGTTGGTACGGATGCCGGCCGCTATGACAAGAGGATTTCGCCTGGTCCGGTTTCGGGCGGCTCTCGCTCGGGAGGCGGCGCTGTGTGCGCACGCCCTTCGTTTAGCGCAGGCGATTCGAAGCTCTTTGTTCTTGGTGGCGGTGTTGCTCACGCACGTTGTCCCGGCTCCGGGCCTAACGGCGGGTGCAGGTGGCGGGCCACTCGGAAGCGCAGCGGATGGGACTCACTGCTGCGGAGATTGTGATGGCGGCGCGACGGTCGACGTATGGGAGTTGGTCTCGTTGGTTCGGGATGCGCTCGGTCTAGCGGCGGCGCCAGGGTGCGACTTCGAGCGTATCGGCAACTGCGGGCAGTTCCCGGGCCAGACAGAGACAACCGTCGCGAATCTCCAGACGGCGGTAGTGCGGTCCTTGCGCGGGTGCAGTGGGTGCCCGCTGTATTTCGGCAAGGGGGATTTCGAGTCTGGGTGCACTTTTCGTGGCGACGTCGAGCTTACCGACGGACGAAGTCTAGCAGCTGAAATGCGCGTCAACGAGGTTTCCCTATTCGTTGCTCTCACCGAGGATGAGGGCCGTCTTAGCATTTTTTTCAATGACGTCGCGTTGGTGGGTGCACCCACTCCAACGCCTAGGATACGGCCGGGCCGCGATTTTGTCGGGCAATTCCGGATTGGCCCGGAAGACGTGCTGCTGTTTACGAATGGACTCTTGGAGATCGGGGAGGATGGAACCACTCTCACCTTAGAGCTCGAGACGCCGCACTTTGGGGTCGAACGAATTGCTGCAACGTACGATCGAGAATGCATTTGGTCGGTTCGAGAAGGAGGATGTCAATGATTGGACGGTCAGGAGGCCTCAGATGACGCATTTCCTTGGGAGGCCTGTCGTGGCCTTGTTGTTCGCAGGACTGGTCACCGGAGGGTGGTGCGACGTTAGCCGGTCGCATGCGCTGGATATCCAGGTGATATTTGACGGGGACCTAACGGGGACGGGGTTCGACGACCCCATCGTGGGCCCTACGCGCCAGGCAACTTTCCTCGCCGCCGCGCAGTTTTGGGCGGACAGTCTCCCGGCTGTAGCCGGAGCGACGCCCGTCGGGATACAGGCGTTCTTTGCACCGAACTTCGCGTGTTCGGATCTCGGAATCACCTTCATACCCACCTCCTACGAGACGGGGGGCTCTGTCCAGCTGCCGCTGTCCAACGTTCGTTACCCCTCGGCATTTGCAAAAGCACTGGACAGCGACGTGATTCTGCCGTTCATCGATATATTCGTCCAGTTCAACGCGAAAGTGGGTACACCGGCGTGCGCCGAATCGTGGTACTACGGCACCGACCCAACCAATATACTGCCCAACACGTACTTTTTTTACGACGCCGCGTTGCACGAGATCGCGCACGGACTGGGTATCGAGACTGATATCGGATCGACCGGATCCTGGTTGGGCGGTGCGGCACCGGACGTCTATTCTACTCTTGCATGGCGCGAGAGTCTCGACCTGACGCTTACGCAAATGACGATGGCGCAGCGTGCGGAGTCGGTCGTTAGCACGAACGATCTGCAGTGGATCGGACGTCACGCTACTGAACGTGCTAGAGCAGTTGTGTCCTGCGGTCCGTCGTGCGTGATCGATGGGGGGCGATTTGCACTCCATGCTCCCAGCGTCTTTCAACAGGGCGAGTCCGTCTTCCATGTGGACGCAAACCTCGAGTCGGGTGGGCTCAAGGAGTTGATGGTTCCATCAGCCGCTCCTGGGGTGGCCCGTTCCAACGAACTGACTGTGCCAATGCTCCGCGACATGGGTTGGGCTTGTGCTGGGGACTGCTCCGGCGACTTTGAGGTGTCTGTGAGCGAGCTGATCACCGCAGTGAGGATTTCACTCGGGCAAACCCTATTCTCGGAATGCACTGGCGGTGACGGTGACTACGACGGCGACATTTCGGTTGACGATTTAGTTCGAGCGGTCGGGAACGCCTTGGGCGGTTGTCTGGAAGGCCCGCAGACAGCTGAGATCCCTACATTTCAGGCTGAGGTAGCCATCGGTTCGGGGCAGGGCATCGCAGGACAAACCGTCAGTCTTCCGATCTCGGTTCAAGGACTTGCTGGTAGGGGAGCAGCGGTTCAGCTTGACCTCTACTATGCCGACCCGCCCCTGGAGCTCGTGGATTGCATCGTCAATGTTGCGGGAGGGCAGCACGCGGTTAATCACGAATTGCTCGAAACCAGCTTTGGGGTTTCGAAAAGCAGGGTTGCTGTTCATCCAGACGATCTATCAACTGAGGTGATTCCCTTTGCCGACGGCGTGGTTGCAACGTGCGACTTCGAGATCGCCGCCGGGGCCACGCCCGGCAACTACCCTCTCCTCATTGTGAACGAATCTGTATGCAACATCGACGGGGTGGATTTCGAAACCACCTATGTCGATGGCCAGATTCAGGTATGTGCCGGGTGTGGGTGTGAGTAGAGGGAGGAGGGAACTTATCCCGTGCTGCCAGTTACTGCAGGAGGGTGGAGTACCTACCCGTTCTTCTTCGCTCTCACCCTGTTGACCGGTGTTGCGGTGCCTCTGGCGATTGCCTATCGCGAAGGGCACCTAACGACGCGTCTCTTCTTGGCGATGCTGTGGGTTACCTTGATCGCGGTCGTTGGTGCCAAGCTCTACGGTTCGATCGAGCGAGGATTCAACTCTAATCGGCGGGGAAGCCTACAGTTTGCGGTCCATCCGCTGCAGCTGTACTTCGGTCTGTGGGCCCTGCTGGTCGGGTTCTTCGTACTGCGCTTGCGGCGGGAAACCCGCGCGAGGGCCAAGTCTTTCTCGCCTATCTTGCGCTTGCCGGAGTTGGCAAATTCCACCTCGAAAATCTCCGGTACGGTTACGCAGGTCACATTCACTACGCAGCTCTCGCCAGCTGCTTGCTGGCGGGCATCACGTTCTTCGTGCGTCAAGCCAAGGTGCCCCTTGCCACGAGTCCCGCCCCAGCTTGAGCCGCGGGTCTCGAATTTTGCTACCGAAGGCGACCCCACTCGCGGTTGCCGACATGGAGGTTGAAGCATGAGCGGCAACACAGATGTGACGAGGGAGCTTCGGCGGAAAGTGCGTCTTGGGTTTGGTGAGAACCGGCGGGCTAGCATGCAAAGGCGACTGTGCGGCGCCGTAGTAGTGGCGTTACTTGCGGAAACCCTCATGGCTCGCACAGTCGCTGCACAATGCGAAGCCGTCTACGTGAATCCCGTCGATGGCGCTAACTTAGAGCTCGAGTTGGACGCGCAGGGGCATGGGGCACCGTTCACATTCGAGTGGATTGACTCGGGATGTAGGGAAACCAATCGGGTGACATTGTTCAAGGATGAGTTTCCGATCTTGTTTAGCGTGTGCTCGGCACCGATCCCGGTCAGTGGTGGCCCTGCATTGGTCACTTGGGATCTGGGGTTCAATCCGCATCCAACGCCAGAAGCATACTGTTGGAGAGTCACCGACGCCCCAGACAATGCATGCTTCACCGTGACCACTGTAGGCGGCCCGACGCCGACGCCGACGCCGAATCCCGAGCCAGGCGGCTTTCCACCCCTGTTCCCGCCAACCCCGCGAGAGGCAACCGACACTAGGTATGTGGTTACCTCGGGGCCCGGTATCAACACGGCCTGCCACTACAATACCGATGGCCCGATCGATATTCAGATACCGATCGATCGCTACGTTGGGCCTGTCGACTCCTTTGGGACGTTGCAGGACGTGGGCCTATTGGTGGGCAACGGAATTCTGAGCCCCGACATCGAGCTCACGATCGAGGCTTGGGATGTCGATACCGGGGGCGGGAATTCGTCTGTCGCGCCGGAGATCAACAAGGTCACTTTCAACGGTGTGCCGGCAGCCAATGCGACTGGAGCTGGCGCGAGCACCCTCAACGGAAGCAACGGAACGTGGAGCGAGACGAAATTCAAGATCCCAATAGGCGTGGCTCGATTTAGAGAGCGTGGTACCAATGGCCAGCCTCCTCCGGACAACCCGCTTCAGACCAACCTCCTGAGAATCGAGGTCGATACCGGCAACAGCTTCAAGATGTGGTGCACCTCAATCGCCGCGGTTACCCTGAGCTTCAAGGCGATGTCGCCTGTGATCCTGGTGCACGGGAACGGCAGCGAACCCGCCTTCTGGACGAGGCAGGGGTTCGAGGCTGGACTAGAGGACCTGGGAGTCGCACTAGACAATACGGTGGAACTTCCGGAGGCAAGTATTTCAACCAACTCATTGGCCCTCGCTTTCATGCTTGAGGATAGGGCGCGCGAGTTTGGCGTAGACCACCTTCATTTGGTGGCGCACAGCAAGGGAGGTCTCGACTCCAGGGACTTCTTGGCCATGTACAGCGGGGCTTTTGACTTCGAGGTTGTCTCGCTGGTGACTTTGAGTACTCCTCATCGGGGATCGGGCCTCGCCGACTTTGCTGTGAGTTATCAGCGTTTTGGGGCTGTCACCGGCGCAACCTCGGAGGCTATGATGCTGGCGACATTCGCGAGCCTCGTAGGGTCGTCGGCGCTCAGTGTAACAGAAGGGCGTCGGGACCTGACCGTGGGGGAAGTCGGAAGGTTTAACGAGAGGAACATTTCTAAGCTCCCTACCGACACAATTATCCAAGTGATTGGAGCCGATTCGAACACCGACGATGATCCCCTCGGGCAGCTAAGCTTCTCTGGGGACAATTTGAACGCCTTTCTCCTCGAGTCACCAGGGCTGCAAGTGTATTTCGTGCTGCGCGGCCCCCCCGGTATCGAGAACATGTTTTCGATCCTATACCGCTTCCTGCTGAACAGGCGTGTGTCGGTGGCTATCGATCGCACACTGAGCCAGCCTGCCGAGTTTGTTCCTACCACTACGTCGAATGAAGGCGGCGGTCCGAACGATGTCATGGTGACGATCTTTAGCGCTGAGGGTCCGCCGAACTCCGGATTCGAGCTTCAGCCGAACTATTTAGGAGGCGACGGAAGGAATCATGCGGATATTGGCGACGGCCGCGTCGCCAGTGACGCTGCCGCTCCCCGGGATGTCTTCAGGTTATTGATCGAAACCGACACGAGAAACGGGGGCCTCAAATGACAAGACTTAGCGACCTACTTTGCCGAGTCGTGCTTGGCCAAAGTCGAGCCCCGGTAGTCTTTGCTCTTGGAGCGTTCGTTGCGATGATCTGCCTCGGACAGGCATCGATTGCTGAACAACTGTCGCGAGAGTCCACCCACTTATCGAACATCCCGATTGATCCCTCGACCAGTGGAAGTGTTACAGCTAGCCTTAACGTGGACGGTGCTACGGGACTCACTTTTCTCGTCTTGAGTCCCGTTCCGATCGACGTTGCGATTATCTCGCCAAGCCTTGGTCGAATTGATGAGGCGACCGCTGCCGGGCTTGGAGTTACATTTGAACGGTTTGACCAACCGTCCGCGCAAAGCCATGAAACCATTGTCGGCTTCGGTTCTTCGCTTGCCAGTGGTGGCGTCTACGACGTCGAGGCTACATTGACGTCGTCGCCGACGGAGGCAACACAGATTGCGATTGTTGTCTTCTCGGACAGCGACTTAACTGTCGCGGTTGGTGTTCCTGGACGGGCTGCACGGGTTGGGACGGACTTCGCGGTCAGTGCCCTCGTCTTTGACGACGTGACGCCGATTCTGGGCGCTACTGTCGTCGCTTTGACGAAGGTGAACGGCGTCGTGACCCCATTGAGTTTGTTCGACGGCGGCGGCCCAGGCGATCACACCGCGAACGACGGAATTTACTCAGCACTCCACCAAATCGGAACAGCGGGAAGTTATCCGATCGTCGTCCAAGCCACCGGGACTCGTTTGGACGGAGACGCGTTTGAACGCCACGGGTCGACAGAGGTGAAGGTCGTCGGCGGCGACGCGAGCTTCACCGGAACCTATAGCTCCGCGTTAGTGGATGACGATGCCGACGGTCTCACGGAGCGCATCGATCTGACTGCTGATATCAACGTGAGCGTTCCGGCGGAGTACATTTTCCTCGTCGAAGCTGAAGCCTCGAACGGTGCCAGTGTTCCTGCCCGGGGCTCTGTGGTTGTTTCGCAAACCGGGGTTTCCCAGATAACGGCCGGCTTCAGGGCGGACGATCTTCGGTTGCTCAATGTGGACGGCCCGTACACGATCACGCGAGGAGACCTTTACAGGGTCGATCCTAGTGCCGGAAGCGTCCTGGCCGACTGGGCGGATGGCGCCCTTGCCACCGTGCCGCATCTGCTGAGCAACTTCGAACGTAACGAGGTGTTGATCGACGAGACCGGCGTTACAGTTGCGGACCAGGATGTGGATCTGGATGGCAGGATCGATTCGATTCTGATTGATGTTCCTGTCGATGTGCAGGTCGCAGGTGACTACCGAGTGACTGTCTTTATTGAGGATAGCGATCCAGAGTATGTAGCGCAGCGCGGAGGGTTTTATGCACTTCCGGCGGGTCCGAGCACCGTTTCTACGCATGTCAGCGCGTGCGACGTGGCCGATCACCCCCCCGAGCCCCCATTGTCTGTCGGCTCGATTTCCGTCGCGCCGGATCTAGTGATGGGACTACCGTCATTCGAGTTCGACACCGATATTCCAATTGCTACGGACGTGGAAGCCCTCTGTGACAATTGCCCGTTCCATCCGAATCCGGCGCAGCGCGACTGCGACGGTGACGGTGTCGGAAATCGATGTGATGTCGAGGGTTGCCCGGGTGATTGTGACTGTAGCGGAATCGTCGACATCAGCGAACTAATCACCGCCGTCGGTATCCTTCTTGCTAATGGGGATGTCGGCGACTGCCTGCAGGCAGATCTAGACAATGATGGTCAGATCCGGATCGCCGAATTGGTGTCAGCGGTCAAGAGCGTGCTCGACGGTTGTGGAGCAGCTCCACCGGCCGGAGGTGGTGCTGCGACCTCCGGGGCATCGCCCAACGTGGCCCTCAACATCGGCACGGGCGAAGGGATTTTGGGCAGCGATGTTCAGGTCCCGATCGACGTCGCCGGGACTGCCGGGGAGGCCGTTGGCTTCCAGATTGATCTGCTGTTCGACCCCACAGTTTTGAGCGTTGCGACCCCGTCGACGGCATGCGTGGTGGGCAGCGCCATCATACCGAATCACCATTCGGTCACCACGTCCCTGCCCTCGGTACCTCCGCCCCCGCCTGGAAAACAGCGACTGCGCGTTGCCGTTCTTCCGAGTGACCTTGGCGCACCTGTCCCCGATGTCTTGGTCGACGGAAACGCTGCTGTGTGTACCTTCTCGATTGTTTCCCCGGTGGCGAACGTGACGACGCCGCTCGATGGAGACAATCACTCTGGCTCGGATGGTAACGGCGGTGCATTGGGCACAACGGCCAGCCCGGGGTCCGTTACGGTGTGCCCCGGCTGTGCCTGCGAGTAGGCGTCGCGGAGGTCGCGCAGCTCGACGGTTGCACCTCCTGGAGATTGAGCTGGCAGTCACTGACATGGAGGGGGGATCGGTATGAGCGACAATACAATTGTGACGAGGCTGCGGCCTCTTGAAGAAGTTGTTGCTACGGGCGTGACGGTTTGCAGTCAAGGACATGGAGGCTTGATTCGACATGAGTGAAATAGGAACCATCACGAGGCCGCGATTGAAGCGTGAATTGGCGGCGCAGCGCGCCCGCCCCGGAAGGCTGACACCAAAGGATGTCGGCCGTGCCTGTCTTGCAATCGTCCTAGCGGGAGTTCTCGGTGGAGAGACGGCCTCGGCGCAATGCGAGGCGACTTTGCTTGAACCGATCGAGGATGATGCGTTCGTGCTAACTTTGAACGGGCATAATGCGTCCCTCACTTTCCGGTGGATCTCTTCAGGCTGCGGCGCCACCGACATCGCAATCCTATTTCCGCCTTCGGTACTCTTTAGCCACCAAAGTGATCCGGTACCCGTAAGCGCCGGGGTCGAGGCACAGTGGACCTTTGAATTTAACGAAAGTCCAATGCCTCAGGAGTGGTGCTGGTCAGTGCCGCATGCGCCCCAACAGGCCTGCTTTACTGTCGCGACCATCCCGGGTGCGACTCCGACACCGACGCCCGCAGCAGAGCCCGGCGGGTTTCCCAGCAAGCCGGCGCCAACCCCGCTTGAGGCAACCGACAGGAGGTATGTGGTCGACTCGGGGCCGGGATTGAATACAACCTGCCAGTACAACACCGACCCTGACATCATCATCCACTTGCCGATCGATCGGTATCTTGGGCCGGTTGACCAGTTTGGCTGGTTGCAGAACGCTGCCGCGCAGATCAGCAACGGAACTCTTGCTGCGTTTGCCGAGCTCAAGATCGAGGCCTGGGATGTGGATGCCGGCGGCGGGGTGCTGGTGGCACCGGAGATTGACAAAGTTTACTTCAATGGAGTTCCTCTACAGAACCCTCTGGGCGCTGCAAACGGCATCCTCACGGGGCAGGGCGGTCAGTGGAGCGAAACGAGGTTCATCGTTCCCATTTCGTGGGTTCGTTTCAGAGAACGTGGAGTCAATGGCCAGCCGCCCCCCGACGACCCGCTTCAGAGGAACGAAATCAAGATTGATGTGGACACCGGGAACACGCACAAGGTTTGGTGCACCTCGATTGCTTCCGTCTCCCTCAGCTTCAAGGCGATCTCGCCCGTTATCCTCGTGCACGGCAACGGCAGTGATCCAGGCTTTTGGTCAAGACAGGGCTTCGCCCCGACACTAGCCGGTTTGGAAGTGCCGTTCGACGACTCTGTAGTGCTCGACGAGACGAGTATCGAACAAAATGGCTGGGAGCTCGGCCAGGTTCTCCCTGGCATTGTCGAAGAATTCGGCGTGGACCGGGTCCATTTGGTGGCTCACAGTAAAGGAGGGCTGGATTCTAGGGAGTTCTTGGCGAAGTACGGAGGTGCCTTTGAAGTTGTTTCACTCGTAACGCTGAGTACCCCTCACCGCGGGGTTGGCACTGCCGACTTTGCTTTGAGCCGAGAGCGTTTTGGAGGTGCGTTTAATTCCGGAATCCAGGTTAACGTTCTATCGCTGGCAGCTGCGCTAGGAAGGTCGGGCCTCTTCGATGTGACGGACGGCCGTCGTGACTTGACGGTGGGGCACGCAGGCCGGTTCAACCGAGAAAATGTCGGGAAAGTCGCTCTCGACACGATTATTCAGGTGATTGGAGCCGATTCGAATACGGACAATGATTTCCTGGGTCGCCTCGACTACACAGACGACAACTTGGCGGCGTTGGTGTCGGAGTCCCCGGATCTCGCCGTGTTTCACCAGGCGGCGGGAGACTTCGCTGTTCAGAACTTGTTCTCAATCGTTTACCGGTTCCTGAAGGATAATAGTGTGCTGGTGCCTGTTGAGCGTTCGCTGCCGGTTCCTGCAGTGTTCGTTTCGAGCACGTTGCTGTCAGGCGGCGGGCCCAACGACATCTTCGTCACGACCTTCAGCGCCGAAGGCCCACCGAACTCGGGATTCGAGGTGCAGCCTCACTTTCTCGGGAGTAACGGAAGAAACCATTCCGATGTGATTGATCCTGGGGTTGCACAATCCGTGTTCGGGTATTTGCTCGAAACTGACGCGCGAAACGGAGGGTTCAAGTAATGAGTAGATCGTGCGTTGGCCTATGCCACGGTTGGTTTTGCCAGATTCAAGCTCACGTCTTCTTGGCTGTAAGCCTGTTCGCACCGGTGACCGGAGTGACGCAGGCGTCTATGGCTTTGGAGCTCCCACGCGAGTCCGGTCAACTGAGGTCGATCGCGATCGATCCTTCGACGACCGGAACTGTCACGACGAGCATTCCCATCGACGGCGGTATTGGCTTGTCCTTCTTTATCGTCAGTCCAGTTCCCATCGACGTCGCGATCATCTCACCAGACCTCGGTCGGATCGATGCCGCGAATGCGGCCAGCTTTTCGATCACGTTTGATCGAGCCGACCAACCAACCTTGCAACGTTACGAAACGATAATTGGATATGGTCCCGTCCTTGCCACCGGTGGTGCGTACGATGTCGAAGCCACCTTGACGACGCCGCCAAGTCAGGCGGCGTTGATCGAGATTATGGCTTTCTCTGAAAGCTCCGTAAGGGTTTCAGTTGGTGTCCCCGGAAGGGCCGCTCGAGTCGGGAGCGATTTTGCGGTGAGTGCCTTCGTTTTGGAAGACACGACGCCGATTCTCGGCGCGACAGTAGTGGCTTTGATCAATGTGAACGGTACCGTCACGCCTGTGCTCCTGGTAGACGGCGGTGGGCCGGGCGATGAAAATGCGAATGACGGAATCTATTCGGCGGTTCACCAAATCGCCACCGCGGGACGATACCCAATTGCTGTCCAAGCGACGGGCAACCGTTCCGACGGCAATGCCTTCGTGCGCCACGCCTCCGTCGATGTCCGTGTGATCGGGGCGGATGCGACGTTCACGGGGAGCTTTACTCACGCTCTGGTCGATGACGACGGAGATAGTCTCACTGACCGGATCGATGTGACCGCCGGGCTCACGGTGAATACTCCCTCTGAGTATCTGTTCCTGGTCGAAGCCGAGGCCTCGAATGGGGAAAGCGTCCCAGCACGGGGTTCCGTCGTCGTTTCACAAGCCGGCGCAGCTCAGGTCACAGCTGGCTTTAGTGCTGACAGCCTCCGCTTGCTCAATGTGGACGGCCCTTACACGATCACCCGAGCGGACCTCTACCAGGTCATCCCTGGTGTAGGGAGCCCACTCGAGGACTGGGCCGACGGAGTCCTCACGACCGTCCCGCATCTATTGAATGCGCTGGAGCGCGAAGAGGTTATCGTCGACGACTCGGGAATTACACTTACAGACCAGGACGTCGATCTGGATGGCAAGATCGATTCGATCTTGATCGATGTTCCCGTGACGGTTCAGTTTACCGGTGACTATCGGCTATCCGTGTACGTAAGGGACAGCACTCCGGATTATGTAGCGCAGCGCGGCGACATCTTTTCGCTAGCGACCGGGCAGACCAACGTTTCGACATATGTGAACGGATGTGACATCACCGATCATCCGCCGGATCCACCGCTAGAGCTCGGGATGATCACTGTGGCTCCCGATCCGGTTTTGGGAATCCCATCGTTTGAAGTCGATACGAGCATTCCAATTACATCGGACTTTGCATCGCTCTGTGACAATTGCCCGTTCCATCCGAACCCGGCACAGCGCGATTGTGACAGCGACGGCGTGGGCGATCGTTGTGATGTCGAGGGTTGTCCAGGGGATTGCGATTGTAGCGGTATCGTCGATATCAGCGAACTGATCACCGCAGTCGCCATCCTTCTCGACCAAGAGGAGGTCACCGAGTGTCTGCAGGCAGACCTAGACAACAATGGTAGCCTTCAGATCTTCGAGTTGGTGTCGGCGGTCAGGAGTCTTCTCGCCGGTTGTGGAGCAGCGTCGCCGGCGGGAGGTGGCGCTGCGACCTCCGGATCGTCACCCAACGTGACCATCAACATCGGTACCGGGGGAGGCATCTTGGGCAGCGATGTCCAGGTGCCGATCGACGTCGTCGGAACCGCTGGTCAGGCCGTCGGCTTTCAGATTGATCTGCTGTTCGACCCCACTGTTGTGAGCGTTGCGACGCCTTCGGCGGCCTGCGTGGCGGGCAGCGCCATCACCCAGAATCAACACGCGGTCACCACCTCCCTTCCTTCGGTTCCTCCGCCTCCGCCCGGTAAACAGCGGTTACGCGTTGCAGTGCTTCCGAGTGACCTCGGAGCGCCGGTTCCGGATGCTCTGGTCGACGGAAATGCTGCGGTGTGTACCTTCTCGATCGTGTCCCAAGTGGCGAACGTTACGACGCCGATCGATGGAGACAATCACGCTGGCTCGGACGGTGACGGCGGTCCTTTGGGCACAACGGCCACCCCGGGTTCCATTACGGTTTGCCCCGGCTGCGCCTGCGAATAGACGATAGTCTGCACAGTGGGCGATGATTCGGGACGGAGCACCGGCGGCTCCGTCCCGAAGATCCGCCGCCCGTGTCCTGGTCGTCCGTTGGCCGTTCGACTCGGCCCGCGGTCAGCCGAGACGACCGCCTCAGACCGCAGTGCTGGTATCTTGTCGTCGCTGTAACCGAGCTGTCGGATGATCTCGTCTGTCTGCTCGCCCAGGCCTGGCGGGATGCAGCGGAGGCTGGTTGGCGTCTCCGGGTAGCGCACTGGCTCTATTGAGCGCCACGATGCACCCGATGTACAGGGCTTGCACGGTGTGCGGCCAAGGGGGATTGTGGGCGGATGTCCAGAATTATGGTTGTGTTTTGGTGCGCCCTTACGTTGGCGACGAGCGTCGTACGCGCGCAGGTCGAGGCAACACCGGTGGAGCCCGCAGTCGCCTGCTCGGGCGTGTGCCACCAGCTCTTTGGGCGCGACGAGGACAAGCTGGCGCTCTGTTTGGAGGGGTGCGCGGCTGGTCAGAAATGTATCGCCCGGTGCGATGAAATGACCGCTGACGAAGAGAAAAGGGCGCGCTGTCATTACCGCTGTGCGCGGGCTGATTGAATGTGTGATCGACGCGCCGAATCATGGAACCATGGAGGCGAGGTCTCAGGCCGAGCTGGCATCCATGATGCGCGGCTCGGTATGGGTCTCGCCCTGCTTGGGAATTGTCGGCACTTTGGCAATTGTTGACGGTTGAGATGAATCGAAAAGTTGGTGGAGGTTTCGTGAACGACTCGGAAAAGCAAACGGCAGCGGCGCTCGAAGCGGTGCGGCGAGCTGCGGTGGTTTGTCGCTCGGTGCAAGCCAAGTTGGTGGATGCGTCTACGCTCGAGAAGAAAGACAAGAGCCCGGTGACGGTTGCCGACTTTGCCTCACAGGCAATTGTTTGTGCTGTGCTCGAACGCCAATTCGGCGCCGATGCTGTCGTCGGCGAAGAGGACTCGAAGGAACTTCGAGCGCCGGAGAATTCCGGGCTGTTGGCCGAGGTCGTCGCGCAGGTCGGTACGGGGCTTGGCGAGTCGGTCGAAGAGTCGAGAGTGCTCGATTGGATCGACCGAGGCGGCGCGGACGCTAGCAGTGGGCGCTATTGGACTCTCGATCCGATTGACGGCACAAAGGGGTTCTTACGCGGCGAACAATACGCGATTGCGCTGGCGCTATTGGAGGAGGGCGAAGTCGTATTTGGCGCGCTGGGATGTCCCAACCTCGACGACGGAGCCGGCGCGTTGCTCGCAGCGACCAGGCAAGGCGGAACCAGCGCCTTCGACCTATGGGACCATTCCCAACAAGCCGGGACCACGGTGCGGGTCGCAGATATCACCACGACCGCCGCCGCGAGGTTTTGTGAGTCGGTTGAGTCGGCGCACTCTGACCACAGCGAGTCGGCACAGATTGCCGAACGTCTCGGGATTACAAAGGAGCCGTTTCGTATCGATAGCCAGTGCAAATACGCCTGCGTCGCGCGCGGCGACGCATCGATCTACCTGCGCATGCCCACCGGCGCCGACTACCGCGAGAAGATTTGGGACCACGCCGCCGGCATGCTCGTGGTCGAGGCCGCGGGCGGCACGGTGACCGACGTCAACGGCGAGGCGCTCGATTTTTCGCTGGGTAGGACGCTCGAAAATAATCGCGGAATTATCGCGACTTGTGGGCCGATTCATCACAAAGTGCTGGAGGCCGTGACAGCGGTCCGGAACCAGTCCCAGGAAATCTTTGCATAGCGCAAAATTTCAGTTGTAAGTTCCACCTGCCATGCATTACGCTGCCTAAAAAGAACAGCAATGGTGGCTGATGCGGCTTCGGTGGTTTTTTAAAGCTCTCGTCGTCGCTCTCGTGTTTCAATTGGCCGGAGTGACGGTGGTGGTGGCTGAAGGATCGAACGGCTCCTCGAACGAGGGGGGTCGCGACGAGTTCTATACCCGACTCGCTCTCGATCCGGACCAAGTGCGAGACCAACAGTTTCTTGCGCTATTGATGCGATCCGACACCTACCGGCCACGGCGCAAACGCAAAACTCTCGACCTGACGCCAGTCGTCGAGACGGCGATCGACTATGTTCAAGGGTTGGGCGTCCCTCTGGTCGAACATCGCGACGAGAAAGGGAAGCGACCGATCGCGGTGAGTGCGCAGTTCAGTGTCGGTGAAGGCATGCCCGACGTCCGTTTACATCTGGGTGATCGCGCCGCCGAACCGATGGGGGCCTTTTACCCCGCTGAGAAGGGACTGCGGTGGTCGATCGTCTACCCAGTCAAGAACGTGACCCTGCGCTTGGAGGGAGGCGACGACAGTGAGTTTGGCAGCTTGGCTGTGGCTGGTTTTCACTGGGTTCATCCCAACCAACGCTTCGCAGCGGGAGTCGGCTTGCCGATGAAGCTCGACAACAGCGACAGCAACTTCGGGGCCATCTTCCAGTTCCGGATGAATCTGGATTGAGCCGTCGATCACCCGCGATTCTTGATCGCTTGTTGGATCTTGTCACTGTTCTGGTTGATCGACTCGAGCGTCGCTGAGATCGCCTGGCCGACGAGCTCTTGGCTGTTCTTACTGTAGGTCTCGAGCGACCCATCACGGTCGCGATTTGCGCCGTTGAATACCGGCGTGACGTGTCGAGCGTAGAGCTCGTAGGAGCGTCGCGTGTTTTCCTGGTCAGCCCAATTGTGCGCCAGCTGGAGGAAGCAGCCGAAGCCGCCGGTCCGCTGCCACAGGCGGTCGAGCTGTTCGACCGCATCGTCCGGAGTGCCGATCACCGCCATTCCCGACTCGATCATTGCCTCGACAGGATCGTCTGCCAGCAGCTCTGGCGGCGACGCAGGGTTCACCGTCCGGAAGTAGCGCGCCCATTCGCCCAAACCGTAAGCGACGTTGGCAACCGCTCGCTCGCGCGTTTCGGCAATGTGAACCGGCCCGACCAGCCGCAGTCTGCCGCGGTCCATCTCGACGCCGCGCTCGGCCGCCGTGTCGACCGCGATTTGCCAGTTCGTGCCAAGGACGTCGTAGCCGTTGACCGTGGTCGCAGCGACGCACAGCATGCCCAGGCCATGAGAGCCGGCGAGGATTGCGCTGTTGGGAGTGACGGTACTGGCGACTGCTATCTCAGGGTGCGGGCGGGTGTACGGCCGGAGCTGACATTTCGCGCCGCGCAACGTGAACCAATCGCTTTCCTGATCGACCGTTTCGCCGCGAAACAGGCGGAGGATGACTCCCAGCGCTTCGTTCATGCGCGGGCGTTGCGTGGCCACCTCGATGCCGAGCATCCCGGCGTCGGATGGAAGTAATCCGGGACCGATGCCGAACATCACCCGACCACGGGTTTGGTGATCGAGCTGGATGATGCGATTCGCGACCATCAACGGGTTGTGGTACGGCAGCGAAACCACACCAGTCCCGAGCTTGATGCGCTTCGAGCGCTCGGCGGCGGCAGCGATGAAGACTTCCGGGGAAGAGATGATCTCGAACCCTGCGGAATGGTGCTCTCCGATCCAGGCCTCGTCGTAGCCGATCGAATCGAGGAACCCGATCAGGTCGAGATCGCGCTCGATCGCCAGGGTTGGATCCTCTGTGGTCGGATGGAACGGGGCAAGAAAGATTCCGTTGCGTATGATGCGATCGCCAGCGCTCCCAGCGCTCAATGTCTCAGCCATCGGCCGACGCTAGCGCTGGCGGCGACAATGATCCAGAGGCTGCCCGTTCGGCGGAAATCAGTCGGTGCCTTCGGCCAGTGGAATTGCGGCTTGTAGGCGTGCGAGAACGCGATCTTTGCCGAGCACAGCGGCCATTTCGAAAATTCCGGGGCTCACGCTTCCGCCGGTCAGGGCGACTCGCACCGGCTGCGCCAACTTCCCCAGCTTCAGCTCGTGCTTGGTCAACACATACTGAAACACGTCTTCGATGTTGGGCTCGCTCCAATCCTCGACGCCGGCCAGCTGATCGGCGAGATCGGTCAGCAGGGCAGGGCGCGCCTTGGCGAGGTGCTTGGCGACCGCTTTCGGATCGAATTCGATCTCGTCGACGAAGTAGTACTTGATGCTGTTGACCAGCTCGACGAGGGTCTTGGCTCGTTCCTGCACCGTCGCAACAGCTTTGGCCAACCAACCGTCATCTCCGGGAAGCGGCCACTGGCGCTCTTCGATCAGTGGTTTCACCTCGGAGGCGAGGGTCGACGAGGGCAGCTCCTTGAGGTGCTGGAAGTTGACCCATTCGAGTTTCTCGGGGTCGAAGACGCCGGCAGAAGAGCCGACGTGATCGAGTGAGAAGTGCTCGATGAGCTCGGCTCTTGAGAAGATTTCCTGGTCGCCGTGCGACCAACCGAGCCGGGCGAGGTAGTTGTTCATGGCATCCGGCAGATAGCCCATGTCGCGGTACGCCGTGACACCGGTCGCACCGTGGCGTTTGGAGAGGCGCGAGCCGTCGGTGCCGAGGATCAACGGGACGTGCGCGAATTCTGGAACCGACAGATCGAGAGCGTGGTACATCAAGATCTGCTTGGGCGTGTTCGAGAGATGATCCTCACCGCGGACGACGTGGGTGATGCGCATCTCGGCGTCATCGACGACGACGACGAAGTTGTACGTCGGCGTACCGTCGGTGCGGCAAATGACGAAGTCGTCAAATTCTGTATTCTCGAAGAGTACTCCGCCGCGGATCAAGTCCTTCACCCCGGTCTGTCCATCATCCGGCGTGCGGAAGCGAACGACGTGAGGATCGGTGGCGGCGATGTCGGTGCGATTGCGGCAGCTGCCGTTGTAGCCCGGGCGTCGGCCAGCGGCCTTCGCCTCCTTGCGCATCGCGTCGACTTGCTCGGGCGTGCAGGTGCAACGGTAGGCAGCACCGCTGTCCAACATGCGCTGGACGTATGGTTGGTACTCAGCCGAGCGCTCGCTCTGGTAGAACGGCCCCTCGTCCCACGCGAGCTCGAGCCACTCCATGCTATCCAGGATGGCCTGGATCGACTCCGGGGTAGAGCGCTCGCGGTCGGTGTCCTCGATGCGAAGAACGAACTTCCCGCCCAGATTTCGTGCCAGGAGGTAGTTGAACAGGGCAGTGCGAGCACCGCCGATGTGGAGGAAGCCACTCGGGCTCGGCGCGAATCGGGTGCGGATCTCAGGCATGTCTGGCGACTACAGCCGCGGCGGTGGCAGGTCAACTAGCGGCGCCGGGAGAGGGGCACTTGGAGGGCGCTCGAATGTCCGCGGTGGCGGGCTGCCCGGCGCAGCGTTGCTTTTTTGTGCTTTGACTAGAAACCGAGAAACATTGTTTTGCCAGGTCTGGCTACCATTCCACGTAGTCGACCGATCTTGATTCCCTGCGCTGGAGTTGCTAGCTAGCGGGGATTGGCTAATTGCTGGGATTTGCGTCGTTTTATGCCCGTCAGCGGGTCTTGGACGAGCACTCGGCAGGTAGAGGAGTGGCTAGGGCTGGGACAGCGTCAGATATTGTAGTTATTGAAGGCACGTAGCTCAGGGGGAGAGCACTTCCCTGACACGGAAGGGGTCGGCGGTTCAAATCCGCCCGTGCCTACTCTGAAACGCAGTGGGGGTAAGGGTTTTTTCCCGTCTCCCACTGCGTTGACGCATCACCCGCAACCGCACCGATTGACAATGACCGCCGATTCGACAGAACAGGGAGCCGCGCTCGGCACCGCCTTCGACTCGCTGAAGGCGACTGGGGTCGAGCTGAAGAACCTCGTTGCCGCGCGGGTCGGCGGGGAGGTCATGGACCTTTCACGCCAAATCGACCCCGGTGCAGAGGTGGAGCCTATCTACGCGTCGTCCGACGACGGGACCGAGGTCTTGCGTCATTCCTCTGCTCACCTCATGGCGCAGGCAGTGCAGCGCTTGTTTCCCGGTACACAGGTCACAATTGGTCCGGTGATCGAGGACGGCTTCTTCTACGATTTCAAGCGCGACGCTCCGTTTACTCCTGAAGATCTCGCGAAGATCGAAAAGGAGATGAAGTCGATCGTGAAGAAGAACTTCAAGGTCGAGCGCGAGACGATGCCGCGTGACGCCGCGATCGAAATGTTCCAGTCGATGGGCGAGGAGTACAAGGTCGAGATCATTCGCGATCTTCCGGCCGACGAGCCGCTGTCGCTTTACCGACAGGGCGAGTTTGTCGATCTGTGTCGCGGCCCGCATGTGCCGACGACTGGGCGATTGAAAGCCGTCAAGCTGACCGGAGTCGCTGGGGCGTATTGGCGTGGCAACGAGAACAACGAGATGCTGCAGCGCATCTACGGGACTGCGTTTGCCGACAAGCAGGAACTCACCGACCATCTGGCCCGCTTGGAAGAGGCCAAGAAGCGCGATCACCGGCGCCTCGGACAAGAGCTCGACTTGTTTACGTTCGATCCGGTGGCACCGGGAAGCCCATTTTTCCACCCCAAAGGCGCCTTCGTTTACAACAAGCTGGTGAACTATGTACGCGGGTTGTACGAGAAGTACGGCTACGAGGAAGTCATCACACCGCAAGTGATGGACGTCGAGCTGTGGCACAAGTCGGGTCATTACGAGAACTACAAAGAGAACATGTACTTCTCGAATCTCGAGGACCGCGAGTTTGCCGTCAAGCCGATGAACTGTCCGTCGCACTGTGTGATTTACAGTTCGCGGAAGCGTTCGTACCGCGAGCTCCCGATCCGCTACGCGGACTTCGGTCGACTCCACCGCGCCGAGCGTTCTGGAACGTTGCATGGGCTCACGCGGGTACGGTCGTTCTCTCAGGACGATGCACACATCTTCTGCACGCCGGAGCAAATCGGCGAAGAGATCGCCGCGCTGTTGAGGATGATCGAAGAGGTCTACTCGGACTTCGGCTTCGACGAGCGAAAGGTCTTTCTTTCGACGAGGCCGGAAAAATCGATCGGCAGTGACGAGATGTGGGAGAAGGCCGAGGGCGCTCTCACCGCAGCTCTGAACGGTGCTGACATGGCTTTCGAGATCAATGCCGGCGACGGAGCCTTCTACGGTCCGAAGATCGATTTCGTGCTCTACGACGCTCTCAAGCGCGGTTGGCAGTTGGCGACGATTCAGCTGGATTTTGGGGCACTGCCGGAACGTTTTGACTTGAAGTATGTGCGGTCAGACGGCGTCGAAGATCGTCCTGTGATGATCCACCGAGCGATCCTGGGCGCTATCGAGCGCTTCATGGGAATCTTGATCGAGCACTGTGGGGGAGCCTTTCCGACCTGGCTGGCGCCCGAGCAGGTGCGAATTCTGACATTGACCGATCGCCACGAGGAATATGGGGTAAAAGTGCGCGAAACCCTGCGGGCAGCGGGGATCCGCGCGGAGCTCGACAACCGCAATGAGAAGCTCGGATACAAGATTCGCGAAGCACAGGTGCAAAAGGTGCCGTTCGCTGTCATTGTTGGCGATGACGAAATGCGAGATGAGAAGGTTTCGCCGCGCCGCCATGGGTCCCAAGGTGGTGATGCGATGCCGCTGCAGGCATTCGTCGAGCTAGTACAGAGTGAAGCAACGCCGCACGCGGCGTCGTCAGGATCAACGCCGTAAGCGGCGTAGTAGGATTAAGGAGAACTAAAAATGCCGAAGATGAAGACGAAGCGTGGCGCGGCCAAGCGATTTAGCAAGACCGGCACCGGCAAGATCAAGCGGAAGCGGGCGTACTTGCGCCACATCCTGAGTAACAAGAGCGCAAAGCAGAAGAGGGGGCTTCGCAAACACACCCTCATTGCTGCGGTCGATGTGCCGCATATCCGCGCAATTCTGCCCTATCTGTAAGTAGTTGTTGGGCGCCCCCCTCTATAGGGAGACGCCGAGGAGAAGATGAGATGCCCCGAGTAAAACGCGGCACGACCGGACGTGCAAAACACAAGAAAGTCTTGAAGCTCGCCAAAGGCAATGTCGGCGGGCGACGCAAGCTCTACCGCCAAGCGCGCGAGACGGTCGAGAAAGGCCTGACCTACGCCTATCGCGACCGAAAGGTCCGCAAGCGGGAGTTCCGCAGCCTGTGGATTGTACGCATCAACGCCGCAGCGCGCGAAGTGGGCCTGACCTATCGAGAGCTCATTCACGGACTCAAGAAGAGTGGCATTGCGATCGATCGCAAGGTGCTCGCCGACATGGCGATGAGCGATCCCAAGGGTTTTGGCGCGATCGCCGAGGCAGCGAAGCAACAACTAGCAGCCTGACGATCTATGGCCTCGCAGCGAGGCCGTCCGCCCTTGGGAGAGTAGGTCGGCGCGATGAAAGAAGACCTGGAGAACATTCGCGCTGCGGCCTTGCGCGATCTGGAGACGGCGGAGACCGAGTCCGCGATCGAAGAGATTCGCGTCCGCTATCTCGGCCGCAAGGGTGAGCTGACCGCGGTGTTGCGCGGGATGGGCAAGGTGAGCCCTGAGGAGCGCCCGGCGATGGGCGCTCTGGTCAACCGCATCAAGCAAGAAGTCGAGGGCGGAATCGGGACAAGCCTCGACCGCGCCCGTGCCGCCGAACGATCGCGGCGTGTGGCAAGCGAGCGCATCGATGTAACCGTCCCCGGACGCCGGCCGCAGCTCGGCCGGATCCACCCACTGACGCAGATCACGAACGAGCTCGTGGGGGTCTTCGTGGGATTGGGCTTCAGTGTCGCCGAAGGTCCGGAAGTCGAAGATGACTATCACAACTTCGAGGCTCTCAATTTTCCGGCCGATCATCCGGCGCGGGACATGCAGGACACGCTCTTCGTCGAGGGCGGCCGGGTCATGCGCACGCACACGTCGCCGGTCCAAATCCGTGTCATGGAGGAGCGCAAACCGCCGCTGCAGGTGATCGCAACCGGAGCGACGTACCGGCACGACAGCGACGCGACGCACTCGCCGATGTTTCACCAGATCGAGGGCTTTATGGTCGATCAAGGGATCACCTTCGCCGATCTCAAAGGAGTCCTGACCAGGGCGGTGCGCGAGTTATTCGCCGCCGATTGCCCGGTGCGCCTGCGCCCTAGCTTCTTTCCGTTTACAGAGCCGAGTGCGGAGTTGGACATCGGATGCTTTGCCTGCGGAGCGGCGGGTGGCGCTTGCCGGATGTGCAAGGGGACCGGGTGGATCGAAGTGCTCGGCTCGGGAATGATCGATCCGAATGTGTTCGAGGCCGTCGGCTACGATCCCGAGCAGGTCTCGGGCTTCGCCTTCGGCATCGGTGTCGAGCGAATCGCGATGCTGAAGTACGAGATCGACGATATCCGTTTGTTTTTCGGCAACGATCTCCGTTTTCTCGAGCAGTTCTGAAAGGAGTGAAGCGATGAAACTCCCTTTGGGATGGCTCGCAGAATTTGTCGACATCGGCGCGGATACGGCGGCTTTGTGTGAAGTCTTGACCATGGGCGGGCTCGAGGTCGACGCCGTCGAAGAGCGCAGCCAGGGGCTCGCCGGTGTCGTGGTTGGAAAGATCGTCGCGATCGAGCCACATCCGAACGGCGACCGTTTGCAGGTCTGTCGGGTCGACGCCGGCGCGGGTGACCCTTTGTCAGTTGTTTGTGGTGCGGCGAATGCCCGGCGTGGGTTGAGGGTCGCCTTTGCGCGTGACGGCGCTACACTGCCCAATGGCGCGCGTATCGGTACGACAGAAGTGCGCGGTGTATCGTCGGCGGGCATGCTCTGTTCGGAGGCAGAACTCGGGTTAGCCGACCAATCCGACGGGATTCTCGAGCTGCCGGGCAAAGCACCGATCGGGAAGGACGTCTCCGAGTACCTCGGCGCCCGCGATACGATCGTGGAGTTATCGATAACTCCCAATCGCGGGGACTGCCTCAGTATCTTGGGTCTAGCCCGCGAGGTTGCGCTCCTGACCGGAGTCCGATTGCGAACACACCGCCCGAAGGTCAAGGAGAAGGGTGCGGCAGCAGCAGCCGAGGTTTCGGTTCGCATCGACGAAGCGGGCGCATGCCGGCGCTATGCTGCGAGGGTTATTCGCGGTGTTGCGGTGGGCGCATCGCCCATGTGGGTGCGTTTGCGACTCGAAGCGGCCGGAATGCGATCGGTCAACAATATTGTCGACGCGACGAACTACGTCATGTTGGAGCGCGGCCAGCCGCTGCACGCGTTTGATCTAGCGAAGCTTCAGCAACGCGAGATCGTCGTGCGGCGAGCCGGTTCCACCGACGCCATGCAAACTCTAGACGGTATGGTGCGTGCCCTGGTCAGCGACGATTTGCTGATCACGACGGGTGACGAA
Organism: Deltaproteobacteria bacterium; assembly: GCA_029262455.1. GTDB lineage: Bacteria > Desulfobacterota > Binatia > HRBIN30 > CADEER01 > CADEER01. The sequence continues at coordinate 1,849 of JAJCZJ010000011.1, read as the reverse complement.
GCGCTGGCGATTGCCGGTGTCATGGGTGGAGCTGACAGTGAGGTGACCGACGCAACCACCGATCTCTTACTTGAGTCGGCCTGGTTCGATCCCTCTAGTGTGCGACAAACCTCGAAACGGTTGGACCTGAAATCGGAGGCGGCGTACCGCTTTGAACGATCGGTCGATGTCGAGGGAGTTGTGGACGCGCTCGACGCGGTCGCGGCACTCATTGCCACTCTCGCCGGCGGAGAGATCGCGCCAGGTGTGGTCGACTGTTATCCGGGGCGGCGGGAGGCGGAGCCGATCACCTTACGACCTGAACGGGTCTCGGCTCTGCTCGGAACTGAGATTGCCCGCTCAGAGGTGCGCAGGTCCGTCAAGGCACTTGGTGCGAAAGTCGAGAAGGCCGACGGAGGAGCGCTCGCCGTATACCCCCCAACGTTCCGCAGTGACTTGGTTCGCGAAATCGATTTGATCGAAGAGGTGGCACGGGTACACGGCTACGGCGAAATCCCAACACGGATGCCGGTCAAACAGATCGCCTCTGGTGAGGTCCCGCTACGGATGCAGTTGGCGCAAAGAATTCGCACAGTGCTGCAGGGTCTGGGTTTCAGTGAGCTGGTCGGTCTGGCCTTCGCGTCGGAGCAAAGGAACCAGCTTTTTCCGGGAACGAATACCACCGGTCGCGGTACGCGATTGCTCAATCCGATCGCAAGTGACGAGCCAGAGCTACGACGCAGCCTGTTGACCAGTGTCGTCGCGATGTGGCGTCTCAATCGCAATCAGGGGGCAGGAGCGATTGCCGGGTACTCGATCGGCAAGGTCTACTGGCACGACGGGGAATCCCGTGAGGGCTGGCGCGTGGCCGGTGTGCTGGCCGGACAGATGCCAACGCTGGGTCTAGGGACCCGACGGCCACCGGACTTTGGTGATGCCAAGGGCGTGCTGGAACAGGTATTTGAAGAACTGCATGTAGTGGACCGGATCTCCTGGGTCACGGAATCGACGTTGGACTCATTTCATCCGGGCAAGACGGCGTGCGTACACATTGACGGCCGACCCGTAGGAATTCTCGGGGCACTGCATCCCGAGGCCGAGGTCACTCTCGACCTCGATGGCGCCCACTGGTTGTTCGAAATTGACCTGGATGCGGTTGTCAAGTTGGAAGTACCGCCGCTCCGCTACGCCGGACTGCCGCGTTATCCCTCGGTCGTCCGCGATCTGGCCCTGGTCGTCGATGGTGACTTCCATTCGGGCGAGATCAGCCGCTTCGTTTGCAATTGGAACCCAGATCTGGTGGAGGACGTTTACCTCTTCGACGAGTACGTAGGTTCGCCTATTGCGCCCGGTCAGAAGAGCCTGGCATACTCCATCGCGTTTCGGGCCGTCGACCGGACATTGACAGACGAGGAAGTGAATGGTTTGCAGGAGCAGCTAATGGCGGCGTTGGAGCAGGAGTACTCTGTAAAGCAGCGTTGAAAGTGAACCAATTTAAGGGGGAGGCTCGGTGGCCGTAACCAAAGCGGACATCGTGGAAAGGATTCACGAGAAAGTCGGTTTCTCCAAGAAGGAGGCCGCCGAGGTCGTGGATTCGGTGTTCGAGATGATCAAAGATCACCTCGAGCACGGCCACAAAGTGAAGATCTCGGGTTTCGGGAATTTCGTGGTCCACGACAAACGGCCCCGCAAGGGCCGAAATCCACAGACCGGAGAATCGATCACGATTCGTGCGCGCAGAGTTCTTGGGTTCAAGGCGAGCCCAATGCTCAAGAAGAGCATGAACGACGAGAGCTGAGGCCGGCCTGATGGGCGGATCAAACAGCGAACTTCCGGACAAGCTCTACTTCAAGATCGGTGAGGTCGCGAA
>JAJCZJ010000010.1 GCA_029262455.1 Deltaproteobacteria bacterium | reverse complement strand
GATCACCAACTACGCCTCACGATCTATGTCTTGTCGGGCGGCGAGATCGGATTGCAGAAGGGCACGCTGGAAGGGATTCCGCCGGTTGCGCCCCACCAAAACTGGATTGTCAGTGACTATCCGTTTGTGAATCGTAAGGCCCTCCGCGATCACCTCGCCGAACTCGCCGAGAGCTCAGGTCCGAAATGCATCATGGTGATCAACGGCGAGGGGCGCTGTGGCAAGACGTTTGGATCTCGGATGGTCCTGGCGTGTACGCCACACGAGAGAAGTGTTGAAATCGACGTTGGTGAATATCAGCTGTCGTCGACCAGTCTCGATGCCAAAAAGCTCGCTGAAATGTTGGTCGCAGGGGACAAGCAATTTTCGGATGGCTACGACCCGACGAAAGAAGCGGAAAGCGTCCCCGACCTACTGCATTGGGTCGTCGAGCAGCTCAAGACGCAACAGGTCTGGATTCTCGTTGATCATTGCAACCGTGGAGCAATTACCGAACCGGCGATCTTGCTGTTGCGAAGACTTGCGGCTCGCATCGACAAGGGGAGCTTGCCCGGTGTCCGCCTTGTATTGGTCGACTTCGACGAGAGCCAGCAAGGCTCTGTTGGTGAACTGTTCTGGGGAGCGGTTCGCCGCGATCGCGCGAAGCTGCCAGACGCTGACGACGTTGGCCGTTGGTGCAACAGTTTGGCAGTCGCCGGTCGGCGGGCTTGTACCCCGGACCAACTGGCCGACTGGAGCGCAGAAGTCTTCAGCGGATTGGACGACTTCGATCGAGATAGCGGGGAGTGGTACGTCCAATTGAGCCGTCGGCTGCGGGGGGCGGCGGAGAAGATCCTGGAATGCCAGGAGCAGCCAGAATGATGCGCAGCCGGATTGCTGAGTCCCCGCAATGGGAGTACGTCGCAGCGGCGGCAGTATTGACCGATTTCGCCGCTGAGGAACTGCGTCCTCTTTCTGGGGAAAAGCCGAAGATTGCAGAAGTCGGTGCGATGCTTCTGGAACACGGGCAAGTCATCAAGACCGGACCAGCAAAGGGTCGCTGGCGATTGACCGAAGTTGCGCGGAGAGGGGCGCTTTCGGAGCTATGGCGCCAGAAGCGGATTGAGGAAGTGCTCGACCGCAGTCCAGGTGGGGACAACCCGGTGCAGCAAGCGATGCGGCAGCTTGTCTCTGACGGTAAACGGCCGAGTCTGGACGGCATGTCGCTGCGCGACTTGCTTGGTCTGCAGATCGCTCTCGATTGGTGTGGTCCCTTCTTTGGTGGTGAAGACTCGGACGGCTATGCCGGGAGACTCAAATCCCGCATTCGGAAGATGCGACTCTTGGATCCCTTGCAGATCTTGATCGCTGATGGCTTCGCTGGGCGAGACGACAAGCTTGGCGTGCTGCGCGAGTATGTTGATGAGTTGCCCCCGCAGAGTTTCTTGGAGCGAGTGCGTCGTGGTTTTCGAGGAGTTCTCGATGTCTTTCGCGAGCGTCCGCCCTTGGTCATTCACGGACCGGGCGGCGTCGGAAAGTCGACGTTGATCGCAAAGTTCATCAGCGATCATACCGGTAGTGGTCAGGCGAAACCGATACCCTTTATTTATCTCGACTTTGACAACGGGTCACTCGATCCGAACAGGCCCGATTCTCTCGTTGCCGAGGCATTTCGCCAGATTCGAATTCAGTATCCCGAGCTCGCTTCCGAGTCGGCGCTGTGGGAGTCCGCAACACACGCTCGTCTGTCCTCGGAGGACATGGTCGAGGTCGCGAAGAGCTCGCACTACGGGCGGTCGAGCGACTTGCGTGAAGAACTTGCAGATGTTCTCCGCCGGATTATCGAGGCGAATGATCAAAACCTCTTGTTGGTGATTGATACGTTCGAGGTAGTTCAGCGACGTGGATTGACCGCACAGTTCAACGTCCTCGAGCTTGCCGCCGAGTTGTTGACGGCTGCGCGCAGGCTGCGAATCGTGATTGCCGGTAGGGCACCCTTGCGCGTGGAAGACTTTGAATCCGTGACTACCAGCCCACCGCGGTGGCGCTCGTTGTCGCTTGCGGGCTTCGACAAAGAGGCTGCCCGAGCCTACTTGCGCAGCCGCATTGCTTCGCTCGGAAGTGAGAATGTGTTGGATTCGGAGATCGACCGCATTGCCAAGCTGGCGATGGGCAATCCCTTGAGTCTTCGCCTCGCTGCGCAAGTCTTCGCGCGCCAGGGCCTGGCCGGCTTTGATGATACCCTGGGGCGAGCGCGCTTCGATGCGGGGCTCGAACAAGAGCATCTCCAAGGCATGCTGCATCGGAGAATCGTCGCCGGCTTGCCGGAGAAACTGCAGGCGGTCGCCGACCCGGGACTGGTCGTGCGGCGGATCAACAAAGGAGTCATCCGGGAGGTTCTCGCCGGCCCTTGTCATCTCGATCTGAGTGAACCCTCTGCGGTCGAAGATGTGTTCGAACTCCTCAAAAGCGAATCGGCCTTGGTCCGCCAGGTTGGTCCCGACCTGCTGCGACATCGTGAGGATGTTCGTGTGTTGATGCTGCCGTTGCTGCGCACCAAGCTCGGGGACCAAGCCAGTGCAATCGACGAGGGCGCTGTCGCGTATTGGCAGAGTCAGGATGGGCCGGACGCGCGCGCCGAGGAGCTCTACCATCGGATTTGGTTGCAACAGACAGAAGAGGAATGGGATTCCTGCTGGGAACGCGGTGTCGCGAGCGGTCCGGCGGAAGAGATTCTCGACGAACTGGCCGCGCTCGACCGCGATCCGGCGGCGCGCGTCTGGCTGCACCGCAAGCTCGAAAAAGAACTTCCCCCGAATCTCGAGGAGGATGCCGGAGACGCGGCACGAGATCGGAACTCTGAACTGCAAGTACGCAACCTTCTGTCGAACGGAGCCGTCGTCGAGGCGCTTTCTGTGTTGCGCAAACACTCTCGACAGAGTCGCCTCGCTAAGAGCGCTCTTTGGGGCCTCGAAATTGACACCCTAAAGCTCCTGGGTCGAGATGAAGAGGCGATGGGGGTTTGGAAAGAGGCCTGGGAAGCCGCGGCTGCTGCGGGCGCTCCGCAGCACGTGCACAATCTGTTGATGCAAAAGGTGTCTCTGCTCGAGCGCGCGAGCAAACTCGATGAAGCGCTGGCTGCTGCGGAGGAAGCTGGAACTCTCGCGAAAGAGATCTCGGACCCGGTGTTGATTTTTTCGACCCAGGTCGCCCGTTTGCGACTGTTGCGGAAGTCTGGGGAAGCGGACCTGGAAGGTCCGGATGCCGAGTCTGTTGCTGAAATGCTCGACGGTGAAAGGCTGCAGGATGCCTTGTCATCACGCCCTTCACTGCAGCTCGAGGCGGCCGCGGAGATCGGAGTGTTGCGACCTCAGCTGTTTTTCGACGTGGCCAAGATTGCATCCGGCGGAAAGTTCTCCGAGCCGTTGGCCACCGACAAGGGCTACGACGTTGCTTCGCTGCGCAGGGCGGCGAGTGATCTGCAGACATCGGTCGATGTCCGAATCAAGCAAAAGCTAGGTTAGGTCGGCAGCCGACCTAACCACTCGCGTTCTTGGTTGGCGACGAAAGAGCTTGATCGATTCGACGTTGGGCTTGCTGGTGTGCCGGGATCATTGAGTCCCGGGATCATTGAGTCCCGGGATCATGGGCAACGCAGCTCTTGCTTCATCTCGGTTCGACGGCCGATTGCGTCTTCCGGGCAGTCCCACAGGGGGTGCGGGCGGGTCCGTTTGTACCGGCTCATGATCACTGCCTCGCACTGGGTGTCTCGGTCGAAGAAGATTGCGACTTCGTCGATGAATCGATCGTTCATGTGGAGTAGCCGCCCGGTGGCATGACTCCAGAACCAGTCGTCGTCTGCGAAGCCGCCGTCCCAAGACACCCACTCGGTGCTCCGCAGAGAATCCGGCCGGCCGTTGTCGTTGCTGTCGCCCGAGTCGGTGAACTTGGCGTAGTTGCAGCCGCCGACGAAGGGGCAAGATCCAACGACGCGCCCCTGGCTCGTCGGCTCCTCCCTGAAGACCAACTCGTAGGATGGCGTGAAGATTCCGACACATCGAAGTTCTAGGGACTCGCCTGAGTCGAAGAGCAGTCGTCCGTTTGGCTGGCGACCGAACGAGCCCCAAAGGACCTCGGTGACGCCGAGGTTCCACGGCGCGCATCGCTCGAGAATTTCGAGGGTTTGTGTTCCCGGAGGCGGTTGCGTCGCGACCCTGAATCCCCCGGGCTCCACGGGCGGCTGCACCCCGGCGCAGCCCACGCTTGCAGCTGCCAGGGCGATGAACGCGATCTTCTTCGCGTCAGTCACTGGTCCCTGCACCTGGGGAGTTGCCTCGAGGCTGCAAGATTAGTTTCCATCCGTGCGGTGTGCGCCCGGCCCCGTCGTCGTCTCCCGCCCGCTAAGAGAGGATTGTGCTCGTGGGAAGTGTCCGGGGAGTAAGCAAGGAGGCACGTGGAGCGAGACGTTGTCGCCGCCACGCGCCTGCTGCTCAAGGTTTGAAGATGCCTTTGAAGATGACTCCGTCGGCTTTCTTTACGTCACTCAGGGTGGCGCTGACACAGGACGCGTCGCTGCTCAAGAACTGGATCGTCCCACCGGTCTCGTCTTGCATCGCAGCCGCGGCTCCGAGCGGCAGAGTCGAGTTCGTGTTCTTACCGATCATCAACACTTTGCCTTTGCCGGCGTCTCCTCCGAGCAACTTCATTTTCAGGACACCGTCGGCACTGAGGTCCTTGTCGCTGTACTTGTAGCCCTTGTCGGATACCGTCGCCCAACATGAGAGGGCGCCGCATATAGCGCCACCCTGGTCGACAGTGTACTCGCCCTGCAGGACGTCCGCCCCGTCGTAGAGGCATGCCTTGTATGCGGTGGTACCTGCGGCCGGATTGCCGAAGCCGCTTTGGACGACGGTCGACTGCAGCTTCTTGAGTACGACCTTTACCTTTTCCTTGCCGGGTTTCTTTTCGTTCACGAGCACCACGGCTTTCCCCGCAGCAATACAGCCGCCTACCGGGGCAGCCCCGCAGGCGAACACTGGGGTCGGTGTGGCGGTCGATGTGGCCGTGGGGGTGGCGGTTGGGGTTCCCGCTACGAAACAGTCGGGGTCTAAGCCGTCGATGAATCCGTCGCCGTCGTTGTCGAGGCCGACGGAGTCGAGGTCGAAGGTGAGATCTTCGTCGCTGCTGGAGCACGGGTCGAGCAAGTTGCTGAAGATGGGATCGAAGTACGGCGGTACTTCATCTTCACCGAAGAGAGTCGGGAAGGGATTTGGATGACCGAGTGATCCGGCAACATGGCATCCGCCGCTCGTTCCGCAAGAAGTGACTCCGTTGTCGACGTGGACTTGCCGCAGGCCGTAAGCGGTCGCTTTCGGGTTGCCGCTGTTTGGAGAGGTTTCTCCGTAGTCTTGGCCGTGGCAGCCGGCGCAGCCGAAGCCGCCTCCGGCTCCGCTCGAATATGTCAACACGGGAGTCGTGCCTCCGCCGCTGGGGTGGCACAAGTTGCAGCTCTGTGCGTCGAATTGTGTCCGGTGAGTCGTGTGTAGCGCACCGCTGCCGCTGGCGAATTCGTTGTGGCAGCTGACGCAGCCGTTGCCAAAGCCGTCGTCGTACATTGGTGCCGCGAAGGTTGGCGAGGCGCACAACGCCAGGCCCAGGACAATGAAAGCACTGCCGGCACGTAGATAGCCCGTCGCGTGCTGACGTTGCAGCAGTCTCTTGAATCGATTCATAGTTCCCCATCCCCTGAACCGGCTGAGCGAGACCTCGCCGTGCCGATTTGCGACTGTGATCTGGTTCGCCGAAGACCCGAATTGACGCCCCGATCTCTAGATTCTCAGTCCCCTGACGAATGTCAAGTGATTCGTATTTCCAGGGCGATTTCCATGTCGCGAGCCGCCGCGTGGGCTTAGCAGTCCGTTGAAAAACAGGCGCGCAAGCGAAAACGAGGATTTGAGTGCCAGGGCAAGGCGCGAAACCGCCTGTCCACCAAAGCCTTTGGCGGAGGTGGGGGGCAAAGTCGGGACTTTTGTTGAGGATTTCGCAACGCAGCCACGGCGCTCAAAGACCATTCGCAGCGCGTGTCCTGTTATTCAACGGGCTGTTAGGTGCGACCTGATGGGTCGTGTCGGGAGAAGCGATCCTGCTTCACTCACCTGAAGCCAGTGATTTTGCGAGAGCGAGGTGCTTTCTGGCCTCATCCGTTTTGCCGAGCCTGCTGAGCACGATTCCCAGGGCGTTGTGCACAGAGGCACTCGGTCTCTCCGCGAGCGAGAGCCGATAGTAGGATTCCGCTTCTTCGAGCTTCCCTTGTTTGGCCAACGCCCCGGCGAGATTGTTGTAGGCGGGAATGAAATGGCGGTCGACTTCAACGGCCTTGCGAAAGTGCCCAACCGCTTCCGCGGTGCGCCCTTGACGAGCCAGCACATAGCCCAAGCCGTTGTGCGCTTCGGCGCTCGGGCTGTCGGGCAGGGCTTGTCGGTAGTGCGATTCGGCGTCGGCCAGTGCGCTGGTCTGCGCCAACATCGCTGCCATGTTGAAGTGCGCCGATGCGCTCGCGGGATCGAGTTCGAGTGCTTTCTGGTAGAGTTCGAGAGCTTCTTCGGACTTGCCGAGCCTTACTTTGATGAACCCGAGGTCGCTGTAGATCTCGGCCTTGGGCTCGATCGCGAGAGAAGCTTCGAAGTGTTTGGCCGCTTCCTCGTAGCGACCGAGCTCAACGAGCGCGAGGGCGAGGTTGTTGTGCGACTTTACATGGTTGGGGTCCAGCTTCAGAGCCTGCTCGTATTCGACGACCGCATCAGCGCTGCGCGCTGCCTGGAACAGGGCCCATCCAAGTGCGTTGCGCAGCTCCACGTCTTTTGGGTTGAGCTCTAGGCCACGTCGGAACGCCCGTTCGGCGCCTTCGAGGTCCCCGGTGCGCTGGTTGGCCATTCCGGCGCGCAGGAATGAATACGCGTCGAGAAACTCCTCGCGGATGTCGGCGATGGCGTCGCCGGGTAGGTTCACGAACTCCGGGATATTCGCTGCCCGGTCCGGCGAGGTGAAGCGTTCGAGCAGGACCGCTGGGCTGTCGTTTCCGTCCTCGTCAATGTGCGTAAGGAAGAGCTGAGTGTAGGCCGTGTTGACCTTGGACGAGAAGACCAGCCAGCGACTGTTCGAAGACCAACTGTGCCAGGAGTTCATGCGGGCTGTATTGTAACGGAGTCGCCGCGCTTCGCCGCCTTCGGTTGGGATAATGTACAGCTCGCTATCGGGCTGCAGCAGCATGTAGCTCTTGGCCATGGTGAATACGATCCACTTTCCGTCCGGAGAGTACTTCGGGAAGAAGTTGCTCATGCCGTTGGCCGAAGCGCCTACGACGGGTTCGGGCGTGCCGCCTTTGCCATCGTTGAAGGGGATCCGGTAGAGGTCGTAGAGAAACGGCTGCTTGTCGACGGTGAATTCCGGGACGTCGCTTTCGTCGACGATCGCACTGTTTTGTTGTTCGAGTCGCTTGGTGTGGTAGGCCTTCGACCTGGCGAAGATGAGCTCTTTGCCGTCAGGGCTCCAGACAGCGTTGCTCTGGACGTACTGCGGATCGTCGGCGCCTGGCAGAGGGGAGTAGTTGCCGGTCTCGCGATCGTAGACGACGAGAATGCCCTTGATGGGAAAGAAGAGCTGCGAGATCATGATGTCTGGCAGAGCGACGAAAACGGATCGGTCCTTGACGGTGCTGACGACGTACCTGCCGTCGGGAGATACCCGCGAGAGCAGGCCGAAGGTGATCTCACCGTCTTGCCGACTGTAGTCGGCCCAGGTGATGATTTTTTCGTCGTTCATCACCATGTGGGTCGATACTGGAATGATCGCGTAGGCGCCCTTGTCGTTGCCGTAGTCGACGTCGAGGCCGAGGACGCTGCCATTGTCGGCAAACGAGTGGCAGTTGCCGCACACCGGCAAGTCCTGCAACACGATGGGTGGCCCTTCCGGCATATCGATGGTTCCGTAGCGCCAGCGGATTCGTGACGGATCTTGCACGGCTTCGAGGAAGGGGAGGGGTACTTCGCGGTAGAAGAGCGAGTCTCCGACGGGATCCGTGGATGTCTGAATGTGGACACGTCCCGAGGACAACCGGCTCGCCGACTTCGTCGAGCTGAACCCGGTGACCACGACCTCTACCTTGCGCTCCGCACCGAGCTGTTTGATCTGCTGCCACTTTGCCTCGGATGGCCGCCAGCTTTGAGCGTCGACAGAAGCCTTTAGTAGATCGCCGCCGTCAGCGCCCTGGACACTTATCTGCCAGCGATCGACACCGGTCGCTTTGTCCTCCCAAAGGAAGGTGGGCGCGACGATGTCGGGAGGGAACAAGGTGCCCTCCATGGGGTAGGTGATGCGCACCGCATCGGCTTGCACAGGAGCGGCGGCGGCTTGGATAGGAGCGGCGGCGGCCTGCACCGGAGCCGCATCGGCTTGGATAGGAGCGGCGGCGGCTTGGGCGGAAACAGGTGCTGCACTCTTTTTTTCGTTAGTGGGCTGATCGCAACCGCCGGTGATAAGACTTGTAGCTAGTGCGAATGGCAGGAAGACCTTGGCCGGGGGCGAATAGCAAATCCTCAACATCCGACCAGCTTACGCCGATGTGGTTGCGAGGGGAAGAATCGCGACCGCTTCGGTCTCACAGAGTAGCTCGGGGCGACATAGTGGTGCTTCGACGAGTGCGCAAGGGAACCCCTCGAAACCGCGCGCCTTGAAGATCGAGCGAAGTTTTGGCGCGTCGTCTGGATTCTTCAAATATCCGATCCCAGAAACCAGGTCGGCAATGGTGGCGCCCTCGCCATCGAGCAGGGATTCGATGTTGTGGATCATACGATCGGCCTGCGCCTCGAAGTCGCCGACGTGGACGGTTTGTCCGGCTTCGTCGATGCTCGCTGTTCCCGAGATATACAAGGTGTCCTTGTTGCCGTCGGTGACCCGGAGGCCGCGCGAGAAGTCGGCACCGTAGCTAGGGGCCTCATTCAGAGTCGGAGACGAGATCGCTTTGCAGGCGAGCCGCGGCGATTTCGCAGCGTAGAGAGTCATGGAAAAATCGTGGGCGTCGGAGATGGGGATCCCCTGAACACCGGTGCTGGCCGGAGCTACCTCGATGCCGGTGTGTCGGAAGAATTCGCGACGCGCCTTGTTGAGGGCGTCGTAGTCGCGGTCGATGTCGCGTAGATGGATCCAGGTGCGGATGACGTCGCCGAAGCCCATCGCTGCGTCGGAGAGTAGCGCTTCCGCGGCGCGGAACATGTCGTACGCCTCCGCGACGGCGTCCTGGCCCGAGCCGTAGATGTTTGCGCTGTGCAGGCTGGACTGTTCGCCGCAGTGAAGCACCTTTGCCGGAAGTCCTTTGGCGCAGGCTGCGCAGGAGCAGGCGACGGGAAGAACTACGCCGCGTGCCTCTAAAGAGTCCGGGCTATGCGGAATCATGGCGATCGCCGAGACCTCGAGCTGAGCTTCCTGGTTCAACGGCGGCTGTCCGATGTAGGTCGTGGCCGGACGACTAGATTGGTTTTCGGAGTGGCGAAGGAGGCGCGACCGGGCCGCGCCGACGGCTTCGGCGCCAGTTGAATGCTGCCGCATGAACACTGTCTCGCTGACGACGGATTCTGGGCCGGAGCCGGCCGAGGCCAGGGCGTCGAACATCCCCTCGTAGAGGGTCTGTGCTTGCTCCCCGACATCGTCGATGCCGGGCCGTGGTCGGCACAGCAGTGCAAGCTCATCGACAACTAGCCCGCTGGTCCTGCGGACCGCCGTCAAGGCGTTGTTGGATTCGTTCGGTCGTTCAGGGTGGTACCGCACTGCGTCCTTCTCTCGAGCAGGCGCGACCAGTGTTGTCCGTGCCGCGTGCTGGCCGACTGTCAGCGTCGCCCAGCGCGCTTGTCAAGCGAGATGGCGGACCCCTTGTCGAGGCTGCCTAATGAAGTCAAAAAACGAAACCCCCGACCCGCCACGAAAGTGGCGAGCCGGGGGCTTCGAGAATGTGGAGCAAATGCTTATTTGCAGCTGTTGGCCAGCTGGTATCCGTTGAATCCGTTGATCGGATTTCCGGTATTCTTGGCAAAGCAGTTGGCGGAGTTTGGTCCTCCGAGCGACACGTAGGTGATGTCGTCGGCGAACGACTCCAAGCCGCCGAAGGGGGACGGGTTCGTTCCGTTGTTCGACAACTTGTTTTTATGAAACTTGTTGTCGGACGGGAACTCGTCTTGGCTTACCGCCGGATTCGAACCACAGTCGACCGCGAGACACCAATCGACATACGCCACCCCGAAGAAATCGTTGTTCTCGATCAGGTTCTTCTGGATATCCATTCGGTCGACGCCGAGCACGAGAATGCCGCCGCCGGGTGGAAGTTGTGAAGGCAATGACCCCGGTGGTGCGGTGTTCTCAAAGTTGTTGTCGTGCACGTGATTCCCGACGATCTTCCAGTCTCCGTCGCCGCCGAGTGCCGGCAAACTCGCCGCGGAGGGATGGTAGAGACCGATGCCGACGGTGTTGTCGTGGACGTCGTTTTTCTTGATCAAGATGTCCTTGGAGATCGTGACCTCGAGGCCGGTCGGGCTGTTGTAGAGTTCGTTCTTGATGACGCGAACATTCTCAGCGGCCTCGACCCATAGGGCGGCATCCAAGGAGCCGTAAGAGACGTTCTTCTTGACCAAGCCCCGCACCGACAGCGTCGGAAAAATTCCGTTGTGAAGATTATCGATCGATTCGTTCTCGAGGATCTTGAAGTTCTCGACGTACTGCAGCCAGATGCCGTGGTTCGGGAAACCCTCGACGGTAAAGCCCTTGATCTTGATACCGACCACGGGGGGATCGACTCCTGGACTCGGCGGCTCGACGAGGATTCCGTCTTGGTTCCCTACACCGGGCAGGATGCGAACCTTGACGCCGTTCTTCAGGTCGCTCTTGGCGATGAACTTGAGCGACTTGGTAATGCGTATTGCCGCCGAATTGCCGTGCGTTTCGATGTAGTCGCCGGGCCACACCTTGACGGTGTCTCCAGGCGAAGCAGCGTCGATCGCGTCTTGAATCGATTCGCCGGGCATAACCTTGTGCACTGCAGCGCCAGCTGTCGTCGGTCCGAACGCGAGTGCGGCACTCACAGCCAGGACTGAATAGGTGGCAAGTTGAGCCAATCTCATAGGTGTTCCCCCCGCGCCCTCAAAGGCGCTGCATCAATATATACGGTTGGAAACTTACCCAGAGCGCCGGTTGAGAGTCAAGTGAGTTTGGGTGCCAATGGTGAGAATCGGGGAGTCTAATCACTGATTTGCGACGTGACCGGTCATTGGTCACGAGCCGGTCTTTTTGGGGTTTTGTCTGGGGAATTGCCTCCCGCCCTACGATCGCGCCAACTCCTGCAACGCTTCCTCGCGCAGCTGTCGTTTGAGAATCTTTCCCGATGCGATCCTCGGTAGCGGGCTTGCTGTGAAGCGCAGGTAGCGCGGGATTTCGAATCGGGCCAGGCGCGGTTCGAGGAACGAGCGGATATCGTCTTCATTGAGCTGTGCTCGTGAATAGACCGTGGCCCCGACTTCTTCCCCGAGTCTCTCGTCGGGGATGCCGTAGACGCTCGCCTCGACGATGTCGGGGTGTTCGAGCAAGGCGGCTTCGACCGCGCCGCAGCCGACATTCTCTCCGCCGCGGATGACGAGGTCCTTAATCCGGTCGACGATGTAGAGGAAGCCGTCATCATCCAGGTAGGCGACGTCCCCGGTGCGCAGCCAGCCGTCGATGAACGTCTCGGCGTTGGCGTCGGGACGGTTCCAATAGCCGCTGACCACCGACGTGCCGCGTACCTGAAGTTCTCCGCGCTTTCCGGCCGGTAGCTCGGCGCCCGTTTCATCGACGATGCGCAGGTCGAGCACGGCGGCTGCGCGCCCGGAGCTTTCGGGATGTTCCAGGTAGTCTTGGCCGATGATCCCAGCGCCGATCGCGTTGGTTTCCGTCATGCCCCAACCGGTGTTCGGCAATGCCCGCTTGAAGGCGCCGCCGATATTGCGGACCTGAGAGGGGGCTCTGGGTGCGCCGCCGCCACCGACCGTGAGTAGCGAGCTCAGGTCTCGTTGCGTTTTTTTCGCCGTCGCTACTAAATCGCCGGTCATCGCGGGGGGAGCGACGACGTAGTTGATCTGCTCGCGCTCGATGAGCTCGGCTGCGTGCTCGACGTCCCACTTGTACATCGACACGATGCGACGCTGTGAGCGGTAAGCCGAGAGATACACCGCGTGCAGTCCTGTGACGTGAAACAGCGGCACCGCCAACAATGTGGCCTGCTGGGTTTTCGGAGGCGTCAATGCGCGGCCGCGGGTCATCGCTCCTGCGTGCGCGTCGAGCTCCCAGGAGACGAGCGCCGAGATTACATTTCGGTGACAGGAAACTGCGCCTTTGGGATGCCCGGTAGAGCCCGAGGTGTACAGGATGGTCGCGTTGTGGGCGGGATCCAGCGCGGCGGCTGGCATCGAGCAGGTCTCGGCGGAGTTCGAGGCGAGCTCGAATGCAGTCGCGCCGACATCGTAGTCGTCTTTTGCGCGGACGGCGATGACCGACAGATTCGGCAGCGCGCGGTTGATGCGTGAGAAGCGTTCCAATCTCTCCTGGTCGGCGACGAGAACCTTGGCCCCGCTGTCGCTGAGCCCGTAGGCGAGTTCCTCTGGTTGCCACAGTGCGTTCATCGCGACCGCGACTGCACCGATGGAGGTGATGGCGGTGAACGCGATCATCCACTCCGGATAGTTGCGCATCGAGATGGCGACACGGTCGCCGTGTTCGACGCCAAGCTCGATCATGAGTGTGGCGAGTCGGGCCGCCTGCTGCCAGGCTTGCTCGAAGCTGAGGCGCTCATCTTGATAGACGATGAATGGTAAATCGCTGCGGTTCTGATCGAAAAGATCGCGCAGTGTTGGCGGAGCGTTGCGGAATGCGCGGCACGGTCGTCCGTAGACCGCGACTTCTTCCAGTTCGTAGGGTTGCCCGGGGGCGGTTAGTTCGGCAAGTGCCCGTTGTCGGTCCATTAGGTGTTCAATTCCATATTCCCAAGGCGAATTCCAAAGAGGAATTCCCAAGACGAGTTCCTACGACGAAGAATTCCAAAGCTCAGCGCATGCTCGACCTTGACTCGCCTGGTCGTGCGGGCGAGCGTATCGAGATGGAATCGAAAGCTCCGTTGGAAGGTGTTCGAGTCGTTGAGCTGGCGACGTTCGTAGCGGCTCCGTCGGCGGGGGCATTGCTCGCCGACCTCGGTGCCGATGTCGTCAAGGTCGAAGTTCCGCAAGGCGAGATCGTTCGGCACTCGAGGCCCAAACTGATGGGCATCCGCAGCGATTTTCCCGAGGCACCGCAGTTTCACATGGACAACCGCGGCAAGCGTTCGCTCACCCTTGATTTCAAGCGTACGGCGTCGCTGCCCGCACTGCGGCGATTGATTGCGAAATCCGATGTCTTCCTGACAAATATGTTGCCGCATCGACTCGAAAAATACGGGCTCGATGCGACGACCCTGCGCGACCAGACTCCGGCGCTTATCGTCGCCGGGCTCTCCGGCTACGGGGATGAGGGGCCGGATGCGAACAGCCCGGCCTTCGACTATACCGCCTTTTGGGCGCGCACCGGCTTTATGGATATGATGCGCGATCCCGATGACGCTCCGACCTTTCTCCGGCCCGGGGTTGGCGATCACTCTGCGGCGCTAGCGTTGGTAACCGGCATCCTCTCCGCCTTGCGCATGCGGGACACTTCGGGCGAAGGCCAACGCGTCGACGTGAACCTGATGCACATGGGGTACTACATTCTGGGCAACGATGTCGCCCTCGCTCTGGCTGGTGGCAAGGCGCCGCCGCATCACAAACGCTCGCAACCGAGCAACCCACTTTGGAACCAGTACCGCACTGCCGATGGTCGCTGGTTGTTTCTCGTGATGATCGAATCGGAGCGTTACTGGGAGCCGCTGTGCGCAGCGATCGGGAGGGCGGAGCTCGCCACCGACGAACGGTTTGTCGATGCGCGTTGCCGCTTTAGAAACTCGTCCGCACTGGTGGGGATTCTCGACCAGGTCTTTGCCGAGCGACCATTGGCACAGTGGGAGACCGACTTGTTGGGACACCCGGTAATCTGGGCGCCCGTACGAACGCTCGACGAAGGGCTCGAGGATCCACAAGCGCGCGCGATGGGGATCTTTCGAGAGGTCGAACACCCCGTGGCCGGCACTTACGAAACGGTGTCGCCACCGTTACGACTGTCGTCGTTTGCGATGAGTGGGACGAGGCCGGCTCCGACTCTGGGTGCTGACAGCGCCGACATCTTACGGGAAGCTGGTCTCAACGCGGATGAGATTGCAGAGGCGCTGGGCTGACGGTTGTTCTAGGGCCTAGACTAGCAGTGACTGGTTGAGGTAAGTGCTCGCAGACATCTTGTTGTTGCAGTATTTCGACGATTTCTACTGTCTTTGTGTGGCTGGCCCTAACTCTGCTAGGCAGGGTAGGGTCATTCTCGGGTTTCTGCCTGAGCAAGGAGGGGTTTCATGCGTCGCTTCATCCCAGTCGTTGTGGCTGCTTCCCTTTGGTCTGTCTGCTGGCTGCAGCCGGTCGTAGCGCAAGTGACGATCGACCGTCCCGCTTCGATCCTGTTCTTTCCGAAGGTGATTGCGAACGGATCCCGGGACACGATCATTCACATTGCGAACGACTCGGGCTCGACGACCTTTGTCAGGTGCGTGTACCTCAACGCGGCGCTGACCTTTCCCGGGCTGCCTCCCGATCCGATCCAAAATCCGCCTCTGTGGACAGATATTGACTTTTCGCTGATGCTGACGGGAGAGCAGCCGTCAGTTTGGGTGGCGAGTTTGGGCCGCGCGGTTACCACAGACATGCCGTGCAACCTTAGCGCCGACCCCTCGTGCTACGGATCAGGGTTTGATCCAGGGGAAATACCGGCGCTGCCCGGAGGCTTTGTCGGTGAGTTGATGTGTGTCGAAGCCGACATTGCTGGAAGCCCTGTCTCGGGCAACCATCTCTTGGGTACGGCAACCGTCAAGGACATCTCATCTGGCGACATCTCGCGTTACCGTGCCATTGGATCTGTTGGGAACGAAAACAACGATGGTGACGATACCCTCTGCCTCGGCGGTGTGCCTACGGAAGAGTGTCCGAACGGACCCGAGTACAGTGGATGTCCGCAGTCGTGGCTTGTCGACGTCCGCTCGGAAGGGGCGCCGGTGGCCGGAGTGGCCGGATCGGCGCTGGGCACGCAGCTAACGGTGTCCCCGTGCACTCGAAACCTCAACACCCAGACTCCTGAGACCGTCACGGTTCAGTATATCGTTACGAATGAGTTTGAGCAGACGTTTTCGGCGGCCAGTCAAACGACCTGCTGGAGCAACGAGACGCTCACCGAGATCAATTCATCGGTTTTTGATTTCGTCGTGCTCGGCTCGCCGACTGCGCGCTCTGCGATTCGTTCGACGAATTCGTCTGCTGGCGTCGTCTTGCTTGCTGAGGAGTTCGTTGATGTGAGTTCGGCGTCAATCAGGGCCGGTGCTGCGGTTAATGCGCACGCGGATGGTGAGCGTTCCGTTGGCGATTTGATCACGTTGGCTCCGGTCCTGTGAGGCGAGGGGGAATGACCATGATGGCTCGATCGCAAATGTTTGGACGGGCAGCGCTCGCGGCGGCCGTGCTCCTTGGGCAGGCGTCGATGGCTGCGGCCGGCACGACCGCTGACAAGGCGGCGGCGTTGATCACTTATCCGTATGTCACTGTCGACCCGACTAACGGCGTCGATACGTTTATTCAGCTGGTGAATGACGATGCTGACCCTGTCGATGTCAAGTGCTTTCTGGAGAACACGACAGAGCGCTGTGTGATTGCGAATGCGACGCCTTGCCTGAGTGACCTCGACTGCCCTTCCGGCGACCAGTGCGGATTCCCGTTCTACCAGGTCACCGAGTTTAATCTGGTCCTTACCGCTCGGCAGCCGGTCTCCTGGCAGGCGAGCAGCGGACGCACATCTCTGCCCTTGCCTGGGAATAGCGGCTCGATCCCCGCCGTGCCGGGGGTACCGTTTCGCGGTGTCTTGCGTTGCTTGGCGCTCGACGCTGTCGGGGCTCCGTCCGACCAAAATGTTTTGCGTGGGCGGGCAACCCTTGAGACCAACAGTACGGTTGAAACTGATTTTGACCTCGCCAAGTACAATGCCGTCGGGAATCGGGCGTTGCCCGGCGGTCCCGATGCTGACGCGGCGCTCGTTCTGGGGGGGCCGAACGCGGAGTACGCGGGCTGCTCGCAGCGGTTACAAATGGACTTTCCGTTCACCTTCGCCGCCGACCCTGTGCGAGGAGATGAAGTGCAGAGTACTTTGGTCGTAGTTCCGTGCGCCGGCAATTTCTCCGAAGCAGAGTTCGCGGATACGACGGTCCAGGTCCTTGTCTACAACGAGTTCGAACAGCTATTCAGTACCTCGTTCGTTTTCAAGGGTCAGAGAGTCGCCGACTTGACCAGTATTGATGCCCCCAACAGTCCGATGCTGTCTGTTTTTTCGGTGCTGGTTCAGTCGACCCTGGGTGGCCGCATCGAGTTTCAAGGTGTCGAGTCGGGACTCATTGCGATGGGCATCGAATTTCATAGGAACGACACGTTCATCAGATCGGCAGCCGTTGATTTGGCTGGCAAGGGGGAGCGTCCCGTCGCAGACGTTCTGCTTGCTGGAGCGCCGCCACTTTGTCCGGCAACTCCCCTTGTTGGGTGCAAATCTTCGGCACGCGCAAATCTGTCGTGGTCGGACAGGGCCAGCGACGGCCGGGATCGCATGACGTGGCAGTTGTCAAAAGGGGACGCAACGACTGTGGCCGATCTCGGCCAACCGCAGGTCGACACTGCTTACAAAGGTTGCCTATACAGCGGCGGCACTCCGACCCGCGTGGCGGAGCAGAATATTCCGCCGATCGCGAATTGGCGTCTGGCGCGGTCGGGCGTCCGCTATGTGGATAGGGGTGCCGCCGAGGATGGCGTACGGCTCGTCAACATCAGCGTTTCGAGAGGGACGACCCGGCGTATCGCGATGAAAGGGGTTGGCGAGGCGTTGCCGGATCCCGATCTACTCAGTCTGACAGCGCCAGTGCTTTTTCAGTTGAGCAACGACGTGGGGGCTTGTTGGGAGAGTTCGTTCGGCGCATCCCAGATCACGACGACGATTCGACGTAATTCCGACGTGCTTTTTGAGGCGGTCAAAAAGTGAGCGAGTGTCGCGAACTCGTCCGGAGCGGGTAGTCTTAGGGGGCCTCGGACATGTCCACTCCAGCGTCGCTGAGGATGCCGCGCACAGTGCGGTTGACCGAGGACCGCGCAGCCCGCGCACTCATTCCGACACTGGTTCGGAGATAGCCCCAGGTCGGCGAAGAGATAGCCACGCCGATTGCCTGTAGGACCTCTCGCCGCTCCTTTGCCGGAAGGTGGTTGAGGTCTCCGGCGAAGATGGTCTCGATGTCGTGGTTCCACTGATTCATGCGTCTAAGCGCCGACTGCCGGGCTTGTTTCTGTGCCGGACCGACCAAAGCTCGGGCGGTCAATTCCCAGTGAAACGGCAACGTCACCTCGAGAAATGTGCAGCGTGTCTCCACCAGCATTGCGACACGCTCTCCTGCTGACGCGCTCGGCGGAATCTCCTTCAGCAGGGGCGCCGCGCGTTGCATTCCGAGCTCGTAGGCGGCGTCGTAGAGGTCGGCGAGGTCTTTGAAGTGGTGAAAAAGCGATCGCCGCGACAGGCCAGCTTTCTCGGCGATCTCGTCGGCGGCGGGTCTCAGGTTTCCCTCGAGAACCAGAGCGAGGAATGCGTCGCATAGTGCTTGTCGCGATCGCATCGTACGGCCGGTACGACCGTCGATCGCCTCTGGGTCCTTGCGTGGCATGCACGAGGGGTAGCATCGCGTCGCTAGTTGCGCCACAATCTTCTTGCACGGCAAGTGCAAATAGGGGATAGTGCGGGACGTAACGAAGGTCAAAACTCCGTGCCTCAGGGGGCCCGAACCAAGGAGCGAACCATGACGACAGTCAACGAAGCGGTTACACCAGAACCGACTAGCGGTGACCTCGCATTCGACCCGGACGAACTGCGCCGGAAGTACCGCGAAGAGCGCGACCGACGTCTGCGCGCTGATGGCAACGAGCAGTACGTCGAGGTCGAAGGTCGTTTTGCTCACTACCTCGACGACCCGTACGTCGAGCCGGGTTTTACGCGCGGACCCCTGACCGACGAAGTCGAAGCCGTGGTCATCGGCGGTGGCTTTGGCGGTTTACTGGCTGGAGCGCGACTGCGCCAAGCGGGTGTCGAGAGCATTCGGATGATTGACCCGGCCGGTGACTTTGGCGGCACTTGGTATTGGAACCGCTATCCCGGTATCGCCTGCGACATCGAGTCCTATACGTACCTACCTCTGCTCGAAGAGCTCGACTATATGCCGAAGGAGAAGTATTCCTTTGGGCCCGAGATCTTGGCGCACAGCCAGGCGATCGGGAGGAAGTTCGACCTCTACCGCGACGCCTGCTTTCAGACCAGAGTCGAGGACTTTCGATGGGATGACGATACAGCACGGTGGACGATCACGACGAATCGCGGCGACCGGATGAAGGCTCGTTACGTCTGCTTGGCAACCGGGCCGCTCAATCGACCGAAGCTCCCGGGAATCGCCGGCATCGATGAGTTCGAGGGCCACTCGTTCCACGCCAGCCGCTGGGACTACACGTACACCGGTGGCAGCTCGGAAGGTGGGCTGACTGGCCTGCAGGGCAAGAAGGTAGGGATCATCGGCACCGGTGCTACGTCCGTTCAGGTCGTCCCGCACCTTGGCGAATACGCCGAGCACCTTTACGTGTTCCAGCGCACGCCGTCTTCGATTGATGTCAAAGACAATCCAAGCACTGACGACGAGTGGGCCAAGAACTTGCAGCCCGGATGGCACCAGCATCGAATGGACAACTTCAATAGCCTGGTTTCGGGAGTGCCGCAGGACGAAGATCTGGTACGCGATGGGTGGACGGCACTGATCCGAAATCTGCTCGTTAGCGTGCAGCAGGGGCGAACCAAGGACTTTACACGGCAGGGACTGGCGCAGGCCGTCGAGCTGGCCGACTTCGAGAAGATGGAAGAGATTCGCGCTCGCGTCGACGGCGTGGTGCGAGATGAGGCGACAGCCGCAGCCCTGAAGCCGTACTATCGGCAGTTCTGCAAGCGGCCGTGTTTTCACAACGAGTATCTGGAGACGTTCAACCGACCCAACGTCACGTTGGTCGATACCGACGGTAAGGGCGTCGAGCGAATCACCAAGAAGGGGCTCATCGCGAACGGGCGTGAATACGAGCTCGATTGCTTGATCTATGCCAGCGGCTTCGAAGTCGGGACCGACTTTTCTCGGCGTGCTGGGTTCCAGGTTTATGGGCGCGACGGCAAGAGCTTGCAGGACAAGTGGGCGGGCGGCACGCGAACGATGCACGGCATGCACGTACACGGCTTTCCAAACTGCTTCATCATGAGCAATGCACAGGCGGGATTCACGGCGAGCTATCCGCATCTGCTCAACGAGCAGGCCCAGCACATTGCCTACATCGTCAAGACTGCGACCGAGGGTGAGAAGGGTACGGTTGAGGCCTCAACCGAGGGCGAAGCCGAATGGGTTGAGACGTGCATCAACAAGGCCAGGGACATGGGCGACTTCCTCGAGAATTGTACGCCGGGCTACTACAACAACGAGGGTAAGCCGACCGAACGCAGCGCCCAGGACGGCTTCTACGGTGGTGGTTCGGTCGAGTTTTTCAGCATCCTGAAAAGCTGGCGAGAAGACGGCGAGCTCAAGGGGCTGGAGTTGAAGTAGGTCGAACTCCAACTGGCTGCGGCGGATTGGTTGAGGGCGTTTGGTAGGCTAAAGTCCACCCTACGATGGCTGGAGTAAGGTAGGGCCGTAGGGTTGGCTTTAGCCTACCACTGTTGCCGGCGCCGATGTCTCTTTCGCCGTTCTTCTGAATCTGGAATAGGGAAGGGATGAGCGACGACTCCAAAGATACGGCGTTCTTCCAGGCCGGTTCCAATGACCCATTTACCGGTGAGGCGGCGCCAGAATTGGCGGCCGTCAGGTCGGGTGAGGATCTTGATTGGGCGCGCATTGAAGCGTACCTGCGCGAGCATCTCCCGGACGAGTTGAACATCGATGGTGCGTTCGAGGTGCTGCAGTTTCCCAATGGCGCAGCCAACCTGACGTACATGATTCGATTCGGCAATCAGGAGCTGGTTCTGAGGCGCCCGCCGTTTGGGACTCTGGCGCCCGGTGCGCACGACATGAAGCGAGAGTTCAAGGTGCTTTCGCGCTTGTGGCGCAACTTCGATTTGGCACCGCGCGCGTTCTTGTTCTGCGATGACGCGGCGATTGCCGGGGCTGACTTCTTCGTCATGGAACGGCGCCGCGGCGAAGTGATCCGAGGCGTTGTTCCTGCGAGTATGCGACATCACGAGGATGTCGGTCGACGAATCGGGAGTGCGCTGGTTGACGCGGTAGCAGAATTTCATCTGCTCGATCCGGATGCGTGCGACCTTTCAGATCTCGGCAGACCGGTCGGGTTTGCCGAGCGCCAGGTGAACGGCTGGAAAAAGCGTTGGGATCTGGTGGCCGATCCTGATCACGATGAGGCGATGAGCGCTGTGCACGCTCGTCTCGCCAAGGCGATCCCCGCGCCGCAGCGAGTGTCATTCGTCCACAACGACCTGAAGCTCGACAACTGCATGTTTGACCCCGCCGACCCGGACCGCGTGACGGCTTTCTTTGATTGGGACATGACGACACTTGGCGATCCCCTGATCGACCTGGGGACGTTGCTCAACTACTGGCCGGATCAGGGGGACACCGGATACACCCGCGGTGGACATCCTGGGATGGAGAGCATGGGTTTGCCGAGTCGAGCCGAGGTGCGTGATCGCTACGCCGAGCGAACCGGATTGGATGTTTCGCGTGCCGGTTGGTACGAGGCTTTCGCTCTGTGGAAGACGGCGACCGTGCTCGAGCAGCTTCACTTTCGATGGAAGATGGGCGACAGCTCGGATGAGCGGATGGGGCTGATCGCCTCGGTCGTCCCGGAGCTTGCGACCAACGCGTCGCGGTTGCTCGATGAAATTGAGTAACTGCAAGTCACAAGTCACAAGTCACAAGTCCCACGTCTCAAGTCCCAAGTCTCACGTTCCCGATTGGTTTGGTTTTTACGGGCCGGCGAAGGCTTTTCCGGACTGGGCGCGTTCTTGGTAGCTGGTTTTCGGGTCGTAGTCTGCGGCGCTCTCTTTCCAGCGGGCAAGTTCGGCGCGGCCGACGACGAACCAGTGCACTTCGTCCGGCCCGTCTGCGAGTCTCAATGTGCGTTGGCTGGCGTACATGTCGGCGAGTGGAGTCCACTGTGAGATGCCAGCCGCTCCGTGGATCTGGATCGCTTCGTCGATGATTTTGCAGACTCGCTCCGGGACCATCGCCTTCACCGCGCTCACCCAGACGCGCGCTTCGGAGTTGCCGAGGACATCCATGGCCTTGGCGGCTTTCAGGACCATCATGCGCATGGCCTCGATCTCGATTCGCGCCTTGGCAATGGTTTCGGTGTTGCGGCCGAGGTTGGCGAGTGGCTTGCCGAACGCTTCGCGTGACAGGCCGCGTTTGCACATCAGCTCGATAGCTCGCTCCGCGGCGCCGATCGATCGCATGCAGTGGTGGATGCGCCCGGGTCCTAGGCGAACCTGAGAGATTTCGAAGCCGCGCCCTTCGCCGAGCAGAATGTTCTCCTTCGGTACGCGGCAATCGTCGAAACGGATGTGCATGTGCCCGTGTGGTGCGTCGTCTTTTCCAAAAACATGCATCGGTCCGAGAATCTCGACGCCCGGGGCATCCGTCGGAATGAGGATCTGCGATTGGCGGAGATGCGGCGCGGCGTCGGGGCTCGTCTGCACCATCGTGATCATGATCTTGCAGCGAGGGTCCCCGGCTCCGGAGATATAGAACTTCTCCCCGTTGATGACCCAGTCGTCGCCGACGAGCTCTGCCTTGCACGAGATATTCTTTGCGTCCGAAGAAGCGAGGTCGGGCTCGGTCATGGCGTAGGCGGAGCGAATCTCGCCGTTGAGCAGGGGCTTGAGCCACTGCTCCTTTTGCTGGGCCGTGCCCACCCGTTCGAGCACTTCCATGTTGCCGGTGTCGGGTGCCGAGCAGTTGAGGCACTCCGAGGCCAACGGGTTCTTGCCGAGTTCAGAAGCGATGTAGGCGTAGTCGATATTCTTCAGGCCCTGGCCTGTCTCGTCGTCAGGGAGAAAGAAATTCCACAGTCCATTAGCTTTGGCCTTGGCCTTGACCGAGTCGAGGAGCTCGAGTTGTCCCGGCTCCCACGACCAGCGGTCGGTACGGTTTTCGCCGAGTCGGAAGAACTCAACCGTAACCGGCTCTACCTCGTCTTTGACAAAGGCTTTGACCCTTTCCAAGAGCGGCTTCGCCGCTTCGGACATTCGCAGATCAAACATCTCATTGGTGTTCTCGAGACCGGGCATGGGGGTTCTCCTGTCGTCGCGGAATCCCGCTTGATGTTAAAAGAAGGACTTTCTTAGCGCGGCTCGTGTCTCAAGGCGAGCCTCTTGTGGTCGGTGCAGCGGCAGGACGCGCCCGAGATGGTCAGTCTCCGCGCGTGAGGTCCCGGCCTTCGCGGTGTGCCTGTTGGATTTCTTCGAGAGTGAAGGACTCGCCGCCGTCGTCCCACAGGTCTGTGACCTTCGTTCCGCGAACGTCGGGGCGCTTCTGCAGATAGAAGAATTCGACCCCCTCCTGGATCTCTTTGGCGAGCTCTTCGCGCGTAGGGCGAGCGCTTCCCGCTGGCCGCTCGAGCGCCTCGCGCACATGAGTGGTGTAGAGATAGGCACTCCAGGGTAGAGAGATCTCGCCGGTCGCTGTCCGTGCCGAGAGCTGCGTCATGAAGTCGAAGAGCTCGGGGACCATGGCGTCCGCAGGAGGAGCAATGAGCAGCTGCCGATGGATTCCGGTGACGGTTCGTCGGCGTTTCGCGATGTCGCCGGCTAAATCCTCTTGGTCCGCGATGCGCTGCATGTGCAGCTTCGTAGCGGTCCCGATGATTTCGCTCTCATAGTACTTGGCACCGATCGCCGCGATCGTGACCAGGACAGCGACGGTCGTAGCGATGCGTTGGCTGCGACTCATGGTTCATCCGTAGTCGTCGCGGCGGCCCAGGGCAAGCAACGTCCGGCGAACGGTCAATCTCGCCCGCAATGGGTGCGGATTGGAATTCGATACGCGATTTGGAATTCTGGTCGCGTTATGGTTTTCGACTGGCAGGCAGCTTTCGTGTTCGTAGCGACCCTTGTCGTGCTCACTCTTGTTGGGCGTTTTGTCGCTTTCAAGAACCCCGGCTTGCGGCGCATGCGCGATGTGAATCGCAAGGCCGACCGGAGAAAGTTGTCAGACCCGAAGTTTCGGTCCGCCGTCAAACGCAACAACGCGGTTGGCCTGCTGACCAACGTCGTGTTCTACGTCACCGTGTTGCCGTTCTTTGTGAACCTCGAGCCGCGTCCGCTGTGGCGCCATGTCTTCGATGTCTTTGCCGTTCTGATGGTCTACGACTTTTTTTACTACCTGACGCATCGTTTCATCTTCCACGGTAAGCCGTTGTTGCGGGTCCACGCGCTTCACCACCGTGCTCGCACGCCGACCTATATCGATGCGTTGTACGTTCATCCGCTGGAGACCTTCATTGGGCTGGTACTGTACTTTGGCTCGATCCCACTGATCGCGATCTTGTCGGGTGGGGCGCTGAACGCCTATTCAATGGCATTTGCGACATTGGTGTTTACTCAGTGGAATACGCTCAACCACACGTTCGTCAATCTTCCGTACTTCCCGTTCAAGACAATCGACTACATCACATCGATTCACGCTGCTCATCACGTCGATATGAAGCGCGGCAACTACGCGACCCTGACGATGGTGTACGATTGGATGTTCGGAACGTTGGAGCCGCGGGTCGATCGGAGTGTCCCTTGAGGATTGCAGGAATGAGATCCACGACGCGACACAAAGCGGTCCCCTCCCTTGAACGTGTCCGCGAAGGTACTGCGGCATAAGCGCAGGAAGGGAATTGGCATTTCGGGCCCTCTCCCGGAGGAGGCTGTCGATTCATTGCGCAAACTGACGTCACGGTCCCTTCTCCCTCCGGGAGAAGGTTAGGATGAGGGGATAATATGCTGCCGGCGATAGCCGGCGTCGTTCTCGAGAGAGGCTGAAACCGTTGTGCCACAAGAGAAACTGGAGGGTAGCCGTGTTTGATCCCCTCACCCTTAACCCTCTCCCGGAGGGAGAGGGGAAGGCTTTCCGGTTTCCCGGAATACTAGTGTCGCTGCATGAATCGACAGCCTCCGGAGGGAGAAGGGACGTAGACCTTGCGGAGGAACCAAGTGAACCCTCGCGAAGTTGACAGCCAAACGATGAAGGGTTCCATTCGAGGTGACTGCTCAATCGTAGACGATCACCTGTCGCGCTGCTTCGCCCTTGCGCATGCGATCGAAGGCTTCGTTGATGTCATTAAGGGCGATCCGCGAAGAGATCATTTCATCGAGGAACAGGCGCCCGTCGAGATAGAAGTCAACGTACTTCGGCATGTCGAAACGGAAGCGATTCGAGCCCATGTAGGAGCCAGTGATGGTCTTTTCCTGCAAGGTCAAGTCGGACGCATTGATCGGAACCGTGTCCGCCATCGGAACGACTCCAACCAAGACGGTTGTGCCGCCGCGCGCGGTCATGGCGACGGCTTGCTGAACTGTCGGGATCAGTCCGATGCACTCGAAGACGAAGTCGGCACCGCCGCCGGTCAAGTCGTGCACCGCGGCGACTGCGTCGCCAACGGTCGCGTCGATACAGTCGGTGGCGCCGAACTTCTTTGCCAGGTCGAACTTCCATGGCTGAGCGTCGACAGCAATGATCTTGCCAGCGCCGACAATGCGAGCGCCTTGCAACGCCGCCAGCCCGACGCCACCGCAGCCGATGATGACGACGCTGGCGCCCGCGCGGATGTGCACGGTGTTGAGAGCTGCGCCGAGACCGGTCGTAACGCCGCAGCCGATTAGCGATGCTCGATCGAGCGGCATATCGTCTCGGATCTTCACTAGGGAGCGCTGCGGGCAAAGCATTTTTTCGGCGAACGACGACAGGTTCGCAAACTGATCGATGGTATCCCCATTGCTCGCCGACAATCGTGGTTTTGCCCCAGGGGGACGCCCCTCGAATTGTGCGAGGCAGAGGTACGGGCGTCCGGCGGTGCAGTAGTTGCAGACACCGCAGAATGAGGTGAGGCAACCGATGACGTGGTCCCCAGGTCGGAAATCGGTGACTCCCTCGCCGACCGCTTCGACGACGCCGGCCGGTTCGTGGCCGAGGATGCATGGGGGCGGCACCGGGAGGCTGCCTTCCATGACGTGGAGGTCGCTGTGGCAGATTCCAGAAGCAGCGGTTTTGAGCAATACTTCGCCAGGTCCCGGATCGTCGATATGAACGTCTTCGATGACCAGGGGCGCATCGGTGGCGCGCATCACTGCTGCTTTCATGTTGGATCTCCTCGGTGTCTGCGTTTCAAAGTTGTGTCATTGGTCGAGCCGGTTGGCGACGATCGCTATCGGATTTCGTAGTCGGCGAGCTTTGGTTGCGCCATCTCCTCTTGGAATCTGTCGTACGTCCAGGGCCATGCGGTCGGAACTCCGTTGGCATCGAGATACCAGCTCTTGCAGCCGGTGCTCCAGATCGTGGTTTGGGCCGCGACTTTCCTGTCCTCGTCGAATCGCTCCGCAGCGGCGCGCGAGACGCTGATCTCTTTGCAGGAGTTGCTGCGCACATGATCGACAAGCTGCATGATGTACGCGAACTGCAGCTCGACAACGTCGATCAGGGAGAAGTTGCCGACGGGCCCGTTGGGGCCGTTGAGCATGAAGAAGTTTGGAAAGTCGGGGATCGAGATGGCCATGTACGCAGAAGGAGCGACTTCCCACTTTTCCCGCAGCGTAGCACCTTCTCGGCCGACGACTTCCATCGGTCGCATGAACGCGTCGACCTTGAATCCGGTGGCCATGACCAGGACGTCGAGCTCGTGGAGGACTCCGTCTTTCGTTCGCACTCCGCTCGGCTCGACGCGATCGATTGCTTCGGTGACGAGCTTCGCATTCGGCTGCTGAATGGCGTCATAGAAGCGCTCGGACATGACCAGCCGTTTGCATCCAGCGCGGTAGTTTGGGCGGAGCTTTTCGCGGAGATCCGGATCCTTCACGTTGTCGTTCAAGTTCGCTTCGCAAGTGGCTTGGATCGCCTCGATCATGGGCGAGTCCATGTCGCCGAGCACGTTCGCGAAGCCGTCGATGAAGGCGCGAGCGACCTCGGTGCGAATGTCCAACATCGCCTGGGGCGTCGCGCGAAATTTCTCCCTTTCCGTCTCGCTGTAAGTTTGGTTGCCGACCGGGATGACCCACTGCGCGGTGCGCTGAAAGAGTGTGAGTTCTTTGACACGATCCGCAATGGCCGAGACGATTTGAATCGCGCTCGATCCGGTACCGACGACGCCGACACGCCTGTCGCTGAGGTCGAGGTCGTTGTCCCAACGGGCGCTGTGGAACGCGAGTCCGGCGAAAGAATCGAGACCCTCGAACGCGGGAATTGCTGGATGATGCAGGACGCCGGTGGCGGCGATGATGAAATCCGCTGTGTCGATTGACCCGTCTGCCGCCGCAACTTGCCACCGACCGACCTCGAACTTGCAGCTAGTGATCTCGCAATTGTATCGAATGGCAGAGGCTACGCCGAAGCGCT
This sequence comes from Deltaproteobacteria bacterium, assembly GCA_029262455.1. Classification (GTDB taxonomy): domain Bacteria; phylum Desulfobacterota; class Binatia; order HRBIN30; family CADEER01; genus CADEER01. Next base: position 1,013 of record JAJCZJ010000010.1, on the reverse strand, counting down.
CGGCGACATCTTCGAAGTACTGTCGAATCTCCGGCCCGGGGGCGAATTGTTGGCTCCATTCGGGGTTGAGAGCGAACGAGTAGCTGTAGAGGTGAGAAGGGACGTCACAGGCGATGCCGGCGTAGGTGTTCTCCCGCCAAGTCCCTCCGATCTTGTCGGCCTTCTCGTAGATCACGAAATCGAGCCCGGCTTCCTTCAATCGAATCGCGCTCAGGATTCCGGCCATCCCGGCGCCGATGATGACGAAGCGGAGGCTCTTGGACGGCGGCGCGTCGCTGCTCGTGTCGGACGAAGTCATATGGCTCTTTGACTAGCGGGAGCGGCTCGCTATCGGGTCGGTTAGGCTTCACCTCGAGCGCGTTGGTCCAGCTCACTTCGGATCTCTTCGTATCGTTCCCGGGTGATGGTGTAGCGGAAGAGGAAGTAAAAACCGACCATGTAGAATAAAGTCAAGCTCGGCCCAGCGGCCATGCCGAGCCAGAAAACCTTGTCGGGGGGAACGGTCCCTGCCACTGCTTGTGTCGGGAAGTCGATGAGCTCGATGGCCACGCCTCCGAGTAGGTTTCCGACGCCGGCGACTGCCTTTGCACTGAAGGCGATTGCTGATCCGAATACACCTTCTTGCCGGATTCCTGTTTCGAGCTCGCTTTCGTCGATGGTCTCGTTGAACATCGATCCGAAGAGGATGCCTAGTCCGATAGTCGGCACGACGGCAATGACCAGATGGATCGACACCAGCGGCAGCAGCCACGGGCTTCCGTTCTCCGGCATCAGTCCCAAGAACCTGCCGACGACGGGGATCGGTGCCCAGAAGAAAAGAAACCAAGCCATGAAGATGGCAGTCTGCCGCTTGTCTGAGCGTTGGCTCAGTGGTCGCGTACCGAGCGCCGCCACGAGGACCGAAATTGCCAGGGAGAGGGCGAGGGCGGCTAGGTCGCTGTCGTCAAACTCCCAAAAGTAGGTCCCCATGTACAGGCCGAAGACTTCTTGGAAGCTGCCGGCCCCGGCGATGA
>JAJCZJ010000009.1 GCA_029262455.1 Deltaproteobacteria bacterium | reverse complement strand
CCCTCCAACGGGGGGGACCGCTAACGCGGCTCGGGTGGAACCTCGCCCTCCAACGGGGGGGACCGCTAACGCGGCTCGGGTGGAACCTCGCCCTCCATGGGGGAGACCGGTAACGCGGCTCGGGCGGAGCCTCGCCCCGGGCTAGCGAGTGCCCAAAAAATTCTCGACGTAACGCGCGATGATGTCGGTCTCGATGTTGACCGAGTCGCCGGGCTTCTTGTCGAGGGTGTTGAGGTGCTCCTGCGAGTACTGGACGAGCGACACCGCGAACGTATCCTCGGTCTTGTCGATGATCGTAAGGCTCGCGCCGTCGATCGCTACCGGCCCTTTGACGACCATGTAGCGCAACAACTCCACCGGCGTCGTGAAGCGCGCGATGATCGCGTCGGCCTCCGGGGTGAATGAGTGAACGCTCGCAACTCCCTCGACTACGCCGCGTACGATGTGGCCACTCAAGCGGTCACTCGGCCGCACCGAGCGCTCCAGGTTGACTCGTTCGCCGACCTTCAGCTCGCCCAGGTTCGATCGACGATAGGTCTCGGGCATTACATTGGCAAAGAAGACATCACCTTCGAGACTTGCGACCGTCAGATCCACTCCGTTGATCGCGATCGAATCGCCGAGCTGCGCATCACTCGTAACCTTCGGAGCGCGGATCCGCATCACTCCATCGGCGCCCTCGACGACTTCTCCAACCTCTTCGACGATTCCGGTAAACATGATGGCTACAGAATCTAGCAATATTCGCGTTGGAGCTAGAGGGGGCGCCTCCAGCTGCCGAAAAATGTAATCAGCCGTTGAAAAACATCGTAGGCACTGCAAGGTGGCGCGATGGAAATCCTCAACGCGATAAACGGCTGGGTCTGGGGTGTACCTCTACTGGTCCTGCTGGTCGGTACCGGCCTTTACCTCACCGTTCTCCTGCGCGGCATCCAATTCACCAAACTAGGGCACGCACTGTACCTGGCGTTTGTCGTTCGCAAAGAGCCAGGCGATCAGCCAGGAGATATCACTCACTTCCAGGCGCTGATGACCGCCCTCGCCGCCACCGTCGGCACCGGAAACATCGCCGGCGTAGCGACCGCAATCGCCGCCGGTGGACCCGGCGCGATGTTTTGGATGTGGGTCACCGGATTGGTCGGCATGGCAACCAAGTACGCCGAGGCGGTCCTTGCGGTGCGCTATCGACAAGTCGCAGAAGACGGCACCATGCGCGGCGGGCCGATGTACTACCTGCGCGACGGACTCGGCCAACCGTGGCTGGCGACTCTTTTCGCAGCATTCGCATCCGTCGCCGCGTTCGGCATCGGCAACATGGTGCAGTCCAACTCGGTCGCGCACGCGATGAACGAGACCTTCGGCGTCCCGCACTGGCTGACCGGTGTCACTCTCGCCATCGCAACGGCGGGAGTCATTCTCGGCGGCATCAAATCGATCGGTCGAGCGGCCAGTGCCCTCGTACCTCTGATGATTGTTCTCTATATCGCCGGAGCGTCCTACATCTTGATCGTCACCGCCGACCAGATCCCGGCATCGTTCGCGCTGATCTTTCAACACGCCTTCACCCCGACCGCCGCCAGCGGAGGCTTTGCCGGCGCCGCCGTCATGCTGACGATACGCATGGGAGTTGCACGCGGTGTGTTCTCGAACGAGTCCGGCCTCGGCAGCGCGCCGATCGCCGCAGCTGCAGCTCAGACGCGCCACCCGGTTGCACAGGCGATGGTGTCGATGACCCAGACCTTTATCGACACTCTCGTCGTCTGCACCTTCACCGGCTTGGTCATCCTAAATTCCGGCCTGTGGGACCAGGGCGCAAACGGTGCCGAGCTGACGACCATCGCATTTCGCCATGGCTTCGGCGGTGAAGCCGGCGCTATCCTGGTCGCCGTCGGCCTGATCTCCTTCGCCTTCACGACCCTGCTCGGGTGGAGCTACTACGGTGAAAAGTCGCTGCAGTACCTCGCCGGCGATCGCATCACCACGCCCTATCGAGTCGCCTTCTGCCTCTTCGTGGCCGTCGGTGCGGTCATCAAGCTCGAGGTCGTCTGGACCTTCTCCGACATCATGAACGGCCTGATGGCGTTCCCGAACTTGATCGGGCTCCTGGGCTTGGCTGGCGTTGTTGCAGCCGAGACCAAACAGTACTTAGCGGCCAAGGAAAAGGAATGAAGATCGTCGTTCTCGATGGCTACACCCTCAACCCCGGCGACAACCCGTGGGATGAGTTGCAGTCACTCGGGGACGTCACTGTGTACGATCGGACGCCGCACGATCAGATCATTGCGCGTAGTGCCGGCGCCGAGATCGTCCTGACCAACAAGACCCCTCTCGATGCGGACATACTCGCGTCCCTACCGAAGCTCCGATTCATCGGCGTGTTGGCTACAGGATACAACGTGGTCGATATACCGGCTGCAGTCGCTCAGAACATCGTCGTAACCAATGTGCCCGAGTACGGCACGGATTCCGTCGCGCAGCACGTCTTCTCTTTAGTCCTCGAGCTCAGCAACGCGGTCGGAGAACATAACGCCGCCGTCCACGACGGAGAGTGGCAGCGCTGCCCCGACTTCTCATTCTGGCACAGCCCGCCGATCGAACTGGCTGGAAAATCCCTCGGGATTGTCGGCTTCGGCCGTATCGGGCAACGCGTCGCCGAGATCGGCAAAGCATTTGGGATGCAGATTCTTTCCAACACCCGCACCAACGGAACTCCCATCGAAGAGCTTCGGTCCAACGCCGACATCGTCAGCCTGCACTGCCCGCTCACCGAACAGACTCGTTCGATCATCGACCCAGACTTCTTGAAATCCATGAAGCCAACTTCGTTTTTGATCAACACCGCGCGCGGCCCGCTGGTCGATGAGGCTGCGCTCGCCGATGCCTTGGACAAGAGAACGATCGCCGGCGCCGCCGTCGATGTCGTCGACAGCGAACCGATACGGCCCGACAACCCGCTCCTGCGCGCGCGAAACTGTATCATCACACCGCACCTGGCGTGGGCGAGCGTCGCGGCACGACGACGGTTGATGACCATCGCCGTGGACAATGTGCGCGCGTTCCTTGACGGCAGACCGATCAATACGGTGGGATAGGCAGAAGGAGGCGACCATGAACGCAAGTCTGCGCGAACAACGAGAGTCCGTCGTACGACGGCACATGGAGGCGGAGAACGTTCACGACTTCGACGCGGTGATCGATACGTTCAAACACCCGCGCTACGAATTGATCGCGACCGATGAGGTACACGACGGCGAGAAGGCAGTCCGTGAGTACTTCAGAGAGAGCCGTACAGCGTTCCCAGATCAGCGCAATGAGCTCATCGCCCTGCACCACGCCGATGACGCGGTCATCAGTGAGTTCTGGCTGCTCGGAACACACAAGGGCCCACTGATGGGCATCGAACCGACCGGGAAGGAGTTCCGCTGTCGTATGACGGCCATTTTCCTCTTCGATGGGGCCGACCTGATCTGCGAGCGTGTCTACTTCGACAGCGGCAGCATCTTGCGGCAGATCTCGGAATAGAGACGCAGCAAAGCCGCATTGATCGGCAAGTTCCCAGAACGCTGACCGGCTTTGTTTGGCTGGGGAGACCGGCTATTGTCCTGCCGTGGCGGAGCCGACACAACCGACCCTCGCCGGGTCGATTCGAACCTTTCAACACAAGCTGCACGACGAAGCGGCATTGCGCGACACAGTGCGGCGACTCGTCGAGGCGCAGTTGGTCAGCGAAGTCCGGGCAGAAACCCTGCAAAACACGCTCGTGGAAGTTACGACGACCACGAGCTACATCCTGCGGCACCTGGCGGTCCACCTCGGCGTCGGCGCCAGCAAGGCAATCCTCCCACTGCCGATCGGCTCCCTCCTGCGCGGCAGCTGGACCGCAGGCTCCCGACTGGTCGAAACAGCAAGGCGATCACCCCACGCCAACGTGCACTCGCTACCCGTCTTCCTGGTCGCCTGCGTACCCTTCTTCGGCTACCTAGCCTACGTCATCGCCCTACGCCGCCACGACCCCGAAGCAGCCTTCCTCTACGCCAACCACATCTCCTACCTGCGCTACGACGCGCCATTGGAAGTCGTGCTCCGCTCAAAACCCGGAACTGTGCAAAAAATAGTCCGACGCGCCGTCGGCCTCGATGACGTGCAGTGAGGACAGAGCGGATAGGCCAAGCCTCTTTCCGCGCGGAACCAACGGTTCGCCCTCCACCAAGTCTCGTCATCCAAAATCCCGCCTCGGTTACCCGCTACTCACAGTGGCTCCATGCGCGAATCGTCTTCACCTCGCCATCTTGAACAACGGCCAGATCCACGTCCTTGGACAAGTGGATCCTCCCCACAACCTGATCTTCGGCAGCGGAATCATCACCCAAGACGCCAAAAATCGACCTGACTTCGGCGCAGACGCGAAGCCCCATGCGAAGCTGCGTCTCGCGCGCGACGCTCCCCCGGGTTGCGCCCACATGTAGGCCCCCTCCGAAGGCAATTAGAATGGCGCTTAGAAACGTCACCACCAAGAAGATCTTCATATAGGCTACTCCCAGCACACTCCCGACTCACCCTTCGCTACAGTAGCCGGATCGGGGCCCAAGGCGTTGGCTTACCGACATCGAACACACTCCTCACCTTTGGTCCGTCCGGTCCTTCCAACCCGAAGGATTGCGATGAAGATGGATGACGCCAACGACGACAATTCGGCTCGAGTCAACCTGATAGAACACGCCATAGGGAAACCGTTGAACGATGGCACGCCGAAGGTCCCGATGTACCAACTGGCACTGAAGGGGACTCTCGGCCACTCGTTTGAGAGCCGCGTCCACCTGGCCGACGAAGTCTCGCCCGAGCCCCGGTCGTTGCAGCTCATACCAGCGAGCTGCCGCCCGCACATCGGCCTTGGCTGGCCGACACAGGACCAACTGATAGCTCACAGCTCGCGCAAAATGTCGTCCCGAACCTTCGTCCACGCCTCGACGTCATCCGAGTTCGCCTCATGGTCATCGATCCGCGCGTCGAGCAGTTGGCGCTGGGCCTGAGTCAATGGAAGACTTGCAGCCTCTTCCGCGATCTCGTCCCAAAGCTGTTGAACCAAGCGGATCTTCTCACCGGCCGGCAATCGACGGATTGTCTCAAGCAAAGGGTCCACGCTCATTCTGAAAGTGTACGCCCACCGTCACGCCACGTCCACATCAAGACGGTCGAACCAAACGACCGGAAAATCTGGAAGTATCGAGTACACAACAAGGATCTCCGTCAATAAATAATGGGGCGAAGAGTCTCGACTGGACTCGGCCAAGGCCCCCGCTACTTTGCCAGCGAAGTAGCGACGTTCGGGCTGGCCGGGTTCACGTCCAAGGTCCTGGTACTCGGTACGATCACGAGATCCATGTCCTCCATCGGGATCGCTCCCAACAGGACTTGATTTCCGAGCACCAAAGCACCGGCAAAGCCGACACGGTTTTTGAAGCGCATCTCGATCGGACCGACATAGGGCACAAGCCTACGCGAGTCGTCCGCCAGCGTGGCCTCTTTCTTGTCAATCTCTTCCAACTCGAGCTGGATACGCAGGTGCTCCGTGATGCTCAAATGTACGGAGCCGCTATCGACCAGAGCATCCACCTCGACTCCCGAGAGCTCAGGTTTCCTCGGGTTCCGAAGAGTGATGCGCGCCGTCACTAGACCCATGCCGAGATCCTACCCGGCATAGACAAAGAAGTCTAATCTAAGATCATCAGCGATCAAAACTCGGCTACATCCCGACGCGCCGTGGCCCTACCGCCTTCCGACTCGACCGGATCCGACGCTCACGTTGCGCAGCTTCCGGATCGGGCCGGCGATCGGGGTTGCCGTGACCGTCGGGCCGCTCGGTGCGCACTCTGCGACTAGCTGGCCGAGACTCTTGCGGTAGATCTGTCGGTTGTCCGAGAGATCGCGCGCCGTGACCGTGAGCAGCGCGTCCTGCGGCGCTGAGGGCAAGTCGATCAATACGCCGCCGTTGCGTTGGTAGGTCCGCACATCGATCGTCTGTCCGTCGAGTTCGGTGGTCAGTTCTTCGACTCCGCCGATGTCATCCCAGACACCGACACGGACTCGGGTCGGCGCGCAGTTGGCCGTGCTCAATGCGACATCCACCGTTGGATGGAACCAGTCGTGTCCGTAGCCATACGCCGAGCCAGTGTCGCGCGGCATGTGGTTGTCGATCCACAAACCGAAACGATAGACCCAGCGCGCCGATCGCAGGTCGCCGGTCGAACACAACCCCGGACTGCTGGCGTGAACCGCTGCGAAGTGGAAACCCCAATCGCCATCGCTGTAGTCCGGTTGGTACTTCGCCAAATTGTTATTGCGACCGTCCGTGCGCTCGCCGCGCGCTGCCCAGAACGCTGGACTGCCGAGAGCCCCGAGCTTGGCATCGGCGTAGTTGCGATTCTTGAGCTGGTTGTACGCTCCCTCCTCACCGCCGTAGCCAAACGCAGCTAGAGCGGCTTGGTCGGTCGAAGCGGTCGAGTTGTGACACCCGCCACAGTGTTGCTCGAAGCCTGCCCAGATGTCTCTGTTCCACTCCGGCGTTCGACGCGTTGGCCGCCGCGAGGTCCGCATCACCGGCTGACAGTAGCGGTCGTAGGTCACGAACGGGGTCTGCTTCACCATGTCGAGCGCAGGCTGAGTGTCGGCAACGGTACCGGCAAACTCAATTGCTGCGCCGGGCTCGTGTTGGTGACATCCGCCACAGTTATTGCGAGTTTCACGCGGCTGCAGGCTGTGCCAACTGCGCACATCGAGAAGCTTGAGGCCGTATTGGCGATCGAGGAGATGAAACTCGAATGGCTCGTGCGCCGGAATCGTCGCCATGAACGACTGATCAGCCTGGTTTCGTACGTCGTACACGCCGAGAAGCTTTGCAGCTTCCTTCTTGCCACTGCCGTCGGTTCGGTATCCGGGATTGAAGCCGGCCGACATGTTGGTCTTGTTGCTGGTTAAGTTGACCGCGACACCGAGCACCGTCTGCGGATCGAGTGGCTCGCAGAAGTCGCTTTGGTTTTGCACGTACGTCAGACCATCGGTGTTGTTCACGATCAAGTCGTTCTCTTGGTTGATGTTCGTATGCCCCTTGTTCGGGCTGTAGGGTGTCTGCCCACCGGATCCGAGCCAGCAGTCAAAAGGCCGGCGATCGGTGTTGTAAAGGGCAGAAGTCCCGACCTGGGCGTGCGGCAGACCCGGCTTGATGGGGGTATCCGGATCGACGACCGACCCAGCCGAAGCCTGCTGGACGTCGCCGGTGCGCTCGTACCAACTCAGCACCGGCACCGGCCACACCAGCGTGTAGGCATCGCTTACGTCGTCTACGACGATACGCAGGCCGGTGCCCTGTGCGACATCGACCGGATCGTGCGGATGGAAGGCGTCGAGGTTTGGTCGGAACGCAATATACGAATGATAGATATTGCGGTTGCCATCGGCGTCGTTGAGGCGACCGTTGGCGCTGGTCGGCGAGTAGGCCATGTAGAGTTCGTTTGGGCGCCCGCAGCGAGGCGTCGTCACCTTGCCGACGTACGCGCCGTTGACCTTCGCGGCCGGGTAGTCGTTCGAGTTGACGCCGGACGTCAGCTTGTACGATCCGACTTGCCGCGGCAGCAACCCCCAGTAGGTCGACTTGTCGTAAGTGTTCTGTCCGACCTGCGCCAAGTCCTGCGCCCACAGGGCTCCAAACCCTTCATTGTTGATGTTGTAGTAGCGCGTAGCCACAAAGTAGTCGGTTGGGCTCGGCCCAGTCGAATCGACGCAAAGAGCACCGAGGTGAAACAGCTCCGGGTTGATGCCGTATCCGAGAATCGGGTACCAGCGTCCCGCCGAGTCGATGCCCTGGATCTGCCAGTTGCGGGCATCGGCGGTCGACGCCTGGTACGAGAAAGCCACTCCATCGCGCAGTGGAGTCGGGCTCAATGCCGACGTCGTCGTGTAGTACTGCCATTGTCGCGCATTGGCGAGAGTACCGTCTGGCCGAATGTCGGCCATATGCAGGTTGAAGTTGTGATTGGCGTACCCGATGCTCATCGACTGGTTTGAGTTGCGCACCCGCCGCTCATCGCTGGCGTAGAGCAGAACCAAACCGTGCTCCGTGCGCATCTCGACCGGGTGCATGTACACAGTCCCCCAATCGTTCGGTCCGGTTTGTTCGGCCAGGGTCTGGTTCATCGCGTCCTTGTTGCGGTCGCTGTCGCTCTGCGAGCCATTGCCCGCGTAGACACGTGTCGTCAGGCGCTGCACGGCAAGCGTTGATGGATCGACACCCGGGTCGGCGATCAACGGAGATAGGTCGATCCAATACAGATCGGCGCCCTTGAGAGGGAGCCGATGCAGACCGAAGCTATGACTCTGCTCGAGCGTGACGTCGTGGAAATACGAAAAGTAGATCCGGCGGCCGTCTTCTGAGACGTTCGGCTCAACCACGGTCCCTTTCGTGAGCTGACCAAGGGGCGTGTCGATCAAGCCCGGCGCGAGCTGGTGTTCCGGTAGAGGAAAGAGTTTCTCTATATTGCCGTTCGGCAGAGCCACCCAGAGATGGTTGTCGCGATCCGGGTTGTTGGCCGACAGGACATCGGTGCCGATGTGATATTTCCCGACGATATTGTTGCCGGAGGTGTCCTCGACGACGCGGGCAGCGACGAAAACCACCGGATAGTTCGGAGTGTAATAGCGGTCATCCCCCGGATGGTCCGCCGCGGTCTCCCACACCTGCGCCGCGGCTAATCCGGCGGACAGGGTAGAACCTACCAATACGAGCAGTGCTGTCATCATCGTGCGTTTGTTCATCGAGCCCCTCCAGTCGTCAGCAACAGAGGGACTAAGAGAGCAATCTCGGTGCCGACTTGTACCGAACGGCAGTTCGCAGCTCGGTCGGGCCTGTGCGAGAGTCGCTGTTCGTACCTAGCGAACAAACGTTCGCGCCGCGCTTTGGCCGACTCTGCGCCCTAGTCCAAAGCGGATGCGGGGAGCGCCGGCACTATGTCGCCGCCGGCGTCGGGACTTTGTCGGCTTTGGCCGGTTTTTGCACCCAGGAAGTCTCCCTGTCGTGGCCGGGCATCGGTATGCGCTGCAGATCCACGACATCACAGCCGCGCCTCGACAACGTACACCTTTGGTGAAGTTCCTCGGCCGGCATCTCCACGTCCGGTGGTCGCTTCACCTTCGAATCGGCGTAGCAGGAGACCTGTAAGGGTTCATCCCTGGGCGATGTAGTTTTCCAACTGTTCGATCAGAAACTGCTTCTCGGAGATCATCGCTTTGACGACATCGCCGATCGACAATACGCCACGAACTTGGTCGTCCTCGACGATCGGGAGATGACGGATGCGCTTATCCGTCATCAAGGCCATGCAATCATCGACCGTCTGCTCAGGCCTTACATAGACAACTCTCGACGTCATGACCTCGTGAACTGGCGTGTCCTTTGAGGCCTTGCCTTTGAGAATCACCTGACGGGCATAGTCCCGCTCGGAAAAGATCCCGGCGATCTTCCCGCCGGTCATCACAAGAACCGCACCGATTTCCCGCTCTGCCATCAGCTGAAGCGTTTCGAACACCGTAGCGTCCGGCTTCACAGACCAGATCTGGTCCCCCTTAGTGGACAGGATGTCGCGAACCGTTTTCATAAGGCGCCACCTCTCGGAGTCAGTAGAAGGTTTTACGTATTCACATTTGCTCAATCACACGGGCGTGTCCATAATGCAAAACGAATGTCCGATATCGGCACTGAATCTACGTTCCGTCGCGCCCTCCAAATCACATACAAATCTGCGCGGCGTATCGCGGTTGGCGTTGTCGGCGCCTCAGTTATCGCTGTGGGATTCGCAATGCTCGTACTGCCCGGACCTGCCTTCGTAGTGATTCCTTCCGGACTGGCGATCTTGGGACTCGAATTTGCATGGGCACGCCGCTGGCTACGGACCATCAAGAGACGGGCACAGCAGGGCCTCAACGGACTTCGTGTCAACCAAACCCCGGGCTCAAACGGGGACACAGCTCGGGCAGCTCAATCAAGCATCGAACGAGCGGCTAGGATCCGAGCCCTTCGTCAGCGCCCGTTCGATCCCTGAGCGAAGAATTTCCTGACGTGCCCGAGAAACACGTCGAGCTGATCGTGGTGCACCCAGTGCCCCGCCCCGTCGACGTTGTGAAACGCGTAGTTGCTAAATACCGCGGCGCGGCCGTCCTCGACCGGATCGGAAGCCCACGAGTCGGATCCACGCAGCAACAATGCCGGGCAGGTGATCTCACCCCATAGCTCGCGCGCGTCGTTCTTGTTGAAGAGATACGGTGTTGTCGTTCGCGTGTAGTTGTCGAACTTCCAAACATAGGTCCCGTCTTCGTCACGGTACGAACCGTGCACTGTCAGATGACGCGCTTGCACCTCACTCAGGTGCGGATTCGCATCGCGCATACGATCGACGGCCTCGTCGAGCGTGGCATAGCGACGCGGACGACGCCCGGCGAACCCCTTCATCTCTTTGATCCAATAGCGCATCCGCTCTTGTGCCGGCCGTTCTTTGATCATGCCTGGAGCCGGACCAAGTCCTTCGATCGCCACAACCTTGGTGACGCGATCCGGATAGGTCGCGGTGTACTGCAAGGAGATCGCGCCACCGAGCGAGTGACCGATAATCGTCACTGGGTACTCGTCCAGTGCGTCCAGCAGCAGCGCGATGTCCAGCGTGTAGTCGATCAACGCATACGATCCACCGATCGACCATTGCGAGTCACCGTGACCACGCAGATCGGGAGCGACGATGTGGAAGTCTTCACGCATTTCGCGCGCGACCCAATCCCAGTTGCGCGCATGGTCGCGCCCACCGTGAATCAGCAGCAACAGCGGCTTGTCGGCATTTCCCCAATCGACGTAATGCAGTTTCAGACGCTGGGAGTAGTAGTAGTGCGATGTCGGTCCGCCAAACTCTGCGCTCATTGCGAGACCATACCGTGTTCGACGAAACATCAGAACCCCTGCGCCGCGAACTCCCCTCCTCTCGACTTTTCGTGGTTGGTGATTCGTAACTGGTGATTCGTGATTCGTGATGTTGTACGACTCGGCGGGACCTTTTCCTCCCGTGATTCGTCAATACGCTTCGCCACGATCACCGGTCGATTGCCGCTAGAAACTTCGCGTCAAAAACCAGAACAATCCCAATGCCGTCACTGCAGCCGAACCCATATCCACGACAAGCCGCGACGCGCGCGCTGAGCGCCGTAGCCCGACGAGTAACGGCCACAACAAAGCCACGACCGCGAGCTGCCCGACCTCCACACCGGCATTGAACCCGAACAGCGCCGGAGCCAAGCGCACGTTCTCCAGGTCGAGCTCCATCATGATCCCGGCAAATCCAAAACCGTGAATCAGTCCGAAGGCGAAGGCCACCGCCGCACGCAACACCTGCGGCCGCGACCACCGCTGGAGTAACGCGAAATGGCAAGCAGTGAAGAGAGCCATACCGACCAACGCCTGGACTGGAAGGCTGGACCCGGAAACCGTCATCACCATCAGCGCCGAGACCAACAACAGTGGAGCAACGAGGCCCTTTCCCGCCGACAGCCACCCGTTCTCAATGCCTACCAACGCAATCGAATAGCCGATCAAGGCCTCGACGACATGCCCTTCAGGCTCGACGAGACCCAGCACCGCCAAAGCCAACGTAATGCTGTGAGCGATCGTGAACGACGAAACCAACGTAGCAATGTCGCGCAAGGTGTAGGCAAGCAACAACAGCCCCGCCACGAAGGCGAGATGGTCCCAACCCGTCAGAATGTGTTCGATACCGAGCTTCAAATACTGCACGACTGACGTGCCGGCAGCGGCGTCGGAACCGTCTCCCGATGGGGCGTCCAGTGCCCAGACCGGCGCCACTTCCGTCAGCACTTTCTCTACGGCGGATTGGCCCGGCTTGCGTACGCGTGCGAAATGAAGGTGAGACGGCGCAGCATCGAGCATCAGCCGGCTCTCTACCGTCCGCGGACCCGTTCGAGGACATTCGACGCGCCAGCGATAGGCGACATACCCTTCCGAAGCCGCAACTCTCTCCACGGTATCGACGGGTGGACACAACTCCCCTTCCACCGCCAGCCGCACGCGGTCTGCAACCATCCTGCGCACGACCTGGTCATCGCTAGGCGATGCGACCGGATCGAGGGCCAACCGCGTCAGCTCTAGCCTGGAGATGCGCAGCCGCACCATGGCGCCGTCATCGCTCAGATCCCAAAGCGAGTACGACATGCTGCGGGTATGGGCGGACGCGCTGCTTGCCCATAGCAGCAGGGCGGAGCCGACAAGCGCCAGGGTCAAGCAAGCGACCTGCTTCAAGGCAGATCCTCGACCGAAACAACATCGCCTTCAACACGCAACCGATCGAGCGTCGCTCGCACCGCATCGTCTCCCGCCCTGCGCTTCATCTCGGCTCGCACTTGCGGCTCGACTTCGCTCAAGGGCGGCGTTCGCTGCATCTCCCGGTCGACCACCTGCACGACGTAGTAGCCACTGCCGCTGGCGATCGCTCCACTCACGGCACCCGGTTCGAGACCCATCGCGGCCCGGGTCACCGTAGGACCGAGATACTCGCGCACCTTCGCCGGCGGCAAATGCGCATCGGGCAACGGCGCCACGGGTTCATCGCCCAGTTGCGCGCGCACCGCGGCGAACGACTGCCCGGAACTCAGCGCCGCGACCACTTCATCTGCGCGCTGGCGCGCTTGCTCCTCGGTCCGTGCAGGCACGCCGCGAACCCAGATCGTGGCCAAGCGCAATCGACCTGGTGTTGAGAAGAATTCGCCGTTCTCGGCATAGAACGACTCCAGCTCGGTTGCAGTAGGGTCATAACCGTCGACCGACGCGACCTGGGCGGCAAGCACCGACGATACCAAGTCGCCACGCACACGGCGGTCAGAACGGACCAATCCCAGGTCAATGCCGTACTGAACCAGCAACTCCTCGTCGATCAGACGGTCCAAAACATGGCGCCGATCACTCTCGGTCAGCGGAGATCGGCGATCCGAGGCGAGCGCGTTCAAGGCTCGTAGGTAGTCCACGGAACGAATCGCGACGCCGTTCACGTCCGCAACCACATCCTCAGGCAACCGTCCGGCAAACTCGCCGACTCGCATCATACTCGCGACCGCTAAAACGATTCCGATCGTTGCGCCAAGAGCGAGAATCAAATTCGTCCGTTTCGCAGCCGCGTCAGCCGCTCCCTCCAACATGCCTCCGGAACCTACAGCAACGGCTGACCGGTAATTCCGAGCGAAATCCGCTCGATCCCGCGCACTGGTAGCGAGAATGCGTCGACCGCTAAGAGCGCGATATAAAGATCCTCTTCGCCAAACTCCCCCTGCCCCCACGCGAGGTTGGCATATACGCGGTCACTCGCCGCGAGAAACTTAATCAACTCGGTTTCGCCAGCGGGCATGACCCACACCGCGCTCTCTTCGAGCATGAAGAGGGCCTCGGTATCGAAGATCACGTAGAGATTTTCTTCACTGTCAAACGCCAGCCCATCACCAAAGAGCCCGACTCCTTCGGCGATCGCTTCAAGATCGCCGAAGCCGGAATCGCTCACCGGCAACCGATACAAACCGGCGACAGGATCGGTGAGCCCCGCACCGGGAAGGCCACAGAGCAGGAGGACATTCTCGGTTGCAAAGTAGAGGTTTTCGCCGGAAGCATCGAAGGCCAAACCGTTGGCCCCACCCTGTAACAGCACATCCGTGGTGGATCGCGCATCCACCACACCCGCCTCCGGATCGTAACGAAAGATCACTCCGCGACATGGATCGCTGACGTACACCTTGCCGTCCGGACCAATCGCGACATAGTTCGGACCGAACAAGTCCTCTTCCCCATCCGAGGTCAACACGGTCTCTACAACACCGTCCGGACCGATGCGAAGCAACGCTCCGGCCTCAGTCCTTCGCGGATCAGCCACCCAGAGAACACCCGATCGATCGATGGCAACACCGAGAGTGCCGACGAGAGGGTCACCGCTGAGTTCGACCAGCGTCGCAACGCCAGTCGGATCCATCTCGATCAGAGCCCCATCCACAGCCGATGTGCCCGAGGATAGCCCCAAGAGCAGACGGTCGTCTCCGACAAACGCCAAGTCCTCGGTCGTCGCCAGAAACATTTCGCTCCCATCAGGCCGGATCATGGAGAACCCCTCGTCGCGCAAGAAGTTCGGAATGTCGCCAAACATTTCGGAGTTCAACGGCTCGGCAAGCTCCACTCGCGTTTCGATCGACAGATCCCCACGACCAACTGTCGCAACAAGGCGGTTCAACACGGGTGCAATCCCGGCACGCCAACCAACTGCGGCACGCCCGCTGCCGTCCGTACGCACAATCATCGAGACGGAACGTTCATCGGTTCGTGGTTCGGCCGCGCTAACCTCATCGAGTCCGCCTCCGCCACGATCAACACGGAACTCGACATCGACGCCGGACCGAGGGGAGCCGTCAGCCGCGGTGACATCGACAGCGACTACGGACACGGCCCGGGGTCCCACCGAGCCAGCCGGGCTCTGAGCAGCTGTCAGTGTAAGCGGACCGCCGCCGTCATCGTCGCCGGAGCATCCCAACGCGCCGACCAACAATACAACGCACACTACCCTCGTTGCCAAATCGTTAGAACAGATCATTTCGCCGTGATCGCACTTCCTGTTGTCAGCGGCAAGCAGACCGCTGGTGGACCGATCCGACTAAAGAACGAAGCCGATGACATACAGCCATATGCCGGTCACTGAAGTCGCTACGTTGCCCACAATCACAGCGATTCCAACACGACGATGCACAGCGCTGAAGCCACCCGGCAGTGCAGTCTGAAACCGGCGCCACGATACAACTGTCAAGGCGACCCATCCAAGATACGTGCTCACCGCAATCGCCAAGTGTCCGAGTAGGCTGAACCGCAACATCGGCGTCTCAGCGAAGGAACTCTGCAGATAGAGAGCATCCGACCCTCCACGCGATCGAATATTGACCTCGAAAAGGATCAGAATCACGGTCAGCAAAGCCAGGCACAGGCATTGTACGTTGCGATGCAAGCGATGCTGCCCACGGCGCGCCCGCAACGACGACAGGTAGAGAATCGTAGGGATAATCCCGTAGCCGACCGTGATCAGATCGGTCAGGAAATCCGCGCGGGTGCCTAGAAAACCTTGAGGGAACATAAGAAGGGATGTAAACAGCCTGAACAGAATAGCTACGCGATTCTAGTGCAACAGAACAGGGTACGGCGCACTTCACCGATCGACGCACCTGCGCTAGTACTATCCAAGTCGCCTGGTGTAGAGAACGACCAAGGTTAGCGGAGGGACGATGCAACGTGCGCGCCGAGCCACGACACTGTCGACGATAGGATTGCTTTGGTTGGCCGTTGGCCCGGCCTGGTCGACGACGATCGTTCCAGTCGCGAACGAAGATCTAGCCGCCAGTTCCGACGCGGTCGTCGCTGCGGCGGTCACGACCATCGATCATGCGGAACTCGCCGACGGACGATTGGTCACACGAGTCACCTTGAACGTCACGGAGACGTGGAAAGGGACGCCGCCCTCCCCGTTCGTACTCATCGAGCCGGGCGGAATCGTCGGGGATCGCGGCGAGATCGTCTACGGCGCACCGAAGTACCAGATCGGAGAGCCAGTCGTTGTCTTCGCATCCCGAACCCGATTCGGCTGGCGGACGAACCATATGCTCCAGGGTAAGTTTCGCGTTATCGGGAACGGTCCCGCGGCGGCGGCCGTCCGCCACATCGACGACACCGTCGCGGTGATCGCGAGCTCGCACCCGTGGCGATCGGCGATTTCGCTTCGTGAGCTTCGCGCCGCCGTAGAAGGGTCACCTGCCGCAGCCCCGTCTCGGGTCCAGTTGCCCGACGAGCTCCACTTCGTCAGCGTCTCCGAGTTCAACACCCAGAGCGACAATCCGCGATTTTTCGAGGCCGACACCGGCGAGTCTCTGGTCTTCCTCATCGACGATCGCGGCGACGACATCATCGGTTTCGATCGTTCGCGGCGCGCGATCCAGAACGCTTTCGCGGCCTGGAACGCTATCGATGGTACCAGCCTTCAATTGATCGACGGGGGGCTCACCGACGACATCAGCGTCACGCCTGTCGAGGGCATCCACAAGGTATTGTTCAACGACCCTGGCGACGAGATTCCCGACCCGACGAACTGCGCCGGCACACTCGGCATCGGCGGCTCGCAATTCACCCCGAGCGAAAACAAGACCTTCAACGGTGCGGAGTTTAATCGGATTCTCAGTGCCAAGGTCACCCTTGCCGACAACTGGGATGGGTGCGACGAGTGGGTCGAATGCAACGTTTCTGAAGTCGTCGGCCATGAAGTCGGTCACGCGTTTGGCCTCGGTCACTCCTCGGAAAACCCCAACGAAGGCAACGGCACTTTGCGTCAAGCTCTCATGTATTTTCGAGCCCACTTCGACGACCGTTGCGCCGACACTCGCGAGGACGACGTCGCCGGAATTCGCTTCATCTATCCGGCCGAAGCCCCCCCTGCGATCACGACCAGCAGCCTCCCCGTGGCGATCATGGGCGAGCCATTCCGAGCCGAGCTCGAAGCCGTCAACATAGCGGGAACCCCCATTTGGACGGACTTAGGCCAAGGCTGCCCGCCAGTCGCCGACGTCACCGGGCTGACGCTCTCGCCAACTGGCGTCCTCGAAGGAACAATCCCCAATCTCCAAGGCGATTTCATCGAAAGTTGCTTCACCATCGGTGTCACCGACGACACCGGCGACAGCCACGCAAAACGCGTCAGCATCAACTACGTGCGCCCCACCCCCACGCCAACGTCGTCGCCAACGCCCACTCCGACGGCCCCCCTCATGAACACGCCCACCCGGCGAACTCCTCCAACCATCCCTCCCGATCGGCCGTGCGTTGGAGACTGCAACGAAAACCTTGTCATCAGCATCAACGAGCTCGTGCGCGGCGTCAACATTGCCCTGGGTCGCGCCCCCGTGTCGAGTTGCCCGTCCTTCGACCGCAATGGAAACAATCGCGTGTCCATCAGCGAATTGGTGGCAAGCGTACAAGCCTCGTTACTGGGATGCACCGAGCCCTGAGGGCTTGAGCTGCACTGAGTCCATCACTAAAAGGCTCAGCTACGACGGCATTCCTATCCACGATGCGACGCACGGAGGATCAGATGGGCATCAAAACGCAAAACATTGCATACGACAAAAACGGCGCCGAACTCAATGGACACTTGGCAACTCCAGACAACCCGAAAGGACCCGGGGTTCTGGTCTTCCACGAATGGTGGGGACTCAACGACTACATCCGCGGCCGAGCCGCCCAGCTCGCCGAGCTGGGCTACACAGCGCTAGCCGCTGACATGTATGGCGGAGGCAGGGTGGCTGCCAACGCCGAAGAAGCCAACAGCCTGATGTCAGGTGCGCTCGGTGACATCGCCGGCACCCAAGCTCGGTTCACGGCCGCATACGACCTACTCAAGAGCCAATCAGGCGTCGACGAGTCAAAGATCGCGGCAATCGGATATTGCTTCGGGGGAGCCCTGGTTCTCCACGCCTCCCGCATCGGGACGCCTCTATCCGGAGTCGTCAGCTTCCACGGTTCGCTGGGCTCGTTTCACAAACCTGCACCCGGGACCGTCAAGGCACGCATCTTGGTCTGTCACGGCGCAGACGACGCACTCGTCCCAAGAGAGGACATCGACGCCTTCAAGAAGGAAATGGACGAAGCGAACGCCGACTACGAGTTCAAAGCCTACCCTGGCGCCCTACACGGGTTCACCAATCCGGCTGCGACGGCGAAAGGCAAAGAGTTCGGCCTACCGCTGGCTTACAACGAGGCGGTGGATAAGCAGTCGTGGCAGGACATGCGGGATTTCTTCGACCAAGTGTTTTGATCACACATCCGCCGGGCCGCGCAGAAAACCCAAACGCGGCTCGGCGGCGCTTCGCCCTCCCGGGATTTGGACCTAAGCGTGGTCGCGCAGGACGCGTTTGAGGACTTTGCCTGTCGGGTTGCGTGGTAGCTCGTCCAGGAACACGACCTCGCGTGGAATCTTGTAACGCGCCAGATGCTCGCGGACGTACTCCTTCACCGTCTCTTCGGTCATCACCTTGCCCGGCTTGGTGACCACAAAGGCCTTGAGACGCTGGCCGAAGTCTTTGTCGGGCACTCCGATCACCGACACCTCGTAAACATCTTGGTGATCGGCGAGAAGGTTCTCGATCTCAATCGGGAAGACGTTCTCGCCGCCCGAGATGATCATGTCGTCGTCGCGTCCCTCGACGAACAGCCGCCCCTCTTCGTCAAAGTGTCCGACGTCACCAATCGACATCAATCCGTCGATCCTCTCTTTGTCGCCACCACCGGTGTACCCTTCGAATTGCGCCTCGTTGCCGACAAAAATGCGACCTGTCGTGCCCACCGGGACAGGCTTCCCTTCTTGGTCGTAGATACGAACAATCGTACCGCGCGGGGGTTTTCCGGCGGTGCCCGGAGCCGCCCGTAGATCACCCGGGTTGGCGATCGAAGTCTGCGCCACCTCGGTCGATCCGTAGAAGTTGTAAAGATTGTCGCCAAACGTGTCCATCCATCGCAACGCCAGCTCACCGGGAAGTGCAGAACCGCTCGCTCCGACGATCCGCAGGCTCGACGTGTCGTATTTTCGGATCACCGCCGGGTCGAGTGCCAACATTCGCTGCATCATCACCGGCACGACGATCAGCACCGTCGCGCGATTTTCGGCCACCGCGCGCAGAGTGCCTTCCGGATCAAAGCGCCTTTGTAGGATCACGGTCGCGGACAATGTACCGGCGGCCTGCAATTGCGCCAGGCCCCAGGCGTGAAACGTCGGCGCGGCGATCATGTACTTGTCACCCACCTGCACCGGCAGCCGTTCGAGGATTCCCGCAGTGCTGTCGATGCTCAAGGTCTTCGACTCTCGCTGCGCCCCCTTCGGCGTTCCGGTCGTGCCCGAAGTCAGAATCGTCGCACGGCCAAACTTTTTCGGGGAGGCAGGCGGCTCTACCTTGCCTCGCGCGATCAGGTCATCAACGGTCGTGCGGCCCTTGGCGTCATCACACCAGGAAACGTAGGTTGGCAGATCGGGCAAATTCGGTTCGACGATCTCGGCGAACTCATCGTCGTAGATCACACATTTCGCGCCTTCGCGCTCGACCACTTCGACCAGTTGCGGTCCGGCGAAGCCGGTATTGAGAAACAGCGCATTCGCACCAAGCTTGTTGACGGCGACGTTGGTCTCGACAAATCCACGGTGATTGCGGCAGAGAATCGCAACAGAATCGCCCTGCCCCAGCCCACCAGCCGCAAGACTGTGAGCCAGCGCATTGCTGCGCTGGTCGACCTCGCGAAAGCTGAGAACTCCGAGATCGTCGATCAACGCCGCCGCATCCGGCGTCCGGGTCGCGCCGGCGGCCATTCCCGTCGCCAGAGTCGGTCCCCAGCGCCTCGTCGCACCGCCGAGAGCAAGTAGATACCCGGGGCTCAACAGTCCCGCACCGTGCAATGTCCCTAGATTGGCGCTGAGCCGGCGAAAACCGCTCAACTGCTCCTGATTCGACACAGTTCCCCTCTTTCTCAACGCTTGCGAGCGCGTCCGGCCGCAGGACGCCCCAAGCTCGTTTCCAACCACTTCGACAAGTGCGGCCAGTTCGACAAGTCGGCATTCGCCAGATTCAGCCAAGACAGCACCGAGGCTGGATTCAGATCGCCAACAGAAAACGATTCGCCGGCCAAGAATTTGCCACCATGCAAACGGTCATCGAGAATTCCAAGCGGCGTTTGCAGGGCCTTCCACGCAGTGTCCGCGACCTTGTGATCGCGTTGCCCTTCCGGAAAGACCGCGCGATGGAACATCAGATCTTGCAGCGGACCTTCCACCTCAGTCATGCCCCAGAAGCTCCACTGATA
This sequence comes from Deltaproteobacteria bacterium, assembly GCA_029262455.1. Classification (GTDB taxonomy): domain Bacteria; phylum Desulfobacterota; class Binatia; order HRBIN30; family CADEER01; genus CADEER01. The sequence continues at coordinate 27,556 of JAJCZJ010000009.1, read as the reverse complement.
GGCTTGGCCCAAGGCTCCTGGGGATGTCGGCAATAAGCCCCCATCGTACTTCGCCGCGAGATACAGATTAATCGCCATGGACTCCCAAATCACCGTATCACCATCGACCAGCGTTGGAATTCGACCGTTCGGGTTCAGATCCTTGTACTCGGGCGTCTTGCACTCGTCGGAGAAGTTGGTTGGTTGCAGCTCGTACTCGACACCGAGCTCTTCCAGCATCCACAGGCAGCGAAAGGCGCGCGACGCCGAAACACCGTATAACTTAATCATGGTCACAACCTCCGACTCCGGCCGTCCTGTGTACTTCCGAAGCGAGGCCGCCGCAAACCCGGGGCCCTAAAAAAGGTTCGCGGGGCTCGGCCGACACTGCTTCATTGAGCCCTTGCGCAGTCGCCCGAAGCGATGCAGGGTTGGCGACGGATGCCCCGGGGAGACCTTAGATGAAGCGACTTTTGTTCGGCGGGCTAGGCTTGTTTCTCGTCGCCCTGGCAGCGGCGACGCTTCTGGTTTACGCCGCCGGCAGCGGCTGGCTCGGCTCGATCGAGTCCCCAGGCACCATCACCGAATCGCGCCTTCCCGACAGCGTCTTGAAGGCCTGGGGCGCCTCGCAGACGAAGGCGAAACAAGAAATTGGGCAGAGCGATCGAAAAACGATCCTGTTCGGCGACTTTCACGTCCATACAACGTTTTCCGCCGATGCCTTCTTCACCAGCATTCCCTCGATGCAAGGCGAAGGCGCTCACCCGATCGCAGACGCCTGCGACTTCGCGCGTTTCTGTTCGGGACTCGACTTCTGGTCGATCAACGACCACGCCGAGTCGCTTACCCCAAAGCGTTGGCGCGAGACCGTTGACTCGATTCGCCAGTGCAACAACGTCGCCGGCGACCCGGCGAACCCCGACATGGTGTCGTTCCTCGGCTGGGAATGGACACAGGTCGGACAGACCCCAGACGAGCACTATGGCCACAAGAACGTGATCATTGCCGACACCAAAGACGGGCAGATCCCGACGCGACCGATCGCGTCGCGCAGCATCTCTTCGCAAGCCATGGCGGCACCGCCGGTCTGGGGCCTTGGCTTGATTTCGGTCGCCGGCGGCGGCGGCCGATTGTTCGACCTCGCACGTCACCTGCAAGATCGCAGTGACTACGCGGATTGCCCCGAAGGCATCCCGGCGCGCGAACTCCCAGACGACTGCTTGGAAAGCACGACCACTCCGGCCGATCTGTTCCGCAAACTCACCGAATGGGGTCACCGCTCGATCGTCATTCCGCACGGCACGACTTGGGGCTTCTACACACCTCCGGGCTCGACCTGGGACAAGCAACTCACCAAGACCATGCACGACCCGCGCCGGCAGACACTCATCGAGGTCTTCTCCGGTCACGGCAACTCCGAAGAGTACCGAGACTGGAGAAACGTCGATCTGCGCAACGAGTCGCCCGAGTGCCCACCGCCGACATCGGACTACGAACCGACCTGCTGGCGCGCCGGCGAGATCATCAAACAACGTTGCAAGGCCGCGAACCTCGATGCCGAGGAATGCGAAAAAAGGGCAGCCGAAGCGCGAGACCTCGCCGCGAGGCAAGGGACACAGGGATTTCTCACGGTACCCGGCGCCGAGGCAGAAGAATGGCTCGATTCCGGCCAGTGCAAGGACTGCTTTCAACCTGCATTCAATTACCGACCCGGCGGATCGGCCCAATACATCGCAGCTCTCACCAACTTTGACGATCCGACGCGTCCACGTCGCTTTCGATTCGGCTTCATGGCTTCCAGCGACAACCATACAGCGCGACCCGGCACCGGGTACAAAGAGATCGACCGCCGCGAGATGACCGAGGCCGCCGGTCCGTCCAACGAACGCAACCGCAATGCAATCCGCATTAAGTCCGAGCCGCAACCGCGTGCCCAACCATTCGACATGGGAGGCTACACTGGTCTTCCATTCAATCTGTTGGAAGCCGAGCGCCAAGCTTCGTTCTTCCTCACTGGTGGCCTCGTCGCAGTTCACGCGCACGCCAAAAACCGTACGGCGATCTGGCAGGCCCTCGACCGGCGTGAGGTGTACGGCACGAGTGGCCCGCGCATTCTCCTATGGTTCGACTTGATCTCCGGCGAGTCGCCACGGCCCATGGGGAGTATCACCCAACTGGATGAGACCCCCATCTTCCGCGTCCGAGCGGTCGGGTCGCTCGCGCAAACCGAGGGCTGCCCAGACCACAGCCTCGCCGCACTATCGGAAGCACGATTGCATCACCTGTGCCGCGGCGAATGCTACAACCCCTCCGATCAGCGGCGCAAAATCACTCGGATCGAAGTCGTACGAATCCAACCTCAGGTGCGAGCCGGCGAACCCATCGCCCCCTTGATCCAAGACCCTTGGAAAATATTGCCCTGCCCTGACGATGCCAGTGGCTGTGATGTCACGTTTGAGGATCCCGGTTTCCAGGCGTCGCACCGCGACACCGTCTACTACGTTCGCGCCATCGAGGAGCCCAGCCAAGCTGTCAACGCTGCCAACCTGCGCTGCGACTACGACGCCGCCGGCCGCTGCATCAAAATCAATCCATGCTACGGAGATTTCCGCACCGACTACCAGGACGACTGCCTGGCAGAGACCGAAGAGCGCGCATGGTCGTCGCCGATCTACGTTGACTACCTGAGGACCGCCAAGAGCGTGCCCGATGGGGAGGAATAGAAGCCGCGTTGATTCGGACAATCCCCCAATCTTGCTTTCGACCCAAGCGCGTTGAACCTTGCCGTAAGCAAGTCTAAGTTCGTCCCCATGGCCTCACCCAAGCTCCACGCACTCAATGAAACGTTCGAATGGCAACCGGCAACCGGCCCCTATCGACGTATCACCGAGCAACAAGCGCGCGACTACGACGAAAAGGGATTTTTCATACTCGAGGACGCCTTCGACCCGAAAACCATAGCGGAAGTCGCGGCAGCCCTCGACCCGATCGAGGCACAGGTCGAAGCGTTTCTCCAACAGCAAGAGGGGAAAAAACTCTTCATCGCCCGTTCGGGGGAGATCACCTTCACGACCAATGTCGTCCTCCACTCCGAGGTGGCTCGCAGGTTCTGCGCCCACGAGGTGTTCAAGGACCTCGGTCACGATCTCCTGGGGCCCAACGTTCGGCTCTACTGGGATCAGGCGGTCTATAAGAAGCCTGGAATGAAGCTCGAGTTTCCGTGGCACCAGGACAACGGCTATACCTTCGTGCAGCCGCAACAGTACCTCACCTGTTGGGTCGCCCTGACCGATGCAACGCTCGAAAATGGATGTCCCTGGGTGGCGCCGACGCTGCACCAGCGCGGCACCCTAGACCACTGGATGACCGAACTCGGCTGGTGCTGCATTGAGAACCCGAAGGACGCTGTGCCACTGCCGGTCCGCGCCGGTAGCATTGCTGTATTTTCCAGTCTCACCCCGCACCGCACGGGGCCAAACCTCACCGACCAGGTTCGCAAATCCTACATCATTCAGCTCGCACCGGATGGCGCCAAAACGCTGACCCCCTCCGACGCGCTGTGCAACGATCCGGATCGCCAATTCGAGCTGGTGCGCGACGGAGAACCGGTCGCGCTAGTCGAACGTGCGTAGATTCCCGCTCATTCCACCGCTATTATTCCACCCGTGAAACTGCTGGTCTTTCAACACGTCGCCTTCGAAATCCTCGGCACCCTGAACCCGCTATTAAAGGACGCGGGATTCCGCATTCGCTACGTCAATTTCGGCCGACACCCGGATGCGGAGCCCGATATCGACGGATACCAAGGAATCGTCGTGCTCGGTGGTCCGATGAACGTTGACCAAGTCGATCAGCATTCGCATCTCGCAACCGAGGTGCGCTTGCTACAGCGAGCAATCGACCGCGACATTCCGATTCTCGGCATTTGCCTCGGCGCACAACTGATCGCCAAGGCCCTAGGCGCCAAAGTCGTTCCGAGCCGAGAGAAGGAGATCGGCTGGTACGAAGTCTCACCAACGCCAGAGGCCGCGACCGACCCGCTTCTGCGCAACTTCGGGGCCAGCGAGCAGATTTTCCAGTGGCACGGGGACACCTTCGCAATCCCGGACGGCGCTGTCCGCCTTGCGTCATCGAACGGCTGCGACAACCAAGCCTTCCGCTACCGCGACAACGTTTACGGCTTCCAATTTCACATGGAGGTCGATCCGTCGCTGATCGAGCGTTGGCTCAACATCCCATCTCACCAGCACGAGCTGCACGCCCTCAAGGGCCCGCCAGGGGCCGAAGAGATCCGCCAAGAAACCGAGCGACACATGCAGCGGCTCAGCGAGCTCGCCGATCAAACATTTCGCAACTTCGTGTCGCTCTTCGGCGAACGCCAACTCTATCGCCAACTGCCGTCGCGATAGGCGCGCAGCTCACCCTCGCTGGTCACACAGGGCAGTGCAGCGCATTACCTCCAGTGCCCGCCAGGATGCCGGGAATATTCACTCGCCGAGAACACTCATCATCGCCGCGTGATTGGACTCGACATCACCCGCGGCGACTCCCACGGTTGGCGCGTAGAGCAAAACCTCGTCGCACAAGCCGTCCCACTGCTTCAAGCGGTCGGGCGCCTCGTCGGGGGTGCAAGCAATGGAAATCTCGTCGACCAATTCGTCCGGCACTGCGTCTGCCATCGCGTTGATGTCGAATGTCTTGAGCGCCGTACGACAAGCCGCACCTACCTCCAACATTCCGTGCGGTTCGAGAATCGTGTGGTAGAGTTTTGATGTGTAGTAGAACCCGATCTGTTTCTTGGCGTTACGGACAGCGCGTTCGCGGTCCTCGTGAATCGACGTCAGCACGTACGGAACCAAAGCACACGAGCCCGAAGCCCGACCAGCCTTCTCTTCCGCGGCTCGAACCGTCGGAAGAGTGCGCTCGCGGTGCCAGAGCCGCGTCGCAATCGGGTGGCCGACAAGGCCATCCGCGACGGCGCCGGCGGCGCGCATCATCGGTTCGTTGACGGCAGCCAGCCAGATCGGCAGGTCCGGTCGCGCACCGGGCCGCGAAAACGCCGGGATGTTGAGCTGCCAGAACTCCCCCTCAAAGCGAAACCCGAAGCCGTTTCCGGCAGACAGTATCTCGCGAATCAGGCGAACCTGCTCTCGCATGCGCGAAGCAGGCCTCGAGAAAGGCATCCCCCACCAATCGGTGTTCATCTTCCGTGTCCCGCTACCCAGCCCGAGAATCATACGACCGTCGGACAGATCGTCGAGATCCATCGCGGCGTTGGCATGTACCAACGGAGAGCGGGTAAACGCGTTGGCGATTCCGGTTCCAATTTGAATGCGGTCCGTCGCTTGAGCGATGGCGCCGAGCACTGCGAATGCATGCTGATTGAAGAACTCGATGCTCAGTACCGATGAGAATCCCGCGCGCTCGGCTCCAACCGCAAGATCTACATTGAGCCTGGGCTTTCCAGCCGACAGAATCAGTCCAATTTCCATGCAAGTGTAAAAGCACATTCTCCACAGGATCGACACGGGAGCCCTACAATATCGGCGACAATCCGCCGTTGATTTCGCAAAAACCTCGCCCTATCGTCCGATCGTGAACGAAACGGACGTACCCCAGACAGAGCCCGCAAAGGACCGTGGCTTGATCGGCCGATCGTCGGAAATCGCGGTTCTGCAGCAGGCAATCGCGGGAGCTCGCAGCGGCCGTAGTACGTTCGTCTCGCTCACCGGCGACCCCGGCATCGGGAAAACCACTTTGATCGACGCACTCGTCGAGTCGCTCGACGACGACATCACAAAAGCGACAGCGCGATGCCACCCCGATACGGGACAGATCGCGTATCGACCCTGGCATCAAATCTTACGTACGCTCCTCGACCGGCCGGCGAGCAAGGACCTCTACGAAGTGATCGGCATCCGGATGGCGTCCGCGGATTCTTCGCATATCGACGAGCCTGGCACCGAATCACTGTTGCTGGGCGAGAGAGTTCAACTCTACGACGCGACCGTACAGGCACTGGCCGACATCTCCTGTCGAAGCCCGCTCGTGCTCGTTTTCGAGGATGTCCACTGGGCCGACTCGCCGACTCTCCTATTGCTTCAGTTCGTGGCTCGCGAGATCGCCAGCCTTGGGATCGTCGTCGTGGTCACGCATCGCCCCGAGCAGATCTACGCCGACGGCACATTCGGACGCGCGGTCGGCGCATGGGAGAATGAGCCGCTGCACCGACGCATCGATTTGCGCGGCTTGCCCCCTGATGATGCACGCGAACTAGTCAGGCAAGAAGCAGCGAAGTTTGCCACCAGCGAGGTCGCGTCACGGCTCTTGGACGGGTCGCACGGGAACCCCCTGCAGATCATCCAATCGGTACGAAGCCTCTTCGAGTCGGGAAGCTCGCGCGACAACAAAGGGACCGCAACCGCCGCACAAAAGCTTCCCAGTGACGTCAACGAAGTGATTTTGAGTCGCATCGAAGCCCTGCCACCGGAGAGTCGCGAAGTCCTGGAGGTCGGCGCCTGCATCGGTTCCGAATTCGAATACTCTATCCTGCGGGCAAGCCTGCAGGAGCTTGGATTGGGCGCAACGGAAACTACGGACGCTATCGACATCACGGCAAGTGCCGGCCTCGTCGAAGAAAGAACAGGGATCGCGACCTTCGGCTTCTCCCACGCCCTGATCCGAGAATCCCTCTTGTCCCAGATCGAGCAACGGCGAAAACGTAAGATCCACGGCGCAATCGTTCTCGCCATCGAGAGCCTCAACGCTCACAACATCGAAGCAAATCTGCACGAGCTCGCGTTCCACAGCTACGAAAGCGCCATGGCCGGTGGCGCTGAGAGAGCCGCCCGTTACGCCAGGGATTTTGCAGGCCGCGCCTACCGGGAACTGGCATCCGAGGAAGCCGCGCTCTGGTACGAACGCGCGCTCGAGGCCGCTCGCTTGCACGACCCAACCGACCTGCTGCCCCAGGGCCAGCTCAAGCTCGGCGTATCCGCAAGCCTCGCCCTCGCCGGCCGCTACCAAGAGTCGATTCAAAGCTACGCGGCAACGCTGGAAATTGCTCGCAACCTCGACAACCCTGAACTGTTCGGTTGGGCCGCGATCGGACTCAGTACACAATGGGGCGCTGTTGACGTCGTTCCAAGCGGGGGCGAAAGCCGCGTCGAGGCGCTCATCCTCGAAGCTCTCCAACGCGCGCCGAAGGACAACCATCGGCTGCGCGCCGCCCTATTGGCCAGGGCAGCAGTGGAGCGCGCGCCGGCAAATCCCGAAGAGGCCGAGTCGATGGCGGCCGAGGCCCTCGGACTGGCAACCGAAGTTCAAGACCCGCGGGTCAGGCTAAGCGTTCTACCCGGAGTCCGGATCAGCAGGTGGCGGCCAGACAACATAGAAGAGCGCCGTACCCTATCCGAAACGGCGCTAGCTACCGCACGGGACCTAGGCGAACAACTCATCACCGCTAGTATCGCTCCGCTCTACATCATCGACCTATTGGAGTCCGGCCACTTCGATGCCGCCAAGCGTGAAACAAGCGACTTCCGGACCCTCGCCCACCGCATCCTTACACCGTTCCTCGATTGGCAGCTCGGCATCATCGAGTCCATGTGGATGCTCAGCAGTGGAGCATTCGATGAAGCAGAGGCGGCGGCGAACACCAACTTCAATCGAGCCTTCGAGCACAACGCCATCGACGCCGCAACAATGCAAGGTGCTTTCGCGTACGCCCTCTCGTGGTTCCGCGGCGATCTAGCGCCACACGAGGCCGGCATCCGTGCGGTGATGAGTGTCCACTCCGTGGTACCAGGATGGCGTGCCGGGCTAGCGCTGATCTGCGTCGAGACCGGACAGACCGAATTGGCGTACGAAGAAATTCGCCAGCTCGAGCCGGACGCGTTCTCGATCGTACCGCGGGACGCGTCCTTCCTGGTGAGCATGACACTCGTGGCCGAGTGCGCGGCGAGACTAGAAGATAAGAAACTAGCGGAAAAAGTATATCCCCTGCTGGAACCGTTCTCCGAACAGATGGTGGTCGTTGGCCCAGCAGTGGCCTGCCACGGCGCCGTGGCGAGCTATTTGGGTGCGCTGGCGAGCCTACTCGATCGACCGGAGGCGGCGGCACAGCACTTCGATCGCGCTCTCGTTTTCGAGACGGCGATGCACGCACGCGCCCTCGCGGCGCGAACGAGAATCGCGTGGGCCGAACACCTGTGGAGGTGCGGCGAACAAGGCGAAACGTTCGCCAACCTCCTGTACCAGGCGCACCGCGACGCCACCGAACTCGGCATGACAGGCGTCGCCGCACGCTGCGCGACCCTACGGCACCGGATGTCTGCCGACTCCAACGATACAGCCAGCGAGCCAGCTACTGCAGATCAATCCGCCAAGCGGGCGCAAGCACTATTTCAATGCAAGGGGGATTACCGCACGATCACCTATGCAGCACAGGAAATCCGCATCAAAGAAACGAAGGGCCTCGCCTATACCGAGCACCTACTGAGGCATCCGGGCCGCGATTTTTTTGCTGTCGAGCTGGCGGCACTCTTGCACGGAGCCGATTCCGACTACGCCGGAGCAACTCCACGCTCCGGCGACGCAGGAGAAACTCTCGATTCACAGGCCGTGGCCTCGTACCGCAAGCGCGCTGAAGAGGCGCGCGACGAGCTCGCAGAGGCGGAAGAGAACAACGACCTCGGAAGAATCACGAAGCTGCGCGATGAGATCGAGTTCCTCGCCGACCAACTCAGCGCCGGCCTCGGCCTCGGCGGTCGCAAACGCAAGGCGTCATCCGACAACGAACGCGCTCGGGTCAACGTCACCCGCGCGATCCGCGCGTCGATCAGAAAAATCGCCGACGCGCACCCGCAACTCGGGCGCAACCTGATCAATTCCATCAGGACCGGCAACGTATGCTCGTACGAACCCGATCCCGATCGCCCCACGGAGTGGCAGTTTTAGAAATCGCTGCGCTCGTAGGCTTAGGCGCGGGCAAAGGCATAGGCGAAGGCAAACGCAAAGGCAAAGGCAAAGGATCGGGGACCGGTTGCATCGCGTGACAGGGCTACCCGTCCCGTGGTTTTCTGCCACAACCCGCAAGGAGATGTCATGACGATCCGTACCCCCATCTGCGAGCTTTTCGAAATCGAACACCCGGTGTTCCTTGCCGGCATGGGGCAGGTTGCCTACGCCGAGGTCTGCGCCGCTGTATCCGAGGCTGGAGGGTACGGCACGCTCGGCATGGCGACCGAGAGCCCGGAGGGGATCCGCGACCAGATGCGGCAGGTGCGCGCGCTGACCGACAAACCGTTCGGAGTCGACCTCCTAGCCGCCCTGCCGGCGCAAATGCTGGCTGCGATCGACGTGATCATCAGCGAAGGAGCTTCATCGTTCATCGCCGGGCTCGGAGTGCCCGGGCCGGTCATCGGCAAGTGCCACGACGCGGGATTGAAGGTCGTATCGATGTGTGGTCGCGTCGAGCACGCCGAACGCGCCGCCGAAGCCGGTTGTGACGTCGTCGTCGCACAGGGCACCGAAGCGGGGGGACACACCGGAAAGATCGCGGGCATGGCGTTGATTCCGCAGATCGTCGATGCGGTCGACATCCCCGTACTCGCTGCGGGTTCGATCGTCGACGGCCGCGGCCTCGCCGCAGCACTCGCCTTCGGCGCGCAGGGCGTGTGGGTCGGAACCCGTTTCATCGCCTCCAACGAGGCCCGCGCGGCGCGCGAGTTCAAAGAGCAGATCACGAAATCCGGCGCCGGTGATACCCAGATCAGCCGCTGCTACTCGGGCAAGCCAATGCGCGTCATCAGCAACGACTACGTCGACGACTGCGAGCGCAACCCGGAGCGGATCAAACGCTTCCCCGAGCAGATCGTAGAAAGTCTGACAACCGGACTACTGAACTACGCCGAGCCCGAAGGCATCGACGTCAACAGAACATGCATGCCTGCCGGCCAGGGTATCGGAGCGATTCACGACATCGTGCCAGCGCGACAGATCGTGGAGGGAATGGTGGCGCAGGCGGCCGAAGTGATGGAGAGGAGCCGGGATTGGGTGAGGAGTGGTTCGTGATTGGTAACTTGGTGATTGGTGACTGGTGACTGGTGACTGGTGATTGGTGAATTCGGGAGGCGATATGGATCGCTGTCGGATTTGAGCACTTTGTTTGCGAAGTCACCATCGCCCGTATTTCGCACAGGAGAACCTCCCTACCCCTCGACATCTGAGCGTATCTTGCACAATCTCTGCTCGATGGAACCTCGAGACTCTGCTGCCGCACCAGACCAACCGCCGTTCACGCCCGAGCAGATCATTGGCGCGCCGTTTCCCGAGCGCGTCAAGTTGGTATGCCAGAGCTGGGCAGCGCAGATCGCGCCGAATCGGCCGGAGGTAATGGCGCTGTATTGGGCCAAGTACCTCCTCATCTACATCGGGGGCTGGGCCTTTTTCGTCTCGTTCAACAGCGACTACCCGGGATTCTTCTCCCCCGTCGAGTGGGCCTTCAGCGCAGTGTCATTTCAGAAGGCGATCGCCTGGTCGATCTTCTACGAGGTCCTCGGCGTCGGCTGTTCATGGGGGCCGATGAACGCGCGCTTCAAGCCGATGACCGGCGGTTTCCGCTTCTTCTTGCGCCCTGGTACGACCAAGATGCCTTGGTTCCCGGGCGTGCCGGTGATCGGCAAGGCGACGCGTGGATGGATCGAGCCCGTGTTGTACCTCATCCTACAGCTCTCGCTGCTGCGAGCCCTGGTGGCGCCGGAGGTAACCCCCGCGCTGTTGGTTCCGGCGCTGATTCTGGTTCCGACTCTCGGCATACTCGATACGACTATTTTTCTCGCGGCGCGTGCCGAACATTACTGGGTCGCGCTCACCTGTCTGGTGGTGGCTACGGCCGACGATCTTTGGGTCTCCGGTTGCAAGCTAGTCTGGTGCTTCATTTGGTTCTGGGCCGCGACCTCGAAGCTCAACAGTCATTTTCCGTCCGTGATCATGTTCATGATGAACAACGGCCCCTTCTTCCCAAAGGTGCTGAAGAAGCGTCTCTTCACGGATTTCCCGACAGACCTGCGACCGTCGCGTCTGGCGACCTATATGGCGCATTTTGGTACGGTTGCGGAATACTCGATTCCGGTCCTGCTGATCTTGTCGCCAAACACGACCATCACCGTATTGGGCTTGTTGTTGATGACCGGCTTCCACGGCTTTATTGGGATCAACAATCCGAACGGCATGCCCGTCGAGTGGAACATCTTGATGATCTACGGCGGCTGGTACCTGTTCCTCTTCCAGCCGGACGCTAGCCTGCAGGCGCTCGCAGCGATGCCGCTCCTGCTGGCATTTCTACTGTTCTGGCTCTTCGCAATCCCACTCTTCGGCAATTTCTTTCCGTCCAAGGTCTCGTTCCTTCTTTCGATGCGCTACTACGCGGGCAATTGGGCCTACAACATTTGGCTCTTTCGGAAAGACAGCAACGCTGTCGCCAAACTCGAGAAACTCGTGCAGTGGACCGGGACCATGCGCACCCAGCTCGGTGCACTCGGGGTCGAGGGCCAGGATCTCGAAGTCGCGACACTCCTCAGCATGTCGAGCCGCTTCATGCACTTCGAAGGCCGACCACTGCTCGAGGCGCTGCCGAAAGCCGTCGACCACATCGACAACTACGAATGGTTCGAGGGCGAAGTTTTCGGCGGCTCGATCATCGGCTGGAACTTCGGCGACGGGCATCTAAACGGGAAGCGGCTACTCGATGTGATCCAACCACAGTGCGGGTTCGAACCCGGCGAAGTCCGGGTCATCTCGGTTGAGTCTCAGCCGCTCTTGAACCCGACCATGGAGTGGAAAATCTGGGATCCCGCGACCGGCCTGGTTACCCAGGGCATCACCGAGCTCAACTCATTTCGCGAGCAACAACCTTGGCCAACCGGCGAGTACGCTGCCGCCCTCGACCTGCCTGAAGACCGCCGCCCCTAGTTGCGGAGTCCTTCACGGTGCCGATGCGAACTAAAAGACCAAGGAATCCTGAGTCAGTCAGCCTCGAGTGAGCACGACGACACCCAAAGATTGGAGATGACTCTTCGGCGTCCTGCCCCATCCTTGACCCGACCTCAAAAACCGGCGAACTTGTCGGTTTCCACCAAAACTGAATAGGAGTTCACCCATGGCGAAACAGGCAGTCATCGTTTCGACGGCGCGCACGCCGATTGGCAAGGCTTTTCGCGGCGCTTTCAACCTCACGCACGGGGCCGATTTGTTGGGTCACGCAATCAAACACGCCATCGAGCGCGCCGGCATCGAGCCCGGGGCTGTTGAGGACGTCATTACGGGCTGCGGTTTGCCCGAAGGATCAACCGGCAACAACGTCGCACGGGTTGGCGCGCTTCGCGCCGGTTGCCCGGTCACAACGGCCGGCACCACGATCAATCGCTACTGCTCTTCAGGACTGCAAGCGGTGTCGGTCGCTGCGCAGCGCATCCTCGTTGACGACGTGCCGGTCATGGTCGCCAGTGGGGTCGAGTCGATCTCGCGGGTCCAAAGCACGCTCAATCTGAACGAGTACGTCAATCCGTGGGTGCAAGAGCACAAGCCGGAGATCTACATGGGCATGGGTGACACCGCCGAGGTCGTGGCCGAGCGCTACAACGTCACGCGCCAATCGCAGGATGAGTACGCCGCGCTGTCGCAAGAACGTACCGCGGCAGCTATCGAATCCGGCGCGCTCGCCGACGAGATCGCGCCAATGCATGTAAAAATGCAGCGCAAAGATAAGGCCACCGGCGAAGTCTCCGAGGTCGAGCTCGACTTTGCCATGGACGAAGGTCCTCGCGCTGGTACGACCGTCGCCAAGTTGTCCGAGCTCAAGGGCGCGTTCAAGGAAGGCGGTTCGGTCACGGCCGGCAACGCCTCGCAGCTTTCCGACGGCGCCGCCGCGCTGGTCCTAATGAGCGACAAGGAAGCGCAGAAGCGCAACCTCAAGCCGCTCGGTGCGTACCACGGCTTGGTCATCTCCGGCTGCGAGCCAGACGAAATGGGGATCGGTCCGGTATTCGCAATTCCCAAGTTGCTCGAGCGCACCGGCAAGAAGCTCGAGGATATCGATCTGATCGAGCTCAACGAAGCTTTCGCGTCGCAAACCGTCTACATCCGCGACCACCTCGGTCTCGATCCCGACAAGCTCAACGTCAACGGTGGCGCGATCTCGATCGGTCACCCGTACGGCATGACCGGCGCCCGTCAAACCGGCGCCATCCTGCTCGAGCTTCGACGCCGCAAGAAACAGTGGGGCATCGTCACCATGTGCATCGGTGGCGGAATGGGCGCAGCGGCGCTCTTCGAAGCGTTTCCGGCGTAGGCAAAGCTACAACAGCTGCAAAGCACGGGGGTTTCTCGAGTCATCGGGGAACCCCCGTGTGTTTGTTGGTAACTGGTGATTCGTGATTCGTCAAAAACGATCACCAATCACCAATCACGAGTCACCAATCACCAGTCAGTCACCAATCACGAACCCCCACCCCCCACATCCCAGATCGCAACTCTCCCCTTCATGTCACCCGACACCAGCGTTTCCGGCAACGGCCAGGCCACGGAAAACACCTGCGCCCGGTGCCAGTCGATGACGCGCTCGATCGCCCCGTCGTTGCGGTGAATTCGCAAGACCCCATCCATGCCCGCGCTGGCCCAGCGGTCGCCACTCGGGGCAACGGCCACAGCGTATAGTCGCGTACCGACGTCGACACGACCGACTTCGCGCATGTCCGGCCCCGACCAGATCACCATCACGCCGCCGTGGTTTACCGCGATCACGCGATCGGTAGCGGTCGCAATGTCATGGACCGTCCGCGTCCCAGTCGACAGGTCTCCTCGCCTCTCGCCGGTGGTGTCGAAGACCAGAACCTGCCCGTCGCGATTGCCGACGAGCACGCTCTTCGCATCCGGCCCCAACGCCACCGCCGATACTTCCGTCGGCGAATTGAAGGCACCGGTCTCGACTCCGCTGCGCGCCGAGACCGCCCTCGCGCGTTCATCGTAAAAGCCCGTGGAGAACAGGTTTGCCCCTTCGCCAGACCAGGCAAGATCGCGCAGGATGTGCGTGCCCATCGTATAGGCGCCGCGCAACGCACCCGTACGCGATTGATAGAGGATGATTCGGTTCTCCAGAGTGACTGCCAACTCGTCACCCAACGGGCTCACCGACATCGAATTGATCGCTTCGACATGCGCCGCCTCGTCGGCATTGCCGCGCATTGGCGGCGGCGCCTCGAAGCCGCGAACAAATTCGCCGCCAGGAATCGTCCACGCCGACACTCCGAGATCGATCGCCGCCACGAACAACAGGCCATCACGGGTCGCGATCGCCGTCACGGGTTTCTCGAAGTCGATGACACAACGAAGCCGGTTGGGACTTGCGTCCACCACTCCACGACAACCGTCGAGCGGTAGCCCCCCGGCACCGACTCCACCCTGTCGAAAAGGTAACAAGAAGCGCAGGGTCGTCTGGCTTCCCCCGCGCGAGATCGCGAACGTCAAATCGACGTCGTCGCCAGCCAACGAGCCCACCTCGACGTCTAGCGCACCATCACGTTGGCGCAGCGCGAGAGCCTCAGTCGGCCCCGTTCCGACCGCTTTCACGGTCACTGTACCGCTGACCCCCGACACGGATTGGGGCTTGCGCCAGCGATCGCTCAAGAACAACGAGATCAGGCCGGACGCCGTTGCGACTGCCTCGTAGTGGTCTTCGCCCCGCATGACCACGACGCCGCCGTGGTGCGGGGTGTGGTCGTGTACGCCGCGCTGACCTTGTGCAGTCGCCTCCAGAAACGTCAGCTCGAGGGCACCCTGAGGCTGTTTGCTCAAGCGAAAGAGGACGGTATCCCCAATCACCACGTCATCGAGCAGCGCCACCGCGGCGAGCCTGAAACTCGATACCGACGCGCGCAGCAAGCCTGGAATCGGCGGATGTTCGATCGTGACAGTCGATTCAGAACGGTTGACCCCCACGAGCTTTCCCGCCGATTTGAACTCCCGCTCTCGCTCACAACCGCAAACCACGGCAAAGAGCAGCACAAGCACGGAAGCCCGCACCAAAATCAGCCACATTCTACTAAGTCTCTTGCCACAAGCATCTGTTAGCAGTCCGTTGAAAAACAGGCGCACAAGCGAAAATGAGGATTTGAGCGTCAGGGCAAGGCGCGAAACCGGCCTGTCCACCAAAGCCTTGGCGGAGGTGGGAGGCAAAGTCGGGACTTTTGTTGAGGATTTCGCAACGCAGCCATGGCGCTCAAAGACCATTTGCAGCGCGCGTCCTGTTTTTCAACGGGCTGTTAGCCCACATATGATTCCGATTGACCCAATCCGAGCCAAGGGGCTAGTGTCAACCTGTTTCGGTGAGTTGATCGCCAATCGGCAACGGGGGATTCATGACAACGAGAAAAGCAGCCGTCGGTCTTTGCAGCGCTATCGCGCTGCTCGGCTTGGTGCGCGTATCGAACGCCCTGTTCCACATCGCGGTGATCGACGAAGTGATGACGAGCTACGGCGGCGATTCAGACGTTCAGTTTGTCGAAGTCCGCATGCTCGCGGGATCGCAAACCTTCGTGGAAGATTCGGTCTTCGCCGCTTTCGATATCAATGCAAACTATATCGCAGACCTGCTGGTCGTCCCCTCCAACATCCCCAATGGTGGCGTCGATACGCGCTGGATCATCGGCACTGCAGAGTTCATGGCGGCTAGCGGCGTGGTGCCGGACTTCATGTTTCCGACCGGAATTCTGCCGACCGGCGGAGGCATGGTTTGCTTCGGTGGCGGCCCCGGCGTCATCATTCCCGCAGCCCCGACTTGGACGCGGAGCGACTTCGCGAACTACGTAGATTGCGTTGCCTACGGCACGTTCGCCGGGACGAGCAACGCAACCCTGAACGCCATCATCGGCAACTCGCACCCGATCGCGCCGGACGGCCACAGCCTCGAGCGCAGCAGCATCACCAACGACAACGAAACCGATTTCAACTGCGCCGATCCGGCGACGCCGGAAAACAATCTCGGCTTGACCGCCAGCTTACCGGCGACTGAGTCGTGCACTTCCCAGGTACCGAACTGTCCGGCGAACGTCGACGGCGCCTGCATGACCGGCTTCGGCAAGGGGCTGCTCTTGGTTAAAGAGGACGGCGCCAAGTCCAAACTCGTAGCCAAGTTCATCAAGGGACCGGCGATCACGCAGACCCAGCTCGGCAATCCGCTCCTCAGCGGCGGCACGATCTACGACCTGTGCATCTACGGAGCCAACACCGCACTGCTCCACGCGATCGACGGATTCCAAGTCGATCGGTCGGCGGAAACGACCTGTGACGGAAAGGCGTGCTGGAAAGCGGTGGGAAAAGCCCCGCCGGACGGTAAGGGATATAAGTTCGGGGAAAAGGCCGGCAACTCCAACGGCATCACCAAGATCCTCGTCAAAGGCGGCGACGCTGGTAAATCGAAGGCACTCGTCAAAGGCAAGGGAATCAATCTGCCGAGTGGTATCACCGCGCTCCTCGCCGGCACCAGCAGCGCGACCATTCAGCTGCGCGCCAGCGACGGCGTATGTGTCTCGGTAGACGTCACCGACGTCAAGAAGAGCGATCCGGATTTCTTCAAGGCAAAGTAGGCAACGAAGAACCTCCGTGTCTTTTTGGTGACTGGTGATCCGTGATTCGTGAAAAGCGATCTCACCAATCACCAATCACCAACCACGACCTGTTTCATTCATCGATCCTGCGCCAACCAGGTCGCTTGCCAACGTGGCTTTCTTTGCGGATGAGATTGTGTCGCCGCACGTGGCCGCGTTCGCCACTCTCACTACGAAGCCGCTCACGAGCCTTCCGTTCTTGCCGTGCCTGGTGATCCTTCGGCGGCCGCTTTTGCTCCGCGCTCTGGGCGGATATCACGAGAGCCGCTACCAAAATCAATAGGGTTCCAACCATCGCATCGCCTCCCTTCGTTTACCTAAAGAGGCGTTAATTCGGTGTTAACATCGTTGGACCAGCCAAAATCGATGCTCCAGCTCTCGTCGCGACCACCCCCAAACCCTCTCCTTGGCAAAAAGGGGGAGCTACGAATTTCGGTGTTGCTGAAGGGCTCGGCGCGCACCGATTCCCGCACAGGCGGCGAGCAAAAAGAACACCGGGACGATGCTCCACGCTTGCGTCCACGAGTTGGTTGCCAACAGTCCAAAAATCCCGGGGCCGACCGCCGCTCCCAGGTACGTCCCAGTCTGCGTGAATCCCGTGGCTGCGCCGGGCGCTGCCGAGTTGTGGGACACAACCGAGAGATTGAAGAGTCCCGGCCATCCCCAGCCGAAGGAAAAGACGATGGGCACAGCCAGGCCAAACGCTGCTGGACTCGAGGTCGACAGACCGACCGCCGCGCAACCGCCGACGGCCAACATCCCCGCAACGATCTTCAAGTGCCCACCGTCTCTCATGTCGGCCCGGTAGCCCAACGCCAGGCGGGTCGCGACTGCCAGGGCTGAGCCAAACGCCACCAACCAGCCCGCCGAGGATTCGACCAAGCCGACGCGCGCCGCTCCCGCTACGGCAAATGAGGCTAGGCACCCCGCGCCGGCGGCTCCGAACCCGACCGTCGAGGCGAGCAGCAGCATCGCACCGAGCGGCGCCCGGTCGCCTTTCTCCGGCGTTGTCGCCTTCGCCGTATCGCTGACGGCCGGGACAACGGATGCGGTCACCGCAGCCATCACGGCGCAACCGACAAAGGCCCAGCGCCATCCCACCGTCAAAGAGATCAGAGGCACAGCCAAGCCACCGATCAGGGTCGCCGCCGGAATCGCCGACTGCTTCAAGGCCAGAGCCAGTCCGCGACGCGAGCGATCGATCGACCGGGTGACGTACAAGTTGGCGGCCGGCTGACACAGGGCGTTGCATACACCTCCGAGCAACAAGCAAGCTGCCAGAGTCACAAAGTCCCACGAGACTGCGATCAGCAGCAGGCAAACAGCGCTGAGCGCACCGCCGAAGCGCAGCGCCTGAGCTGGCCCGAGGCGCTCGGACAAGCGCCCCATCGGCGCCGAGGTCAGCGCGCCAGCCGCAAAATAGATCGCCACCGCCGCGCCCAACTGCTCGACCGGAAATTCGAGCTCAACACTGACCTGAAGGATCAGCGCCGAAGTGAGGAAAACCGGCAGTGCACCAGCACTCGTCGTGACGAGGGCGACCCCCAGTTGTCTGACGGTCGTACTGGTCACACTTCGCCCTCGATGAACGGCGCTACCCAGCGCAAATCTGCGCCGGGTAGCGCCATTGAGTCGAGACGGTACTCGTCAAGAGTTATGCCGATTGAGCGGCGGCAGCGTTCTCCGCCGCCTTGCTGCTCATCAGCTGATTGAGCAGCTCGACCAACTCGTGCGGCGGTGTTGCTTCGGGCTCTTCTACCGAGTCCTTGAGATGCTCGAAGCGCAGCAGGTCCATCTTCTCGTAAGCAGCGCGAACCCGCGGAGTCAGCAGGCCAAGACGCTTCAAGTTCGGAACGATCTTCGAAAACATCATCTGTCGGAATCCGACCATGAACGGGGTCTCTTTGGCCCAATTGGTCCACAAATCGACATCCCACCCCAGACGCTCGAAGACGGGCTCCATCAGCAGACGGTCGCGCAGTTGGTAGGTCGCTTCGATGACGAACTCTTCGCGCTCGCGCAACTCGTTCTCGCTCATCTCCTTGTAGAGATCATTCAGCGTCAACACACCGAACGCAACGTGGCGCGACTCGTCCTGCATGACACGCGTGATCAGATCCTGGATCAGCGGCTCGTCTGCCATCTGCAACTTCGTGGTGCCAAACGCTGCCAGAGCCAGCCCCTCGACCATGATCTGCATGCCGAGGAAAGTAATGTCCCAGCGCGAGTCCATCACGATATCGTCGAGCAACGTTCGCAAGCTCGGGATGATCTCGTAGGAGACGCCCAACTTTTCCGTCAGGTAGCGGTGATAGACCTCGACGTGGCGCGCTTCGTCGGCGACCTGGTTGGCGGCATAAAACTTTGCCTCTGCCCAAGGGACTCCCTGGACGATTTTGGCGGTCGCGATCAGCGCTCCCTGCTCGCCGTGAAGGAATTGCGACAGCATGAACGCATTCATGTTGAGCTGCATGCGCATGACTTGTTCGTCTTCCATCTTGATCGGCGGACTCATCATCTGGTTGACCATGGCGCCCATGCCATTGTCGATGCGCTCCTGCATCATCTTTTCGATATCGACGTCGATCGACCAATCGAGATCGTTGGCGTTCCACGCCAACGTCTTCCCCTTCTCGTACAGACCGAGAAGGTTCTTTCTCTCGAGCTCGTACTTCCAATCGAAAACCGTGTCGATCGTCGCCTGCAACTCGCGATAGGCCTCGCCCTCAGGCAACGGCAGTGGATTGTGCTGCGTGTAGTCCATCGTTTCCTCCAGCTAGCAATCAATCGTTTGGCGCAACGCGCCGTTCGTCGTCCTCAACCGCTTCTCTAATTCCGACGTAGCGTAAAAAAACACTCGTGATCTCGGCTTTCAGTTCCTTGTCCGACAAGGTCCGACCACCGGCCTGCGTCGCTTCGAGCAACACGTGTTGCTGCATCAATGCAAACGCGACCTGGATGCCGAGATCGATCGCCAAACTCGGATCGGGATGGTCGAAGCCATCGGCGTGGTCCAACAGCAGTCCGCGGATTCGATCCTCGACTTCGTGACGGAATCGCAGCGCATCCTCGCGAATGCGCGGATCCTGAATCGAGCGAAACAGAAACGCCAAGACCATGTGGCGATCCTGATTGGTGATATCCACCAACTCATCGACAGCCCCGCGAACGATCTCCGCAGCCGTCGCGTTCTCCCAGCGAGACGCATCGGAAACCGCGTCGAGGTGCGCCGAAAGATGCCGAAAGTGCCGTTCCTCGAGGGCGCGCAACAGCTCGTTCTTGTCGCGAAAGCGGGCGTAAAAGCCACCGACAGAAGACTGCGCGCGGCGCGCCACTTCCGGAATCGAAAGACCCGCCAACCCCTGCTCGGCAATGAGCGCTTCCGCCGCCTCGAGGATGCGGTACAACGTCTTCTCGCTCCGAGCCTGCTTCGGGCCCGAAACCGATGTCAATTGAACGCGTTCGGCAGCTTCCATCGTGTCTCGCAAATCAAAACCAGAATCCGATTCGCATTCTTAGCCAATCCGATTCGCACTGTCCAGTCCGAATTGCAGATTTCTCCTGCCACAGCCCTAATTCGCCGACTTTACAGCTCTTTTTGAGCCACCCGCCGTCGCCCCATGGCTGCCCCGCAGACCGGCGAAACGCGACGCAACCGCCCGCCCTACCCGGCCCAGCCGCTCCTGCCAGACGATCAGCGACATGTACGCCAGGGGCACCACGAAGAGTGTGCCGATCATTGCCACGAACAAACCGAAGGCGATCGACGCGGCGAATGGACCGTAGGTTTTTGACGCTCCCTGCAACCCCAGGGCCATGGGCAAGAGAGCCACCACCGTCGTCAACGTGGTCAGCAGAATCGGCCGAAAGCGGCGGATGCCTGACTGCCGCACTGCTTCGAGAACAGGCATTCCCTCCGCGCGCGCCTTGTTTACGAAGTCGACCATGACCAGCGAATCGTTCACGACAACGCCGGTCAATCCGACCATCGCGTAGAACAGCAGGAACGTCACGCTGTACCCGAGGAGGGTCACGCCCGCGACCACGCCGACAAACGCAAATGGGATGGCGACGGTGACGACGAGCGGTTGTAGGTAGCTGCGGAACAACGCCGCGAGAATCATATAGATCGACAACAACGCGATCGGAAACACCGCCACGACAGCGCCGAACGACTTCTCGGTCTCGGCAAACTCTCCGCCGAACACGACCCGAACACCGGGATACCGACGTTCGACATCCGCAAAACGGCCGCTCAGTTGGGTGTTCACCCCGAAAGATGTCGCCAGCACGTCATCGACTTCGGCAAACACACTCACTGTCCGTTGACCATCGTAACGCCGATACGACAAGTAGCCGCGCCCGACATCGATGTCCGCCACGTCGCGCAGACGCACCAAGTAGCCACCTGGCGTCCGAACCTCAATGTCCAGCAAATCCTGTAGTCCGCGGCGGTCGGCTTCTTCCAGCATGACGCGGATGTCTGTGTCCTCATTGCGCTTGGGATCGCGAAAGCTCGAAGCAACGAGACCGTCATTGGCCCCTTGCAGCGCCTGCGCCAAGTCCTGAAAACGCAGTCCGTGCCGCGCCGCACGCTCCTCGTCGATGACGAGCCGCACTTCCTCGGAGCCGAGCTCTAGATTGTCTTCGACGTTGTAGACACCGGGAACGCTCCGCAAATAGGCCGTCATCTCCGACGCAACCGCCTTGGCGACGCCGTAATCTTCCGCTTGGATGCGCACTTCAACCGGCGGTCCAACCGGCGGCCCGTCCTGCTCCGCGGCGACGCGCAGCTCGGCAAAATCGGCATCGTTTTCTCGTCGATAAGCATCGAGGCGGTCACGCACCCGAAACAGCAGTCCCTCGGGTCGCTTCCGATTCTCGACAGTCGGTTCCATGATCAAGAAAGTGCGGGAAACATTCGGCCCCGTAACACGATCGTAATTGGAAGCGACACTGGCGCCGATGGTCGACGCAAAATCGGAGACCCCGTCGCCGAGCAGCGGTACGAGTTCCTGTTCGACCGCCGTCACAACACGCTCAGTCTGATCCAGGCTATAACCCGGTGGGGTCTCGATCAGTACGTTGAAGTTGTCGAACTCCCCCGGAAACAGTTCGAGCCGCAAATGCCCCCATGCACCATAGGCGAGAACAAACACGGCGATGGTCAACAGTCCGAACGAACCTCGATGCGCTAGAACGACATCTAGCGCACGTGCATACCCCTCCCTCATCCGCACGACGAGACGGCCTGGCCAGGAGAAAAATCGCGCGAACAGTCCCGTGGATTCGCCCGTGGCTCGCGCCGTGCGGCTACCGAAGTCCATGTAGTGCGCAGGCAAAATCACCAGGCACTCGAACAGGGACGCCATCAGACAAATCAACACGGCCTTTGGCAAGATCGCGACGAATTTCCCAGCGGTTCCACCGACGAACAGCAAGGGACCGAACGCGGCACAAGTCGTCGTAACCGCTGCCACCACCGGCCAGGCCACCTCTTCCGCACCCTTGACGACCGCGTCGCGCAACGGCGCGCCGCGCTCGATGTGCGAGTAGATGTTCTCGAGAACGATGATCGCATCGTCCACCAACATCCCCGAGACCAGCAACATCCCCATCAGCGTCGTCGAATTGATCGTGATGTCGCCGAGCGGAAAAAACATCAGCGCCGTCAAGAACGAGAACGGTATCGCGATCACCGTCAGCAGAGCATTGCGAAATCCGATCGTCGCCCACAGCATGAGCATGACCAAGATGATTCCGCTGACCAAGTTTTCCCCGAGCACACGCATACGCGGCTCGACGAAGCTCGCCGCGTCGAGAGTCTTGTGCAGCTCGACTCCTTCCGGCAGGTCGCGTCCGTAGTCCTGCATCCAAGCGCCGATGCGGCCGGACAGCTGGATCACATCGGTCCCCGATTGTTTCGTTACATTGACGAGGAACGCCGGTTGCCCGTTGTAGCGGGTGGCGATGAGCCGCTTCTCCAAACCTCCCTCGAGCCGGGCGATGTCACCCAACCGAACATACGTTCCGTCTGAGCTCTCACGCACGACAGTCGCAAGCAGTTGACCGAAATCTTGATAGTCTCCCCGCGCGCGCAGCGTCGCTTCGATATCGTCCGATTCGAACGTACCGGCAGGGACGTTGAGATTCTGTTGCCGAATCCGCGCAGCCACCTCCGGCACCGTTACGCCGTAGCGGGCGGAAACGTCCCGATCGATCAGCACCCGGACCTCACGCTCCCGGTCACCGAGGATCTCCGCTCGACGCACCCCGGGTATGTCGCCAACGCGGTCTTCCACCTCGCGCGCAATCTCACGCAGGGCTACGATCCCGACCCCCTGGGTATCGACAACCGCGACCAAAACGGCCGGCGTCACCTCGGAAACCGTCACCTCGAAGAGTGTCGTTTCCTCAGCGGCGTCGGGAAGATCGCGAACCCGATCGATCGCCGCCCTCACATCGTTGACGGCACCCTCGTACTCGATCTGGTCGAGATCCTCATTGAAGTCGATCACGATCGACGACAAATTCGCCGATGATACCGATCGCATCTCCTTGATGTCAGCAACTGACTGTAGCTCTTCCTCGAGTTTCTGGGTGACCAGTCGCTCAACTTCCTCTGCCGACGCCCCACTCCATACCGTCGTCAGGTTGACCGTATTGAGGACGACCTCCTGCCAGTACTCGACCGGAATGCGACTGTAGGCGGCGAGTCCACCGAAGACGCATACGAAGAACAGGACGTTGACCAGGACCGCCTGGCGTACGCTGAAGCTGGGTAGACTCAAAGGCGAGCCTCACGATCCCGGAAACGAACCTTCAGGCCGTCACGCAGCTCCCGAACCCCGGTTGTCGCGATCCGCTCACCGCCGGACAGACCAGAGGTAATGTCGACAACGTCCGGTCGAAAAGCGACGCGGGTCGTCGTCACGCGCCGCTTCACCACCGTCCCCTGCGAGTCACCAGACTCGGCGGCTTCGCCGACGATCTCAAAGACATAGTCGAGATCAAACTCCTGCTGTATGGCCCGGCGGGGAACGCGCAACGCATCCCCCCCGCCGATGTCGAGCTGTACGGTCGCGAGCATTCCGGGCAATAGTCGCGTTGCAGTGTTCGCAAGACGCACGGGCACCGGGTAGCGCCGAGTTTGAGCATCAGGCGCTCTCCCGACACGATGGATAGTCCCAGCGAATTTCTCGCCGGCGAAAACGTCCACCAAAACGACGACCTGCTGCCCTTCGCTGAGGGTCCCGATCTCGCGATCGCTAACGCCGATCTCGATTTCAAGCTCGGAGAGATCCATGACCTCGGCAATCGTCTGGCCGGGCGAAACGTAGGCTCCGGGCTCGAGGTCGAGAAACGTGACGACTGAATCGAAGGGAGCAACGATTTGCGTCTTCTCCAGGCGCGTCGTGGCATCGAGTCGTTGCGCCGCTGCCCGGGCAACCTCCGCGGTGGCACGACTCGAATCGGTCTGGACTCGCTCGAGCTCGACAGCGGACGCGATGCCACGCCGGGCAAGGTCCTGTTGCCTGCTCAACTCCGAACGCGCCTGCCTCAAGGTCGCCTGCGCCACCTGCTGCGCTGCCCGTGCCAGCTCAACCGCGACCAGCGGGAGGGCCGGATCGAGGCGTAGGATGACCTCGCCTTTGGCAACCGGCGTGTGCTCTTCGGCCAAGACTTCAACGACTTTGCCCGCAACATCAGCTCCCACCGCAACCGAGCGAACGGGTGCCAGGACGCCTGCGACCTCGACAGCTGTAGCGGCCGTCGAAGTTCGCACCACGAAGGTATCCACCGTTACCGACGGGGGCGATTCCCGCAGCTCCGCGAGAGGCTCCGAAGCCGCCGTTTGCCGCTCGCGATCGGCCAGCGCCTCGGGAGAAGTCCGCACCAACCAGAGGGAGAACACCAGCACCGCCAGGGCCACTATCGTTACGGCAAAAGAAATTAGCTTGCTCTTCTTCATCACTCCGCCCCGGCGAGAAAGAGAACAATGGCGACCAATCGGCGCCGATGCAACGACCGCCGAGGCTCTGCCGGGCATCAATTCGCCCTTTTCCCCTCGCAGTCATTCCGTGCTACGATTCACGGATACACAATATGAGGAACTTCCATGAGTGATCAGTACTATACAGGCGACTCCGCAAGCGGAGTCAGGGCACGCGGCAGCTCGCGCGCGGATTTCATCACCCGCACCTATAGTCACCTGTTCGGTGCCGTAACCGCTTTCACCCTCCTTGAGCTCTACTACTTCAAGAGTGGCTTGGCGGAGACCATGGCGAGCGCCATGCTCGGGACCAGCTGGCTACTCGTTCTGGGAGCCTTCATGGTCACCAGCTGGGTCGCCAGCCGCGCGGCCCATACGTCCGAATCCGTCGGAGTTCAATACGCCGCTCTCGGAGGATTCGTCCTCGCCGAGTCGATCATCTTCGTACCGCTCCTGTTCATCGCCAACACAGTGGCACCGGGCGCAATCCAAAGCGCCGCGACCGTGACGCTAGTCGGCTTCGCAGGACTGACCGCCGTCGCGTTCTCCGTGCGAACCGACTTCTCCTTCTTGGGAGCGTTTCTGCGTTGGGGTGGAATCGTTGCAATCTTGATGATCGTTGGCTCGGTGATGTTCGGATTCCACATGGGGACTTGGTTCTCGGTCGGCATGATCGGCTTTGCCGGCACAGCCATCCTCTACGACACTTCAAACGTGATTCATCACTTCCCAGAAGACCGACACGTCGGCGCCGCGTTGGAGCTCTTCGCCTCCGTCGCGTTGATGTTCTGGTATGTCCTGAGCTTTTTCCTGAACTCGCGCGACTAGCACTTCACAATCTACCGTGAGCCCCGTCCACCGACTCTCCTGCCATGTCGGTGGACAGGGGCTTCACGAGATCACGCCGCTCGTAGACCAGGCAGTCCAAGGTTGCGGAATCGAGGACGGACTCTGCACCGTCTTCATCCAGCACACCTCGGCTAGCCTAACGATCCAGGAAAACGCGGACCCGGCTGTCTGCCGCGATCTCGAATCCTGGCTCAACCGGCTGGTGCCCGAGAACGATCCCCTCTACACCCACAACGCCGAGGGTCCCGACGACATGCCGGCCCACATCAAGTCGGCGCTGACCTCAGCCTCTCTCTCCATCCCCTTCGTCGGCGGCCGATTGGCACTCGGTACCTGGCAGGGCATCTATCTGTGGGAGCATCGGCGGTTCAGGGGCGAGAGGACGATCGTCCTCCACATCGCCTAGCGGTCCGCTGAGAAACAGAGCTGGCGCTGCAAGGCGTCCGCCCGATTCAGTCCCACAAGCTCAGGACATGACCATGCTGCGGCTGCGTCTCGCCATTGAGCGTTTTCATATAGACCCGCTCGACAGCGCTGCGCCCCTGCCCGCGCTGGACAACCAACCACGTATCGGCAAACGAACGGAAACCCGTCCAGGCCTCGACGAGCCGCTCCTGCAGCACCGAAGCTCCCCAGTCGGCGACTCGCTTTTGAATCTGCGATGGGGCGAAAAAGAACTCCGGCGTCGGCCCGGGCAGAGCTTCCGCACTCGGCGTAGCGTCCCAGTGCGTCATGCCGATCGCGCAACTGTGCTTCAGGCTATCGCCGAAGTGCGAATGAATTGTGTGCATCAGCTGGCCGTTGCCAGCCATATCGACAATCACCGCAGCTTTCGCCGGGTCGAGTGACCCAACTTCGTCATACGTAATCACCTGATCGTAACACCCCAGCCCGCGGACAAATTCTAGGTTGCGATCTGAAGTCAGGCCAACTGCTCGCGCACGCCCGCCACGTTGCACCAAATGCCCTAGAGCAATGGATGTCTTGCTCGATGCACTCGAGATCAAGATCGACTCGGCTCCGTAGTGGTCGTTGTCGGCGAGAAAGTCGTCGGCGAGAAACGAGGTCATGAACAGGCCGCGCAGCAGCATCAGAGTGTCTTCGTGCTCGACATCGTACAGCGCGTCGCGCCCAACCGGACTGTACTGGTTATAGGCCAGAGCGAGATCCTTGCGGTGCGCCGCGGCGTCGACGATCTGCGTCGGGCTGACTTCGCCCGGCTCCACCTTGAGATACCGCGACATCGGATAAAAACCGAAACACCGCGTCCCCTCCGCCACCTCGGGATGGGAGGAGGCGATCACGTCGCCAAACCCCATGGTCGGCAGTCGCCCCCATCCATCGGGCGCCGGGAAGAAGTTCCAATAGCCCAACATGTCGCCGGCGACCGCATAGGTGATGTTGTTGGCGGTGAACGCAAAACGGTCGACGCGAAAGAGCACCTCGCCCGCAGCCAGCTCGGGAACACCAACCTCCTCGAAGCAATGACTCTTCCAATCGGTCTTGTTGACCAAGAAATTGACGGCCGGGGCGCGGTCACTCATTTTGAATTCTCCTTCGAAATTGCCGCGCCGTTCTCAACGATCCACTGCCTCGCATCGGATTCGTCACGCGGTAACTCCATTGTCTGGCAGATTAATCACTTCTCGCAACTGCGAACCATCCCGCACTCGCTCTGAAGGGGCAAACCTCCTGTCGAGCAACGTCACATCGGGGTGGGCGCGGCTCGGCGAGGAGCCCCCCTCCATGGTTTCCGTTGAAATTCGTGCGCGGCTCGGTAAGCGTCGCCCTCCGTATGGATCGTGCCAGATCGTCGCGCCGGCACGACGCGACTGGCGGCTCTTTTGACGTACCGCCAGCGCTGTGTCTTGTGTTGAATCGACTATGCCTTCCAAATTCGTCGAACAGATAGGCAACCTAGGTCCTGCGGTATTGCGGGCAGTCGATGCTTTTGAGAAGGCACGGCGCCGATTGCATCCGCCGGCCATTGGCGACTTGCGCGCGGCATTGGAACCGGTACGCGACGAGCTGCGCATCGCCCTCGACGGGTTTCGTTCTGCGCAGCCCGACG
>JAJCZJ010000008.1 GCA_029262455.1 Deltaproteobacteria bacterium | reverse complement strand
TCGGGTGCTTCGAGATGGAACTGACCGACGTCAAAAAGAACGACGGCGTCAAGTTCAAGGCCAAGCAGTAGCCGGCCTAATCTGAATCCGGACTGATCAAGACGATGCCCCGGCGCCGAAAGGCTCCGGGGCATCGTTGCGGTTGAAGCAAGCCCTGTGGGCGCCGCCTGGCGAGGCGCGATTTTTCCATCTACTTTGTCGCGATGGTCAAAGCAGTGCTCTGGGATTTCGGCGGTGTTCTCACCACCAGTCCATTCGAAGCTTTCCGCCGTTTCGAACGGGAGAACGGATACCCCGAAGATTTCATTCGGCAAATCAACGCCACGAATCCAGACGACAACGCCTGGGCGCGGCTCGAGCGCAGCGACATCTCGGTCGAAGAATTCGACGAGCTTTTCGATTCCGAAGCGAGCCACGCTGGCCGATCCCTACCTGGACGGAAAGTACTCGGCTTGCTCGCGGGCGACCTACGGCCTGAGATGGTTCGCGCCCTCGACCACTGTGGCGAACACTTCAAGACCGCTTGCCTGACCAATAACATCGCGTTCGGCAAAGGGCCGGGAATGACCCAGGCCGACAGCGCCGCTAGCAAGGTCGCAGAGGTCATGGAGAAGTTCGACTTCGTGATCGAATCGAGCAAAGTTGGCGTACGCAAACCCGATCCAGGATTCTACGAGCGCGCCATCGAAGCTCTCGACGTTCGAGCTGAGGAATGCGTCTATCTCGACGACCTCGGCATCAATCTCAAACCGGCGCGCGCCCTTGGCATGACAACCATCAAAGTGATCGACACCGCTCAGGCCCTTGCTGAACTAGCCGATGCTACCGGCCTGAGTTTCGGAGAAACTTCGTGAATGACCCGTGTCGTTCACCGATCTACATCGATCGGCTGCTCGACGCACCGGATCAGATCGCGGAGATACTCCGCAAGCACTCACCGTACTTCCCGGTCCAGCGCTACCTACACAACGACGCAGAGCATCGCGCCGTGTCGGGTCCGGGAGCGATGATCGTCGCGCCGAATTTTCGGGGCGACTGGGCCTATGACAGACCGATGGTGGACGGCGCAGAAATTTTCTTAGACAATCCCAAGCTTGCCGACGCGGCTTGTACGATTTTCGACACCGACCGCATCCGACCACAGCAAGTCTACTCGAACATCACCTGGCAGCTGCCCTACCCGCAGGGCAACGGACACACGGACGTACCCGCATTTCGCGGCATCAACCGGACCCGTTACCCCATCTGGATTCTTCACGTGATGGGACGATCCGGCCTTTTCGAGAACGAAAGAATCCGCATCGCCACCGCTGTTGCCTGGTTCTATGAGGGCACTGACGGAGGTTTTCAATACTGGCCCAATGGCCCCGATGCGCCGCCGGCTTCACACCAAGGAGATATTTTCAACACCGCCATCGTAGGCGACAACGACCGCATGTTTCACCGCGTTCTACCGGTCGGCGACCCAAAGCGCGGGATGCTGTCGGGAATGAGCCTGAATACCCGCCTCGAGTACGTCCACGCAGACGAATGGCGAATCTCCGACCGGGAAACTCTGGCGCGTCCCGACTGGAGCGAGTTGCGCGTCAGCGTGTCGTGGAAGGCTATGGTGTTTCGCGACGTTCGCGAGGAGCGGATGGTAGACAGCGGTGCCGATGACATCTCATTCGACGAAGTCGTGCGCCGATTCACCGACGACCTTGAAGGACGCGGTATCGCCTACGTGCCCCCTACGGACCCCCTACGAGACCCTGCTTTCGTCGAGACCTTGTCGTCGACGTACGTACGCGAGCCATCGCAATACAGCTAGGCTCTGGGCTTCGTCAACCACAAAGCGGCAGACCTCAACTTGACAAGTCGGTGCCGTAGGTCGGATACATTGAACTTACCGTTTGCCTTGCCATTTGCGGCATTCCCCAAGGGAGAAAAATCGATGAAGCATGCTCGTTCTGCAGTGCGCAATGCGGTCCTGGCGTCGTGGTGTATTGGAGCAATCTCCATTGCCATGCCCGCGCTCGGCCAGCTCTCCGAAGGACCGCTCAGCCCGGGAACGGTCGCCAACGACGCAAGCGCGGGAGTCATCCCGTGGGGCGGCCCACAAGACGCCGACGCCAGTGATGACGTGGTCGCCTCTGCTGCGCCCAATGGGTCTCCGACACAGTACCTCAAGGCCACCGCTTTCGGTTTCTCGATCCCGTCGCCGGCGCAGATCACCGGCATTGAGGTCCACGTCGAACGAAGATCGGCCCTCGGGACTGTCGTCGACTCGGCGATACGCATCGTAAAGGGCGGAGTTGTCGGGGCAACCGATCGGTCGCTCGGGGGATTCTGGCCGACTTCGGACGCTACTGTTACGTACGGTAGTAGCGCTGACCTTTGGGGCGAGACCTGGACAGCCGCAGACATCAACGCGGCCGGCTTCGGCGCCGCGATTTCAGCGACCGACGGCTTCGACACCGCCGGGGTCGACCACATATCGATCACCGTTCACTACGCGCTTTGCGCAACGACGCCCGCGGTGGGGTGCCGGACCGCCGACAAATCGATTCTCGTCGCAATCGACAAGACAACCGACAGCAGCAAGGACAAGCTGATTTGGAAATGGATCAAGGGGGAGAACACTTCCACAGCGGACTTCGCCGACCCGATCAACACTGCCGTCTATTCGCTGTGCCTCTACGCAGGCACGACCAACGCCCTCATCGGCGATGCCACGGTTCCAGATAGTTTGACTCTCTGGAAGCCGATCAGCACCAAGGGCTTCAAGTACCTGGACAAGAACCTGAACCATGCCGGGACGCAGCGTGTTATTCTCAAGGCCAGCGTCGTCAACAAGGCCAAGGTGATCTTCAAAGGGAAGGGCGACCTTTTGCCGGACATCGTGCCGCCCCTGGATCTCCCAGTCACCGTACAGCTGATCAATAGTGACACCGGCATCTGCTGGGAAGGATCGTTCGACAGCCTCGACATCAAAAAGAACGATCCCGGCAAGTTCAAGGGAAAAGCCATCAACTAGACCGCACCACGGCGGCCGGGGCGTCATGCCCCGGCCGCCGATGGTTCTGCCCCGCTGCTGAACTGCTACTCGCGTAGCAAGTTCTTGGCGATGGTCTGCATTTGCATGTTGGAAGTGCCTTCGTAAATCGACCCGATCTTGGCGTCGCGGTAGAACTTCTCGGCCGGGAACTCTTTCGTAAACCCGACGCCGCCGTGTAGCTCGATACAGCGACTCGCGATCTGCTCCGCGGCCTGGGACGAGTAGAGCTTGGCCATTGCTGCCTCGGTGAGGAACGGCAGGCCCGCGTCCTTGAGTCGCGCCGCGTTATAAACCAACAGTCGGGCCGCCTCGAGTTTCGTTGCGGCTTCTGCGAACTGAAACTGAATTCCTTGAAAGTCCGCGATCGCTTTGCCGAACTGTTTGCGCTCGAGCACATACCGGCGCGCATGGTCGAGGGCGCCGCGGCCCAAACCGATCATCTGCGCACCAATGCCGATCCGTCCCTCGTTGAGAGTCTCAATCGCGATCTTGTACCCCTTGCCAACTTCACCGAGCACGTTCTCTTTCGGCACGATACAGTCTTCCAAGTGCAGTGCGACCGTCGAGGATGCCCGGATCCCAAGCTTGTCTTCCTTTTTGCCAACCGAGAATCCCGGAAAGTTGCGTTCGATCATGAAGGCTGTGATGCCACGATACCCAGCATCCGGATCGACAGTAGCGAAGAGCAAGTAGAACCCCGCTTCGGCTCCATTCGTGATCCACATCTTGTTGCCGTTGAGCCGATAATGATCGCCCTCTTCCACTGCTTTGGTCGCCAAAGCAAAAGCATCGGATCCACTGCCGGTCTCACTGAGGCAGTAGGAGGCCAGCATGTCGCTGCACAGACGCGGCAGATAGCGCTTCTTCTGTTCGTCATTCGCCCAACGCAGCACGGCATTGTTGACCAGCGTATTCTGCACATCGACGCAAACACTCAAGGAAGGATCAACCGCTGCAATTTCCTCGATCGCGACGACCGCGGTCGAGATATCGGCCCCAGCGCCGCCGTATTCGATCGGGATCTCGATCCCCATGATGCCCAGGTCGAACGCGCCTTGGATCAGCTCCGGCCGCATCGTCTGGGCCTGATCCATCTCCATCACATGAGGGGCGACCGCCTGCTCGGCAAACTGGCGAACACTCTGCCGAAATATCGCATGGTCGTCGCTATCCACAGTCAGCGGCCTGGCCGCGCTACTCAAATCCGACATGTTGTTACCTCTCTCGCCATACGGAACAGACATTCATAACCGGAATCGTCCGATTGGAACAGAGCCTCGACGACAATCCAAAACTTTGGGGGAGCCGCTAGCAGTCCGTTGAACAACAGGCGCGCAAGCGAAAATGAGGATTTGAGCGTCAGGGCAAGGCGCGAAACCGGCCTGTCCACCAAAGCCTTTGGCGGAGGTGGGAGGCAAAGTCGGGACCTTTGTTGAGGATTTCGCAACGCAGCCATGGCGCCCAAAGACCATTTGCAGCGCGTGTCCTGTTTTTCAACGGACTGCTAGTACTCCAACTCCAACAACTCCCGGCCGACCGCGCGCGACAGCTCCGCGACAGCCACGTTGAAGTCGTGGACAGCGCGGAAATAGTCCGTGCTCGTCTCGGTGTAGGCCCCATAAGCCTCGAACAGGTCTTCGCCGTCGCCGAGCCCGAGGTCGTAGTTGCTGACCGTCAACACCAAGAGGCCGCGCGCCGCCTTGCGGCCGCCATACGCCGCATTGATCGTGGCCCTGGATCGCCCCACATCGACGAACGCCCGCTCCACCTCGAGCCGCAATCCGCTCTCCGCCTGCTGCCGCTGGGCCAGCAGTTTGTCGCGTTCGGCCCGCGCCTCGGCCGCCTTGGCGCGATTGCCGAATACGTTCAGATTCCAGCGCAGTCCCAAGACGCCAACAGGCTGGAGATAGTTGAAGTCGTCGTTGACGAACGGGTTGAGCTGGTCGTCGCGATTATCGGCGTAGGCATATCGTATGCCAGTGGCCAGAAAGAGGGTTGGAAAGGCGTTTGCTTCTTCGAGTTTCACGCGCGCCTCTTGGGCCTCGAGACCATTGACCACTTGGCGCCACTCCGGCCGCCCTCTCGCACCGTCATCGGCGTAGTCCTCGAGAGTTCCCAACTCGAACGACACAGGCTTCAGCCGCGTCTCAGCCAAGGTCAAATCATCGCCCCGATCCATACCAATCGCACGCGCCAGAGCACGGGTCGTCAGCCGGGTCGAGGCATGAACCTCCTCGACCCCAGCCGCGAACTTTGCACGGCCAATCTTGAGCCGCAGCACATCGAGCTCAGTCACGCTTCGAGTTCCGTCGTCGAGCCGCTTCTCGGTCTTCTCGATTGCCTCGCCCATGTTTTCCAACATGTCCTCGAGTACGTACGAAAGCTGCCGCGACAACAGCAACCCGTAGTAGAGACGTTTGGTTTCGAGAACCGTCTCCGCCCGCGCAGCATCACCGCGTGCCTGTTCGCTGAGTAAACCCTTTTCGGCTGCGTCCAGCGCTGCCGAGAGTTTCCCGAACGTGTAGATCGGCACCCGTATATCGAGATCGAGCCGCGTGAACAGACCGAGCCCATCAAAGAAGTCCGTCTGCTCGTTCGGCGACGACACCGCATCGCCGCGCGCTTCATTCACCAATCCCGCTATCTGGGTGTAGGAAGCCTCGCCAAAGCGACCCGCACGGGCCACTTCCAACCGGGCTCGGGCCTGGCTCAGGTCTGCGGCAATGAGCGCCCGCTGCGGACCGGCCTCTAGGGCCGCCTGCAGACAATCGGCGAGACTCAATCCCGGATCCCGCGATTCCGATCCGCCGGCCCAGCATGGCGCCAAGCTAGCCAGCGTCGCCCAAACAACGACGATCCAGCTTCTCCACATGAAATAATCCTCCGTCTAATACGCATGGTGGGCCAAAGAGCCCGTCCAGATCCTGATGCGTCGCCTTATTGGAATCAATCGGCACGGCTCGCAAGCGAGATGGCGATCCACTACAATCGCTCGTTCAAACGGCAATTTCGAATCGAGCAACAGCAACCGCTACAACGCGCCTACCATGCCAGCAAGTATCGCTCCCGCTGCCGAGATCCCCACGACGAAACCGCATCGCGTCGCCACCTCGGACACCCCGATCGCCCTGTCCGTCACCCAATTGACCCGCCGCCACGGCGAAACCAAAGCGGTTGACGGCCTAACCTTCGAGATTCACGAGGGCGAGGTATTCGGACTGCTCGGCCCCAATGGCGCCGGCAAAACGACGACGATTTCGGTTCTCTCCACTCTGCTGAAGCCGCACGGTGGAGAAGCCCGAATCTTCGGCGCCAGCATCCGCGAGGATGTAGCGGGAGTGCGTGCCAAGATTGGACTCGTACCGCAAAACATCTCCCTCTACCCGAGCCTGACAGCCGCCGAGAACATTCGCTTCTTCGGACGAATGTATGGCGTCAAACCACCGCTGCTCGACCAGCGGGTCGACGAGCTTCTCGAACTCGTCGGGCTCGACAAACGCCGCGACGATCGCGTCGGGGTCTATTCCGGCGGGATGAAGCGAAGGCTCAATCTCGCCGTCTCGCTCGTTCACCAGCCGCGCCTGCTCCTGCTGGACGAACCGACCGTCGGCGTCGATCCCCACTCCCGCGAACATATCTTCGATATCATTCGCAACCTAAAGCGCGGCGGCACCGCTATCCTGTACACCACCCACTACATGGAAGAGGCCGAGAATCTGTGTGACCGTCTGGCTATCATGGACGAAGGCCAGATTGCCGCGACCGGAACACTCAATGAGCTACTAGCCACTCGCGGCTGTGCCGAAACCATCCTCTTGCGCGGAGCGCATCCGAGCCAGGTGAAATCCAGATTCGCGACTCACCCGGACGTGCGAGAAATCGATAGCGAGGGCGACACCTGCCGACTCCTTGTATCGAGAGCAAGTGGATTGCTAGGCCCTCTTCAGGACCTCACCAAGAACAACCCAAACGTCTCGATCCAGATCACCCCGATGAGTCTAGG
Source organism: Deltaproteobacteria bacterium (assembly GCA_029262455.1). Lineage (GTDB taxonomy): Bacteria > Desulfobacterota > Binatia > HRBIN30 > CADEER01 > CADEER01. Next base: position 53,667 of record JAJCZJ010000008.1, on the reverse strand, counting down.
CGACCTTTTCCTCCACCTGACCGGCAAAGAACTACGCGACTGATGAACCTCCGAACCGCTGCATACGCCGTTTTCGCGATTTCGCTATCGGGGACAGTCGTGACTGCCGGCGACGCCTCTGCCAACGACGCCCTGTCGGCGCTCGCCCATACGCGCAAGACCCTGGAACAAGCGCGAACGATCATCGACAGTGAGAAAAATCATAACCAGAAGCTCTCTCAACTACACATTCTATTGAGGAGTTTTCTCGATACGGACACCATGGGACGAATCGCCCTCGACAAACACTGGAGGACGTTCAACGCTGCCCAACAGAAGGAATTTCTCGAGCTCTTTCGCGAGCTTTTTCAACGCACCTACGTGCAGAAACTTCTCCTCTTCGATCGCCCGGACTTCGACTACGTCGGAGAAGAAGCCGCATCCGATCACACGCGCGTCGACACTTTGATCGTCACTCCGAAAGACGAGTTCGCCGTCACCTACAAGTTTCGCCAGATCGAAGGCGGTTGGACCGCATTCGACATCCAGATTGAAGAACTCAGCCTGACGACAAATTTTCGCCGGCAACTCGACCGCCTCCTGACTGCGTCATCCATCGAAAATGTCCTCGGTCGAATGCGTCGAAAGTACGGAAAAGCCATCGCCGACGACGCGATCAGAGACGACGCGATCAGAGACGACGCGATCACAGAAGACGATTGAGTTACCTTGACCTTACTGCGAATCACGTTGAAGGACCTCCGATTGATCCTGCGCGACCGATGGGCGGCCGTATCGCTCCTCATCGTCCCGGTCATCATCATTCTCGTCATCGCCGAGACGCAGTCTGGGGAAGGCAGCTCGACGATTCTCTTCCCGATCGTCAACGAGGACGAAGGCCCTGTCGCAAACGTCCTCATCCGAAGTCTCAAAGAACATCTCGACGTACGCGTCGTAGACCGCGAGACTGCCGAGCGCTGGGTAGCGATGGAGAATCGATCGCCAGCGATGTTGGTGCTGCCCGAGCGGCTCAGCAAACGCTACCTGCGAGAAGAGCCCTCGACGATCGAGCTGCTGACAGACCCAGCGGCGTGGAAAGAATTGCAGGCCATCAAGATGGCACTGATGCTCGCCGATCGGGAGGCCTCATCTCTCGGCGACCCGTTTGGCGAGGAGCTCCTGGAACTCGAGGAGGCCAGTCTCACCGGAACCTGGCTCAAGTTCACTTCGCTCGAGCAAAACGTTCCTGGATTCGCCATGACCTTCGTACTTCTCAGCATGATCTTTGGGGTCGCCTTCGGCATGCGCGACGAAGAGGAATGGGGAACCAGTGCACGCCTAGCCGTCGCCCCGGTTGGGCAGGCCACGATCGTCGGAGGGAAGCTCCTAGCACGCCTGATCGTCGGCACAGTACAGCTCCTACTGCTGCTTTTCTTCGGCAAACTCGCCTACGGGCTAACCCTCGGCAACTCGGTACCGACACTCGTCATCGCGACAACGTCCATTGTGTTCGCCATGACCGGATTCAGCCTGGTCATCGCCGCCATTGCCTCGACCCGAGAGCAGGTCGTGCCCGTAGGAATTTCAGCCGTCTTCATCCTCGCTGCACTCGGAGGGTGCTGGTGGCCCTACTTCGAGCAACCGGCGTGGATGCAGTTCGTTGCCAAGGGGGTCGTCACGACCTGGTCGATGTTCACCATCCACGACGTGATGTTGCGAGATAAGAGTTTCATCGAGCTTCTTCCCAAGCTAGCTTTTCTCTTTGCCTACGGTCTCGTATCCTTCGCTGTGGGATTGAAGTTTTTTCGCTACTCTGAGACTTGATCAAAGGCACTGATGGCTAATTCAGGTAAAACACAAAGCTCATCGTGGAAGCCGCGCGTCGTGCACGGCACCCAGCCCCGGCCATCGTCGCCGAGGCAGCTCGTCGAGATGGCGGGGTGGGGGTCCTACCCTGTGGTGCGTGGCCACGAACTGCGCTCCGAGAACCTACCCGCAATCACCCGCGAGGCTGCTCTGACGCGCGGCCTGGGACGAGCCTACGGCGATGCCTCTCTGCCTCCCGCCGGCGACTACACCGTCGCGGCTTCGCCTCTGGCCGACCGCCTACTGTCGTTTGACCGCGACAGCGGCATCGTCCGGGTCGAGGCCGGCTTCCCACTGATGCGGCTGAATCGTTTGTCGTTGCCACGCGGCTGGTTTACTCCGGTTACGCCCGGGACTCACTACGTGACTGTCGGCGGCATGGTCGCATCCGACATTCACGGCAAGAACCATCACGTTGCCGGCTGTTTCGGCGAGCACATCCGTTCGCTCAAGATGCGTGTAGCGGACGGTGCGGTCATCGAATGCGCCGACGGCCAACACGACCTCTTCCGCGCCACCCTGGGCGGCATGGGACTCACCGGTCATATTCTCGAGGTAGAGTTTCAGCTCGAGCGCATCCCCAGTCCGTGGATCTGGGAGGAAACCGAACGCGTCGATCGCTTCGAGACGGTCCTCGAACGACTCGAGGAAGCCGGCAACCAGTGGCCGTTCACGGTGTGCTGGTCCGATTTTCTGATCACCGGCGAAAATGCTGGACGGGCCGTGTTGATGAAGGGCCGCTGGGCCGAAGCCGACGAGGCGCCCGCCGGACTCCCAAAGTGGCGCGGCGCACCGACTTTCCCGCTCTACTTGCCGAACTGGGCTCTGCAGACCTGGATGCTGCGCATCGGAAACTTCCTGAAGTACACCGCGCACGGCGACCGGCCGCACCAACACATCAGCCATCCCGAGACCTTTTTCTACCCCCTCGACGTCATTCGCGAATGGAATCGCGTCTACGGCCGCCGCGGTTTCACGCAACACCAAGCCGTGTTGCCCGCGCCACACACGCATCGACGCCATGAGCAGTTCTTGCGGCTGTTGCACGACAACCGCGCGAAAGTATTTCTGTCTGTCGTCAAAGACTGTGGGCCGGAAGGAAAGGGAATGATTTCTTTCCCAATGCGCGGCGTATCCTATGCACTCGACATTCCGGTCGACCAAGATACGCAGCAAGTCATCGATCGATTGAACGACTTTGTGGCCGCCGAAGGTGGTCGGATCTATCTGGCAAAAGATGCCTTCACTCGGCCCGAGCATTTCCGCGCCATGGAGCCCCGCCTCGACGAATGGAATGAAGTGCGCCGCAAATGGGACCCCGATGGTCGGATCAAGAGTGCACTATCCGTACGAGTGCTCGGTGACCGCGCGTGAACGTCGTATTTCTCGGCGCCTCGAAGGGTATGGGCAGGGCGCTGGCGCGCCGGATGGCGGAGCGAGGGGATCGCATCTTCCTGATCGGCCGCGACAACGACGACCTACGGCGCTCGGCGAACGATCTCTCGAACCTCGGCGCAACCGGTGAGGTCGGCGTGGCAAGATGCGACTTGACGGACCGCAAGACCTTCGCCCCGGCGCTACAAAGTGCACGAGCCGGTCTCGGCGATATCGACACAATCGTCGTCACCGCTGGCGCATTCGCTCAACAAGAAGATCTCGAGCGCGACGCCGAGCTGCGCGACCAGCTGCTGACGATCAACTTCACGAACACGATCCACTTTTGCGAGGAAGCCCGGCGGGTATTGCTCGAGCGCGGTGGTGGTAGGCTCTGCGTGTTCTCGTCGGTCGCTGGCGAACGCGGCCGCAAACCGGTGATTCTCTACGGCGCCTCGAAAGCCGGGCTCTCGTACTACCTCGAAGCGATCGATCACAAGTACCACGACCAGGGATTGCAGGTCACGGTGGTCAAACCCGGCTTCGTCAAGACCAGCATGACCGCCGGTCTCGACCCGCCGCCGTTCGCCGGTGAACCAGAGGGTGTCGCGCGATCCGTGCTCGCCGCCATTGATCAAGGAAAACCAGTCGTTTATTCCCCAGCCATATGGCAGCTGATCATGCTGGTCATTCGCATGCTGCCGCGTACCATCATGAGAAAAATCGGTTTCTAAAACGAACGGGCGAACCTCACTCCTGCAACGGTAGGTCGCGCCACTCTTCTTTTGATACCCATTTTACGTACGCCATCAAACTGTCGATCTCTGCTTTTTCGAGGCGCTCGCCGTATGCCGGCATTTTGACGCGCTGGCGCTCCAGAAAGAACGACGCCAACCGGTCTTGCGTGAACCGATCGATTGATCCGCGCTCGATCCATGAGCGCAGCTCTTCGTCCCCTTCGACCAGCTCCGCGTAGTCTGGTCCAAAGAAACCCGGGATGTACCCCTTCAGCGAGCCCGGGTTGGCGTACCCCCCACTTCCCATCGCCCCATGACATGAGAAGCATCCGAGTTCGTGCGCCAACTCCTCACCATCGCTGGCAGGGCCATCCGGCGGAAACAACATCTCGGAAGACGCGCGCAAGAACGCCACCAGGTCGTCGACCTGCGTCCGGCTTACAAAGTCTTCGTAGGCCGGCATACGAATCGCTTGTTGCGCCATCTCCTGCTCGTAGGAGGCGTTCTCCAACCTCGAGCGTGGTGCACCGTACAGAATGTACTCGCGCAGTTCGTCGTCCGACTTGGCGAACATCATGATCGTCCCCTCATGGAACGGAGGGACCGTCTTGTAACTACTGCCGTGATTGACCACCCCAGAGCGCCCAAGAGGTCCATGGCAGGTAAAGCATCCGAGATCCTCCGCGAGTTGCCTCCCGCGAGCGGCAGCACTTTCCTCGGGCGGGATGACGATCGCCCGCGCGTGCGGGTAGACGAGCCAGCCAACCGCCCCCGCCAAGAGCACGAAAAGCCCTCCTGCCACCATTCTCCAGAAGCCAGAATCTCTCGTTGCCATCTCCCCAAGATAAGGAGGAATCCACCTGTGCATCAAGGCGTCCGTTCAGCATCGGCCACGGACCGTTCGTACCGCCAAGCCAATTTGCATCGCCGACGAAATTGACACAGGCCGAAAGCCCCTGAATAGTTGATCCATGAGACTATCATTTTTTGCACCCATAGCCTTGGCACTGGGCCTGTTGTTCCACGCTTCCCCGACGCTCGCGCAAGAAGACATCACTGTGAGCGGCGAGGTCCTCGACATGACCTGCTACCTCCACAAAGGCAGCAAGGGGCGTCGCCACCGCGCCTGCGCCGAGATGTGCGCCGAAAAAGGTCTGCCGATCGGTATTCTGACCGACGACGAAGAGGTCTACCTCTTGATCGAAGACCATGACGGTCCCGAGCCCTACGCCGCTGCAGTAAAGCTCGCAGGCAAGAAAGTCTCGATCCGCGGCAAGAAGTACACGAAGGGCAATGTCACTGGCATCATGGTGCTCGAAGCCACGGCGAAGTAGCGCCGCATCGCGATCGCTTCCGTGACCTTCCTCCCTGCTGGCGAGGACACCGCGGAACCCCAAACCTTGGAAGCACGCCATGATGATGAGCACCCTACGCCTGACTGCGGCCTGCACGCTGGCCGCATTGCTATCCGCTTGCGCCGGCGACGGCCCGACTCCGCAAAGTGCGGCTTCCGCGTTTGATCTCATGCAGCGCGAGGTGATCAACCCAAACTGCTTGAGCGCCGGCTGTCACAACCCCCAATCCGCGGCCGCAGGGCTCGTGCTGTCCGAAGGGTCGTCGTTCGATGCCCTCGTCGGCGCCGACCCGACGAATCCACAGGCTCTCGCCGAAGGGCTCAGTCGGGTCGCACCATTCGATCTCGACAACAGCTTCTTTCTGCGCAAACTCGAGGGACCTGGGCCCGGAGAAGGTAGTCAAATGCCGCTCGGCGCCGACCCGTTGAGCAACGAGCTGGTCTCACTAGTTCGCGACTGGATCGCTGCCGGGGCCCCCGGGCCCGAAGTAGCCGCCAGCCCGCAGCCGACCGACTCCCCGACCCCGACGCAAATCCCCAACGTAGATACACCCACGGCGACCCGTCTACCGGACACGCCGACAGCCACTCCAGCAACGACCTCCACCGCGGCAACCCCGCCCCCAGCAGCTACCGCTACCGTCGCCACTCCAACAATCACTCAACCAGTTGCGCCTACGAACACTCCCGGCGTAGAGCCGGTCAGGATTGCCGCGGTGCAAGATCAGATCCTCACACCGCGCTGCGCCGTGATCGGTTGCCACAGTGGTCCGAATCCGTCTGCCGATCTGTCACTTGAAGAAGGCAACTCGCGCAACGCCTTGATCAACGTCAGCCCATCCAACGCAGCAGCAGCAGCCGCAGGATTGGTTCTGGTAGAAGTGGGCAACAGCGCCGACAGCTTCCTCCTGGTCAAAGTGATGAACCCAACCCCCGACCAGGGCAGCAGAATGCCGCTCATCGGAGATCGATTGACACCCGAGCAGGTCCAACTAATCGTCAACTGGATCGACGGCGGCGCGCAATAGTCCGACTACGCGGCAGCAAGCCAATCCCAACCCGCACCGCCAACTAAAAGAACAGATGCGCCTCCAAGCTCAGCACACTCTGATTGTGGCTCGCATTCGATTCGATCCCATTCCCAACACGGTAGAACAATCGAGTCTGTAGAAACTTCGCCAGGAAAGGCTCTAGCCCGAAGCTGACTCGGTTCTCCGAGTCGTCGGCACGGTCGCTCAAATCACCGTCAAAGTCGGCGTAATCGAAGGCGGCCTTCACGTTCAGCCAGTCGAAGAGCAGGTAGTTCAGCTCACTATAGTGAATGAACCCGCCACGATGCTCGCGCCGCCCGTTCGCACTTGCCATCGGCACGACGCGGCGGTCGATGAAGTCGAACTCACCAAGGTATGTGAATGGTCCGATCGAAAACCCTCCGTACCCCGCATATTGAAACGTCTCCTCGGTGCCACCATTGCGGCTTCCCGAGACTCCGATCAGGATGCTGTCCACCAAGGGAACATCGCGAAACAACCCGGAAGCACTCGCTGTCAGCTGCGCATCACGATCGCCCGATCCCTCGGACAAGGCTCCAACCACAGACCACGGGCCAGAAGACCACCCCGTCTCGAACGCAGCTTGCCGCAAATCAAAGTTGAAGCCTGTGTTGGCTGATCCGTTGCGCCCGCCGCGAATGAAAGATTCGTCGTCCTGAATCTGCAATCCGTAGGGCAGAAACATCCGACCGACCTTCACATAGAAGTCTTTGGGCAAATACAATACGCCCCAAGCCTCACGGGCATCAGTGGTCGGCGCCAGTCGCAAGTCGACGTAGAACTCCAGCAAGTCCGGGATGACCATCGCATGTAGGTAGGTGATCGCTTCATCCACATCGACGTTGAACTCATCCAGACGGCCACGGATCACTTCGTTGTTGTCGACCCGACCATTCTGAGGATTGTCTTGAAAGATGAGTCCGGCACTCGCACGCAAATTCGCTCCGATGGCAACATAGTCGTTTAATGCACCGTCAAACGATTCCGCCGGTCTCGTCAGGTCGTCGAACCAATCCGGGTACTTGAGCAGGTCGCGCGCGTGCGCGGACACATAACTCGTCCGCATGCCACCGCCAGTAATATTGATGTGACATCCACCACACGTCACTCCACTGCGCAACGCCAAGTAGGGCTCTGCGACAGCCGTTTGGCCCGAAAGCGCCCCCAGCAACAAAGTCGCCAATATCAGTGTTCGTCTTGCCATCCACCGCCTCCTCACATCATTTGCGTTCTGACACGCCGCCACATCTTCGAGGGCATTCCAGCCCGCGTCAAGCGACAAAGGAAGTTGCCTTCACTATCCGGCTTGCTGCCCTGCTCTCGAAGCTGGATACTGTTCACATCGGTCGATCCCATGCGCCTCCCCTCTGTCAACGAATCGCACGTAACCCATGGTCGTTGCGACTTTTGTGGTCGAGAAAGCCCCTTGCCCGAGGGCTGGCGCCCGAGCCCGTGCCCACACTGCGGACGAATCTACTTCCCGATCGCCAGCCGTTCCCGAGCCGTAGCGATCGCCGTCGGCTCGGTCGCTACGGTGCTCGCAACGTGCCTGGTCTGGCTGTACATCCTTTAGCTCGCTTCGCTCGCAGGCATAGGCACAGGCGAAGGGAGGCTTAATGGCGCGGAGCAGCCACGGGTCGGGGTCATCGCGCCGGGGTCGTCGCGCCAACGCCGCCGAGAACTATTCGACGTCCTCGAGATAGTATGCTCCCAACATTACGAACATCTCGTCGTCTGACGTGAGTCCCGAACCGGCGGTACACGCATCGCAGAAGCCATCACCGGCGCCCGGTGAAGAGTCGCAAGACGCGTCCTTGCTGGCCTGATCGTTGCCACTGCACTGCTGACCGATCTTGCCTTCGGCGCAATGTGTCGCGATGCAATTGCTGCGCACCGGAGAGGTCGATACTCGTTTGACCTCGTTGGGATTCGTGAATCCGTTGTCGTAGAGAGCACAGAAAGTAAAAGTACGTTCGCCAGCCGCTTCGGAGAACAACTGGCGCGGAGGGTCGTATGTCAGAACCCAAGGATCCGCATAGCTCAGCGTCGTATAAATCAAACTCTCTTCAGCGTCGCGATACTCGGGTGACAGAAGAGCTCGTACAGCCGACACCAAATCCGACACCAAAACCTTTCCATCGCCATCCGGGTCAAATCTTTCGCAGTCGCTCGCCGGTTTTTTGTCGAGAGCGACGTTCACGCCAAGCGTTAGATCCGAAACACTGACCCGCAAATCGCCGTCGCAGTCGCCAATCTCCGGGGAGACAAAGGCAACGCAAGGCGCGCCGGCACAGAGATCTTCAACTGGGAAGTTCGGGTCCGGTCCGTCCGGAACGCAAGCATCTCCCGCATTCAGACCACCTTCGCACTGGAAGCCCCCGTCCCAAATCCGAAACCGTTTTCCGCGTTTATGCATATGAGAATTGAGTGTGATCAGGTTCATTCCCCGTGGAGCCGTGTAGCGGTGGCACACTTGATCCGCCCCATAAGCCGGAGGATTCATGAGAAAGATCCCGCTAAAGTGGGTGAACTTCCGCAGCTCGTGAACACTCTCTTCGGCCGCCGCGTATTCGACGTTGACCCAGATGTCGAGCTTGGCGTCTTGGTCAAAGACATTGAAGGCGTGAGAGTTCCAAACCAAGATGCCCTTGATGGGGACGTAGCGAAATACACCCTGCCCACCCAGCGCCGACTCCATCGTCGAGAACAATGAATCTTCGGCAGCTCCAACCCCCGCGTCACCCGGCCCAAAACCTCGACAGGTCACCGAGTCCACCGGAATGCTGCCGCACACCCATCCATCCCCACAAGAATTCAAATCTGTAGGTTCGCAAATCTCGCCATGGCGCGGTCCGCCCTTGCAAGTGAACTCGCCCCAACGCGGGTCGTGAATATCAGCCGTCCCGTCGTAGTTGTTGACGATCGCGTGATGGCTCAGGGGATCCTGGCGTTCTTCGATGCGCTTGATGCGAAAGAACTGTCCGTCGGCCGAACGAAAGTGCTGCGGAACCTGGTCCGAAACATCGTAGTAAGACACAAAGCACGTTTCCCGCTCCGTGTGCGCTGCAATGACCTGGCGGGGGGAACGAAACTGGATCCCACGACCCGGATCTGGAATCGGCAGTGGCATCACTTCAACCGGCACAGGATCCGGCAGGCAGACGTCGAGCAACTCAGCTGTCCCGGGTACGGTTTCGTTGCGCGGAGATCCTTCCTCAATCCACAATCGAATGACTTCGAGTTCGTCGGAAGTCAGGGGCGGCAGACCGCCGAGAGGCATCGGCCGCAGAGGGACGTTCCATTGTTCCGGAGCGACGGCGCCAGCTACGTTGAGCCACAAAAGACTCTGCGCCTTTTTGCCCGGAGACACGCGCTTGAGGCCCAGCACCTGATCTCCCGGCACCGTCTCCGAGGCTTGATCAACCAGCTCGTCGTACGAAGCGTCAGCCGTGAGGCTTAGGCCTCCAGATTCCGCAGCGCCATGACAGGCATCCGTGGCACACCCGCGGCCCTCGAAAATTGCCGATTGGATCAGGTCGTACGTGCTGTCGAAGGATGTCTCACACTCCTGCGCCATCGCCGCGCCCGGACAAAACCAAAGCGCAATAGCCAGAGCCCCGAAACCCCGAAACTTCAGATCGATCATTTGAACCCCCCGCCTGTACAAGCAATCCCGCCACGCTAGTAGCGACCACCTCACCCCGGCAAGCAAAATCGGGCAAACATGCCGAATTCACGTTCAAACGTCGCGTGCCTGTATGGGAATCACCATCATCAATACTGAGGTGACCAGCTAGAAGTTCGCAGCAGACGACTGCACCACTGGTCGCGAATTTCGAGCGCGTCGAGCATCCAACGCCCGGACGTCTTGTATTCCCTCGGAATTTCTCGCGTCAACAATCCCACCATCCCCTTTGGATTGACCACTTTCTGCCAGAGGATCACCTCGCGCCGTCGCGCTCCTCCAAAGGCCGTCCTGTAGGCGGCCTGAATCTCCAGCAGCTGCGGGCGGCCTGACGACTTTTGATCGAACTCCACCGCGTAGTGTTCGCCCGCCCGACGCACGTATTCCTCGAGCTTCCCTTCGTACGGCCAGACCGTGTCCTCCATGAACAGCGACAGGTCGTGTTCGCCCGGCTCGGTTGGCACCTCGTCGAGTGAGATCTGCCCAGCCGGGGACCACGGCAACGGAACATAAGTGCTGCCTTCGACGTTGTGCCGAAATCCGTCGAGCATTTCCGACAAAGATTTGAGATCGCCACGGTCCACCCGTTCGACAAGCCGCCCCAACGCGCCGCCATCCCGGCAAAGCGTGTACGTGACGACTCGGTACGATTCCCCACTGCCGTGCGCCAAGTGAAGATAGTAGAGCAGCCTCGCTCCCTCATCTTTTGCCAACGCCGGTAACCACTCGTCGCGAACGACTGCTTCGAAGTCATCCTCATTGAACCCAAGTACTTCGTGACATTCACGTAGCAAGAGCATGCTCAACGCCAGGCCAAGAAAGTTGCTCGCAGCATTCGATTCCCTCCGTCTCTCCAGAAAACACAGCTGCCCCAGTTGTGACAACCTCGCAGCCGATCTAGCCGAAAACGAAAGGGTTACGGTGGACCGGATCCGCGCCACCGCGTAGTCTCTGCCTTCTCGAAACCGAGTGAAATCGAACTCTGACAATGCCAAATGAAATCGATGTCCTGATCGTCGGCGCCGGCCCTTCGGGGATGATGGCAGCCCTACTCCTGACCAGGCTCGGCCTTTCGGTGCGGATCGTCGAACGGCGCGCCTCGCCGCAACGCGCGCCGGCGGCGCACGTAGTGAACGCGCGGACACTCGAAATTTGCCGCTCGCTGGGCATCGACAGTGAGAAGATTGCCGCCATCGCCAATGATCCAGCCGACACCGGACGCGTCTACTGGGCCACCAAGCTCGGCGGGGAACCCCTCGGGAGCCTTCCATACGAACAGCAGGGGGACGATCAGCTTGCCGTAACCCCGACACCATTGCGCAACATCTCGCAGAATCGATTCGAACCTCTGCTCCTCGATGAACTCAATCAGGACGGCGCTGATTCGATTCGATGGCAACACCAATGGGAGTCGGCCAAACAGCACGACGATCGCGTTACTTCAAAGGTTCGGGATCTCGGAGATGACACGGTTCACGAAATCACCAGCCGCTACCTGATCGCCGCTGACGGCGCGGGTAGTCGCGTCCGCAAGTCGCTCGACATCGGCCTGCGCGGGCCCGAGCGCTTGCAGAGTTTTCTCATGATCCACCTCGAGGGCAACTTCCGCTCCGTCGCCGGCGACCCGCCAGGTATTCTTCACTTCATCTGCGATCCGGAAGGTGGCGGTGCCTTCGTCCTGCACGACCTCGACAAAGAGGCCGTATACATGCACACCCTGGAGTCGGACGAGACTCTGGACGACTACAGCACGGACCGGTGCGAGCAGATCGTTCGCGCCGCACTTCAAAACCCAAACCTAGAGTTCCAAGTCGTCTCGGCTGGGACCTGGCTGATGACTGCGCAGGTTGCGGAACACTACCGCGACGGGCGAATCTTCCTCGTCGGTGACGCCGCACACCGCTTCCCACCAACCGGCGGCTTGGGACTCAACAGCGGTGTTCAAGACGTCCACAATCTGGCGTGGAAGATCGCCGCCGTCGAGCGGGGCTGGGCGCCCACTTCTCTCCTCGACACGTTTGAGTCGGAAAGACGCCCCGTCGCACAAAGCAACGCTGACCAGAGTCTGTCCAACGCACTGAAACTCATCGAAATCCCGATGGCCCTCGGATTGGGTGACGACGTCGCCCAATCCCGCTCCAACATGGAGAAGGTCTTGGCCGACCCCGCCGGCCGGAAGCAAGTCGAGCGCGCAATCGAAAACCAAATCGACCACTTCGACATGGTCGGACTCCAGCTCGGCTTCGTCTATCAGGACGGCGCGCTGGTCAAAGACAACTCACCTCCGCCCACCATCGACTCCCGTACCTTCACGCCCACCGGACGGCCTGGCGCTCGCTTACCGCACGCCTGGCTAGCGCACGGCCTGCGCCGATCCGTCCTCGACTGGGTGCCGCTCGATCATTTCCTCATGATCGCCGGGCCCGAAGGCGCCGAGTGGCTAGCCGCGCTGTCGCATATAAAGAGCGTTCCGGTCGAAGGCAGGCAGGTTCGCCCCGGAGAAGTGAAAGACCTCCCGGCGTGGCTTGCCACCTCGGGTATCCAAGCAGACGGCGCACTACTGGTACGACCCGACCAACACGTCGCATGGCGAAGTTCGCGTATCGCCGAGGACTGTGCCGCCGAACTGACGCGCGCCATGAAAGTGATCTTCTCTGCGCCCTAACATCTCGCCTGCTCCGCCCGTTTCCCCCCGGGCTCCGGCCGTCGACGCCCGGCCCACTAGGGGCCTTGCGATCGCCGCTACAGAAGACGAGCCTCTGCCCATGTTGATCGAACGTCTCATCAACCGCCTCCAGCTCACAGCATCCGGAGACGATGTCTTCATCGGCGGCGCCGGCGCAGGCAGCGCGACCGTCGGCGATCGATTGTTCGGCGGGATGGTCGCAGCGCAAGCCGCCACCGCAGCGTCGCGCACTGTCACCGGTAAACCGCTCCACGCGCTGCACGCGTTGTTCCTGCGCCCAGGACGCGCCGATGTCGATATTCGATACGACGTGCAGCGAATCAAAAACGGTCGCAACTTTCACGCACGCCTGGTGAGCGCATATCAGGACGACGAACTCGTGTTTCAATGTCAGGCGAGCTTCGCCGCCGCCGAGTCAGGTGTCGAACATCAAGACCAGGCGCCGGACGCTCCAGACCCAGAAACCTGTCCGAATCGCGACGAGCTACGCGGTCGCGAACAATGGCGTGACCTACCCATTGACGTTCGCATGTGTGATCCAATCACGGACCAGACCCCAAGGCCCGCGCAGCAGCGTGTCTGGCTACGCGCAAACGGTACGATCCCCGACGATCCAGCACTGCATCAGTCGATGATGATCTACGCTAGCGACCGATCCCTACTCGATACCGCTTGGCGGCCCCACGCCGACCACGGACTGCTCGCCGCCGCCAGCCTCGACCACACGATATGGTTCCACGCGCCTGTCCAATTCGACGATTGGCACCTCTACACGATGAACAGTCCAGCCGCAGCAGCCGGCCGCGGCCTTGTTCTCGGCGCCATCCACAACCGTGCCGGCAAGCGTATCGCCAGCGTGGCCCAGGAAGGCGTATTGCGGACCGCTTGATGCGCAGCGCATTCCGAGGGTAGCTAGCCCGATTATTCATGAACTGGAAGTGCTTCCTGTCGAAAACCGTTGTGACAAAAGGCTACCGAGGTGTATTCGGAGTTTGTGCAGAATCGACACTGTGTGAATCTTGGAATCTGGCAGAAGGCTCAACGGAACTGGAATGCTTGAATCTGCGGGCGCTTCCTTCAATCTTCCAAGTTTCCCAGGCTAGGAGTTCCCGTACGGCTCAACGAAAGGGCATCAAATGTCAGCTCCCGAACGAACCGAATTCGATGGCTGCATCGGCAGAATCGCACTTCACGTCTGGCAACGAGCCACGCCACGCTACGTGACGCTCATCGCGCACGGTTACGGCGAGCATGCCGGACGCTACCAACACGTTGCCGATAAGCTTCTCGACCACGGCGCAGCGGTCTACGCACCGGATCACTTGGGTCACGGACAATCCGAGGGCGAGCGGGTTCTGATCAAACGATTCGACGACTTGGTCACCGACCTATACTCCGCAGCACAGATAGCCCGATCCCGGCATCCGAACCTCCCGTTGATCCTGATCGGGCATTCTCTGGGTGGACTCGTCGCAAGTCGTTACACACAAGTCCACGGCACCGATCTCAACGCTCTAGTCCTGTCCGCTCCAGCCTTGGGCGCCGACCCATCGCTCGCGCAATCGCTCGAGTTGGAGCGAATCCCCGAAGTCCCAATCGATCCCGCCGTGCTTTCTCGCGACCCCGAGGTCGGCCGCGCTTATGAAGCAGACCCCCTCGTCTGGCACGGGCCTTTCAAGCGAGCCACGATCGAAGCGCTCTTGTCGGCGATCAACGACGTAGCGACCGGACCGACCTTGGCGGCAATCCCAACTCTCTGGATTCACGGCGAAGCAGACCAATTGACCCCTTTGGAACGAACCCGAAAAGCCATCGAGCTGATCCGTGGCGAACGGCTCGAATCGATCATCTACCCCGAGGCTCGCCACGAGCTCTTCAACGAAACCAACCGCGAAGATGTTCTCGCGGCGGTCGTATCATTCCTCGATCGCGCCATCGAACCGTAGAATCCAACTGGCGATCGCCGCCCTTCCCTCGATTCGCGTTGGCAAGGCGGCCCAGGCAAGGCTAGTCTTCGGGACAAGGAAAACGGAGCACCGCACGGAGGACCCCCATGGCCGACATCACCGTCCGCAAACTTCGGTTCGACTTCGCCGACCCCATTGACCTCGATATGTCGGACGAGGATCTCGGCGAGGTTCTGCCCGCGCTCGGGTTGTCGATGACGATGCCGTATCTCGAACCCTATCTCATTCGGACCATGAAGGTCGCATTGAAGAGCATCACCAATCCCGAGCTGGCCGCCGACGTCCGACACTTCAGCCAGCAAGAGGGGCACCACTACCGCAACCACGCTGAATTCAACGTAAAGATCCGCGACTACTTCGACGACACTACTGCCGCTGAGCTTGTCAGTATCGAGGAGGCTCTCGAAGCCGACTACCAACGCTTCACGCGCGAAAAGTCGCTGCGATTCAACGTCACGTACGCCGAAGGCTTTGAAGCAATGACCTGCGCCGGAGCTCTGGCGATGGCCGAGCATGGACTTTTCGACCCAGGCTCGACCCCGCCTGGCGGCGAGCTATGGGCTTGGCATATGGCCGAGGAGATCGAGCATCGCACAGTCGCCTTCAACGTATTCGAAGAGTTGGTCGGCTCTTACCCGTACCGCATCTTCATTGGCTCCTGGTCGCAGTATCATTATCTCTCTTACATTGGTCGGTTCGCCAAGTGCATGGCGAACGCACTCGGTCGACCGCTCGTGAGGGTGCACCGACCGATGCAGCGAACAGCGATACGCCGCTACCTGAAAACCTGGAACCCGCGCTACAACCCAGCCGAGATCGACATGCCACAGGGCGTCGAGGAACTACTCACCCGCTTCTCGGCGATGGCAGAAACGACGCGGTGAGCGACAATTTGTGGCTCGTGATTCGAGACTGGTGGTTCGTGATTTGCGGTGAGCACATGGCAAAGGCTGAGGGGCAGAGATCTCGATGCCTTGCCTAGGAAGCGCCGCTTACTGACAGGTAAAGATCTCCCCGACGATCAAGTCGCGCGGTTCGCAACACAAGCCTTGCGGACACTCTCCAACTCCTGCCGCCCAGAACTCCGTACAAACAGTCGTAGCTGCCGGCATGCAAGCGCAAGTTACAGGAATCAGCGGCGGAACGATCATAACGTCGATCAACGCACACGACTCGCCGGCCGGGCAAGCGCCGCCGCAAGTGTCCTCACCGGCGACCGTGCCAGTGTCCCCACAAGAGGTCGGTACATCTGGCTTACATTCGCAGTCATTTCCGTTCGCCCGCGTCCAGCACGATTGTCCCAACGGACAGGTACCATGACAAGCGGGTGCCGTATTGCCACAAGTGCGGAAGGGACCGGTTGACGGCTGATTAATACACGGCCCCACCAGCTCAACACACTCGATGGGCACTGGTGCGTTCTTGCGCTTGAGAACGGTTGCATCATTCCTCAAGTCCTCGCCCCCGAAGTCAGCACAATAGCGGCGCGATGCGGTACCGGCCGGGATTCCGATCGTAACCCCTTCGCTCCCGAGCAACGGTGTGACCAACGCCACCAACTCACCTCTGCACACTGCCTTGATCGACCGGCCTTTGAGAACGACCACCCTGCAAGTGCCCTTTGGGTCGGAATCCTCGATATCGTTCCGACCCCGGTACAGGTAGCCCTTCGACCCGGGCGGTTGACCCAATCCTCGCCAACCCGATTGGTGTAGATCAAATGCGACTTCGGCATTCATGAAAACATCGAGGAATCGCAGAGAGGCACCACCGATTGTCGGATCTTCCGTTGACCCTGGGGCTGGCAGCGACACTTCAACTGCGCTCTTCGAAACGAACTTTGCGAGCTTACCAGGCCTGATGACACTCACCCGACCTGGAATTAGGACATCCACCGCATGACACCGAGTTGAAAAGACCAATATCACCGTCGCAGAGAAAAGTAGCACAAGCTTCATCATCAACCTCCCTAGCGGTTCTCCCCAAGATCAGCCTCCCACACACTCATCCTTCAAGCTCAATGGCTCACGGATTCACCAAGGCCCGCAGTTGACGCTACCTCATAGAGATCATCCTAAACAAGCAGGAAACGAGACGGCTCAAGGAGCAAGCCTGACACGTCCCCACGGTGTGCCGTAGTGAATACGCCCCAGCTCGTCGAGCAGCGTGCCCGAAAAGAGGGGATTGTAACGCTGGCCACCGATGCTGGTGTGAAACGCTGAGCGGCCATCATCCCACTCGAGAGCCTCGAGGGTCCAGCGGTTGTGGCGTGCCCCGATCAGATAGACGCGCTCGCTGGGATAGCTCACTACGGGAACACAACTCGGTGAGCTAACCTCGCGATTGACCCACGCCTCGCGTAGCGCGCGGGTCGCGGAGTCCCATTCGAACTTCTGCACGCCATAGGGCTGGTAGCGCGGATTGCTGCCCAGATAGCTCACCAACAAAGACCTGGCCCGTGACGGCAGGTACCACGGGGCATTGCGAGGCACGTTGTTGACGACCAGGGCACCGTAGCCAGCCACAACCACAGACTGCTCGGACTGGATCTCCTTCAGGTCAGGATCGCCCATGTCGGCCGGCAACATTCCCGCGATGCGCCGATCGGGTGCGCCCTCCAGGGTCCGCCAGTCCTCCGAAATCGCATCGCGCCAAAAAAGCACGACGTTCATCAAGGGTTCGCCATCTGTGATGACGACAAACCTATCTTCGTCACCAAAGCCCATCAGGGTCGGGGTCGCGCCGGTTCCGTGACCCCAACCGTTCAAATAGAGCGCCGTCCAGGCACCGTCGGCCGGATCGGTCGACAGCTGATCACCTGTCCACACCACTTTGTGCATGTGCTCTTGCGAAGCCACATAGAGACCGCCGCGGTCGTCGATCGCCACGCCGTTGCGCACCCAGCCATAGCCCGTAGTTCGGGTCGCCTTATCCTCAGCCCCTTCGCTATGGAGCATTCGCACAACCCGATGATCTTTCAAGTCGCGCGAAACAGCGACCAGGTAGCCGTGTTCGGTTGGCACAATCAGCCAGCCGTCGAAGGTCATGTTCATTCCCACGGCCAGACCGGTCACGGTCTCAGGAAATCGAAAGACAGCCTTCTCGACAATCGGCGAAGACGGATCGGATGGATCGGCGTCGCCGTACGCTGTGATCGAACCCGTCTTGTCGGCGATATAGTAGGTGTTGTCGCTGCCGAGAACCGTGTAGACGCTCGAGAGATCGCGCAGCTTCGATGCATCACCGAATGCGCGCCAGATAGCAAAAAATCCGTCGTTCGACCTGTCGAAAGCGGCAATCGACGCATCGGCATCTTCTTCAACCCAGCGCCGAGCGCCATCAACCCACCGCGTCGCCAGGACCTGGTACGTATCGAAATCCACTTTTACGATACGATCGAGGCCATTGCTCCAAAAGACCCGCCGCCCATCGGGGTAGGGGCTCGAAGTACTCGCACCAAAATGAGCCGGCCCGACGTGGCTGTACTGGATCTCGGAACCATCGAGCGCAACTCCAGGATCGCTTGGACCCACGACGGGGAGAGCGTCCTGTTGCGCAGAATTACCGTGACCGAGCGGGTAAACAGAATCAGCCAGGAACGGATTGCGCGGAGGTTGCTCTACCTCCGCAGCCCCGCTCACGCGGCATAGCAGCGCTAGCGTACAGAGCGTCGCGACCAAAGTCCGCAACGCCAAACCGTCGAGACCGGTTCCAGTGCACAAACGCATTGGAAGGTGCACGCATGTGACGACTGAGTGGGTCGAAAATGTAGGCATGGACAGCGACAACTTGTAGCTGATCCATCACCGAAGCTAAATCAGAACAAGGGCAAGATGGGAGGCGAACTCTGCCAACGCCTCAGTATCGAAGTTCCGATTCTCCCCGATGCGCCCGTCCATCAAGCCGATCACTGTCGGCGGACAACGTGAGGAGGCCGCCCCCGTCCAACGAGGGCAGCCACGCACATTCGATGATCCACGCAGTGGTGCTTCCCACCACCTCGAGGCGAGGTCAGGCGGTAGTTTTTGAAGGCTGATGCATCGCTTTGGACGACGTCTGCTCGTCGGGTTCCAGGCGAGTCGTTGCAACAACGATCAGTACCGCGATACCGACGGTGAGATAGAACGCACGCGGCGCGCCGGCGAATCCGACGACGAACGGAGTCGCAATCAGTGCACTCGCCGCGATGGCGTCTAGAACGAGGTGTGTTCGAAACGAAATCAGCTCCCGCACGCCTGCCGAATAGTCTGTGATCATACTGTAGACCACCAAGCCGATGCCGCCGGCGATGGCGACGATCGCTGCGGCAGTGGAAACCGCCGCGAAATCCAATAGCAGCGGCACGCTAATCAACGCGAGCGCGACAGCATAATCGAGGGTTCCGTGAATTCGTTGGCTGATGAATCGCATTTTCTCCTCCTTCTGCGAGTTTCTCCCGCAAACTGTTTCGTTAGTGGACGAACGATTGGATGAAGGTGCGACACGATCGGTTACAAGAAACTTCCGGGGGCCAAATCGGCCATACTGCCGCCCCAGATATTCGTGCCCTTTGCGAAAAGGCGTACGACTGATACTTCTGGGCTCGAGCATCTTTCATGAACGGTGAGGGAACACGTAGTCTCGAAGCGAGGCTCAAGGCGGGAGATGCCGACGCCTTTGAGGATCTCGTTCGAACTCACGGCGGTCGCATGCGGGCCACCGCCCGCTCGATATTGACGAACCAGGCCGACGCCGACGACGCGCTCCAGGACGCATTCCTGGCAGCCTTTCGCTCGATCGACCGATTCGAGGGCCGCTCGCAACTGGGCACGTGGCTCCACCGGATCGTCGTGAACGCGTCACTCATGAAGCTTCGCTCCAAGGCCGCCCGGCCGGAACAAGATTTCGATGAGCTGCTGCCAACGTTCAATGCATCGGGGGTTTTTGTAGAACACCAAGAGGCCTGGACAGAGTCGAGTGAAGGTGCCGCCGCTCGTCTAGAGCTCCAAGCCCGGGTACGCGAGTGTATCGCCGAGCTCCCCAAAAAATACCGTTACCCTTTGCTCCTCCGCGACATCGAAGGCTTGAGCACCCAACAGATGGCAGATAGGCTAGGCACCTCAGCAAACGCCGCAAAGGTCAGGTTGCACCGGGCCAGACAAGCGTTACGCACACTCATTGAGCGGCGGCTGGGGAGACCATCTGGATGACCTGCGATGAGTTCGAGGCCAACGTTCACGAATACATGCGTGGGACTCTAATGCCCGATCAAGTGACCGCGGCAGAGGAGCACCTTGCGGAATGCCGCAAGTGCAGCGATCGACTCGGACAGCTGTCCGAGCTGCGATGCCGGGACTTCGTCGACTTCCTCAACGACTACCTCGATGGCGAGCTCGAAGGAGACCAACGCTTGGTCTTCGATCGGCATCTGTCCGTTTGCCCGGACTGCGACAACTATTTGCACTCGTATCGGCAGACGATGGACCTGAGCGTTGCCTCGCTCAAAGATCAGGCACCGGTACCCGACAAAATCCCCGAATCGTTGGTCAAGGCAATACTAGCCGCGCGGAAGTAACGCTGAACGCGGTCTCGCCTGCAAGACCCGGCATCTGTGCTCACGACATCTGTGCTCACGACTTGGGCCCGATCGGCGGTCAATGAACGATTTCTGGTGCAACCGAGCGGATCGTCAAGGCAGAATCGTTTTGCTCGACGGCGCACAAAGTAGCGCAGGCCGCAATATTTGCAGCTCCAGGGTACCGTAGAGATCGGTCACTTCCACGGAGGGCCGTTGCTGAGGCATCAGTGTCGGACCCTTCACTTTGTAGCAAGTAAGATGATCGGCTGCGTTCGAAATGGCGCTGCTGTCAACCGATGTTGGGTTGCACAAGTGAGTAGGCTTGGTGAGGGTGAAGACGCCATCGTTGACGCCGAATTGATCGGCGAGCGTCAGGTCGATGTTGTCGAATCTCGGAGCGCCGAGGTCGCGCGCCTTGTAGCATTTAAAGGAGTCCCGCTCGCAAAGATTTAACCGCGTGCGAAGGAACTCGAGGATTCTCTGGGATAGTGGTTGGCCCGACGCGTCGGCTGTAAGCGGCGCCCCGTGCCCAATCCCGACTAACGGCCACAGCTCGTGGTCGAGCCCTACTAGCGTCGCTCGATCGGCGAGCGCCTGCGCTTCGGAGTACGGGACAACGGTATCGTTCGTACCGTGCGCGATCATGATCGGCGAATCATCGGCATCCAAGACAAAGTCGAGAAATCCGGCGAGGGTACCCCACAAGTCGACGGTGGCATCGAGGTACGGGGATTGTCCGGGATAGAGAATTGGATCACCTGCGGCGAGATGATCAAAGTCGAAACCGGGTTCGTCGATCACCCCAGCAACAAGGGTACAAAACGCACCCGCCGAACTTCCGATACCGGCGACGCGGTTCGGATCGATACCGTAGAGGGCTGCGTTCTCCCGCAACCAACGGACCGCGATCCGGGTGTCCATCCCGGCCGCGTGCACGGTTCTGAAGCGCGGGTATTCGGGATGAGACGGAGTGATGCCAAAAGCAGTCATCACCTGCTGCATCCACACAGGAACCGGTGGATCGTCACCGAACAGTCGGTAGTTGATCGAGATGGCGACGATACCGCGCTCCGCCAGCATCTGACCCAGCTGAGCCATCAGCCCATTGGTCTTCGAGCCGCCGGTGAAGCTTCCCCCGTGAACCAACACCGCGGCCGGCTTGTTGGGTCGCAGGTCCCCCACTGGGGTGTAAACATCGAGCAGGAGATCCATCTGGGCCGCCCCGTCATCGATAGCACCAGTGCCGTAGACTACGTCCGATTCGACTGCCACCGAAAAGGCCGGATCCAGACACTGGGCGCCGACAGACCGGGCAAACGTCAACGCGAGGGTCAGTGCAACGAAGGTAAACATCGAGAGCGACTTCAACCACCCGTCGAAGTCGCTCTTTACCGCCAGATCCTCATCGCGACGATGTAGCATCGTCAGAATGTGCCATGGCAGTCGCAGGCTCGTCCACCCAATTCTCGCCGCCCCTCGAGCTTTCGCACTACCCTCTTCAGCAAGATCGGCGATCTCGGTCGTTCCGCATTGCTGGGCCAACGTTTGGTTGTAGCGGAGCTACTTCGACTCCTCGGGAGTTTCAGGCTCTTCGCCGATCCAGCCTTCTAATGCAGTAATGATCGCTCTCGCCTGGTCTTTGCTGGAAATGTTGAACTTCGACTTTGGCACATACTGGCCATCGCGCTTCTGGTAGCGACGAATCGTGAATTTGTCTGGCCCGTACTCCTCTTTGCGCCGGTTCCAGTCCTGGACACGAAAGATGACCGTCGTCCAAGCGCCCTTGGAAAGGATGACTTTGTCCAGTTCTTTGACGGTCTCGATCCCGTCCTCTTCGTAAGCGACTGTAAGTTCTTCAGGTGTCGTAGCCATTCGATCTCTCTTCCTGTCGTTTCCCTTGAGTTTCTCTGGGATTGGCGCCTCAGGCGTCCATCGAGAGTTCAATCACCGGACTTATCCAAAGTCCACCATCGGTGCCCCCGAGGCCGCTACATTGGTTCTCGCGGATCGATGGGCGCGTCGGACGTCCGCGGTTCCAGCGGCCCCATCGCGATAGGTCAGCGAAAGTCCACGAAAATCGGCGATGACCAAGCTCGCTCGCCAACCGGAGCCAAACAGTCGTCGGGCTGACCATCGGCGCCATCGCCGCACGGACGCCCTCGCTTACATTCTCCATCCGAATCCCGCTCGCATCGCGCTTGGGCGCCATTGACGGCCGGCGACGGTGCCTGGATCGCTCTCACATAGTACGAGCCCTCGGGGCGGGCAGGGCCGACGTCCGGATCTTCGAATTCAACGACGCACCCAGATCCATCAGCAGGGCAAACGAATCGGCGCCAAGGGTCGTCAATCAACGAATCGGTGGATTCCTCCGCCGTCCGCTGCGGCCGAATCCGCACAACCTCGATCGCAGTGATCGGCTTGCGAACATCACTTGGGTGATAGCAGGACCCCAGGCAGAGATCGGCAATTCTTTGCGGGGTCATCGCAGCGTGAACCATCTCGGGACACCCCGGTTTTTGCTCCCACGCACCGACAGCTCGAACTTCGAATCGGGGCGCTTCATCGACAAGGACTTCGGAACCCATCGGAACTCTGCTTCCATCTGGGCGCAACAGGTCAAACCACAGTAAGATGCGGTCTCCAGAAGTCGCGTACACATGCCGCTTCTGCAAAGCCTCGAAAATCGCGTGACGATCGCGACTGCTGGTATGGACTGCTGCCAGACCGCCTGTGTAATAGTAGGACGAATTGCGACCGTCGACGAAGCCATCTGGAAACGGGTAACCGGCCCCGTCGCTCATGCGTTGGCGAGCAAACTCTCGATACCCAGTCCCAGGCCGCGAGCGGTGAATGTCGCTCGCGCCGATCAAGCCCCAACGATACCGAGAGTCGGTAACTCCTGTCGCGCTTGTTCCGAGCGCAAACGACCGTTGCGCACTCTGGCCTGGCCGGTAATTGAAGGCAGGAAGGAAGGCGCCCTGCAATTGATTGCAGTCCCCCCAATCTTCCAAGGTCGTACCTTTGACCGCTGAGACAGGTGACCTCATCCCGCCCCAAGTATCCGACGCTATTTGTTGGGCCTCGATGATCCGGACGGCGCATTCTTCGCTATCGGGATGCTCGCAGCGTTTGCGGGCAAGCTTCACGGCGCGCTGGCAGCAGGGCTCAAAGTCAGCCGTCGTCGGGGGACAGCTCCAGCGCCCATCCTTACCCAGAGCGGGCCAACCAAAGTCTCGATAGACTTCCGAGTTGCCGTGCCCGGAGTATACCTCGAGCAAACGCTGCCAGCGCGGGTCGTGCATTTCGAGCTGCATGGAAAGATCGGCGTGCGCTGGATTGGTCGTTCCCCATGCGAGCCCGTGCGGGATAACCAACGCGGCTACATCCCACTCGGCCAGCTTGTCGAAAAGCTCTTTCGGAGTCGCCGCCGCCTCGCGGCAGTCCACAGGAAGATCGCGAACCGACACACCCGGCGGACAGTCATCAACCGCGATCATATCGAGTGTATACCGGTGAAAACTGGCCAGGCCTTCGAGATCGACTGTGCCGAGGAGCGGAGCCAATGCACCCATGGTGAGAAACGCCACCGGTGGTCCCGGGCTCGACGCGATGGGACGAGTCGGGATGGAGCCGTCCTCCAGGTCACGCAGGACGACGTTCTTGTGTCCGTAATGTTCGGTCGCGGTGCGAGCAGCGTGAGACCACTCCCACCCGAGAAAGCTCACCATGTCGGGAGCGACCGGGTCACCCGCCGCCCGATCACAGTCTCGAATCGCCCTGACGGTGCGCCGCCACAGATCGGGGGTCAGACTCTCGGCGTGGTCGTTAATGGACCAAAAATCCAGCTGCGAACAAAAGCGAGCGAAATCGCAAGCGTCGGCGGGCGGACTCAGGCTCTCTCGCTCGCGAATCTTGATCGCCTGCAAGTGCGCGTCGGCCGAGTAGACCGTGTGCACGTGCAGATCGCCAAACAGAATCTGATCCCCACCGCGCCGACCGACTGCAGCGCGCGCTTTCTGCTGTCGCTGCTCGCTCTCGCGGGCGCTTTCGCCAGAGCGCTGCGCTACGATCGATTCCCCCTCTGGCGGAAAGACACCACGACTCGCATTGAAGGCAAAGACCGCCACGTAGCCGGCAGCAGCAAGAACCACCAGACCAACGACTGCAACCAGAGCGAGGAGAATCCGCTTCATCGCCGGTGATCAACCCGCATGCTCAGGACACAGACTGTTGCAGCGACCGCGTCGCAACGTACCCCGCAGCGGCTACCACGACGATACCGATCATCCACAAGACGACCGTGGGAATCGCGATCCCCAAAAAGCCGATCGTCGCCGACGATCGAATCGCAAAGAACACCATCCAAGCCGACATGCAGGCAAATACCAGCGCACCCACCCGGGCTGGGATCGACGGCGCTGCCCCGGCCGGCCAACGGCTCGAGCGAAAGAGTGACAGCACCGTCGCCGCCGACACAACCGCCAGTATCGCACTAACATTCGTCAGCAATTCGCGAAAACCCGAAAGAAAGATCAAAGTGATCGCCAACGTGCCCTGCAAGAACACTGAGGCTGCGGGCGGCTGGCCTTCGCGCGCCCGAAAAACGGCCGGCAAAAAACCATCGTCGGCCATCGCTGCGTAGACCCTCGGACCAATCATCGTCATCGCACTGATCGCAGACAGAAGCGCCACGATGACGACGACCGACATGACCGTTGCAGCACTGGGACCAAGAAGGTTCTGCATGACCAAATGAGCCAGTGTGATGCGATCGGTATCACCGCGAATCCAGTCGGTCATGTCGGCATGGCTGAGATTGGTGACGAAGACCCAGTTCACCAGCAAGTAAATCACAATGACGGACCCACAACCGATCAGCATCGAACGCGGCACATCGCGCTGCGGGTCTTTGAACTCTTCCGCGGCGTAGGTGGCGGCGTTCCAACCTGAGTAGCAGAACATGATGTAGATCAACGAGGTAAAGAACGGTGCCACCGGGAACCCAGATCCGATCGAGTCTCCGGACGTCGGCGGGAGTGTGTTCGTTCCAGCACCGATCCCAATCACGATGAAGGCGGCGATGAGAATTCCTTTTAGCGCAGCGAGCCAATCCTGCGTACGCTTGGAAGCCTCGAGATCGAAGGCGTGTGCCACGGAAACCAAGGCAATCAAAACAGCCGCAACAATCCGGCCGTCAACAGCCTCCGTTACTGTACTCGCAAAGGCCCCCGCCGCGAGCGCGGCCAGTGCTACCGGCACCGAGAAACCGACGAGCAAGGAAGTCCAACCCGCCAAGTAACCCAAGCCCGGATGAATCATCGTAGAAAGGTATCGGTACTCACCGCCCGAGCGAGGAACTCGCCGGGCAAGGGCCGCGTAGGCCAAAGAACCCGCGAGCGCGACAATCCCTCCGACGAACCAATCGAGTAGGATCAGTCGCGGTGAGAGATCTAGCGCCATGAAGCCTGCCGTCGTCAGGACTCCAGTCCCGACCATATCGGCCATCGTCAATCCAACACCGGACCACAGTCCGAGCCGCTCATCACTCATGCGTAGGCGGCGTATCAGAAAGCCGACTCCGATGCATACACGGCACCGCCCGCGACCAATTCTAAAAGGGCTCCAGAGGCGCGAGCGTGACGCTGCCGATCCTTGATTATTCCAAGAAGATAGGTCTAGGTTCGCCAATGATACGATCGCTCAACCTCCGCAGGCAAGGCCTCTGTCGACTCCTCCAATCGCTTCTCGTGGGCCTCGCACTATCGGGGATCGCGGCCCTTGCCGACGATCTAGCACCGCAAGAACCTGTCGACCTGGCCGGTTCGGAACGCAAAGTCTTCTCGCAGTTTGGCGAAGACGGTGTCATCGAGAAGATCTTCGAGACGATCAAACCCGGGCCCAAGTACGCGGTCGAGTTCGGCGCTTGGGACGGCCTCCTTAACAGCAACATGCGCAACCTCGTTGTGAACCACGGCTGGAGCAGCTTCCAAATCGAGGGCAACTCGGAGCGCGCCACCGAGTTGGCAAAAAACTACGCCGACTACTCAGGCACGAAGACTCTGGAGGCCTGGGTATGGCCTGGCAACGTCGAGATTCTGTTCGAAGACGCAGGCGTCCCAAAAGACCTCGACCTCCTGGTCATCGATATCGACAGTAACGACTACTACGTCTGGCGCGCCATCCACGACTTCCGGCCAAAGGTCGTCATCATCGAGACCAATCTTGCGTTCCCGCCGCCAGAGTTGATGGTCATCGACTTCCATCCAATGAACTACTGGGATCAGACATACTACTCCGGCGCCAGCATCCAATCGATGTACAACCTAGCCAAGAAGAAGGGGTACGAGCTCCTCTACCAAATGTCGAAGGGGCCCAACACCTTCTGGGTAGCCAAGGAACACTTCGCGGCTTTTGGCGTGAAAGACAATTCTCCAAGTGCGATTTTCAAGCCGCTACCAGGCCACAAGATCAAGCGTCCCGAAACCAGTTGGGGTCGCAATGGTGTGCCATGGCCGAGGAACAAGCGAAGCCTCACTTGGAAGAATCTCGTCATCGAGAAGAAGTTCCTCTCGAATCGCTAGGGTCCTAGCCCGCCCGGCTAGCGAGCGCCCGCCCCCCGCAAGCGGCGATCAGGGAAACAAGACGACCTCGGAAATTTTCTCCGCTTCGATGTCCTGCGCGCAGTACGGCATGTCGACCCACTCTTCGGCCGAATACACCCTCGTCATGTCAGCGAAGTGCGGTGAGGCTGGATCCGTCGATTGCGAATACGTAAGCACTGCAAATGCGTCCGGGCACTCGCTTTCATCCCACGTGACCGTATGGATGTAACTATTACCCCCTCGGATATTCGCGATCCCTTGATCTCCCACATAGCGCCCCGAAATCGCACTAAACATTGAGGAAGCGTTCCCCCCGTGAATCGGGATACGCTCATCACCATCCAGACGGTACTGCACTTCGCCCCAGGGCCGGTCCATGGGCAATCCGCGCCGAACGATCTCGTCGGCCGCGGCTCCGACAGATGCCTTCACACCTTCCACAACCGCCGTGTCGCTGACATTCAGCTCACGAGGAGTGTGGACCGGATCTTCGGGGTCAAACGGTACGACCCAAAAGCTCCCGGATCGTGACACGTCCCGCCAGAACTCCTGCCAGATATGCGAGCCCACGCTCGTGGTATCGAAACGGCCACCCCAGTTGCCGAGTACTGCACAAGCCGCCGCCGCCTCGTCCGGATTCTCAGCATACGCGCTCCAGTCCGATACATCCGAACAGATCGATACGACGTCTGAAAGAATCAGCTCACCACCAATATTGCGATTGCCGTAAAGCATCTCCTGCATGTGTTCGACATTAAAACCGGGTGCACCAAGGCCGTCGCTCCCCGCCAGACGCTCCTCAATCTGCACAAATCCCTGTCGGGTCCGGAACGATTGCTGCACATCCTCGGCACCGATGATGGGAGAGAAGCCTTCGAGCAGCTGGTCTGCGTTCGACAACCAATAGCTGTCGTTACTGTTCGAAACATACGTTGCCGTATCAAGTGCGGGGAGGTTCTCCACACCAAGAATTCCGGGACGCGTACCGGGGTCAGTGCCCAGCTCACATTCGCTGCGCGATCCGTCGAGCGACGGAAAGCCCTGCGAAGTCAGCAGGCCAGTCAGTGCCGTATTCGCACAAAGCTCGAGCTTCTCGGTCGTCACATGCGGGACCGCACCGACGTCGCCGTAGTAAGCTCGCCCCCTTCGGTCGGCCGCGATCGTATTGACCCACGGCACCCCGAGAAGAGCCAGCGCGGCGTCGAGCTCGTCTGTGTTTTGCGCCTTGCCAATCTCAAACCATTGCACCAACGCGGCCGTGTTGAACAGGTTCGCATCAGCCACAGCGAGAACGGTACCGAACGCGGTCGGCCAGCCTCCCACGAACTCATTGATACCACCGATATCGACGATCGGGCCGAGGTGGCTCATGTAGATCGTCTCGGTGCGAGTCTCGATACTTCCGTCCTCGAGAGTAATCTCAGCACTGACTGGCAAAGCCTCGATCGATCGAATCTCGCCGTCGAAAACATAGCTCATCGGATCGTCTTCCAAGATCTGCAACTCGAAGAATGCAAATCTACGCGCAGTCGACACTGTGTGCGACCAGGCCAGGTTTTCATTGAAACCGATGTTGATCACCGGCACCCCGTGCAGGGAGGCGCCCATTACGTCGTAGACACCGGGAATCGTCAGGTGAGCCATATAAAAACGCTCGACCCCAGCCCAGGGAAAGTGGGGATTGCCAAGCAAAATTCCGTAACCGGTCTGCGAGGCCTCGGCGCCAACTGCGATTGCATTGCTCCCCATCTCGGTCGGGGGAGTCAATCCGAGATCGGTCGCGGCGAATTCGAAACTTTGCGGCCCGGGCCGCACCACATTCGCCGTCGATTGCTCGGGAGGCTCCGCTGCGATGATCGCCGGCGCCAATGGTTCGGTCGATCCGCGCAGAATCAGCTTGCGAAATACCTTCCCGAGATCGGTGGCGGAAACTTCACGTACCCACGCAGCGTTCCGGCAACCTTCAGGTCCTTCGGCAAGTCCATCCGCACCAGTTTCGGAGAGATAGCGATTCATTCCCGCCGCGTATCCTGCGACGACTTCCTGCAAATCTGGCGGAGCGGATCCAATGAACTCGTCATTGATGTAATCATCGGTGTTGTAAAAACCAAAGACGAAGTCAGCCGCGATATCCCCGTCATCGCCGAGCAGCAGCGCAGATCGCCCGTTCGCCCGCACGACTTCCTTCATGAGTACACAGTAGTTGTCCTGGGCGTAGGCATAGCCGTAGCCCAGGCCGAGACCAAAGTAATCGTCAGCGGTGATGTGAGGAATGCCGTATGTCGTGCGCACCACCTTGACGCCGCCCACGCCAGAAACTCCTCCGGCATCATCATCCGAGCAGCCAAACATAGCGAGCGCGAGCACGCTCGCAATCACAATCCTTCGGATGCTGAACATAACGGTTCTCCTATGCAAGGTTATCGTTTTTCGAGCGCTGCCCGCATCTTGCCAACGGACGGGTTAGTGACCGCCTTCTGTCGGTTTGGGATCCGGCTCCCACGATACTCGTGTGGCAACGACCTTCTTTTTCCCCAAGCCAACTACCAGCTGTATAGGCGACCACTCGGGTCATGACAACCAGTCGAAAGACAAGCGGGGCGGCATCAACCGAAAGGCCGCGGCAGACCGAGCGAAGCCGCGATCGCCTCCGTCGCAAAAGCCGACCCGCTACCAGAACGGAGAATCGACACCGAACAATTCTCGCGGTACCCGCGTCGGCGTGCGACATCTTCTTGATTCTCTCAAAAAGATAGGTCTAGGTTCGCGAATGGTGTTATCGCTTATCTCCTGCAGGCCCGGCTGTCGTCACCTCGCAGCTCTTTTTCTTGTTCTCACACTATCGGGGACCGGCCTAAATGCCGAAGATCAACCAGCGCCGAAGCGTGCCGACCTCGCGGGTTCGGAACGCAAAGTTTTCTCGCAGTTCGGCGAAGACGGTGTCATTGAGAAAATCTTCGACATCATCAAACCTGGCCCGAAGTACGCGGTCGAGTTCGGCGCCTGGGACGGGGTCCTGAACAGCAACATGCGCAACCTCGTTGTGAACCACGGCTGGAGCAGCTTCCAGATCGAGGGCCACCCGGAGCGTGCCGCAGCCTTGGCAAAGAACTACGCCGATTACCCAACGACCAAGACGCAAGAGGCCTGGGTATGGCCTGGCAACATCGAGATTCTGTTCGAAGACGCTGGCGTCCCAAAGGATCTCGATCTGCTCGTCATCGATATCGACAGCAACGACTACTACGTCTGGAGGGCGATCCACGATTTCCGCCCGAAGGTCGTAATGATCGAGACAAATCTCGACTTCCCGCCGCCTGAGCTGATGGTCATCAACTTCCACCCGATGAACTATTGGGACGGCACCCCCTACTCGGGCGCTAGCATGCAGTCGATGTACAACCTGGCGAAGAAGAAGGGGTACGAGCTCATCTACCAGATGTCGAAGGGACCCAACACATTCTGGGTAGCCAAAGAGTACTTCCCTGCTTTCGGTATAACCGACAATTCACCCGCTACGATGTACAGGAAGTCCGTGGCTCTACAGTTCTTTCTCGAATCAGCCACGTGGGGACACGACGATGTGCCCTGGCCCGAAGACAAGCAAGTGCTCACCTGGGAAAACCTCGTGATCGAAAAAAAATTCTTGTCGAATCGCTAATGTTCTAGATCAGAAGATCGTTGCGAAAGTCGGCGCCGACGAGGGATCAGTACATCTACGGCGCGGCCGGAAGGAAAACGTAAAACGTGGTCCCCATACCGACCTGACTTTTCGCAGCGATCTGTCCGCCGAGCAGCTGTACCAGTTTGCGGGACAGGCTGAGACCGAGCCCGGTACCACCGAATTTGGCATCGAGACCGTTGGCTTGTTGAAAATCGGTGGCGAGCCAGTCGAACGCCGAACTCTCGATGCCGATACCCGTATCCCGGACCAAGATGGCAACGCCGTCCGGTGAGACTCTTGGGGGCGCTTCCTCAGCCGCCGCCGCGTCGCGCAGAAACCTCATCGCTTCGACCTCAATGGCATCGAGCTCCCGATTCTGTCTCACCTCGACGCGGATCTCGCCGCGGTCGGTAAATTTCACCGCGTTGCCGAGCAAGTTCGTGAGCACCTGGCGCACTTTTCCAGCGTCGCTGATGATCGAGCTCACTGCCGGGCTACAGTCGATCGACAGGCCGAGATTCTTCTCGTCCGTCAACGGTCGAAAACCCTCCACGACATCTCGGGCCAGATCGGGGAGCTTCACCCCGGCACACTGAACTTCCATCTTCCCTGCCTCGACCTTCGCCGAGTCCAAGAGATCCGAGAGCAGGAGGTGCAGGTGCTGACCCTGGCTGCGAATCCCCTGCAACAACGAGCGGCCGTCGAGGCCTGCGGATACCTCGTTATCGAGCAGCATGTCCGTGTAGCCGAGAATGACATGTACCGGAGTACGGATCTCGTGCGAGAGATTTGCGAAGAAGTCACTCTTGTGGCGGTAAGCCTCTGCAACTGCCCACCGGCGCTCGTATTCGTGCAGGTCCAGCCGTCCGCGCATCCTGCTGACGAACACCGCAAACACAGATGTGGCCAGCAGCAAGAGAACATTCTCCCAAAATTTCAGAGGAAGAGGATCGTTGCCCAGCAAGCCGAGACCCGCATAGGCAACGGTGACCATCACGCACTGCAAAACCGTCCAACGAGTTTCCCAGGCAAGAAGCGCCGCAGGGACGAGCAACAACAACGAGAGACTCGGGAAATAGCTACTGTCGTGCCATCCAGTGATCGGAATCATCACCAGCATGAGCGTCTCCGGAGCCGCCAGGATGAGGGTCGCGATCGCGTTGGGGTGGCGCCGACCAAAGCTGGTCGCCAGCAGCAAAAGAGCAAAGATCAGAAGCAGCACCGCCGCCAGCCGACCGGCGAGAGCGATACGAAACACATCGGCGGGGCGAGCGTAATCAACGGGAGCGAAGATCAGGAGGAGCAAGATCCCTATTCCCGCAGTGTTCTTGACCCAGCGATGGCACCGTTCGTCACGCTCAGCCTGAAAGTCGGCAAGCATTCGCTCATGCTCAGCCGCTGGAAGTCCCGTCACCATGCCATGGATCAAAGCAAGCCAAGGGCCGCTCCGCGAAAGCACTTGTTAACACGCATATAGTCCCGTTTGTGCAACAAATAACGTCGCCGATTCGCCACCATTAAAATACGCGCCCAAAGACCT
This sequence comes from Deltaproteobacteria bacterium, assembly GCA_029262455.1. Taxonomy (GTDB): domain Bacteria; phylum Desulfobacterota; class Binatia; order HRBIN30; family CADEER01; genus CADEER01. The sequence continues at coordinate 21,601 of JAJCZJ010000008.1, read as the reverse complement.
GCTCACAGCGCCTCGCAAATCATTTGATGCGATTTCCGAAAACCGGCATGCAGCATGCGACATGACCACGGCCCCGGTGGTCGCCGGGGCCTCGCGAGCCACAACGACTAGCAGTCCGTTGAGAAACAGGCGCCTTAGCGAGGGCGAGCGGTTTTCGCCAGATCAAGGCGTCGAACCGGCCTGTCCACCAAAGCCTTGGCGGAGGTGGGAGGCAAAGCCCTAGCTTTTGTTGAGGATTCGGCAACGCGGAGATGGCGGAAACAAGCCGCCCGCAGTAGGCGGTCGGGCTGCTAGAGCACGATACTTTCAGGCGCGGGTTCGCTCCGCACCCGCGGCTCATTCGCGAACGCTCCCCAAGAGGCGACAACCCACCGGAGACCCTGTTCCACAGGCTCGGCTTGATGGGCATAGCGATGGTCGGACGGAAAAACCACAAGGTCGCCGCGCCGTGGGCGGTAAGAGTAGTTGAAGTTGAGAAAGCTCAAGGAACCACCGCGAAACTCATCGTTGAGGTAGAGCAGAAGGCTGATATCGCGATCGATACCCTTGGCCCAGGACTGCTGATCCTGCACGAACACCTCCGAGTCGGCGTGCGCGCGATACCAGCCGCCGGGCTCGTAGCGCAGAACCTGCGGGTACTCGAACCAAGCAAACGGCCGCTCACAGAGCGGCGCAATAACAGTCCGAAAAGCCCGTTCGATTTCGCCGTTTATCTCGCCACGTAGCTCGCCCGCTTTGACGACATCGGTGATCCGGTCAACGTCGTAGGTCGTCTCAAAGTGATCCTCTCTGGCTTCGACCGTACCCAGTCGCTGTCGAGGCTGTCGCTCGAGGTAGTCGCTCCAGACCCTACAGCGATCGGCATCCAAAAAAGTCGAAACAATCTCGACCCCATGGGGAGGCGGACGATCTTTCGTGCGCGAACCGCAGCAGTTCCTGAAGCGATCGCCGCTACCGCAGAAACACCGTTCGTTGCGTGTCGGTGCAAAGTCAGGTCGTAGCGCCCTTTGCGTTACCATCATCTGCTGCAACTTCTTGCTATTCGTGGCGTCGTTCGCAACCCTCATCCGAGCATCTTTGCCTTGGGAGAGGAAACATGGCGGCACCCCATCGAAACCGATTGAATGAGTTCATCTGGCGCATGCATCGGCGCCTCTACAGCGCCACCCAAGGCAAACTCGGCGGTAGCATCGGTGGCAATCCGGTTCTCTTGCTGACGACCACAGGCCGAAAAACTGGGGAACCGAGGACGGTCGCGCTGGCTCACCTGGAGAAATCAGAAAAGTGGGTCGTGATCGCGTCGTTCGCCGGCCAGCCACGTCACCCGGGGTGGTGGCTCAATCTATTGGAAAACCCAGTCGCAAAGGTTCAAAAGGGGACGACATCCACCGATGTCAAAGCACGCGAAGCCGAGGGTGAGGAACGCGAGAGACTCTGGGCAGCGATCTGCGAACAGGAATCCGGCTTCGCCGAATACCAGACCCGCACCGACCGCCGCATCCCCGTCGTCGTGCTCGACCCGCTCTAACCTGAACAACCGCCGCTCCTACGGTCGCAGCCCCTACTCTCGGTGTCCAACCCGTGAGATCGCGGCCGTAACAAAGAGCCCAAAGAGGGCCGCAGCTCCACATGAGGCGATGTCACGCGCTGTTGGGGAAAACCTCGCAAGCGGCCAATCCTCCTGCGGGATCGACGAGAGTTCGGCGATCGGTACGACGACCCCGTGAATCGCGAACCCTGGTTCAGGCGCCACCGGCTTCTGGAAAGGATAGAGCCCGACGACCGCACCCAAGAGTAGCCCCAACAACACGCCGAGCGTCGGCTTTTCATAGCGCGACAGCAACCAGCGCAGCGCATTGCTTACTCCGACAACCCCAATGACGACTCCGATACCAACCGGTACGACGACGGTCATGGCATCGAGCACGAGCGCTAGATCGAAGCCGCCTGCCCCGATCAAACCTTCTTTGAATTGGTCGATTGCACCGAGGATGGGTTCGTACTGACCTAACAGGAGCAGCAAGTACCCCCCCGACACTCCCGGCAATATCATCGCCGAAGCTCCCGCGAGCCCCGACAGCAGCAGCAACACCGTACTACCCTCGCCTCCACCACCTGTCGTCGCGCCGAGCGCCATCACCACCATCAGGGCAAAAGCCGCCGCGGCGCCGAGCCAAACCGATTGCGTCACCGGCTGCGCCAAGCGCCAAACCAGAGGCAATCCGCCGAGCGTCAGACCGATAAACAGGCTGTACATCAACGGCCGTTGTTCGATGACGAGGGTGCGCGTCGGCCCGGCAAGGAGCCCGATCGCGAGAACCGCGGCGCCGACAATCGTGGCTAAAACGACGATCGAGTATCTGTTGAACTTGAGAGTCGTCAACTGCGCGATCGCATTGATAAAAGCGGGATAAACGCCGGCCGCTAGCAGCATCGTTCCACCGCTGATTCCCGGGACCAGATTGGCCAGTCCCATCAGCGCGCCTCCAAACAACCCGCGGGGCACGAACCCCGCGATGGACTCCTGCACGTCCGCCTCTCGATCGAGTGCGGACTTCGACTCTACCTGGCTATCCATACTGAACGAGCACTCCTTCAAATTTCGTTGTGGGGCACGTGGCCCGAATCAACTCCAAGCCGCGGTGATCAACTCGCGCAGGCGTGCGGGTTCGGTCGCGCTCGTCTTGCACATGAACCCGCTCTTGTGTGCGAACCGTACGTCCGGCTCGGCTTCGACCCGCGAGAAGTCGAGCTTCGGGTGATCTTCGTAGCGACCGATACCAAAGCCTTCACCGCGCCGGTCGGGATACACCACAGCAGCGATCGTGTCGCTCAGGCCCTTGGCTCGGATGAAATTCCCCACCGCAGTACTCGGCTCGTCGGACGGTGGATCGGTGCGCGGCAAGAAGACCGCCTCGATCGTTTCGGCTCCGTGCGGAATCGACCAGCGCTCAGAATGCTCCTCCACGAAGTCGATGCGCTCGCGCGCAACCCGCAGATACTCCAGCAGATCTTCACCGACGAGCCGCATGTAGTCGTAGATCGGATCACCCGCGTCGAGTTCACTCTTCGCTGCGAAGCGACGCAATAGTGTGATGTCGATCGGTGAGTTGAGCTGGGAGATCGCTCGCCGCGGCACGCCGAGCCAATCCGCGGTCTTGTTGGGGCCGCGCGAATCAAACCACTCAGCCGGCTCGAGCCAGTCACAGAAGTGAAGCGCATCCTCGTACAATCCGAAGGCGTCGAGCACCAGACTGAGGGCGCATGTCGGGGGGTGGTCGCGATCAAAGTGATGATGGTCGAAGTTCGATCGGTCCGGGTCATGAACGCCGCCCACATCGACGACCGCAACTCCGGGGTCCTCGATCTCTTCGGCACTCGGATCGCGTCGAACCACCGGAGCCCCATGCTTCGCGATCAGTACGCAGACCGCCAGCAAATCATCTTTGTGAGCACCGCCCGGGTGGGTAAGAATCGTATGAATCATCCGGCCTTTCTATCACACCTCGAACCCGAGATCTCACAAGCCCCGGACACACGATCAAAACGCGTGTTACCGGTAGTCCCGGTACAGTCCACGGATCCAGGACACGCAAGGCCGATCATGCCAGCGCTGCTGCTCCTCGGCGATCCCCGGCGGGTAGCTCATGTTTTCGGCCGCCGGATGCTCCTCCGCCCCGGACAACCTCGCCAACAACGCAGCCGCGGCTAGATCGGCGCGCGAAAACTGATCGGCAACCAAAAAGCGCCGGCCATCACTCAACATCTCGTCGAGCCAGGTCAACTCGCCCTCGAGAATCTCACGCGAAGACTGACCTTGTTCGAAGCCGAGGTCCATCTGTTTGATCATGATCTTTCTGACCAACGGCCAGGCCACGCCAACGAACGCCTTTTCCAACGGTCGCAAATCCTTCGTGAAGATCGGCTTCACATCCGCCGAATGCTCCACCAAAGCTTCGGAGTAAAAGAACCTGCGGACATGCACGCCGACGACGTCGTCGAGACGCCGTTCGATCTCGAGACATTGTTCGCGCTGCCCTTCCGGCGTCAAGGTCCGGTCCGTCTGCGTATGAGCATCTGCCCAATCGACAATCTGGGCAGACCCTTGCACGACCTCTTCGCCGGTCTCGAGAATCGGAAGCGTCGAACCGGAAACGCCTAGCTTCCTGGCCCTTCGAACATGCAGACCCGGCGCCAAAACGACGAGTGAATGGTCGATCCCCAAATAATCCAGGGTCCACCGGGCCTTCTCACAGTAGTGAGAGATCGCAAACACATACAGATTCGGTTTCGTCATTCCCTTACGCCACACAGCCGAACGGTGCCCACCTACCCGACTCCGCTGGGGTCTACCTAAAGTTTCTTGAGTTCATTGAAGCATCCGCCATACGCAACGATCTTGAACATTTCAGCCGTCGACGCCATATCCTGGTGTAGAGCAATTCCCATTGCCCGACCAATATTGTGTCTGTGATTCGTTACCAGATCGGCGTGGATCGTCGCGATATTGCGCTCGGAAGCCTCTTCAAACTCCGACTTGGCTACGCCATCGCCAAAGGAAGATGCCGTCGTCTTCATAATCAGGTAATAGTAAGGACGCCGGGGAGTGCCAGAGACAACGATCATGAAGGTGATTCCGGGATTCTGAAGAAGCAGAAAGTCTGCCATGCTCGGCGGACTCTCGACGCCCCGAAACTCTTCATCCGATTCATAGTGCGTGTGGATCGTTCCCACCGGAACTCTGCTCGGGTCTCCACCCGCCGTCGGTATCCTGACGGCGTGCGGCGCCCCCTCGATGACCTGGCCCTTGACGAGTGTATTTGAGTCGTTGTCGTAATAGACGCCACATCCGACTTCATTTCCCGATTCGACCATTCTTTGGAGAAATCCGCAGATCGCTCTCACCATCGGTTCACCGATCTCGATCGTCGGCGGCAGATGTTCTGGGGCAGGTGGCCACACCCCGCGATCCAAGCACTGATTAATGAAAGTACCTAGTTTCGGCATCACGCCCTCCCGCATCGCGACCATCACATAAGGCAAGAGAATTTCCAACATCCGGAAGTCGCGACTCACCCGAAGAAAACATCACCCCAGGGGTTCGGTCTACCGCGAGGCCGGCAGGGGGAATCGACCTCGCAGATCGAATTCGCTACTCATGGGGTCGTGTCGCGGCTCTGAAGCTCGCTGCGGCCAATGCCCACCGTCACAGGATCCCGGGTGGTGCTTCATAGGAAATCGCTCGCACCGTGATCGCGCCGATTGGGAGCGCCTCAACGAACAGGGAAGCCCGTGAAAACCGAAGTCTTGCACGTTGACCTCAAGGCGCTCTCCGACGATGTCTCGGCTCTGCGCAAGCAGTTGCTACAAGAACAGGGCCCTGAAGATTACGCACACTTGCGTAGAGTAGAACGTCTGGGGCGCGCATGCTCTGCCTTGGGATACGCCTCGGCTTGGATCGGACCGAACCCAATCTCGATGCTGCTGCTGTGCATCGGAAATTTCGCGCGCTGGACCGGAGTAGCTCACCCGGTCATGCATGGCGGATACGACCGCATCGCCAATGTAGAATCAAGGCATACAAGCACAGGGTTCGCGAAGGGGCGACGCCGCTTGATCGACTGGATGGACTGGATCGTACCGGAGGCATGGCACCACGAGCACGACATCCTTCACCACTACCACCTCGGCGAAGAAGCCGATCCCGACCAAGTGGAACATCGGCTCGGCTGGCTACGGCTCTCGCCGATGCCGCGGTCACTGAAGTATGCCTTCGTCGCAGTGCTCGCTTCCGTCTGGAAGCCTGCCTACTACGCCCCCAATACGATCAAGGAACTACGCTACGAGACAAAGCGAAAAGCCCGTGGGAATCCCAAGCCTGAGCAGCTAAACCATTGGAGCAAGTGGGTGCCCGTCACCGAGCAAGGCAAAGAGCTGTGGATCCGATCATACCTGCCGTACGGGGCCGTACAGTTCGCCGCCATTCCGGCACTCTTCGCACCGCTGGGAGCAGCGGCCGTCGGCAACGTTTGCCTCAACAGTATCGGAGCTGAGATCCTCACCAACCTTCTGTCGTTCACCATGATCGTGCCCAATCATACCGGCGACGACCTACCGCGCTTCGACGCGCCAGTACGGACCAAAGGTGAGTTCTACCTGCGCCAGATCGCTGGCTCGGTGAACTATCGCTCCAGCGGCTTCATCACCGACTTCCTACAGGGCTGGCTCAACTTTCAGGTCGAGCACCATCTGTTCCCTGACCTACCGCTCTCCCAGTACCGAAAGATGGCTCCCCGGGTGCGGAGCATCTGCGAAAAGCACGGCATCCCCTACCGTGAAGAGTCCGTCCTACGCCGCCTTAAAAAGACCGTGGACATCATGATCGGCGAAACCACCATGCCGATACTTCAACACCCCCAGCCCGAAAAAACTTCCGCCCCCCTGAGAACCGAGGCCTGGGCCGGATAGTCCGCCTCGACATAGAGATCAGCGAAGTTTTCCGACCGACCCACCAGGATCTCGTACTTGGTGTCTGCGCCCCGGCAGTAGCGGTCGTGCCAAAGGAATCGATCGTAATATTGCCATCGAGCTTAGCGATCGTCGGGAGTGCGCTACTCCGCCTGAACCGGGAAGGCGCGATCGTTTCCTTTCACGCCGATTGTCACGACCGCAATTCCCAGCGCTGGACGCCGCGCGGTCTGGTGGCCCGCAGAAGAGACTGATCCCACACGCGCCGAAATCATTGCGCGTCCCTTCCGCACATTGAACCGACCAACCCAGGCTCGAGCGCTGCGCGAAATGCGGGGGCCGACCGGGACACTAGTGCCTCAGGAAAACCTCGGCATCACCGTCTCGGCGAACAAACGCGCCGGTTCGCGTGGGTCGCGACCGAAGAACTCGATGACGAGCATGCCGCAGCCCAGATCGGCGAGACGCTGAATTTGTTCCGCACACTGTTCCGGCGTACCGGAGATGCCCTTGCCTAGATGTCCGCCGAAGATCTTGTTGGCTTTATCGACCTTGGCCTTGGCGTCGTCGGCGTCGCTGCCGATGACCACCATCGTCTGCTGTGAAATCTGAATCGCCGCTGGATCGCGACCGACCGCGTCACAGTGACGTTTCAAGACATCGATCTTGCCGGCAATGTGCTCTTGATTGACAGCGAGGTTGTTCCATATGTCGGCGTGCTGCGCACAGATCCGCAGGAATACTTTTTCACCGCCACCACCGAGCATGATCGGCGGCTGCTTCGCCGGCTTCGGTGCACAGTAGACGTCCTTGGTGCGAAAATGCTTGCCCTCGAAAGTAACCTGCTCCTCGCTCCACAGGCGCCGCATCAGCACCACCGCTTCCTCGAGCTGCTCGAGCCGAGCCTTGACGGGAGGGAAGTCGATGCCGTAGCCGGTGAACTCATCCCCGTACCAGCCACCACCCAGTCCGACGATCGTTCGTCCGCCACTGATCTCCTCGACCGTGCCGATGCTTTTCGCCAACAGGGCCGGATTGCGAAAACCGACCGGAGTCACCAGCGTCCCGAGCTGCACCCGCGAAGTCACGGCGGCAACTGCAGGCAACGCTGTCCACGCCTCGAGAATCGGCAACTGCGGCATCGGGATGCCGTAAAGATGATCATTGAACCAGACCGAATCGTATCCGAGCGACTCGACCGTCTCCGCCACCGAGCGAGTCTCTTCCCAAGACCGCTTGATCTGCGGCAAGTTCACCCCGAAATGCATCTTGGCCATGGTCATCTCCTTATTCAGCTACGACTCGAACTCAAACAACGTGACCACTTGCAGCACCTGTCCTGCTTTTCAACGGGCGGCTATACGACACACACCGTTGTATCGACTCCAAGATCGGCCAGTTGCTCACGTATCTCGCGCTCGTATTGCTCGTTCATTACGATCACCCGCTGCGGGCGAGCCCGCGTCAGGTCTTTTGGAGAGCAAATTCGGTGGCCAGTCCCAGGCACATACAGACCGTGCTTGCCGGGGCTGATGTCGACGACGCGATCGATCTCGCTCCCAGCTCCGAGATGATTGAGAAACATGACTCCCTTGGTGCCCGCCCCCCACAAGACAGTCACTTCACCCGCCTTTTTCCAATCCCGTAGCTTGTCGCGCCAAGAGTTCATCAGCGCTTCGAAATCAGTCGCGAAGTCTCGGCACGAGTCGCTCTGGGCGGCAACTCTCACCGGCTCAATCGCAAGCGGAGGACGCGTACCATCACGGTACCCCTCGATACTCAAATACTGACCCGCAAAAGAGGGTCGCACCTGTCGTACATCCAGGCCGGCGCCGACACACAACCGCGACAACGACGCGGCCGAGAAGTACGAGACGTGCTCGTAGAGGATGTCCCAACCCGAACGCGTTTCGAACAGGGAACTCCCGTTCGGCACCTCAAAGTAGAAACCGCTGCCCGGCTGCTGCGCCAGCGCTCTGCGGGCAACGTCGACGAATCGAGTCGGGTCGCTCGCGTGCTCGACGACATGACGGCAGACGACGAAGTCGACCCCCTCGTCCAAGGCCCCTGGGACAAAATCTTCCGCCCTCAGGCTGACGACACCGTCGTTCGTTGCCTGCGGCAGCGAACGGTCGAAACCAATTCCGCGATTGTCTCCCAGCTCACAAAGCCTCCGAAGAAAGTACCCATCGCCACAGCCGAGCTCGAGGATGGTCTTGCCGCGCAACCCAAACCCTTCGAGCAGATGGCGGGCTGTTTGCTCCGCGTAGTCGCGAAAGATGGTGGATCCGTGCAACGGGTTGCCGTATCCTTCGGTGTATTCGGCCAACGTCTCATCGAAGGACGCGTTGTAGACGTGCGAACAGTCAGCGCACAGCGCGAGGTCGATCGCCGCCCGCCGGACCGCGACCGCTTCCTCTGGCGACGTCCAGTGTCGGTTGCATACAGTGGGAACATCATCCAACCGGAAGAAGTGCTGTGCGTCGGTACCACCGCACACCGGGCACGGAGTCTGTGCGGGTTCGACCCGCGTCACAGAGTCCACACTTCGGCCTCAACGCCTAGCTTGTCCAAGTCGCGCCCGATCTCGTCCCGGTAGACCGGATTCATCACCACAACCACGTCCGGCCGGCTCCCCTTGAGCTGCTCCGGGGCAACAATCGGATGCCCGGTTTTGGGGGCAAATGTCCCGTGCTTGCGCGGGTTGATGTCGACCAAACACGATACTTCAATTTCGAGCTGGGTCGCACAGAGAAAGGCAACCGCTTTCGACCCGGCCCCCCACAAGACAGCGCTTCCGCCGCGACGATGAACACCCCGGAGTCGCTCTCGCCACTCGTCCACGGCTGTCGCGCACCTTTCGGAGAAGGTCATCACGGAACGACGCAAGGCCTCGATTTCCTGCGCGCGCGCGTCCCCGGCTAGTGACGCACCGGCGCGGGCCAAGAGCATCAGGTACTGGTCATCATAACCGGTCCACTCGGAGGTGGCTCCGAATCCGCATCCTTCCGCAAGCGCCGCCAGGGACGCCGCACAAAAGTAGTTGCAGTGCTCGTAGTAGATGTCCCAGAACGCGCCTTGATCGAAGATGCGTCCGGCCTCGGGAACCTGCAGGAACATCGTACGTGAACCCAAAGGCGAGAGGGAGTGTTCCTGGCGGACGTAGCCGGCGCACCCTTGATCGCGGAGGTCCTCGACGATTCGCAACGCGCGTCGTTGCTTCGCGATGGATCCGTGGAGATCGGCCCGGAAGATCCAGGCGCATCGGTATCGACACGTTTGGCGCAGTCGATGGATCTCTATCAACAGCGCCAAGCCGTCGAAGCCGCTTTCGGCGCCGTCTTCGACATCGTCGGCTACGTGCCAGGTCGCCTCGATCTCCTCGTTTTGCGCAAGGAGCACTAAATGCCAACGAAAGTCGCAATCTCCTCCAGCGGCGCGCGATCCGTACGCAGGGTGTTGATGGGATTCGACTCGTCCATGGTGCCGATGCCCATGCCGCAGAAGAGCATCAGATCATCGGGAACCGAAAAGAACTCGCTGACCGTCTTGTGCCAGACCGACCAGGCCTCTTGCGGACACGTGTGTAGCCTCTGTTCGCGCGCCAGCAGGGTAATCGATTGCATGAACATCCCGACATCGGACCACTGCGGTGGCCCCATCACCTTGTCGAGGAAGAAGAAGAACGCTGCCGGCGCCCCGAAGAACTCGAAATTGCGCGCGAACTGCGCCATTCGCCCCGCCTTGTCCTCGCGCGCGACGTTGATGGTCGCATAAAGATCTTCGCCGCACTTGAAGCGGCGCGACCGGTACGGCTCCTTCAGTTTCGGCGGGTAAATCTCGTAGGATCCTTCTTCCCCGAACTGACCAGCATCCAAACGACCCTTGATCATCGCCTTGAAGCGAACCATTTCTTCGCCACCGAGAACCCAGACGTGCCACGGCTGGAGGTTGCCCCCAGACGGCGAGCGCCGCGCCGTATCAAGGATCGAACGCAGCACTTCTCCGGACACTGGCGTGTCGAGAAAAGCACGCGTCGTAATGCGTGATTCGATGGCCTGGGTGACATTCATGAGTGCTCCTTGGTGTGGTCCGGCCTACGCTTTCAGTGATCGGTGAGCCGTGCAATCCCGGCACTCGGTCGTGACAGGAGCCCCGACAGCCGTACCATCGGAACCCGCACGGAAACCGTGGTTGAACCCACTGCTTCGATTCCGCGCAGGGAACGATGGTCCGTTCCTTGGCAGCAATGGTCCAGCGACAGGCCTGTCACCAAGACCCGGGTCCCAGCCTGGAGGAAAGCTCAGTGTTTGACCGTCAGCGGCTCGATCAGATAGCCGTAATGGCTATGACTGTACGATTGATGCTGGCGTCGATTCTCCTACTTTTCTCGGTCGCTGGGTGCAGCGACGACGATACGGGCAACTCCACTTCCGTGAGTCGCCCGAGCCAGTGGACCATGCTGGGACACGAATACGGATCGACCTACCACAACCCGGACGAGACCATCCTGTCTCCGAGCAACATCGGCGAAATCGAGCTCGATTGGCATTTCGAAACGCGCGGAGCAGTGAACGGTGCTGCGGCCGTTGTCGACGGAGTCATCTACACCCTCGCAGGTGGTGGACTGTACGCCCTCGACCCGTCCACCCGTACGGTCATTTGGGAGAACCTCGACATCGGCGGAACCTCGTCGCCGACCTACAGCGAAGGCAAATTGTTCGTGCACACCAATCGCGGTGACGTTGTCGCAGTCGATGCAACCGACGGAACCGAGCTGTGGCGGGCAGACGTAGACCCGCACCCCAACTCTTCCGGATACTCATCGCCGCTCGTCTTCGAGCGCTACGTCATCGTCGGCAGTTCATCCAGCGAAGAAGCCGCCGTTGCCGAGAACGCAACGTTTCGCGGAGCCATGGTCGCCTACGACCGCGAGACCGGGACCGAGCTTTGGCGCTACTACACCGCCGAGCCGCCCGACAACGGCGCCACGGTCTGGTCGAGCCCAACCCTCGACCCGGAGGCACGCGTTGTCTTCGGCTCGACAGGCAACAACTATACTGAGGAGGGCGATCAGTCCGAACCGGCACGCGGCGGGCCGACGTCAGACTCGCTCTTCGCCCTCGACGTCGACACCGGTGATCTGATCTGGCTCACCCAGCTGACAGAGGGGGACGTGTTCACGATCTTGAACATGCGCAGCCCCGATTCCGATTTTGGCACCAACCCGATCGTGATCGACACGGTAATCGACGGCCAGCCTCGCAAGCTGGTCGCAGCCGGCCAGAAGTCGGGTGTATTCTGGGCCCTCGATCGCGTTTCCGGCGAGGTCGTATGGAGCCAGGCTGTAAGCCCGGGGAGCGCGCTGATCGGAGGCTTCCTGAACAACGGCGCGTATGATGGCGAGAACATCATCGCCGCCGGCAGCACCGGCACCAGCGACGCGCCCGGGGGCGAAGAGTCGATCTTGCCGAACCGACGAGCCCGCCTGGTTGCTCTCAATCCAGCGACCGGTGACATCGTTTGGGAACGCCAAATCGGCGGTTGGGTCTGGGCGCCGATCACCATCGCCAACGGAGTGGGATTTGTCGCTACGGACACCGTGATGCAGGCCTTCGACACGCAAACGGGGGCCAGATTGTTCTCGTTTCGAACGAGCGGAACCATCTCGTCCGCACCGGTCGTGGCAGAGGGCCGTGTGCACTTCGGCAGTGGCGTGAGCTATATTGCGACCACACGCGGACGCGACTTCTTTGTGCTGTCACTCGATGGGCGCGGCGGCGGCAACGTCCCGATCGACGGCGGCGGTACGACGTTCACCGAGATCTACGATGACATCATCGTCGGCCAAGGATGCAACACCGCCTCCTGCCACGGCGGCAACCAGGGCAACCTTCAGATGACCAGCCGCGACGAAGCATACGCGAACCTCGTTGGAGCCCCGTCAAGCGGGCCGCTTTGTTCCGATATCGCCCTGGTCCGGGTGGACCGCAGCGATCCCGACGCCAGCCTCTTGATGAACAAACTCGTCGAACCGCTGCCCATGTGCGGCGGGCCCATGCCACCGGGAGTACCGCTTTCGCAAGAAGACATCGACCGCGTCCGCGAATGGATCGAGGCCGGCGCCCAAGACAATTGATATCAGAACTGGCACAGGTCAATCACGGTGATTGCCAGAACCCTCGAAGCATACATCCCAAGGAAATGCCCTTGCTCATTCAGTACCGGTGCGGTTGTCTCCGTCGAGGCGATCCGGAGGTCGCTTGAGTCAAGCGTAAATCGCCCGAAAGGGGGAGTGTCGTGAAGAGAACACTCGTCAATGACACGACAATGCCTTCGCTGCTGGCCACGCTGTACCTAGTAAGCCTTGTGCTCTTTTGGACGCCGCCCACACTGGCGCAGAACGAGTCAGCAGGTCTCTGCTTCTGCGACGCTGGCCTTGGGATTGGCATTTCACAGCTGGTTAGAGCGGTCAATGTCGCACTCGGTCGGGCGGCCTGCCCAGATCCGACGGTTACCGAAGGCGCATGCCTCTGTGACGCCAGCGGCGGGATCGCGATCGCTCAATTGGTTCGCGCTGTCAATGTAGCATTGGGGAGAACGGACTGCCCGATTCCGCCCACCTCGCCGGCATGTGAGAATCGTGAAAACGGATCAGCCTGTGATGCGGGGTTGGACGGAGTCGTGCTGACGTGTGAGGCCGGGATCTGTGGAACCTGTGCGCCGGCGAGTTCGCCCGATCCACGCTTTGTCGAAAACGGGGATGGAACGGTCACCGACCGTGAGACATGCCTAGTATGGGAGCAGAAGACCGGGACCGAATCGGAGATTGACGTTTGCCCCGGTGGCATCACCTGCAACGACCCACATGACGTCAATAACTCTTACACCTGGAGCGCCACCGCCGAAGGACCCTTCGAAGGCAGCGCCAAGACTCTGTTTCTCGACGTTCTCAACGACATTGCAGGTGGCGGGACAAGCTGTTTCGCAGATCACTGTGACTGGCGGCTTCCGAGTAGCGGAGGACGGCCCGATCTGAATAGCCCGTCCGGCCAAGCGGCAGAACTCGAGAGCATCCTGACGTGCACTCCTCCATACGACGGACAAGTGAGCGTGAACTGCACCGGCAATCTACCGTTCGGACCACTCATAGACCCGATCTTTGGGCCGACCCACAACTCCGACTATTGGTCGAGCTCTGAGCAGGACGACGCTGGCCTTATTTGGTACGCTACGTTCAGCGAGGGAGCGATCGATGGGCTCGACAGATCATCCGACGCGCTGGTCCGCGCAGTGCGAGGCGGCGGCCCCAGCGCAAGCGAACCGGCAACTGTAGAACTCCCATAAGACCCGGCGAACTCCCGGGCTAGGTCACCCGACCTTGCGCAGCGGAGTGGTCGCGATCGGGTTCTCGCGACTACGACCATGTCAGTGTGCCCGTACTCTGGCCAAAAGTGCCTGTCTCTAAACCCATCTCTGTAGCAGCGTTCCGAAGAGGTGGGAGAGCGGAGCATCGTGCCCGTCCTCGGTGTTCGAGATGTGTTGTCCATGCGAGAAACCGCCGCCGGCGCCGATGACCAGGCAAACAGGTTCCATCGTCAACTCCTACGGCCGCAGCGGCTAACCGACCGAATCCGCCTTCTGAAAGGCAGGACGCGCTTCCAACCTCGGATAAAGACCGCTTCGATCTGACAGACCGAGAGAGCGCTGACGAACGGTCTACAGCTCCTCGAGGTCGCTCAAGTCCTGTGGTCTCCCGGCGGCACGCTTGTTTCTCTTAAGATCTTCCAGTGCAATGACAGCAACAAGCAACCCGTCGAGGTCCATCGCGACCCGGCGCTCATAGCAATCGCAGAACTCGACACCATCAATCGTTGTCAAGATCTCGATTCGGAGCGGCGGGTTTCCCATTCGGACCACTTGGTCCGGTAGAAGGAACAACCGCGCCTCCACCTCGGGCAGATCGAATCCAAACGACTTTAGAACCAACGCCGTGCGCCGGGCGTTCTCCTCAGACATCCGAATCCAGATGTCAATATCGCCCGTGGCACGGGGATGGCCATGATATGCGACCGCGTATCCACCAACGACTAAATATTCAACGTTACTCTCGTCGAGCAAACGTAAGAACTCTCTGAAGTCGGGTGGTAGACGGATCGTATCCATAGAGCACCTGTCGCAACAGCTCGAGAGCCGCCAGACGCTCGGCTCCGGACTTGGTCGCCCAGTACTGCTTGTCGTCGGAAGGTTGCCTCAACGACACCACCGAGAACGCTGACCGGTCGACACGGAGATTTTCATCCATGGAAACCACCGTATCTCATCCCCGCTCGACCACAAATCATCGACTTGCACGAGCAGGCCGCACTGGAAGACCCCAACTAGTGGTTCCACCACGGGCGATCTGTAAACGCGCGCAAGTCGAGTTCATGCGTCCACGCCGAGCGATGCTGTTGCGAAAGGTGGAAGTAGGTCTCAACGGCTAACCGAACGAATCCGCCTTCAGAAAAGCAGGACGCGCTTCCAACCTCGCCGTGTAGGCTTTCAGATTGGTCATCTCGTCCGGCACACAGCCCAGGCGATTGCTCATGACGGCAGCGTGCCCCAACATCGTATCCGCTGCGGAGAACGCTCCGATCAAGTACTCCTTGCCGGCTAGCGCTTGATCGACCGGCGCAAGCGACCTCGTGAGCAAGCGCTGCGCCTGACCCAAAACCGTCGCGTCCCTTCGATCCTCGGGTAGCAGCAGCGTGTGAACGACGATGGTATTCACCGGCGGCATCACCATCCCCTCGCAGTAGTGAAACCACTGCAGGTAAGCCGGGAACTCCGGTGCATCGACAGCGGGTTTGAGTCCGCCGTTCTTGTGACGTTCCAAAATGTATTCGGCGATCGCACCACTTTCCCAGATGATAACGCCATCATCTTCGAGCACTGGAATACGACCGAGCGGATGGCGCGCGCGATGCTCATCGGATTTCAGATCCTTCGGATGAAAGGCCATCATGTTGAGCTCGTAGGGCAGCCCGAGTTCCTCGAGTAACCACAACGTACGAACCGCGCGCGAGTTCGGCGCAAAGTGCAATTTCAACATTGTTCCTCCTCAAACTCCCGTCGCTCTCACCGACCAGCAACCTCTTCGATCAACAGTTGTCTACCCCTTAGCAGCGCGTTGGAAAACAGGACAACGCGCGGCAAATGGAAAACCCGTTGCTAGCGCAGGTCCGACCTTGCGCCCCCTGGGGTATGCGCATCTGCCGGAAAGCACCCCCCTCGCCGAAGCATACCGACGCTTCGGCGAGAAAAAGGCACCCACGGCATAGCCTGAAGCCACTCCCGGAACTTTGCCTGTTTGGTTTGAGCCGGAGTCAGTTGATGGGCTAGGGTTGCTGACTCGATGCCATCTCCACGCGGAGAACTAATGAACGCCAGGATGATCGTCTTGCTCGTGGTCTTGTTTGCCGTCCCGCTGCGAGCCGCAGACGTGACGACATGTGGAGAGATCCACGGCGGATCCGTCAACGTCGTGGCGGATCTTACCTGCGGAGCGCAGACGGCGATTCGGCTATCCAATCGGGCCGTTCTCCACGTCAATGGCCATACCGTGCAGGGGGACCTTGCGGTCGAGTGCCTCGGGAAATGTACGATCCAAGGACCGGGGATCCTGGCTGGAAAGGTGCTGGTCGCGCGCCGGGCTCAGATCTTAGACGTGGTCGTCGACGGAGGAGGGATCGCCGGCGTGGAATCCAACGTCACCTTGACGAACGTTACGGTTCGGAACTTTGGCGGTTTCGACTTCCCGTTCTCGAACGGCATCTGGGTGCGCAAGCTAAAGGTGCAGAATGTGACCGTCGAAGACGGAACCAACTTCGGAATCTCGGCGAAGACGTTGCGCGGCGAGAATCTCACAGTGCGCAACGCGAGTGACCACGGTGTCCTCGTGACTCGGAGAATTCGGCTCTCGGGGTTTGTCGCGACGGGAAACGGCGGGGCGGGCGCAATCGTCAACGCGGGCTCGATGAGAATCGAGGGCGGTGAAGTATCGGGCAACGGCGCGGAAGGCTTGAGGGCGGACCGGTCGGTTCGCGTGCAGGGCATGACCGTGACCGGAAACCCAGGGCACGGCGTTGCTGCAAGCAGGTCCCTGCGGCTGGAGGATTCATCGGTTACCGGAAACGGATCAGCAGCGCCGAGCGGTTTGTTTGGCGACATTTTTGCCGGAACCAAGGTGCGCCTAGAGAATACGACGTGCGGAACCAGCCGCCGCCCCGGAGCGATCGGTGCGACATGGGGCGTTTGCGACAACGACTGAGACCGCCGCCTCGCGGCTTGAACTCTCGCGAGCACTCCCCGCGGTGAACCGCAATGAATCCCCAACTCTCAGCCCTGGGGAACCGCGTCGCGAAGAATTTCATCGCAACGATGATTGGGGAGCTCCGACTGACGTCAGGCGAAGGAGCATAGCGAGGTCAGCGGAGCGCGTTGCGCGTACAGGAGCAATATCGGAACAGTGTAGATTCGATCCGAGAGAATCAGATCCGCTACGCGGCTCGGACGGAGCCTCGCCCTCCATTTTTCTCGCTACACCTCCACTGACATCAATAACGAGCGCAGCGAGCACCACCCTCAGCCTCGGGCCCTATCCTTAGCCTTTCTTCTCGATTTGCGTTCAACTGCGTTCATCAGCGGTTTGGTTCCGGCCATCGCCGGGCTGGGAAATCTGCGTTACCAGCGGATTAAATCCTCCTGGCAGGGCCGGTTTTCAAGTGCGGTGCTGTTGGTGTTGCGCGATCCCGCGCTCTCCCGATTTGTCTCTGCGTTTCGCCCCGCTCTCTCTCCCGTGAGCTCGGCCTCGACAGCGTCGAGCTCACCGTGCGATCCGAGCCGGGCTAGAGGGACGGCAGCAATACGAGCTCGATGAAGGCCATCCAGAGGATCAGGGTGACGTGCAGGACGTCGTTCTCGGAGAACCACCGCCCGCGTCCTTCTCTCCACATACGCGGGCCAATCCGCGCGTAGTCGTAAACTGCGTAGCAGATTATGGAGAGTAGAAGCCCCATCCACGTCAAGAGGAGATTCGCGTCGACGGCGTTGCCCGAAGCGAACCAGCGTTGGGTGCTGTTCGCAACGAGTAGGAAGTAGATTGGAGCGCTGACCAGGACCAGCCGCTCGAACGTGATCCAAGAACGAATCGGTCGAAGGGCTCCGGCGAGAACCGACACCGTATAGAGGGCGGCGGTCGAAACGGCGTAAAATATGAGGGCTCGGCGCATCCAATTCGAAGTGCTCATCAATGCGTCTGCGATTAGGAGGGCGCACATGCTCCAGTACTGCAAGATCAGGTAGGAGACCTCCCACCAACTCGTCCACGAACACACCGCGCGGCCGCTGCACTTGATGTGAAAGCCGAATGCCTGGTAGCTCGTGCCGGCGAGCAGGGCTGCGACACCCCAGAGCAGGAGTGCGAGACTCCACCACGCGCGCAGCTCTTCGCCGTCAGAGAGCCAGGCGCACTTGATACCCATCGCGGTGGTCAACCCGCCAAGCAGATAGACCCAGAACGTGGACGTCGGCTGCGTGATGACGAGCGTTCGCTTGCCCAGGCGAACCTCACGACAGGGCTGGATCTGCCGCCATGTTTCCGGCGTCACCGGTACCGGCGTATCCGTGAGCTCGCTGAGTCGGCGAAAGGCAGAGCGGTCCACTAGCGGTCCGGCGCAGGTGGGATCAGAACCAGCTTGCCCACATGGGTCTTTTGGAGGAACTCCTTCTGCGCCTGGACGATCTCGGCGAGGGGGAAGGTTTTGTGGACGAGTGCTCGGATCTCGCCGGCTTCGATGTAGGAGACCAGGTTGGGAAACACTTCGCGCTCCCACGCCGTTGCGCCGATGAGACGCAGATCCTTGAGATACAGATCCCGCATGTCCAGCGCTACGATGGGCCCTGCGATCGCGCCGCTGGTAGCGTACGCCGCGCCTGGTCGCATGACCTTGAGCAGAGACGGAAACCCTTCGCCGCCGACGCAGTCGACGACCTTTGTGACCGAGGATTCGCCGAGCGCGCCGACGAGATCGTCCCCCCGATTGACGACGGCGTCAGCGCCGAGGGAGAGGATCGATTCCTGTTTGCTTTCGGCGACAACGGCGACGACCTCGGCGCCGCGCCGTTCGCACAACTGTACCGCGGCCGAGCCCACGCCCCCGGACGCGCCGGTGATCAGCACGCGGTCCGCGGCTTCCACTGCGAGCTTGTGCACCAGATTCTCCGCGGTCCCGTAGGCGCACGGAATCGAACCCAGCTCGGCATCCGTCCACGCGCAATCGATTGGGAAGACCTCCGACGCGGGCACCTTCACATACTGCGCAAAGGCACCGTCGAAGTCGGACGCCATCCAGTGGTGTTCGAGCGAGTCCCATCCCGCCGTCCGGATGCACGGCCGAATGAGCGCCCGGCGACCGACCAGAGACTGCGGTGCCCCTGGACCGACGGCGACGACACGACCGCAACAGTCCGTCCCCTGGATGAACGGGAACGGCGTCTTCTCGTTCCACCCCCCGTCCTCGCGCGACGCGCCCGGCGCTGGCGCCAGCGCATCCTCGGTCGCTCCCGAGACCGACGCGGAATACCAGCCGATGCGCGTGTTGATCTCCGTATTGTTCACACCGGCGGCTAGAACCTGCAGGAGAGCCTCCCCGGGTGAAATCTCCGGCACCGGCACGTCCGTGTAGTCGAGCTTGTCGAAGCCGCCCACGCCCGTGGTAACGACCGCCTTCATGGTCTTTTGCATTGCCTCGCTCGAAATCCCTCTTCAGGCCGCTGCACAATGACTCCTCTGCTCGTGCACTTCCGCGGGTGTCACCTCGAATCTTTGAATTCTCCAGGCTGAATCGCCCCGTGTTCGGATCCTTGATCCCGAGTCGCGTTCAGTGTGTCAACCGCGTCCTCCCGAGCAGTTGCGTGGTTGTCGGTCGCTCGCTTGCGCCATCCACGCACTGCGGCAGTCCGCCTTTGATGAATTGCCAGCTCGGAGTTCGGTAATCCGCCCGCTCGGTTCGTCGGGCATTTTCCTCGGACGTTCGAATCCAGATGTCCATATCGCCGCTCGCGGATGGCCACGATAGGTCACGGCGTATCCGCCGACGATCAGATACTCAACGCCCGCCTCGGCTAGCAATCGTAAGAACTCTTTGAAGTCGGGCCGTAACCGGGGCAACGCGTACGCCGCGACAGTCGTCCCTGCCTGTTGGGACTCGCACTGCTTACCCTGACCAGCTGCGGGAGCGACGACGGCGACAGATGGATTGACAGAAAACGGGCGGCGACTATGCACTTGATTCGCTGCCTCGACGCGAAAGAATCCGCCGATCTGGCCAGTCAGAAGGCTCAAGCCTCGATCGAATCGTGTCTCTGCCCGGTCACGAAACGGCGCTCGACGTCCACGACGACGTGTGGCGAGCATGTCTCGGAATGCTCAAGTCGCGAAAGCGTCGAGAAACGCCTCAATGATCGCGTCCTGTCGCTTCGTACCCGAACGAGGGTCGATGCGTGATTCAAGGTTTCCGTCGAGTCGCAGCGACACGTATCCATGAACCATCGACCAGAGGGCCACGGCATAGGTGTCGCGATCGAACCGCTTCCCGACGCCGACACGATGGATCTCGTCAGCCAGCCGGTCGTAGAGCGTATCCATCTCCGTCTGCAGCTGGCCGTCTGTGTCGTCGAGTAGATCGCGTCGCCACAGGAGTCGATAGCGATTCGGCTGCTTGAGTCCGAAGTCGATCAGCATTCGGGTGAAGCTCTGCACGCGCTCGCGAAGGTTGGAAGGGGCAGAAGCGAAGTCGCTCTCGATCTTCTCGTTGAGGGCGTGAAACAGATGGACAGCGAGAGCGGTCAGCAGGGCCCCTCTGTCACGGAAATGGTTTGCCGGGGCGGAGTGGGACACGCCGGCGCGCCTCGCGACGGCCCGAATTGAAACCGCGTCGACTCCATCCGCGTCGAGGATCTCGAGAGCTGACAGGATGATCGCGTGGCGGAGGTCTCCGTGATGGTAGGTATCGCGTTTGGGATCGGGCATCGGCCCCATGTTGACAGCGTCTATATGTGTTGTAAATAGACAGTGTCCATATTGACAATTCGCACGGCGCCCGAAGGAGGGCGCAGCGAGGAGACCCCCAGTGCTTTCAAAGCTTGCCGTGACCATCGCCGCAACATTCTTTCTGATTCTTCTTCCTGCAGCCGAGATCAACGAGACCCATGTCTTCAATCCTGCATGGCCCGAGCACGCCCGACTTCATGAAGTCTGGCAGCTTTGCGTACACGCGCTTTTCAGCGGCGTTTGTCTTTGGCTCGTGTGGGTGAAACGCGAGGCGCGCCTCGCGAGCGTGCTCGCACTCGCGATGGCCGGTTCGTTCGTCTTTGCCTACGTCATCCGTGAAACCTACGGCGGATCCATGCGCCACGGGGATGGCGAGCCCGTGACGACACTGGCGAACGCAGCGGTCGTCGTCGCGGCTTGTGTGAGCGCGCTACTGATTGCCAGCCTCTTTGAGGCGACGTCGTCGCTCAGATCCTCGAGCCTCGAGAAATCGACTCCTTCCTCTGAAGAATGAATCGGGCGGCCCAAATAATGGACGAAGAGTTACGCGTCTTGCGTGACGGGGAGAGACATCGTGAATAGTCACCTGATCTACTGGCCTGTGTTGGCCCAGATATTGGTGCCGCTGGTTGTCCTTATCCTGAACGGGAAACGAAAAGCGGGTGACGTGAAGTCCGGCGATTTCGATCGCGACAAGGCGGCTATGGACAATGAGGCCTGGAGTAAGCCAACGATTCTGACGTCAAAAAATCTGGCGAATCAGTTCCAGTTTCCGGTGGTTTTCTACGTGCTGTGCCTTGTGCTCGCGAATTTGAACGCCGTCAGCACTGCAGCGCTTGTGGTCGCATGGCTGTTCGTCGTCGCCCGCGGCACCCACGCTTACGTCCACGTCACAACGTGTCAATCGGCGTCGAAAATTGACCCCCAATCGGCGTCCAAAATTGACCCCCCTGAGTCAGCGATTTTTCTTCTTGGATTTCGCCCCATCGGAGCCGGCGTAGCCGGCGGAGATGGGGCGGGCGCCGCTGGGCTCGGGGG
>JAJCZJ010000007.1 GCA_029262455.1 Deltaproteobacteria bacterium | reverse complement strand
CGGATCGGCCAGACCAGCCTTCTTGAAGATCAGCACTCCGGTCTTGCCAAACTGAAGTGGAGAATCGAGATTGAGGGAAGCACTCCTCCATGGTTCGAGAGGGTCACTCGGACTCACGGAGCTCACTCCGCGGTTGTCAATGACGAGCCGAGCGCCGATTTGGGGATCACCCCCGTCGAACGCTTGTAGATACGGGAAGGGTATCGCCAGCAGGTTGGCCTTGTCGGCGATGTTAGAGTAGATCGCAGGCAGCGCGGGATCTTGGAGCCCTGCTAGCTGGCCGGCCTGATGAATCGCAGCGCGGAAGTCAGCGTCTGCCCCAGGGCTCGCGGTGATGACCGCGGTAAAGGGAGCGTCGAAGATCTCGCCGCTGTCGGTTTGGATGTTGCTCGAGTTGAGCGCAGGTGTAAGCGGCGTGCTTTGGTGGCGCACGGTGTCAAAGTTCGGTACCCCGGGGGCCAAGTAATCGCGCACCTCGGAGGAGTAGTACGGCGTCAAGGAGAAGTATCCGACCGGTGGAGGAGTGCACCCACGCACCACCACAACATCGTTCGAGTCCAAGTGAAGGTCGAAGAGCATGTTGGCGCCTTTAAAAACCCTTAAAATCTGGGAGCCCACGCTATTCCCGAAATTCAAAAAAAAGTGTGAATCCCTAATCCCGGTGGAGCTGCTAGAAAAATCACCGCTGAAACCTCCAGGATATAGGGTCGTTCCCACGCCGGGCAAAGTGACCTGTCTGGTCTCCCACGTGTAGCCCATCTGCACCATGATGCCAGCGACGTTGGGGATGAACCGATCAAAAGCCGCATTGGCATCGCAGGTCACCTGCGCCGCCGCCGGTCTGGCCAGCGGCACAACAAGGGCGATGGCCAGCGCCAGGACGACTCCCGAGGTACGCAAGCGGGCACTCGCCGGAAACCTGCTGCGTTGGTTCACGATCAGAAACCAGTTCGCCATTCGGCGCGCCTCCGTGACTCAGATGTTCGGGTGGGGGTAGTGTCCAAGACTATCGCTTATCGCCAGAAGCATTGCTATGGCTTCCCCTTCTTGAGTCAGATGTCGATTGCTCGCGGAGAGTGGGCGCTCGATCGCCCTCTTCGGAGTGGCTGCACAGAAAGTTTGGCGGTCTACCAAGGCTATGGTTACTTGAGAAAACCTATCCCTTGATAATTGGATGGTGTCCATCCATATTTCATGGTAAGGGAATATGTGTGATCGAGAGGAGCAGGCAGTCACAGAGGCTCAGGCGCCTCGTTTCAAGAAACCCGGTTGTTGCGATTCTCGGGGCGCGACAGGTCGGTAAGACGACCCTGGCGAGATCTTTCGCGGCAAGCCAGTCTCGTTCGGTGACGGTCTTCGACCTCGAGCGACGGCAGGATGTTGCGCGCTTGGCCGATCCGGAGCTCGCACTGGCGGGTTTGCGAGGGATCGTCATCCTCGACGAGATCCAGCGCCGTCCGGAGTTGTTTCCCGCGCTTCGCGTTCTGGCGGACCGGCCACGTAAACCAGCCCGCTTTGTCGTTCTGGGCAGTGCGTCGCGGGAACTCCTCCGCCAGAGCTCCGAGTCGCTCGCCGGGCGAATCGCATATCAGCAACTCTCGGGGTTTTCGCTCGACGAAGTCGGGGTGGACAAGCTCGATCGACTCTGGCTTCGAGGCGGATTCCCACGATCCTTCACGGCACGCTCGAACGACGAAAGCCTTGAATGGCGTCGCGAGTTCGTTCGAACCTTCCTGGAGCGTGACCTTCCCCAGCTAGGGATTTCGATTCCCGCCGCCACACTCGAACGCTTCTGGGCGATGCTGGCGCACTACCACGGACAGGTTTGGAATGCTTCGGAGCTCGGCCGCTCCTTCGGCGTCTCGCACCACGTGATGCGCCGTTATCTCGATGTCCTGCAATCGACGTTCATGATCCGCACCCTACGCCCTTGGGCCGCGAACATCCGCAAACGGCAGGTGAAGTCGCCGAAGATCTATCTACGTGACAGCGGTGTTCTTCACACCTTCCTGGACATCGCATCAATGAACGACCTGCAGCGGCATCCCAAGCTCGGTGCTTCGTGGGAGGGGGTGATGGTCGAGGCCATCATTCAGCAGTTGGGGGTTCGTGCTGAGCAGTGCTATTTCTGGGCAACCCATACGGGCGCCGAGCTCGACTTGCTGATCGTCGACGGCAATTCCCACTATGGCTTCGAGGTCAAGCGGACTACGGCTCCGCGCCTCACCCCATCGATGCGTTCGGCACTCTCTGATCTTCGACTAAAGCGGCTAGACGTGGTGTACGCTGGTACAGAAACGTTTCCGCTGGCTTCCAAGGTTCGTGCGGTTGCCGCAAGTCGGCTGTTGTCGGATCTCAAGCCGCTTGCCCGCGGGTGACCGGTCGCAAAGCGAGTAAGCCGGCGTCGAGTAGCCGCGATCACGAGATGGCTCTCAGGCACCGGGATCTCGGCAAGGTGCTCGGCCATCCGATCCCAAAGACCCTGCAGGTAATGTATCTGCTCTGCCTTGGACAACTCGCTAAAGCCCGGGGGTTCTGCTGACGACCGCTGTTCCATTCCGCCCAGATTCCACTGGAGTCATCCCAGAGTTGCCAGCAACACGGGACTCAGCCGTCGTGGTTGGAGATCGTCGGGCTCAGATCTGACGGACGCCAGGGGCAAGGCAGAGGCACGGGCACAGGCGTAGGCAGAGGAGAGCGGAGGAGTACGAGATTCGAACTCGCGGACGGTTGCCCGTCACCCGCCTTCGCCAAGGCTACGGAGGACAGGGGCCGGTTTTCAAGTGCGGTGCCGTTGGTGCTGAGCTGTGTTGGTGGGTCCCGTTCTGGCTCGTCTAGTTTGGGCTTTCAGCGATCAATATTCCCTTCAATCCCGCCGAATCCTCTTCCGTCCTGCGTGGTAGATTGACAAATGGGTTGACAGGTCGCTCGCGCTCGATCCGATAGTCTGGCATAAGCGATGGCGATTAGGATGATGGGGACGGAGGGAATGATGCAGAAGCTGCGAAATCGCAAGCCACTGATTTCACTGTTCATTGCGATGGTCATGCCGCTGACCTTGGGCTCGGTGGTACGAGCTGAAGACATGCCCCTCGGCGGATGCTGCGTTTGCCCCGGGGATCCCGGTAGCCAGGTCTGCATTGAGGCCCTTAGCGAGGACGACTGTCCCGATGTCTGTCCACCACCCCACGGATCCTACTTCGGCATGGAGTGCGCAGATGTTCCCGCCTGCGGCTCCGGCACTGAGCCGCAAATGACGATGGCCCCGGTCGCATCTCTCGCCGGCCTCGCCGCCGTCATCATCGGCCTTGGCGTCCTGGGATTCCGCACGACACGCCGCCGCCGGTAGCTGGAGCCGTCGCGAGCGCACTCTACCGACCACAGACAGGCTACTACGCCAACCTCGCAGAAATGGCAGCAGCGCTGTTCGAGTCCCTCCTGATGAACCATCCGTTTGTTGATGGGAACAAGCGGGTCGCCTTCTTCGCCACTGATGTGTTCCTCCGGCTCAACCGCTACAAGCTCGAAGTAGTGGACGCAGAAGCACACCGATTCCTGGTTGGCCTGCTCGAGCGAAATCAAGCGGACTTCGACCACCTGCTGCCATGGATCCAAGCGAGTCTTGCCGAGCTCCCACGAGACAGTCCAAGTTGAAGATCCAGGACTAAAACGAAAGTCCAAGTGAAAAATCCAGGTCCAAGAAAATTCAATTACCGACCTTGGACCTGGACTTGGACCTAGACATCCACCCCTCATCCTCGAAGCGGAAGAACGGAGGGGGCGAGATTCGAACTCGCGGACGGTTGCCCGTCACCGGTTTTCAAGACCGGCGCCTTAAGCCGAACTCGGCCACCCCTCCTCAAAGACAATCCCAAATCTCAGGTTCCAAATCTCAAAGTCCAGATTCTCGAACCTGTCGGCTTCGTCCTTCGTAACCGGATCCCGCTTCGGCATCAATCAAGGTGGGGGGATTGGTCGCGCTCTCGAGCTCAGCCTGGTCGTAAAGGAACACACAACGGACGATGCAAGGTGCGGTGCGCCCTTTGGCGCGACCAGTTCCAACTTCGCCAACCCTGCGGACCCTGCCGATAGCCGCGCAGCATCTTCTCGACTGCCTTTCTGTCTGGGCGCCCGAGATGGCCGCAGGCCGCTGCCATCGCTGGGACCGCATCGGCGCTGAGCAATGACAAGTACGACACGTCCACGCCCTTGCCTCGGTCGGCTCGTGCGAGATTCGTACTGGCGATGACATTGTCGGGACTGACGATCAACAAGAACCCGATCATGGCCAACGCCGACGCGACGGCGCCCATCGGATATCGCTCGCGACGCAAGGTCAGGGTCGTCTCGGCCATCCAGGCGAGTTGAAAGCAGATCCAAACCATGAAGATCGAGGTGTAGAAGCGCAGCTCGGTCAATCCGTAGGCTTCCGTGTACAGATACATTCGGTGCATCGCAGAGACTTCGAGAAAGCCGACCAGCACGATCGTCATCGCTCCCAAGAACCGTACGCGGCGCATTGCCTGCGCGGAGGAACCCATGCTTCCGGCGATGACCATCCCCACCATCGGCAACGCCAATGCGGCAACGCCGACTAGCTCAAAGAAGCCTCGTCGCGCGTACTGTGCATACGTCAGGCTCGACGCACTCGCAGGGCTGCCCTGAACCAGCGCGTTGCCGCCGAAGAAGTACGAGAACTGGACCACGAGATAAGTGAGGAAAAGGAGATTCTGGATAGCGAGTACCGTCCCAAGCTCAACCGCAGCTGCGCTGCCGGAATGTCGACGGTCGCGAACCGTCACGCGCCGCCCCAGTACGCGCGCACGCAGGATACACCCCACCACCGAAAATCCGGCCAGAAAGCGAAACGCTCGAAACATCGCATCGCGGTAGTTCCAGTCAAACGCCCACTCAGCAACCTTGGCGAAGCGTAGGTCCGAGCTCGATAGAAGGTAGCCGAAAACCAACAGCGGCCCGATGGAAACGAGCAACCCGCGGCCGACCGCCGCGATCGTCCCATCGCCACCCACGGCGCGACGCAGCCATCGTCGTTCGAGCGACAGCAGGTCCCCCGGAGTCGCGAAGAGAAAGCGGGCGGCCGGCGAAACGTTCGACAAGAATCGTGCCGGCAAGATTCGCGCAACGGGTACACCGCCGCCGCGAAGAAATGCCAGGTATCCGCAGAGCAAGATCCCGCAGAGAGCCAAAGAGTTGAGAACACCTGAGTCGCGCAACGCGAAGCTCGCGGAGAACAGCACCACGCCGCTCGCAAGAGCAGTACTTCCGCGATCGCGCGGTCGTGACTGGAGGACGACCACGAGCTCGGACAACACCATGGTCAGCATGTTGAACAACAGAAAGTTGAGCCCCCATGTGCTGCCGTCAAAGAGCACAACAGCCGCAACCCCGGCGACGAGCGTTGCGATCACTACCTGAAACACACGCCGTTGGCGCCATCTTTTCATCGCGAATCTCCGAACAAAGTACTGCGGAGAGTGTCACGCGAAGATTCGCTAGCGGCGGCGGCGGCGTGGCATTACGGAGGTGAAATGTGACGAAGCTGTGGCGGTCGCGCGCATGGGGCGCGGCTCCTGCCGGGCGGTGGTTGCTCAATGTTGCGCGGCTCGGCGGGAGCCTCTCCCTCCCTGACTTCTTGCAACGTATGTGACCACTCGTGACGTCTAATAGCGACGCCAGGTTCCTTGCAGCGGGACTTGACCGATGCCGGGAAGGTCGAAGTCACAAACGCCATCGGCGAAGATCTCGTCCAAGCGCCGGCGCTGTTCGGCGCTGAACTCGACGTCGTAAACCCCAGCGGCAATCGCATCGGCGACGGATTGCCGCGAACACTTGAGAATATCGTCCGTAATCGGTGCGCCGGCGACGATGCGTGGTCCGTCACCGATCGGGTACGGATCGGTGCACGGCCCGGGGGTGTCGTAGAGGCCGAGGCCGAAGAAGAGTTCGTCATCGAGCGTAATGCAATTGTCGATCGCCTCTTCCGGGCGCGACGCTTCGAGGCGAACCGCCGATGTTTGCTGCACGTCGGTTCCAGCCAGCTCCGTTAACCACTGGTCGAGAACGCCAAGCGCTCCGAGGCCTCGCACACCGCCGGTGAAAGAATCGAGCAGCGAGGCTCCCGCGGGATCGCGGGTCCAGATCATATAGCCCGGAGCATTCGTTCCGTCATCCAACCGCAGGCGTTCGCGGATCGCGAAGGCGCGCACGCGGTCGTGAATATCGCCTTGATCGTCCGTCCAAATGTCGGTGGTGATGATCGGAATCTCGCGCAGATTGCTGTCGCCAACCACGACGCGGCCAGTTTCATAGGCCAGACGAATCGTCTCTTCGCTGGCGGCACTGCGCTCAGCCTGAAGGAAGCCATCGACGTCGAAGCCGCCGATTTCTTCGTTGAGATCGAGAAATTGGTCAATCGAGATTACGCCTTCGTTGAGCGCCGCAAGTCCGTACTGGAGACCAACGTTGTCCCAAGCGCGCCGGGCAAAACCAGTCTCTGGATCGATTCCGACAATGTTGATGCTCGAGTCCTGCACCGTGCAGCGCAGACCTCCTGGATTCGTGACCGGATCGTAGACCAGTGCCTGATCGATATCTTCGAGACCGGCGGGAAGCGTCGGCAATGCAGCGACGATCCCAAGCCCACAACCCTCCGTCGCGCGTACGCCCGGTGCGAATGTAAGCTCCCACAAACCACAAGTACCGGCCGTCAAGTGCCCGTTGACCGCTACCCGTTGCTCCGGAGTCCAATCAGCGGCGGCATCGCCTTCATAAAACGCCGTCAGCAGCGAGCAATCGAGCACCCCGGCCGATGTCGTCGTGACATCCGGGAACGGTACCGTCGGCGACAGGGCGTCGAGCAAGCCGGGGTAGTTCTGTCCGATCATGTACTGCTGAATCGCGCCGCCGGACCCGCCCTGGCCGATGGTCAACTCTGGCACGCCGTAGTTCTCGACAAAGTGCTCTTTCACCATGAGGACCGTCTCGGCCGACAAAACGTCGTTGCACATGACCTGCAAGGTATTGAAAGTGGCGGTGGCAAACGCGTACCCCGCCGCCAAAGCGTCCGGACTGGGATCGCCCTGCAGACGAAAGCCCTGCGAATAGCTGGTGCCGCACCCGCCGCCGAAGCCGTAGACCAGGCGACCGTTCCACGCCGAATCATCCCAGGCGCTTTGTTCCGGGTCCGGGTCCAGCGCGGTGATCCAATAGACCGCGCGGTTGATGGTTCCCGATTCCTCTCGCACGATGAACGGTAGACCGCTGTCTTCAATGATCTCGACGTCCGCCGGGATGCTAGCCGGATCGTCAACCGTGTGGAACTCCCCTTCAAGATCGCGGTAACGCCAACGCACGACCGCCGCCGCCGAGCAGTTCTCATCTGTTGCTGGACCGAGGCCGTTCGCTTCGGTCGTGCAGATCGGTAGAGCGATATGCGGTCCCGAGAAGATCGGTCCGATGATCGGATAGTTCACCACTGTAACCGACTCACGACTCGTGCCCACCAAGACATCGAGCTGGTTCTCTCCATCCACAAGGCCGCTCACCAAGGCACCCATGCGCCCATCGCGAAGCAGCCGATACGAAACTGACGCAATGTCTTGCCCGGCGCGTTGAACAGAGATGTCGGCAATCGAGGCGCCATCGGGCATTTCAAAAGCGAGCAGGACATTGCCGCCACTGACCATGTCGCCACGATCGGAAGCGACCGTCAGCTGCAACGGCGCAGCGGCCGCCGGTGCATCGTCGTCGCCACAGCCAATCGCCATCACGCCAGCAATCATCAGAACCCACAAGAATGAACGACACATCGGCTTTCCCCCGTTTTCAAAGAGACCAGAGTCCGCCAACTAATCGGTTTTCCAAAGGCTCCGCAAATTCATTGATTTCAAGCAGCGCGAAAGCGAAACGCACCGCTGCCCGGTTGGGCGCCGGCAACGTCGAACCCGGCGGCCTTCAGTCTGGCCGGCAGCGTGTCGGGATCGACCATGACCATTGTGTCGGCCAAGTGGGCGAGACGAAACACAAAGCTCGAAGTGCTATCCGAGCCAAGAAAAGAACCCGACGGTTTCAAGACACGGCGCACTTCGCGAAACATCGCGTCCTGCAATGATGCCGAAGGGATGTGGTGCATCATCGTAAAGCAAACGACCGTGTCGAAGCAGTCGTCCGGCAACGGCAACTGGGTCGCATCGGCCTCGATCACTTCAACGCCTTCGCCGCCGACGCGTTGCCGTAGACTGGTCGCCAACATCGGATCAATCTCGACGGCTGTCAGATTCTCGACTCGCTCAGCGAGCCATTCGGTGGTGACTCCAGGGCCCGGGCCGATCTCGAGCACGCGCCCGCTCACTTCCACATCGCCCAACACCCAAGGCAACAAACGCTCCCGAACCGTGCGGCGCCAATGGCCGCTGCGACAATACCAACGATGAACTGTATTCATGGGGGAATATTGTCACTAGAACGGCACGGCTGTCTTGCGCTATAATGCCAACTTATGTCGCAAAGCAGCCGTCGCGTGGTCGTGCCGATCGGCAATGCTGATCGGCTGGTTTCCGGCCTCGCCGGCACCTACGACGCCGGTGACCGGATCCCACGACATTGTCACGAATCGGCTCAGCTGATCTACGCGACGTCCGGCGTCATGACGGTCCGCACCGACGCAGGGCGATGGGTCGTGCCGTCGCAACGCGCGGTATGGGTGCCACCTCTCGAAGATCATTCGATACGGATGTCGGGATCGGTCGAGATGCGCACGGTGTATGTTCGCGCCGATCGAATCAAAGGCCTGTCGAAGTCGTGCGCCGTCGTCCACGTCTCGCCACTGCTGCGCGAGATCATCCTGAGAATCGTCGGATTTCGTTCTCCACTGGAACGGAACAGCCGCGAATCTCGACTCGCCGCCGTCTTCCTCGACGAAATCCGAGCGGCCGAGCAAATGCCCCTACACCTCCCCGTACCGAGCGATCCGCGCTTACAACGCATCACCGAGTCGCTCCGACAGGCCCCGGGCAATCAGAATACGCTGGCGCAATGGGCCGCAGTCGCCGGAGCGAGCGAGCGCACGTTGGCACGATTGTTCGCCGACCAGACCGGCCTGACTTTCGGGCAATGGCGGCAACAAGCACGACTGCTTGCGGGACTCGAGCTATTGGCACTCGGGCAATCGGTCACCAGCGTCGCCCTAGACCTGGGCTACGAGAGTCCGAGCGCCTTCATCAATATGTTTCGCGCCGCTTTGGGCACGTCACCTGGGAAGTATTTTTCGACTCGAGACTGTTAAGGGTGAGGGGATCGAAATGCCAGCTTCCTTCTTGCCCTTGTGCCGCAGTGCTTTCGCGCACACGCTCAAGTACGAACCCTCACCTTTCTCCCCTGTCTCCCACGTGCAATGCGGGAGAAGAGGTTTGGTTGGGCTTTGCCCGTCATTTCGAGAAAATCGACCGTCTCGTGGTAAGGAGGGGGAATCGCCTACGCGGCCTCGGCTGACTGATACCACTCCGTGATGTACCGCGCGTCGTCGAAGTCGCGCGGGTGAAAGCTCGGGCGGAAGTAGTCGAGGATCAGCGGCAACTGCGGTCCGACGACCTTTGCCTGAAAGCGACGCGCCTCGCGGCGGGTCTCGGCACTTGGCTTGTTCGGGTCGTCCCGAATCATGCGTAGCGCGATACGATTCAGGTAGAACAACAGCACCACCACCGCCGGGATCACCGATAGCACCCGCGAGAAGTAGCCCCCGCCGGTCTCTTGGAAGACATCAAAGGCTACCGATTTGTGTTCCAACTCTTCGATCGCATGCCATTTCCAAAACTCCAGCATCTTCGGATGCATCGACTCCGCGACCAGAGGGTGCGTAAACAAACTATGCGCGCCGGTCGCCGTAATGTGCTCCAAAAACGCCGTCATGCCCAGCTTGACTCGTTTTGGTAGGTACGTCTCCAACCACTTGAACACTCGCTCGGAAGCCGCCGTCTCACGGTCGACATCCACACCGAAGGCGCTGAACGACGCGTTCAGCTCGTTGTGCGCCCGCATGTGCAACCCCTCTTGCTGGGAGAAGGCTCGAACCAGCTCCTTCAATTCCGGATCCCGTACCTGGTCGCGGTAAGCTCGCACCGAACGTATGAAAAACCGTTCGCCAGGCGGAATCAGTATCGAGAAGGCATTCTCGAAGTGGGTCAGGATCGAGTTGTTGGCAAACCAGTACTGCGGCACCGAAGCCAAATCCTGAAACTCGAACTTTCTTGGCTGAACAACCACTCCATCGGCTAGGCGGGACGAGGATGCTGCGGGGAACGGGGTTTCCATCAACGGGTCTCCAGGGGCCAATTTGTTATCGACAGAGTGTAGCACCAATCGACGCCCGAGAAGATCATATATTCGTCACGGTTCTGCATCGTGTTCGTCACGAACTGTCCCGAGGGCCAGCAGGGCGATATCCCGCAGTTGCTGGTTGGGGTGAGATCGCGCCGTCCGCACTAGCGACGGACGTCCGACCGCTCCCATCAGGCCAAGAGTGGCGACCGCAGCGGCTGCCCCCTCCTCCTGTCGGTCGATCACTGCATCCAGCACCTCGACAGCCCTCGGGCCAAGCCGGGCAATCGCACGCGCCCCCGCACTGCGCACATCACGACTCGAATCAGCCAATGCCTCCACCGCACCCGCCAACCCCCAACTCGTCCCCGAGTCGGCAAGTGCTACCGCCGCAGCGGCGCGCAGCCGCGGGTCCGCGTCCGCGCGCAAGACAACCGGCAGGACCCGCTCCGCCAACGCGCCCCTTGCCCATCGCAACCCGACACGCCTTAGCGCAATCGACTGTTTCTCCAGCAAAGAAGTCACCGTCGCGTCTGGCAGGCCTCCGTCGATGGTCGCGAGCGCATCCCACGCCGGCGCCGCCAATTCTCCAGGCGATGCCGCCAACAGCTCCAATCCCGCACGCGCGCCGCGAAGTCGCCGCTCACCAACGAGTTGAACGACTTCCTTCCGCAGGTCCATCGCTCGGGCCGGGTTGGCAACGGTCTCCATCAGTCGCAAAAGGCAGGCGTCGTCGACCGGTTCGACTGCAGCCATGCGCTGCAACGCCGAGAACCCGACAATTGTTTCAGCGTGCGCGACCAACGCCGCCAAGGCCTTACATCCAGCCGAGCCGTCCCGGGCGCTGCTCGAAAGCGCGAGAAACGCGGCGAGGTTGTCAATCGTTGCCGGAGCAGGGTCTTGAAGATAGGCATAGCCATTCGCCGCGATCGCCCAGCTGTCCTGCGAACGAACACCCCGGCTCTTCCAGAGCGATGAACTGGGCAGCCGGTCGAGGGCGATCAACACCACCTGCTGGGACAGCAAGCGCGGCACAGTTCTTCCGGAAAGTTGTTCCCAAACCACCTGCAGGGAGGACGGGCTCGACGCATCCGTCGCTGGAGCGAGTTGTCGTTCGATCCGCAAGTGCGCCGACCAAGCCGTTCGATCGAGTCGCTCGTGCTCGGTCACTGTGGCCAGCAAGACGAGCTCGGCTCGCTCCGCAGACGCTAGGAACCTTAGTCCCGGCGCGTTGGCTTCGGCGCGCGCGACGTATGGTGCCGTCGCAACCAACAACGCGAAGACCACACAGCACACCAGCTCACAAGAAAAACCTTTGGCGGGCGTCATGACGATCAGCGGCTCGGCAGGAGCCTCGCCCTCCATACAACGGGTACCATGACGATCAGCGGCTCGGCAGGAGCCTCGCCCTCCTTACGACGTAGTGATGCCCCCACTATCGCAAGGCTGGCCCCTGGAAACCGGCGACTCCATCAACGTCGGCGTAAAGCGCGTTGGTAAACGCCAACGCCAGAACACCTCGCTCGTCGAGGTTGCCATCGACCAGATCTTCCAATGTCTGGTTGGAGTCACGATCGAGGTCATCCGCCATCACAGGGTACATCGGCGGAGATACGCCGTCGGTGCCGCGGACGAAAACGACGAACCATGTGTCTTCTTGCAGTCCGTCGAACGGTATCGTTATCCGCGTTTCAAATCGTTCCGCACCGGCGATACCAGCGACGACTTCGACACGGTCGACCGTGAAATCGCTTCCCGCATCCAACACCATCGTCGGATCAGCACCGAACAACGTCGGGACATCGTCGCGGCGCACAGCAACTGTCGTCTGCGCGTTGGCGTATATCTCGATGCGATCGTAGGCCGCCCATACAGGTGATTGAATTTGTATCTCCAAATCCACGTCGCCGCTCGACGAGGCCACCGTCGTTGCACCGCCAAGGCCCAGCTCGGCAACTCCGCCCGAACCATCGTTGGCAAGAAGCCGCGTCAGAACAAACGGCCCCTGACTACCGATCGCGCGACCGGCCGAGACCGAGCGCGCAACCTCGCCGACATCGAGCGACTCCGGCGCATCAGACGATGCAGCCGTCCAGGTGCGGGCACCCGCCGAGTTCAGATTGAAAAACTGATGCGTATCCGTATCGGCAATCGCAGTGGTCGGAATGCTCTGATTGAGCAGGTTGAACCAAATCCCCAAGCGCTGATTGCGAAAAGACGATTGGCCGCCGCGACTATCGCTGTTCCAAACCTCGAGCGCCTTAAACGGATGAAACAGGTTTCCGGACGTAGGATCGAGACGAAAACGCAGCTTGTCGAATTCCGAAATGGCGGAGCTCGGCGGTACGAGGCTCGTGTCGATACTCAGAGGATCAAAATGGCTGTCGATGTGGTTAATCTGGACGACGGTATCCGCCGTACCGTTCGGCCCATTGACCGCAAGGTCTTCGAGTTCGCTCGGCGTCAGGCCAAAAGCGCCCAAGGACTTGAAGTCTTCACCCGGCGGAGCCTCTACCGCCCAGTCTGTCGAACCACCGGAGGGGCGACTCTCATCGATCG
>JAJCZJ010000006.1 GCA_029262455.1 Deltaproteobacteria bacterium | reverse complement strand
GACCTTCTCGATGCTGAGTTCGAGCGGCATGCCGATCTCCAAGTCGTCGGGCGTGCAGCCGACAACGTTCGAAACCAGGCGCGTCCCCTCCGGTAGGTCGATCAACGCGCAGATCACCGGATAGTCGAATCCCGGAAATTTCGGGTGATGGAGAACCGTGTGGCTATGAAGTGTCCCCTGACCTTTGGCGACGATGCTATCCCACTCGATCGACCGACACTCACCACACATCGGTCGCGGCGGGTGGCGCAGAACACCACAGCTCTTGCACTTCTGAATACGCAACTCTCCGGCGTTGATTGCATCCCACCACCACGAGTTATCGTGTCCCATCGGCGGCCGAATCCGTTTCGGCTGCGCCGCTGCGCCGCTGCCACCGTCCTCGGTGGCGGGCTGCGCCTGCTGCGCCGGCTTGTACTTGAGCACCCGAAACGACATCGAACCCACTTCGGCGTCGGTCTGATCGAGGAAGGTATACTGGGTGGTGATGAAGTAGCCGATTCCCAGCGGGGTCGCCTTCTGCTCCGAAATCGAGTCGAAAACGATGCGAGCGGTGAGCCGATCTCCCGGCTTCAAGTAGCGCTCGTACTGCTGGTCCTGATTCGTAGCCACGACGCCGGTATAGCCGTTGTCGGAGAGCAGCCGGTGCAGCTCAACCTGCTTGTCTTGCGGCTCACCCTCGCTGTGGACCCAGGCTGCTGCCATCCCCGGCATGGTCCAGGCATCCATCATGGTCGGCGGCGCCACAAGTCCACCGTGGACTGTCTCCGCCGCCTTCACCGGGTCCAGGTAGGCTGGATTCGTATCACCCACTGCCGCGCAGAAGTGGCGAATCATCGCCTCATTGACCGCATCGCTGGCCACCCACGGTGCGCCAATTTCCTGCCCGACGTACTCTTGCAGAGCCACTTCGAGCTCTTCCCGACTCAATGCTGACATGAATTCCCCTAAGCCCGTTGCTTGCGATGATACCGACACCCAAACGCCTGGAACATCGGTCCTTCTGATCTCTTAGCGGCGCGACCTCGGCATCAGCAGTCCAGCCATCGCGATAATGTCGCGCTGAACTTCGTTGACGCCGCCACCAAATGTGTACGTTGCAGCGGTTCGCGCGGCCTTCTCCAGGACCCCGCCGAAGACCGCCCCTTCCTCACCTTCCCGGATCACGCCAGCGTTGCCGACAATCTCCATCAGGAGCTGATAGCACTCAACGAAAAATTCGGTACCCATCACTTTGATCGCTGAGGCCTCTGCCATGTCCGGCACGCCGGCACTAATCGACCAGGCGGAGTGCCAATTCATCACTTTGAGCGCTTCCATCTTGGCGTAGACTTTCGCGAGGTTCAGTTGGATCCAGGCCTCATCGATCATCCGCCCACCGGACGGAGTCTTGGTGCGCATAGCCCACCCCCAAACTTCGTCGAGAAGTCGGTCCGCCAAACCGGGGCAAGCCAGCGTGATGCGCTCGTGATTGAGCTGGTCCGTGATCAGCTTCCAGCCCTCATTCTCTTGGCCGACACGATTCGCGACCGGCACCCTCACCCCCTCGTAAAAGGTCGAATTCGTGCGCTCTCCGCCAAGAGTGTAGGTCGGAGATACGGAAAATCCGGGCGAATCCGTTGGAACCAGGAAAATCGAGAGCCCCTTGTGCTTCTTCACCGTAGGATCGGTACGAGCCGCCAACCAAATGTAGTCCGCGTCGTGCGCGTGCGTCGTGAATACCTTCTGGCCGTCAATGATGTATTCATCGCCATCGCGCACCGCTTTCGTCTCCAACGAAGCGAGATCGGTGCCAGCACTGGGCTCAGTGTAACCAACGCCAAAAAACAGCTCCCCGCGCAGAATCGGCGGAAGATACTGCTTCTTCTGCTCCTCACTGCCGAAGCGCATCAGCGCCGGGCCAATCGTGTTGACCGGGATGATGTGGAGAGGAGCACGGCACTTATAGACTTCGTCCCAAAAAATGAATTGTTCGAGCGGAGTCCGGCCCTGGCCGCCATACTCGACCGGCCAACCGACACCAAGCCATCCATCGGCCCCCATCTGGCCGACGACCTTGCGGAACACAGGCCCACCACACTCATCCCACTCCGCGTCGAGGTCGGCGCGTACATCCGGAGTGAGAATCTTCTCGAAATAGCTGCGGATTTCCATCCGCAGCGCCTGCTGCTCAGGAGTAAAATCGAGGTACATTCAGTTCCTTACAATTGGTGGGAATGGCTTGGCTGCAAGCGGATCGGGCGACACAAACGATCGTTTAATATTGAAGAATGAATCGCATCTTGCAATGGGGGCGGGGCAACCAAAATGACGTCGGCTCCCGACGGCCAACCAACAGCCGAAGCAGAAGAGGCGGTAATTGCTATGAAACCCCTAAAGAACAAGGTCGCAGTCGTCACCGGAGCCGGGCACGGCATCGGCAGCGGGATGGTCCGAGTCTTCGCCGAGGGAGAGATGAAGGTCATCGTCAGCGATATCGATGAATCGGCCGCCTCCGCGGTCGCCGAGGCCGTGAGAAATCAAGGCGGAGAGGCGATCGCCGTCGCAGCCGACGTTTCGAAACGCGACAGCGTCGAGAATCTGGCCCAGCGCGCATTGGAGAAATTTGGCTCCGTTCATGTCATCTGCAACAACGCCGGCGTTCTCGTCGGCGGGCCGATGATGGAAATCACGCAGGACGACTGGCAGTGGCTGCTGTCGGTCAACCTCCTCGGGGTCGTCAACGGTAGCCAGGTATTCGCCCCGATCCTCGTCGAACAGGGCGAAGGTCACATCGTCAACACGGCTTCGGTTGGTGGCTTCTTGTCGTTTCCCAACCTGGCGATCTACTGCACGACAAAATTCGCCGTCGTCGGCTACAGCGACGCGTTGGCCCTCGAGTTGGCACCCCACGGCGTCGGCGTGTCGATCCTGTGCCCCGGCAAAGTCAACTCGAACCTCGACCACTCCGACGAGATTCGGCCCGATCACCTCGCCAACGCCGGCGGCAAGTCCGACGAACTCGGCGACCTGAGCGACGGAATGGATCCCCTGGAGGTCGGCCGTCACGTCCTCGCCGGCATCGAGTCAAACGCCGGATACATCTTCACCCACCCCGAATTTCGGGAAATCTTCGAAGGACGTTTCCAGAAGATTCTTGCGAACTTCGCGCCGTCGTCGGAATAGCTCACGCCTCGCCAGCGCGATCGAGGTCATCACGGAGAGATCGGCTGGCGGCAAAAAACAGCGCCGCCGAGATCAGCCCGGCAAGATTGACCGACAGCAATGAATAGCGAATCGACTCGACGCCGTAGGACGGTGCCAGGTAGTCATTCAAGAAACCTACCAGTGTCGGCCCCACACCGAGACCGACCAGGTTCAGGACGAACAACAGAACAGCGGACGCGGTCGCACGCATGTGCAACGGCACCAGGCCCTGGCACATCGAGAGCATCGGCCCGACGTACATCGCACCCAGCATGTAAAACGGCGTGAAATACAGGAGCGCCGCAACCTTGTCGCCGGCTAATACGAATAGTGCGCCAAGCGGGACACCGAGCAAACACACGGCCCCACATAGGTACGTATACCAGCGGCGATCTTTGGCACCTTGGCGGTCGGCGAGCCACCCACCGAGGAACGCCCCAGCGGCGCCGCCGAAGCCGATGATCAATCCCAACGAGAGGCCAATCTCGCGGCTACCCATGTCGTGTACACGGCGCAAAAACGTCGGCCCCCAAGCCAACACCCCGTAGCCAGAAAGCGACTGAAACGCGCCCGCCAGCGTGATCAGGACGAACGTAGGCCGACTGCCGAGATAGCCAAGAACCTCTTTCAGCGACACCGCCTTCTCGACTGTTGCGCCGCCGGGCTCCTGGTCTTGCCGCCCGATTTCCGAAAAACCGCGCGGGAGTTCCCGAATCGTAAAGCGCACGAGTAGCGCCAACGGGATTCCCGGCAAGCCGACCAAGATGAATGCTTCGCGCCACGTGAAGTACTCGACAATGTATCCGCCCGCCACGTAGGCAATCATCGCCCCGACGTAGACGCCGGTGGCATAGATCGACAGAGCCGTAGCGCGCCGTTCCGGAGGAAAGTAGTCCGAGATCAAACTATGGGCCGGCGGACTACCAGCAGCTTCGCCAATGCCGACTCCGACCCGCGCAATCGCCAGTTGCGCGAAGGTACGGGCAAGGCCGGAGGCCGCCGTCATCGCGCTCCAAACACCGAGACCCAAGGCGATGATCGTACGCCGCGAGCCGCGGTCAGCCCATCGTGCAATCGGAATTCCAGCGAACGTATAGAAAAGCGCGAAGGCAAATCCCGAAAGAATCCCCATCGCCGTATCGGAGGCCCCGAGATCCGCCTTGATCGCCTCGAGAAGGATGGCCAGGATCTGTCGGTCGATAAAATTGAAAACGTACACCAAGAATAGCAGTGCGAGAACGTAGTTCGCGTACTGCGGCGAAACCGCCTCCTTGTCGTCGCGTTCAGCCATACCCGCCCCGTCGGTGTATAGCAGGATGCCGAGCCGAGACCATGCCGGCCCGGCCAGGTTGACACCCACACTTGAATCAGAACACTTTGCGCACCCCGAAAAGGATCTCACGAATGTCTTACGAACACTTGAATCTCGACATCGACGGCGCCGTTGCCAAGATCACCCTCAATCGCCCGAAGGCCGCCAACGCCATCAACCTACAGCTCGCCAAGGACCTCGCCTACGCTGCGATGGAGTGCGACGAGACAGAGTCCGTGCGAACAATCGTGATCACCGCAGACGGTCGATTCTTTTGCTCCGGCGGCGACCTCGGTAGTTTTTCGGCGGCTGGTGATCGCGTGCCGCATCTCCTCAAAGAAATAACGACGTACCTTCACGCCGCCATTTCGCGACTCGCGCGAACCAGTGCTCCCGTGATCATCGCGGTCAATGGCGCCGCCGCTGGCGCAGGCTTCAGCCTCGCATGCGCCGGCGACTTAGCGGTCGCAGCGGAGTCGGCGACCTTCTCCATGGCCTACACCCGCGTCGGCTTAACCCCGGACGGCAGCTCGACCTACTTTCTT
Source organism: Deltaproteobacteria bacterium (assembly GCA_029262455.1). Classification (GTDB taxonomy): domain Bacteria; phylum Desulfobacterota; class Binatia; order HRBIN30; family CADEER01; genus CADEER01. The sequence continues at coordinate 16,680 of JAJCZJ010000006.1, read as the reverse complement.
CCAAAATTGATCGGCACACGCCGCTCTCTCGAGCTGATGCTGACCAACCGATCGCTCTCCGCAGACGAAGCTCTTCAATGGGGACTCGTGAACAAAGTCGTCGCCGACGACGCGCTCAACCACGAGGTCATGAAGCTTGCCAAGACTCTCGCCAGCGGGCCAACCGTGGCTTTCGGAAGAACCAAAGATCTGGTCCGAGCCGATCTCGATCTCGAGGCACAAATGGAGATCGAGACCCGCGCCATCGCCGACTCGGCACGGTCGGCCGACGGCAAGGAAGGCATCCGCGCGTTCCTCGCAAAGGAGCGCCCGACCTTTTCTGGCAAGTAGAGCTACGCTCCCTCGGCGACCAGCGCTTGCATCGCCGAGCGCGCCGCTTCGATGGTCGCGTCGATGTCCTCGTCGCTGTGAGCCATCGAGACGAAGAACTTCTCATGGGCCTTGATGACGCCGCGATCCATCAACAGCTCGGCGAAGCGGCCCTGGCGACGGCCGTCGCAACGCATCGTATCCCGAAAGTTCATGAGTTTACCGTCGGTGAACCACAGATCGAACGCCGGGGGTTCGCCCGACACCAAAGCCGGGACGCCACAGTCGGACGCAATCTGCTCGAGCGCCGTCATGAGCCTGCGACCACGTCGAAAAAGATCTTCATAGACACCGGCCTTCTTCAGCTCGCGCATCGCCGCCAACGCTGCGACTGAAGAAATCGGGTTGCCGCTATAGGTTCCGGAGAGCAACACACCCTCGCCGCGCATCAGTTTTGCCGGACCGGCGCAGTCCATTATGTCCTGCCGACCGCAGAGAACGCCAATCGGATGCCCGCCGGAAATACTCTTACCAAGGGCGCAAACGTCGGGCTCGACGCCGTAGTACTCCTGGGCGCCGCCATAGGCTAGGCGAAATCCGGTAACCACTTCGTCGAAGACGAGCGGAATCGCGTGCTTCTTGGTCAGCTCGCGCAGATCCGACAGAAACCCATCCTTAGGAGGGATGGTCCGCTGCATCGGCTCAACAATGACCGCCGCCAGTTCGTCCGCGTGCTCTTCGACGATTCGAGCAGTCGTTTCGATGTCGTTGAACGGCGCGACGAGAACCTCATTCAAGACGCTCTGCGGGATCCCAGCGCTATTGGCCACCGGCTGAGGGAAGTCGGCTGGCGCAAAAGTCCACTGCGTGCTGACCAGGGCGTAGTCGTGCATGCCATGATATCCGCCCTCGAACTTGAGAATCTTTTCTCGCTTGCGAAAAGCACGAGCAAGGCGCAGGGCAAAGAAGGTCGCTTCGGTCCCAGTGCTTTGAAAGTAGACCTTATCGGCACAGGGAACCGCCGCCACCATCTCTTCGGCAAGCTCGATGCAAGCTTCGCCCGCCAGTAGGTATGCCGATCCGTCTTCGAGAGCATCGCGGACCGCGGCGACGATCGCGGGGTGCGCGTGGCCAAGCAGCATCGGCCCCGAGCCCAGCAAATAGTCGATGTACTCGTTGCCGCTCCAATCCTCGATCTTCGAGCCACGAGCTCGCTTGACGATCATCGCATGCTCAGGCGATCGCGTCGGATTGCGTGGTCCCGAAGGCATGAAGCGCTTGCCCTTCCTCAACAGCTCAGATTCGCGCTCGCTTCTGGTTTTTCGTTCAAACATCAAAACTATTCCCTGTTTCGTGCAAGCAACGCTCGCGCATACAGCAATCGTCGAGCGCCCGTCACACACACTCTCTCTCAATCTTGAAGTGATCCAGATACGAATCAAACGCATCATTCATCCGCGTTTCCGTAAGTCCATAGTCCGCCGCCGTGTACTTGTGACTCCCATACTTCCCCGGAGGATTGTCCGCGCGCCAAGCGCTCATTAACCGCTCACCTTCGTCGCTCATCTCGAGCCCGAAATGATCGTACATGCGGCGTACGGCACCAATCGGATCGCTCTGCACGTCACGAAAGTGCAAGTCGAAGAATCGTCCATCGTCGTAGTCACGCCGGACCTCGATGCCCGCGAGCAGGCGACGCGACCATAAATCGAGCTGCCAAGTGCCGAGTTCGTGCGGATCAAAGTTCTCTTGCGACAACGCGCGCCAGCCCGCCACCAGACTACAGATCGACGGTATCACCTTGGTCGGGTCGCGGTGGGTCTGCACGAAGCGCGCGTCCGGGTACACCGAGAGCACCGTTCGCAGGTTTCCCATGTGAACCGGATACTTCAGCAACCAGCAGCGGTCCGGATCATTGGAGCCAATCAATTGCAGCAGTCGCTTGTGCTGCTCATAAACCGGCTGCATGTCACAGCTCGCGTACCACTCAGAGTAGCTCGGAATCGTCGCGTTGCAGTCAAAAGTGTCATCGGCAAGTGTCTGCTGCAGCAGATGACGACACTCCTCCGGTCCGTCGGCCGTCATCAGGTGGATGGCCTTGAGTCCTGGGTCGAGCCAGTACATCCGGCTCAAGTCGGTCTCGGCCTGAATGAAGCTCGGATCGGTCGACCACTGACTCCGCGGCGGCCGGGGCTTTGGAACCGCGGCCAGCCAGTATTCCAGTACTTGGTTCTGCGGGTCGGCCCCGAGTAGATGGTGCATCGCCGTCGTCCCAGCACGCGGCAATCCCAGAATGAAGATCGGTCGTTCGATCGGTCTCTCGAGGATCGAAGGATCACCCGACCATGCCTGTTGCGCCCTCAGCCGATTGCGCAGAATCGCGCCCAGTTGGGCGCGCGCCGACATCGCCCCAAATGGAGACAGGCGCGCTTCGCGATCGTAAGCCTCAAGCAACACGCGATACCCTTCGAGGAAAGCTGGGTCACCGAAGTCGTCACATCCGGCTGCGCGGGCGGCCTGCTCCAAAATCTCGTCACCGCACTCCACAAAGGAGCCAGTGCCAATCCCGAAGCGTCGGCCAACACGTCCAGCCACGTTGAACAATCGCAACGGCAGTCTGGTTTTCGGCTTCGCCATCGCCAGACAAATAAGCACACTCTGCACCCAAGTCTCTACGCGGGGGAGATTCCCGATCGCAACACCCAAAATGTGTGGACACCCAAATGTTGCCATCAGCCTCGGACTCCGGCACCTTCAGAGACCAGCAGCGTCAAACCCGCGAGGCAGCACTGTGACACCAAACGAATCTCAATCATTTTCCGGCCCCCGGCCGACGGAACGCCAACGGCTGCGCCGCGCGCGCGATGTCCCTAGCTACTCCCAGGAAGCCGACGTGGTCATCGCTGGGCTCGGATGCGCGGGGGCGAGTGCAGCCATCGAAGCAGCAGATGCTGGTGCGGACGTAGTCGTGGTCGAGAGCAGCAGCGGAGGCGGCGGCACCTCAGCCAACTCCGGCGGATTGATCTACCTCGGCGGCGGAACTCCCGTACAAACCGCATGTGGATACGACGATTCGGCCGAGGAGATGTTCAAGTTTCTCATGGCTGGATCGCAGCCCGGACCATGTGAGGAGAAGATCCGGCCGTTCTGTGAGCAAAGCGTGGCCCACTTCGAATGGCTCGAAGCCCAAGGAGTGCCCTTCAAGCGGACATTTTGGGACGAGCCCGGGATGGAGTCGCCAACCGACGACTGCCTGGTCTACTCAGGGGGTGAGAACTGCCACCCCTACAATCTCATCGCTAAACCAGCCCCGCGGGCTCACAAGCCGCAAGCGCCCCGGGCCGCCGGCGGCTTCTTCATGCAGAAAATGATCGAAGCCGTCCGACAACGACAATTGAGCGTCGCCGAGGACACTCGCGTCACTGCCTTGATCCAAGACGACGACGGTACGGTCCTTGGAGTCGTGGCGCGCTGCGGCAGTGAGGAGCGCACGATCCGCGCCAAACGCGGCGTTATCCTCACAACCGGTGGGTTCGTACTGAACGAGGAGATGCTGCTCCGCTACGCACCAACGCTGGCGCGCTGCAACACCAAGAACGCTACCGTCAACGACGACGGCCATGGCATTCTGATGGGTCAGGCCGCCGGCGGGCGAACGGTCCGCATGGAAATGGGCGAAGTCGCACTGCCGACGACGATCCCCAACCGACTCGGCCGGGGATTGTTCGTCAACGCCCACGCGCAACGCTTCATCAACGAAGACACCTACTACGGCCACATCGGCCTTGCAGTTCTGCTACGCCAAGACGGCCGCGCTTGGCTGCTCCTCGACAACGAAATTTTCGAGCGCAACTTCGTGGGGATGGAACCGGCGTTCGTCGAAGAGTCGATCGCCGACCTCGAGCGCACCGCAGGCTTTCCAGGCGGGGCGCTTCAGGCGACCGTCGACGTCTACAACCGCCACGCGACGCAAGGGCGAGACCCCCTCTTCCACAAGCGGCCCGAAATGGTGCGGCCAATCGATGTACCACCGTACGCACTGCTCGATTCGAGTATCGCGTCCGCCATTTTCGCCACCTTCACTCTCGGGGGCCTCGACACGACGGTTGCGGGTGAAGTAGTGGACAACGACGGCGAGGTGATTCCGGGACTCTACGCTGCTGGTCGCGCAGCCGCCTTATTCTGCGGCCACGGCTACCCGGGTAGCGGAATTTCCCTGGCGGACGGCACATTTTTCGGACGTTGGGCGGGGCGCGCCGCGGCGGCGAACCGCTGAGAGGAGCCATCATGAGCAGCGCGGACAATGAGTATCAGTGCTCGATCGACCAGGGCGTCGCCGTCATCACGCTGAATCGGCCGAAGCGTCTCAACGCAATGACCTGGGATCTAGCGACGGAATTGATCGAAGTCCTACGAGGGTTTCGCCACCGAGACGAAGTCCGGACGATCGTCCTAACCGGCGCTGGTCGTGCGTTCTGCTCGGGAGCAGACGCGGCTTTTTTTAGCGGCTCGGAACGACCGCTCCCGGGACTTTCGGACACCGGCGACATACCGCGCTATCAGAGAAAAACACCGGCGGGACCGTTTGCCGAGCTCACGCGCACTATCGTCGACGTCGAGAAGCCGGTCATCGCCGCGCTACACGGCCCGGTCATGGGCGCCGGCCTCGGCTATGCCCTCGCTTGCGACCGCCGCTTCTCCGACCCGACGACGCAAATGTGCGCCGCTATGATCAAGCTCGGCTTCTCGCCGGACTGCGGAATATCCTACTTCTTGCCACGAATCACGACGTTGCCGATGGCCCTGCGAATGGTCGAGACCGCGGACGTCATTGGCGCGGAGGAAGCCTTACGCTTCGGCCTGGTCGACGAGCTAACCGAAGAGGGGCAGGACGTAGCCGCCGCGATCACCTACGCGCGCGACCTGGCGAAGGGGCCGAGTGTCGCCGTCGATCTCGGTCGCCGCGGAGTGCACAAGGGACTCCACTCGAACCTAGACGAAATGAACGACTACGAGCAGGTCGCGTGCACCATGGCGGCAGCCACCCACGATGCCAGCGAAGGAATGGCGGCACTTCAAAAAAAGCGCAAGCCCAAATTCCGTGGCTATTGATCGGCCGGCCTTACAACGGTCGCAGCCGGTTCTCAGCCGTCGGGGAGAATCAGCTATTGCGGTAGACGATCAAACCGTGGGTGGGATCGTACGGAGAGACAGCAACGGTAACCCGGTCTCCCGGAATCACTTTAATGTGATAGCGACGCATGCGACCGCTAATTTTTGCAGTAAACTCCTGGCCTTTTTCCGATTCTATCTTAAAAAGGCCACCACTCATGACTTCTTTTACTGTGCCGTCAATCTGAATGAGGTCATCACGCGCCACAAATACACTCCTTGTTTGCAATGAGATCCCGCCGCGGGGAGAGCCCAGAGGACATTCGACTTACTCTAGCAGAATCAGCTGCGCCTCACGAACGCAACAAGCGTGCGGCATCCTTGGCAAAATAGGTCAGGATGATGTCTGCACCGGCTCGACGAATCGCCAACAGGCTCTCCATCATCACGCGCTCCTCATCCAACCAACCATTTTGCGCCGCCGCTTTGATCATCGCGTACTCGCCACTGACCTGGTAAGCCGCGACCGGGACCTCGAAGGACTGCTTCACTCGCCAAATCAAGTCTAAGTACGCCAGCGCAGGTTTCACCATCACGATGTCTGCGCCCTCGTCGAGATCCATCTCGACTTCGCGAAGAGCCTCATCGCCATTCGCCGCATCCATCTGGTAGGATCTGCGGTCCCCGAACTGAGGCGTCGATTCGGCAGCTTCCCGAAACGGGCCATAAAAGCTGGAGGCAAACTTTGCCGCGTAGGAGAGGATCGGTACGTTGTCGTAGCCTTCCTCGTCCAGGATCTCGCGAATACCGTCGACCCGCCCGTCCATCATGTCCGACGGCGCAATCATGTCAGCGCCAGCGCGAGCATGGACCAACGCCTCGCGGGCCAGCAATTCAACCGTCGAGTCGTTATCCACATCACCGTCAACGACGACGCCGCAGTGTCCATGGTCGGTATACTCGCAAAGGCAGACATCTGTGATCACCAGCAAATCTTCAACTTCGGCCTTTATTGCCCTTACCGCGCGCGCGATGATGCCGTTCTCGCTGTAGGCCTCGCTGCCATTCTCATCCTTGTTGTCTGGGATGCCAAACAAGATCACCGCCGGAATCCCCAAGTCGCGGACCTCTCGACATTCGACAACCAGCCGGTCAATCGAAAGCTGGCTCACGCCGGGCATCGAACCCACCGGGTTGACTACGTTCTGCCCCTCGACGACAAACAACGGCAACACCAGCTGGTCCACGCTCAAGCGCGTCTCGCGCACCATCCTACGGAAATTTTCGTTGCGCCGTAGTCGACGCGGCCGGTGAATCGGGAATTCCATCTCAGTCCTCCTTCGCAGAGCGATCCGAGTTTTGCGACAAATAGTACGCGACGATCGCCTCCGTCAGCCCATCAACCGTGTATTCCTCAGCGCTCACGTCGACCCTCTCGCCAAGAGCCCGGACCGTTTCCGCAGTGATCGGCCCGATACACGCAATCGCCGTCTCGGTAAATTTTGCGCGGGCTTCCTCCCCGATCAGGTCAAAGAAATTTCGTGCCGTGCTCGAGCTCGTGAAGGTGACCATATCGAGTTTGCTCTCGGCGATGAGCTCGCGCAGCTCAACTAGGTCACTGCCCGCGACTCTCGTATTGTAAACATGCACCTCATTAACCATCGCACCCGCCTCACGCAGCATCTTCGGCAGCACTTCGCGTGCTGCAGCGGCTCGCGGCAAGAGCACCTTGGCACCGCGCAAATCGTTCTCGCTCATCGCTGCGGCGACACCTTCAGCGCGGTACTCGCCCGGAATCACATCCACATTGAGGCAGCGTTCGCGTAACGCTCGACCTGTCGCCGGCCCGACAACCGCCAGGCGCGCCCCACCCAGAGCTCTCGCATCCCCACCGCGCTCGAGTAGGCGGTCGAAAAACCGCGAAACACCGTTGACGCTGGTAAACACGACCCAATCGAAACTCGCAATGTCGTCGATGGCTGCATCAACAGGGTCCCAACTATCCGGCTCTACGATCTCGATCGTCGGCAGCGGTAATACGTCTGCGCCAAGGTCTTCGAGCACTTCGACGAACGCTTGCGCCTGCGCCCGCGGGCGTGTCACCACGATCCTTCGTCCGAAGAGCGGCTTCTTCTCAAACCACGCCAACTCCGAGCGCAGGTTCACAACCCGACCAACGATCGCCAGCGCCGGCGGCTGGATCCCCGCAGCGTCGATCAAGTCGGCGATCGAAGCCGCCGTCCCCACGACGGTCTGTTGGTCGGCCATCGTGCCCCAACGAACGACGGCAACGGGGGTGTCAGCTGCGAGACCATTGGAGATCAAGCGGGCCATATTGTTGCGTAGCTGCCTCGTCGTCATCAGTAGAACAAGCGTTCCACCGCGTCGCGCCAAAGAGTCCCAGCGAACCGCCGGAGCGGTCTTGTCCGGATACTCGTAGCCCGTGAGAACCGTGAACGACGACGATCGCTCTCGCTCGGTCAACGGGATGCCAGCGTACGCTGGAACCGCTACCGCCGACGAGACACCCGGCACGACCTCGAAGGCGACACCGGAAGCCTGCAGCACTTGCGCTTCCTCCGCCCCACGGCCGAAGACGTAAGGATCTCCGCCCTTGAGTCGCACGACCGTCTTACCCTGCTTCGCCTTCTCGACCATCAAGTCGTTGATGACGGACTGTGGCACCCTTTCACCACCACCGTGCTTGCCGACTAATATTCTCTCGGCATCGTCGGGTGCGTAATCCAGCAGGCGTGGATTCGCCAGGTAGTCGTAGATCACGACGTCAGCACTGCGAAGACGGCGAACCCCGTCGACAGTGATCAGCCCGGGGCGACCTGGTCCCGCACCCACGAGAAACACAATCCCTGCGCTCAAGAGTGGTCTCCAAGCTGGCGCAGCAACTCCGCCCCGCCCGTTGCCAAGACGAGGTCGGCGAGTGCCGCGCCCATCTTCGCCGCATCAGCTTGCGGCGCGACACCTTCCTCACGCAGAGGCGTCTCTCCCGATGGGTCGGCGAACACGGCAGTCATACGCACAGTCGAGCCGTCCACTGTTGCAAGCGCAGCGATGGGTGTCACACAGTTTCCTCCCATACCCGCTAGGAAGGCACGTTCTGCGTTGGCCCGCACACGACTCACGGGGTCTTCGATCGACGCCAACAACTCCACAACGTCCGCTCGATGCCCCCGCTCGCCCTCGCGACACTCGATCGCCAGGGCTCCCTGCCCGACCGCTGGAACGAATACGTCCGGGTCGAGATACTCCAGATTCGCCGGGGTTATACCAAGACGTCGCAAACCACTGACGGCCAACAGAGTCGCATCGACTTCTCCGGATTCGACCTTTGCGAGGCGAGTGCCAACGTTCCCCCGCAGAGGCACAATCGTCAGCTCAGGGTCGAAACGCCGCAGAAAAGCAGCGCGGCGCGGGCTACAGGTCCCCACCGACATGCCCGCGCGCGAACCGCCCCAGGATCCAGTGGCGGTCGTAATGACCGCGTCGCGCGGGTCCTCCCGCAACGGAACCGCACCAATCGTAAGTCCGGCAGGCAACACGCCGGGCACATCCTTCATCGAGTGAACTGCACAATCGATCTCGCCGCTCAGCAATGCGCTTTCGATCTCCTTGACGAACAGCCCCTTACCGCCCACCTCGGCGAGGGGAACGTCGCGGATGCGATCTCCCGAAGTAGTGATCCGTACCACTTCGACCTCGAGCCCAGGCCGCGCCTCCCGCAACGAATCCGCAACCATCGATGTCTGCGCGAGTGCGAGTGCACTCGCCCGCGTGCCAATACGAAGTCTCACGATTCTTCCGAATCGTCGACCGCAAAGAGAGCGCGGAGCGCGTCCACCAAGAAGAGTTCCTCGCGGCGGTCATTCGCCTTTAGACGAGTGATCGGGTCGTGCAGAATCTTATTGATGATCGCCTCGCTCATCGAGTCCAGCGCGGCGCTCTGACGACTCGTAAGACTTCCCATCTCCGCGCGCGCACGCTCGAGCTCGGTACTGCGAATCACTTCGAGCTTGCTGCGCAGAGCAACGATCGTCGGAACCACTTCGAGCTGAGAAAACCAACGCCAGAACGACTCGACCTCAGCGAGAACGATCTTTTCAGCCTTGTCGGCCTCGCGTGCTCGCTCACTCAGGTTGTCCTCCGCGACTTCACTGAGGTCATCGACATCGTAGAGATAGACATTATCGACATCATTGATCTGGGGGTCAAAATTGCGGGGCACACTCACATCGACGCAGAAGATCGGCTTGCCTTTGCGCTCTTTCACGGCGAGTTGGATCGCATCTTTCGTGAGGATGAAGCCGGTCGCCGCTGTAGCCCCGATCACGATGTCGGCCATTGGCAGATACCGCGGGAACCTTTCGAACGGGATCGGCGTCCCCCCGAAGTCGCGCGCCAACTCGACAGCACGGTCGAAGGTACGATTCGTCACCATCAACCCGCCAACGCCACTGGCCACCAATTGACGCGCCGCGAGTTCTCCCATTTCACCCGCTCCAATCAACATCGTCGTCTTGTCTTCGAGCCGATCGAAAATACGCGCCGCCAGTTCGACTGCGGCGGACCCGACAGAAACCGCTCGAGCGGCGATCGCAGTCTCGGTCCGAACCCGCTTCGCGACGGAGAATGCCTTGTGAAAACAACGATGAAGAACGGTGCCAGTCGAGCCAACGCTGGCTGCCCGCGCGTAAAAGTCCTTCAGCTGACCCAGAATCTGCGGTTCGCCAACAACCATCGAATCGAGGCTAGAAGCGACCCTGAATACATGGCGTACGGCCTCGCGATCACGGTGCGTGTAAAGCATCGCATCGATCGCAGGCCCGATCGCCGGCTGCTGCGCCCTGAAGACGTCCGCAATCCGTCCACAGGTCGCATCGCCATCGCTCGCGCACGCAATGACCTCGACGCGGTTACACGTCGATACCACCGCCGCTTCATCCACCCCGCCGACGTCACAGAGGCGACGATTCATTTCGTCGACCTTTTGGTCGGTGAGGGCCAATCCCTCTCGTACGCCAACCGGTGCCGACTGGTGGTTGACTCCAACAACCAGAAGTTCTCGGTCCATCAACCGACCGCGCTCCCGTGCGAAAGGCCGAAGTTGAGACTCAAGAAGGACACCACCAACAAGACGAACCCGACCAGAGTCAATGTCGCAGCGCGGCGCCCCCGCCATCCGATCGACCGTGTCTGCAGGAGCAGAGCGTAGAGCAACCAAGCCATCACGGACAAGATCTGAACCGGCTCCCAGGACCAAAACGTCCCCCAAACGACCTTTGCCAAGACCGCACCCGTGACAATACCAATGGTGAATAGCGCAAACCCCCACGCGACGCATCGGTAGTTGAGATCGTCCAAGGTCTCTAGCGAGGGCAGTCGCGGTGCAAGCCCATTGCGGCGCTTGGCCTTCAACTGCCGCTCCTGAAGCAAGTAGATCGCGCTCAGACAGGACGCCACCACCAAGATCGCGTACCCCAAGAAGGCCGGAGCGACATGCGCCGGCAACCAAGCGCTGCCGAGCCTCTCCGATAGGTTCTCACTGCCCGAGTACACGATGTAGGCCGATAAGGTCAGCAGAAATGCCAACGGGCTAACCAACGCGCCGACAACACCCAAGCGATAGCGGAACTGAAGCAGCAGATAGACCGCGACGAGAAACCAGGCCAGAATCGCCAGTTGGTCATGGGAAGAGCGAAGCGATGCCACTTCCCCAAAACGCGCCAGTAGCGCCAACGTGCTGAGTCCAAATCCGGCTGTCAGTGCACCCAACGCGACGCGGCGCGCCGCGTCGCGCGACATCATGAAATGCGTGACGAAGGCACCCGTTGCCAGCAAGTAGAGCGCTAAGCTCGATGCGAAAAGAACGAGAGCCATCGTTGCCTATTCATCCCAATCGAGAGAAGAGCACGAAAACGACGCACCCACGCAGCGCTCCAGTATTCGGTCAACCTGACCCAAGTCCGAGCTACCCAGGGCACCCAAGAGATCAGCTTCGAGGAGCTTCTCGAATGCCTCCTTGCGCCGGTCATACTCCCAGCCCAGATCGACGAGCACCTGACGCAACTTCGCGAACAACGAGATCGCCTGCTCATACGCCGGATCGAGGTCACGTTCTATATCCAGCCTCACCCTTCTTGCCATAGCCGGGCTCTGCCCTGACGTCGAAACCGCAACCACCAGATCTCCACGCCGAGCAATCGAGGGGACGATGAAGTCACACCACTGCGGTCGGTCCACGACGTTGAGCAGAACGCCAGCGTCGCGCGCATCCCTGTGAATCTGCTCGTGCAAGCTATCATCGTCGGTCGCAGCATAAGCCAGTAGGACCCCATCGAGGTCATCGCGGCGATAGCACCGGCGTTCGGTTCGGATGTCTCCGTTTACTTCCATCGTCAAGATTTCTTCCACCATTTCAGGACTTACCACCGTGATCACCGCCCCGCCGCCGAGCAAACTCTCAATCTTGCGCGCAGCGATCGGGCCGCCCCCAATCACCAGGCACCGTCGGTCAGCAATATTGAGGGCAACCGGATATACTTTCATCTCACAAACCGCCGAGGACAGAGAAAGCCCGGTTTTGCAAGGTTAGCACAGCGTTGCACCGGGCGAAAAGTAGGTCTAAAGCCCTAAATGGCGGGCATTGCAGCGCTCGCCATACACAAGCGTAAGGATTGCCATGGCTTGGGCACGGTGGTACCCAATATCCCTTTTTCAGGCCCTCACGAGAGGAGAAATCAAGTGAATTCAACCATCCAATGGAAGCGCAACTTGGTCCGGCTGCTCGCCGGCGCCGTGGTCTCGGGCTTTTTCGTGCCGACCCTGGTCAGCGCCATCGACGACGGCGCCAAGAAGACGGTCATCGATTATTACCGCCGGAAGGCCAATCTGGCCCCCGATGTCACCGCCGAACTGACCAACGTTCGGGACTCCAAGCTCCCAGGCACCCAGCAGGCCACGATCAAGCTGGACAACAAAGGAAACATCCAAGAGGTGGACCTGTTGATGTCACCCGATGGAAAGTTCGTAATTTTCAGTGGAGTTGACCGCAATCGGATGTCGGTCGGAACACTCGAAGACGTCACCTCCGATCCGTTCGCAGCGGTCATGAAGAAGCTGACCCTCGACAAGAACCCCTCGAAGGGGCCATTGGATGCGAAGGTTACGATCGTCGAGTTCTCGGACTTTCAGTGCCCGTACTGTTCGCGTGCATACAACACGCTCAAGAACCAAGTCCTCAAAGAATACGGGGACAAAGTGCGGGTCGTATACAAGAATTTCCCACTGGCCTTTCACAAGTGGGCCGAGGCCTCCGGTGTCGCTGGTGAGTGCGCCTACGATCAAGACGAGAGCGCTTTCTGGGTGCTGTACAGCTACTACTTTGACAACCAGCGGGAGATCAACGAGGGCAACATCAAGGAAAAGACCCTCGAGGCCCTCAAGGACACCAAGGTTGATGTTGCCAAGTTCACGGACTGTTACGACAACAAGAAGACCGTCGATCGGGTCCGCGGCGACATGACCGAAGGCCAGTCCGTCGGCGTGACCGGAACCCCGGCATTCCTCATCAACGGACGCTTCCTCAGCGGTGCTCAGCCTTTCGCACGCTTCAAAGCGATCATCGACGACGAGCTACAACGCGGCGGCTGATCGTTTTTTGGATAGCTCTTTTTCTGGGCGGGCGAGGAAAGCATCCTCGCCCGCCTTTTTTTTTCACACCATCCGCACAACCGAGGGGCTCGGCTGCGTCTATTTTCGACTGCGCCGAGCCACTGCTAGACGCGGCGAGCGGTCCCACCGATAGCGCGCAATCGCCAACAGTAACAGCAGCGCTACCATCAACCCGACCGGTTCGAGAGTTGGCGCAGGGGCTGGCGGCGTCGAGGAGATCAACACAACGTCCTGGTCATCCTCGTCGGGACCATCGCCATCGTCGCCGTTGTTTGGGGTTGAGTCGCGGTCGGTCTGATCAGTGGCCGTCACCTCGGCAAAGTTACGCAGCGAACCATAGGCAACGATCGTTGCTCGGAATGTCAGTTGAACTGAAGCTCCAGGCGGAAGTGAGTCGATCCGCCAACGCAGCACTGGGTCATTCTCAAAAGTCTCGTCGCCGCCCCCGATGCTGCCAGCCACGTAGTCGAATCCGGGCCGAACGACGTCCACGACTTCCACGTTGGTTGCCTGGCTGGCGTCAAAAGCATTCGACACCTCGAGAACAAAAGTAACGGTGTCCCCGAACTTTGGCCGACTGGGGATCACCCTCTTGAAGAGGTTGACATCAACGACGCGGAAAAAGCCAAAGTCAATCCACGCGACCAACGATTCATCATCTGGATTCGGCAAGACAGTCGTGTCCGTCTGCCCCTTGCGAGGCTGCGCCGGCGCACCGTCGTGATTGTCCGAGTCCAGCCGCGGCCCCGTTTCGCCCACCGGGCTCGGCGCAAAGCCGGGCGGAGTACCCACCGAGATGATGTAGATCGGTTCGGGACCACTACCGTCGCCGTTGTAGTCTTCGTCGAGTAGATTGTCGAAGCTGTAACCACCATCCGGTCCCGTCACCGTCACCAGAACGACTTCGATGCCACCGGGATACGTAATCGTGAGAGTGACTGGAACGCCCGGGATTCCCGGCTCGCCCGCATCCTGAAGACCGTCCTCATCAAGATCTTCCCAGACACGGTTTCCGACGCTCGCGCCTTCGGGATAGAAGCCGAAGTCGGCAGTATCGTCAGTCACGCCGCCAGAAACGCTGACGGTGTAACTCGGCGGCTGACTGTTGTCGTTAGCACCTACGTTCGGACCGTCGGATTGCCAGAAGCCACCCAGGATGTTGTCGTCGTCGGTGACTACAACTGTGTACGTACCGTCCGGCAACCCACCGAACGCGTAGTCGCCATTTCCGTCTGTGACCGTTCTGCCGACGACGTTTCCATTCTCATCGATCAGGACGATCGTAACCCCACCAAAGCGATCGGGCTCGCCGCCACCTAATGTTCCATCGGCGTCGTTGTCTCTCCAAAGGGTGCCCTCGATACGGTTGGGAATGTCGGCGCGATAGCCAAAGTCCTGGTCGATATTGATTCCATCATTGAGCCCATCCGGGTCGGAACCGAGGTCGACACTCGAAACGCTGTCAAAGCCACCGTCGGGATCGACCGTGTTGCTGACGCCAGGTGGCAATGTAGACGTCTCAACGCGAATGCCATAGATCGCCGACGCGTCGAGTCCGCCGAAGTAGTAGTTGCCGTTCTCGTCGGTGACTGTCGATCGGAGGAAGTTGCCCATATCGTCGAACAGTTCGACGACGACTCCTTCTAGCCCCTCGCCAAAATCCGGCATACCGTCATTGTCGCGGTCGAGAAAGACCGTGTCACCGATCAATCCGGCACCGGGTGCGTGGCCCGACGGGGTATAGCCAAAGTCTTGACCTAGATCGTCACCGCCACTCAACATCAGCGAAGAGCGGTCATCTAATCCACCGTCGGGATCAGCACTTGGGACGAGCTCACCCAGAACATTTTCGGTATCCGTCACAAAGACCTGATAGTCGCCGTCCGGCAAACCAACGAAGAGATACATGCCGTTCTCATCGCTTACGGTCGTCGCAATCACTTTGCCATTGCTGTCGAGCAACGCCACCGTGACACCGGGGATCCCCGGCTCGCCGCCATCCTCAAGGCCGTTGGCATTGAGGTCAGCGAAGATGGTGTCGCCAATATCGTTCCCGGTCGGGTAGTCGTATCCGAAATCCGCATTGACGTAGACATCGCCCGGACCGATCACAATCGGCTTTGAAACGTTATCGCCGTCATTGTCCGGATCACCGGTCGGCATTGTGTCATAGCCCATCGGCAGCGTGCCCGGATCAACTTCCACAACGTAGGCGCCCGGAGGCAGGTCGTCGAAAATATATCGACCGCCCGGGCCTGTCTGCGTCACCAATGGCGGGGCATCACCTGGACCGCCGTAAACTCCGTCCTTGTTGTCGTCGGTATAGAGTCGAACAGTCACGCCTCCGATTCCGGCTTCACCCGAATCTTGCATGCCGTCCGCGTCGGAATCGTTCCAAATGTAGTCACCAATCGCCCCCAGAGAATCATCATCTGGGTCGTCGGTGTCCTCAGGCGAGGACCAGTTGTAGCCAAAGTCTGCCGTCAAGTGCTCTTCACCCGGAGCGAGGCTCACGTCCGTCACGTGCGGCGTCGAGAGACCATCCTCATCGAATGTCGGATTGTCCGCGAGCCCCGAAGGTAGCGACGGCACGATGACACGAACCGAATAGTCACCAGGCGGCAACCGCTTGAACAGATAGCCACCCTCGGCATCCGTAATCGTCGAGCCGATGACATTACCCAGATCATCTAGAAGCTCGACGACAACGCCTCCGATTCCATCCTCACCACCATCCTGGACGCCATCACCGTCTTCATCCAACCAAACCCTGTTCCCAATCGCGCCCGTCAGAGGTGAGGTCGGGATAGTTGTTTCGGTCGGTGTCGGCGTTTCCGTCGGTGTTTCGGTCGGGGTCTCGGTCGGAGTCTCCGTTGGGGTCTCGGTCGGCGTTTCCGTCGGAGTTTCCGTCGGTGTGTCGGTCGGAGTCTCTGTCGGGGTCTGAGTTGGTGTCTCGGTTGGAGTCTCCGTCGGTGTGTCGGTCGGAGTCTCTGTTGGAGTCTCCGTCGGCGTTTCTGTCGGGGTTTCCGTCGGCGTTTCCGTCGGAGTCTCTGTTGGAGTCTCCGTCGGCGTGTCTGTCGGAGTCTCGGTCGGTGTTTCCGTTGGTGTGTCCGTTGGAGTTTCTGTCGGTGTGTCCGTTGGGGTCTCGGTCGGAGTGTCCGTTGGAGTCTCGGTCGGGGTCTCGGTCGGTGTTTCCGTCGGAGTGTCCGTCGGCGTCTCGGTCGGTGTCTCCGTCGAGGTCTCCGTTGGTGTTCCTGTCGGCGTTTCCGTCGGCGTGTCCGTCGGAGTCTCGGTCGGAGTGTCTGTCGGTGTGTCCGTCGGGGTCTCGGTCGGGGTCTCCGTTGGTGTTTCTGTCGGAGTCTCGGTCGGTGTGTCCGTTGGAGTTTCTGTCGGTGTCTCTGTCGGAGTCTCCGTCGGCGTGTCTGTCGGAGTCTCCGTTGGTGTTTCTGTCGGAGTCTCGGTCGGTGTCTCTGTTGGAGTCTCCGTCGGCGTTTCTGTCGGGGTGTCTGTTGGTGTTTCCGTCGGCGTTTCCGTCGGAGTCTCGGTTGGAGTCTCCGTCGGCGTGTCTGTCGG
>JAJCZJ010000005.1 GCA_029262455.1 Deltaproteobacteria bacterium | reverse complement strand
CGCAAGCAGCTACAAGAGACGTACGGGATCCAGAGCTTGGAGGAATCGCGGCGACGGCTGTGCGAACTCGTCGAACAGTGCGATGGTGAGCCTATCGTCTTCCTCGCGCACAACGGTCCCAGTGGTCGTGGTGATCGCCGTGACGATATCTGGGGTTGTGATTTTCGCCCAAACGAGGGCGATTTTGGAGATCCCGACCTCGAGGCGGCAATCGCCTATGCCCGCAAAAGCGGGCGGCGGGTGGCGGCGGTCATCGCCGGTCATATGCATCATTTACTGAAAGGCGGGGGAACTCGGCGTTGGTCGGAATACGATCAAGGGACCTTGCTCCTCAATGCGGCCCGCGTCCCCCGCATTTTCGGCGAGAATGAAGGAAAATTGCATCACCATGTCGAAGTGGAAATACTCGAAGGCAGAGCGACTTGTTCAGAACGGCTGATTAACCGAAAAGCTCACGAGACTTGAATCTCGCAGGGCCGGACCAGTAGGGTGGCCGCTCCCTATCGGCATACGAGAGGGGGAAGGTTCCGGGGCGACTCTCAGGTATCCTCGGGACATTGGGAAGGGGAAATTTAGATGCGAATGAAGAGTGCCGTTTGCCTTGGCATCGGTTTTGGGATTGCGTTGTGCCAGCCTTCGGCAGCCGACACTTCGAAGACCGGCGAAGCATGGACCTTGGACAGCAACAATTGGCAGCAAGGCGAGGGTCTCCTGCCACCGGTTGTTTTGGACAGAGTTAAAAAAGGCGATTATTGGTACTCGGTCCAGCCTGTCGACCCGGAAAAATTCAAGCAGAACTACTCGCCGCAATTTTGGGCCGCCTCCGAGTCCAACGCTGGCAAGTACGATGTGCGGGACGAGGTCTGCGGTTTGGTCGATAAGAGTACCGGCGATGTCCCGGAGTTTTACTTCGGGTTGCCGTTTCCGAAGATCGACCCAAAAGATTCGCGGGCTGGTTGTAAGATCGCGTGGAATTTCAACTCAGCTGGTGGCCAAGGCGGTGGCGGCGGCGCTACGTTTACGCTCAACGGCATCGATACGGGCGGCGAGTTCAAGCGCATCAAACTCTGGACACATCTAAAATCGTACCTTGGGAAGCACGGTGGCCCGATTGATAATCCGGAGGAGCTGCGCTCGACCGGAATCACCAACGTCCAGGAGCCGACCGACATCGATGGCGTCGGCGGACTGACTAAGCGAGTGAACAGCTGGGATGCGCAGGACAAGAGCTGGTTTTACGTACCGGCGACTCGACGCGTCCGACGCACCAGTTCAGCCTCTCGCTCAGATCCGGTGGCCGGGATGGACATCTTCGCCGATGACCTGAACTGCTATGGGGGCAAGATCGAGTACTACCGCTGGAAGCTGGTCGGCGAAGGCACGATCCTGGCGCCGCTGCTCAGCCCGGATCCGTTGGTCATGAAGAAGGTCAGCGACTCAAATGCTCGATGGAATGTCGTCATCCCGTACTTCAAGGCGGGGTACGAAACCGCCGGAGCCAAAGGTGTACCGTGGCTCATCGTGGAGAATCTTCAGCTCGTGCCGCGGCCGGTTTGGATTCTAGAGGGTGAGTCCGAAGATCCGTACTACAACTTCGGCAAAGTGATCATGTACATGGACCGCGACATGTACCGGATCTACTGGAAGCTGGTTCACAACCGAGCTGGCGAGTACTTCTACAACGCCATGTGCGCCTACCACTTTTCGCGCGACAAAGACCTGACCTGGACAGCCGTAAGTCCAAATCTGGTGGTCGGAGTCAACGACAAGCTCAACCGCGCCGCCCTCGGTGGTCGGTACAGTGAGCAGTTTATCGAGCATTCTTTTCCGGAAGACTACTTCACCCTGCAGACCCTGACGCAGATGTCTGACTGACGTGGTCCGACGCTAAGACTGGATTCAGAAAGGGGAAGCTCGACGGAGTTTCCCCTTTCTCTTTTGAGCTTCGTCTCAAGGCAACCCGATGAGGCGTTGCCCGACAGTTGCCGGGAGGTTCCAAGAGATGAGAGTTCGCGACCTTGTTTCGGTGCTCATATTTCTTGCGAGCCTGCTCCCGGCGCAGTGTCTGGCGGCGCCGGCTGTTATCAGCCGGAATCCGGCCTGTCGCGACGGCTACCTGGTTCGACTCGTTGGTGGCAATCAGAAACACCGACTCCGGGTCGAATATCCTGCGGGGGTCGAGGTGATGGCGTCTGGCCCTTTCCTCACGGTAACCCCGACGTTGGTCAGTCGCGCAAAAGTGTACGAGTTTGCCCAGTTCAACACCGACGAGGCTCGACGCCAAGAAAGGCCCGACGCACTCGTCTATGGGGTGGGTCTGGCGGTGACTAAGGCCGCAAACGCAGCGCTGTCTTCCGCTCTCGGTGGCGAGCGAACCACTGATGTCGTGCTGTCGTGTGGTCCGAAGAATTGGAACGGCCAGGTGTATTGGCACGGAAGGAAGCTTGAACTGACTGTCTGGCTACCGGGTCCACTCTCTGATGCGAAGGCTTTCGCCAAGTCGTTGACGACGAGTATCGAGATCCGTAGCCAAGGAGGCTCCTGACATCGTTTGCCGTTGTCAGGCCCGGGACGGCCGCTCAAGATGACATCTCGTTGATTATGTCGTCGGCGAACCTTCGGATCCCGTCGCACTTGGCGGCCAGGTCGTCGCCGCCATAGAAGACCCAAGGCATGGTTTGCAGATGTGTGACGCCCATGTCCGCCAATCGCTGGTAGCCGCTCACGTCGAATGCGTCGTTGACCGAGGCGTAGATCTCAAGTGGCTCGGCCGCCAGCTCCGAGTCCGCCCGCAACTTTTTGAGCTGCTCGATAATCGGCTGCAGCTCCTCAGTCGAGTGCAGATCCGAGATCCAGCCGTCGGCTCTGGTGGCGGCTCTCTTGATCGCGCGTGTGGACACGCCGCCCACATAGATCGGTACGGGTTTGGCCGGTACAGGTGTCATCTCGAGACGATCGAAGTCGTAGAATTCGCCGCGGTGCTCGACCCAGCCGCCGGCCCACAGCTTGCGCATGACTTCGATCATTTCGTCCATGCGACGACCCCGGGCGCGGAAGGGTTGCTGCATCAGCGCAAACTCTTCCTCCATCCACCCCGCGCCTATGCCGAGACCGACCCTATCGTCCGAGATGATGGCCGCGGTAGCGACCTGCTTGGCCACCAGGAAGGGGTTGCGCATCGGCAAGACGTAGATGCTGGTGAAGAAGCGTATTCGCTTGGTTACCGCCGCCATGGCTCCGATCGCGACCCAAGGGTCCGGCCACTCGGTGAAGGGTTGCCAGCGCGGCGAGCCGTCCTCGGTGTACGGATAGGGAGTCGCGATCGACTCGGGATGAACGACATGGTCGGAGATAGCGAGGGCACCGAACCCGGCTTCGTCTGCTACACGGGCGATCTCGCAGAGCTGATCGGTTGGGCTGAAGGCTAGGGACGTCACAAATTTCATCGACACAGTTGAACTGGTCCGATTCCTCGACGCAAGTGATGGAAACGAAATGGGGTTCGGGCTAACCATGCGGCGATGGGCACTTCGCCAAACTTAATTGTCATCGGAGGAGGGATTGTCGGGTTGTCCACGGCGATGGCAGTTCTCGAATCGTTTCCCGGCGCGCATCTGGTGTTGCTCGAAAAGGAGCCCGACCTGGCTCGGCATCAGACTGGCCACAACAGTGGAGTGATCCACTCCGGGATTTACTACCGTCCGGGGTCGTTGAAGGCGCAGTTCACGGTCGAAGGTGCGCGTGCACTGGTCGATTTCGCGGCTGAGCACGACATAGCGCACGAGCTTTGCGGCAAGGTCGTGGTGGCGACAGATGATTCCGAGAAGCCTCGATTGGCGGAGCTGCATCGTCGGGCTGAGGCCAATGGTGTTGCAGGCGTGTCGCTGATCGGCCCCGACGAGTTGAGAGAAGTGGAGCCGCACGCAGCTGGGGTTCAGGCGCTGCGTGTCCAGTCGACCGGCATCATCGACTACGTAGGCATTGCCGAAAAGTACGGCGATCTCATTCGGCGTAGCGGCGGCGAGATTGTCACCAACGCCGAAGTGACTCGCATTGAACGGTACGGCGCGATGACACGGCTCGATACGACGGCCGGGACGTTTGAGGCGGAAAATCTCATCAACTGTGCCGGACTGTATTCGGATACGATGGCGCGGCTGGCGGGCTGTGATCCGCGCTTGAGAATCGTGCCGTTCCGCGGCGAGTATTACGAGTTGGTACCCGAGCGGCGCGATCTCGTGCGATCCCTGATTTATCCGGTTCCCGACCCGTCCTTTCCCTTCTTGGGCGTGCATTTCACCAGAATGGTCGGCGGTGGTGTGGAAGCCGGGCCGAATGCTGTGTTGTCGCTCAAGCGCGAGGGCTATGGCAAGACCGACCTACATGTCGGAGAGGCCTTGCAAACGTTGACCTACCCCGGGTTCTGGCAGCTAGCGCGGAAGTATTGGCGAACCGGGGCGGGCGAAATTTATCGGTCCTTTTCTAAGGCGGCCTTCGTTGGCGCGCTGCAGCGCCTTCTGCCAGATCTTCAGGCTTCCGATCTCGTACCGGGCGGCTCGGGTGTGCGCGCCCAGGCGATTGCGCCGGATGGCGGCTTGCTCGACGACTTTGCCATCGAAACCCTGGGCGGGGCCGTCCATGTTCTCAACGCACCTTCGCCGGCGGCGACTGCCTCGTTGCCGATTGGCCGAGCCGTTGCGTCGCGTGCCGCCGACTACTTCGGCTGGCGCTGAAGGTTGCGATGCTGCCGCGTGTTCAGGTCATCGTCGCAGCGCTTCTCTTTTCGACCGGTGGCTTGTGTATCAAGTGGACCGATTTGGATGCGTGGCAGGTCTCCGGTGGGCGGTCGATGGTCGCTGCGTTGGTATTCGCGGTGGTGCTGCGTGTGCGTCCCCGGTCGGTTAGCTGGGGGAGCGTTGTCGCGGGAGTTGCCTACGCCGCAACGATGGTGGGGTTTGTTGTAGCGAACAAGCTGACCACGGCTGCCAATACGATTTTTCTCCAGTCTACAGCGCCGCTCTACGTGGTGTTTTTGGCGCCGTTGCTTCTCGGCGAGGTCCGTCGGCGCCAAGATGCGCCGATCGTGCTGGTCGTTGGTCTCGGGCTCGGATTGTTCTTCGTCGGAACTGATCCGGCATTTGTAACAGCCCCGAACCCTGCTCTCGGCAATCTCATCGCGGCGGCCGACGGGGTTTTCTGGGCCCTGACCCTCTTGTCCCTACGATGGCTCAGCACAGACGCTAGTGCGGCCCTTCCGGGAGCACTCGTGGTTGGCAACCTACTCGCTGCGTTGGCTTCGTTACCCTTCGCGTTCCCGGTCGAAGTGTCGGCGATGGATTTCGCCGTGGTGGTTTACCTCGGCGCGTTTCAAATCGGCGTCGCCTATCTGTTCATGATTGCCGGGATGCGGAGCCTGACCGCCCTCGAGGCTTCGATGTTGTTGCTGATCGAGCCAGTGTTGAGTGCGGTCTGGGCGTGGATGGCCTTTGGTGAGCGCCCCGGAGCATGGTCGATGATCGGATGTGTGTTGATCTTGACAGGTGCGCTTGGAAAGAGCGCATTGGACGCGCGGTCGCGTGGCGCGATTGGCGAAACCAGGGAGGTGGTATGAGCGAAAGTGAAGCGCAGGATGTGACGATCTATAACCCAGTGATTGCGGTCATAGGTCGAGTGATGTTCACACTGATTTTCTTTCTGTCGGGAATTACGCATTTTACCGGCATCGATGACTATGTGCGGCTCATGCCGGAGTCGATTCCGTGGCGGACGTTTTGGGTGCTGATCTCCGGTGTCGTCGAGCTCGCTGGCGCGGTGATGATCGTGTCGAACAAGTATCCGCGCTTGGGCGGGTGGTTGATCGCCGTCTTTCTGGTGCCGGTCACGATTGTGGTTCACGGTACGGCGATGGTTGCGAGTCCAGACGAGCAGATGCGGGCGATTCAGCTGTCTTTCTTTCTGAAGGGGATTGCGATGACGGGGGGCGCGTTGCTGATCACGCAGCTTGGTGTAGTGCGGTCGGAGTAGTTTCTGTTTGACGGGAGTCTCACGTCGACTACGCTTGGCCCGAATTATTCATGAATTGGAAGTAACTCCTGTCGAAAACCGTTGTGCCAAAAGGGCTACAGACGTGTATTCCGAGTTGTTCAGAATCGACACTGTGCCAATCTTCGAATCTGGCAGAGGTTCAACGGAACTGGAATGCTTGAATCTGCGGGCGCTTCCTTCAATCTTCTGAATTTTCCGGGTTAGCCCCCTCCTCGGGAGAGTGTCGATTAATGCAGCGAGACTAGTATTGCGGGAAACCCGAAAGCCTTCCCCTCTACCTCCGGGAGAGGGTTTGAGGGTGAGGGGATCGAAATGCCACTCCCTTCTTACCCTTGTGCCGCAGTGCTTTCGCGCACACGTTCAAGAACGAACCCTCACCTTTCATCCTCTCCCGCGTGCAAGGGAGAGGAGACTTTGTTGGGCTTTGCCCGTCATTTCGAGAAAATCGACAGTCTCTCGGTAAGGATGGGACTGAGGTTCTGTGGCTTACGGCGCGTTCGTTGCCTTGGCGACTGCGGCGCGTACGAAGCGCATGCGGTCTTGGCCCCAGTAGAGCTGGCCTTTGTAGATGAATGTCGGTACGCCGAAGAGCTTGTCGTTCTCGACGCCCATGCGAAAGGCCTCGGTGGCTTGATCGCGGAGCGATGGATCGTGTGCTGCGGCCACGATCGCTTCGCGGTCGTAGCCGGCGCGCTCGGCGGCGTCTCCTATGACGTCGTCCCGGCCGAGGTCGAGCCCTTGGCTCCAGCGTGATCGGAAAGTTTCGAGCGCGAACTTGAGTCCGCCGTCGATTGCTTTGGCACCGAGTGCGGCTGCGTGAGATAGGGCCCAGTCTGGGTCGGCCACCGATGGGAACTCCAGGGGCAGATTGCGCTCGCGAGTCAGCCGTATGACGTCTTGGATCAGGTGCGAGACCTTGTTGGGTACGCCGGTTGGGTCGTTCGGAAACAGGCCTGGTGTTGGGAAGACCGGCAGGATCTCGATCGGCGCGAGGCTAGCGAGTTCTTCCTCGAGTCGCTCCGTTGCTAGCCACGCGTAGGGGCTGCGAAAGCTGAAGTAGAAGCGAATCGCGTCCATGATGTCCAGCGCCTTGCAGCGGAGGGACTTGGCGATGCCCGCCAAGTCCCTCCTGAGTGTTGCTCTACTTTGCTTTGAAGAAGTCCGGATCGCTCTTCTTGATGTCGGTCACGTCTACCGAGATGCAAACGCCATCGCTGGCGCGCAGCTGGATGGTCGCGCTGGTGGTGCTGGTGAGCAGTGCGGGGACGCCACTTGCCAGATTGGCTCCCTTGCCCTTGACCAGAGCCTTCGACTTGCCGGCGTCGCCGCCTTTGAGGAGGATTTTTATTACGCCGTTCGAGTTGCCGTCTTTCTCTTTGAACTTGTACCCCTTGCCGTCCGGCGGGTCTTTGCTGATCGCCTTCCAGCAGTCTTTGCTGTCGCAGGTCGTCTCGCCGGCGCGGTCGACTTGATAGCCATCGATCGCGTGAACAAGATCGCCGGCATCGTCGTACACGCAGAGATCGTAGATCGTGCCGCCCGGCACCAGCGGGTCGCCAAACTGAGTTTGGGTGAGTGCGGGCCCTTTGAGGAACTTGGCCACGAGCTTCGACTTGGCACCGTCGTCTTTGATCAGGAGTAGTCCCTTGCCGAAGCCGGTCATGCATGCGCCGTCGGTGGTCGCCGGGCAGTCCGGTGCTTGCGCCGTTGTCGGCGTTGCCGTGGGAGTGGCTGTCGGAGTCGAGGTTGGTGTCGAGGTCGGAACAGCGTTGTTGGTCACGACCAGGCTCGTCATCGATGCCATGTCGCCAGAGGTGTTGCTGTTGAAGTTGACCGCGTTGCCCCACGCGTTGATCGTTGCGCTCGTAAAGCTGGCAGGAGCGGTCCACAGGAAGCTGAACTCGACCATGCCCGCTGCGGCGATCTTTGGTCCTGTGTGTGTGATCTCATCGAGTCCGGATGTCCCATTCGCAATTGACTGGGTGCCCGTGGCGAAGACGCCGCCAGTCGCGAGCACGCCCAGTGCGGCTTCGATATTCAAGCCGGCGTGGTCCTGAGAACCGACCTCGAAAACCCGGAACGTGTATTCGTTGGTCGAGCTGGGAGCGACCGCGGTGGGGCCGATCAGCTCGACAGTCGGTACGGATCCGCCGCCGTGGCAGAAGTTGCAGCCGGAGGCCGGTACGGGAAACGCCTCGGAGCTGATTCCGCCGGACGAGGCATGTGTGGTTGTGGGCAATATTACAGCTGCCAGCAGAAGTACTGACAGGAGACAACGTTCGGTAGCGCGTGCCATGAAGCGGCTCCTTTGAAGGGTGAATGAACGCCAGCGTCGTTGATCTGCTGGGCCTAATGCAAGCGATTTGGTCGGATTACCCCAAAAAAAGTATTTGGGGATCTCCGCAGGCGCTCGGGACGGGCGATTGGACAGATTAGTCGCTCGAAGGCAACGGCTTCGCCTCTTTTAGGACCATCGGCTCGCCGTCGTAGCGGAGGTCGCAGTTGCCGGGCTTGTTGATCAGAGCCTCGACCGCTTCATCTGCGGATTTGTACCTCTTGCCGAGCTGGAGTGTTTCGCTGCCGCTCGGGGTGCCGTCGGGAAACGCTTCTCCGGAGTCCTGCCGCAGCAGTGCCACGTCGCCGTCACTGAGGGTGCCCGGACCGCCTTTGGTGACGATCAGCTGAGCGCCGCTCGGTGCCATGTAAATCTTGCCGAGGTCTGCAGCCATTGAGAACTCCTTTGAATGGTGGATATCGAGTGAATGGTGGATATCGGGCGACCAATACGATGCCCGGAATCACAGGTCAACGTGCGCTTGGATCGAGATGCCGTGATCTGAGGGTTCCGGGGGCCTTGCTCAAATGCGAGTCGGCAACGACGAGAAGCCGCGCACGTTTACAGAATGGACTCGCCTGGCCCGGCTTTCGTCGACTTCGAGCTTCGAGAAGCGGCGCCACAGTTCCTCCAGTGAGACGCGCGCCTCGAGGCGCGCCAAGGATGCGCCAAGGCAAAAGTGCACGCCATGGCCGAACGACAGCATCTCGCTTTGATTGCGGGCCATGTTGAAGGTGTCGGGGTCGTCAAAGACCAAGGGGTCTCGATTGGCGGAGCCGATGAGGAGCAGGATTCTAGATTCCTTGGGGATCTGCACTCCGCGCATCTCGAAGTCGAGGGTGGTGGTGCGGGCGATGATCTGGGTCGAGTTGTCATAACGAAGGGTTTCCTCGATCCATCCCGGGATCAGGCTGTTGTCTGCGTCGAGTTTGGCCCGTTGATCGGGATTGCGTGCCAGCCAGTAGACGCAATTCCCAATCAGTTTGGTTGTCGTCTCGTTGCCGGCGACGATCATCAAATTGCAAAATGCGATGATCTCGTCGTCGGTTAGCTGCTCTCCGTCAATTGCGGTGTCAAAGAGTGCGCTGATCAGGTCGCTCCCAGGTGACTTTCTGCGTTCTCCTATCAAGGCGCCGAAGTACTCACGCAGTTTGAAGAAGCCTTCGACTGCGGCCGGGGGAACATCTTGGACTCCTTGTTCTCGTTCGAGCATTGCATCGGCCCAGGCGCGTAGGGCGTCGCGCTGCTCCCGGGGCACTGCCAGCATCTCGCTGATGACATCCATCGGAAGCCGCGCTGCGAAATCATGCACAACATCGAAATCATTCTGTCCCTCGAACGGCTCGAGATACTCGGTGGCGAGCTGACGAATGCTGGCCTCGAGTTGCGCGACGCGACGCGGCGTGAATCCGCGTGAGACCAAGTTGCGCATCCGCGTGTGTCGTGGCGGGTCCATGGCGAGGAACGACGCGGCCAGCTCGGCGTGAGGGCCTGTCGCCGCCGCGTCCAGGGTGACCCCGTGGGCGTTCGACAGTCGCTCGGCGTCTTTGAATCCGTTGAGCACATCTTCGTGGCGAGAGAAGGCAAAGAATCCCAGCTCCGGGTTGTGGTAGACGGGTGCCTCTTCCCGGAGCCGGGCGTAGATCGGGTAGGGGTCTTCGTGGAACTCAAAATCGTAGGGGTTGAAATCGAGCTTGCTCGACGCTGTCATTTGCGGGTTCTTTCTGGGCGGAGGCTTTCGTTGAGCGTTTGCTTGAGTAGCCGCAGCTCGGCACGAGGTGCCGGACTGTCTGGTCCTCCAATAAAACGAATGGAAGCGAGGCCGGACAACACCGATACGGTATAGCGCTGTAGCGTCACGAGTTGGTGGCGGGGAAGATCCACGTCGCCGAAAAGAGATCGCCAGGTGTCACCAAAGGCCGATAGAATTGCCTGGTGCCAGGGCTCGGGGCGCATGGAAGGTTGCCCAGAGTAATGCAAAAGGATTTCTAAAGTCGATCGATAGTGGGCGCTGTCGAAGTGCTTCCAGGCTTGGTCAACGAAGTTGCTAACACGGTCTTCGAGGCGCTGACTTACATCGACTTTAGAGACACGCTCGGCGAAGCGGTTGAAGGAGTTTTCCAGCACCGCCACCAACGTCCCGTCTTTGCCGCCGAAATGGTGTTGGACAGCTCCCCAGGTGACTCCGGCACGCTCGGTGATCTCCGCGGCGGTGGTCCGCTGGAAGCCGACATCGCTGATCGAGTCGATGACGGCGGCGATGATCTTGGCGCGGGTCTCGGCGGTGCGGTCCGCGTGCGTGCGACGCGGGCGAGTCGGCTGGTGTGGAGTGGGCGGTTGCGCCATTCAACGTCCCGCTTCCGGTTGATCGGTAAAACGCATCGTCGTGGAATATGGCGAACATTTACATTGCAAGCAATAGGTAAATGCTCTATCGAGTTGGCTGGCTGACCTTGGTGTGACTGTGGGAGTGGCGATGAACAATACGAGTTTCGTGTACGATCCATTCTCGTACGAGCTCGACGAAGATCCCTATCCGACGTATCGCTGGATGCGCGACGAAGCTCCGGCCTACTACAACGAAGAGTGGGACTTCTTTGCCCTGACCCGGTACGCCGATAATCTTGCGGCTTTCGTTGACTATGAGACTTACAGCTCGACGTATGGCACGAGCCTGGAGTTCATGGACACAGCGAAGCCCGACAGCGCATTGATCATCTACATGGACCCGCCGCGCCACAATCGCTACCGAGCTCTCGTCAGCAAGGCTTTTACTCCGCGACAAATCCAAGATCTCGAGGGTGAGATCCGGCGCATTGCTGCTGGCTACCTGGATCGTTTGGTCGGGCGCGAGCGCTTTGATGTCGTGCAAGATTTCACGGCCCGGCTCCCGATGGACGTCATCAGCGCTATGCTCGGTATCCCGGAGTCGGATCGATTGTTCGTGCAGGAGTCGTCTAACGCGATTCTGCATCGCGAACCAGGCAACCCGAATCCAACCCGCGAGGCGATTGAGTCGTCGGGAAGAGTGATGGAGTACTTCCAGGCGCAGATCGAAGAACGTAGGGCGAAACCGCGTGACGACATGATGACGCGACTGACGCAGGTCGAAGTGGAAGAGGGCGGCGAACGGACTCGCCTGACGGACACTGATATTCAGAGCTTCTTTATCTTGCTAGCCACAGCCGGAAACGAGACCGTCACCAAGCTCTTGGCGGCGCTGTACCTGGCCTTGGCTCAGAATCCAGACCAGCGGCGTCTCTTGGTCGACGACCCGAAGTTGACGGTTGGCGCCGTCGAGGAGATCCTGCGTTTCGACCCGCCCTCGCAGTACCAGGGCCGCGTCGCGACGCGCGAGGTGACTTTGCACGGCGTGCGAATCCCGCGCGGCGCCAAGGTGTTGCTCGTCAACGGCGCGAGTGGCCGTGATGAGCGTAAATTCCCCGACCCGGATCGCTTTGATGTACGGCGCGAGATCGATCTTCATCTCGGCTTGGGCCATGGCCGTCACTTTTGCTTGGGTGCATCGCTGGCGCGGATGGAGTCGCGCGTCGCGACCGAAGAACTGCTGGCTCGCTTCCCCGAGTACGAGGTGCCGAGCGATGGTATTGAGCGTATGCACTCGAGCAATGTCCGAGGCCTGTCCGGTTTGGTGCTCGAGCCCAACCCCGGGCGATAGTTCAGTCGCTTTCCTCTTTTGCCGGCTGCAACTGGTCGACCTCGTCGATCGACAACTGTCGCACGAGTTCGAGGTCGTTGGCGAGAGGATGCGAACCCGCGGCGAAGCCGACGCAGAGTAGGCGGTCGCCGGCCTCAAGTTTGTGATCGCTCGAAGCGATGAACGCGAGGTTGCGCCGTAGCAAGACGATGGCGAACTCACTTTCGCCGTATTCGAGGTCGGTTAGTTTCTTTCCGATGGTATCTGCGCCCGCGGGAACCGCGTACTCGAGAATCGCCGCGGTGGAACGCTGCAGCAGGCGATTGGTATCGTACGGGCCGGGGAAGTTGCCAGGAAAAGGGCGAAGGCCCGCCTCAGGGGCGCCCTCCGGGCTCGGCTCGATCGATAGAACTCGTTGTGCCCGGTAATCGTGGCGAAAGCGCGTCGCGAGGAGGGTGTTGAGCGACTGGTTGGTTGTTGCGGCGATCAAGGTGTCTACGTAGCGTGCGCCGGACTCCTCGAGAAAATCCTGCGACAACGCGTCGCCGTTCAAACTGATCAGCCCCTCTTTCTGGGCGCGGCGGCAGAGGACTGGATTCTGGTCGAGCAGGACGACTTGTCGGCCGAACGCCGTGAGGATGCGCCCGAGGAGTCTGCCGAAAGAGTCGGCCCCGACGATCATCGTGCCGGAGAGTGAGGGGACATCGACGCCGAGCAATCGTGCGACCGGTCCGACCGTGAGGCCTTGGACCGTGACGGTGAGCGCGACGGTTACGAAGACCAGGGCCTCCAGGGCGGTACCGCCGGACCGGTTCGCGTCGGCCAGAAGGATACTGAACAATCCGGCGACGGATACGGCGACGATTCCGCGCGGACAAACCCAGGCGATGAACATCCGTTGCTGGATCGTCAGGTCGCTGCCGATGGTGCACAACATCGCCGCCAGCGGGCGTGCTATCCAAACGACCGCGGCGACGACAGCGAGGGCCCCCCAACCGAGGTCGGCTACCGCCTGTAGGGGAAGGTTGGCCGCCAAGAGTACGAAGATAAATGACAGCACCAACACCGTCATCTCTTCGTTGAATTGCCGCAGGCTGCCGAGCTGGCGCAGCCCGGTGTTGGCCAGCCATACCCCTTGGACGACGGCGGTCATCAGCCCGGCCTCCCCACCGGCCATTTTGTTGGCGAGAGAGAAGAAAAATACCACAGATGCCAGCACGACTGGGTTCCACAGTTCTTCGGCGACCCAGTGGTGACGCAGGATGTACGCCATGGCAATTCCGGCAAATGCACCGACGATGCCGCCGATCCCGAGTTGCCATAGGACTTCACCGCCGGTGGCGAGGACCCCGTGGTCTTCGAGAACGTACTCTAGTGCGACGATGGCGACGATGGCGCCAATTGGGTCAATGAGAACCCCTTCCCCGACCAGGATGTCGCGGACGGATCGATCGATCGTGAGCCGGGACAGGAGCGGGGTGACGACGGTCGGTCCGGTGACGATCATCAGTGAGCCGTAGAGCGCCGCGGTGGACCAGGGCATGTCGAGGAAGTAGTGCGCAGCAAGAGTGCCGACGGACATCGAGATGAGCGCGCCGAGGGTTAGCAACAGGGAGAGGCTGCGCTGCTGCTGCTTGAGGTATTCCATCTGGAGGCCGAGACCGCCCTCGAAGAGAATGATGGCGACGGCCAGGGACACGAGCTCTCCTCGCGCCGCGCCGATCTCACTTGGGGCGAGCCACTGTAGAACGTCCGGACCGAGGGCCACGCCGGTGACCAGGAGCAGGACGATTCCCGGGATTTGCAAGCGAAACGCCAAGGCCTGGGCGGCCATTCCGGCGGCGAGCGCGATCGAAGCGTGGTACAGGGGCATGCCCCGGAGTAACTACTAGCTAGAGGTTCGTTCGTCGACAGCCACTTCGAAACTCTCAAGGTAGCATACGTAGTCGGTGGGCAGTCGGTGTTCGCGCGCGCCCTTTAGAATCAACCCGATGTAGCGCGGCGATGGCTTGCGCGCCGCGGCCCGATGCTTCGAGATGTAAGTGAACGCGGGAATCTCGTTGCCGCCCTCATCGACGATGTTGACCTGATGGCGGTCGTACACGCCGAGATCGACGCCTTCGCTGCGATCGAGTCTTTTACAGTCTTCGATGGATAGTTCGAAACAGACGCCCCAGGTATGGCCCTCGTCTGCGGCGATGAGGTTTGCGACGCCACGTTCGCCCGGTCCGACCGGAAGATCGAAGCAGATCTGAAAGCGAGCGAGCCTGCCGCGCTGCTTTCGCAGCGGCGCCATGGCTCGACGTTGCAGGAATGTGTCGGGGTCGAGATTGCTGCCGTAGGCGAAGTACCACAGGGTGGAGTTCTGGTTCATTCCCGGTGGGTATGGAGAAATCCGGTGAATCCGGCGCCCTTGCCGCCGAAGGTCAGCGAGCTGGAACAATGCCACCAAGGCGCGATTGATTGACCGCCGCCGGGCGTCTTGCCGAGCATTTGGGTGTCGCACCGAATATTCTCGGCGTTCCACAGCGCGGTGACGACGAGTGTTGCCCCGCTCGGCACTCTGTACTCGACGCTGCAGGGCTCTGCAGAGCAGGATTTCGCGACTGCTTTCCCGCCGACTGGTGCAGCCTGCACGGGCAGTGGTAGCGGCCCGCGAACCGTGACCGGACGGCTCGGGAGTCTCTCGAGGCGGTTTGCGTCGCGCTCGGCGCGACGGGCTGCGATATCCTTGGCGCGTTCCTCGTCGCCTACCGGCGATGTCGTGTCTTGCGCGCTTGCGAGGGCCGCGACCAGCGCAACAACGATGGGCCCCAACCACATGGACTTGGCTTTCATATCGGCTCGTTTCCTTCGGCTCGTGATCAGCGATTAAGAGTAGCGTGCTTCAACGCCGCGCGATTTCCCGTGCTCGGCGACGGCCGCTGCGAGGTCGGCGAGAAATTGATCGGCAATACGCTCGTGCTCCGGAGATACCATCATATGCAGGGCGGAAGGGTTCTCCTGGCGGTCGAGGTGCCAGCCGTGGTCGTCCATGACATCACCCACCGCCATGATGTCGAGTTCGTCGGATCCAAAGGCCAGCAGCGAGGCGATTGGGTCTCCCCAGATGCGCAGCTGTGGAATTGCCTCGATACCAGCGCGCAGTTTTTGGGCCGCTGCGAGGGCGCGCCCTGCCAGTCGGCAGTAGCCTTCTTCGCCGAGGAAATTCATGATCCCCCAGGCGGCGGCGACGGGCGCGGCGGGCCTGGCACCGGCCATGGCAAAGGAACCGTAAACTCCGCCGGGCCACTTGTCGTAGAGGAACATCTGGTACTGCGCGGTGTCCTTGTGGCGGTGCGCGATGACCGATGCTCCCTTGGTGCAATAGCCGTACTTGTGGACGTCGGCAGAGATGGTGGTGACGCCCGGCACGCGGAAGTCGAAGGGCGGAACTGGGTGTCCGTTCTTTTCGAGAAAGGGCAGCAGGAACCCGCCGACGCAAGCGTCGGTGTGAAAATGGATATTGCGCTCGGAAGCCATCGCCGCCAGCTCGGGAATCGGATCGATCATGCCGTGTGGGTAGTTCGGCGCCGACCCGACCATGATGGCGGTGCGGTCGGTGATGAGTTTTTCTGCGGCACCGACATCTGCCCGCAAGTCGTCCGCAAGCGGGATCTGCACGTGCTCCAGTCCGAGGTAGATGCAGGCCTTGGCGAAAGCCGGGTGAGCCGAGACTGGAGCGAGGAGCTGGGGCGCTGTGATGCCGCGCTCGGCGCGAGCTCGATCGCGCGCCGTCTTGACCGCCATCAAGATACTTTCGGTGCCGCCGGAGGTCATCGACCCCGCGGCGTTCTCGTCACCGTGCAGCATGTTGGTCGTCATTGCGACGACTTCCTTCTCCATCGTATGCAGGCTCGGGAAGCGGAACGGATTGAGCGCATTCTCGTAGAGATAGAGATTGTTGAATTCATGCAGGGCGTGATCGACTTCTTCACCCGCTGGGTAAACCAGGCTAAACGTCTTGCCGCCGCGCCAGTCGGCATCGGCCGCTTTTCTCTCCTTCATCTTGCCGACGATCGCGTCGACAGATGAGCCCTTCTTCGGCAGTTCCATTAAAATCCCTCCAGACCTGAACCTTACGTCGACCGGACCGCCCAATGCCAGCCTTCGGGGGTCCCTCCTTTGCGCCCGCAGTCGCTCCCTGGGAAAGGCATTGTCAGGCTAGAGCCTGACCTACGTTGGAAGCTGATTCAATTTGGACTGTAGACTCTGCCACCCCGAACTTGTCTGGACGTCGCGTCGCGGATACGTTGGCAGACTGACTCGATCGGAGGCAACAAATGAGCGAACGACCATTTTCCGTATTAGGTATCCAACAAATCGCGATCGGTGGACTCGATAAGGGTGCGCTGCGCAAGCTCTGGGTCGACACCCTGGGCCTACACCCGACCGGCAACTTCCGCAGCGAGAAGGAAAATGTCGACGAAGACATTGTCGAGGCCGGCAGCGGCCCCTTCAAGATCGAAGTCGACTTGATGCAGCCGATCGATCCGGAGAAGCGCCCGAAGGTGCACGAACCGGCGCTCAATCACGTCGGACTGTGGATCGATGACTTGAAGACTGCCGTGGATTGGTTGACCGCAAAGGGCACGCGATTTACCCCCGGCGGTATCCGCAAAGGCGCCGCAGGTTTCGACGTTTGCTTCATTCACCCGAAGGGCAACGAAGATTCCCCGATCGGCGGTGAGGGTGTTTTGATCGAGCTGGTCCAAGCGCCCGAAGACGTGATCAAAGCCTTCCGCGGCCAAGCCTAGCTAGGCAAGGAGGCGAGCGAAATTGGGGGGTGGTCGCTATGCCACTAAGAATCGAAGGCGCAGTACTGTCCCAAGCAACTCTCACCTTCGAAGATCTCGCCGCGCTGCCGGATCAGATCGCCGACATCTCCGATCACATCCCCGGCCGCAACGACGGTGGCGTGCTCCTGCGATCGGTTTTGAACCGCGCCGGCCTCAAACCGAACGTAACCCACCTCACCTGCGAGTCGACCGACGGCGGCTTCTCGTCGAGCGTCCCGCTGAGCGCCGTCCGCGAAGCGATCATCGCATACCGACTCGGTGACGCGCCACTGCCGGCGGACAAAGGAGGACCGATCCGCTTCTACATCCCCGACGCAGCGGCCTGCGACGCGGCGGAAGTGGACCAGTGCGCCAACGTGAAATACCTCGGACGCTTGATCCTAAGTGTTGGAGCTCGGTATGACACTCGACCGCAATCCCCCGAAGAACATGCAGAGCTCCATCCGCACCATGACGATGAGGGGTCTTCGGGCTAGCGGTCTGTTGCCTTCAGTATCGTGACTCGCGGTGGACTGGTACCAACCGTCTCGCCCGGACTGGATCTTGGGAATTTCCGGTGTGTAACGCATTGTTCGGTGATGTTGAAATGCGGGAGAAAGCCATGAGACTGTATTCGGGACCGTTGTCGTTGTTTTCCGCCAAGACGCGGATTGCGTTGGCGGAGAAGGGTCTGGAGCACGAGTTGATCCAGGTCGATTGGAGTCGCGAGACTCGTTATATCCCGCATCATCCAGAAGTGGCGCGACTGAATCCGAAGGGCGAGGTCCCGGTGCTGATCGATGGTAACACGGTCGTTTGCGATTCGACTTTGATCGCTGAGTATCTTGAGGAGAAGTACCCTGCACCGCCGTTGTTTCCGCAAGGTGCTGCGGAACGCGTGCGCTGCCGGCAGCAGGAGGCGGCCGCCGATGAGATGTGGTTCCCATTTATTTGGGACTTGATCGAGACGAGCTTCTATCCCAACAGCGGCGACGCCAGCGTGGAGGCTCGCGCTGCGAGTGCACGCGAAGGGTTAGTGGCGCTGTACTCGAAATTCGACGCGGAGCTCGCCGACCGGGAGTATTACTGTGGCGACTTGACCGTGGCGGACATTGGGACAGGTGTGTTCGTGTTCGCGGCGGCTACGCTCGGAGCACCGGTGCCGGCAGAGTTGGAGAACGTGCGCGCTTGGTTCGCGCGGTTGCAGGCGCGGCCAAGCGTGGCGCAGGTGTCGGCGGATCTGGCGCAAGCAGCAGCCGGTGCAATGACGGCGTAGGTTTCTGATCAATTTTTGGGAGGGCGAGGCTCCCCCGGAGCCGTGCAACGGCAAGGTCTCGAACCTTGCGGCGAGCACCTCAGCTGCTGGGGTTCGGTCCGTTTGGGCCCCCAAGGGGCTACGGTCAAGCCGCTAACGCGGCTCGGGCGGAGCCCTCCCGAGCGGTATGGTATTCCTACGGGTCTAGGTTTTCGAGCTTGCCGCTCTCGATGACGAGGCGACGGTAGTAACAGTTCCTCGGTTCGCCCTTTTGGTTCTTGGTGTGGCAGATGTCGCCGCGTCGCGGCCGTACGATGTACAGCAGCGAGTTTTGCTCGCAGTTGACGCGAATCTCATGCAAGTCGAACATCTCCCCAGACGTCTTGCCCTTTTCCCAAAGTTCGTTGCGCGAGGTGCTCCAGAAGACCGCGGTCTTGGTAGCGATCGCCGTCTCCAACGCGAGCTGGTTGGCGTAGGCGACGAGGATGACCTCTTTGGTGTCGATATGCTGAACCGCGACCGGCAGTACGTCGGGAGCGTTGGCCGCTACCTTGGCCAACTTGTCGAAATCCAGTTGTAGATCGAGTCCCTCTTCTAATTCCTTGCTCATCGAATTGCGCCTATCACTGACTTCGGTGCGCTCCAAGCCCTGCGGCTCATACTTTGAGCCCGATGGCCCGCATGAGCCCGAGCGCGTTGCTACGTTGCACTGGGCCGTCGTGCATCGTGTAGTCGAAGTGCATCTCACCGTCGACGAGATGATCGGCGAAATGGACGTTGCGCGCCAAGGGCCCGAGGTTGTCCGCCACTTGGGTCAAGGTCAAATCGTGAGTCGTAATCAGACCGATGGCTTGCTGCTCGACCAGGGCCGTGACGATGGCCTCGGCACCGATACGACGATCGTGGGAATTGGTGCCGTGGAGAACCTCGTCGAGCAAAAACAGGAGTGGAAGATCGTTGTCGACCAGATCGACGATTTGCTTGAGACGTTTGATCTCTGCGTAGAAGCGAGAAGTGCCGTCGAGCAGCGAGTCTTGCGTGCGCATGGAAGTGCCGATCTGGAGGCCTGAAAGGGTGAGGGTTTTGGCGCACGCCGGCGCCCCCATTTGTGCCAGCACGGCGTTCGTACCGATGGTGCGCAGCAGGGTGCTCTTGCCGGACATGTTCGAACCGCTGATGACGAGAAGGGCGTTGTCGGTGTTCAGCAGAACGTCGTTGGCGACGCACTGATCCATGGCCATGAGCGGATGCCGGAGGCCCTTGGCGTCGAAGTGCGCGTGGCCGTCTCCCAGGGTCGGAAAGTTCGTCTCGGTCTGTTCGTAGGTGAACGCGGCGAGCGCACATAGACTTTCGTACTCGCCTACGGCGTCGAGCCACTGAGGCACGTTGGGGCCGTTGTTTTGGCGCCATGCCTCGATGGCGAGGCTGAATTGAGTACCCCAGAGCAGCAGCGGTGCGATGGCGGCGAACATTTGATTGCGCCGCGCATCGAGTAGTTCGATAAGTCGCTGGAGCTTGGCGATGCGGCTCGATGCGGGTTGTCCGTCGGTGGCGAGCGACTTCTGCAACGCGACGAGTTTTGGTGAACGGAAGCTGCTGTCCTCGATCTGTTCGAGAAGCCTCGCCAGGGCGGCGAGCTCCGCCGACGGTAGCCCTAGTGATCGTTGAACGCTCTTTACGATCGATTGCTGCGAACGACCAAAGGCGGTCTGCAACGCTGCAGCTGCGAGAAAGACGGCGATCGGGACTAGCCCGAGGCGGACGGCGACAAAGCTCAGAGCGCTGGTCAGCACCAGGCCGACACAGACCCAGCGCAAGACATGGGGAGTGGATCGATCTGGGCCGGTCGCCCATTTGACGAGGTGGGTTGGATCGATATCCGGTGCGACTTCGTCACCGACGAGCGCAAGTGCCTCGCGCCGATCGACGTCATACATGATCTCATCGACGGCGGCTTGGCGAGCGCGGACCTCATGGGGAGGTGCAGGACCCTGCAACCAGTCGGCGAGAGTGGTTTGGCCGATTGCGGTGCGCGCGGTGCACAACAACTGGAACAGGGAGCCGTGGCCGAAAACATCGAGGTCGGAAGTGTAAGGATGTCCGGGGTCGACGAAGCGATCTCCTGTGGTGCCGAAGTCGGTCCAGCGCGCCTCGATTCTAGCCATGCCGTGCTCGTAGAAGGCCACGATCCTCTGCTGGCGTTCACGTTGCGAGATGGTGCGCCCGTGTCGGACGATGAGTGCGACAAAGATGGCGATTGGGAGGGCGATAGACCAGGTCGAAATCAGGCCCCACCCCCAGATCAGCCACGCCACGACGCCGCCGAAGATGAATGTGGCGAGTCGCAGGTTGCTGATCCGCTCTTCGAGTTTGAGCAGTTCGGCGACCGAGGCTTTGGCGCTGTGTAAACGCGTCGGGTACAGCTCCGAGGCGGGCTGCGATCGTGTCTCTGGCATGCTGTGGCTCAGGTGAGCAAGTCGGCGTAAGGGCCAGGATCAGAGTCGGGGATCAATGTCGCTCCGACGCGCTTTTCATAAAAGGCGGCCGGGCCGACCCCACCGATGATGGCGTAGGCGTAGCCTTGGGCCCTTTGGCTGTACAGTGCTGCCAGCAGTAGGGCTGTTCCAACTCCTTTGTGCCGGTCGCTTTCAGCTACGCCGGTTGGTCCGAAAAAATTGGGGGCGAAAGCGTCGTAGCACGCGAACCCGAGGAGCTTGCGCTCGTGCAGGGCGATGTGGCAGCTCACCGGGCTTCGACTGAAACAGACCTCGACTTCGCTGACCCAGAATTCGAAGTGTGTGCGAACCCATTCCAGGAGAATAGGTTTCTCAGGAGCGCGCCCACGCCGAATGTCGACGCCCGCCCCGCGACAAGATGCCAACGCTGGTTCGAGAGGTGGAAGTTCATAGAGCTTGACGAGCATATCGGCCATGGTTTCTGATCACCTGATTGTCCGCCACAGCTATCAGGTGTGCGGCGCCCAGAGAAACCAGACACCAAGAAACGAGAGATCGATGTCGCCAGATGCACTATTTCCAATCTTGAACGCTTCGGTCATGCCCGCATGGTTGATGTTGATGGTGGCGCCTTGGTCGCGCTGGACGCAGTGGGTCGTTCATTCGATCTGGATCCCGTGCTTGCTGGGCGCGGTCTACGTGTGGCTGGCTGTGACAGCGCCGCCGCCGCCCGATGGCGCCAGTTTTACGACCTTGAACGGGGTGATGCTCCTTTTCGACAGTCCGCACGGCGCACTCGCCGGCTGGGTGCACTATCTCGTCTTCGACCTGTTCGTCGGCGCCTGGGAAGCCCGCGATGCCGGCCGGCGCGGGGTGCCGCAGTGGGCTCTGGTTCCGGCGCTTTTTCTGACATTGATGCTGGGTCCGTCGGGCCTGCTGACGTATCTCGTCGTCCGGATGTACTGGGCTAGCCGTGTGACGCTAGCCGAATAGATTGACGCAGGGCTGTGCTTTCGTTTGGGGGCTTTCGCGTACCGTGGGCGATCGCTAGGGTGAAGTGCGGCTCGTCGAATCGATCGAGTGCTGTTCCTTCACTTTTCGAGAGATACCGAAGAACCCGGACCGACCTTGGCAGACCCTCAGACCTCAATGAAGCTAGGTATTCGCGCATTCGCAGCGGTCACGATCGCTGCGCTGGGGGGCTTTTTGGCCGGCTGCGAGGGGAGCCCCGCCGACGGGGCGGCTCATTCCGGACCGTCACTGGTCGTCGTGGAGATCGTCGACCTGACCCCGACGTCGGTTCCTAGGCTGCTTTCGGCGGTGGGGACGCTCGAGAGTCCGCAGTCGACGATGGTTGCCTCAGAGGTCAGCGGTGTCGTGACCTTTTTGGACGTTCCCGAGGGTGGCGAAGTTGAAGGTGGTCGGGTCTTGGCCCGGGTTGATAGTCGTCAAGAGAGGGCGAAGCTATCGGTGGCTCGTGCTCGGCACAAGAATGCACGTGAGGCCTTGCAACGTTTGCAGTCCTTGCACGAGCGCGGGTTGGTCTCACGGCAGGAGCTCGACAATGCTGCTTCTCTTTTTGAGCAAGAGTCGGGCGCGCTCGAAGAATCGAAGACCTCGTTGCAACAAACCGAGATTACGGCGCCGTTCACCGGTCAACTCGGATTGCGTGAAGTCAGTCTTGGCGCATTCGTCGATGCCGGGGATCCGTTGGTGCGGCTGACCCAGACAGATCCGCTGCGGCTGGTGTTCACTTTGCCGGAGCGCGATGCGGGCAAGATTCGCTCTGGTCAAGAAATCCGTGGCATCGCTGGCGACTGTACGGCCCGCTTCGATGCGGCGGTCAGCATTATCGATCCGATGATCGATCGGACGACGCGAGCCGTTCGGGTTCAGGCGACTGTGTCCAACGAGCAAGGCCAACTCCGTGCGGGGATGTCGGCGCGAATTTCCCTCGAGGTTGGGCGCGACGATGGCGCTTTGAGCGTTCCGAGCGAGGCGATCGTGCGTCGTGGCACACAGAAGTTGGTCTATGTCGTGCGCGATGGCGACCATGGGATCGAAGAGCGAGAGGTTACGACAGGACAGCATTTTTCAGACCGTATTGAATTGCGCGGCGGTGTGCAGGCCGGTGAGAGGGTTGTTGTCACGGGCCATCAGCACGTCCGCCCGGGATCGATTGCGGATCCGCGTCCCTACAAGCCGGTAACGAATCCGAAACTCGCGCTCGGTCTGTCGGGCGCTGCATGCGAGCTGTGACGCGGGCGCTGCCCGGAGTGCGGGGATGACTCTTTCTGATCTCTCGCTGTCGCGGCCGGTGCTGGCGACGGTGATGAGCCTGTTGATCGTCCTCGCCGGTGTCACTGGTTTTCAGCGCCTGCCTGTCCGCGAGTACCCGGATGTCGACAGCCCGATTGTCTCCATCTCAACGACGTACGTTGGGGCTAGTGCGGAGACGGTGGAGAGTAGCGTCACGGAGCCTGTCGAGCAGGCGTTGAACGGCGTCGACGGAGTCCGCAGCATCGAGTCGCAGAGCCAGTTCGGCGGCTCGACGGTTACGATCGAGTTCGAGCCGGGACGAGACCTCGATCTCGCTGCGACAGATGTGTCGAACGCCGTGCAGCGCGCGATCAATCGGTTGCCGAGTTCGGCCGAACGCCCAGTGGTGCGCAAGTCGAGCGCCGACGCGCGCCCGATTATCTGGCTACAGGTGCGCAGTGAGCAGTTGGCGGCGATCGATTTGACCGACATCGCCGAGCGCTATGTCAAAACGCCCCTGCAGATCCTGCCGGGAGTTGCGGGTATTTTGGTTGGCGGCCAGCGCACCTATGCGATGCGGGTGTGGCTCGATCCGGAACGCATGGCAGCGCATGGAGTTGACCCGGCCGCTGTCAGTCGTGCGATTCGTGAGAACAATCTTCAGTTGCCGGCCGGCCAACTCGAGGCGACCACGCGCAAGTTTACCGTTCTGGCCAATGCTCAGATGGACGACGCGGTCGAGTTTGAAAACTTGGTCGTACGTTGGGATGGTGTCGCGCCCGTGCGCATCAAGGATATCGGCAATGTCGAGCTTGGTTCCGCGAACTACGACACGATCACACGCTTCGATGGGCGCCCGATTGTCGCGATCGGTGTGATTCGCCAGTCCAACACCAACGAGCTAGCGCTGACTCGGCGTCTGCGCGAAGCGATCATCAAAATCCGTGAAACTTTGCCGGCCGGGGTCATGCTCGATACGGCTCTCGACAATACGGTGTTCGTCGAGGCGTCGCTGCGTGAGGTGTTGCGGACTCTCGGCATTGCGTTCGCCCTGGTGATCTTGGTCAACTTGGTGTTTCTGCGATCGCCGGTTGCCACGCTCATTCCATCGGTTGCGATCCCTGTGTCTCTGATCGGCACGTTTGCCGCGATGAGCATCTTGGGCTTTTCGATCAATGTGCTGACCTTGCTCGCGTTCGTCCTGGCGATCGGGCTTCTCGTCGACGATGCGATCGTCGTGTTGGAGAACTCCTATCGCCGGCAAGAAAACGGCGAAGGCCGTGAAGTCGCAGCGCGCCGCGGCGCTCGGGAGGTCTTCTTTGCCGTCATTGCGACCACGGTAGCCTTGGTTGCTGTGTTGGTGCCCTTGTCTCTGATGACCGGCGGGACGGGGCGACTCTTCCGAGAGTTCTCGATCACCATGGCTGCGGCCGTGGTATTGTCTACGTTCGTTGCGCTGTCTTTGGTGCCGGTTCTGTGCGGTCGCTATCTGAAGGTTTCGACCAAGCACGGGCGTGTGTGGAATGGTATCGAGAGCGCACTTGCGAGCTTGAACCGAGGCTACGATCGCCTCCTCGGCGTGGCGGTAAGGCACCCTGTGCCGATTGTTTTTTTTCTGATCGCCAACGCTGTGGGATCAGTAGCGCTCTTCTCCAGTCTTCCCGATTCCTTGGTGCCGACGGAGGACCGCGGAAAGATTCTTACCGTCCTGCAGGCCCCGCAGGGGGCGACCCTGGCCTACACGCGCGAAAATCTGTTGCAGATTGAAGAGGCGTTCCTCGTGACCGAAGAGATCGCCCATCTCTATTCAGCTATCGGACTGTCTTCGGGCGGATCTCGGAGCACTTCGCGTGGTTTTGTGTATGGGCGACTGGTCCCCTGGGAAGAGCGCGACAAGTCGCAGCAGGAGGTCGTGTCGGAACTGTACGGGCGATTCAAAGAGCTCCCCGGAGTGCTCGCCTACCCGATCAACCTCCCATCACTGGGACAACGGTCCTTCTACGATATCGAAGTTGTATTGATGAGCTCGGCGGCGAGCCTTGATGAATTCGACCGGGTGTCCCAGTCGATTCTCGATCGCGTCGCGGCTGTCTCGGGGGTGGTGAACATCGATCGCGATCTGCGGCTGGAGAGTCCGCAGATCGAAGTGCTCTTCGATCGAGATCGCGCTGCGGACTTGGGGGTGCCGGTGCGCGCGGTGGCTGAGGCGTTGCAGATCGCA
Organism: Deltaproteobacteria bacterium; assembly: GCA_029262455.1. Taxonomy (GTDB): domain Bacteria; phylum Desulfobacterota; class Binatia; order HRBIN30; family CADEER01; genus CADEER01. The sequence goes on along the minus strand of JAJCZJ010000005.1, from coordinate 53,655 downwards.
TTGGCCGAAGGTGAGGTGAGTGAGTTTGTACTGCGCAATCGACAGTACGACGTCATCCCGTCGTTGGCGCCGAAGTTTCGTGCTGTGCCGGAACAGATCGGCGACATTCACGTGCGCTCTGTGAATGGTGCGATGGTACCTTTGTCGAGTCTGATCCGTGTTCGTTCGACGACGGCACCCGAGTCCCTCAACCACTACGAGCTCGTGCGCGGCGTCAAGATCACGGGCAGCATCGCCGCGCACCACTCGCTTGGGCCGGTGCTCGAAGAGATCGAGAAGATTGCGCGCCAGGAGATGCCCGATGGTTTCGCGTTGGCGCTGGCCGGCAACTCGCGCGACTTTCGCGAGTCGTCGGCGGAACTTTACGCGACGTTTGGGATCTCGTTGCTGTTCATCTACTTGGTGCTGGCCGCGCAGTTCGAGAGCTTCGTCGACCCGATCACGATCTTGCTCAGTGTGCCGCTCGCTCTGCTCGGCGCCCTTGGCGCTCTCTATGTTGCGGATCACACAATCAATATCTTCACGCAGGTCGGCATGATTCTGCTCGTCGGGTTGGTCGCCAAGAACTCGATCTTGTTGGTGGACTATGCCAATCGCGCGCAAGCGAAGGGGGCGGATTTGGTGACGGCTGCGCGCGACGCGGGGCGTACGAGATTTCGGCCGATTCTGATGACCAGTGTGACTTCGATCCTCGGCGCACTGCCGCTGGTGCTGGCGACCGGCGCCGGAGCGGAGACACGGCAGCCAATCGGCGCGGCAGTTGTCGGAGGCCTGCTGTTCTCGACCGTATTTACTCTGCTCATCATTCCCGCGGTGCATGTCATGGTTCGAGGTGCTGGCGACCGGTTGTCGCGACGTCGCTCGTGAGGCGTCAGTCGGCGACTGCGATCACTACTTTGAGCGATTCTCGCTGCTGTGCAACTTCGAATGCGTCGATGGATCGCTTCAGCGGCAACGTTTCGGAGATCAGTGATTTCACGTCGATGCTATTCGAAGTGAGCGCTGCAAGAGCGGGGGGAAAGAGGCCGCAGCGTGATCCGAGCACGTTGATTTCGTTGATGACAATCGGCGCCAGGTCGATGCCGGGCTGCTCTGCGACGGTTGTTTTCAAGACCAGTGTGCCGCGCGGCAGGGTCGAGGCGACGGCGGTCGCAAATCCCGCCGCGGAACCAGTTGCCTCTACGACGATTTCGGCGGGCTCGCGGTCCCAATCTTCCAAGAGAACGGTTTCGATATCGCGCCGGGCGAGGATGGCTAGTTTGTCCGGGTGTTTGCCGACGGCCCGTACGCGAACTCCAGCGGACGAAAGCACTTGTGCGGCGAGGAGCCCGAGTTTGCCATCGCCGAGAACAGTACATGATTGCCCGCGAGTGACGTCGAGTTGAGCCAAGATTTCGAAGGCTGCGGCAAGCGGTTCGACAAACACGGCTTGGTCGTCGGCGATGCTATCGGGAACGCGGTGAAGATTTTCGAGCGGGACCGCGACATATTCGGCGAAGCCGCCGTCGGCGTCGAGGATGCCCATGACGCGACGCGTAGGGCAGTGACGGCCGAGGTCACGACGGCACATCGAACAGGTGCCGCACGCGAAATTGATTTCCGCGACGACACGAGCGCCCAGCCACGCATCGGGGCCGGCGATCACGGTTCCGACGATCTCGTGACCTGGCGTACCACGAAATCCCATGTATCCGCGGACGATCTCGAGGTCGGTGTTGCAAATGCCAGCAAGGTGAACTCTCACGATAGCGTCGTTTCCCGACTGACTTGGGTCTGGACGGTCGCGGAGCGTGAGCGCGTCGCCATCCCACACCAGCGCTTTCATCGCGTCGCGCTCACGCGAGGACTCGATCGGCGATTGCGGGAAGAATTTGTTCCAAAGGGTCTTCGATCTTGCACGATGCCTGACCGTCGAACGGGGTCTCCGAGCCGGTGATGATGGCGGTGTAGGCGCCGGTGCGGCGCGCCATGGAGAACATTTCGTTGATTGGGCCGACGACGAGCGAGGTCCCAGCGGCGACGAAGAGATCGCACGCGGCTGCAGCTTCGAAGGACTTATTCAGGTCCGTTTCGATCAGTCCCTGGCCGAACGATATCGTCGCAGGTTTCCACGGGCCGCCGCACTCGCAGAGTGGGATCTTGTGACCGCTCTCCCACAGGGCTTGGGCGTGGGCTCGTGGTTCGCGGCGATTGCAGCTCAAGCATGTGACGGCGGAATCGGAGCCATGGATATTGATGAGCCGATCGACGGGAAATCCACTGCGTTCGTGCAGACCATCGACGTTTTGCGTGACCAGCAACTCAATGCGCGCTGCGTTGGCGATCGATGCGAGGGCGAGGTGGGCGGGGTTTGGCTGAGCCTCAGAAATAACCGCCCATGTCTCGCCCTTGTAGCTCCAGTATTCGCGGCGAGATTCCTCGCTGGAGGTGAATTCTTGAATCGTCACGGGCTGATAGCGCTCCCAGCGCCCCCCGGGCGACCGGAAGTCCGGGATGCCCGAGGCCGTGGACAGTCCGGCGCCAGTCAATACCACCGCGTTTTCTGCTTTGCGCCAGCGTTGGGCCAGTTCTGCGAGATCCCGTCCCATTGCTTCTCTCGTGGCCGGCTGATGATCACAAGTCAAGCATTCGTGGCTGCCCGGGCATGTCCTAACGACACGTTTGCTTGACAAGGGTCGGGCGAAGTCGTTACGAGAGCCGCCGGGGATGTCGCGTGCAGCTTTGATTGCAGTGGCATCAAGACCGGAGAGTTTTTTCTGGACCGCAGCATCTTGGAAGCGCGTTGAGCGCGGGTTGCAATACGGGGAGGGTCTGATGTCGAACCGAATTTTGGTTGCTGTGTTGATCAGTGGCCTGGTCGCCGTCGTCGGCTGCGGCGAGAGCAACGACGAGGCCATCTTGATGCCGACTCCCACACAAGGCCCGCCGACGCCAACACCGGTGCCGATTTGCCGCGGGATCGACGTTCCCGCCGGACTGGGTGCACGACCGTTTGGGTGGACTCAGCCGGAGTCCGCGGAAGACTCCGGGACACAGTTGTTCAGTTCCTTGCCGATGCCCGGTGGGTTCGACTTTTTGCCTTCTCTGTTGGCCGACGGACTCGATCCGGGTGGTAAGTTTACCGACATCCCGCCCGGTCTGTGTCTATTGGCTGGGGCTCAGGATCCAGTCACTGGAGTTGCTCCGGTTACCATCGGGGTGACGCCTGAGAATCAGCTGGCGCCGGGTTTCGTTGTCATCGGCATGAAGCCGATTTTGGATTACATTTGTCTGAAGATTGAGTTGGAGTCGATCCAGGGTCGTCTGTTCTGCACGGGCAGCGACAGCGAGGGCATCGATACGCGAGTGACGGCGGTCGAGGGAGTCACCCCAGAGGAAGATGACGTGCTCGAGTTCGGGCTTGGCGACTCCGTACCCCCCGGCGCCTTGGAGTTCCGTTTTATCCAGCAACAGGGACGCATCCGCCAAGGAGCGAGCGCGATCTACGAAGAGTGCTTTGAGTTGCCGGAGTGCGGGCCTGGCCTTGACGATGACGACCGGTTCGACTGCTATCGACCGCGCACGGAGGTGGTTTTCACTACTGGTAGAGTCTTCGGCATGAAGGGTTTGACTCCTCTGCTCGATAGCGAGGGCGCCGAGGGACTTTCGGGTGAGCCGTTTGATTGCGCGGCTTGGGAGCAGCTCGACGGTCCGGGGCAGCTGGTGCAAGGGTTGGTCGACTTCGACTCCCTAGGCGGCGACGTAGCGACGGCGTTGCGTATCGACGATTAATCGGAGCTAGTTTCGCAGGAGAATGGGCCGGCGACCTTATTTCGCCGGCCCATTCTTATTTTCGGCCCCAGAGAAAGATTCGCTTGAACGGAAAGAAGAACGGTTTCCGATCCGGCAGCTCGGCGAGTAGGCGATCGCGGTAGGTTGCGAGAAATGCTTGGTAGCTTTCTGACTTAAGGCGCTCCTTGTAGACCGTGAGCGTCGTGCCCTTGACCCACTCGACGACGTCCTCGGGGCTACTCAGGATGTGCCCATAGACTCGGATCACCACTCGCTGCTCCTGGTACCCGAGATCGTAGAGGATTCTTGCGTATTCTTCGGGCGGGAGAACATGAACCGGTGCGACGTACCCCTGAAGCTCCTCGCGAAACGGTTTGCTGGCCGCGACCTCCGCGGCGACAGTATGGGTCGCCTGGTCGTGGTTGGCGGGTACTTGTACTGCGAGTTGTCCGCCCGGTCCCAGTCGGTCGGTCCACCGCTGCAGTAGTGCCGGATGGTCTGCGATCCAGTGGAGAGCGGCGTTGGAGAAAACTAGGTCGACCTCGTCAACCGGATTGAAGCTTGCGATATCGGCGGTGAGAAAGCGCAACCTGTCGCTTTGAAACGGTGCTGACTTTTCGAGCATTGCCGCCGAGTTGTCCAGACCGCTTGTCTCACTTGCCGCGAGCGTCTCGTGGAGCTTTGCAGTCAGCTCGCCTGTGCCGCATCCGAGGTCGATCACCCGCATCGCGGAGCGACCGTCGACCATCGAGAGCAGGTCAAAAAACGGCGCCTGCCTTTCGCGCTTGAAGCGTTCGTACTGTTCGGGGTTCCAGCTGTCTTTTTCTGCCATTATGCGAGATTGGAACGAACCGGTGGTTCGTTCAAGGTGGGTGGGTCATGTATTGCATAGAGAACAAGATGATCCCTTATCGAAGCCTGCGGGTCCGCCTCTCACTGTTGTCGCTGGTTCTTGCGTCTGTCGCGCAGGCCGATCCGAGCGAGGTTTTGCTGCCGTCGCCGGGTAGTGACGCGTGGCGTCCTCTCTCCATCCCGTCGGTCGAGCGGGGGACGACCTATCAAGTCGTTGGTGAGGGGGCGTCGGCCGCTCTGCGGGCGGAAAGTCGGTGCGGGGCCTCGGGGTTGGCTGTCGACTTGGAGTCGGTCGATCTGGAGCGCACACCGGTGCTCCGCTGGCAGTGGCGCGTCGAGAAGGGGCTCGACATCGAGGATGAAAAGTCTCGTGCCGGTGACGACTTCGCGGCGAGAGTCGTGCTGATGTTTCGCTACGACTCGCGACAGGCGACTTTTATCGAGCGATCGTTGCACAGCCTGGCCGAGAAGGTTCAGGGCGAAGTGCTGCCGGGGCGCTCGCTGGCGTACGTCTGGAGCAGCCGTGTACCCGAGGGGACGGTATGGCGAAATCCGTTCCGTACTCCGACGATGCTGATCTCGCGGCGGCGAGGGACGACGACGGAGTGGCGTAGCGAGTCGGTGGATGTTCGCGCCGAGTACCGCAGGCACTGGGGTGCCGAGCCGCCACCGTTGGTCGGGCTGGCACTGCTGACCGATGCCGACAACACCTGTGGTAACGCGGTGGCGTACTATCGCAACTTTCGGCTTACGGCGACGCGATGAGTTGCAGCTCTTTCTTGCTTGCTCCTGGAACCAAGATCGCCCTGCTTTGGTTAGACAACGTGAAACGGCTGCGATTGACTACGGCCGCAGCATTCGTTTTTTCGAGGGGACCCGACGAGCACTTCGCTTGCGGAGCTATTGTAACTTTCACCGGGCTCTACGGTATTGCGGTGGACAACGGGAGAACGACATGAGTGAGAATCCGCTGATTCGTCCGATGGACGAGTACAACACCGCCCTAGTGGCCAATGTTCACCCGCCGGCCCATGTGAACCCGCAGCCCGCCGATCGCTACAATCTCGTTGTTGTCGGCGGGGGGACAGCGGGGTTGGTTACAGCGGCTGCTGCCGCAGGGCTGGGCGCGCGCGTGGCATTGGTTGAGCGGCATTTGCTGGGTGGCGACTGTCTCAACGTTGGATGTGTGCCCTCGAAGTGCATTATTCGTTCTTCGCGGGTCATGGGTGAAATCAACTCCGCTGGCGACTTCGGAGTCGTCGTCCCGGACGGAGCCAAGGCGGATTTCGGCGCGGTGATGAAACGGATGCGCCAACTGCGTGCGCGCATTAGTGTGGTCGATAGCGCCGCCACGCTGCGTGACAAAGGCGTCGACGTTTTTATCGGCGACGGTAAGTTCAGTGGCCCGGATACGATCGACGTCGGTGGCACAGCCCTTCGTTTCAAGAAGGCCGTGCTCGCGACGGGTGCCAGGGCGGCGGCGATTCCGATTGATGGGCTAGCCGACGCGGGTTACCTGACCAACGAGAATGTCTTTGAATTGACCGAGCTGCCCGAGCGTTTGACTGTCATTGGCGGCGGCCCGATCGGTTGTGAGATGGCGCAGGCCTTTCGTCGTCTCGGCTCGCACGTGTCGCTGATCGATATGGCGGATCACATTCTATCGCGCGAGGACGCGGACGCTGCGGCGATTGTGCAGGATGCATTCCGCAAGGACGGCGTCGACTTGGTTTTGTCGGCGAAGATCAAATCGGTCCGACGCGAGGGTGAAAAGCGAATCGTCGTGGTTGAGCACGAGGGAGCCGAGCGAGAAATTCGATCCGACCAGCTGCTGCTTAGCGTCGGGCGCGCGCCGAATATCGAGGGGTTGAATCTCGAAACCGTCGGGGTCGAGTTTGACCGCAACGGCGTCAAGGTGGACGACAATCTGCGCACGACGAACCCCAACATCTTTGCCGCCGGCGATATCTGTCTGAAATACAAGTTTACTCACACCGCAGATTTTGCGGCTCGCATCGTGATCCAAAACGCCTTGTTCTTCGGTCGCAAGAAATTGAGCGCTTTACAGGTTCCGTGGTGTACGTACACCGAACCGGAGATCGCTCACGTCGGGCTTTATGAGCACGAGGCGGCGGAAGGAGGAGTCGAGATCGACACGTACTTGCAGAAGTTCGAGGATGTCGATCGAGCGATCGCCGACGGGGAGGACGAGGGGTTCGTCAAGATCTATTGCCGCAAGGGCAGCGATGAGATTCTCGGTGCGACGATCGTTGCGCGGCACGCCGGCGACATGATCAGCGAGCTGACCTTGGCGATCGTTGGCAAGGTTGGTCTCGGTACGATTGCGAGTGTCATTCATCCGTACCCGACGCAGGCCGAGGCGATTCGCAAACTTGGCGATGCTTACAATCGCACCCGGCTGACGCCGCTCGTCAAGTCGCTCTTCGAACGGCTCTTGGCCTGGACGCGCTAGATGGCCGATACTGAGAACGAAGCGAAAACCTCGGCCGCGCGACCGGTCTTGATAGGCCTTGCCGTCGTCGCAATCTTGGCGGCAGCCTACTATTTCGACGTGCAGTCCCGGCTCACCGAGGCACTCGATTGGATCGCTGGGTTGGGCCCACTCGGCCCGGTGATATTCATCGCAATTTACATCGTGGTGACCGTGTTGTTCCTGCCGGGATCGGTGCTGACCCTTGGGGCAGGAGTGGTTTTTGGTGTCGTGCGCGGATCGATCATCGTCTCGATTGCAGCGACTCTGGGCGCGACTTGTGCGTTCCTCGTTGGTCGCTATCTCGCGCGTGATTGGGTCGGCAAGAAGATCGAAGGCAACGAGAAGTTTCGTGTGATCGACCAGGCTGTGGCGAAGGAGGGTTGGAAGATCGTTGGGTTGACCAGGCTGTCTCCGATCTTTCCGTTCAACCTGCTGAATTATGCGTTCTCGGTGACGAAAGTATCTTTGCGGGATTATTTCTTCGCGTCGTGGATCGGCATGATGCCGGGAACCCTGATGTACGTGTATATCGGCTCCTTGGCGGGCGACCTGGCGACGCTGGGGGCTGAGGGGCGGACCCGTACTTCTGGAGAATGGGCTCTTTACGTCGTCGGACTGCTAGCGACGGTTGCGGTCACAGTCTATGTAACCCGGGTCGCGCGTGCGGCGCTGGCCGAGCGAGGCGCGGTAGGGACGGATTAGGTTAGGCAACGCGAACCCTTGACTCGCGAGGCGATTTCTTGAATCGCTTCGGGAATGCCGAGTGTCGACAAGACCCAGCCGTTTTTGAGAAAGTCGGATTTCCGGGCCTACCTTGAGTCCAACGCCAAAGACATGGCGCCGCGCGATGTCGAGGTGTTGCTGTCACAAGCCGAGGTCGCCCGCACCCGAGCCTTAGCCGAGGACCATCCACGGTTGGGGGGCCAGATGGTTCTGGCGCTCAAGCTGCTGGCCGATCACGCGGCCGGAAACTGCCCGCAGATTCCATTCTATACCATCAGCCTCCTGGCCGAGGCGGTGTACTATTTCCTCGACCCCAACGATGTGATCCCGGATTGGATTCCGGACATCGGCAAGCTCGACGATGCGCTGGTGCTCGAACTCGCCTTCGAGCTCGGCGGCGAGGGGATCCAGCGTTATTGCTCTTGGAAGGGGCTCGACTCGTCGCTGTTCTACGAGGAGAGTAAGCCACTAGCCAAGGGCCCGTCGAAGAAGAAGTCGCCGGCCAAGAAAAAGTCGCCGGCCCCGGCCAAACGCAAAGCGGTCAAGAAGAAGGTTGCGCCGAAGCGAAAATCGGCGGCGAGCAAGCCGGCCAAGAAAGTCTCGAAGCCGAAGAAAAAGCCAGCGAAGAAGGTCGCGAAGAAAGCCGCGAAGCCGAAGAAGAAGCTGGCGAAGAAAGTCGCAAAGAGAAAGCCGGCAAAGAAGGCTACGAAAAAGAAACCGACCAAAAGAGTCGCAACGAAGAAAGCCAGGAAGCGGCGATAGAAGAAGGCGCCGCCGCGATCAAGTCCAAGGACCAGTTTGACGAGTCGGTCGCTACACCAGCACGCGTCCTTCGATTCTTCGATCCCTTTGAGCGCCATCAAGGGCGCCGCGCGCGAGAACTTGGTCACGCTCTCAATCATTGTGCCGTAGGATCATCTTCTTTGCCGGCACTGCCAGGCGATCAAATGGCCTCTTCATCCGCAGATGACGCCGATGGCCGCAGATTAGGCGGTGGGACGATGGACGAATCGTTCGTGCTCGAGGCGTTGGGTGCCGAAGTTGAGCAGTAGGCCCGTCTTGGTGGGAAGGCGTCCCTGGCGGGATTTGAACCGATGTCGATTCCGTTTGGCTCAGGCGTTCGATAGCCCTGATTTTGCTAGGGTTTTTGCCGCTCTCGAACCCAGCTTCGCTGACATCCAACGATGTTAAGGCACGTTTAACGCCTGTTTGGGTGAGGTGTCTGAGTGTTCGACTTGGACCTTGCTTGAACAGGAGACGTGGGATGAACAAGGGACTTCTTCTTATTCTCGGCGTAGGATTGATCGGCCCTGGGTGTGGCGGTGGGTCGGGCGATGGTGGGCGTGGGCCTGTTGAGGTGCTGCAGGGGGATGCGGCGATCCAGGCGGCCGCCGGGGTGGTCATCACGATGACGTCGGCCTTGGATGCGCTTCTCGGTAGTGCGGCAGCGATGCAGGCTGGGGCGCGGTCCGGTATCGGATCTGGACGCTCGAGTCGTGCGGTGCGAGTTGATTGTCCGCTCGGTGGAGTGATCGACGGCGATTGTCGCGAGGATGGTGGGCGGACGTTTGTCACGACCGCTTCTCAGAACTGTGGTGTGGTGGATGACGAGACCGGATTGACTGCGATAGCGAACGGGCGACTCGATGCGACGTACGAGGCGACTGGGATTTGTGGTCGATCCGTGCCGGAAGGCGTCGCTGTGACCTTTTCGTTTGCAGACTACCGCGAGGAGCTGTTGCAGGACGGCTCGGTTGTCGGGACTTCGGAAACCCGTCGATTGACTCAGGTTTCTCGGCCCGCGCTGGGCGGATGCTCAGAGAACGATGGCGAGGTGCGCCTCGATGGTGATCTTCGTACGCGTGATGCGAGTGGCGACTTTGAAATTCGGATGCACTCGCTCTCGATGGACATCGTGTCTTCAGGCAATCCGTGTACTGAGTCAGTGGATGCCGCTGGCGACATCGATGTCGCCGACCTTCAGCGTGGCTCGCGTTTCGCTGGATTGATGGAAGGGGTCCGGATGACGCGCCGGGTAGCGTTGGATGGCCTGACGGAGATCTCGGTCGATGGGGAGGCAGACATCGACTGCCTTGGACGATTGCGGATCCGGACAACCGCGGCGCTAGCGTTATCAGGGTCCTGCCCGATTGAAGGCGCCATGGATGTCGTGGTTGGCGATCTCGCCGAGGCACGGGTGGAGTTCGGAACGTCGGGGGTGGCCTTTGACTACCAGGTGGACGGAGTGGCGGATTTTGAAGCGGCGATTTGTGGTTCCGACGCGATTGCTTCGTGCGAGTAGAGCGTAGATGTTCACCGACCTTTACGGCGATATTCCTGTCTACCCTTTGTTCATCGTAGTGGCCTGCTTCGTGGGTGCGATGACCAGTGGGCGGATGATGGTTGAACTCGGGGTACCGGGTGGGCGCGTCGTATTTTTGGTCGTCGGAACGGCTGTTGTTGGTTTGGCCGGAGCGAAGTTGTTCGCAGCGGTCGAGCGGGGCGGTGTAGTCTGGTGGGATCCTTGGTGGGAGCTGTCGCACGGCTATCGTTACCCGGGCGGCATCATTGCGATCGTCACGGCAGCTCCTTTGTTGAAGCGATGTTTGCCGCCGGAGGCGTCTTTAATGCGATTGGCGGACGCACAAGCTCCTGGAATCGCATTGGCCATGGGCGTCATGCGAATCGGTTGTTTCGTCGTGGGCTGTTGTCACGGGCCGCCGTCTACGTTGCCTTGGGCGATGCGGTTTCCGGTTGGCAGCCCAGCGTGGTTGGCGCATGTCGAGCGCGGATGGTTGGATCCCCAGGCTGTCGCGAGTTTGCCCATCCACCCGCTGCAGATCTATTTTGGTCTGACTTCTCTCGCCGTGGCGTCGTTGTTGTGTCTCATGCGAAGTCGGATGCGCGCCGAGGGTGAATTGTTTTGCTGGTTTTTGGTGCTCGATGGGCTGATCAAATTGTTGTTGGAGCAGCTGAGATTCGACAGCCAGATCGGCTTACAGTTCGCTGCTGCGGTGATGGCGATGGCAGGCTGTGTGGGATTGATCCTGCTGGCTCGCCACGGCCATCGCGGACTCGACATGGTTGGCGTGGAGCAAGCCTGAAGAGGTGCGGCGGGCCGAGCATGAGACTGCCGTCAAAGCGGAAGGAAGGGTCCTTACCGCGCTCGGTCCGCCGCGTCGTGCGTTCCCAGAAAATTTGGATAGGTTGTGGAGCGTGGCCCGAGATCCGCGACAAGGTGGCGGCTTTGGTGAACTGCGCCGGCGCGGTATGGCCTGACTGGGCGGGATGCCCGCAATGAGGACGTCAGCCGGGTTCGCTCGCGCCGAAGAAATTTCTCGTTTCGTTGCGTCGATAAAGAAAAATTTCGTTGATTTCGCGTAGAACCAACGAGCCCGCGACGAAAGTGCCGATGCGGCCGAAAGGCAACTGGTAGCGGACGTGATCCCGAATACGTGTGCCACCGTCGTACGCTTCGAAGTCGTGCGTATGATGCCAAAGCTTGTAAGGGCCGCTCAGTTGTCGATCGACGAACCTTTGCTGCGGTAGCCATTCTTCGATTCTGGTTCGCCAGCGGATCGGGACACCGTGGAGACGCAATCTGTAGTCGATCAAGGTACCTTGCCGGACCGGATCATCGGTTGTTGCGGAAACGCGAAACCGAAGAAATGGGGGTGTGATTCTTTCTAGATTGTATGGGTCACTGAAGAATGAAAAAACTTCGTCGACAGGTCTCGGGATCCAATCCCCGCAGATCAGCTCGCCCGGGATGGAGTGCCAGTGATCGTGTTGGGAAACGGTCATGATGAAGCGAGCCTACGTTCGGCTTCGAGGGAATCGTGGACCCACCGATCGAGCAGGATCCATTGGTCAAATAGCCATCGGGGTAGTAAGGACGGGTCCCTCGGGATTTCATCGTGTGGGACGCGACGGAACCCGATTTTGATTGATCGTCCGATCAGCGATCCATTGAATAGGTCGAAGAGTGTTTCAATTCCCTCGAACCCGGTGTGCGCCATGAAGACGATATCCAGGGACGGGGTTCCGCTGATCAGCGCGATTGGACCGCCGAGCCGTGGTGGAAGGACATGGCTCATCTGCTCGGCCCTTTCGGCTAGTTCGTCGTTTCCACTGTCCCGTAACTTGACGATGATGCGCTTCTGCTTCGGCTCTGAGAAGCGGGTCCCCTCCGGGTAGATCAAGACACCTTCTTTGGGGGCGAGGTCCGAAGCGAGACTGCGGATCCCGTCGATTTCGTCGGATCGCCGATCAGAGTTCCGGGTGACAAAAAAGTTGCGAAGGCGATGCCCGACGATATCGAGGCAAGGGTCCCAAAGAAGCTCTTTCTTGAGAACATATCGGAGTGCAATCCCCCGCGCTTTGGTGACAAAGACGGCGGGCAGAATTGTGTCTCCGGTGCTCACGTGTCTGGGGAACAGCAGGAAGCGACCGCGGCTGAGCGATTCACTTCCCTGGACCTCGGTCTTGAAGCTGAAAATCAGTGCGGCACTGGAGTACAGAGTATTCGCCCAGCAGGACTGCAGTCGAAAGTTGAGATCGATGTATCGGTCTTCTGATAGACTGGGCTGCACTTTAGATCGCAACCAGATGCCGCCGGCGGCTATGATACCGATCGCCTCGCAGAAGAAATACGTCGCGATCATGGAGAGTGCTCGAGTCCGCGACCAGCTGGAATGCGTCAGCGCGTCGGCGATCACAGTGATGGGCAGCAGCGCAAGCAGGACCAACGGCAGAGAAGTTGCGATCGTCAGGTAGAGCGGTATTGTCGTGACCCTCCTCACGAATCGCATGGTTGTGTCTCTGCTCATTGAAACGACATGAAAGGTCAATGGGCAACGCTCAGGCGGCCTGACGGTAAGGTGTGCTCGGCCGCTTGCGCTCAGAGGGCGGGATCGCCAGCCAACGATCGACGTTCTGTCGGGCCCACTCGGGTTGAAGGCCGATTAGGTCGCAGATCCTAAGAAAGCTGAAGGGCCATTCCGTGTCGTCAGAGCGGATCCAGTCCAGGTCTTCGTCGATTCTCTTTTGGTAAGATTGATCGTGCCCATGGTCGCGAAGCTCAACCAGCGCCGAGGCGAGGACCGAAGCCGCCAGTTTTTTACAAGGGGACCAATCGGCTTGGATGGGAAGCTGCGCGGGTAGCATTTCTCCGCTTGCCATGAGGTTTTCGACCTCACCCATGCCGTCGCCAAGAAAGCCGCTCGCGATATCTCGTTCGTTGTGTTCTCCAACGTCGTAGTTCATCACTGCCTCCGATTTTGCGAAATAAGTTTTCGATCTGATTTGATATGGTGTCGTAAACGCTTAGGGGTGTTTGCCTGGTACTACTGTGCGGACGAACCCAACGATGAGGCCCGCAAGCGTATCATTGCGGCCCGAGCAGCTTCGAAGCTCGGGATCTCGAAGACGGCTTCCGTCTTGAGGTCCTGTGACACAGCCGTCGCATCCCCTCCGCCGATCCAGAGTTCGGTCGTGATGCCGAGTTTGGTTGCCACATGTTGTATCTCGCGCGTGGCTGCCTCGTGATTGGCCGAGTTGACGACGCTGAGGGCTACCGCACTTGCGTCGCAGCGGTCAGCGGCCTCGATGATGTCCGCAGCCGGCAAGTTGGGGCCGAGGTAGGCCACGCCCAGTCCGGTGTCAGCGGCGATCAGTGCTGTCATCAGGATGCCAAATTCATGGTGCTCCCCGCTTGGCGTGCCGAACACGATCCTAGGGCCGGCTGAGTGCTGACGGCTGTGTAGAAGGCCGCCGAGCAGGCCTCGCAGGGATCCTGTCAGGAGGTGTTCGTCGGCGATCGACAGTGAACCGTCGCTCCATCTCGACCCGACCGTGGTGAGTAGCGGGGCGCCGATCGCGTGAATGAAGCGCATGATTCCAAACGCCATCATCGCGTCGGACAGAGTTTGGTGCAGCCTCGTGGGGTCGAAGTGTTCGAGGGCCTCTAGGGCTGTCGCGACCGCCTTTTTGGCGGCATCTGAAGCCTCGTCGGGTCCCGAGCCGCTATTCTCGGCGAGTAATTCCTCGAGCGCGAGGCGGTCGAGCTTGGCGACGTCGCCGATCGATCGTCCCGCCGCCACCGCACCAGCGAGCAGTTGAAGATGAAAGACGTCCTCTCTTGTGTAGAGGCGAGCGCCCCGAGGGCCGCGGATAGGCGCCACGACTTGGTATCGCTTTTCCCAGGCCCGCAGAATGTCGGGTGTCAGTCCCGTGAGCCGGCTCACGGTTCGGAGAGGGAGTGTCGCCGCCTTCGGTAGACCGTTCATCCAGGTAGAGTAGCAGGCAGACAGCCTGTGTCAATCTTTGTCTGGACAAAAGACGACAGTGGCCAGAATTGTGAGCTGTCGAGCGAGCTATGTCGCTTTCAACCCTTGGAACGAGCCGCTTCGAAACGGGCGATGGCGGCGATACGGCGCTCTGAGTGGTCGACGATGGGTGCTGGGTAAGCGGCGGGTGGGTTTGGTGACTGCCAGGGGCAATGGATGTGACGATTCGAGATTTCGGCGATCTCGGGAACGAAGCGCCGTACGTACTCGCCGTCGGGGTCGAACTTTTTTCCTTGCAGGACCGGGTTGAAGACTCGGAAATAGGGCTGGGCGTCGGTCCCTGTTGATGCTGCCCATTGCCATCCGCCGTTGTTGGCGGCTGGATCGCCGTCAAAGAGATGGTGCATGAAGAAGCGCTCGCCGTGGCGCCAGTCGATCAGGAGATCCTTGACCAGGAAACTGGCGACGATCATTCGACAGCGATTGTGCATCCAGCCGGTTTGCACCAACTGTCTCATTGCGGCATCGACGATGGGGTACCCGGTTTGCCCGTGCTGCCACGCTTTGAGGGACTGCGGGTCGTCATTCCATGAGATCGCGTCGTATTCGCGCCGAAAAGCGTTCTTGAGGATTCGTGGGTGCGTGGCGAGCAGACCTTGATAGAAGTCGCGCCAAATGAGCTCGTCGCACCACTTTGCGGCACCGCTGGCGGCTTTTGGATCACGGCTGCGATCGATTGCGCTGTAGACGCAATCGCGGATCGACAAGGTACCGAAGCGCAGAGCTGCGGATAACTGCGATGTTCCCTGCAAGGCTGGGCGATCCCGGGCGTCGAGGTATTGGGTGACTGGATCTCCGAGAAAAGTGGCAAGGCGTCGGCTCGCGCGAGCCCCGCCGGCTGGAAAAGGCGGGGCGACAGCTTCAGCCTCGTCAAATGGCAGCTCGGCGGCAAGTACGTCGATATCCACGGGCGGTGGAACCTTTACTCTAAGGTTCGCTGGCCGCGGCGCGTTGGTGAGTTTCGATAGCCACGCGTTTCGAAACGGAGTGAAGATTCTAAACGGTTGCCCCGACTTGGTTAGGACTTCGTCCGATTCGAAGATGACCCGGTCCTTGAATGACTCCACCCGCGTGCCGCATGCTTCCACGGCCTTGGTCACCTGCTGGTCACGACGTGTGGTGAAAGGTGTGTAGTCGCGATTGAACGTGAGGTAATCGGCGTGGGCTTCCGTTGCGAGCTTCGCGAGAACTGTTGCGGGTTCGCCCGAGGTGACGATCAGGGCGCTGCCGACTGATCGCAGTTCTGTGTCGAGCTCCTCTAGGCAGCTCGCGAGATAGGCGCGTCGATTTGGGGATCGGTGCAGCTCGAGTAATTTCGGGTCGACGATAAAGATCGGCAGCAAGGCGGATGCTTTTGAGCACGCTGCGGAGAGCCCTGTGTTGTCTCGCAGGCGTAGGTCATTGCGGAACCAGTGAATCACTCGCATGGCGTTAGTTTCATGGCTGAGCCTCCTTCGCCAAGCACTTGTCGGGTGCAGTGCGATCCTCGCAAGACGGGAATTGCCCCTGCGGTAATTTGGCGCCGGGGCGCACAGCAGACTCTATATCGCGCCGATTTTCTCTTCCAGTGGGTGGGTTTCCGGCGCGTTGGGTACGGAGCTTGCACAGGTGGAAGGTGAAAGATCTGCAACCAAACCGGACCCGGCAACAGGAAGGAACGAACACCATGAGACCGAACGACAGATTGCCCCTCAACAAGGGATTCACCCTACTCGAGTTGATGGTCGTTGTGGCGGTCGTGGCGATTTTGGTTGCGATAGCGATACCCCAATTCTTCGAGTATCAGACGAGTGCGTTTGACGCGCGGGCCAATTCCGATTTGCGAAACGCTGCCAACGCCGAGGAGGCGTACTTCATTGCGGAAGGCGCGTACCTGGCGTGCGCGGACGCGGCTTGCGAAGCGAACCTTCCGAACTTCCGCAAGTCGGCGACGGTTGTGATCACCATCACGGCGAACAACGGTGTAGGCAGTCCGACTTGGATGGGCGTGGCTAGTTCGGACCGTGGCCTTCGGACCTTCACTTGGGATAGCGCCGGCGGCGGTATGCTGTCGAACTAATCAGATAGGGGATTATCGTCCCTGCCTTGCGACTCGCGGGGCAAACGGCGAAGCTGGCGCGCTTGGATGTTCAGCTTCATCGATCAGATCTACAGTCTTGGCGACGGATCCATTGAGGGTCGCTTTGCTGTGCCCAGTCAGTTTGGGGGAGCCCCGGACTGGTTGATTGTCGAGGCCGTGGGGCAGCTTGCTGGATGGGCGGCGATGCGGGCGTCGAAGTTCAGCGTTCGACCTGTCGGAGCGACTGTTGGGCATCTGAATTTTGGGGAGTTGCGACTCCCTCGGGGGATCATCGACCTGTCGGCGACCATCGAGCGGTCTGATCGGCGCGCGATTCTCTATCGGGGGGCAGCCTCTTGCGAAGGCGAGCTGGTCGCTGAGATGCGACGTTGTATAGGCCCGCTGCTGCCGATGGAGATGTTTGACGACCCCGCCGCTGCGGAGGCTCGCTTCGAGAAGTTGGTCGGCCCCGATCCCATGGCGCTGTGGTCTGCGCAGGACGCGGTCCCGGCTGCTGTACTTGGTGAGATCGAGGCAGACGAGTCTGGTGATTTTGGCGCTGATTTTCGCGTTTCCGCCGATGCCGCTCTGTTTTGTGATCATTTTCCGCGACAACCGGTAGTTCCTGCGACGCTTTTGATTGAAGCGATGTGCAGGGTCGGGGCGACGGCGATTGGAAGAAACCGCGACGAAGACCAGCCTCCGACCTTTCGCGAAGTGCGGCAGGTCAAAGTTCGGCAGTTTACGAAACCGGGCGATTTGCTTCGAATCTCGGTCGCGGTCGCCGATGCGGGTTCTGAAAGTGCGGAGGCCCGGGTCTCCGCGCACAATCAAGCGGAACTCATCGCGACTGTTCGAGTCTTCTGCGGGCCGGTGTAGTGGGGGAGGCGGGTGTCTCCAATGCGTCGTGGCGAACGAATCCTGGTGAGGCAGGTGAACTGGCTCGGTGACCTGGTCATGACCACGCCGGCGACGTGGGCTTTGCGGCAACGGTTTCCCGAAGCTCATATTGCGGTGCTCGTTAGACGCGAGCTAGCAGGCTTTTATGATGGTGCAGACTGGATCGACGAAGTCATTTCGTTCGAGCAGCGATCGGGGCTGGCAGGACTCATCGCGCTAGCCAGGTCGGCGAAGCGGCTGAGCGAGGGCTCGTTTGACGTTGCGGTCGTCTTCCCGCGCAGCTTCAGCTCGGCGCTATCGGTCGCCTTGGCCGGCATCCCGCGCCGAGTCGGCTATTCGGGCGATGCGCGGGGCTGGTTGCTGACCGATCGTTTCCGGCGTTCGCCAGAGCTGTTGACGCAACATCAATTTCACGAGCACCACGCATTGGTTCAGGAGGCGTTTGGTTTTTCGGGGGCGCCGCCGGACCCGATCCTGCCGGTGTCGGTGGCTCATGTGGAGGCAATGCGTGCTTGGCTGGAGCAGCGGCGACGTCGCAACGGTCCTCTGGTGGCTTTGGCTGCCGCCGCAGCTTATGGGCCTGCGAAGGAGTGGCCGGCTGAGCGTTTTTCGGAGCTGATTGATCGGTTGGCGAGGCTCGGAATCGAGACTGTGCTCATCGGTTCGCCTGGCGAGGCAGCGCGGAGTCGGACGATTGCGGAGTCTTGCGAGTTCCCGGCGCTAGTAGCGGCTGGGGAGACCTCGGTTGGCGAGTTGATCGCGCTTCTCTCACTCTGCGCCGGATTCGTCGGCAACGATTCGGGGGCGATGCACGTCGCGGCTGCCCTTGGGGTTCCGACGATCGGGATTTTCGGCTCAACTCGATCCGATCGAACGGGGCCTTTGGGCCGACGTGCGGAGGTTCTGCAGCATCCGATTGCGTGTAGCCCTTGTTTGCAGAGGACGTGCCGCTTTGGCCACTACGACTGCTTGAGATCGGTGCTGGTCGACGAAGTACTCGCCCGCCTCGAGCCGTTGCTCGTTCAGACGTAGTTTCGCTTCGTCGCGCGAGCCCTTTACAGCAGTCCCTCGAAATGGTTAGAGATTCGAAACTTACAGCGGGGGGAGAGGTCGTATGCGAAAACTCCTACGCCTCGTGGTGTCTGTACTCACCATTTTGGCAATTGCGGTCCAATCACAAGGTGGCGGAAACGAAAACGGGATAGTGCTCGGGCTCGATCTGGGTGCGGGGCTACCGGTTTCCGAGTTTCAGGACGTCGCCAAGATCGGCGGTGTCGTCGCGCCATCGATTGGATATCGGTTCCACAAGGGCAGCTTTGCCTTCACGCCGATGCTTCGGAGCGAGTTTGGTTTCTTGGAGGCCCGGGATCAAGACTTTACGTTCGCCGCCGGCTCTGAGCCGAGAGTTGGTGCCGACCGGATATTGCGCCGCCGAGTGGTCGAGAGTGATGTCCAGACCATTTTCGCTGGAACCGGTGGGTTTCGGGTCTCATTGCTGGATTCCTCCAAAGAAATCTTTGGTGGGGCCCACGGTGGTATCTTCACCGATTTGGGAGCTGGGGCGGTTCGCGGTGCAGGGCCTGGGTTCAGCCTCGAGGCGGGAGTCAATCTACTGATCACGTCAGCGACCTCGCTGGGAATCTTCATTCGGCGTAACGAAGCGTACATGCCTGGAAATTTGGACCCGGCTCACCAGGACAGGCATCTCGAGTACTTCGTGACCGGCTTAAATCTCCAGCATGTTCTGTTCGCGCCTGAGGCGGCACCACCACCACCTCCTCCGCCACCACCCCCGCCGCCACCCCCGCCACCGGCGCCGGAGCCGGCGGTCGAGATGCCGCCTATCAAGAAGCGGATCGTGTTGCGCGGAGTCAACTTTGCTTTTGACAGTGATCGACTGTCCTCGGATGCGACGCCGATTCTCGACGAGGCTGTTCGTTCGCTCAACGAAGCTGGCGATGTCAAGGTATCGATCGAAGGGCACACTGACTCTGTCGGAGCCGAGGCCTACAACCTCGGGTTGTCGCGACGGCGCTCTGCCTCGGTTCAAAAATATCTGGAATCGAACGGCATCAGCGGCGGACGACTTCAGACGAGCGGCTTTGGCGAGTCGCGCCCGGTGGCTTCTAATACGACTCGTGAGGGGCGTGCTCAAAACCGCCGCGTCGAGTTGCGAGTCGCTGAATAATTCTCTTGAGGGGAGCGCCGCTGCGCGCTCCCCTCAAGAAGAAGCGCCGACGCTATTTTCGAATAGCTGTCGGACCGCTGCGCGGTGAATCTTTCCACTCGCGGTGCGAGGTAGTGCCTCGACGATCTTCCACTGCTCGGGGATTTTTTGGCGTGAGAGCCCTTTGCCGATCAGGTGCTGGGCGAGGCCATCTTCGGCGGCGATTGCGCCAGGTGTGATTGCGACGGCGGCGCACGCGCGCTCGCCGAGTTTGGTGTCGGGTACGCCGACGACGCAGGCTTCCAGGATGTCGGGATGCTCCTCCAAGGCTTGCTCAACTTCGCGGACGCTGATTTTTTCACCCTTGCGAATGACGATTTCTTTCATGCGACCGGTCACCGTGAGGTAGCCGTCGGTGTCGATCTGGCCGAGATCTCCACTGCGAAACCAGCCGTCGTCGGTGAAGGCTTCTCGGTTGAGCTCCTTGTCGGCATAGCCGACGAAGCACTCGGGGCCCCTGGCTTGGATTTCTCCCACCTCGTTTGCGGGTTGAAGTTGCCCGTCGCGGACGATCCGAATCTCGTTGGGAGCGATCGGCGCCCCTTCTGTTGTCATTCCGCGATCCGTGACGTCGCCGGACGGCGTGGTGGTAATGGTCGGGAACTCGGTCGAGCCGTATACCCGCTTGGCGGTGCAGCCGAGAGTCTCTTGCGCGCTTCTCATGAGTTCGGCTGATACGCTCGCCCCGCCGCACGAGAACATCCGGAGATGTGTTTTCGACCCGGCTTGGTCTTTTGCTGTGGCGATCAGGTCCTGCAGGAAAATCGGCGCTCCGACCATGTAGGTGGTCTCTTCGCGTTGGATGAGATCGTAGGCGAGATCCCCGCGCCAGCGATCCATGAGTACAGCGGTGGTCCCGAGGATCGCCGGACACATGATCCCGTGTAAGACGCCCGAGATATGTGTCAGCGGGGAGGGCATCAGGGTTGAATCCTTCGAAGTGAGCCCGTGGATCCTCGCGAGGCTTCGGATTTCGGCGATCAGGCTCGCATGCGTGTGGAGGACGCCCTTCGGGTCGGCTGTGGTTCCCGACGTGTACATTAGTAGAAGGAGGTCTCCTGCCTTGGTGCGGCGGCCGGTGTCGTCTGAGGTCGACGTCTCGGGATCTCCTGTGAGTGCTTCAGCGAACTCGGCTCCTTGGGTGCCGCGGATGATGCCGAGCCGAGCTTGAATTCCTTGATCGAGAACCCTCCGGGCAAGCGCCAAGTAGTCGTACCCGCGGTAGTCTCCGGGGACAAAAAAGTGGGCTGTCCCGGACTGCCGCAGCGCGAAAGCCAATTCGCGTTCGCGCAAGATCGGGAGCAGCGGATTGACGATCGCCCCGAGGCGGGTGACCGCCGTGAACAGGACGGACGTTTCCCACCAATTCGGCAGTTGGAAGGCCACCACGTCGCCGCGTCGGACGCCCCATCGCTGCAGTGCCGTCGCCAGCGAATTTGAGCGCCGCCGCCAGGTCGCGAAGGACATTCTCTCGCGCTTATCGACGATGGCGACTTTGGCGCCTGCGTTTGCACACGTATCCAGAAACAATTGGTTGAGGACCGATGCGGATTCTATCGGGTAGCCGCCAGTGGGCCGGGTCGGGTGCAGGCGCGTCATCGAAGCCCGCATAGCGCGGATCGGCTGGTGTGGCCAGCATTGCCCGCCCGCAATTGGTCGCAGGACGGCCCCTGTTGTTGACAGCCTCCGAGTTGCTGACCTATCTTGCGCGATCTTTCTAGGGGGACAAACGAGTGTTTGATTGGCGCTGGCCGACTCTGCGTGAGTGGAGAGCCGCCGCGACTCTGACCGCTGTGCTCGCTTGCGCGGTGGGTGAGTTGGAGGCGGAAACTGGAGACAAGATCCAGGACAACCTTTACAGTGTATCGTTTGCATCGCCCGAGAAGGGATGGGTGTGTGGGTCGTTTGGGACGATTGCTGCGACGCGGGACGGCGGTGCCAGTTGGAAGCATCAGTCGTCGGGCCTTCTGGAGCAGCTGTTTTCGATCGACTTTGTCGATGAGAGCCAAGGATGGGCGGTGGGGCGGTCTGGATCGATCGTCCACACCTCCAACGGTGGAGATACTTGGACCGTCCAGCGCTCGCCGAGCAAGAAGCATCTGTTCAGCGTCGACTTTGTCGATGAATCGTTCGGCGTCGCCGTCGGGGACTGGGGTGTGATCCTCGTGACCAGTGACGGTGGTGAAACCTGGCAGGATCACAGCCTCAGTGAGGACGTGATCTTGAACTCGGTAACGGCGGTTGATCGGCAACGCGTCATGGTGGCCGGCGAGATCGGAATGGTCTTTCGCAGTCATGACGGCGGCGCGAACTGGGAAAAGGTTCAAAGCGGTGTCGATAAGACACTGTTTGGAATCCGCTGCGTGAGTGCGGATCGATGTTGGGTCGTCGGGATCGATGCGCTGATCTTGTATAGCCGAGACTTCGGTGACACCTGGGAGGTGTTGAACGGTTCGACGGAGATGCGGGCGCTCGAGCAGGTTGGCTTTGGCCAAGCCTTCGAGAATCCGAGCCTCTACTCGATTTCCGTGGTCGGCCAGTTTGGCGTTGCGGTCGGCGAGATCGGATCCGTGTTTCTCAGTCACGATTCTGGCAAGAGTTGGAAACGTCTGGAAGCTAGCAAGAACTGGGCGCTTCCGTGGTTTCGCGACCTGGTGGTTTTGGAGGGGCAGCGCGGGGCGATCGTTGGCGCGCGCGGCCGGCGAATAATGATCGAAGAAGGACGCGTCAGATTTGATGCGGACGGGGACTGATCGTGCTGCCGAAAAAGTACATTGAGAAGTATCTCTATTTTCTTTTGAAGTACCGTATCCAGGTCGGCCTGCTGATCCTGGCGGCGACTCTGTTTTTCGTTTGGTTTACCGTTTTTCGGCTGAAGATCTATACCAACTTCCTGGACTTGTACCCGCCTGATCACCCCTACATTCAGGTATACCAAAAGTATCGACACACCTTCGGGACCTCCAACGTTCTGTTGATGACGGTAGAAGCTGTCGACGGTGATGTGTTTGGCGATACCGAGATCATCAAAAAGGTCGATCGGATTACGGTCGAGCTCCTGCACAAGGTCCCGGGTGTCAACGGCGAGCAGGTGATCTCGATCACGCATCCCAAGTTGAAGACTACGATTGCGACAGGGGCTGGCATCAAAACGGTGCCGTTGACCTACCCCAGGCTACCGCGCGACGAAGAAGAGCTCGAATTCTTCCGGCGCAAAATCGACAGTACCGAAGGAGTGCGCGGATTTTTCGTATCGAATGACGACAAGGCCACTCAGATCGTCGCCGGATTCTGGGAGGAGTACATCGACCTCGCTGGAATGTGGAGTCAGATTCAGGAGATCGTCGAGCGCGAGGAGGCCGACGGCAAGGTGAAAATCTACGTGTCGGGACCGCCGATCCTGTTCGCGTACTTCCAGGAAGAGCTCGAGAAGATGCCCTTCTACCTGGCGGCGACTGGAGCGGCGATCGTTCTGTTGCTTTGGTTTTACTTCCGAAGCTTTCAGGGCGTTTGGATTCCGGTCTTGTCAGGCCTGATCAGCGCAGTTTGGGGGCTCGGTTTTGCTGGTCTCTGCGGGTACACCATGGACCCGTTGGTGATTGTGGTTTTCGTTTTGATAACGGCCCGGGCGCTGAGTCACTCAGTGCAGTCGATGGAACGGTACCACGAGGAGTTTCACGAACTCGGCGACAAGGACGCCGCGATCGTCAAGTCGTATATTAGCCTCTATGCGCCGGCGATGGTCGCGATCATGTCGGACGGCTTAGCCATTCTGACGATTGCCGTAGCGTCGATTCCGATCATGCAGAAGCTGGCGTTTGTGGCGAGCTTCTGGATCATCTCGATCTTCTTCTCCGTCGTGACGCTCCACCCGATCATCCTTTCGTTCGTCAAGCCCCCGGATAAGGAACGCGGTGAGAACATCTTCGATCGGCTCGCCCATGCGTCGAGTGGCTTCTTGACGCGCCTGGCGATTGGCAACTGGCGATGGGTTGTGGTCGGCTTTTTCATCTTCACGATGGTCTTTGCCGCATATTTCGCGCATCAGCTCAAGACGGGAGACACTTCGCCCGGGATGGCGTTGCTGTACCCGGACCACCCGTACAACGTGGCTACGGCTAAGGCGAACGAGTACTTCGCCGGTAATACGCAGCTCGTCATCATCGTCGAAGGCAAGAGGCCGGGTGCGATCAAGGATGCGAAGACGTTGAACGATCTGGATCGCTTTCAACGCCACATGGAGCAGGGCGAGAATGCGGGCGGGTCGACCACGGCAACGACGATGCTGAAGACAGTGTTTCGTGCGTTTCATGAAGGCGATCCGAAATGGGAGATGTTGCCCACCGAGGATATGCACGTCTCGCAGCTCTTCTTCATGCTGACGGCTGGGACACGGCGCGGTGAGATGGATCGCTTCTTCACGCCCAACTACGACAACGCAACGATCACTGTGTATTACAAGGAGTACGATCACGACACGATCTCCAAGGCGATTGCCCGCGCCAAGGACTACATTGCGAACAATACGAGTCCCGATGACGACGTCCGGTATCGACTGGCTGGTGGCTTGTTCGGAATTCTTGCTGCTCAGATCGAAGAGGTGGACTGGTCCTATCGAATCAATGTTCCTCTGATTTTTGCCGTCGTATTCATTCTGAGCTTCCTCACCTACTGGTCTGTCGCGGGCGCGTTGATCGTCTTGATTCCATCCATTGTCGCGCAGCCGCTTTCCGAAGCAGTGATGTACTTCATGGGGATCGACTTCAACATTAACTCCCTGCCTGTCGCTGCGATCGGTATCGGCATCGGCATCGACTACGGCTATTATGTCCTAAGCCGGATCGTCGAAGAGTACGAGATCGTCGGCGACTTCGACGAGGCCAATCGTCGAGCGATTGGCACGACCGGACACGCAATCATGTTCACCGGTGCGACCATCTGCGCCAGCATGATCTTCTGGTTGTTCCATCCGCTCAAGTTCGAAGCGCAGATGGCTTGGCTGTTGATGATGCTGATGATTTTTCACGCCGTCGGCGCGCTGGTGTTCATTCCGGCCTTGGTCTCGTTGATGCGACCGAAGTTTGCGATTCAGAGGCAGCAAGAGGCGGCGGCAGCAAACGCTGAGTAGTTGTCTCGGAAATGGATTTTCGTCTTAGTGTCGAGCAACAAGCGTTTCGCGCCAAGTTGCGGCACTGGTTGGACGAGACTCTTCCCTTGCGTGTTGAGCCGCCGCGGGAGTCCGCAGAAAAAGTGGCCCTGTCCCGCGAGTGGCAGGGATGTCTCTTCGAGGCGGGGTGGGCCGGCATTTCTTGGCCGAAGGTCTATGGCGGCTGCGGCGCCGACACGATTCACCAGCTAATTTTCAACGAAGAATGCATTCGTGCGGGATCGCCTGATAGCCTGAATCTCTCGGTGGCGCTCGGACTGGTGGGGCCGACCTTGATCCACTGCGGCACAGAGGCGCAACGGCAACGATTTCTGCCGCGTATTCTCCGCGGTGATGACATTTGGTGTCAGGGGTTTTCGGAGCCGAATGCGGGATCTGATCTCGCCGCGATCCGGATGCGCGGAGAGGTTCGCGGCGACTCCATTGTCGTCACAGGGCAGAAGATCTGGACCAGTTTCGCCCAGCACGCCGACTGGTGCATTTTGGTTGTGAGGACTAATCTCGACGCCAAGCCCCACGAAGGCCTTACGTTCTTGCTCGTCGATCTCCGGAGTGCGGGGATTACCATTCGCCCGCTGGTGGAGATTACCGGGGAGGCCTGGTTTAACGAAGTCTTCTTTGACGAAGTGGCGGTACCCCTGGAGAACGTAGTTGGCGAGATTGATCGCGGGTGGGATGTCGTCATCACCACGTTAATGCACGAGCGAGGTGGAACCGCACCGCACGCACGACTTGGCAGAGAACTCCGCGCCCTCATCGAGTATTCGATGACCGCGGGTCGGTGCACCGATCCCCTGGTGCGGCAGACGCTCGCCCGACTGGCGGTCGAGGTCCGTATTGCGGAGCTAAATGCGTACCGCAATGCTTCAGGCATTGTGCGCACGGGTCAACCCGGTCCGGAAGGTTCGATTCTGAAACTCTACTGGAGTGAGCTCGAGCAACGTATCATGGACCGCGCATTCGAAATCGTAGGACTTGGAGCTACCCTGTTGGAGGGCGATCCGCGAGCAGAGGCCGACGGCTTTTGGACGCACGAGCTGTTGTGGTCGCGTGCCGCTTCGATCTATGCGGGGACCTCGGAGGTTCAGCGCAACATCATCGCCCAAAGAGTCCTCGGGTTGCCGCGCTGAGCCGGGCCGCAGCATCTCAACGGGCTGCTAGCTGACGCCGTCCTCGTAACGCCAGTCGGTGTCGAGGAGCCACAGACGATGCCTTTGGCCCGGCAGGTCCGGGTTGCCCTCTTCATATCCCGCGTCGCCTTCGTAGAGAGAGCACGCGCCGCCTTCAATGGTGCAGATCTTTGGCGTGTATTGCCGGACGGGTGATCTCGGGACTTGTGACAGCGCCGCGTCGGAAGACTTGTGCTCGGCAAGGAGGGTAAGCGTGACGAACGTCGGTGGCGGTAGCTCGATTGCTCCGACCCTTCTTTCATTGAGTGCCTCGGCTGGTGTGGTCCAGCGAAACTCGCGAATCTCGCCACCGTCCACCACGACATCGTGGCTCTCAGCCTGGGCAAGGAAGAACCAAGTGTCGAACCGCTTTGGCAAAAAGATCGGCGTTATCCAGCGTGAAACAGGGCGCAGGTTTGCGATCGTAGCGTCGAGGCCCGCTTCTTCTTTCAATTCGCGCACGGCAGCCTGCTGCGCTGCGGCGAACAGGTCGGAAGTGTCGCCAGCGGGGTAGTCTTCTGGATCGATTCGCCCGCCTGGGAAAACCCAAGCCCCGCCGTGAAAAGTCAACCGTTTGCTGCGGCGTACGAGCAGAACCTCCAGTCCGCGGTCAGCGTCTCTGAGGAGAACGATGGTCGCGGAAGGATTTGCCGGGGCGATCTTTCCATCAGGCATCGGGCCACTGTAACAGCTGGCGGCAGCGCGAGGTAGTGTCGGCGCATGAGCAGTCGGCTCGGCGAATCGATCAGCCGTTTTCGGGTGCGATGAAAGATGCGATCGCGGCGAAGTAAGCGGAACCGCCGATGATATACGTGTCGTTGTGCCCGGCGCCTGCGATGCGGTGGAATTCTTTGGGCTCGGGCGAAGCGCGGTAGAGGGTTTCTGAGTGCGCGAAGGGCACGAGTTCGTCGCGGTCTCCGTGGATGAACAGAACGGGACAAGAGAGGCCGGGGACTTTGGACAGATTGTCGAAACGCTGCGGAATGACGCGCGCCATTGCGCTTGGCACGAGAGTCCCAGCCATCGCGCGGATCGATTCGAAGGGAGTTTCTAGAATCAGTCGCGCAGGAGCGGATTCGGTAGCGAGCTGGATGGCGACTGCACTGCCGAGTGAACGGCCAAAGTAAATCGTCTGGCTCGGTGCGAAGCCGCGTTCCGTGATGAAAGTCAACGCCAGTCGCGCGTCCGAATACATGCGGTGCTCCGAAGGGATTCCGCTGGAGCGTCCGAAGCCCCCGTAATCGATGATGAGAATCGACGTGCCGACCATGTCGTGCAAGAGGCGAAGATTGTCGAGGCGGTGACTAATGTTGCCAGCGTTGCCGTGGAACCAGAGCAGCACCTGTTTGCCAGGTCCGGGTACGAACCAACCGTGCGTTTGCTCACCATCTGCGTTCACTAGATCGACGTCTTCGTAGGCGAGTCCAAGATCGGCTGGGGTCGCGGCGAGGTGCTTTTCGGGAAAGAAGATCAGCCGTGAAAGCGGGTCCATGGTTAAAAATCCTCCAGTGGTGGCGGCGACGATGAGCAGAAAAATGCCCAACTGCCGTAGATAATTGGTCGTTTTCACGATTGTTCTCAGAAATTTCGAATCAATTCAGAAGTGCCGCGTCAAAATCCACAAGTAGCACACAGCGGACCCCCCTCCGCGGCGCTACTCGGGGATTGTACTGGAAACGGTGCATTCCCCACTCCTCCTCCCCCAAGAGCCGGCGGTCATTTGACCGCCGGCTCGCTCTTTTTCTTGCCGTGACCACGACGCTTGGTCTTGCCCTTGCGGGCTCCCGTTTTTGTTGGGTAGCCTGCGTGTTGGCGATGCAACATCACGAGTACTCGATCGAGCTTCCGTATTCGGCGGCGCGGCTTTGGGCACTGTTTCAGAGTTACGATCTCTGGAAGGAATACGCACCGGCTGTGCTCGAGGTTGAGGTCGTCTATCCGGGTGATGCGGACGGGAATGGGTTGGTTCGTCGGGTCGAGTATCCCATGCCGTTCGGTCGCCGCGGTGAGTCGTTTGAGTTGGTCAAGAATGTTCGTCCGAACCGGGGTTACGAGTACATCATGCTGCGCGGCGGGTTGACGGGATCGGTGGACCTCGCGTCGATCGGTCCGAATCAAACGCGGCTTACTTTTCGCGAGTCGTTCGAGATCAATAAGCCGATCTTGCGATGGTTCGAAGCACGCATCTACAAGTTCATTAATCAGAAGAACGAAGAGTCGATGCGCGGCGCGGCCCAGTGGCTCTCCGAACACCCGGATTTTCGTTCGGATCTGAACGATGGTTGACCGTCCAGACTACCAACTCGCGGCTTGCATTTTCTTTGCTGGTCGACGTTAATTGCCGACATGGAATGGAAGGGTGTTCACCACGTGTCGATCAATGTCGACGACGTCGGTCGCGCGGAATCGTTCTACGTCGGTGTCCTTCGCATGGCGAAGCTGGCGCGGCCCGACTTCGGATTTCCGGGGCTGTGGCTCGATTGTGGAGGACAGCAGATTCACCTGATCCAGGTTGAGGACCATATCGCGCCCAAGGGGCAACATTTCGCACTGCATGTGCGTGATATCGAATCCTCCCAAAAGCAGTTGCGGGAAAGTGGGATCGAAGTCAGCGATATTTTGGATATCCCGGGCGCTGGCCGGCAAGTTTTCTTGCACGACCCGGCCGGCAACATGATCGAGCTCAATCAGCCTGGCCGAGATCGCTAGGCTTGCCGGATTCGGCGGGCTTCGGGTTTGGCGGCGGTTGTTTGATGATCTCTGCCAGCCGGGCGATCCCTTGTTGGATCTCCTTTTCCTGCAGCGATGCGAAGCCCAAGAGAAGTCCGGCTTTCTTCGGTGGCTGGCGATAGTATGGAGTCACTGGATAGATGCCGACGCCGCGCTCGGCGGCCCGTCTCCTGAGTGCGGGTAGGCGCCGGGTCGCGAAGCCGCGGAGCCAGGCGAGAATATGAAGGCCAGCGTTGACACCGCCGATTTCTACTTGGTCGCCGAGGTGCTCCTGCAATGCGCTCAACAAGGCTTCGCGCCGTCGTGCGTTCCGGGTGCGGCTGCGACGAAGGTGGCGATCGAAGTGTCCTTCTTTCATGAAGTCTGCGAGTGCCAATTGCTCGAGCGATGGGCAGCCTGTGTCGGTTGCAGCTTTCGCCGCCGTCATCGGCTGGACGAGGGCTGCTGGCAGCACCATGTAGCCGAGCCGCAAGGCGGGGAACATCAATTTCGAAAACGTCCCGGCGTAGATGACGCGGCCAGCGCGATCGAGTCCTTGTAGCGCTTCGACGGGACGGCCGGTGTATCGAAACTCGCTGTCGTAGTCGTCCTCAAAAATCAGTGCTCCACACTTTTCGGCCCACGCCAACACTTCGACGCGTCGCTGGATCGGCATGCTGGCTCCGGTTGGGAACTGGTGCGCGGGTGTAACGTACGCGAGTCGGATAGAGTCGTCGGTAGGCAACGTTGCGACCTGCAGTCCTTCCTCGTCTACGTTGCCGGCAACGATCTCGGCGCCTGCTGTTTCGAAAGCGATTCGCGCGCCGGGATAGTGCGGCTCTTCGATTACGACCCGTTGGCCGGGGTCTACGAGTGTACGGGCTGCGAGATCGAGGGCCTGCTGCGAGCCGTTGACGATGATTACCTGCTCGGGGGTACAGACCACGCCTCGGCTGCGCCAGAGATATTCGGAGATCGCCGAACGTAGTTCCTCTCGACCATTTGGTGGGCCGTAGTCCAGCTGATGGATGGACGCTCGCCGCGCTCGCCTGCCGAGGACGCGGCACCATGTGTCGTGCGGGAAATCGAAGAAGTTTGGCCGACCATAGCGAAAGTCGAAGCGGTGCATCGGTTCGTGTGACTGCCACGAGAGCTGACGACCGTTGGTCAAATTCCTGAACCGCCGTGCGTAGGCGGACAGGCGCGGTGTGAAGATATCGTCGCTTTGGGCGTCGCCGCGATCCGAACGGATCGCTTCGGTCAGATCTTCTGGGAGGTCGGTGGCGACGAACGTGCCCGAGCCCTCGCGTGTGGCGATGTATCCCTCGGAGAGGAGTTGGTCGTAGGCAAGGATCACGGTGTTGCGCGACACCCCGAGGTCACTGGCGAAGGCGCGTGTCGACGGCACGCGGGTGCCCGGCGCGAGATCGGTATTGAGGATGGCGCGTCGCACCGCCCGATAGACTTGCTGGTAGAGGGGGCCTTCGCCGTCGAGAGTCCACATCGGAGAAATCCAAGTGGTACCGTAGACTAGAGAAGAACCGGCCTTTTTCAAGTACCGGAGAAATTCCCTGGAAAGAAACCATTCTGCGCCGGCAGCGGTTCCCGACAGCAGCCAATTGCCTGCCAGGAATCCTCCTTCCCCAGCCAGGGTTCGTCGACGATTGCGCCGAGACGGCGTCCTGGACCCCCTGCGGCGACGCTCGAACAATGCGGCGTGGACCGATAAGCAAGAAACTGCTCAAACCCGATGTGCCGTAGGCAGGGCCCAATCTGGAGGAATACGAGATGCTCAAACTGTACGATAATCCGTTGAGTCCATATGCTCGCAAGGTGCGACTGGCCTTGTACGAGAAAGGGCTGGAGTTCGAGAAACACGAGATCCTGACCAAGAAGCAACGCGACCAGTTGCTCGCCGTGAGTCCTCGTGGTGAAGTTCCGTCGCTGGTCGATGATGGGACGGTGATCTACGACTCTGCGGTGATCTGTGCGTATCTCGAGGATCGCTACCCCGAGATTCCGCTGCTGCCCGCCGAAGCTGCGGAGCGGGCGCGGTGCCGGCGGCTGGAAAAAATTGCGGACAGCGATATCGACATGGCTGGCATCGTGGTCTTTTTGATCAAAATCGCTCGTCCTGATGTGCTCGAGAAGTTTCCGGCACTGGAGGAATCAGCGTTGCGATTGGTGGAGGGGACATATGCGTTTTTGGCGCGTGAGTTGGGCGATCGCGAGTTTTTTGCCGGCGATGCATTCTCGTTGGCGGAAGCGACGATTCTTCCGCATCTAACGGTGATGCTGTTCGGCGGATATCCGATCGCGCCGGAACACGCGAAGCTCGTCGCTTGGCTAGATCGGATGAACCAGCGTCCGTCCGTCCAACGAGATCTGGCAGACGCCATGGCCGGGCTGGAAGCGAGCCGGACGCTCGAGGATCCGATCTTTGACAACGACTATCTGCATTGGCGCGATGTGCGAATCGAAGGCCTGATCAAAGTCGGTCTGGGATCGTGGTTGTTGGAGGAGTTGGATCAGGGGCGGGCCTTCTTGCCACCCTTGTTGGGAGCTATGGGCCGCTGAAATGGGCGGGGATGCGGACCGTTTGCGCCGGTTCGATTTGCGAGTTCCGACCTGGGGAGCCAAGCGGCTGGCGGAATGATCTCCCAGTGACCGTGCTCGTTCTTCCAGCGAACACGAAGAACAATTCGTTTGCGTGGTTTGCTTGTCGCGAAGGCAATCGCGTGGTCTCCCGGGGGGAGAGGGCGACGGAGGTCAAACTTACGCCCGTTTAACATGACGCGGACGGCTGGTTTCGATTCGATGTGCAAGGTTCGTCGCCCCTTTTCCGGAACCCGGAGCCCGGCGCTCCAGTGGCACGTAGACGCCTTAGTGAAGGTGTCGGGCCAGAATCCGTAAAAGGGAAATAGCTCGCGCCATTCGCGGATTTCCTCGCCGTCGTAACACCGAACTTGCACAGGTAGAGCGGCCGGCGATCTCCTTTGCTCTTCAAGACTCTTTCGCGGGACGTGAGTCGCTGCGATGACCGGCTCGTGTCTCTTCTCTTCTTTCTCGAATGGCCAGAATGCGCCGCCCCACCACATCTGGGGTTCTGGGTCCCAGCGGCGCTCGAGCCGGGTGTCGGTAAAGGTTTGAGCGAGTGCTTTGATCGCCACGTGGCTGCCGGGTGCGGAAAGAAAGATCGCACCTTTTTTGGGTAGAGTGGCTAGGTTCAGAGCCGCGTGCATGCTCGGTGTGTCGTGTAATTCGAGGTTCCACATGCGACCGAGCAAGCGTAGGCTTTCGTAGTCAGAGTTGAAGGTCGGAGTCATATTGTATCCGGTCCAACCGTCGCCCGCGTCTCGCACGATGCGGGCGAGTTCGACGATACGTTCGCCGAGCAACCATCGACTGGCCGGAAATGTATAGGCGCGGTGGAAGTAGTAGTTGTAGTCGTAGACCAATGTCCCACAAAGTGCGGCGACAACGATACCGCGCAATGCCAGGCGCAGTCCCCCAACTTGTGCGGTGGTCCACATCACGGCCAGTGGCATCGCTGCCCAAATGTAGAGGGGCGGTGTGGCCAGGAAAGCGCGATATGCACGCGGCGCTTCACTCGAAAACAAGGCGGGAATCATTCCGACGACAAACCAAAGCAACAGCAGCTGGTGAGCTGGTTGGCGCAAGCGTCGCAAGCTTTCGATCATACCACTCAGAACGAACGCTGCGGCGATCCAAGTGAGCGCTGGGTCGTGCCCTGGACCGAACCAATGATAGCGCACAGGCCCTTGTCGGAAATGAAAGATTCCGAGGGTTGGCAAGATGGATTTGCTCAGTCCTACTTTGTTGTCCGCAGATTCGAGCGCGGATACGGCTCGAATCCGACCGGTGAGTGCCTCAGGCTGGTGCCAATACGAGTGGATTGCTGGAGCTAGGCAAATCAAGAAAAGCCCAGCGAAGAGAGCGGTGCGCTTGAAACCCCCGCGCCGGCGGAGGTCGGCGAGAAGCAGTGGGGCCATGATCAACGGAGCTATTTTCGCCGAGTGGTAGGTATAGATGGTGAGCGCCAGCGGAACCGCGGATAGGACGATCCACTTTGATTGTTGTCGCCGGGTTCCGCGCACGAATAGATAGACGGCGATGATCAAGAGTGTTGTACCGAAGATGATCTGAACAAGAGTTTTGGCGTGGGCGATTTGCGACGGTGCGGATGCGATTAGGATCCCGGCGATCACCGCGACTGCGGGGCCGAAGAGCTGGCGGGCAATGCCGTAGACGCCGAGCCCGGCGACGCAACCCAGGAGTACGCCGGGAAGGCGGAGCGATCCCAGAGATGCGCCGAAGACTTCGAAGGATGCGGCGATCAGGTAGTTGCTGATCGCGTGAAAGTAGCTGTGCGAATGTTTGACGAGCTCGAACGGCGAATGGATCTCGCCGTCGATGATATCGAAAGCGAGCAGGCCGTTGATCGCGTCGTCGCCCCACATTCCAGGCGGGACCATGCGAAAGAAGCGGAAAAAAACCAGAAGCGCAGCGACCAGCCCAATCTCGATCCACTGGCTACGATCTGTGTCGTTCGATGCGGCCGTGCTTTCGGATGCTGGGCGAAGGAGAAGGTGAAAAACCGCCGCCGACGCTAGAAGTAGCCCAAGGCCGGCCTGTAACTTTCCTGCCATGCAGCGCTCGACGCCTGCGAGGCCGAGAACGAGTGAAGCTAGCGATACGAGGACCTCTCGCATTGTGCGGAGCTATGTAATCGCGCCCTTGTCGCGCAGTGCGGCGATTGCGGGCCAGTCGTAACCCAGCTCGAGCAGAATTTCTTCGGTATGCTGGCCGAACTCCGGTGCCATCGATGCCGGGATCGGGACTTCCCCACCGAAGTCGACCGGTGTTGCCAGCATCTCGGCCTCGCCGTCAGCGACGGGGGTTCTTACGAATGCACCGGCGGCGCGAACTTGCTCATCCTCGTCGACGACTTGGACCAGATTCTGGACCGGGGCCCACCACATGCCGGAGCCGTCTAACGCCGCTTCCCAGTGCTCCAGGGGATGGGTAGCAAAGATGTCGTCGAGCTCGTTGACACATTCCATGCTGTTCTTGGTGCGGCTTTTTAGATCGGCGAAGCGGCAATCACTCAGAAGGTCGGGGCGTTGTACTGCCGCGACCAGATCGGGCCAATGGCGGTCGCCTTGTAGACCGAGTAGCCACAGCCAGCGGTCGTCCGCGCAACGATAACAATTGATGATCGGGTTTGGCGCCCGTTTGCGCTCAAAAGGAGGTTCCGACCGACCGAAGCGCAGCCGCGTATTGACGTCCCAGCCGAGCATGTACAATCCATTGCGTAGCAGCGAGGTGCTGACCAGCTGGCCTTCACCTGTCGTCTGACGTCCAACGAGCGCCGCACAGACCGCGCCTGCGGCACCCAACGCGGTGACGTGGTCGCCGATACCGCCGCGCGGCTGCGGGGGATCGGTGCCGGGCGGAACCAGCGACATGGCAACCGCTCCCCGCGCCCATAGGGCTCCAACATCGTAGGCCGGACGGTCCATGTCTTTGCCGGCTCTGCCGTAGCCGCTGACATGGCAGTAGACGAGGCGTGGGTTTAGGCGGTGGACCTCTTCCCAGTCGATCCCGGCGCGTTGCAGCGCACTCTCGCGTAGATTGGTGATGAGTACATCCGATTTCCGGATCAGCTTCTCGAGCGCGGCCTTGCCTTCGTCGTGGAGCACGTTGAGCCCAATGCTTCGCTTGCCGCGGTTGTCGAGTTCGAAAGGGGGATTGAACGGTACTTGTTTCGCTGCGCCGGAAAGGAAAACGCCGCGAAATGGGTCGCCCTCCGGCGGCTCGACCTTGATGACGTCAGCACCCCAGTCGGCCAGAATCCCTGCGGTGGCGGGCCCAGCGATCCAAAACCCCAGATCGATGACTTGAAGGCCTTTCAGCGGAAGCGTTGTCACTTGGGCATCTTCCTTGGTTAGATGCGCGCTGAGCAGGGCTCGTAGCTACCGGGCGGGATCAGAGTTGCGAACAGGTCGGGCTGTACGAGTCCGGCGATCAGTTCGGCGCTATCGATGATGCGAGGTCCGGGGCGATTGAGGTAGGCGTTGCCGTCGACGGCATAGACTCGGTTGTTCTTGACCGCCGGTAGTTGCTGCCACAATGCATTTTCACGCAGCCCAGGGATCTCGCGCTTGGTTTGCTCGAGCTTGAATCCGCACGGCATGAGCAGCACGACGTCCGGTGCGTAGTCGAGCACATCTTGCCAGTCGATGGTCTTGCTGTGCTCTCCGGGAGCAGCTTGCTCGTAGACGCCGCCGCATAAGGTCACCATCTCGGGAATCCAGTTGCCGGCCACCATCGGCGGATCGAGCCACTCAATGCACGCGACGCGGGGTTTGCTCCGCGATCGCTTGGTTCCGGTGGAGATCGCTTCGAGCCGGTCACGTGAGTGGGAGACCAAGTCACTACCGGCTGCGGTTTGGCCGAGAGCCGTCGCGACGGTTGCGAAGGATTGCAGCACGCTCTCCATGGTATTCGGGCTCAGCGATACAATCTCAGTGCTCTTGCCCAGGAGGCGCTCGGCACTCGACTGCACGTCGGCGGTGGATACGGCACAGACCTCACATTGATCCTGGGTGATGATGACGTCGGGGGCAGCTTCCCGCAGTGCGTCCTCGCGGATGCGGTAGACCGACAGCCCGTCGCCGACCAACGATCGCACCTGCGTGTCGATTTCGCGGGAAGTACCGCTCGCATCGATCTTGGCTTCGGTCAGGATCGGTCTATCGCTGATCTCGGCGGGAAAATCGCATTCGTGCGAAATACCGACCAGCGACTCGGACATTCCGAGCGCGCAGACGATCTCAGTGGCGCTCGGTAAAAGCGATGCGACTCTGAGTGGCAAGCTAGAATCTCGAGGGTGTCAGTTGGTTGGGGGCGCTGCGTTCGACTTTGTCGCCGGAGACTGTACCGCAATGGCTGCAGACGTAGTCGAACTTCTCACCCTCGCTCAAAACGAGCAGGAGTCTTTTGCGCACTGGGGTGGCCTCCTTGCACTTTGGGCAGAAGAGAAGGCTCGCTTCCATTTGTTCGAACTGTTTCATGGAATTGTCGCTCCGCACTAGCGCAGGGCGTCGGTCTCTACCAGACCTCGGCCCGGCGGCTTGATTCATGGACTTCTATCGACGGCCGAAAACCTCTTTGAGCAATTCGGTGCTCCGAGCGGCTGGATCTTGGCGAATTCGGGTTTCTTCCTGTCCGAGGACTTTGAAAATGCCGCCTAACGTGGCGTCGGTGACGTGCTCGGTGAGGTCGAGAGACGGCGCGTTCACCAGAGGTAGGTTCGAATACGCGTCAAGCAATGTCTTGTAGTTTTGGTAGAGGCCGACCTGTTGCATGTTGGTTTCGATCACGGGTCGGAACCGTTGCTCGAGCGACGCGCTGGTACGGCGCTTGAAATAGTCCGTCGCCGCCGTATTTCCGCCTTGTAGGATGCCGGTAGCATCGGTCAGTGTCATCGATGTAATGGCGTTCCAAAAAATGGGTTTTGCCTCGGCGCTAGCTTTTTCCGCGGCCTGATTCATGGCGTTGTCCAGCGCGTCAACTTGTGAGCCCATTCCAACCAAGCGAAGCCCCTTGGCCATGGTTTGGAGCTCGCTGGGCAAGGCGATGCGAATGAGGGGGTTGTTTTCGAAGCCACCCGTCCTGGAGGTAGAAGCGATGGTCCGCTCGGTTCCGACCCGTAGCGCTTCCTTGAGTCCGGCCGCGATGTTTCCGTCGGACGACGACGCCATTCCCTGGGCCAGGATTGCGGTGAGGTCTTGCACCGACTGGATGTCGGCACAGGATGTCACGGTGCCTGCGATCACCAGTGCACAGATCGCTTTAAAACGTCGCTTCTTCATCCCGCCTCCGTCGTTGATTTCTTCGCGCGAATCTTCGCGCGAACTTTCGCGCTAACCCTGGGCGGTTATAGCGCACCTAGGGCGCGCTACCCAAATCGCGACGGAAAGCTTCGAAGCTGGCTGCTGTGCGGCGAGCGCTAGCGGGGAAAATAGGCCGGCCAGACGATAGCGTCGAGCAAGACCGTCTGGACGGCGAAGAAGGCAAGTCCGACCAGGGCCGCGATCCTCGTGACTGGGCGGAAGGTGCGAGGCTGAATCGTCGTAGCCGCGACGATCAAGCCGATGGTTCCGAGTGCGACGACCGCCAGATCGAGTCGGATCAGAATCCAAAGAAAAGTGCTTGGCGAGCGAGACATTTGTGTTGTCATCGGTAGCCAGAACGACGAAGCTGCGAGAATCGCTACGTAGCAGACTGAGACCAGAGTGAAACCCGTTCCGCCTGCGAAGCGACTGTCGTCGGGGTCGACGCAGCGTACGAAAAAGTAGGTAAAGGGGAAGTATCCGGCGGCGGCGCACAGCATCGAGATTGTGTAGAACGATTGCAATTCCTCGGGTACGCCGCCCCACAATGCTCCGGCCCGCGCTTCCGTGGTCAGTAGGCCGTGCACGTAGCTCGAGATCACGGCGATGCCGCCGATAATGTTGATAAGTGCTAGGTTCCAGGATTTGCGGTGCATGAAACGACGTTACCAGGGAGGTGCGGTCGGGCAAGGCCTTGCCCGGCGAAGGTATTTTCGGTGGCCGAACTTCGGTAAAGTGACTTTTCTTGGTCGAACGACTTGAGCTGGGGCTCGATGCGGGAAGGCTCTGGGATCTGAGGGAGAACAATGACGAGACGAATCGTATGCTTAGTGTTGCTCGCGGCATTGTTGCCGGGGTGTGGTTACAACAAGATTCAAGCTGGCGATGAGACGGTGAAGGCGGCGTGGGCGGAGGTGGCGAACCAGTATCAGCGCCGGGCCGATCTGATTCCCAATCTGGTCAACACCGTCAAAGGCGCGGCCGACTTTGAGAAGGGAACGCTCGAGGCTGTGATTACGGCTCGTTCGAAAGCGACCAGCGTGAAACTAACGCCTGAACTGCTTGAGAACGAAGATTCCTTCAATCGATTCGTGGAAGCGCAGGGACAACTCTCGAGCGCGTTGTCGCGCCTGTTTGCAGTGGCCGAAAACTATCCGACGTTGAAGGCAAGTGACTCGTTCCGCGATTTGCAAGCGCAGATCGAGGGGACGGAGAATCGAATCACGGTGGCGCGCGGGCGCTACATAGACACTGTGCGCGAATTCAATACCTTGGTGCGTTCGTTCCCGACCGTGCTGACGGCGAAGGCGATCGGCATGGGACCGAAGCCGACGTTCGAGGCGCGCGAAGGCGTCAGTGAGGTTCCGCCGGAGGTGAAGTTCTGAATCGAGCCAACCATCGTGCTCGGTGGGTTGCGACCGCGGCAATCTGTTTGTTCGCGGTCGCGGCGCTTGCCGTCGTTCCAGTCCCGCCGTTGGGCGGCCGAGTCAACGACCTTGCGGGTCTGCTGTCGGCGACTGAGAGGCAGGCGCTCGAACGCGACTTCGAGTCTTTTGAAACCGAGACTTCCCATCAGGTAGTAGTGCTGACAGTTCCGACCCTCGATGGTGAGGATATTGCTGCCTTCACGCTACGTGTCGTCGAGGCGTGGAAGATCGGCCACAAGGGGCTCGACAATGGCGCCGTCGTTGCGGTTGCGGCGCAGGACCGCAAAGCGCGCATCGAAGTAGGATACGGTCTCGAAGGCGTCGTTCCGGATGCGATCGCGGCTCGGATCCTGCGCGAGCAGATGATACCGAGCTTCCGAGCCGGTCGAATGGGCGAGGGCATCGTGCGCGGCGCCCGGGCTGTGATGGCAGCCGCTCGCGGAGAAGTGATTCCGGCCGAGCGCCGTCCTTCGCGCCGCCGAGCGCCGGCGAGTGGTGATCCCATGGGCGTCATTTTCTTTTGCGCTATCTTCGGTGGGACGATCGGTTCTGCCCTGTCGAAGCGGTCGCGGTTCGTCGGGGCTGTCGTGGGTGCCATCTTTGCCTTTTGTATGGCGTTCGCGATGCTGAAGTTATTGCCGCTGGCGGCTCTGTCGTCAGCGCTCGCAGGTTTTTTCGGCACGCTCGGCGGCGGAACCTCGGGTGGTGGCGGGCACAGGAGGGTGATCCACGGTTTTCCGGCCGGTGGGTGGGGTAGCCGCGGCGGTTTTGGTGGCGGTGGAGGAGGCTTTGGTGGTGGCGGGTTCGGTGGTGGCGGTGGCGGTTTTGGTGGTGGCGGTGCGTCGGGGAGTTGGTAGATGAAACCGTCACAAATTTTCGATCCACCAAGCCGCGCCCGGATTGTCGAAGCGGTCAAACTTGCCGAGGGCAGTACGACGGGTGAGATCGTTGTCGCTATTGTCCATGCCTGCGACGACTACGGCGCCGCCGGGTGGCGATG
Source organism: Deltaproteobacteria bacterium (assembly GCA_029262455.1). Taxonomy (GTDB): domain Bacteria; phylum Desulfobacterota; class Binatia; order HRBIN30; family CADEER01; genus CADEER01. The sequence continues at coordinate 14,891 of JAJCZJ010000005.1, read as the reverse complement.
TGGTGCGGTGCTGGCGGCTTTGACCTTCTTGGCTTTGGTGTTGTTTGCGCCAGAGCTACCGATGGTCGCGTATCTTGCGGCGCAAGCGTTGGCGGTTGCGATCGGTCACCTTGTGACACGATTCGACTTGCCTAGACGGGTATTTATTTCTGACGCGACGATGGAACTTTGCGCGCAGCGCCGCGCTTCGGCGGGCTTCGCCGAGCTCGGTCTGCGTCACACGTCCGGCAAGAGCGGGATTCTGATTCTCGTTGCTCTCTTGGAGCATCGGGTCGTGGTTCTGGCAGACCAGGGGATCAATGACGTACTCGAACCCGGAGAAAGCTGGGGAGACATCGTCGATCTTGTTTTGGCTGGGATCGAAAGTGGCAATCCGACCGATGGCATCGTCGACGCCGTCCGGCGCTGCGGTGAGATTCTCTCGCATCCCCTCCCTGCCGGTGACGACAACGAAGACGAGATCCGACGTGAGTTGGTCCTGGAGGATTGAAGATCGGTGAAGGCGTGAGCGAACATCCGAATGCGGTACGAGTTAAGACCCTATTTGCAGCATTTCGGGGGCACGATATCGAGGCGATTCGAGACTCGATTGCGGAGGATGCGGTGTGGCATTTCCCCGGAAATCGTGGTGGCCTTGCTGGTTCCCACACTGGTCACGATGGGATCTTTACCTTCTTGGCGAATGTGACCGAGCTCACCGATGGGAGCTTCGCTCTCGAGCTTGAAGAGGTCCTTGCGAATGACGAATACGCAGTTGCGTTTTTCCGCGGTTACGGTCGCCGCGGCGAGCTCGAGCTCGACAACCCTACGTGCCTCAAGATTCGCATGCGGGAAGGCGTAGCCGTCGAACTATGGGAGTTCGTCTGGGATTTGTACGCCGTCGACGAGTTCTGGTCCTAGACTGGCCTCGGCGAAACGCGTGGCGCCGACGTTGTTGCCGGCGAATGTCAGGGGTCGCTTGGCGGCTTGTTCAGAGTGCCTGCATCCCGATGTAGACCATCAGTGCTCCGAAGCTGACTCCGAGTAGGCCGATAAAACGCCAACCGAGGAGGCTCTCCTCGTCGTAGTCGGGGAGAATCGCACTGGCGATCTCTCGGTAGAAGTTGGGGAAGAACTCGAGCGCGAGCAGGGCGATTCCGACAAGGAACCAGCCGAACCAGGTCAGGACTGTTGCGAGAGTCCCCGGCTCGGTTGCGCCGGCCCAGATCATTGCGGCTCCGAGAATCAGAACCATACCGCCCAGCATTCGGATCTTGGTGTTCGTCTCGATTAACCAATGGAACCACCGCAGGGTAGCGCCCGGAACCACAATGAGCGGGCCTCGGGAGCAAATAATGAAGACCCCCAACGTAATGCAGGTGATTCCGACTGCGTTCATCGTCGCCTCCCGGTGATGGTTCGTCTGTTTGAGTCGGTCGAACCCGCCCTTCCGGAAAGGGCGCACGCCGCATCGGCGCGTCTGACCCAACTAAATCGTGGCGCCGGGCCGGGCTCGTTGTCAAGCGTGGCAGGCGAGTCACCAATTTCGGAGGTCTCGCGCCGCCGCCGATTGCGCGAGGTCGCTCGGTCTTTTCAGAGCGATGTGCGGCCGCTACGCGATGAATTTGAATGCGAGGTACATGGTGTCGTGAAGGTTTACGGGAACGACGACATCGGAGAGTCGCTCCGGCAAGCGCAGACTGCTTGCGCTGGACATGAAGTCGTTGACGTACTTGGTGAGGTAACGAATCGACTTCATTCTCGGCAGCCTGTCGAAGGCGATCTCTTCGAAGCCCTGACTGGCAGCGAGTGGTGCTAGGGTCTTACGCGAAAAGTACGACAGGTGGTAGCGATTGTAATAGTGCCATCGGTGTCCCGATAGGCGAGCCAACAAGCTGCCTACGTCGGGTGTGCTGACGAACAGCACCCCGGGCGGTCGGATGAGGCGTGCGGCTGCCTCCAAGAATTGGTCGGGTCTGTTGATGTGTTCGACTACGTCACAGGCGAAAATGTAGTCGAACTCGTTGCGATGTTCTTCGGCGAACCCGTCCGCGGTATTCTCGAAGAAGCAGTTGTGCTGTTTCAGATATCGGTCGAAGAGTGGATGCGACGGCTCGAGACCGATTGCGTCGATTCCCAGTTCGCGAAGGTAGAGTACGAACTTGCCACTGCCGCTGCCGACATCCAGGACCTTCCCGTCGGTGATCGGACCATAGCGGCCGGCCCAGTCCAAGAGGCGCTCCATGTTGTGGGCGTCTTCGTCCGAGACCTCGAGGTAGTCGAGATAGGCGGGCTCGTAGTCAACTAGCTCGTCTTGGAAATTCGCGTTCTCGATCGGGGTCGAAAATACGAAATCACACGCGTAGCACGCGTAGTACGGAATACCGTCCTTGAGGAACAGGCTTTTGACACGCGTGGACTGACATAGGCGGCATTTCGGTGCACTCATTCTGCCCAAAGTAGACAGGCTGGGGGGGCCAAGTCGAGTCTGCTCTGGAAATCGAGTTTGATGTTTAGAGGCGCCCGCTCGACGCAATGTGACCGAAACTATGGGGACTTCTTCGGACTGGCGGGACGTGTTACAAACATCGGTCCGGTTGCCCGCATGCCAAACGTTTATATCGAGACTTACGGATGCCAGATGAACTTGGCTGATACCGAATTGATCCGCGGCCATTTGTCGCGGTCTGGATATACGAGTGTCCAGGACCCGGAAACCGCGGACGTCATCCTGCTCAATACCTGTGCAATCCGCGAACATGCCGAGGAGCGCATCTTCGGCCGCCTGGGGGCTTTGGCAAAGCACAAAAACAAGCGTCCGCATGTACAGATCGGCCTTGCCGGTTGTATGGCGCAGCATTTTCGCGAGGATTTGCTCAAGAAGACGCCGCATCTGGACTTCGTCACGGGGCCGGATGCTTATCGGCGGTTGCCGGATCTTCTGGCCGGCGATCCGTTTGTCGACGTTCGGCTCGACAAGCAAGAAATTTACGCCGATGTCGCGCCGGACCGCGGCGAGGGGGTTCGCGCTTGGATCACGATCATGCGCGGCTGTGACAAGTTCTGTACATTCTGCATCGTGCCTTTTGTTCGCGGTCGGGAGCGGAGCTTGCCGGTCGACGTGGTGCTCGACCAAGTACGCGAGGCAGCGGCCGGCGGCTATCCGGAGGTTGTTTTCCTGGGGCAAACCGTCAACGCTTACCGCGATGGCGACAGTGACTTTGGCGATCTGTTGCGATCGACGAACGCCGTCGAGGGGATTGAACGGATCCGTTTCACGTCGCCGCACCCAAGTGACATGACCGAGTCGGCGATCGAAGCCATGGCGAGTTGTGAAAAGGTCTGCCCGCAGCTGCACTTGCCTGTGCAATCTGGGTCGGACGAGGTGCTGCAGCGGATGGAACGCGGCTACAACACGAGCGAGTATTTGCGACTCGTTGATCGACTGCGTGCCGCGGTGCCGGGGCTTGCGTTGTCGACGGATATGATCGTTGGATTCCCGGGCGAGCAGGAGTCGGACTTCGAACGCACGCTCGATCTGATGCGGCAGGTTCGGTACGACAACGCGTTCATGTTCAAGTATTCGTCGCGCAGCCATACGAAAGCCGGCGATTGGGATGAGACGGTCTCTGAAGACGAAAAGGGCAGCCGTCTGCAGAGCATGATCGGGCTGCAAGAGGAAATCTCGGCGGAGATCAATCGCGAAGAGATTGGCAGCGAGGTCGACGTCCTCATCGAAGGACCGGCACGGCGACGTGATGATTGGTTGGCCGGCAAGACCGGTCATTTCAAGACAGCGGTATTCCCGGCGCAGGGTTCTGCGGTTGGGGCGATCGCACGTGTGCGGGTTGTAGACTCGACCGGGCACACGCTGATCTGCGCCACTGACCAGTAGCCGACGGTGAGCGGGCGCGCAGAAGATGCGGGGCTTCGATGGCGAATGATCTTACACAGTCCTCCTTAGTCGATATCGCGCGCGCCTTGCGGGTTGGTGATGTCAGTAGTGTCGATTTGCTCGACCGCTTCATCGCGCGTGTCGAGAAGTACAATCCGGGTCTGAATGCTGTTGTCACCTTTGACTACGAGCGTGCACGCGAGGCGGCGAAGGCGGCCGACGCGGCCCTCGAGCGCGGTCACTTGCTGGGTCCGCTGCACGGCGTTCCAATGACTTTGAAGGATACCTTCGAGGTGGCTGGCTTGCGCACGACTGCCGGAGCCCCGGAGTACGCAGAGCATTTCTCGAAAAAAGATTCCGTTGTTGCCAAACGGCTGCGCGCGGCGGGGGCTGTCATCTTCGCCAAGACCAACGTGCCGTACATGGCCGGCGATCTACAAACGTTCAATGAGATCTTTGGAACGACCAACAACCCATGGGATCAGGCGAGGACGCCGGGTGGCTCGTCGGGCGGAGCCGCTGCCGCTGTCGCGGCAGGGTTGACGAGTTGCGAAGTTGGTAGTGACATTGGCGGATCGATTCGTGTGCCTTCGAGCTATTGCGGAGTGTTTGGGCACAAGCCGAGTTGGGGCATCGTTCCGTCGCGTGGCCACATCCCAGGTCCTCCGGATAGTCTGAGCGAACCGGACATCAATGTTTGCGGTCCGATCGGCCGATGTCCCGATGATCTGCGCATGCTGCTCGAGGTCTTGGTCGGTGCTGACGAGAATCAGGCAGTGGGATGGCAGTGCCGGTTGCCCGGAGCGCGCCACACCGAGTTGCGTAGCTACCGTGTCGCCGCCTGGTTGGGCGAGGACGGCGTGCCGATGGACGACCGGGTGAGTGGCGTACTACGCGGCACAGTGAGCAAGCTGCGCCAAGCGGGTGTTCCCGTTGCCGACGAAGCTCGTCCCGAATTTCTGCTTGAGGATGCGGTCAAGTTGTTTTGGCAAATGCTCATTCCGATCGTGAGTAGCGGAATGCCATCTGATCAACTCGACATCTTTCGCATGCTAGCGGCGGAGGCTCCGGCCGCCGACGAGAGCCCGATCGCGATTTTTGCGCGCGGTGCCGTGCAAAGCCATCACGATTGGATGCGTGCGAACGAGCAACGCGAGAAGATGTGCGCCGCGTGGGCGGAGTTCTTCGAGCACTACGATGTGTTGCTGCTTCCGGTGACACCGGTGCCCGCGATCCCGCACACGCAGGAGGACGCAGTCTTCACGCGCACCATCGAGATCAACGGAAAACGGGAGGCGTACATCAACCTGTTCAACTGGCTCGGGCCTGTCGGTGTTGCGCGGCTCCCGTCCACGGTTGTGCCGGTGGGACTGACGGACCAAGGCCTCCCGGTCGGAGTGCAAGTGGTGAGCCCGTATCTCGAAGACTACACCGCCTTGGGGTTTGCCGCGCACCTCGCCGGAATCGTCGGGTCTGTCGGCGTCTCGCCTGGGTTTTGAACTCTGAGCGTCGCGACTAGTTCAGCGACTCGAGAAAGCGGACCACTCGTTCGTTGAATCCCGGAGGGTCTTCCAGGAATAGGCCGTGGCCTCGCTCTGGGATGATCTCGAGCTGCGACCCCCCGATACGTCGGCTCATGATCACGGAACCGCCGGCACCGAGGAAATCTTTTTCGCCTACGAGAATCAGAGTGGGGCATTTGATTTCTGACAGACGCTCGGTCATCGGGTCTTCGTTGAGGCCCGCCATCGCACGGGTCACGTGTGCGAATCCGTTGGGGTTGGCCGGTACCAGGTTGGCTGACTCCTTGGCCATGCCGAGTCGTTTGACGACAGGCTCCATGCCTTTCTCTTCGGCGATGCCGGCGAGCTTTTGGTAAAAGTCGCGCGATTTCTCGTTTGCCTCACTGGCTGTCCCGACGAGAACAAGCGCTTCGGTCCGTTCGGGGTAGTCGAGCGCGAAGCGCAGTGAGATTGCGCCGCCGGCGGAGTGCCCGAGAGGAATGATCTTTTCCGCGCCTAGCTCATCGGCGATCTGCAAGAGGTCTCTCGCCATGTCGGGAATTGAGTACGGCCCCTCGGGGCTGTCGGAATCGCCGTGTCCACGCAGGTCCCAGGTGACGGCGCGGCATACTTTTTCGAAGTCGGGTACCTGAAACCGCCAGGTGTTGCCGCTTGCGGAGATACCATGGGTCATGACCAGGGTGCGCGGACCAGAGCCGTGGGTCTCGAAGTTTAGTTTCAAGGAATACTCCTGCGGTTTCAGGGATCTCGCCGGGGGCAATCTCTCATCCGATGGCCAACTCGATCTCGACGAAGTCGCGCCCAGCTTCATTCCATTGAAAGGCTTTGGCCGTGCGAACCTCTCGATCGTAGATCGAGACGACGATCTGCGCCGCATCGGGATAGCTAGGTTCGTCCCAGACGGTTGCTTGCTTCTTGTCCTCGTCGGAAAAGTAGGCTTCGTGCTGGGGGTGTGAGTGGTAGAACGCTCGCAGCGTGAGATCGCCGCGTTCATGACCGACGAGAATCGGCGCGGCCTCCGGCCCCATCGTATAGGCGATGGTAGCGGTGCGCGGAAAATTGGTGGGGTTCTCCGCGTGTTTTTCGTTCTGCACGTTGGTGACCCGGACCACTTCAAGTTCGCCACGACGCTCGATGATGAGGCCACAACACTCGTCGGGAAATGTCGCGATGGCGTGCTCGCAAAGTTCACGATACATCGCCGCCGGGATCGCAAACCTCATCGCGTCAGCAAATCGGGCGTTAGCGGCAATGTCAACGGAGGTCCGTCAATGGCTGCCTTGGCGCAGACGAATCAGGCGCACCAAGGTGGTGTTGACTGGTACGGCGATCCCATAAGAGGCGCCACGCCGGACGACCGCGCCGTTGATCGCTTCGATCTCTGTTCGGCGACCTGCTTCGAGGTCTTGGAGCATCGATGGGCGGTGGTCGAAGGTTGCGGGGACCAGCCGCTCGTAGAACTCGTCGCGATACTCCCCAGCACTGCCCCACGGCAGCGCGGCGCCGTCAGCGCTGGCGACGGTGTAGGCCTCGTCGATGGTCGCGTCCATGATTGCGATGCTCTCGGAGCTCTCGGTCAGAGCTCCGTAGTGAACCCCGAGAAGAGCCCCAAGCGGATTGAGGGCGGCGTTGTAGAGCACCTTGGCCCACAGCCTTGCCGACAGGCTGTCGGTGTATCCTGACGGGACGCCGGCTCGATCGAACTCGCTCGCCCAGAATCGAGCTCCCTGCTCACGCGTAGCGTTGGCTCGCGGATGAAGGGTGCCAACGGCGTTGGGATCGGCGATGACACTGACGTGAACCTGGCCGGGGGCGCGTATTTCGGCTCCGAAGATCACGCGTGCTCCCAATGTGCGTTCTGGTCCGACCACCGACTCGACGGTCTCGACGTTGCCGAGTCCATTTTGTAGCGAGATGGCGAAGCCGTCGGGGGCGACCAAGTGTTCGGTCGCACGAATCATGCTCTCGGTGTCGAAGGATTTGACGGTGAGTAATACCGCGTCGAAGACACCGTTGAGTGCGGCTGGATCGGTGGCACAGCGGAGGCCGCGGACGTTGTGATCGCCCCAGATCCCGTCGATCGATAGACCCTGAGCGTCGATCGCCGACAAATGTGGAGCCCGCCCGAGCAGGGTGACATCGTGGCCTGCCTGGCGGAGGAACCCTCCAAACACCGACCCGAGTGCTCCAGCGCCAGCTACTAGAATTCTTGTGCTCACAGACCACTGACACAGCTTTCAATGGGCTGCATGTCAAGCGAGTCGGTGCCGGTGTTGGCGTTTGAGGTGACACAGAGACTAGGTTGTGACGATGAGCTCGAGTATTTTTCGGAAGTCCCGCCCGGCGATGCTTCTGCTGGCTGTATTGTCCTGCGTGGCTTGTGGTTCAGACGACGGTCCGCAACGCGCGACTGTAGATGCGACGGGTGTCTGGCCCGTTGATACGCCGGCGGCTCACAGTTGCAATGAGGCAGAATTGCTCGCAGTCGGTGATTGGCTCGAGAGCGAGAGTTCGCTGAGTTTCATCGTGGTTCACGATGGCGACGTCATTCACGAACAGTACTGGCGAGATCGAGACGCAGATTCGATCGCTCCGATGTTTTCGGTGACGAAATCGTTTTCGAGCGTTGCGGTCGGGATGGCCGAGCAGCAGGGCCTGCTGAGCCTCGGCGAGGCTGCGGCGCGCTATATCGATGACTGGGTCGGGACAGATAGTGAGCCCCTTGCGGTGCGTCAGCTGCTGACCGGGGACTCGGGTCGGACTTGGGATTTTGTCGGCGATTTTCCGGGCTTGTCCGGGTTCGTTCCACCCGATGACCTGACGCAGTACGCGATCGATCGGGGCCAGCACTTCGAGCCAGGGACCACGTGGCAATACAATCAGATGGCGATCCAATGCCTCGAGCGCGTACTGAGTGTTGCGACCGGCCAAACCGCGGAGGCCTTCACCCGTGAGATGTTGATGGATCGGTTGGGCATGAGGGGTGCCGTGATCGGCACGGACGGCGCCGGGCAGATGACGATGGCCTACGGGATATCGGCTCGCGCCCGCGACATGGCCCGGTTCGGTTACCTGCTGTTGAACCGCGGCCGTTGGAACGGCGAGCAATTGCTCAGTGCGGATTTTGTGGACGCGGCGACGAGCCAGGCGAATCCGATCAACGCAAACTACGGCTATCTGATCTGGTTGAATCCCGACGGCGATTGGTATGAGCCGGTGACCTTGGCGTACCACGAGAGCGGCCGGGTCTACCCCGACGCACCTCCGGACGTCTTTGTCGCCTCGGGTTTTCTCGGTCAACTCGTCCTCGTATCACCCTCGGAAAACTTGATCATCGTGCGACAGGGGACGGCGGCACCGCCAGGGTCAGGTCCTACTTTCTTCAACGAGATCTACCGGCGGGTCGCTGCGGCACAGTACCCGTAGGGCTACACCGCACCTGGGCGGCCGGGTTCGGGCCGAGTCGCTTCCTTCAGCGAAATCGCCGTTCGGGCGATGAACGGTTCCTTGCGGATTGGGCATTCCTCGACGTCGCATGCGGGGCAGAATTGGCGGCGGCAGGGGTCTAGGTGGACGGCGATCTCCGCTTCGCCGCGCAGCTCTGTGGTCAGTAGGTCCTCCCACTTGTCGGCGAGCTCGTGTGCTTCTTCGACGGACCAGAATTCGGGCACCACCAAGTGTGCGTCGATATGGCGAAAGGCGCCACTGCGAATCGCTCTGAGGTAATGCACCCGAATGACGCCCGTCATCGGATTGGCGTTGATGGCGTCGACCAGTTCTTGCAGCAGGCTGGGATCCTCTTCGTCTAGGAGCCCGCCGGCGGCTTCGCGGACGAGTTGCCAACCGGTCATCGCGAGGTGCAGGCTGACCAGGATCGCGACGGCTGGGTCCAACCATGCCAGACCTGTCACGCGGACCAGTCCAAGCCCTACGACGATCCCCAGGCTGGTCCAGAAGTCGGCAAGGACATGTTGTCCGTCGGCGACGAGGGCCAAAGACCCGTGTTTGGTCCCGACGCGGACGAGAAACCAGCCGAGCGCTGCGTTGGCCAGACCGGCTCCGAGTGTCAGCGCGATGCCCGCGTCGAGCGACCGTGGCGCGGTACCCGCCCAGAGCGCATTGAGGGCGCCGGCGACGATGAGAACTGCCGCAAAGGTGATCAGGCCGCCTTCGAAGGCGGCCGTCATGAACTCGATCTTGCCGTGGCCGTACGGGTGATTCTTGTCGGCCGGCCGGGCCGCGAAGAGCAGAGCGGCGAGCGTGGCGATTGCGGTGACGACGTTGACGATACTCTCAAGGGCGTCGGACAGGACCGCCGTCGAGTCGGTCAGGAGATACGCATAGAACTTGATGGCCAGGAGGGCCGCCCCGACCACGAGTGAAAAGATTCCGGCCCGGACCCGGATCGCTCCGGAGTCTTCGTGTGTTGGTGTTTCTTCCACGTTGGCAGTCATAGCCGATCTCGCCGTCAAATACCGAGGCCTTCGGCGGCGTCAGATCTCGTCATGAGCCGATTTCGAGCCGTATTGGCGGCCGGGAGGTTGCGGTTCTGCCGTAAAAATCGCCGGTCGGCATGATGTTCTGGCCGTTGCCACGCACCCGAATTGACACTGTTTGGCTGGCTTCGCATAGTCGGATGTTCAGCCTATCTCGGCTCGATCGGAGGTACATCAGTGGAAGGTTTGAGTGTTTTGGAAATGATTCATCAGGGGGCGATGGCGACGTACCCTCTGATCGCTTTCTCTATCATGACAGTGACAATCGTCTTTGAGCGGCTGTGGTCGTTGCGCAACCTGGTGACACGGAGTCTCGGCTTGGCCAGCGGGATTTGTCCCAGTCTGGCCAAGGGCGAAGTGGGCGAAGCTCTCGGTCAGGCGAAGGGGCAGGTCGACACCCCCGCAGGTCGAATTTTCACCGATATCCTCGAACGGCAATCGACGGATTCTCTCGAGTACCTCGCCGACCTGACCGAGGAGAAGCGATTTGAAGAGGTCGAGGCGCTCAAGGGGCCGCTTTGGATTCTCGGAACGGTTGGCGCCAGTGCCCCGTTCATCGGCCTGTTCGGCACGGTGGTCGGAATCATCAAGGCCTTCCACAACATGGCCGTGATGGGCAGCGGTGGATTCGCGGTCGTGGCCGCCGGGATCTCGGAAGCGTTGGTGGCGACCGGATTGGGGCTCGGGGTCGCGATTATCGCTGTGATCTTCTTCAATTACTTTCAAACCCGCATCGATCGTATCGAGGCCGCGCTGACGATCGCGTCGAACCGTGTCCTCGACGCCTTGCACGTCGGGAAGCAGGCGTATGGCGCTTAGCGGCCCAAAAAAAGGCGCCATCATGGCGGACATCAACATTACTCCGCTGACTGACATTTTCTTGGTGCTTCTCATTATTTTCATGGTGAGTAGTGCGGCGATGGTCGAGTCCGGAGCAAAGATATCCTTGCCGGAAGTTGACTCCACTGCGTCGGCGCCACGCGAGATCACGGTGAGTGTAACTCCGACGCAGGAAATCTACGTCAACAATGTGCTAACGGCGTACGAAGACATCGAGGGAGCCCTGGCCGAGCTGCTGGTTGCCAATCCAGAGGCGCCGGTTGTTCTCGAGGGTGACCGCGAGGTCTTGTTCGGCGAGGCTGTACGGGTGTTGTCGTTAGCCCAGAAGGCCGGAGCGACACAGATCGCGATCGCTGCCGAGCGCAGTTCCAAGTAGTGGGCGCATCGTCAAAACGCGGGCCGACGGTGGATAGGGTCGACGACAAGAAAGCGGCGGCCGCGACTGCGCCGGAGCGGATTGATCCGTGGGCCGGCGGCGGTGGCGGCAGAGCCGGCTTCTTCGCCGCGTCGTCGCTGATCCACGCTGGACTGTTGGTGGCCCTGGCGACGCTGTCGATCACCGTCGTTCGGCAGGTCGAAAAAGTCGACGTTAAGATTATCGAAGAGGTCGGAGTCGACGATCTCGGTGGCGCTCCGTCGATGGAAGACTTTGCCGGGCTCCTGAACGTTGCGCGCGCGCCGCGGCGCGATGCTGGCCGGACCAGAGGGCCACGGGTTCGCAACGTGCGCGCGCCTGCGATTCCCAAGATTGGTGGTATCGGACCAAAGCTGGGACGCTCGAAAAAGGGGCCGGCGATATCGTCGGCCAATCTGTCTTTCGGATCGGGCGGAATCGGCGGCTTGGGCGGCAACTTCGGCGACTACGTCGGCGGGCTGCGCAAGGTTGGCCTCGATCTGGTGCTCGTGATCGATACCACCGAGAGCATGCAGTTCGTCATCGATCAGGTGAAGGATCGAGCGGCGTCTTTGGTGAAGTCGATCCAGAACATGGTCCCGACGAGTCGGATCGGCATAGTTGCCTACCGCGATGAGGGAGACGAATACGTCACGCGTTGGACCGATCTCAGCTTTCGAACCGACAAGTTGCTCGGATTCGTTTCGCAGATCTCGGCTTCCGGAGGCGGCGATTACGAAGAGGCGGTGCTGGAAGCGATCGACACGGCCGTTCGGGATCTGTCCTGGCGTAAGAAGTCGAAGAAGATCGTCATCTTGGTCGGCGGGTCGCCTCCTCATCCGGAGGATGTCGACGATCTCCGATCGCTGGTACGATCATTCAAGGCCGATGGTGGCAATCTCAGCACCATCGACGTGACCGACGGCATGCACCTGCGCTTCACGAAGTGGATGTGGAAGTCGTTGCACGGCACCAAGCCGTTCGAGCCTTCCCCGAAGCCGGATCACTACAAGGAAACCACGACCGCGTACCGCGAGCTGGCTTCGGACGGCGGCGGGGAGTTGGTTCAGTTGGAGGACGACAAGCAGCTGATTCGCGACGTTCTGGTGCTGACCTTTGGCCAGCGTTGGAAGGTGGAGATGTCGAAGTTCTTGAAGGATCTTTCGTGAGGCTGCGTTTGCTGGTTACCGGCGCGGTCGCTGTTGCCGCGGGTTTTTTGATCTCGGACGTCGCGGGTGCGATGTCGCTTTCCGGGATCCGGTCGCGCGGCGATCAACTGGCAGGCGAAGCTCGATCGGTCTCGGGCGATGCGACCGGCGAGCGTGCGTTGATCGAGAAGCTCGGCGAAGTCGTGATGGCCTACATCGACGAGAGCGATCGCATCCAGCGTGAAGGCGACGAAGACGCTTGGAAGAACGACCTGCGATCGGCGTTCAATGCGGTGCACGGGCCATTGGACGGAATCTACTCGAGGCACAGTAATCGTCTAGAAAAGATGTCGCGCGACATCATGGATCAGGATGGCGACCTCGAAGCCCTGTATGAGACCGCACACTTTCAGAGCTCGCAGGCGGTTGCGGCGAGTGCGCTCTACTACCTCAACTGGCTCAACTACTACGGCGCTCGTGTTTTCGATGGGGGCAAGCGCAAGGAGCTGCTGAACGCTGGAGAGAAGGGTTTCGGGCAGTTTTCGGTAGGCGATCAGAACGATGAGTTGGTGAGTGAGAGCTTACTCGGTCGCGGACTTTGCTACCTGGAACTAGGCAACCACGAGTGGGCACGGCGTGACTTCAAGCTCGTATTGGAGCGCAAGGCCTCGGCTGAGCGCAAAGCGAAGGCGCGCATGGCGCTGCTCGATAGCTATTGGCGCGGTGGGAATTACTCGAAGACGGTTTCCTACTCGAAGGAACTTCTGAACGGGGGCCTGGTGCCGAGCGATGAGTCAGCGGTGGTTCGCTACTACCAGCTGCAGGCATTGTTTGAGCGCGCCGAGCGCGCCAAGGGCGCGCAAGCCGAAGAGTATCGGCGAGAAGCCAGCGCGGTGATGTCGCAGTTGCGACGCGCCGGCAAGGGCTGGGCTTCGAAGGTCGACGCCCTGATGCTGTCGCAGGTCGATGACCCGGCAAAGTGGGCGGCGAAAACCGACTCGCCAATTGCCCAGTGGACCCTAGCGCAGATGTTGTTGCAGAAGGACGACTGCTCGGGTGCGGAGCCGTTGTTGGAGAAGATTCTCGCGGGAAAGAGCTCCGATGCGAAGCGCAACCACCGGGAAGCGCGCTACTGGATCGGTGTCTGTCGATTCAAGGCCCAGAAATACGAGGCGGCTGCGACGGCTCTCGCGCAAGCGGTGGAGGGCGAGGGTAAGGCAAAGTTTGCAGCCGAGGCGCGCTACCTCCGATTCAAAGCACTCGAGTCGCTCATGTCCGTGGAGGAGCCTTCAGATGAGCTGGTCGCGCGCTATGTGTCCGGTATGCGGGATCTGATCGAGCAGCACCCGAATCACAAGTACCAGGACGAGGTGCGCTACCGGTTTGGCGAATACCATCATGCAACGGGAGAGTTCCCAGCGGCAATCGAGCAGTATGCAGCCGTCGCCAAAGACGAAGCTCTCCTGCTGCGAGCGCGCTTTGGGACGCTGCAGAGCCGGTTCGAAATGCTGCGCGAGGAGAGTGATGCGTCGCAGCGAACCGAAATCCTTGATGAGATAGCAAAGGACGTCGTGGACTACGATGTACGGGCGGCCGCCTATACGGGCAAAGATGTGCCCGTCCAGGAGTTCAACGCCAAGGTCACGTTGCTGAAGGCGGTACATGCATCGTTGTCGGGGGACGGCGACGACGGCGCCACGGCGGCCCTGCTCGAGGGCTTTGCCGCCCGATTCCCGGAAGAGAAGGATCTAGTGCCCCAGGCTGTGCGGATGCGGCTGGGCGCTTTGTTGCGGCTCGGTCGCTTTGCCGATGCTGAGAAGGAATTGAAGAGTGGCGCTGCGGCGTTGAAAGAAGAAGGGCGCATCGACGCGTTGCGGAGTTTGGCCTCGTCTTTCGCGAAGGCCGGGCGGATGAGTAAGTCCGAGAGCGATGCGGCGCCGGCGGCGCGCGTTGCGGTGGCCCTCTACGCGGTTGTGTCCGCAGCCGGTGGCGAGGCGCCGGGGCTGCGCCAGCGGGTGTCGATTGCGCAGCTGCAGGAGAAGGCAGGTGATCTGGAATCGGCGGCGGCGGCATACCGCGAGGTTCTCGGTGTCAACCCCAACACACTGGCGGCTCTACGGGGGTTGGCAAGAATCGTAGAAGCGCAGGGCGATGCGAAGAAGGCGTTGGTGCACTGGCGAGCGTACACCGACAAGGTGCGACCGGGTGACACAGGCTGGTTTCGCGGCCAGTACGAGCAGGCCCGGTTGACTTTGGCGGCAGGCGACCAGGGGGAGGCGTGCAAGCGCCTGACCGCGCTGCGCACGGCGATGCCCGGCTTAAAGGACGACGAAATCCGCAGCTCGTTGAAAGACCTATTCGCCGACGCCGGTTGCTGAGGCGAGCCGACCGTCGTGATCCGCGTGGTCAGGGATTTCCGGGTCAAAGAAAGTTTTTCATCCGCAGGTGAGGCAGATGGCCCCGGCCCGTTGGTATTGCTCCCGTACGCGCTACGCGCTCCGCTGACCTCGCTGCGCCGTTTTGGTATTGCTCCCGTACGCGCTTCGCGCTCCGCTGACCTCGCTGCGCCGTTTTGGTATTGATCCAGTGCGCGGTACGCGCTCCGCGGACCGCGCG
>JAJCZJ010000004.1 GCA_029262455.1 Deltaproteobacteria bacterium | reverse complement strand
CTCCTTGGGGGACCAAGATTGGCGCGCGGCTCGGCTGGAGCCTCTCCCTCCTTGGGGGACCCAGATTGGCGCGCGGCTCGGCAGGAGCCTCTCCCTCCATGGAGGACCCCAGATTGGCGCGTGGCTCGGCAGGAGCCTCTCCCTCCATGGGACCCAGATTGACGCGTGGCTCGGCAGGAGCCTCTCCCTCCTTGGGGACCCAGATTGGCGCGCGGCTCGGCTGGAGCCTCTCCCTCCTTGGGGATCCACAAATTGACGCGCGGCTCGCTGCGTGGAGCATCACCCCGGACTCCGATGTGCGGCTTCGCGGGATGGTTGTGCGCGGACACAATTGATTGCGCCGGGACGCGATACTCCAAACAAAAAAAGGGGATGGCCTGCGCCATCCCCTTTTGAATTTCTCCCTAGTCCCGTTAAGGCAGCGTCATCACGTCCGCTTCGGATCTATCGCCCTGCTGATGAATGTTGAAGTCCGACGAATCGCCAAACAAGCCCTCAATAAGACTGAAGACAGGGCTTCCCCCGCCGACGACCTTGATGATATTCGTCAATCCGCCGCTCGCCGTCGCGCCGTCGGCCAACCGCCCTCGGAACTCTGCGGCAACACCTACGAGCCCGCTGCCGATCGATCGCAGCCGCGACTGCCCGACCACGGTCCCAGAAACCCCTGCACTGAAGATCGACCTATTGCGGTCGGTGGTATCAATCGAGGAGAGAAACGACTCGAACTTGCAATCGACACTCCGACTCGTCGAGAAGCGCTGCTCGAACTCGTTGTACACCAAATACTGGACAACAGCGCGACCGGGAATTTGCCGCAACCAATCCTGTGTACACGGCACCAACGTCAGTCTGGTTCCAACGCCGATACGCGGTCCGCCAAAGCCGGAAGTGACCGCCAACTCCTCGTCGTCGTCGTCGTCCCCGTCGCCATCCCTCAATCCGATTGCATCCCCCGCAATCGGATCTTCTACCCCATCAAACAGGTGGTTGACGATCAGAACCTCGGGACAACCTTCATACTCGGCGTCGCCGCCCCCCAACACCAACTCGCGATCCTCATTGACCGCTCCTTCGATCGCCTTGACACCGATGGCGTTGTGTTTCGCGACGGTCGCGATACGGCCCATGATTGACTGCACCCGCGTCGACTCGCCAATCAAGACATTGCGGTCACTGGGGCTTCCGTCCGTGTTCGTCGCGACACATCGCAACGAACCGTTGTATATACGCTCGGACAACGGCGGAATATTCATTCCGGCGTTGCTGCTGCCGCCGATTCCCGTCTCCCCTGCGGCCCCTGACAACGGCACGTCATCGCGCCCCATTCCATCCAAGGCGCTCCAACCGATCGGTTGCCTCGGCGTCAGCCGCACACGGAAGTCTGTCTCGATCCAGCCCGGCTCGCAAATGGAGCACCCGTCATCCGAACAGCACTGTTGCGCGAACACACACACATCACCCGTATCGCGGCAATGATAGTTCGCATTCTCATAAAAGCAGTGCGCGCTAATCGGCTCCGATGAAGTGTTCGTCAGCTGCACGATCGTGTCGACACCAATCGCTCCGATCGCGTCGTCGCCTATCGCCACTACGTCCGGCCAAATCAATATCGCCGCGCCCTGGTCAGAGACCACATCGCCAGACGCCGCCCCTGCGACGATGCACAGGAAAACCGCCCCTAGGAAACTAACAACCATTCGCCTCGCGCGAATCCTCATCGGACTTCCTCCGTCCCTTCAATATCCCACAACTACAAAATAGTAGCTCGGATACGCAACCATCGTCGATCAAAAAAAAGAGGGCGGACACGCAACCGCGTCCGCCCTCAAACTCTCACTCAGAGCTTTATCGGATGCTGCTCAGTTACGGCAGAGTGATGATATCCGCTTCGGCCCTGTCACCTTGCAGGTGAATGTTGAAAGAAGATCGAGTGTTCACGGACTCGCCATTCAATATCGACTCGTTCGCAATCCCAACCAAGCCACTACCAATCGGATTCAGCCGAGACTGCCCGACCAAAGTTCCGGAGACCCCAGCACTGAAGATTGATCGCTTGGGGTCAACGGTGTCGATTTCCGAGATCTGCCAATCCGCCTTACAGTCGGCGGTCCGGCTCGTCGAGAAACGCTGTTCGAATTCGTTGTAAACAAGAAACTGAACCACCGCACTACCAGGAACCTGTCGCAGCAAATCCTGCGTACACGGAACCAACACGATGTTGCTCAGAGTCGTGATACCCTCATCCTCAAGAATCGGGTGCACACCGAGGTCGAACATGTGGTTGACGATCAGAAAGTTTGAACAACCGTTGTACTCAGCCTCACCGCCACCGAGGACAAGCTCGTTGTCCTCGTTGACAGCACCTTCTAAGGCCAAGATCCCGACCGCATTGTGCTTCGAGACATCGCCATTTGAATAAATGGCCGTCGCCTCGCCCTTGACCGCATTGCGATCAGTCGGTGTGCCGTCGTCGTTGATCGAGATGCACTTCAAAGCACCGGTATACGGATCCTCTGACACTGGCGGGATACGCGAGCCGGCATTACTGGCTCCGCCGATTCCCGTCTCACCGTTCGAACCATCGAGCGGGAAGTCGGATAGTCCGGAACTCGCGTTCCAGCCCAACGGCTGACGAGGTGTCAGTCGGATTCGGAAGTCCGTCTCCAACCAACCTGCGTCGCAAGTGCCGCAACCGGTCGAAGTGTCACAACAGTCGCTCGCCTCAACACAAACTTGGTTATTGTTGGAGCAGTGCGAATTCGCATTCTCGTAGAAGCAGTGCAACAGAATTGGCTCCGACGAGGTATTCGTAACCTGCAGGATTGTATCGACCGGGGTGACAGGATTCATCGCCGGCAAATTACCCGACGCATATTTCACATCCGGCCAGATCAGGATTGCCGCAGCCCGATCGGAAACTACGTCTGCCTGGACCGACACTGCACTCATTGCAAGAGCCAGGGCCGTTCCAAGAAAAACCGCTTTAGTCATATTTCTCATCTCCAGATTCCTCTCCGCTCAACAATTCCAGTGGCGAACCGCTACTGGAGCTGCTCCGCCGGAATCGTGATCAGATCCTGACCGGCCCGCGTGCCCTCGTGATGAACATTGAACGATGCGCTACCGGTCCGACCATCTTCGCTCTCGCGATGTGATTCGGTTGCGACCAGCATCACACCCGCCGTCGCATCCGTGGATCGGATCTGCGTGTGCATATAAGTGCTACCACGCGGAGAGTTGAACACATTCGAGATTTCGGTCAAGTCAACATCAGTCCAACAAGTGAACTGATAACTCGACGAGAATGGCGTCTCGAACTCATCCCAGGTGACCATCTGCAAAGTTACGTCAGAAGGAATCTGGGTTTCGAAGTTCTGCGTACACGGAACAGCAGTGATACTCGTGTCCACCGACGATCCCTCACCGTACACCGGATTCTCGGCGTCCGTGGCGAAGTGATTCAAGCGCCAGAACTGCGGACACCCGTTGTACTCCGCCCCGTCCTGACAATCGTCGTTCGGCTGACCGCCGAGACAAAGGACCGAGTCGCCATTGTTGAACTCGTTTCCGATAACACCTATCGCGTTATACTTCGCGCTGTCGAAATCTTCCGTACACTGCGGAGCGGCATCGTTCGCAACACACGACGACCCAGTCACCGCACACGCGCCATCTGCCGGATCCTCGGTAGATTTATCAGCGACACAGACGTCGAAGGTGATCACAGTTGCTTCACCTTTGAGATGATTACCACTGATCGGTGCACCCGTCTGGTCCGTCTCGACACACTTGAGCTCCCCGACGAAGTCCTCGACCAAGGGCGGAACAAAGCCTGGGTCGAGACCAGCGTTCGGACACTCGTTGCGTCCCGTGACAAAGTCACATGGCGAGTCGTCTGCGTCTACCTGACGACCCGTCGATGCGCGCCAATATGTCGGCTGTTGTTTCGTCAGCCAGATGTCAAAGTCGATCTCCTGCCACAAAGGCGGATTTTCAATCGGATCGGGTGGTAAATCACGGAAGGTCGGCGCTGCGTTCACGTAGAAGCAGTGCGCATGTACCATTGAATTTGAGGTATTCGTGATTTGAATCAGCGTGTCCCTCGTCCCATTGGCAATAACCTTCGGAAATACCAGCACCGAAGCGCTTCTTTCCGTCACAATGTCGGCCGAAGCGCCGCTGACCAGTACGCCCACGAGCGCCGTCGCCATGAGCCCCACTCGCCCTCGATGCCTACGCATTTGCCTCCTCCTTTCGATACCTACCGCCAACACCAGATGCGTCGTTGTAACCGTGGCGGAGATTCACCTTACTACACAAGTGCCGGCCTTATATCGACGCTCCCGCTCGATGTCAAGTCAAAACGGGAGCGTTTGAGCCGGCGGCTCTCCTAAGTTCATTGTAAAGGCAGATAAATATAGTCGCTCTGAGGCCTCCGCCCCTGGAAATGCACGTTTTTCGCCGCAGAACTGACCAGATTCTCGGTATTTACGTAGTTACAGTCCGGGAATTCCCAGATCGGCCCTGCGCACCGAAACTCCTCGGCTACGGCCAATAGCGCATTGCCACCCGGTTTGCTACCCGGCGACGTAGCAATCACGCCCCGCATCCGCGTTTGGCCCGTCAGCGTGCCACCTACGCCCGCGCTGAAGATCGAGAGGCGGGACTCAATCGTGTCCACATTCGACAGCGGAATCTCCTTGAAACAATCAAGTGAGTTGCTGGTCGAGAACCTCTGCTCAAACTCGTTAAAAACCAAAAATTGGACAGTCGTGATGGAGCCGGCTCCATCCTGGCCCTCTTCGAAGTCCTGGGTGCACGGGACCATCGTAATCTCAGTCGTCAGCCGAATCTCAAGCGACGCCGCTTCGCAGTCTGCGTCTTCGGAGCACCCCGAGCGAGAGAGCTCGCACTGCTGCTCGATCAGGTTGCATGTGTTCTCGCAGGCCGTGTCGTCTCCGCAGGGGTGCCCGGTGACCGTACAAGTGCCGCTCATCGCATCACACAGGTTCGTCGTGCAGTCGGCATTCGTCACACAGTCCTGACCGGTGACCGAGCACGTGTCGGTCGGAAGGCAGATGTTGGCAATCTGGGGATCGATCGCGCCGTCGAAGTAGTGGTCGAGAATGAGGATATTGGGGCAACCACTGTACTCCGCGCAGGTAGAGGGTTGAGCCGCCAAGCACTCAGCATCGGCCGGATTGCCGCCCGGATCATCGCCTGTCGGTCCACCCAACACGAGGGTCAGGTTGCGATTGTTGGCGCTATCAATCGCCGGAAACCCGATCGGGTTGTACGCACCGACATCGACATAATCACGGTCCTCGTCGACATAGCTGATATGCGCGCGACCAATTAGATCGTTCCGGTCGGTCGGCGCACCGGTTTCGTCGACCGCGATGCACTTGAGTTCACCGATAAACGGGTCTTCGGGAGCGGGCGGAATGGCGCTGTTTTCGTTTGTCTGACCGAGATGTCCGACCGGATCCCCATCGAGCGGAAAACACGGTGGCGTTACACACCTGCTACCATCCGCGCATTCGGCAAGGAGACCACAGTTGCCGTTGACGATCGACGAGCAGCACTCCGTCACGCCGTCTCCGGCACAAATACCGCTCCGATTACAACCAACCCCTGAGCCGACCGACGCCAACCAGCCGGTGGGCTGCTCGCGCGTTAGCCGAAATCGAAAGTCAGTCTGCTTCCATTTCGGCAAGCAGCGCCCCGGACTGCACGTGTTGACAGGAAAACAACTGCGGTCCGGGCCTTCGATGTCACACTCCGGCGTTGCGTTGACGTAATAGCAAAGTACGTTGATCGGCTCCTGGGAGACGTTACTAAGCGAGATAAAGGTGTCGAGCCGACTCCCGGTCTCGTCATTTGTGTGGATCAAGATCTTTGGAAAAACGACGATCGCCGCCGGCCCATCGGACAGAATTTCGGCGGTCGCCGGCGCCAAGAATAGCCCGCCGGCGAGCAGAAGAACCGGCAAGATTAGCCTCGAAAAAGTGTGCAACATCCCTAGGGCCCTGCCGGTAAGATAATCAGCTCGCTCCCGACAAAACCAGAATCTTCGTCGAGATTGCCAATTTCATGAACGTTGTAGGCTGACCGAGCCGTGGCTCCAGTCTCCAAGGCGTGGTGGTCCTCGCCGATGACCATCACCCCGGACGGCGGACCACTCGAACGAACGACCGGTCGTACCATTGTCTGGACCAGCCGCGTCTGCAGTACGCCGACACTAAAAATAGGGTGCACCACATCCAAGAAAAAACTGTCCCAACACTGGAACCGATGGGAAGCCGAGAAAGACTGCTCGAGCTCGTTCGTCGCAATGAACTGCAATGTGACGCTCGTCAGGTCCAAGCTGGCGAGTTCATAGTTGACTCGACACGGAACGACCGTCAGCTCCGTTCGGACCTGCGACGTGGGGCCGAACACCGGGTTGTCCGCCTTCGCTGAAAAGTGAGGAATCATGTATCGCGCCGGGCATCCTTGGTATTCTGCACCGGTGGGGCATGAAGCCGAGGGCTCTCCCCCCATGCAGAGGGTGTTGTCTCCGTTATTGGTGAACGGCTCGCCCAAAATGCCTATTGCGTTGTACTTACTCGCGTCGCCGTCGTTCGAGATAATGGTCGCCTCACCCTTCAAGTGGTTGCCACTGATCGGCGCGCCGGACTGATCGACTTCGATGCAACGGAGCTCACCGCGAAACCTGCTCGCGACCGGCGGTATCCGGCCGAGCGACGGAAGCCCGGCCGAGTAACAGTTGTATTCGGAGGTATTGAACCGACACGTCGGCCCATCGGACTGCAGACGACCGAGGGATACCCCCCAGTGGGTCGGTTGCTGCTTCGTCAGACTGATGTTGAAATCGAGCTCCTGCCATCGGTCCTCGCAACGCGTGCAGGTACCGAGAACACAGTCGCCGCTCTGGTCGACACACTCCGGATACGCATTGACGTAGACACAATGTGCGTGGACGACCGAATTTGCCGTGTTGCTGATCTGGATGAACGTGTCGCGTGATCCATCGACCACAACCTTCGGGAAAACTAAGATCGAGGACGGGAGCTCTGAGGTCGTGCGCGCCGACATCGCACTGGGACAAAGGCAAACCGCCAACGCCGCGACCGCTATAGTCGCGTGCACTGCACTGCTCGCCCGCTGTTTTGAACCGCTCCTCATCGTGCCACCACAGACCGGATAGACCGCAAAAAGCCCACTTGCCGAGGCCAGAAGCCGCAATGCCGCACCAATCCCAAAGTGCCGTCGCTTATAGTGAAATCTCGCCGATCGTGTCAAGGAAAAACGCCCCCGCCTGGTCTTCTTATACAGGAGATGCGGCCGCAAGCAATTTTGCGGCAAATAAGGTCAATCTACTACCTGTAGCCAATCCCGATGATTTTCCAACTCGCCGCGGGTCGCGCGCCGGTAATCTTCCTGTAAAAGCTTGGTGATGGGCCCCGGAATTCCGGCCCCGACTTGGCGATCGTCGATCTCGCGCACTGGCGTGATCTCAGCAGCCGTTCCCGTGAAGAAGGCCTCATCCGAGATGTAGATCTCGTCACGGGTGAACTGTTGCTCAGACACGGCTACACCGCGGTCGGCGAGCAGAGTCAGGACGGTGTCTCGGGTGATCCCAGAGAGCGCCGAGGTCAACAACGGGGTCCTGACCGCGCCGTGGCGTGCGATGAAGATATTCTCACCGCTCCCTTCTGCCACAAGGCCCTGCGAGTCCAGCAGTAGAGCTTCGTCGTATCCGGAACCCCGCGCCTCGCGGCTTGCCAGGATCGAGTTGACGTAGTGTCCAACGGCTTTCGCGCGACTCATTAGAGAGTTGACGTGAAAGCGCTGAAACGAGGAAGTCCGGACTCGAATGCCCTTCTCAACGCCCTCTTCCCCTAGATAGGACCCCCAAGGCCACGCTGCGATGATCAGACGAACCGGGTTAGTCTTGGCCGCGAGACCCATCTCCCCTTCGCCGATAAACGCCAGCGGGCGAATATAACACGATTTTAAGTTGTTCACCCGGACAGTTTCGACGCAGGCCTCCGATATTTGGTCGGCAGAGAACGGGATTTTCATTCCCAGAATGTGCGCCGAAGCCAACAATCGCTCGGTATGCTCAGGCAGGCGAAAAATCGCCGGCCCGAGATGGCCGTCGTAGCAGCGGATGCCTTCGAACGCGCCCAGACCGTAGTGGAGAGTGTGGGTCAGAACGTGAACCTGCGCCTCATCCCACGGGACGAACGCTCCGTCCATCCATATCTGTTCGGACTTATCCATCGGCCGGACAGTTAACGGGGGCTGCGATGGGTGTCAATTGGAGGTCGCGGTTGGTGATTGGTGACTGGTGATTCGTGACTGGTGCAGCCTGTGTCCCGGATAGCCTTTGGCCCCACCACGAATCACCAGTCACTAGTCACCCATCGCCATTCACGAATCACTAGTCACCCATCACGAATCACCAATCACCAGTCCCCATTCACGAAATCACCACTCCCTCAGCAGCGGCGGTGCTCGCAAAGCCGCACTCGTCCATCCACGACGCCGAATCGCGCAACGCGCGCTGTCCCAGCTCTTGGCGGCGTTCGCGACCTCGGAGCCGCTTCGTGCTCTCCAGCGGCGGGAACAGCCCATAGTTTGCATTCATCGGCTGGAACTCTTTGCGCGAGCGATCGGTGATGTAACGCAATAGCGATCCGAGTGCGGTCGTCGCAGGCGGCACCAAGGGCTTGTCGCCGCGCAGCCGGCGCGTCGCATTGATTCCCGCTAGAATCCCTGTCGCCGCCGACTCGACATAGCCCTCGACCCCAACCAACTGACCGGCGACGAACAAATCGTCGCTGCCGCGCAACTGCAGCGACATCTGCATCGCGCGCGGCGAGTTGATGAAAGTGTTGCGGTGCAGGCTGCCCAGTCGAACGAAAGACGCTTTCTCGAGCCCCGGAATCATGCGCAAGACACGACGCTGTTCGGGGTACGTCATCTTGGTTTGAAAACCGACGAGGTTGAACAACGTCCCGGCGCGGTCGTCTTGCCGGGCCTGCGCTACGGCGTGCGGCCGTTTGCCGGTGCGCGGGTCGATCAACCCGACCGGACGCATCGGGCCAAATGCGAGCGTGTCGCGCCCGCGTCGCGCCATCTCCTCGATCGGCATGCAGCCCTCGAAGTAGACACAGCGCTCAAAGTCACGGGTCGGAACCTTTTCCGCGGCAATCACAGCGTCCACGAAGGCGTAATACTCTTCGTCGTTGAACGGGAAGTTGAAGTAGTCGTCGCCGCCTTTGTCGTAGCGAGATGCGCGATACGCAATCGACGTGTCGATCGAATCAGCGGCGATGATCGGCGCAATCGCGTCGTAGAAATATAAATGCTCTTCGCCGAGCCGGCGCTGCAAGTCTTCCGACAACGAGGGCGAGGTCAGCGGGCCGGTCGCGATGATCGAAACGCCCTCGCCCGGCAAATGATCGACTTCCTCCCGCACGATTTCAATCGCAGGGTGTTCTTCGATCGCGCGCGTCATGCCTGCGGCGAACCCCTCGCGATCGACGGCAAGCGCTGCTCCGGCGGGCACCGCGGTGTCTTCAGCGACCCGCATCACGAGTGATCCGAGGCGTCGCATCTCGTCCTTGAGCAACCCGACGGCAGTATCGAGCGACGCATTGCGAAAAGAGTTCGAGCAAACCAACTCGGCGAGGTTCTCGCCTTGATGAGCTTCGGTCTTGCGCACCGGGCGCATTTCGAAGAGGCGCACGTCGCAACCGTCGTTCGCGGCACGCCACGCCGCCTCACAACCGGCGAGCCCACCACCGACAACGGTGACGAGGGGTTTCGGGGAATCCGTCATTGAGAATCCAATCTTCGCGCGCACGTCCGCGCCGGTAATACCGAGTGGGAGCGACCGCCGAACGGCGGTCGGTTAACCTGCTTCCGCTTCGTCTTCCTCGACGGATTCTTTGTAGTCGCAGCCTTCGCTCAGGCAACGGCGTACTGTCCCCGCGCGCTTGGTCGTCTTCTCGACGACGAACGGAGCTTGGCAGGTCGGGCAAGGCTCCGGGACCGGCTTCTCCCAGGTCGCAAAGCGACACTCGGGATAGCGTCCGCACGAGAAGAAGATCTTTCCTCCGCGCGACTTCTTCTGCATGATCTCGCCCTCTTTGCAGTCCGGGCACTTCACACCGGTCGGCTCGGGACGGTTCAAGGAGCGCACGTTCTTGCACTCGGGATACGCAGAACAACCAAGAAATTTCCCGTAGCGCCCAAAGCGCATCTTCATCGGGCTGCCGCACTTCTCGCACACTTCGTCGACGACCTCTTCGGCGACCGGCACGATATTGCCTTCGTCGTCGCGTTTGAAATTCGTCGTACTCTTGCACTCCGGATAAGCGGAGCAGCCGAGAAACTCGCCGGCGCGGCCCCACTTCACAACCATCGACGACTGGCACTTCGGGCACTCGACGTCGGTCGGCTGGCCTTCGCGCTTGATGTCGCGCATTTCCTCGCCAGCTTTCGCGAGGTCTTTCGCAAAAGGACCATAGAAGTTTCGCAGCGCTTCAACCCAAGGCTGCGTACCGTCTTCAATGGCGTCGAGTGTGTTCTCCATGCCAGCGGTAAACTCGGAGTTCATCAGATCTGGGAACGACTCGATCAGAAGATCGGTCACCAAGAAGCCAAGCTCGGTCGGACTGAGCCGGCGATTCTCCTCGCTGACGTACTCCTTCGCAATGATCGTCGACATGATCGACGCGTAAGTCGACGGACGTCCGATCCCCTTTTCCTCGAGTTCTTTGATCAGTGTCGCCTGGCTGTAGCGCGGCGGCGGCTGCGTGAAGTGCTGCTCCGGCTTGAGCTCGAGCAGCTTCAGAATCTCGTTCTCCGACAACGGCGGTAAACGGCGATCCTTGTCGTCGTCGCCGGCTTTCTCATCGTCCACACCCTCGGAGTAGACGCGCATGAAACCGTCGAACTTCAAAATCTGGCCGCTGGCTCGGAACAGCATATCGCCGGCTTGGATGTCGACCGATGTTTGGTCGAAGACTGCCGGCGTCATCTGGCTTGCGACGAACCGATTCCACACCAACGTATAAACTGAAAGCTCTTCCTTGCTCAGATAGCTCTGGACGTTCTCCGGCGGGCGATCGACCGACGTAGGGCGGATCGCTTCGTGAGCATCCTGGGCGCCTTTTTTGGTTTTGTAGGTCGGAGGTTCCTTCGGCAAGTAGTCGGCGCCATAGCGCTCGCCGATCAAGCCGCGCACAGAGTCCAGCGCCTCGGGCGACACGCGCACCGAGTCGGTACGCATGTA
The DNA here is from genome assembly GCA_029262455.1 of Deltaproteobacteria bacterium. Taxonomy (GTDB): domain Bacteria; phylum Desulfobacterota; class Binatia; order HRBIN30; family CADEER01; genus CADEER01. The sequence continues at coordinate 41,958 of JAJCZJ010000004.1, read as the reverse complement.
GGTGATCAGGCCAACGGGCCCATCGGGGCCGAGCTCGATCCCCTCGTAGAGACGCTGCGCGATCCGCATCGTCCGCGACGGAGTATACCCGAGCTTGCGCGACGCCTCTTGTTGCAAGCGCGACGTGATAAACGGCGGCGTCGGGAATCGACGGCGTTCCTTGCGGTCGACTTTTGTGACCTTGAAGTCTTGGCTGCGAAGCTTTTCGACGATGTCGGTCGCTGTCGCCTCATTCTCAATCCGAAACTTTTCGGGGTCGAGTTTCTTGCCATCGACCTTCAGCAGACGCGCAGCAAACGGAGGTGGGTTCTCGCCCTCCACCTCGGCCGTGACCGACCAGTACTCCTTCTTGTGGAACGCGCGAATCTCGCGTTCGCGCTCGCATACGATACGAACGGCAACCGACTGCACCCGCCCGGCCGACAAGCCGCGGCGAACCTTGTCCCACAGCAACGGACTGATCTGATAGCCGACCAGTCGGTCGAGAATGCGGCGCGTCTGTTGCGCTTCGAAGCGATTCTTGTCGATCTCGATCGGGTGCTTGATCGCCTCTTTGACCGCGTTCTTTGTAATCTCGTTGAACAACACCCGCTGAATATTGGACTTCGAGCCCGAGAGCTTTTGTGCGATATGCCAGGCGATCGCCTCCCCCTCGCGATCGGGGTCGGGCGCCAAATAGATGTTTTCTTTGCCTTTGGCAGCTTTCTTGAGATCGGAGATGACCTTCGATTTACCCCTGATAATTGTGTACTCAGGTGTAAAGTCGTTTTCGATATCGACGCCGAGCTTGCTCTTCGGCAGGTCCACGACATGGCCGACGGAAGCTTTCACGGTGTAGTCCCGCCCGAGATATTTGCTCAGCGTCTTCGCCTTTGCGGGCGATTCGACGATCACGAGATTCTTGGCCATATCTTCTCTCTTACTCCGATCCGCCGCTCGATCCAGCGGCATCTCCGAGCGCATAGCATTTTCCCGGTAGCTGACGCACTAGCCCCCTCAACTCCAAATCGAGAAGAATTCTCAGGGTCGTCGCCGTATCCAGACCAGCGGCCCGAACCAAATCGTCGAGCCCAACCCGCGCTCCCTTGAGCAGACCAACCACTCGACCCTCATCCCGACTCAAGGCCAATGGTAACAGCGTTTGAACCGGCCCGAGCTGCGGAGCGACTTCTCGTAAAACATCGTTTGCATTCTCTGCAAGAGTCGCGCCCTGCTTGAGTAATTTGTGGGGCCCCTGGCTGCGACTGCCCACGGGTCCGGGCACCGCGAAGACTTCTCGTCCCTGTTCGTTGGCGAACCGCGCCGTAATCAGCGAGCCACTACGCTCAGCCGCCTCCACAACAACAGTCGCCAGCGTCATACCACTAATGATGCGGTTTCGTCCCGGAAAATTCTCGGCATCTGGCTTTGTGCCCATCGGTAATTCAGACACTAAAGCTCCACATTTTGCCGTCCGGGCCATGAGATGATGATGCTCACTGGGATATACGACGTCAATGCCGCATCCAAGGACAGCGATCGTGCGGCCCCCGCAGCGCAGGGCAGCCCAATGGGCTTCGGCATCGATCCCCCGCGCCATCCCGCTCACGACGGTGACCCCCTTTTCGGCGAGGCCCGAAGCAAGCGAACGCGCCATGCGCCGGCCGTATGACGTTGGCGACCGCGACCCGACGATGGCTACAGCCTGCGCCGATTCGCTGGAAACGTCAGCGAGATCGCCACGAACGTATAAAAACAGTGGCGGATCGTGAATGTGGCGAAGAACCGCCGGATAGCTCTCGTCATGCCATGTGACCAGCCGCCCGCCGATCTTGTCCAGACGGCGCAGCTGATCCTCCACCGCTGACCAATCAGAAAAACGGGCAATCTCGCGCGCCAGGCTGCGCCGCACACCCGAGCACTCGAGCCGCTGCGTGCCGGCATCGAGAATCTCACGCGGCCCGGAAAACGACTTGATCAAACTGAGCCCAACCACGTTGCCGATACCGCGAATCATCCGCAACGCAATCCAAGCTCCCCAATCCCCGCTGTCTAGATTATTCATAGTTATCATTTTATGATACTAGCTAACTTTCACTAAGATCAAGTCTGGAAGGGGATCTATGGCGACTGTATTGTCGAGTGCGCTGAACGGAACGGACGCCCTGCTAATCGAGGTCGAGGTCGACCTGGCGATGGGCATGCCCAGCATGGCAGTGGTCGGACTGCCGGAAGCGGCGGTGCGCGAAAGCAAGGACCGTGTGCGCGCCGCGTTGCGCAACTCGGGGTACGACTTTCCGCCGCGTCGGATTACCGTGAACCTGGCGCCGGCCGACGTTCGCAAGGAGGGCTCGGCCTACGACCTACCCATCGCGCTCGGCATCCTCGCCGCTTCCGGAGCGCTGCCCGAAGCACGGCTCAGTGAGTACGCGGCGCTCGGCGAGTTGTCGCTCGACGGGCGGGTCAAACCGGTGCGCGGAGCGTTGCCGATCGCGGCGACGGCCAAGCGCTGCGGGCTCGCGGGCTTGCTGTTGCCGGCAGAAAACACGCGCGAAGCTGCGGTCATCGAAGGAATCAACGTCGTGCCGATCACGACACTCGCAGAAGCCTTCGACATGCTGCGCGGCGAGCGGCAGATTCGCCCAACGACAATCGATGTCGCGTCGCTGTTTAGTGAGACCGCAACGACATCGGTCGACCTCGCCGACGTGCGCGGACAGGAACACGTCAAACGCGCGCTCGAAGTGACAGCGGCAGGCGGCCACAACATCCTGATGGTCGGCCCCCCGGGCAGCGGCAAGACGATGCTCGCCAAGCGGCTATCGACCATCCTCCCGCCGCTAACCGTCGACGAAGCCATCGACGCGACGCGCGTACACAGCGTCCTCGGGTATATGGAAGGACGATCGTTGATCACCGAGCGACCATTCCGCGCCCCGCACCACACGATCAGCGACGCAGGGCTGATCGGCGGCGGAACCAATCCAAAACCGGGCGAGGCGTCGTTAGCACACCACGGCGTACTCTTTCTCGACGAGCTGCCAGAGTTCCGCCGCAACGTCTTGGAGGTGCTGCGCCAGCCTTTAGAAGAAGGACGCATCACCATCTCCCGCGTCGCCGGAACCGTCACCTACCCGGCCGACGTAATGCTGGTCGCTGCAATGAACCCCTGCCCCTGCGGATTCCTCGGCGACCCCAAACGAGAATGTATCTGCCCGATGCCGCAGATTCAAAAGTACCGAACAAGAGTATCCGGCCCGCTACTCGACCGCATCGACATTCAAGTCGAGGTGCCGGCGGTAAAATACGACGAGCTGCGATCGGACGAAAAAGGCGAGTCGTCGGCCGCCGTACGAGAACGGGTCAAAAAGTCGCGAACCCGCCAAGGCAAACGTTTCGAAGAATCAGAAATCTTCTGCAACGCGCAGATGACGACGCGCGAAATCCACAAGCACTGCGAAACCGACGCCGCTGCCGACCAACTCCTCGAAGCCGCAATGACAAAGCTCGCGTTGAGCGCGCGCGCTTACACACGTATTCTAAAGGTCGCCCGCACCATCGCCGACCTCGAGAACGCTGAGGTCATCGGTTCGCCGCACATCGCGGAAGCGATTCAGTACCGCAGTCTCGATCGCCCCTTGGTGTAGCCAAAATGCCTCGAAGACCGAGGGGAGAGCTCCGAGGAGCGATCCACCACGTAATGAACCGCGGCAACAACAAGCAGGCGGTATTCCACGACGATAGAGACTTCGAGAAGTTCGTCGGGATCGTCAGGGAAGCAAAGGCAACAGTTCCCGTGAAGCTTTACGCCTTCACACTCATGCACAACCACTTCCACCTCGTCTTGCAGCCACGCGATATCGACACGATGAGTCGGTACATGCATCGGGCCCAAAAGGCAGGGACCGTCGCACATCACCATCGCTACGATACTAGCGGTCATCTCTGGCAGAGCCGCTACAAGGGATTCCCCGTACAGGACGACTCCCATTTTCTCACCGTCATTCGCTACGTCCTACAGAACCCGGTCAGGGCGGGGCTCGCACGCAGATCACGAGACTACCCGTGGACGAGCCTGTCTTTCCCGGATCTCGTCGACCCCTGGCCGGTAGAGCGTCCTACCGATATCGACGGGTGGCTATCGGATCCCCTCGACGACGACCTACTCAATGCGGTCCGTCGCAGCGCGAACGCACAATTCCCATTTGGCTCAACCACCTGGATGAACAAGACCGCTGTTCAGCTCGGCATCAAGCTCACCGCCCCGCGCCGCTCACCCAGCCTGGGGACAGGTACACCTCAGACGAAACAACCACCAAACAAACAATGAGAACTAGAGAGCAACCGGTACCTGTCCCCTACTTCTCCCTACTTTCTGAGAGCAACCGGTACCTGTCCCCTACTTTCTACTTTTCCTAAGACGATGGATGAGGTGGGTGTCACCTATGCTTTCCGCCTATGTTTTCTTCTCCCCTCGCTTCTCCCCTGACACTTTAACGCGATCGAGCTGTTGACAAAAGGCACACATGCCGGCATTTTGTGCTCATTGGATGAGTGAGTTCGCTTGGGACGAGGAGAAGAACAGCTTTCTTCGTGAGCTTCGTGGGGTGTCCTTCGAAGACATCCTGTTTCACATTGGGAACGGTGATCTGCTCGACGTGATCCGACATCCGAATCTAGAAAGGTACCCAAACCAACTGGTGATGGTGGTCAACGTGGACGGCTACGCGCATCTCGTTCCATACGTAAAAGAGCGGGGTAGGCGTTTTCTGAAGACGATCATCCCGAGTCGACGGGCGACGAAGGAGTATCTCGAATGAGCCGGCCACGGGGATTGAAATTGGACCGTGAAGAACTCCAATTGTTGGCCGACTTCGAACGCGGCGAGCTGGAGAGCATCCGGAATTTCAGGCAGGAGAAGAGACGTCTCGAGGCCGCTGCGCGGGCGACTCTCCGCAAGAATAAACGGATCAACATCCGCATCGCCGATCGGGACCTCGAGCAACTGCAGAAGATCGCGCTCCGCGAGGGTATTCCTTACCAGACGCTGATCTCTAGCACTTTGCACAAGTTCATCGCTGGACGGCTCAAAGAGGTGGACTGACGACAGGGACGCGAAGTCTGGAGTCGGGCCTTTGCTGGCCTGCCGAAGCTGAGGCACAGGCTGAGGCTGAGGAGATCCACCTTCGCCGAGGTTTCCACCTTCGCCATTCGGCTTCAGAGGACAGGTTTGCTTCGCTCACAAGCTCAACGGGCGGCGCTTCGCGCCATGGCTGGTGGGCGGCGCTTCGCGCCATGGCTGGGGTCGGACCAGCATAGGCCCCTGAAAACATTGGGGCGGCGCCGGTTGTGCGCGCCCGTATCGGTTCTAGGTCATCAATTTCGCCCCCAAAAGTGAGCGTATAGTGGGGAACCATCTTGTCCGCGTCGTGAATATCACCGACACCGTCGCATCCGAGCACAATGCCCCGGGCCAATCGCTTCAACCTGCCTGGCTACGTCTGGCATCTCACTCACCGCTGCCACCGCGGCGACGTCCTGCTCAAGTTCGCGCGCGACCGTCGCCTCTAGACTGGCTCCTCGAGGCCCGTAAGCGTTTCGGTCCTTGCGTCCGTCAGACATTGTGCGAGGTTCTCGAGATCGCTCAGGTCACCGCGCTTCCGGAGGCCTAACGAGCGAGCCGTCCAGGAGACACTCTTCAAGGGCAGCATCCGCGACGATTCGCTGGACAAGAAGTCTCGCGGTCGGAAGCAAAGAGTTCGTCGAGCGTGTAGCCGCACATCCCGGTGCTCGCGCGCTTTACCGCAAAATCCACGACCTCGGCGACGACGACTTTGTTCTGCGCGAACCCGCCGCTCATTACAATGCTGTTTCGACACCTGAAATCGAGGCTCTTAGCCTGAAAACCGCCTAACAATCATCACAAGGCTCCGCAATTTCCACTGCTTGCGCTGGTCCGTCCCCAGCCAAGGCGCGAAGCGCCGCCGTTCAACGACCACCTGTCCAACTGCATGAAGGACGGCGACGACAGCCCACCTTGCGGCGTCATTCCCGGCACCGACTGCAACGACATTGAGCCGAGCGTTGGCAGGTGCGTAAAGGCGGCGGCACCCGCGCTAGCAGCATCCGGCAGCACAATGCTGCTGGCGCTTGCAGCACTCTCTGCGATTGCCGCCGTCACCGTTTATTGGAACTTCAGGATGCTCCCATCAGCCACAATCCTCATGCCGCTCACATCCACAACCCGCCACCCATCATCGTAGAGTTGAAACTTTGCCCTTCCGGTCTGTATCGGAGCCGTGTCGGCTCGGCCACCAACCACTCTCGAAATTAGATCGCCCAAAGGCCCTTCCAGCGTAGGCAGTCTCCAGGAAAACTCCGCCTCCTTGATGGTGTCTGTTGGTGAAGTGATACCAGTCACCTCCACTCCGAGCCGCGCAGGCTCCAGGAACGAGAGCTTTGCGATCGCACGACCTTCCGCCACACTCAGTGTTCGCAAGAGATCTCCGACAGCGGACCCACTGGTCCGAAACGCGCTGGGATATAGATCGACTTTGGCAACCTGTTGCTTCAGGATCGCATCGTCCGGCTGAACCGATCTACAAACAGCTTCCCACCCGTCGACGAATACATCCAAGCCAATCCGGTCACCGGCCCCCCAAGCCTTATCAACTGCTTCGAAATATGCTTGCCGCTGGGCCTCAGTCATTTCGTCATACGGGGGAAACTTCTCCTTCACAGCAAACCGCTGCGCAACAAACGAAAAAGATCCGCCATCTTCAGCCCAGCGAAAAGTAGGAAGTTCTACGTCGGCACCGACGAGCTCGGACACACCTCCACCAACTGGCCCCATCTTTGCCGGACCGCTTCTTCCGCTTGCGAGGGCGTGAACACATAAGTTTGCCCAACCCTCACCGGCCTGAAGAGTTACTGCATGCTTTTCGCCCGGCGACCATGCTACCCATTCGACTGGGCGTAACTCGTCGCAGCTAGCCCTACTCAGCGCGGCCTTGCGCATGTCGATCATCATCGACCAAACGCAGGAAGCGTGATCGTTATCTTCATCGCAGACCATCAAGACGCGATAGCGCCCTGATGGGCTCCAGTCGGAGAGATAGCCGCGAGGAATCGGCCAGTTGTTCGTCTTGATAGGTGTGCCCTTGCATCTGAGACCACCTTGGCCGTCCAAACTGCACCCGTCGGCTCCGGTGCCAGGTCGCAGAAGAGCCCAATCGTGTTTCGGCGGCTTTCCAACATTTGCGAGCGGATTGTCCTTCGTTTCTGGATCGGGAGTCGCAGTCGGGACCGGTCCAAGCGAAACACAATTATCGCTCCATAGACCTTGTTTCTTTCCCTCTTGGTAGATCGGCTCGCTTATCTCCCAACCTGTCTTGGGCTCGAAGCTCTCCTCTATGAGTCGAGCCGCGGCTTCGCGGGTAAGCTCCTTGGATTGACACCCAATCGTCATCACGACGAAACCCAACAGAGCGACCAGTCTTGCTAGTCTCATCGACATCTCCCTCTTGGCTACCTTCCCGCGAATTCCGCAGGTCTGCCGTTTCGCACGCGAGAACATTGTACGCAAACCTTCTAGCCCCTCCACCTATCCGCAGCTTCCGCATCGTACGGCTACGCCTACGTCATCGTTCCAAAACGACGACAGACCGCGTCCCGGAGCCAGCCATGGGGCGGCGCTTCGCGCCTTGGCTGGGGTCGGACCCGCATAGGCTCCTGAAAACATTGAGTCCACGCCGGCTGTGAGCACCCGTATCGGTTCTAGGTCATCAATTTCGCCCCCAGAAGTGAGCGTTTAGTTGGTGGAGGAATCGTGAATGGTGATTCGTGATTGGTGATTCAAAAAAATGCCACCCGACATGATCTGACACTTTTTACCAATCACCAGTCACCGCCACGCATTGACTCACTCAGGTTGGTGATTCGCAATACGCCATCCGACACTCTTCACGAACCACCAGTCACGAATAGTCACGAATCACCAGTCACCGCCATGGCCGCCGCCTTCGTAGTCGATCTGCGAAAGGCCCAACCAGGAGGCCAAGCTGTCGAGCTCCTCACTCAGCACTTCTCGCACGAACGAGGCATCTTGATCGGCCTCCAGCCACGCCCCGAGGACCCGCAGGACGCCTTGTTTGCGATCACTCTTCAGATCCACCCGTGCCACCAGCTGGTCTCCGATCAACAGAGGGAGAACGTAGTACCCCCAGCGTCTCTTGTTGGCCGGCACGTAGATTTCGATGCGATAGTCGAATCCGAACAGGCGTGCAACGCGATCGCGCTTCCACATCACCGGATCGAACGGCGACAGTAGCGTCCGGTGCTCCATCTTACGCGGAGTCTTGCTGGCGGCGTGGAAGTAAGCATCTTGATCCCAACCCTCGACCCGCGCCGCAAGCAAGACTCCCTCCTCGACCAATTCCGCAATCCGCGGACGGGCGTCCTTCATCTTCAACCGAAAGTAATCCGCCAGGTCCTGGGCCGTAGCGATCCCCAGCGCTTCGGAAGCCAGCTCCAGCAGTCGGCGCTGCGCGTCCTCGATCCTCGGGGTCGGCTGCGATCGTGTCTGCTCGGGCACCAGTCGTTCATAGAGATCGAAGCTCTTGTCAAATTTCGGCGACCGCACGATCCCGACCTCTCCAATCCGAAACAGCCAATCGAGGGCTAGCGTCGCACCAGATCTGGACCCCCACCACTCGCCCAGATTGGGCCGTGGATCGGAGAGCTCCGCCGGCTTGACCAGGCCACGCTCGGCAACCTCGGCGCGAACCGACTCGACGTAGTCGGTGTTTCGTTCCGCAAAGCCGACCAACCACTTCCACGTTTCTCCGCGGCGTACACGTTCCTGTCGCCAACGGAACAGCGGCTCGTGCTCCATCGCAATCAGTGACGCCTCGTGGCCCCAGCTCTCGAGCCATTCACCGTCCCGGTAGGCAAGGCGATCGAGCAGCATCGGGTCGTAGTGCCCGACTCGTGACCTGAGAACGAGATACTGGGTACGCGCCACGATCGGAATCGAATCCAGCTGCAGGACCTTCATTGTCGACATGGCACGACGCAAATGCCGTCGGTCGCCACTGCCAGCGCGAGCGCGCGCAAGATCCTGAGCACCGAGCGCGACGCGTCGCGCCTGTTCGAGGCTGATCTTGCGGAGGCTGGAACTCACTGGCGACTATCGAACCTTGCTGCGGGCGCAAGTCGGCCGGCAGATCGGCAGATTCCTCGCACCTGACTGGTCAGGCGATGTTTGACATAGAGTCACCCTAATATCTATGGATTGCTGCTAACTGCCGCTTTGTTCGCAGGTGGAAATTGGCGGTGGCATTCAAGACCGGGGGACACCATGTTCCAAATTTGCAGGCGGATTTCTTCTTCGTACCCTTTAACGGCATTCATGACCCTCGCCCTAATGGGACTGTGGCAAGCCAGCGGAGCGAAGGCGGCTTGCAACCTGATTCCCGGAACAGCCAAGAGCTTCAACTCGTCGCTCGGGTTCTCGAACAGACCCTTCGCTGCGCCGGGGGAACGGCTCGATGTGGGTCTGCGCAGCTGTGATGCCGGCTCGCCGGGTCTGACGGTGAACGCAACCGACCACGTTGTCACTGTAGTCTTCCAGCCGGCTACCGGGCCGAGGAACGCGGTCGTGTTGACAGCGGATCCCGACTGCACCGCCATCGCACCGTTGCTCCCGGCGTGTGCCGCCCAACTCGGCGGAGGCTCAGCAACGTGTGTTGCGGGGACCGATGCGGGAGTTGCGATTGTCGAGCCCGATGGCGAGCGCTTTGTCAGCTTTCGCTTTCCGGACACGCGGTCGACGTGCAGCGGTGGCGGCAACGACGGTCTGCGCTGTGCCCAGCCGAGCGATTGTCCTTCCGGTGCTTGTGTTGCCGGCAACGAAGACCAGACGCTGGCGGGCCCGGCGGCGATTGCCGTAAGCGTGCCTGGCAACCCGCTGCCCTGCGGGCTCGCAACCGATCCCTGCACCAGCCAATCCGGACTGCGCGCGTGTATCGACGACTTCTACGCCAATGACGGCGCCTGCGGCACCGGCGTGCCGTTCTCATCTTTTCCGCACTTTACGGCTCTGCCGCCGCCCAACGACTACGCCAGCGACTGCTACCGGCTGTCCGCTGTAGACACGCCGCCCGGCCCCTGTAACCCGACCGCCCCCAATGTGCGTGCCGGCGTAGACGCAGCCGGTAATCTACTGATGCCGATGAGTTGGCAAAGGGTGCTGGTGCCGAGCTCGATTCCGGTGCCCCGGCTGGTGAAGGTCCGCTTGCTGTCGCCGCTGCCGTTCGACATTCCCGATGCCACGTTCACTGCATCGTTTACGCCGGAGGGCGGTAAGCTGCCCCCGATCTTCGAACCACAACTCGACCCGAGCGTACCCAATTCCGCTGTCGTCTCGCTCTTCGGATCGGTCGATGCCCCGTACACCATCCTTCGCATCGGACGGCGCTTCGGTACCTGTGACGGCGGCGCAAACGACGAGCAACCGTGCAACGTCGCAAGCGACTGCCCTGGCGGTCTCTGCCCAACAACATGTGTCGGCGACCCCACTAAGGTTTGTAGCGAAGACACTGACTGTGTCGGCACGGGGCCCTGCGGGGCGTTGTTCGACCTCGGCGGCCTGGTCGGCGATGGGCCGCTGCTGTTGCCGCGGCCGCGGATCGCCCCGCTCGACGGCATGTGCCAGGACAGCAGCGCCACCTGTACCGCCGACTGTGGTATTGACGGCCCTTGCGTGAACTACGCTTTCGAGGCGGAGCCACCGGTCAACCTGAGCTCGCTGCAAGACAAGACCGAATCGATCCGCGGCTTCACCGCGAGCGAGGCAGTCGCCGGGCAAGACTTGAACGGCGACGGCGATCTGTTCGATACGGTCGTCACACTGCGCGATCGCATCACCGGTGCGACGGAGGCTCTCGGCGCGCCGGCGGGTTGCGGTGTGCCCGATGGCCGCGTGATCATGAATGTCCGCCAGTCGCCGTTCGCTTTCCCCGCGGTTGCCGTAGAGGGCGACGTGCAGGCGTTCCTCGAATCAGAAGTGGATCAGAATCGCTGCTTTCAGAACAGTGACGAAGACTTCGCGGATGCGATTCTACGAATCTTTCGGCTCGGAGCTGGTGAAACCAACTACGGCAGCCCGCTCCGTGCCGTCGATGCCGCGCCGAAAATCGACGGCCGACCGCTGGCGATTTCCGGCGGCATGGTCTTCGTGCGCAGCGATGAAGGCGCCATGGCCAAGCGATTGACGACGCGGATTCCCGCTCCGGTCGGCGCCTCGATCAACGTCCACATGTCGGCGGACGGTCAAGTCCTCGTGTTCGACACCGGCAGTCCCGGCTTTGACGTTTTCACGCACAATCGACAGACCGGACTGACGGATCTTATCGACAGTGGTGACGACTCGCACTCGCCGGCGATCTCGGCGAACGGCAGATTCGTGGCGTTTCAAAGCGGCTCAGCCGACATCCTCGGACCGGGGGAAGACACCAACGGAATCTCCGACGTCTACGTCCGCGATCTGCAGACCGGAGACTCCTTCCGTGTCAGCGACGCTCCGGGCGGAGTGCCGAGCAACGGGGCTTCCGGAGTTCCAGCGATCTCAGCGGACGGCCGTTTCGTGGCGTTCAGCAGCCAGGCCACTAATTTGGTGACACCCGACACGAATTTCCAGACGGATATCTTCGTTCACGACCGTTGCGAAGCCAATGGCGTTACAGTGCCGGCGTGTACTCCTACCACCGAGCGTGTCAGTGGCGGTCCGGGTGGGGTCGAGGGCGATTTCACGACTGGCTCGGCGCCGGCGATCTCGGACGACGGACGCTTCGTCGTGTTCGACAGCTTCGCAACGAATCTCCTCGGACCCGGTGGCGACACCAACGGGACCCAAGATGTTTTCTTGCACGACCGACTCACGGGGCTCACCGAGCGCGTGAGCGTTGGTCCGGGTGGACTCGAAAGCAACAACATCTCTGCCTTTCAGACCCACGCCATCTCGGCGGACGCGAGATTCATTGCGTTTACGAGTCTTGCAACGAACCTGATCGGACCTGGCCTCGACACCAATGCGATCAACGATATCTTCATCCACGATCGCTGCATCGGTGGCGGCCAGGTAGTCGAAGACTGCACGCCCTCGACCGAGCGAATCAGCATCGGTCCGGGTGAAACACAAGGGAATTCCGCTTCATTTCAAGCGTCGGTTTCGGGGGACGGTAGGTACGTTGCCTATCTCAGCCAGTCCACCACACTTCTTGGCCCAGGTGGCGATACGAACACCTCCGTCGATGTGTTCCTCTACGACCGGGTGACGGGCGTGACCGAACGGCTCAACGTCGGAGCGGCAGGAGTCGAGGCAGACCCCTTCACCCAAACAAGTGGGACCGCGATCTCGGCGGATGGACGCGTGGTAGCGTTCACCAGCGATGCCAGCAACCTCGTTGCCGGCGACGCGAATGGTATTCGCGATGTATTCGTCCGCGACAGCGATCCCGCCGACTCTCTGGGCATCGACGACCTGTTCTTCGACGACGACAATCTCGACGACATCGTGCTCGAAGCGATCGACGCAGTCAGCGGCACCGCAACGACTCTGTGTCCGGCCGGGGAAGTGTCGGTCGCCGCCGGTGCCGCAGCGTTCCTGCGCCCGGAGGCCGAGGACGTCGGGGCGGCGACTCCCAACTGCCCGAAAGGCTCACTGAACGACGACGCCGATACCGACGACGAGGTCGTGCAACTCTGGCCGGGAAGCGGCAGCGTGACGAATCTACACTGCGCGGCGACCGCGGTGACCATGTCGCCGTCCTGGATTGGGGCGCTGGTTTCCGAGGCCGGCGAGGGGTCCGACGCCAACGGCGACGCCGACGAGACCGACAACGTTGCCTCGTTTTTTCGCCTTTCGGGGCCATCTACGAGTACCTGCCTGGGCGCGGGCACCAAGTGGCGGCACACCCAGCAGGCTGCGGATGAGATTGTCGTGTCCAATGCTACGGCTGTTCTTCTGACCTCGGAAGACGATCAGGGTGCGAGCCCGGCGGGACTGAACGGCGACGGCGATGCACTCGACCGAGTGGTGCAAGTGTACGCCCTGACCAAGAAGAATGGAGCGACACTTACTCCGTGCGCGCCCGGGGCAGGCCCGGCGACGTCGTGCACCAACGGCGTCCGGCAGGCGGCCGAGGATGTCATCGTAGGCGCCCAGGCCTTCAGCGCCTGCGGCGATGTCCAGCTCGTGGCCTTCCGCACCAGTGAAGCGTCACAGGGCAACACCAATCTGAACGCTACGAGTAACAACCTACCGACGGGAGACGCCGACACGAGCGATGATGTCTTGCAGGTGTACGACGTCGTTTCCGGCACGCTCGTGAACACCGGCCAAGCGATCACCCCCTGCGCCCTGGATGCCTGCGATCCACGCCAGCCCTATACCGTCAGCGGCAGCGTGGTGAAGTTCCTGACTTTCGAAGCCGAACAAGGCGGTCAGGATCTCAACAATAACGGCAACGCGACCGAGCTTATTCTTCAGACGTTCGATTTCTGCACAGGACGCTCGACGGTGGTCGGCGCCGTGGCCGAAGAGAGCGGACAGGATCCGGTCAACGTCACGGACGAAAGTCAGGTCTTCTTCAGCCCGGGCGGTCGCTGCGATCTCGGCATTACGTGCGATCCGATGAACGACCTCTGCGGCGACGGCGCGGTGTGCGAGGACGACACCTGCGATACAGATACGTCGATATGTGCGAAACACACCGGAATCGCCTGCGCGACGGATTCCGACTGCCAGCGGTGCACCCTCCGTCAGCCGGCGAGCTGTTTGAATGATGACGACTGCCCGGGGGCGGCGACGTGCGAAGATCAGTTGATCGTTGCGGTGATTGGAGTGGAGGACGCGGACGACGACGGAGTTCCCGACGAACAGGACAATTGTCCGACCGTGCCGAACACCCCCCAGGACGATGCCGACGACGATGGCGTCGGTGACGCATGCGAGCCGCCGACCTGCGCAGCAGCGCCATTGCCGAGCTGTTTGGCGGTGGAGCAGGCCAAGCTCCAGTCGAACGAAAAGAAGGCCGGCAAAGAAAAGCTAAAGATCAAGTGGAAGAAGATCCAGAGCGTCACAACCGCCGCGAGCTTTGGCGCGCCGGTGACCGGGCAGACGGCTGTTGCGGTTTGCCTGTACGACGACAGCGACGTACTCCTCGGCAGCGTCGAAGTCGCGCGTGGAGGTCAGTTCTGTGGCCGCAAGCCGTGCTGGAAAGCGAAAGGCAGCAAGGGCTTCGGCTACAAGGACAAGAGTGGCACGGCTGACGGCGTCACCAAGCTCAACTTCAAGTCCGGTGACGCCGGCAAGGGCAAGGCGGACGTAAACGCGAAGAACAACGCCGCCAAGGGCCTCGACCAGCTCCCTGTCGGTTTCGCTGCCGCCCTCTCGGGCAACACGAGTCCGACCGTGCAGATCGTGACCAGCAGCGGCCTCTGCATCGGCGCCAAGATGACCGAGGTAAAGAAGGACGAGGGCGGCGTCTATAAGGCTCAGAAGCAGTAACGGGTGTTTGCCGTCAGCCGCAGAACAAAACGCGGACAGGCACCTATTTTCGTCAAAATCAGCAATGAATTCAGTGGCTTGACGTCAATAACAGGTGTCCCCTTTTGGCTCCGCCCACAATTCCCTCCCCCAATTCCCCGGACGCCAACGGAATCGTCGCGGACCTTCGTTCTTATCGAAAGGGCCTTCCAATGGGTGAGAATCCAATTCCGCACATCATACACTAGACAAATAGAATTTTTGTCTTTGACGACAGAAATTGTTGACTATCGAGCAATATCTTGAACGGGGTTGGTTAGCGCTGTTGCATCGTCGGCTTCTCTGTTGGTTTCACACCCTACGTGACACCAGCTAAGCGTACGTACGAGCCGGCTACGGTGGTGACACCAGCGTCGCATTCGCTACACCAGCACCGAACAACTAACTCGGTTAGGGGGGGCTAATGAATAGATTGATCTCGACCTTGGTGCTAATGATTGGAATCTGCCCACTGTCGGCGTTGGGTGGAAGCCCAACGATGTCGCTCGACCCAAGCTCTAGTGGTAGTTGCGGCGCAGCGGGGCTCGATCTATGCGTTCCCGGCGCCGACGTTTTCTCCAACTTTCCCGTCGTCGCGCCGGTGCCGATGACCGGCGCCTCCGCGCTTGGTCTCGTTGCGGGGGACGTCATCAACAGTTTGTCGTTTGGGGTGGGGTTGGGCAGCCCCTCTAGCGGAACGGAGCTGATCCGCTTCTCGGTCGATCCATTCAGTATTGGCACTCTCGGCGGGGTCGCATCCGAAGCGGCGGCCGGCGAGGCGATGGCGGACATCTACTTCGGCGGCACAACGGGAACGCCGGGCGCCAATGTCCTCGAGATCGATGGCGACGGAGTTCCGGCCGCGGCACCGCCCGCCCTCGGCTTGGTCGAGGCGCCGACCGGGCCACCCGTAGATCAGCTCAACGCAATGCAGACGTGTGACGCCTTCGATCCGGCGCTCGGCGGTATTCCTGTTGCGTTCACACTGGCGCCCGGCTCCCCGACTCTCGGCACCGTAGGAGCGACCGCTGGCGATCTGCTTATTACTTCGTTCGGTGGCGGCAGCTCCATAATTGTTGGTCCTATCGTCTCCGCTGGAAAACTCTGTCCCGGCGACGTAATCGACGCGCTCGTGGTCGCGACAGATGGAGTAACCCTCCTGATCTCCCTGGCACCCGGCTCACCAACGCTGGCAACTTTCGGCCTTTCCCCCGCGAGTCTACTATCGATGACGATCTCGGGGACCGAATCCTGCGGAGTTGTCCCGCCGGCCCTTTTCGTTTCTAACACGACACTCGGTCTGGCATTCGGCGACAACATAGACGCGTTGGATATCGCTCCCGACACCGACTTCGATGTGGTCAACGACTTCTGTGACAATTGCCCGGGTGTTCCCAACAATGACCAGACTGACTCGGATGGCGACGGCGCAGGCGACGCGTGTGACCCGTGTCCGGCGGACCCTGCCGATATTTGCTGCCCGCCAGTCCCGGCGGCGTGCACGGGCAGCTTCGCAAAGGGCACTCTCATCCTGAAGGAAGAACCGGGGAAGAAGAAACTAATCGCCAAGCTCCTCAGAGGGCCCGCGATCGCACAGACCGATTTCGGGCAACCGGCCGGCGGCGGCGGAAGCACGGCTTACATTCTCTGCATGTACGATGACCTTTCGACGCTGGTAGGCGAAGTTGCCGTTGATCGAGCAAGTGCCTCCGACTGCAGCGGCGGCTCCAAGGCCTGCTGGAAGTCCATCGGCGGTCCCATTCCCCTCGGCAAGGGGTACAAGTTCAAAGACAAGGATCTAGCCTCGGATGGAGTTCTCAAGATTTTGCTCAAGGGAAATTCCACCCCTGGCAAGTCCAAGATCATCGTGAAGGGCAAAGGTGCGGGATTGCCTTTGCCCATCGCGCCGTCGCTGACCTCCACAACGTCTGTAACGGTCCAACTCCGCGGTAACGACGCTCCCGGGGCGGGTTGCTGGGGGACGACTCTCACGGACATCAAGAAGCAACTGCCCGACAGCTTCCTGGCGAAGTAGCCGAACCCAACAAATTTGGCGGCGCTCCGATCGGAGCGCCGCCGCGCCTGTTGTATCCGCGATTCACGGCCCAGCTCATACCGCGCTTCGATCTGGAAGGCCCCGACTTTCCAAAGATTCCCAAATAGTACTAGCGGGTTACGCGCAATATTCGGGGCCTATCTCCCAATTTCCCACAGGCAGTCGCTTCTCACCGTTGGCGCGGCCACCAATGCGTGAGCAATTTCAGAAGGTCGCGCTGGTAACGGGAGGCGTCTGCGCTTTGCGCCATACCGATGCGAGCCACGGTTGTTCATGGCGCGGTTTCCCGGACGGCCGATAGTAGTGTTCGAGTTCGATGAAACCCGCGTCGGCCATGAACCGGCGCCACGTTTCCAGGTCGAGATAGCAGCAGTATCGATCGCCCGACCAGCCTTCGCGATTCGGTCCGTGAGGATTGGAGCAGAACAGCACGCCATCCACCTCGAGGGACGTCCAGAGCTCTTTCAACACGCGCGGCAGCTCCTGGCTCGGAACATGAAACAGCGACGCGTTGGCAAAGACCCCTCCGAAGCGACCATCGGCAAGATCGAGCTTCAGAAAGTCCTGATGCAAGACCTCGCAGCCAGAGTGCTCGCCAGCCATTCGCACGAAGCGCTCCGCACCGTCCAATCCGACCGCCCGGTGTCCGAGATCCCGAAAGGTCACCAGGTCTCTTCCCGGTCCGCATCCCAGGTCGAGAATCGTCTGCGGCCGCGATTCGGGAAGGTGGCGCAGCAGTGCGGCTACGTTCTGGCTCACGTCGTGGTCTTGGGTGCCCTGGCGAAAGGACTGAGCGCCATCATTGTAGTGGCCCAGTGTAACCGCGCTCGCCTGTCCAAGCGCGGTAGCGTCGAGAAGTGCCAAAGTGAGAGGCGCGTGATTCACAAGCGATCTATGCGTCCGATTACGCTGAAAAACCAGGGGACAGCGCCGATTACGAGAATCTTCAGGATCCTGGCTATATCTCGCGCGAGGAATTCGAGGGAATCCGAAAAGGCTGCAACCGCTTGGCGCGAATGCTCACCACCCTGATCAAAGCCCTCTCATGAATCACCAGTCACCAATCACGAATCACCAGTTACCAGCAGTCACATCTGGCAAAGTCGGCTCAAGGCGTTCCCGGTCGAAGGAGACGGCCGTTGGAACAGAAAGGCACCCGCACGGAGAGCAAGACCCCGCCAAACCCGGGACAGGTACACTTTTCGGAGGGCAACTCATCGAAACGAAGGAATAATTCGCAGATTAACTGTACCTGTCCCGGGTTTTTATGTACTGCACCGGGAGGCGCGCGTACTGGTTTGGAGCGATGGGTCGCAGTTGACCCTCCCGTTGAACAAGTGCAGCGCGACCGATGCGGGGGATCACAGCAAAGAGTAATCGGCTAAATTTCGGATGATGCTATCGACCCGCAGCGGCGCACACCGACAGTTGAAGAACAGATGAGGAGTACAGCAATGCGCACAACAGGAACAGTAAAATGGTTCAATGCCGACAAAGGCTTCGGCTTCATCGTCCGCGATGATGGTGAGAATGACGTCTTCTGTCACCACACCGCCATCCAAGGTGAGGGTTTCAAATCCCTAGAGGAAGGCGCCAAAGTCGAGTTCGACGTCGTGAAGGGCCAAAAGGGTCCAGCAGCGGAGAATGTCGTAACCCTGTGAGGTAGCAAAATACATCGCAGCATGGGCCCCATCGATGAATATCGACGGGGCCTTTTTGCTTTGCGGATTCCGAGCGAAGGCGAACAGTTTCTCTCGGCTAATGATTCAACGCGATTCCTCCCCCTGTACGGGCGACGCAAGGCGGATAGCGATGGGACGCGGCCACGAAGTACAGCACCAGCTCGCGATCGGCCGCAATCGGGAAGCGATTGCGTTGCGGGTCGCTGAGGTCGAGACAAGTGCCCAGGGCAACTAATGTCTTCTCATCGTCCGGGGCGACGAAGATCGCCAAATTGCGTTCCGGTGCGAAGACCGCCAGATCCCCGGGCTCGAAGCCGGTCGCACCCATCGCGTGCAAACTCATCGCGTCGGACCCGTCCAGGAGCAGTCGCAACAGCGAACGCGGTGGATGGACATCGATCACGGGATCGCTGATGAAGACCAACTCTGTAGCCCTCGGTACATGTTCGACGGCAAGCAGTACGGCAGCGTGGGCATCGCGGTACGCTTGACCGCGCGCGCCTGCGCCGCCAGTCGATCGATGTGCACGGCAAAGTAGTAGTGCACTTGCAGGGCGCTCACGGCCAAAGCGATCCCCAGGGCGAAGCCACCGGCGGCACCGCGAGCGACTCGCGCTACCGTGTCGATCCCGACCGCAGTAGCCAACGCAACCGCCGGCAGCGCGACGACCCAGCGTGCGAACACCGCGGTGTCACGCATCGCCGTGTTGGCGAGCCAAACCGCAATCAGGGACAGTGGAACGATCACAGCCGCACCCTGTCGGCCCGACCGCGAGACGGCGCCGACGAGGAAGAAGGGCACCAATACAGGCAGCAATAGCGCGTAGTCGCCGCCATAGTACTCTGCAACTTCGGGCTGGATCACATACACGCGAGCCGCCGCAATAGCGTGTGCCACCAGATACCGAAACCCGTTCGGACCACTCAGCATCGCAGCGATGTCGACGCCTGACGCGCGCAACCGCGGCAACGAGTCAGCGTCCGACAACAACACCGCGCCGTAGACCGGCAGCACGGTCAGCGCAAACATCGCAGCCATCTCCCAGAGACCACGCCGCCGATCGTGGAGCGAAACCGTTGAATCGGCAGCAATCAGCACCAACCAAACGAGAACCAGCGGCGTATAGAAGAGACGCCCAGCCTCGAATCCGTAGTGCGTCAACCCCAGCGCGGCCCCCGCCAGGACCCAATCGCAGCGCCGGTCGTGACGCACACCGCGCGCGACTCCGGCCAGAGCCATCGCTACCCCCACTCCCAACCCTGTGGCCTCCAATACTCCGACACCTACCCCCACGCCGACAGGTTCCTCCGCCACGAGTACGGCAACACCAATCAACTCCGTCACAGGCACCGTGACACCTGCAAACGAAACCGGCACTGGGCTTTGTTCGGACGGCATCGACAACGACCTCGATGGATTAACCGACTGCCAGGACCTAGGGTGCCAGGGTAGCGCTCCGTGTGTGGCGGCTGCGCCGATGCTGTCGCCGGTCTTCCTCGCGCTGCTGGTCGTGTTCCTAATGCTCGACGCACGAGCGGCGATCGCAGGCCGCTTTTGTCAGCCGAAGTGAAGAACAGCGGAGACGTACCCTTCCGACTCCAATCACCTTTGCGAACAGGAACATGACGCCCACCGAAGGTTGCCCACGTCGCTCCTGCCTGATCAAGTCCCTCTCTTGAATCACCAATCACCAATCACGAATCACGAATCACCCGCAGTTCTTTCCAAGACGGATTGTAAGAGATACCCGCGCACGAATCGGCGGCCCACTCCACGCACACCAATTCTCTTGGCACGCCCATTGCTCAAACTGTTTAGCAACCAGAATCGAGTTCGACCGGGTGTCGACCACAAGAAGAAGGAGGATCAAATGTTGAGTTGGGCGGTTACTTTTTTCATCATCGCGCTGATCGCAGGAGTCCTGGGATTTAGCGGAATGGCGGGCGCAGCAAGCGGAATCGCGCAGATTCTCTTCTTCGTCTTCCTCGTACTCCTCGTCGTTTCAGCAGTCAGCTCGGCTGTCAGAGGAAAGACGCCTGTTTAGGCGGCCGAACGAATCGCGCGAGCCTGATTCCAAATCATGGCGCGGAATCGTTGGCGCGGGTAACCGGCAAGGCGTCACGAGTTCAAACGCCGTTAGTCGGCCCGCGCCATCCACTCAAGATGCTAAATCACGAGTGAGAAGCCGGGCGGTTCAATCGCAGTCCAAAGAGCGACCGACCTTTGATGTAGGAGCAGTCGAAATGAAACAACGCACAATCAACTTGGCCCTGACTACAGCCGCAGCGGCCCTGCTGGCCGCCTCCGGGTGCAGCACCGTCAGCACCGCCGCTCGGGAGACCGGCAACGCTGCCGCACGCACAGCCCACAAGACTGGCGACGCTGCGGCAACAGCCGTGCACGGCGCGGGCCATGCCATCTCCGAAACCGCCGAGGAGGCGAAGGACGAGATGACCGACTAGAACCAAAACGACCCGAATACGAACCACCTGAACGGCCGGTCGGCGTTACGCCAACCGGCCGTTCTTTTCTCTTAGGACCCGACTCGCAATCGCTCTTCCGCCGCAGCGCACAGACGACGCTCTCTCTTCGGTCAGCCAGCCGGTATTGCCCCGGCACGCTCCCGGGCACAAGACCCCTGCCACACACTCGCCCGGCTCTCCCAAGTTGCAACTCCTACTTGAGCGATCGGTCCAACCGGTAGGCTTTACCAAACGGGAGCTAAGACAGGCCCCTCCGGTGCGGACCAGCGCCCGGCACGCCCCTTGCTTCCCAAACTCTAGGACAACCTAGTTTCTAAGGAGATGACACCATGGCCGACCAACCGAATGAAATTGATCTGAATCCGCAGCTCGCCCTCGAGCGAATCGACGGCTGGATCGACGGCGCCGTCAAGCTGGCGCCGAATATCGTAATCGCAGTCGTTGTCTTCTTCCTCTTCTACCTAATCGCAAAAGGAGTGAAGAAGCTCGTAATGCGCTCGGCGGCAAAGCGGGGTCGCAACAACCTCGGAGAGCTTCTGGGCAGCTCGGCGAAGACGGCGGTAGTCGCCTTCGGTGGATTGACCGCTGCGACAGTGGTCTTCCCCAGTCTGAACCCAGGGGACATCATCGCCGGCCTCGGTGTGAGCTCGATCGCGATTGGGTTCGCCTTCAAGGACATCCTTCAGAATTGGTTGGCCGGGCTCCTCATCCTGATGCGCCAACCGTTCGAAATCGGCGACCAAATCAAGATCCACGACTTTATCGGGACAGTTCAACACATCGAAACGCGCGCGACGATCATTCGTACGTTCGACGGTGAGAAAGTCGTCATCCCGAACAGCGAGATCTATACCAATTCCATCGTCGTCAAGACCGCTCGCGACAAGCGCCGGTCGCAGTACGATATCGGCATCGGCTACGGCGACGATATCGGCAAGGCCTGCGAGGTCATCCGCGACACGCTGCGCAACATCGACGGCATCGAAGGAGATCCGGAGCCAGAGGCACTGCCATGGGATCTCGCGGCCAGCTGGGTGACCATCCGAGCTCGCTGGTGGACCGATCCGCAGCGATCCAGCGTCGTGCAGGTCCGTGCCGACGTCATCCAGCGCGTCAAAGAAGCCCTCGACGAAGCGCGGATCGACATGCCCTACGAGACCAACGTCCACCTCATGCACGACCAGACCGAAGCGTCCGAGGGGGACCGCAGCCAGCAGCGCGAAGGTTGGCCGGCGCCGAAGAGCGGTGGCACGGAACCACGCTGGCGCGCCCAAGCAGAGCAGTCGCAAGGCGCTGAATCGACCCAACGCGAGGTCTCGACCTCGGCCCGACAAGCCGAGTCAAACGGCAAGGCCACTGGAACAGAGAACGGCTGAACGCGGCAGGAACGACGCGACGCTTGACAGAGCCGGGGAGCGAACGGCTCCTGGCATCCAAGCTTTCGAAGCTAGACCTAAACGCTGCGGGGCAATCTGCAGATCTTACCGAACCGATCAGCGAGACTTTCAACCGCAGATGGCCCGAAACTCCACTTTTCAAACCTCGCAAACTTGGCACGGCACTTGCGAATCTGAACGCTCAACAGGAGGTAATCAAAATGGATATCATTCGCATCATTCTTTCCATCATTCTGCCGCCGGTTGGGGTTTTCTTGCAGGTCGGCATCGGCTTTCACTTCTGGCTCAACATCGTGTTGACCCTACTCGGCTACATTCCGGGGATCGTTCACGCCGTTTGGATCATCGCACGAACCCCTGAGGCCACCGCTCCGCGACCCCTGTAGGACGCACGCCGATACAGGTGGAGTTCGCGGCATGGCAGGCCAGCTGAAATATTTCCGACGTCGCCTCGCAGCGACGCTCTTGGCGTTCGCCGCCGCGCCCGCCCTCGCAGAGAACCTCGGCGCGTCCTTCGACGACCCCAACCCAGCATCGCATCAAAGGGCATGCTCGGTGAAAGGCGCCCCGGTTGAAGATTGTGACCCGCGATCTACCGTGCTGTTCGCTTTCCAACCGCCTGAAGCGAAGAAAGGGTTCCGCCGCCTCTTGGACATCGACGAAGTCAAGCTGCTCCGACATGTGACCAAAGAGCTTCGAGCGCGGGGAGTGGATCTATACGAGGACGAAGAGGTTCTTCGAGACGGCGGCCTCGGGGTAACCGCTTCCTTCCGAGTGCAGCCCGATCTGCCAAATGTCGCATTTCGTATCGGAGACCGCGATGCGCTCGGCCCCTTCTACCCGCGAGATGGCTTCCGCATTTCCCTGCGCTATCCCCTCGCGGACCGCCTCGATTTCAGCCTCGAGGGAGGCGACAAGAACGAGATTGGCTCAGTCGCCACTGCCGGGCTCCGCTGGAAACACGCCGATCATCCGCTCGCCATCGGCCTCGGAATGCCGCTTGGTTCGAAAGTCGCGGGCGGTCTGGTCGTTCAAATGCGCCTGCTTCTGCCCTAACCAGTAGGCGCGGCAAGATCACGCGCACGATCGCCGGTCTGACGATCGCCGATCTACAGAGTGCCGACACGCCCCCTCGTTGCGGTTGAACAGGCCTGGCAGCGATCGCATCGTTTGGCTATCACGACCCATCGACCAAAGAGGGGCTAGCGAGATGGCAGAGTCAATGTTCGAGAGCAGCAAGACGGCCGCGGTCAATGGGACGAGCCTCGCCTACTGCGAGCAGGGCGAGGGGCAGCCGGTGGTATTCGTCCACGGCACCGCCAGCGACATGCGGATCTGGGCACCGCAACTGCCCGTTATCGGCCAGTCGTACCGGGCTATCGCCTACAGCCGCCGATTCGCCAGGCCGAACGACGATATCGCCCCGGATGCGGACGACCAGATGATGCCGCATGTCGAAGACCTCGCCGCATTCCTGCGCCAGATTGGGGCGGACCCTGCGCACCTCGTCGGCAGCTCCTGGGGCGCATTCATCTGCTTGCTGACCGCGATCCGGTACCCGGATCTGGTACGATCGCTCGTTCTCGAGGAGCCGCCGCTCTTGCCGCTCTTGACCGGCGCACCTCCGCGCTTGGGGCGATTGCTAAGTCTCTTCGCGACGCGGCCCCGAACCGCGCTGGCGTTCCTCCGGTTCGCGGCGGGCGCAATGGTCCCCGCGCAAAAAGCATTCGTACGGGGTGAGGACGAGCAGGCGATGGAGCTCTTCTTGATCGGCGTCCTCGGCAAGGAAGCCTACGAACAGCTACCTGAAGCGAGCCGTCAGATGATGCGCGAAAACCTCAGCTCGGCGCGAGCCCAACTACTGGGCGCAGGCTTCCCACCCCTCGGCGATGACCAAGTACGCGGCATGCGCGCCCCGACGCTTTTGATTACGGGAGAGCACAGTCCCGCCTTCCTCTTGCGCCTGACCGACCGTCTTGAAGAACTCCTCCCTATCGTCGAGCGCATCGAGATTCCCGACGCATCGCACGTGGTGCACGAGGACAACCCAACCGCCGTCAACGAGGCCATTCTGGCATTCATACGACGACAAGCTGACAATCCGACAAGCTCCGACTGACCATCCTCAGACGATGTTCGCGGTAGGGACCGGATGGGTAGGCAGGGAAAGGCAAAGGCATGGGTATCTCCCGCGGAAATCGGTGACGGGTTCGAGTCTCGCAAGTATTGCTGTCCATACTGTCGTTCTTCACCAGCATGGCCCGCCAGGATTCTCACGGGAGGACCCAGGCTCCGATACCGTGTGGGCTACAGTTCCTCACCGGTTCCCGAGGTCGAAGCGATCGGCATTCATCACCTTGGTCCATGCTTGAACGAAATCGGCGACGAACTTCGTTTCGCCGTCGTCGGCGCCGTAGACCTCACTAACGGCACGCAGCTGTGCATTCGAACCGAAGACAAGGTCCACACGTGTGCCCTTCCATCGCGGCTTGCCCGTCGATCGGTCGCTTCCCTCGAACGCTGAGCGCGAATCATCGGTCGGCTCCCACTGCGTGCGCATGTCGAGCAGATTGACGAAGAAGTCGTTCGTCAAAGCGCCGGGGCGATCCGTGAAAACTCCGTGCTTCGAGTCGTCCCAGTTCGTCCCGAGGACGCGTAGGCCGCCGACCAGGGCCGTCATCTCTGGCGCTGACAGTGCCAACAAGTTCGCCCTGTCAACCAAGAGCTCTTCGGCCGATACACCGTAGGTCTTGGGCAGGTAGTTTCGGAAGCCGTCCGCGACCGGCTCGAGCCATGCTACGTTTTCGATGTCGGTCTGTTCCTGTGTGGCGTCGTTACGGCCCGGTGCAAACGCCACCTCGACGTCGTGTCCGGCATCCTTCCCGGCCTTCTCGACGCCGGCTGAGCCCGCCAGCACGATCATGTCGGCGAGCGAGATCTGTTTACCGCCGGACTGCCTACGATTGAACTCTGCGCGCAGCTCCTCGAGCTTCTGAAGCACCTTCGCAAGCTGAGCGGGTTTGTTCACTTGCCAGTCTTTCATTGGCTCTAGACGGATGCGCGCGCCATTGGCGCCACCTCGCTTGTCGGAGTTGCGAAACGTCGCAGCCGACGACCACGCCGTGTAGATCAGCTCCGAGACCGGCAGCCCGGAATCGAGAACCTTCGCCTTCAGTTCGGCGATGTCCGCGCCATCGACGAGCGGGTAATCTACTGGCGGGATCGGATCCTGCCAGAGGAATTCGACGTCGGGGACATCTGGGCCGAGGTATCGCGTCGTTGGCCCCATGTCGCGGTGGACCAGCTTGTACCAAGCTTTCGCGAACGCGTCGGCCAGCTCCTCCGGATTGTCGAGGTACCGCCGCGCGATCGGGCCGTAATCCGGGTCCTCGCGCAACGCGAGGTCCGACGTCATCATCATCGGCGCGTGGCGCTTCCCTTCGATGTGGGCATCGGGGATCTTGTCGGCCGCCTCGCCACTCTTGGGCTTCCACTGCTTCGCGCCTGCCGGGCTCTCCGTCAGCTCCCACTCGTAGTTGAACAGATTCCAGAGGTACTCGACGTCCCACTGGGTCGGGCTGGAGGTCCAAGCGCCTTCGATCCCGTGCGTAATCGTAAACTCGGCGTTGCCGGATCCAGCGGCGTTCTTCCAGCCGAAACCTTGCTCTTCCATCTCGCCGCCTTCGGGGGCAGAGCCGAGGTTTGATGCCGCGACCGCCCCGTGACTCTTGCCGAACGCATGACCACCGGCAATCAGCGCGACCGTCTCTTCATCGTTCATTGCCATGCGCTTGAAGGTCTCCCGAATGTCGCGGGCCGATGCGAGCGGATCGGGCTTGCCGTCCGGTCCCTCCGGATTAACGTAGATCAGACCCATCTGAACGGCAGCGAGCGGAGTTTCAAGCTCTCGGTCGCCTTCGTAGCGTTCGTTGGCCTCCATCTTCTTCTCCGGGCCCCAGTAGACGTCGCGCTCCGGCTCCCAGAAATCCTCGCGGCCGCCAGCAAATCCGAGCGTTTCGAAGCCCATCGATTCGAGGGCGCAGTTGCCGGTCAGAATGATGAGGTCGGCCCAGGAGAGCTTCTTTCCGTACTTTTGTTTGATCGGCCAGAGAAGCCTGCGCGACTTGTCGATGTTGCCGTTGTCGGGCCAACTGTTGAGCGGCGCGAAGCGTTGGCCGCCACCACCGGCACCGCCGCGTCCGTCGGCAGTGCGGTAAGTGCCGGCACTGTGCCAGGCCATGCGGATCATCTGCGGTCCGTAGTGGCCCCAGTCAGCCGGCCACCAATCCTGCGAATCGGTCAACAGCGCGTGGATGTCCTTCTTCACCGCATCGAGGTCGAGGGATTTGAACGCCTCAGCGTAGCTGAAGCTCGTGCCCATCGGATTGGCGAGGGCGGAATGCTGGTGGAGGATTTCGACTCGAAGCCGGTTAGGCCACCAATCCTCCAGGGTTCGTCCCGAGCCGGCCGCGCCTTCGACCCGTATATCGTGCATTGGGCAGGATTTGCCTTCGTCCATGCTGACCTCCGATTGTTGCGCTTGGTGAAAATGGGGTTCGAACGCCCCCCGACACTCTCAATGATAGTGAATGCATCGGGTTCGCCAACCCCCGGGTCGGACTTGAATCTGCCGGAGGCGATCAGCAAAGTAATTGCGTTGATTCGACCCCGACAGGCCTCCGGCTGGCTGGTGAAACCGCTCCTGCGTTAAGGCACCGCATACTGGAAGGCTGCCTGCGCACGGTCACTGTATTGGAATCCACGAGTTCTCCAGACTTGCGCTATCGCCAGATATTCCCTTCGAGCCGGCGACACGGTTACGTCTGACTCGACGAAACCTCCGGATATAGGGTCGCCAAAGATCTTATTTCGGCAGGCCCGAGACGACGCTCGATGTGGTTGCGCCGAAGGTCGGTCCGGCGGTCGAGACCTGCTGCTTTGAGCAGCGACCGCACACCTTCCAACGTATTGCGGTGATAGTTCGCCACTTTCTCCTGTTTGTCGGAAACGACCAATCCCGCGACGCGTGATCGATCCATGGTCGTGATTCCCGTCGGGCAGTGGTCGGTGTTGCATTTGAGGGATTGGACGCACCCCAAGGCGAACATCATCCCGCGCGCCGCGTAGCAAACGTCCGCACCGAGAGCGAGGTAGCGAACGATATCGAAACCGCTGATCACTTTGCCGGCTACGAACAGCGTGATGCGATCGCGTAGCCCGTTAGCGATGCGGGTGTCATGGACGAACACCAGCGACTCCTCGGTCGGCCCGCCGACGTGGTGGACGGAATCCAGGTGCGCGGCGCCACTGCCGCCTTCTCCGCCGGCGACAGCGATGAAGTCCGGGGCCCGCCCGGTCTTCTTTATTGTGTCGCACAGCTCGACGAATTCGTCGCGCTGGCCGAGACAGAACTTGATTCCGATCGGCTTGCCGCCCGACAGTTCCCTGAGTCGGTGAATGAAGTCCAGCAACTCTTCAGCGCAGCTGAACTCGCGATGCTCGGGCGGCGAGTGTACATCAGTGTGAGGATCGATACCTCGGTAGCGAGCGACTTCCTCGGTATTCTTCGACGCCGGCAAGATAGCACCGAAGCCGGGTTTGGCTCCCTGCGATATCTTGATCTCGATCATCTTCACCGATTCTCGCTTCGCATGCTCGGCGAACGCCTCCGGGTCGAAGCCACCGTCCTCTGTGCGGCATCCGAAGTAGGCGGTTCCGATCTGCCAGATCAGGTCGGAACCAGGCTCCCAATGGTGGTCGGCGATTCCGCCCTCACCGGTGTTGACCGCGAAATTCTCGCGCTTAGCCCCGCCACAGAGCGCCCGAACGGCATTTGCACTGATCGAGCCAAAGCTCATCGCCGCCACATTGAGGATGCTGGCGCTGTACGGTTGAGCGCAGTCGGGCCCACCGACGTTGACGCGCAATTCGTACTCGCCGTCAGCCGCCGGATAGAGCGAATGCACCAGCCAGTCGTGCCCGGCCGCGTGATAGTCTTTCTCGGTTCCGAAGGGCTCGTTGGTCAGAGAGTCGCCAGCGCGCTTCAGCACCAAACGTTGCTGTAGATGGGAGAACGGTCTGCCCTCCCAACTGGTTTGCAGCAGAAGCTCTTGCGGCACGTGGCGCTGTTTCATCATCAGGTCGTTGATCGTGCCGAAGAGGGGGAAGTTTCGCCGCACGTTGTTGTCGTGTTGGAAGAAGTCGAAGGCCCCGAGAAGAAGTACGGGAACCACCACTACGAACGACAACCACAACCACGGCACATGGAGACTCGCCCAAGCCAACAATACGGCCACGGCAATGTACGATCCAAAGAGCTTGTATCTCATCGCTTACCTTCTATTCGTTATAGATAGTCTGACAAGCCCCCTGACGACAGACGAGCCAGCTCGTCAAACCTCCGAGTTTCTCAGTCGCAGGGCGTTGGCGATCACCGATACCGAGCTGAGACTCATCGCCGCGGCGGCGATCATCGGGCTGAGGAGCAGGCCCCAGATCGGATACAACACGCCCGCCGCGATCGGCACTCCGGCCGAGTTGTAGGCGAAGGCGAAGAAAAGATTCTGTCGGATGTTGGCCATCGTCAGCCGCGACAGGCGTCGGGCGCGGACGATGCCGCGCAGATCTCCGCGCACCAACGTCACGCCGGCACTTTCCATGGCAACGTCGGTACCCGTCCCCATGGCGATGCCAACATCCGCTTGCGCCAGAGCCGGTGCGTCATTGATCCCGTCGCCCGCCATCGCAACGATCTGCCCAGCCGCCTGGCGCTCCTTCACGACGGCGGCTTTCTGGTCGGGCAGAACCCCGGCGATCACTTCGTC
The DNA here is from genome assembly GCA_029262455.1 of Deltaproteobacteria bacterium. Classification (GTDB taxonomy): domain Bacteria; phylum Desulfobacterota; class Binatia; order HRBIN30; family CADEER01; genus CADEER01. The sequence continues at coordinate 12,950 of JAJCZJ010000004.1, read as the reverse complement.
GATGCCAAGGCGTTCGCCCACCGCCCGCGCCGTAGTCTCGTTATCTCCCGTCAACATGATGACGCGCAGCCCCTCGTCGTGAAGCTGTCGAATGGCCTCGGGAGTACTCTCCTTGATAGGATCGGCGACGCCGACGATTCCCGCCAGCTCGCCGCCGACGGCGACGAACATCACCGTCTGTCCCTGGCTGCGCAGCTCTTCGGCACGATCCTTCATCACCTGTGGATCCACGCCGAGATCCTTCATCAGGGCGAGATTCCCAAGAGCGACCGGCCTGGCCTCGACCGTCCCACGAACCCCTTTACCGGTCACCGACTCGAAGTCCGAAGCGCTCCCCAGTGCGTGTCCACGTTCCTCCGCACCGCGTACGATCGACTCGGCGAGCGGGTGCTCACTGCCACGCTCGAGCGTTCCAGCCAAACGCAGCAGCACCGCTTCGTCGAAGCCCGATGTCGGCTCCACGGTCACCAACGCCGGGCGACCCTCGGTCAGGGTTCCCGTCTTGTCGACGACCAGGACCTCGACCTTGCGCAGAACCTCGATCGCCTCCGCATTGCGGAAGAGAACACCGAGAGAAGCACTTTTGCCGGTGGCAACCATGATCGACATCGGTGTCGCCAATCCGAGCGCGCACGGGCACGCGATGATCAGTACCGCCACCGCATTGATGAGTCCGAACGCCATCGCCGGTTCCGGTCCGAAGGCAGACCAGACTACAAATGTTACCAGCGCCGTCGCCATTACCGCCGGCACGAAGTACGACGCCACGACATCGGCAGTTCTCTGGATGGGCGCCCGGCTACGCTGCGCTTCGGCGACCATCAGTACGATTCGCGACAACAACGTATCGGAGCCGACCTTCTCTGCCTCGATGACCAAACTACCGGTGCCGTTGATCGTCGCGCCCACGACCTGGTCGCCGGCACCCTTCTCCACAGGAATCGGCTCGCCCGTCACCATCGACTCGTCGATGTTGCTCGCGCCTTCCACGACGACGCCGTCTACGGGGACCTTCTCACCCGGTCGAACGCGCAAGTGATCGCCCTTGCGCACGAGGTCGAGCGAAACGTCTTCCTCGCTGCCATCGCTGCTGATGCGACGCGCACTCTTAGCCGACATTCCGAGCAGCTTCCGGATCGCCGCGCCGGTCTGGCTCCGCGCTCTCAGCTCGAGCACCTGGCCGAGCAGAATCAGGGTAACGATCACCGCCGCCGCCTCGAAGTACAGCCCGACCTCACCACCGTGGCCACGGAAAGAATCCGGGAAGATGTCCGGCAGCAGAGTCGCGACCAAGCTGAAACCGTACGACACGCTGACGCCGAGTCCGATCAGCGTAAACATATTGAGGCTGCGGTTGCGCACCGAGCGCAGCGCCCGCACGTAGAACGGCCAAGCCGACCACAAACAGATCGGCGTCGCCAGGGCCAACTCGACGAACGCGCGCATTCGTCCCGGCAAGACCGCGGAGACCGGGCGGCCGGGCAACATGTCGCCCATGGCGACGAGCAACAGCGGAACCGACAGAGCGGTAGCGAACCAGAAACGCCGCGTCATGTCGCGCAACTCCGGATTCTCTGCCGTATCGGCGACGGTGACCGTGCGCGGTTCGAGAGCCATGCCACAAATCGAGCAGTCGCCCGGTGCGTCGCTGACAACTTCGGGATGCATCGGGCAAGTCCACTCGGTCTCTTGCACCAAGAGCGGCACCCCGTACGGCTCCAATGCCATGCCGCACTTCGGACAGTCCCCAGGTCCGATCTGCTCGACTTCGGGATGCATCGGGCATGTATGGACAGTACCCGGCGGCGCTGCCGCCGCTTCTCTCTCGGCCTCCGTCAAATAGGTCTCCGGGGCAGCCGCAAACTTCTCGCGACAACGAGCCGAACAGAAACGAAACTCTTGCCCATCGTGTTCGTGGCGATGAGGACCATCCGGTCGAACCTCCATTCCACAAACTGGGTCGCGCAACACCGACGCTTCCAGCCCCGATACAGCCGTGTGTTCAAGACTCATCTCACCCTCGTTTTCGTGCTCCGCACCAACTTCGTCAGCTCGGCCTGCCTGTGCAACGGCCACTAGAGCCTGGAAAATTCAGAAGATTGAAGGAAGCGCCCGCAGATTCAAGCATTCCAGTTCCGTAGAGCCTTCTGCCAGATTCGAAGATTGACACCGTGTCGATTCTGCACAACTCGGAATACACGTAGGTAGCCCTTGTGTCACAACGGTTGTCGACAGGAAGCACTTCCAGTTCATGAATAATTCGGGCAAGGAGTCGCCATGCGCGCTCTGCTTGGCCCATTCGCCGCCTGTTTCCGGTTTGCCCCGGTTTTTCGTCGTCAGTCAATGCCTAAGCCGGATCCGGGTCGCGCCAGGATCGGAGCCAAAGCGTCGGCGACGATCTTGCCGTGGATGGCAACGCCTTCAGCGGTTCGATGACATTCGTCGCGGAAAAACTCCGGCTCGCGCGGATGGGCCGACGCGACATCGATCAGCGGCACGCCGTTCTCACCCGCGAAGGCGCGAACCATGTCATTGTACAACCCCAACAGCTCGGCGTAACGACCCGGCGACCCAATCCAGGGAAAGACCTCGCGAAAAAGGACCTCGAAACGCTGTTGCTCGGCAGCCGTGGAGAGGCTCGGATCTGGCGCGGCGAAGGTCGATACAACCAAGGTGCAATCGATGCGATGACAGAATTCCAGCATACCATCGTAATACCGGCGAAGTTGGCCGTAAGCACGTTGCCGGTTTTCTACGGAGTCGATCGGCGCGAAGGCGGAATTCGACGTCACGAAGTTCAAGTCGTTGAATCCGTGGTAGACGACGACGATGTTGGGTTGCCAGCGCGCCAAATAGCGCGCCATGAACAGCAGCGTCGTACCGGAAATGCTCCCCGGAACTCCCAAGTTGTGCGACTCGATCGGATACCCCAACCGCCTCAACACTCTCGACGTGTGCCGCGGGTACGCCATCGTCGTTGATCCGCCGACGAACGCGATTCGCGTCACCCCTTCGGGCGCGGCGCGGTTCGGAGGAATCATGTGCTCCAGCTCATGCCGGTAAGCCGGCACATGAACCAGCCTCCCGTCTGGCCGCGTGAACGGCAAAGGGAAGTTGCTCAGATCTTCCGGCGAATACTCGAGCAGATACTGACCATCATCACCCACCGCTTCGAGGGTGTCGTCGATGCGGTAGCGAACGCCCGGTTGCGCCCGAAGCTCGAGGTAGTCTCCGAACCGCGCGAAGACCATCGATGAAAGCGCAAAGATCGCAACGGCTCCTATACAGCCAAGGAGAACGATAGCTGCCTTCGTACCGATTCTCAGACTTCGAAAGCGCACAACGACGCCCGCCCTCTCAAAACAACGGGTAAATGTGTGGCGCGATTTGATCGCGGCTGAGCGCAGCAAGTAGAGCGAGAAGCACTACGACGACCGCCAAAGGCACGATCCAGTACCATTTTCGCTCGCGAAGAAACTGCGCCAGCTCGGATGAGACGGTTGGAGCTGTCTCCCGCCTATCTGGCTCGCAGAGTTTTCTAGGGTCGGACACTGTGGCACCCTTGGCATCGGCCATACCGGGTGTCAAATTCACGCGAGCATACGCAACGGGAATGGCGGGCTCGCGGCTGTGCCGTGACACATCCGAACAAATCCTTCTCCAGGCGAGCAATCAGATCGCGTGTGGCCACATGAAGGAGTCGCTCGGTCGGTATGGGTCGGTGCAGCCGCTCCAAGTCAGCTCGTTCGGTTGAGGAATCCCATCCCCGAGAAGCCCAAAGTCGTTTGTGCGCCGCTTCTGTAGAAGGTGAAGATCGCCGCGGTCCAGGTTCCTCCCGATACCGACGAAATGTAGTCGGTCTCGATCATCCTCTTTTTTCCCACCCGCATGTTGTAGAGGGTTCGCAATTGACCCGAAGCAGCCGATAGCGCGCGGGTGCCGCCACCCGACAGAGCGATTGCCGTGGCACCCAGGCGGGGCACGATGCCTGCCTCCTGCTCCGGCCACTGGTAGCTCGTGCCTTCCTCGATCTGAACGAAGAACCTGGGGCAGCGGCGCACCAGCCTCGGGTGATTTGGGTGCACAGGCGAACAAGGAGCACCCACCGAGCGCGACACCCCCGGCCAGAGCGACCACGAGCCCCGCCTCGAGGGCTGTACCAAGCTAGCTCACGAGCAAGGTTCCAAGGCCCTTCCAAGTCAACTTCGCAGAACGCCTAGTTTCAAAGTTGACAAACATCAGTGCTCCTTCCCCTGTTCAAACCGAAGCCTGCCTCGATATACAGCGATCGCCACGTCGCTGTTCGCGGTGGATCGCTACTTGATGCCTGCAGTGGCCTCAGCAACGTTGTAAGAGTGGTCTCCCATCTTTTCAAAACTGCTGAGCAAGTCGCTGTAGATCACGCCGCATAGTGGGTCACAATCACCGCGCGACATACGTTGTAAATGAGACTGGCGCAGTCGATCGCGCAGTTCGTTGAGCCGATCTTCGCGCGCCGTCGCCGCCGGCATCGGGTCGTCCTCGCGGACCAAGATCAGAGTTTTCATGATGCTCAGGTTGTCAAAGGCCGCCTGGGCCATTTCACGAAGCTCCGCCCTCGCGGCTTCAGACAGCCCGGCACTACTGCTCGCCAAGCGCTCCAGTCTGTCGGCGATCTTCTCACCGTGGTCACCAATCCGCTCGAGATCGTTGATCATGCTCATCATCGACAGAACCTGCTTCGTCGCAGAGGTCGACAACTGGCCGTGCACGAGCTTGCCAAGGAATTCGTTGATCTTGTGCTCCAAAATGTCCGTCGCTCGTTCGTGGTCGCGAATCTTCTTCAGCAACCTCGGCAGCTTCGCCGGGTCCGCGGCCATCGCCTGTTGAATCCGCGACAACATCTTGACCGTCACGCCGGCCATCCGATCGACTTCCTTTGCTGCAGCGTTGATCGCGAGCTCGGGTGTCGAGCCAAAAGGTGTCGACAGGTAAACCAGCTCGTGGTCCGTTTCCTCCTCGTCGGCGGTATGCGGCATCAACCACACGACGAGACGCTCGAACGGTCCGACAATCGGCAGGAACACCAACGTATTAATCACATTGAACGTCGTGTGGAATGCCGCGACATGGGTCGGAATCGCCACAAGCAACGCATCCTCACCGACTCCGAACGGATCCCCGGGCACGATGGAATCGACCAGCACGAGAAAGGGCTTAAAGAGGAGTATCGGCCAGATCGACCCCAAGAGGTTGAAAAGCACGTGGGCGAGCGCCGCACGTCGCGCAACCACTGGCGCGCCAATCGCCGCCAACATCGCCGTCACGGTCGTACCGATATTCTGCCCGAGGGCAATCGCACACGCGGTTGGAAAATCAATATAGCCCTTTGCGGCGGCAGTGAGAGTAATCGCCATCGATGCGCTCGAAGATTGGACTACAATCGTGATCACCGTCCCGAACGCGACCGCGAGAAAGAGTCCGCTTGCCTTGTCTGGCTCGAGGCGCGCCAGCCACTCCATGACTTCAGGCGCACTGCGTACATCGGGGATTGCATCTTTCAGGAGCGAAAGGCCCAAGAACAAAACACCAAATCCAACAAGCGCCTGCCCGACCCGGTGAGGCGTGCGCCAGCGCTTGATGAACTGCGAGAAGAACCCGATGCCGATCAGCGGAAGCGCGAAAGCAGCGATCTTGACTTTGAAGCCCAGCAAGGAGACCAACCAGGCTGTCGTCGTCGTCCCGATATTGGCGCCGAAGATCACCCCGAGGCTCTGCCCGAGAGTGAGTAGGCCGGCGCTGCAAAACGCGACAACCATCACTGTGGTGGCACTCGAGGATTGAACCGCACAGGTAATCAGGAAACCCGAAATCGTACCCATGATTCGGTTCGTCGTTGCCTTCGAGAGAATCTCGCGCAACTTCGAACCCGAGGCCTTCTGCAAGCCCTCGCTCATCACCGTCAGGCCAAAGAGAAACAGGCCCAATGCACCAAGAATCTCGAGTGCTTGTGGCAGGTAGGACATCAGAACCCTTCAAAAATTACTTATGGATGCGCGGACATCATGCCCGGGCGGATGCAGCGGCACAGCGCCTTGCTCACCCTTGCGGCCGCACCACTAGCCGAACCGGACCGGCCAAAGCAAGAGCTGGCCACAGAGTCGGCCCGGACTCAAACCGCGACCTCTCTCTGTGAGCCCTTCGAACCTCGCAAGGAACAGGGCAATCAGGTAAGCGTAGCCTACGAGTTCCGAGGCACACGCGGCAAGGCAAGGTGCCCCCTGGAGGCGAGAACGTGAACATCCAAGAAAAAGTTGGCCTGGTGACCGGCGCCAGATCAGGTGTTGGCCGGGCGAAGCACTTCGCCTATCCGAACGCGGCGGCGATGCCGTGGTGAACGATCTGCGCCAATCGAAGGCTCCGACTTGGTGATCGGTCAAGTCTTCATCGTCGATGGCGGCTTCGGGATCGTCGGGTAGAGACCTGGCGTTGAACGAACCCGTTCCCCGCAAGCAGCAACCAGCGGGCTGTCACCGTTAGGAGCACCAATGCCCGCTATGACAACTTCGCCGCGTCGAGCAGCGCCCTCCAAGCCAACCTCCCGGCTCCAGCTCTCGACTAAACTGTTCTATGGCTTCGGGTCGGTTGCCTACGGAGTCAAGGACAACGGCTTCGCCTATCTCTTGCTGCTCTACTACAACCAAGTTCTAGGCTTGCCACAAATCTGGGTCGGCGCCGGCATCTTGATCGCACTCGTGATCGACTCGATCTCCGACCCAATCGTCGGATACGCTTCGGACAATCTAAATTCGCGCTGGGGACGGCGTCATCCATTCATGTACGCAGCTGCTGTACCTGTGGCCATCTCCTATTACTTCTTGTTTTCACCGCCCGCAGGCCTGTCCGACGGTGCGTTGTTCGCCTACTTCGTGACGATTGCGGTCCTGGTACGAACCTTCATCACGTTCTACGAAATCCCGAGTACTTCCCTCGTATCCGAACTCACCGACGACTACGACGAGCGAACATCCCTCGTCAGCTACCGCTACTTCTTTGGCTGGTGGGGCGGACTGACGATGTCCGTTTTGGCCTTCTCCGTTTTCCTCCAACCCGATGCCGAACATTCAGTGGGAGTACTCAATAAAACCGGGTACCGGCAATACGGGCTCGCTGCTTCAGCACTGATGGTTTTCGCCATCCTCGTATCCGCCATTGGCACGCACCGGCATATCCCCAACCTGAAGTCCCCGCCGGAGCGCAAAGGGGGCGGTCTATCTCGCACTGTGAGCGAAATGCGCGAGACCTTTTCGAATCGATCGTTTGTGGTGCTGTTCATTTCCGGCATCTTCTGGGCAATGGCAGCCGGTCTGTCTGCCGCCCTGAACATTTACTTCACCACCTTCTTTTGGGAGCTGTCGTCGGACCAGATTTCAACGATCGTCCTGGCGAACTTCATCTCCGCCGCTATCGCTCTCGTCGTCTCCCCGGTTCTGTCCAAGAATCTCGGGAAAAAGACCGCCGCGATGACGATCGGCGCGACCGCACTGACCTTGGCGCCGGCGCCGATCCTCGGTCGCCTCATCGGATGGATGCCCGAAAACGGAAGCCCGTGGCTGATGCCGATTCTTGTCGGACACAGCATCATCGAGATCGGCCTCATCATCGTGACCAGCATTCTCGTCTCGGCAATGGTCGCCGACATCGTCGAAGACAGCGAGCTAAGTACCGGTAGGCGCTCGGAAGGAATGTTCTTCGCCGCCCGCAGTTTTGTTCAAAAGTCGGTTTCCGGTGTCGGTATCTTCACCTCGACGATCATTCTCGGAATGATCGACTTCCCTCGCGACGCTCAGCCAGGGGAGGTCCCCGCCGAGGTCGTGAGCAATCTAGGCAAAGTGTACATTCCGATCATTCTCCTCCTCTACGGAGCCGGCCTAGCTTGCATCGGTCCCTACAACATCAGTCGCGAGACTCACGCCGAGAACCTGAAACAATTGGCCGCGGCAACAAACGACTAGAAGAACGCCTGCGGTAGAGAAAACGAAGATTCGGGTGGTAGCGCCAGGCGCAAAACCGGCCGGTACCCCGAAGCCCTGTCGGCGGGGCGAGACAAAGCCCTAGTCTGGTCGAGGATTTCGCAACGCGGCGATACCGTTACAGCCGGCATCCTGTTTTCAACGAACGGCTACTTCGACGACCTAAGCGTCGTCAGAGCTTCGAGCAATTGCTGCGCTGTCGGGCGCTTCTCGTAGACGTAGCTGCTCGCAACATTGCTCCAAGCGACGAGACCGTTTTCGTCGACGATGAACACTGACGGCCATGCAATATCGTTCGCCGCATCGTGAACGCCGAAACTCTTGGCCAACGCCGCCCCGCTATCAGCGACGATCGGAAAGGTCAGACCAAGCTGATCGCTCATCTCCGTGCTGGTATCAGTCGAATCGACAGACACACCGAGGACATCAGCGTTTTGCTTTGAAAATCCATCTTGGCTCTTTTGCAGCTCGACCAGCTGCTTACGACAATGCGGTCACCATGCGCCGCGGTAGAACACCAACACATGACGTCGCCCCTTTTCGAGTGCGATCTCTCCTTTGGTCGACGCCAAACCACCCGGCGAAACTTTCGCCCCGACCGCGACAGCGCGGTCTTCGATCCCGATCGGCGGGCTCTTGCGCCCGGCTTCCGGGGGATATCCAGAAGCCTGAAGGACCAAACTACAGGCAGCCAACGGAACCAGCACGGCCGTGGCAAGCACATTTCGCACAAACATTCGGTTCATTCTCCACAACGATCTCGATGATTCAACTGCTTCATTCACCGCTGCGTCGCCGCAGGTCAGCAAGCGGATTGAGGAACACCCGGAAGTCGTCCCAACGTTGCACCAACTCGTCGCGATACGCCGTCCGACAAATGATCTCCAGCCGAATGCCATCAGGGTCTTCGAAGAAGGTGGCGTAGTAGCCCTCAAAGTACTCTGGATAGAGCGCGGGTTCGCTGGCGACCACACCCCAAGCCTGCAACGCGTCGTACACGACGTCGACCTGGCGACGGGTTCGGACCTGCAAGCACAGGTGGTGCAAACCCGGCGCATACGGGTCATGCGCCAGCAGCTGACGCGCCGGACGTAACGATATCTGCATGACCCGGTTGAAGTAATGGAGATGCGCCTCCCCGGCTACCGCTTTGTCGCCCTTGTGAAACCCGACGAGCTGCATGAGGCGGTCGTAGAACTCTTCCGACCGAGTGAGATCACTGACGGTGAAGTACAAATGATCGATCCCTAATACTTCAATGTCGTCATTCGACCGGGCTTCATCAGGCATTGGAGCGACCCTCCCCAAAATGGAGCAGAATCTCGAGGGAAATCGATCGAACCAAGGCCCACGCCGGGTCTCTCTTCATCGCATCTGCAGTCCAGAGTGTGTCTGCCTGCGCCGGGTCCGACATCCGTTCGAGCTGCTGATCGAGCCTCTGCAGCGCCTCCATTTGGTTTTCCGAAGGCAGCTCCGACAGCTGACCGACGTAGGCGGTGTATGCCTCGTCAAACGCAATCGCCAAACGATCCGGCTTCGTTCCGGGATCTTTGCCCTCGAGCGTGCCTGAACCGAGCTTCGACAGAACTCTCACCGCTGCCAACAAGCGGGCCAGGGCGGGGGTGTCATTCGGGGTGACCATGCATCTCTATCGCCGACGAAAGGGTCGCAATCAAGCAGAACCCGCATCCCAGCGAGTCACCAAGCCCGATACTGCAGACAGAACCAGCGAGTGCACACTTCGTTTAACATGGAACCCACAAGGCCGATCAAACGGCCTCGCGCACGAGTTCTGATCAACCAGATCAAACTAGCGCAAGCTGGATGCGCGGCTCAAAATCCGCCAATAGCTGCGCTCGATGCACGCGCTGTCCATCACCCCTCGCTCCGCGAGCAGGGCGTGCATACGCGGCAGATTGTAATGCGGCACGGTCATCAGAAGATGGTGTTCCAGGTGGTAGTTGAGGAAATTCGGAGCTACCAGCAGACGTTCCCACCAACGTGCCAACACGGTCCGCGTGTTGTTGAGCGGCGCGTCCGGATCGAACGCCGCGGGTGTCATCGCGTGTTCGGCTATCGCCCGAATGCGTGTAACCAGTGTGTAGGTCGTAAGCCAAGCGATGACCCACAAGACGTACAGTTCCGGATAGCCGGACAACGCAAGGATCGCCAGCAACACCAAATTTGCAACCAGAACTCCGCGCGCCGCTCGACGCGCCAAGGGATCCGACTTCCACAACGCGAAGCTCCGCCGCCAGGACGCCTTGGCAAACTTCCACCCGGTCTGTCCCGATAGATCGCGCCAAACCTTACGCCACAGGCTCTTGGTCGTGATGGGGAACGGTTTAACCAACCCCAAGTCCGGATCTTCCGAACTCCCGGTCCTTCGATGATGCTCCATGTGATAGGGGCGGTAGCGATCGGTGTCGGACCAAACAGGATACGCAGCCAACCAGTTGCCGGCCCAATCGTTCCACTTTCGGTCACTCAACAGGGCGCGGTGCGCGGCATCGTGCATGATTGCAGCACACGACAACTGCCGCGCGCCGATCACAACCACGGCAACAATGATGCTCAGAGGATTCGGCCATGCTGCGACAAGCGCAAACGAACCAAAGATCAGTGTCCAATTGAAAGCAATCGACAGCCACGAACGGTAATCCCGCGGCGTCAGTAACTCACGAATCTCTTCGCGCGTGACGTGCTCCCGCCACCGCGTTGCTGCGTTCTCAACATGCGTCTGATTCGACATCCGCTTCTCCAAACTCATCCCAATGTTCATCCAACGAGCCGCGGTCTGGAAACATCCATTCCGCCGTCCAAGGGAGCCCGCCGATAGGGAACCTCCCACTTCCTCAGCAACCCCGCCCAAGCCGACCGACCCAGCCGATCGTAGCTGCGCATCGCCTCCAACAACTCCTGACGCTGCGCGCCCGGACAGATCTCTTCCGGAAGCAGCGGGTCGCGCAGCAGTGAGCGCAGCACTCGACCGCCAAGAAGAAACGATTCAATCATCGCCTCACTCGGCGCCAGATCGGCGAGACGGCGGGTGCCCGCGGCGACCTCGCCTAGAAGGTGGCCATACGCCCCACAGATGCCGGCGACGTCCCAAAGCCCTCGGGCTTGCGCCTCGGCCGTATCGTCTAGGTTGCTGACAGAAAAAACGACATCCGTCCGCGGCAGACCCAGCGCGACAAGCTCGCTGCGAACCCCGGCCACACCGCCCGATAGGTTGTCTGGGCGCAACCAGAGATCACTGCGCCACTTCTCCAGCCCGAGCAGACCGAGGGCTCGCTTGCGATCGCGCGCAGCACTACGGCTGCCCCTCTCGACGCGCACGCCGATCCAGGAGCCACTCCACGCACGAGTCCGCCGATCCAATGCGCGCCAAGACCGAATCCGCTGCCCAATCGACTGTGATTTGGGACCGAGCCGATAACACCCTCTTTCGTCGCGCGCGATCTGACCGGCGGCGAGCAAGCGCGCCGCCGAAACCCGGACGTTATTACTCGACAAACCGAACAACTCGCCGGCCTCGACCAGCGCGCCGACCGGCATCACCGCCCCCGGCCGCAACGTCGCCAGCAAATCCAGAATCAAACTCTTCGCCCCGAGACCCACGCCCCGATATTACATACGGGCACCCAAGAATGTCAACTACCGTAATATTAAAGACGCCGACACACGGTGGCCGTTCATCTAGTGACAAAAACCTCCACCCAAAATCTGCAGGGGTTCGCAGTCGTAGATCAATCTCCCGACTTCGCCATGTTGCCAATCCAAAGGGCGCAACGCGTACGCTGGCGGCATTCCAGGCGCCGCCTCTTCCTGTAGGTCCGCCAGGGCCATCGGATACGAGGCCCAGTCTTTCGGCGCGCGCCATCCCGGCGGTGGCACCAACTCGGCGCGTGTCCCGGAGACCGGATACCGCTGGCGCCAAATGTGGATCGCCTTCGCCATCTTCGCGACCACATCAGGGCGTTCGGCGGCGAGATTGTTGTATTCGTTGGGGTCGTCTTGAATGCGAAACAAGTAATTCGTCACATCCGCCGACAAGAGACCTTGGCGAACGTCCTGGACCAGCTTCCATTCGTCGTCGAATGCCGTCAGATTGAACGCGCCGCGAATCGGAGTCTCGGAGGCGAAGTACAGATAGTCATCTCGCCGCACCTTCTTGCCATCACGGATCGACGACCAGAGGTTGCGTCCGTCTAGGTCAAATGTGTCGTTGCCCGGTACCAGCCCCACCGCGGCCGCGAGAGTAGGAAATACGTCCATCACAGACATGATGCTATCGAACTTTGTCCCACCCTTGAGCTTCTCGGGCCAGCGCAGCAGCGACACGACACGTATGCCACCTTCAAAAGTCTCCCCTTTGCCGCCACGCAGCGGGACGTTATCGGCGCCGCCCGACGCGTAGGCAGCACCACCATTGTCGCTGAAAAAAAGGACCATCGTTTCTTCTGCGATGCCTTCGCTATCGAGAGTATCCAGCACGCGTCCTACCGCCTGGTCCATCGCATCGACCACTGCAGCATACATCGGCCGCGCACTCGGACGCATCATCAAGCGACTCATCCTTCGAGTCTGATCGGTCTGGCGGCTCCGCGCCGGCTGCCGATCGTCTTCCATTTCGGCGTACTTGCTCTTGAGATCGTCCGGGGCGTCGAGTGGTGTGTGCGGTGCGATGAATGGAACGTACAGGAAGAACGGCTTGCTCTTGTCGCGTTCTCGCACCCAACGAGAAGCCTCGTCCGCAAGCAGGAATGTTTCGTAGCCATCCGCTTCGATCGACTTTCCGTTTTCTTGAAAGTCCTTGCCGCCTTGATTCCCAAAGGGAGGGAAGTAACCGACTTCCGTGTGCAAATGACCGTAGAAGTGATCGAACCCGCGTTGGTTCGGATGATACGTCATCTGCGCGTGGCCGAGGTGCCACTT
>JAJCZJ010000003.1 GCA_029262455.1 Deltaproteobacteria bacterium | reverse complement strand
CACCCAGACCCGCAGCCTGCTCTACGACGCCGCCGATCGGCCAATCGCCGAGATCGACGCCCTGGGCCACGTCCACGCCATGGAGTACGACGCGGTGGGCAACCTGGTCCGCGAGACCGACCGTCGCGGTCACCTCACGAGTTACGCCTACGATAGCCGCAACCGCCGTATCCGCACCACGGTGCACCTCGATCGCATCACCACACCCTCGCGTAACGTCGTCACCGAGATGTCGTACGACCCTGTCGGCAACCGAATCGGCGAAACGCTAGCCAATGGCAACGAGCTGACCCATGTCTACGACCCCCTCAACCGCCTGACCAGCACCACCGACACATTGGGTACGGTCGGTTCGTTTCGCTACGACGCGCGAGGCAATCAGGTCGAAGTCACCGACGCCAACGGCAACGTGACGGTCAACACCTACGATGTCCTTGACCGGATCGTCTTCCAAAGCTTGCCGGAAGACCGCGAGGTGTCGGCCACCTATGACGTCGCCGGCAACCCGATAACGCAAACCAACGCTCGCGGGTTTACAACGAGTTTCGTCTACGACGCGCTCAATCGTCTGGTGGTGACCACCGACGCTCTAGATCAAGTCGCAGCCACCGAGTACGACGCCGTTGGCAACACCTTGCGTCAGACTGACCGTCGCGGCAGCGTCACCGATTTCGAATACGACGATCTCAACCGCCTGATTCTGCAGACGGATCCAGAAGTGGACGGTGAGCGGTACACCACCGCTGTTACCTACGACGCAGCCGACAACCAGCTCACCGAAACGGACCGACGCGGCATCCCCTCTGAGTATCAATACGATCGTGAGAACCGTCGCACCCACACCACCCGCGCCGGCCTACTGATCGGGCAAGTCGAGTACGACGACGTCGGTAATGCCGTTTCGACCTTCGACGCCAACCGCAATCAGACCTTCGTCGACTACGACGAACGCAACCTACGCATCGCCGACCGCCGTCCCCTGTCCGCAACCACCACCTACGCATTCAATGACATGGGTGACCTGGTGCGCTCGGTCGATCCGGAAGGCCGCACCTTCGAGCAGACCTACGACCTGCGTCAGCGCGTGCTCACCGAAACGCGAGGCGGTGACGAAACCACCACCCACGGCTACGACGGCAACGGCAATCGCGTCTCGATGCAGGGGCCCGAAGGTGATCTGTGGACCTATGAATTCGACGGTGCCGATCGTCTCACCGCCGTCGTCAATCCCGAGGCCGATCGCAGCGAGTTCACCTACGACAAGAACGACAACCTGGCCACTCAGACCGACGGCGAGCTCAATGTCACCAGTTACGAGTATGACGAGTTCGATCGTCAAACGCGGATGACCTACGCTGACACGGCCTTCGAAACCCGCAACTACGACCCCGAGGGCAACCTGAGCCAGATGCAGGACCCCAACGGGCAGGCATCGACGTATACCTACGACGCCCTCAACCGCGAGACCAGGCGCGAGTACCGCGAGACCGACAGCACGCCTGATTTCGCCCAAGCAGTAGCGTCAGCCTGGGATCGTAACAACAACCTCGTCAGCGTCGTCGAATCGACAAGAGGCGACCCGAATCAAACCACCACCCGCACCTACGACAACTTCGACCGACTCGAGTCGACAACGGATCGGTGGGGCAACACCCTAGCCTACGTCTACGACGCCAACGGTAACCGCACCCGCCTCACCGACCCCAACGGTCTGATCACGACCTACACCTACGACGCCCTCAACCGGGTCGACAGCGTGCTGATCCCAGGTGCCGGCGCTACCCAACACACCTACTTCAAGAACAGCTTGCCGAAGAAGGTCACCTATCCCAACGGCACCAGTGCTGAGCACACCTACGATGCGTCCAACCGAGTGACACGGGTCGACAACCGCCACAACAGCGTCGCCCTGGTGTCGAGCTTCGAGTACACCTACGATCTGAACGGCAATCGCACTCAGCAGATCGAGGCGCACAGCAGTCTGCCGGCTGAGACGACCACCTATAGCTACGATGGCGCCGATCGTCTGACCGAAGTCACCTACCCAGACAAGATCACCACCACCACCTACGATGCCGCTGGCAACCGTGCGACCGAAGTCGAAACCGACCTCACTGACACTACGACATTGGTCGACAAGACCTATGTCCACAACAGCCGTAACCAGCTCACCGAAGTCGTCAACATCCTGGATCCCGACGCCAGCGTCACCTACACCTACGACGCCAACGGCAACCAAATCACTCGCGGCACCGCCACCGAGTCGACGAACTTCACCTTCGACATCCGCGATCGGTTAACCATCGTCGACCAGGGCGCTGGCCCGATCGGTGCCTACACCTACGACTTCCAGGGGCTGCGGGTCAGCAAACAAACCGTCGCTGATGGCGAAGAGCAATACGTCTACGACGACCAAAGCGTCCTGCTCCGCACCAGCGACACTGGCCGAACCACCAAGTACGACTACGGCCCCAACCGCCTGCTCTCGGTCGACGACTCCGTCGACGCCCGGGCATACTACCTACACGATGCTCTGGGATCCGTCAGCGATCTGACCACGCCGATTGGTGCCATCCTCGGTCGGTATCAATGGGACGCCTGGGGCAACAGCCGGGGTCAGCTGGCGAATGGTGCCAACCCCTTTGGCTTCACCGGTCATGAGCACGATGACGAGACCGGACTGATTTATGCCAAGGCCCGTTTCTACGATCCCGAGATCGGGCGGTTCCTGAGCAACGATCCGGTGTTTGGAGACCCGAGCAATCCGCCGAGTCTGCATCGGTATCTGTACACGTTTCAGAACCCGACGGTTTTTGTCGACCCTGATGGGCGAATGCCGCGGGAAGGCCTGGAGGAAGAAGAGAGCCCCTTGCAGATAAGCTTGCGGCACTTTGAGACCAAGGTAGATCCCTCCACAGGTCTTCTTGTCAAAGGCGGGCCTCCGAGATCGCTGATACCAAAGGAGGTGGAAGAGGAACTCGGTTTCTTCGACAAGGCGCTGGCTTTCCTCGAATCTCTAAAGCAGAGAGTCACAAACACGGGCCGCGCTCTTGACGATTTCGATGAAGAGTTTGACGAGACTCGGTCTAGTAGGCGGGATTCGGACCAAGTCTTGGTCGCGAACAATGTCGTAGAGCAGGTCGCCGCAGCAGGTCGAGTTTATGAGAAGGCAAAGGGTGTCGGAGTTGCTGTAGCATTAGACGCCAATAACACGACTGAGATTCTCGGCGCGGCGGGTATCGTTAAAGGCGCTGGCCGTACGCTCATTGAGAAAGGAGCCAAGGGCAAGATAGGTGTCCCAAAGGGGAGAGGATTCCGAGCCTCTCCTGACCGGAGGACGCACATCCTCGATGGCGACCCGGGAGTTCCAGGATCTGGGCATGGGCCGAACCGTGGGAGCGTCCGAGGAGCGTTCCCGGACACCTGGACGGATGACCAAGCCATCGCCGCCTTGGAGCGGGTGGCAAACTCTCCAAACAGCACGTGGAAGCAGACAACTGGACCGGGATTCGACAAGGCTCAGATCACGACAGGGGGACCAGCTCCGGGCTTGCCAACCGTGAATTCTAGGGGTAACCCCGTACGATTCGAGGTACGAGGCCGAGATCATGGACTCGAACTCTCCGTAATTGTTGAACCCGCTGGACCCAATGCGGTCGGCATTGTGACCGGCTACGTCAGGTAGACGGAGGAGAAGCCAATCATGGATCTTAACGCCCATCAGATTTCGATGGCTCTTACTCTCTTGGACTTCATAGGAGACGTCGCCCCCTCGTTTCCGCAAGACAATGTACGCGAGCTTGTTATCAGCGGTGAAACGAAAGTGGCATTGGAGAATCTGTGCGACAACCTGTTCGAGCTGGGGGTCCAGCTACCTGCTCCGACAAGAGATGCTCTCGTGGAAGCATGCAGGAGCGCTTCGGTCAATGAACGATACTGGGGGGATTTCAAAGTTGGATAACTCGCTGTCCCGTTCGCAGTGTTGTCCCGTCCGCAGTGTCCGCACCTCCCTC
>JAJCZJ010000002.1 GCA_029262455.1 Deltaproteobacteria bacterium | reverse complement strand
TGTCAATCGGCGTCGAAAATTGACCCCCAATCGGCGTCCAAAATTGACCCCCCTGAGTCAGCGATTTTTCTTCTTGGATTTCGCCCCATCGGAGCCGGCGTAGCCGGCGGAGATGGGGCGGGCGCCGCTGGGCTCGGGGGTATCGTCGCGGGTTTTGAAGCGCCAGCTCTCGTTGCCTGTTTCGATGATGTCGCAGTGGTGAGTGAGGCGGTCGAGTAGAGCAGTGGTCATCTTGGCGTCACCGAAGACGGCAGGCCATTCTCCGAACGCCAGATTGGTGGTGACGATGATTGAGGTACGCTCGTAGAGCTGGCTGACGAGGTGAAACAGGAGCTGGCCGCCGGCCTGGGCGAATGGAAGGTAGCCGAGTTCGTCGAGGACGACGAAGTCCATGCGGGCGAGTCGGGCCGCGATCCGCCCCTGGTGTCCGCTGCGGGTCTCGGTCTCGAGTTGGTTCACCAGGTCCACGACGTTGAAGAAGCGTCCCCGTGCGCCCGAACGGATGCAGTGTCGGGCGATCGCGATGGCAAGGTGGGTTTTCCCGGTGCCAGTGCCACCGATCAGCACCGCATTGCGCTGCTGCTCGAGGAAACCGCCGCCGGCAAGGTCCCGTGCCAGCGTCTCGTTGATCGGCGTGTCCTTGAATTCGAAGTCGTCGAGGTCTTTGGCCAGAGGCAGCTTGGCAATCGTGAGTTGATAGCGAATCGAGCGGGCCTGTTTGTCGGCAATCTCCGCGCTCAGTAGGTCGCCGATGATGCGCTGCGGTTCGTGCCGGCGTTTGATCGCGCTGACCATCAGCTCGTCGAAGGCGGCCTTCATTCCGTTGAGCTTTAGCTGGCCCATCAGTTCGAAGATCTCAGAGCGTTCCATCAGCTGGCACTCCTGAGGCGGTCATAACGGGCGCAGTCACTCACCGGCGCGTGACGCAGCGATAGGTGGGCCGGCGTGAGGATCGTTGCTGGAGGATCGGGATCTCGACGGCGTGCGAGGATGTTCAGAACGACATCGGCAGAGTGAACGCCGTCGGTAAGGGCATCGGCACATGCCGCCTCGACCGCCTCTAGACCATCGGTCAGCACAGCGGCCAGAATATCGACCATTTGCCGATTCCCGTCTTCGGTCCGGGCAAGCTTACGCCGCACCTGCTCCATCGCCGACGGCAGCACCCAGTCCTTGAACGGAGCGCCGTTTCGCAGGGCTCCTGGTTTTCGGGCGAGTACGGGCACGTAGTGCCAGGGATTGTAAACCGTCACACCGCGCCCGAAAGAGCGCTCGTGCTCGGCGACGATTCTGCCGTCCTGGCGGATCACAATGCGATCGGCGTACGCCTGCACCTCGACGGGCCGTCCGACCGCGTTTGCCTCCACCGAATACTTGTTGTTGTCGAAACGCACTAAGCAGGTCTTCGACACTGTCGCCGGCACCGCGTGGAAGCCGTCGAAGTGCCCGGCATAGGGGACGAGTTGCTCACGCTCGGACTCGAACACCTCCCAGACCGTCTCTTCGCTCCGTTCTGGATGACGGTGGGCCTTCGCAAAGGTGATGCAGCGGTCGAGCAGCCAGCCGTTGAGCTCGTGGTAGCTCTTGGCCCGCACTCTAGGTGTGAACATGCGTTTGCGCACCAGTCCCACTTGGTTCTCGACCTGTCCCTTCTCCCAGCCGCTAGCCGGTGTGCAGGCGACCGGATCCACCAGGTAGTGGCTGCACATCTGTAGAAAGCGTCGGTTGTATTTGCGCTTCTTGCCGACGTGGACCGCGTCCACCGCCGTCTTCATATTGTCGTAGATGCCCCGCTCGCACGCTCCCCTGAAAAAGGCGAAGGCCCGGTCGTGGGCATCGAACACCATCTCCTGCGTCTCCCGGGGATAGGCCCGTGCGAACAGCATCCGGCTGTGGCACAGCCGCACGTGGGCGACCTTCACCGTCGCGGTCTGGCCGTTCATCACCACGACCTCGTGGCTCCAGTCAAACTGGTACGCTTCGCCTGGTGCGAACGTCAGCGGCACGTACGCCGACGCTGCCGACTTCCCACGCGCCGTTCTCCACTTCTTCGCGTACCGCCTGACGGCGTCGTAGCCACCCTCGTAACCACGCCCACGCAGATCTTCGTAGATTCGTATCAGCGTTAGCCGCTCACGCGGTGACTTCGTCTCGTTCGACTCGAGCTGCTCCTCGATCTCCGACGTCCACGCGCCCAGTTTCGGTCGCGGCTGAATCTCCCGCTCGTACGTGAACTTCGTCTCACCCGACCGCAGCACTCTGCGCACTGTGTTACGCGATACCCGCAGATCCCGGACGATCTCCTTGATCGCTTTTCCCTTGCTGAAATGCTCCCGACGTATCCGACCAATCGTCTCCACGCTCTTCATCCCCCGTCGCTCCCGCTTTGAAAGCAGGTAGCGCATCAGTGCTATCGCAGGGGGTCAATTTTGGACGCCGATACCCCCGCCAAGGGGGTCAATTTTCCACGCCGAATCACAGCTGTTGGCGCAGGGCGAGCACCCGAAGGTCGTCAGTGAGAGACTCGGCCACGCGAGCGTGACGCTGACGTTGGACACGTACTCGCACGTCTTGCCGACGATGCAGCAGCAGGCGGCGGAGAGGCTGGAGGTAGTCCTCTTCGGCAAACCATGAAGAGCCTCGCTGCAGACCCGAAACGGAGACCGCGAATGTGGTCGCGGCGGGCTACGTGGCGCCCGTCAGTGCGGGCGAGCCGGCGAGTCGAACGGGCGGTCTGCCAGCCGTACTTCTCGCGATGCCTCGCGGCTGCTGAGAATAAGCATTTTCATACACAATAATTTGGATCAATTCGAAGTTTGCTGCTCGCTACTCTTGGCGGCAAAGCAGACGGAATAATCTGTCGTACGCTAGCCGATAAGCGTTCTGGGACCGGTCCCGATAGTCGATAAGGTCCCGTTGCTTCACTTGCTTTACCCAAGCCTTGCGGCTCTTGGACCAGTCGTCGCCCAGCTGGACGGGTATGAGAAAATCGCCACGCCGTTTCTGTTCGATACGCAGACCCAACTCCACCTCTCGCTTTACCCAGTCGCTGGCGACAGAGTTTTCGGACAACAGCACGATGAAACGATCGTGGGAATCGATCGCTTCGAAGATCTTTCTCTCCACCTTGTCCCCGACACGGATGTTCTCGGGGAAAAAGTAGACTCGAATTCCGTCGGCGCGAAGTTCTCTTTCCAGTTGCGCAGCGATGTCGACATCTTCGGAGGCGAAACTAATGAAGCACGAATGAGTTGGACTCCCGCTATCGACCAATAAGGGTAAGCGGTCTGTAAATTCCTGGGATACGCCACAACCTTCAAGAAAGCGACGAGGTGTTGCTTGCCCGCTAGCGAGCGTCTTTATGTCGGCATAACTTTTACCGACAAACCAACAACGCTCTAGGTTTTCGGCCTTAGACGTTTCTACGTCGCAAAAGGCAGTCTTGCGGAGGCGAGCTGCATCAAAGTCAGCACCCTCGATGGCCGCGCCCGAAAGGTTTGCACCGATCAGGGTGGCGTTTCGCAAACACGCGGCCCGAAGATCTGCGCCCCTGAGGGTAGCATCCGTGAAGTCTACGCCGCTCAAGTCGGTACCGCGCAGGTCGATCCCGACCAAGTTCGCTCGCCGAAAACTCGCGTTGGCAAGTCTGCAACGTTTCCAGACGGAAGCTGAGAGATCGGCTTGAGCGAGGTTTGCGCCCTCGAGGGACCGTCCTTCAAAGTTCGTACGTGCCAGACGGGGGGCGTGTATTTTCTGAACTGAACGCCACTTGTTCCAGAAGGCCGCCCCTTTCGTGAGGGCGGCTTCTTGTTCGGGGTCGGCGTCGGTTCGGGGAGTTAAGAGTAGTTGGTCCAAGAACTCGGATCGAACGTCCTCGGTTCCATCGAGGCGAATTTCGTCCTTCCCCGGATCATAATGGCCACGGAGGTGGTAGCGCTTGTCGACATCGGAAGTATCGAACCATTCCCCTGAGAACGACCACCTCCCGGCTGGAGAGGTGTGCACGAGCTTGGCTTCGAGAATGTAGTGTGGGCTGGGGTGGCTCCGATTTGGACGCCATGTCAGAAGAAGTCTGAGTTTCGAGCCCTCTTGCTCAAGTACTGCTTCGCCGTCACCCCCGTAGTAGGCCCAGTCCCTCTTAAGGGTAGGGACACCCTGAGGTTGTTTCGATTTTGTGGACACCGTCGTTAAGCCGCCCCGCTATCCTTATAGAAGGAGAGCAATTCATGTTCCGCGCGACCTCGATAGTCAATGATTGAGTGCGTTCGCGACGGGTTTTCTAAAAGCTGCTCCGTCCCCTGACGGTGCTGCGACTCGGGTCAGCTGTCTCCCAGTGGAGACGTCTCCAACCCAATCGAAGCACAGATGATCCCGCCGCGGCGGCCACTGCCGCGTCCGAATCGGGCTCCAAGAGTTATCAACGTTTGAAGGCGCGGATCTCAGGCAGCAGCCTTCTTGTATAGCGTTCTCGCTTCGAGGATGGAGCTGAAATCTTCTTCCAACTCGTCGATGGTGCGGACGATGTTCAGATGCTCACGTGGCTGCGAATGGGAGTCGATGAAACGACAACAGCGCTTGTAGATCGGGTAAAGCTGCTCGCCGGCAGCCTTGAGCCCTTGTGGTTTTACCTTCGGGAGCAAGGTGAGCATCAGGTTCGGCTCGTAGCGGCGGACAACACCTTCGAAAAATTCGCTTTCGACGATGACTTCGGATAGTGCACGCAGAAGCGAGTACCCCCGAAATATCAGGGCATCTTGCACTTCGCCGGATGTCTTCTTCGCTTCGGCGATAACACGCTTGATGCGCTTGGTCAGGTCGCCGACGCTGTCTGTCCGTGGGTGCGTGCCGCCGGACACAATTCCGCGTTGAGATTCGACGATACGAACGTCGTAGTAGGCGCAGTCCTCCCGATGGTCCCGGAAGCGTTCCAGGAGTTCGGCGGTAAACCAGATGTTATGAGTGAAGACGATGACCTGGCGGTCCTCAGCAAGCGCCGCAAGGCGGGTCGCTACTTCCTGAACGCGGGAGTAGTCGAGACTGTTGACCGGGTCGTCGAAGACGACGGGTGCATTTGAAGTTCGGAGGGCAGCTTCGGCAAGGAAATCCGCTAGAGCGATAACTTTCTGTTCACCTTCAGAGAGGGTTTGGCTGAGCTTGTATTCGGAGCGGAGAACTTTGCGTCTGGCAGGTTGGCCGCGCTGGCCGTGAAAGTCGAGAACCACGTGTGGCGTGCGTAGGAGCTTGCACTCGTCTCGGAAGTGCTTCTCGAAGTCCTGGTTCAGAAGGCGCTCACTGGCTAGCTTCGAGGCGTCTGTTAGGGCCTTGGAGACGGGGCGAAGTCGGCGCAGAATCTCATCAGCACGCTTTGCCCACTTTGCGCGCTCGACATAGTTCTCAATCTCCGAAAGCAACTCGCGGAGCTTGATCCGCGACTGAAGCTGGATGAGCTTGGTGGTGTTTTCCTTCAACAGCTTCTCGCGCTCACCAGCTTTTCCACGGAGCCCCGTGAGGCGCTCGCCGATCTTCTGAGCGCTCTCCTCTAGGCGTGCCCGCACTTCGGATATACCGGACGGGACTGTTCTGTCTGGGACGAGTTTTCCGTCTTTGAGGACGCCCTCAAGCGCACGAGCCGGGGCGAGGAGGTTCTCGGCCTCCGCTAGCCCGGATGGGAGTGCCTGGCCTGCGAGCGCGGTCTTTCGCTGTTGGAGGAGTGGCTCTAGCGTAGAGGCATTGGTCTGCAGGAATGGGCTGCGAATACCGTCGAGTTCCTGGCGAGCCGTGCGGACGTGACCATCGTACTCGTCATTGTTGAACTCTCGATAGCGGCGCAGAAGACCCATGGCCGCTGCTGAAAGTGGTTGGCGGCAGTAAAGGCAGAGTTCTTCATCGGTGGGGTAGTCCTCAAGCCCGAGACTCTTGAGGTAGCTGTCGCCTGCTTCGATGAAAGCTCGCCATTCAGAGGATAGGAATCCGGGGAGAGGGTCGGCTGCGAATGCAGTTTGTGTGGCTTCGGTTTGCTGGATGAGTCTCGCGGCAAGGGCAGTGACTGACTGGTTGTACGCGTCTATATCAAAGGAGCGGAGCTGCTCCGCAAGGATTCTCGCTTCATTGAAGAGTGTGTAGTCAGCCTGTGCTGCCTGCACCTGCGCATCCAGAGATTGACCGGAGAGAGCCGCTACGGTTTCGGTGAGGGCCGCTACCGAGGCCTCTTCTTCAGTGGTTACGCTTGCGAGAGCGCGTAGCCCGGACATATCAGTCGTTGCGCCGAGGCCGTCGATTACCGGGAAGAATGACACCTCTCTTGGGAAGTGTGAGAGAAACGGGTTCGCGGTGGTGGACCTCTCTTTCTTGGCCGTTTCGAGCTGCTTGCGAACGCGTTCAAGACCTCCTGAGACGAATCGGAAAAGAGCTATGTCGGCCGGCGTGTAAACGTATGTCAGGTCGTCATCGACGTACGCCCGCGCATCCGCCGCGTCGAAGCTGTCGAGCCGAGTAAATGGTGGGACACTTGCCTCGCCCCGCCATGCGAGTGGATGCTCTTCGTCTCCGAGTTTGTAGGTAATGGTTGCTTCGGGAGGTTCTGTGGTCGGGGAGTCTGCGAGGATGTCGGGCAGGATGGGCTCCTCCCGTCGCACCGACGAGAGCCGTCTCAAGATGCGAACGTAGCCAGTCTTCCCGCTACCGTTTGGTCCAAAAAGGACCGTCATCTTCGGATTGAAGTTGATGGTCTGGCCCGGGGCGAGGGCGTTGACTCGCTTGACGTTGTCGATAGAAGCGATTGTCAGCGGAGGGGGAGGGGCGCTGGTCGTACCGGAGTCCGAGAGAGTTGGCCCCGGAGTGTGTTCACCCTTCGCGAGCTGTTTCTCGACGAGAAGTAGCTGGTAGACGGCCGCGACGTCTTGCTCAGAGAGGTCCTGGTTTGTCTGCAGGACCCGGTTTGTAAGGTCGCGAATCCAGTCGTCTTGGCCCTTTGCCCATTGGACAAGCAAGGAGCGCCCGGAGGCAGTGCTAGCGGAACTCTTCATCGTAAGCACAATACCCGATTACGTATCAAATGCCGATACCCCCCATCTCTTCAGTTGTTGAAAACTGTCTATTTGCTGACGTTCTTACGACACATCTCTGTTAAGGGTGCATTCGGTACGCCGCACAATTCGCCGGAGCGTCACTCCCGTTCTCGATGGGTCTCGAGAAGGAACGTCGCGAGCGTCGCAGATGAGCCAACTGCAAGACGGGCGATTCGGGGCGAGACGGCAGAAGAGCGGCCGTCCTTCCCGTGTCCCGTGCCGTAGAGGTTGCGAACTTCACCAAGCCCCTGACCGACGGTTCCCAGAGATGAGAGAAGCCTTCTGATGGAGGTAGCGCCCTTGGCGCTGTCGGAGATGTCGTCGGGAAGGAGCTGCAAGTTTCTCCGAGTTAGCTTGAGGAGCTGGGGGAGGTCTGCTGACGCCGGAAATGCGACGTGCCGGTCGGCGAGGATGGTTTTACAGGTGGTTTCGATGAGTTCCTTTGCGGTGCCGATGGCCAGCCTGGGGTCATCATCTACTGAGCTTCTCATCCTCTCGATTTGGCGTTGAAGCTCCGGCAGGTCGAATGAAGTGAGTGCGTCGTCTACTCCGGTCTGGTCGGCCCGGCTAATTCGGCTGCCGTCGTAGACAAGTCCGTCGCGCCCAAGGCAGAGAACGAGGTTGTCGTGGCTATCGAATGAGGAGTCGAAGTGATTCGGATCCAAGCGTTCGAGGTGGTCGAGAATGTCTTCATAGGCCCGGAGCAGCTTTCGCACATCGTCCCACCTGGAGAAGTTGATTGTGTTGTAGTGCTGAAAGACGCGGGTTCGGCGTTCTCCAGAGACGCTAGGGGTGAAGTCCAGGTCGAGCGCAATACCAGCGTCGCAGAACGCGACATCGATATCGCGGACGCGGTAGTATTGGGAGAATGCGTCCGCGAAGGCGTGTCGGGTCTTGCCGCTGAGGTAGGGTTTGGTCATTGCTGCTCGCGGCTACGATAATTCACGCGCTGGATTCATCGCGACGGCTCGGCCGCCGTAGGCCGCTTGTGTGTCGAGTTTGCGCCGCAAAGAACTCAAGCAAGTGCCTTGTGGCGTGTTCGCTGGCGCCGCCGATGATTGCCGGTAGTTCCGGGAGGCCTGCGTGAGCGAGGTTCTTGCCCGTCTTTTCTGGAAGATTCTGATCCATCCTCTACAACCACCCTTCCGCTCGTCATGGTGACACTCGTCACGTCCCTTGTAGCAGCGAGTAGCGAGTCGACTGTATGAAGATTTACACGGAACACTAGAGTCGTGCTACGGCGCCGGCTGCGATACGGGACACGGACTGCATGCGACCTCACCGTGAATTCCATCCTTAGGGATTAGGCGAAGACAGAAGAAGGAGGCCATCCCTGATGTTGCGAGCTTCGGTCGGAGCGACGGCGTGCCGGTTGTTGCTGCTGCAGGGAGCGCTGGCTGAGAGGGAGGTTGTGCTGACCTGCCTCCTGGTGTCCAGGAGGCGACCCCCATCAGCTCGAGATCAGTCCGACTTCTAGAACTGGCTGACACGGGTAGCTTTACGGCCAACTCTTCTGAGAACGGAGAGAGGAAATCGTGGCACCGAAAATCTGGGGTGCCCAAGAACCGAAGGCCTCACTTCGAATGCAATAGCCGACTCTGGTTGCCGGCTCGGTAACGCGCTCTCCGCAGTAGATTCCTACGGCTTGCCAGATGCCACCACCGGTTTCGCGTTTGATAACCGGCGCGCCCGAGAAGCCACGGCCTCCGAGTTCCGAGAGTTCGAAAAACTTCGAACCCGGAATGTTGGGAATGGGCAATTCGTTAGATATCGAGCGACGAATGTATCCCTCTGTGTAAACGAGGTCTGGACGCTCGACAAGCTTTCCGTCGGCTTCTAGTTCCAAGGTTACGTCGTCGGGGTAGCCCCAAGCCATATACGTCATGCTCGCGGCTGCCATGCCGGTCACGACGGCGATAAAAGAACCCAACGAACTGTCGTCCAGGACGAACGCTGCGACGTCTTCAGTCGGATGTACTTCGCGCCTTCGGATTTGGACGGACCACCATCCTCCCCGAGTCGGACAGAGTATTGCGGCTAGTCCCCGGTTGGGCTCGTCAGGAGCGCCATCGACAACGTGGGCACAGGTTAGGGCATAGCCGCCGTCACCGACCAAGAATCCAGTTCCGCGACATCGCACCAGTCGCAAATTGCCCTCTGGGGTCCGCTCAATTTCAGCAATCGGGAAGACGAAGTCCCTTATCCTGTCAGATTGGACGAACATTTGGGCGGTTCTTTGGCAAATTCTTCGGTCGAGACAGTCGCTGGACTTAGGCCCAGGGGGCCTTCCGGATCAGGAAAGAGGAGTTTCGCATTTCGAGGTTTCTGGAGAGCGCTCGCGCACATTGCGCGGCGAGATCGAGTGCTCGTCGGTAGAGCCGGTACGCATCTTGACGAGATACGGGCCTGCCCTCTCCAGCCCTCATCTGCACGATTCGTTTTGCGTCCGGCATCACTCCTAGCAGCGCTTCATCAACCCCGTTCACTTGGTTGCGAACCTGCTCGAAGAGACGCGTCAGGTCGTGGGTCCACGCGTGAGTTCCAAGATGTTGGCGGGCGGCGAGTTTGAGCAACTGCTCGACGGCTTGGTGGGCATCCCAACAAGCCAAGCCTATGGCTGGTTTGTACGGGTGGGTGAGATGCTGGGCGGCGGTTTGAAGGTATGGAAGAACGTTGTCTGCGAGACCCTGCGCCTCGTCGTCTGGAATCGTTGCCGTCATGATGTCGTGATGGATTGAGCGCAGCCAGCCGCCAACCGCGCACACCTCATCGAGCGCCTCCTGCTTTGCTTGCGACTCGAATTTGGTTAGATTCGGCGGGTTCACGAGCCACTCACTAGGGTCTTCCCCATCCTGCAAGTCGACAGGCATTACAAACCAGGCGGTTTTTCCGGGTTCTTCCGGTCGCCCAAGGCTGGTAGGAATATGCGCTTCAAAAAGAGAGCCTCGAATCTCACAAACCCCCACGAGGACTTCGTTAGGCCGGTTAAGCGAGGCGCCATACTGCTCCACGTACCATCCGCGGACGACACCACATAGCCGCCGAAACCACGGGCGCAGGTAGTACTTTTCCTTGGTCTCTCCCTCAATCTCGAGGATGCAGTGTCCGACGAAAATCTCCGCTGCCGCCCTGACGCGGTCGGGAGCTTGGACACCCGCCTCGGTCAACGCGGCGTCAATCGGGGTCATCCACTCTCGAATTTCGGCGACCGTGGCTGGCGGGATGGTGTCGGTTTCATCCATTGGTGCCAAAGACTGTATCCCGTCACTCTCACAAGGCAAGTTCTCCTCCACGTGCGTGCAATCCGAGTTGAACCGGGCGGCTCCGCGCGCCGCCTAGCCGGCCTTCTTCTGAAGCGCGCGGACATGATGCGCGACGGTGTCCCGGGTCCACAGGTTCCCCTGTGTGGTGCGGAGCCCCTCTGCGTTGAGATGCTGGGTGATATCGGCGGGGTCCACTTTGTCGGCGGCCATCTCTGCGATCATTTGGTGCGCGACGGGTGCGAGCCTGACTTTGAGGATGGTGTCGTCTTCACCGTCCGCCCAGATGACGCGCACGACGAGACGCTCCGTCACTCGGCCGCGCCTGATCTTTTCCTCGATGATCACCTTGTCGATCACCATGCGCGCCAACTCCTTGCGGTCGGAGTTCTCCGTCGTGGCGGCGTTCCAAATGGCGCCGATGTTGTCGGCGAGTTCAAGGAGATCCTGCCATGCCTCCTCGGTGAATGTCTCGATGATGGAAGGTTGCCCGTCCAGGCGGTTCTGGATTTCCTTGAGTCGCTGCATGGCGGATTCGAATTCCGCCTCGTACGCGTCGACGACGTGGGGGCGGTCCGACGGAAGACTGAGGAGCCTGGCCTTGGCGTCGTCCACCCGAGCGGTGGCCTGACGCAACGCGCCGGTGCGTCGCCGCTCTTCGGAGTGAGCGTTTCT
Organism: Deltaproteobacteria bacterium; assembly: GCA_029262455.1. Lineage (GTDB taxonomy): Bacteria > Desulfobacterota > Binatia > HRBIN30 > CADEER01 > CADEER01. The sequence continues at coordinate 85,873 of JAJCZJ010000002.1, read as the reverse complement.
TCGGGCTGAATCCCATGTCTGTTTGAGTGTCGCGATCTCGGGGGTAGACAGGCGCTGTAGCAGCGCCGCGGTTAGCTCTCGGTCGAGGTGGAGCCCGGTTACGTACCCGCACTGTTCGCCGCCGGATAGGTACGTCCCCATGCATTGGTACGCGTACGATACGGACCCGTCCGAGAGCGTGCGCAAGTGTCGGGCGGACATCGCAAGATCGTGTGCGCCGCAACGGATCCTCCCCTGAACCAGGGCCGGGCCGTCACCGATACTTCGCCCTTCGCGGCTGGGCGCGTTCCTTTCAAGGATTCTTAGGTTCTCATCCCACTGTTCTGGGGAAACGTATGGCGGATGGTGATTCGGGGTGATCGTCATCTCTTCCGGTTCTGCTTTTCGAATTCGGATGAAGCCGCCCTCTGTCAAGCCCGCACGGTGGTCCACCTTGCGCTGGGGGTAGACGTACCAACCCTTGTAGCTCGGGTTGTGCAGGATGCGCGCAACGATCGAAACTGTCGGCTTGCGTGGTGTTAGCAAAGCGCCCCGCCGCATCCAAATCTCGATCCCGAGGTCATTCATGGAGTCGACGGTCTTCTTGAGGGATCGCGCCTCCGGAAAGATCCGGAAGATTGCCGCGACCGAGTCGTAGATGCGTTGGTCCGGGTCGAAGATCCACTCGCCGTCCCGATCGGCGACGTATCCGGTGGGTGGCCCGGAGACTGCCTTTCCCTGCTTGGCCTTCGCGATGCGGGCCTTCGACATCCGGTCCGTGCGGCGATCATTTTCATGCTCTGCCCAGAGCGCCATCATCTTCTGATAGAGATTTCCGTCCGGATTGTTCGGGTCAGCAATGCTGCCGTCGAGCACGATCAATGTGTCGGTGTCCTTGCAATCTTGAATCAACGCCAGCAGTTCGAGGGCGTTGCGTCCGAGCCGACTGATCTCCGATGCGAAGATCCCGCCGACCTCGCCATCCTGAATACGCCTGCGGGCATCTTGGTACTCACACCGTCGTACAACGGCGGTGCCGGATTTTCCGAGATCACCGTCGAGCATCTCGGTGTGCTCACGGGGCCATCCGAGACGTATTGCGTGTTCGACCTGGCCCCGCTGATGGGCGATGCTGCCGTCACTGTTTTCCTTTTGTTCCATCGAGCTGACCCTGGCGTAGATTAGGGCCTTCCGGCTGGTGTACTTCCTGTCGAGCTTTTGCATTTCCATTTCTCCTTTGGAGAAGGGCTCGGAGCGCCAACTGAGCTAGGCGCTGTTGGCTGCGATCGGGCCTTCGGGTTTTGTTTGAGAGTTGGGAAACCATGGGCATCCTGTAGCACTATTTCAGGAGTGTGCTTCTAAATGCCTCTCTAAATCCCCAATAAATTCAACTAGTTGCAGCCAGCCTCCTTTCGTTGAGTCGTCGCAGCAGATTCCTGACTTCTGAGCGAACCCGAAGTTGTCGTTCGAGACGGGTGTCGCTGTCGCCGTGGCCGTCATCGCGACGATCGGCACCAGCGTCGGCGGGCGGCTCCGGTCGTTGATCGGTCAGGTCGGTCGGCGTGATCATCAGCCTTCCTCCCGTCGCCATCCGCCGGGCAGCGCCTGGCCGCCGTTAGCGATCCACTCCTGCAGCCCTGCTTCGCTCAGTCGGACCTGCCGGCCGACGTGGACCGCGATTCCGGGCGGGATGATCCGGAGCCGCACGAGCTCGTAGATGCGCTGAACCGAGACATCGAGCATCTCGGCGGCGCGGGTGGGTTTGATCAGTTTCGTCATTGGAACCTCCGTTTGAAGTTCCCTGAAGCTCTGGATTTCACTCGATCCTTGTTCGATAATGCGACAGTTGGTGCGACGTTTTGTGCGACAGGGAGGAGGAGGTGTATGCGTCCGCTGCAGGTGATGTTGCCGCTGATCGGAGGCGGGTTGGGTGAGGCGCGGGCCCGGCGCGACGCCACGCGCGCCTGCGTAACCTGGGATGGCGAGGCGCGCCTTTGGCTGATGCCTGATTTCCCACAGAAAGGCGTCGTGGTCTGGCGCGAAGATTGGCAGGGCCGACCGGCGATCCTGCGGGCGGTGGCCGCGGAGGAGCTAAACCGGATCGACATTTACCACGTCGGTGAGAACGGCTTCGTCGATGGGCCCCCCGTCCCGGGGCGATTTGACGATCTCACTATCGATGGGGTGCTCGACGCATGGCTCGACTGGCCCGAGTGCGGGACCATCGAGTTCCAGGAGCCCGCGCCCTTGAACCTTGAGGTGCCACGCTTCAGCGACAACGAGGTTTCCTACGAGGGGTGGGAGATCGACCCGGTTCCGCTCGTGACGATGCCCGTCCAGAAGACTGAAGATGGTCCACCGACCTTTCGGGTTCCAGGTCAGTCGCAACAGCCGGTCTCGCCAGAGAGCGAGTTGGCCGAGGCCTATGAAGCAGCGCTTGGACGGCTCACCGGAAGAGTCGTCGACGGGACGACCCTCGTGACCAGCGAGAAAGATCCGGAGTTCATCTCGCGAGGGGCGACACTTCGAGCTGCACCGCCCTTGGAGGGGTTGTTCTCAACCGGAGTCAATTTAGATGCATTGTTTCACTGGACCAGGATGTCGAGCGTGATCCGCGAGAGCCGTAGTGATCTCAAAGGTGCGCTGAAGCGCGCACGCAACTTGTCGTCGGACTATGTGACCGAGGGGCAAAGCGACCTCGGCCACTGTTGGTTCCTTCCCACTTTGGCCGAGGTCAAAGACGTAGACCTCGTGATCCAGCGAGCCGAGACGTACCGCCTGACCGACGCGCGCACTTGGGACGAAGTCGCGAAGTCACCCGAGTGGCGGAATACGATGACGTCGCCGATCCCGATCCGCCGGGTCTGGGGACCGATCGGGTTCTTTTGGGCCCTCGTTCTCGATCGGCTTGAGAACGCTCAGCCACAAGTCTTTTGCGAACGATGTGGGATGATCATCGAGGCGAAGACACGCCGGAAGAAGTTCTGCAGCCGTGAAGAGAATGAGGAGTGTTTTCTTGCGCGTAGAGCTGCGGATCGTCGACGGGGCCGGGCGCGGTGACTGTCAGGTTACGGTATCGGAACCAGGAGAGCCCTCTGCCCGTTGCGGGTGCGCAGAGTATTGATTGGGGGACATCAATGAGTCGCCCCTTGTCGCTGGAGAGTTGTCATTCGTAGAGGCGGAGGCCGACCGGCATGACGCCGAAGGGGGCATGCAGAGGCTCTACGCTTCGCTGCCCGCCGGGGGCTGATGCCGAGGGCGGTGCGACACATCCACGGGATACATTACATCCCACGTCTCTGAATCAGGCACTGAAGTACGTTTGAGTGCCTATTCCACCGGACATCTCCGTTGGACTCTGCGCGAGGCGATCTCGGCTAGTGCAATGGGTACCTCTCGTGCTCGGCCCTACGTCTTGAATAGTTGTTGACTAGTGCATCGTGACGCCGGCGACGATGTCCTGCCACGTCGCGCGACCAACGCTGGCCTGGCGGAGTCCCCGATGAACGCGCTGCGATGTGAGACGTTCAAATGATTTTCGTTCTGTAGCGATCATGAGACCGAACATTTGTGCCGTACCAAAGCCGTAAGAGAAATGGCCGATTGGTTTGCCAAGGAGGACGCGGGAACAAGCTCGAGCTAGGTGCGAAATTGGCGCTGGATAACCAGATGGCCACTTTGTCGTTCTCGGAAAGGCGAATACCATCGTCCTCGAGTTCCGACTTCGTGTCGCCGCGAGATTCAGTCCGAGGTTTCGACTGGAGGTTGCGGCGGCGATCTTCCGAATAGCGTCGACGACTTCATCTTGGTGGCCCTGAATCGCGAAGCCTCGCGCCGGCCAATCCTCCAGAGTACGGATAGATTTCCGACTGGTCGGCGCAGTGTGTGCTGATTCCACGGGAAGATGGGCGGTCGGAAAGATCGATTCTAGCGCAGCCCATGGTAGGAGTTGGTTGTGGTCATGGGTCAGGACTGACGCTCCCGCGCACTCTCCTTCATTTCGGATGGTAACGTAGTCCGTTGCGATGGATGCGAGCGATACGAAATCGCAGATGCCTTCGGTGTCCAACTGATGTGGGCTGTGTCGCTGCCGAATATCAAGAAGGTGACCGTCGAAAACCGGATGGTCGTTTGCTCTGATGAAGCGCGTGCGCCATTTTACGAACGGGCGGTCTGCTGGGAAGTCAGCCGGGCAGATCGGGCAGCTGCTTCGATAGCTAACCGCAAGGCTGCGAACTGGGTTGAGGACAGCAACGATCTCGGAACCTCCGAGTCTACGTATGTGTTTCGAGTCTTCGAGGACGTGCGCAACGCTTGGGACGTGTCCCGCGTCGCGGTCGCGAATGGCGATCTGCGAGATCCTTTTTGATAGCTCCGCCGGCGTCATGATAGCTCCGCGGTCTCGTAGCACATAGGTTAGAGCTGTGCCGAACTTTGGGTGTCTGCGCGGCGATCGTTTCGGGTGCCTAAAGGCAGTAGCCACATTGACCCTTGCTGGGAGCATCCAAACTGGAATAGAGTAACGAGGGTTTACCTAGACCTTGTGCTGCCTTTTTCTCGTTCAATCACCGCAACTAAGATGATGAAGATTGCGTTCGGAGTCGGCGATGGCGATAAAGCGAATTGTGACCGGGTTCTGGATGATGTGCTTGGGTGTTGAACACCGAGCTTAGGGTTGAAAGTAGTCGGTATGTCTGGAATCTGGAGTCGTCGGCCGTGTCTTGTTACCGGGGGGGCCGGTTTCGGCGGGGCGTACTTGTGCCGCGAGTTGTTGGCGCTAGGCGCGCGCGTCTACGTATTTGATCTGCATGTGGCGAATAATTCCTTGCTGCGGCTGTGCCCAGAGTGGGGTGCCGACGTTGAGTTCGTCCAAGGGGATGTTCGCGACTTGGATAGGCTGATGGTCTGCCTACAGCGTCTCGAGATTCGCACGGTATTCCATCTCGCTGCGCAACCCGTCGTGCCGATTAGCAACCAGGCTCCGATTCCCACCCTGATGACCAATGCGGTGGGGACCTACAATGCGCTCGAGGCCAGCCGTTGTTCGCCATTCCTGGAGGAGTTCGTGCTCGCGTCGAGCGGGGCGTACTACGGCACGACCTTGGGCGACGAGGTGATTGGTGAAGAGGCCGCCCCGCTACCAGCAACCAATATCTACGCGCCGTCGAAAGTGGCTGCGGACGCCGCGGCGCAGAGCTATGCCCTCGCGTTTGGCATGAAGGTCGGTATATGCCGGTTCATGAACAGCTATGGACCGGGAGACACCAATTTTTCGCGCTTGATTCCGCGCGCCATCCGAAATTTGATTGAAGAGGATCCTTTCGATTTCGGCGATCGGGACGACGGCTCCACGGAACTCGATTTCCTTCACGTTAGTGACATGGCGCGCGCCTATGTACGTGTGGCTGAGTGCGCCGACGATCACGCTGGGTTAGCATTCAACTTCGGCAGCGGGGAAGCTTATTCCATCCGTCGTGTTGCCGACATGGTGAGCAGAGCCTTCGATGGGGAAGCCCGGGAAGCTCGCTTCTCGGGTCCAAAACGAAGTAAACCGATCAAGAAGCGCCTAGACGTGGGGCGGGCTCGAGATCTCCTGGGTTGGACGCCGCGGCACATGTTCGAACCTGGTATTGGAGAGACAGTTCGGTGGTATCGCGACAATTGGAACCGGATCTAAGCCAGCGCGTCGAACTGGATCGATTGCTGGCTGATGACGCATTCCGCCATGCGATGTTTCCCGTCACGCGGGATCGCCGGTACTTCGCCCATGCGGCGGTGTCCCCGTTGCCCACGAAGGTATGTGAGGCGATCACTGCCTACCTAGAGCGTGCATCTGCTGCAGGCCAGTTTCAACATTTGCACAGCGATATCGAGATGGAAACGCGTGAGCTGGCTGCCCAGCTGATGGGTGTGGGTGCGCACGAAGTTGCGTTCGCGCCTTCTACCTCGGCCGGCCTGAGTATGATCGCGAACGGTCTCGATCTGGGAGCTGGCGATTCGGTGGTGGTGTACGGTGGCGACTTCCCGTCCAACGTTCTTCCCTGGCTTGCTCTCAGGCGTGCGGGCGTCGAAGTGCGCGTGATCGAACGCAACGTAGCCGGTGTCGTGTCGGTCGAAGAGGTTCTGGCGCTTGTCGACGATACGACACGCCTGGTGGCTGTCTCGAGCGCTCACTATTGCACGGGCGTGCTGTTGCCCCTGCAAACCTTGGCGCCCGCGCTGGCTGCGCGTGGCGTCTTGCTGTGCGTGGATGCGATCCAGACCCTCGGGTCCGTGGATATGCCCTTGGGCGCGGCCGACTTCGCAGTTGCCGACGCGCACAAGTGGCTGCTGGGCCCACAGGGCGTTGCGGTGTTGTACGTCCGTGCTGGTGTGCAGGACAGACTGCGGCCTACCCTGTTGGGCTGGAAGAGCATGGCCGACCCGGACGACTTTCGAAACCTGCCGCTCGAGCTCGCGTCGGATGCGCGACGCTACGAGCCGGGCTCGCTCAATGTCTTGGGCTTGGTGGGTTTGCACGCGGCGCTACAGCTGCTGACTGCTGTCGGTATCGATGGCGTCTGGCAGCGAATTGCGGAGCTGAACGCAGCCATCGAAAGCGGTTTGATCGATCTGGGTTGTGAGCTCTTGATTTCGGGCGAACGCGAACTACGCGGGCCAATGCGCGCATTCGTCCCCCGCCGCCCGGTGCGAGAGGTAGCCGCCTATCTCGACGCTCGGCAGTGCATCGTGTCGGTGCGACCCACAACCACTGGCGGCGAATGTTTGCGCGTGGCGCCACACTTTTACAACACCCGCAACGAAGTCGATGTATTGCTCACGCGGGTGTCAGAAGCTGAACGGGGGTACTGATGAACGAGTTCGCCCATGTTGCGACGCTGATTGATCTCATACTGACCCAACTCGGGTCGGGTGCGCTTAGCCTTGGGCGTGTGTCGTGCTTTGTCCCGGAGTACCTGATGCGCGGAGCTGACTGGGATCGACGTGCTCGGGTACAACGCGGATTGTATGGGCTCAGATTGATCCTTACGGGCGCGAAGCCGGATAACGGGGAACCGGATCAAGATTGGACTGAGCCGTTGAAGGCGCTTGAGCGAAGCAGTAACCCGACGCTGACCATATCGGAGGCTCTGCTCGCCATTCTCTACTCGGCGTGTGCCGATCGCTATCAGAACCTCTACGAGTTGCGTGCTGCCAATCGAATGCTTGGCGAGTTTGAGAAGGAGGCCTGTCGTATTGGTGGAGCCATTCGGGACGCATTGGGAAACCCCGATGAGCCGAGAGTCGACGTGGTGGCGACATTGATCCTCTATCATAAGATGGCTGATCGAGTGGTGTACGAACGGCTTAGCAAGGCGGTTCACAAACGGATCCTGGTGGCCCTCGTGAAGAGCGGTGGAGATCCCCTTCATATCGGCTTGGTTGCTGCCGCGAACTACAACTCTTCTGGTGAACTCAACCACCCCGAGACCTCGCGTCTAAGAATCCGGGCGATTCTGGAGGGTTGGGTCGACGCGGGCTGCTATCAGACGGGTAACGACAAATATCAGATGCAGCGGTCGAGTGAGAGCTCCGGGCTGGCGGAGGATGTGCTCGAATCCTACGATGTTCTTTGGGACTACCCGTTGTGCGTATCTGGGGTCCCTGGTGAGGAATCGATGACACCGCTTTGGAAGAGTCGTCGCTACCAATTCGACTCGAAGGCTTTTGTCGATTTCTGTGGGTGGGTCGAGCGCACGCGGAGTTCGATGTTCCCTAAGCCACCGGAGCATTGGTGGCATACGACGAAAGAGGGGTTCTTCCTGACAATCAACTACGCCCAGTCGCGCTTTTTGTTGGCACGTGTCTTTCGCGAACTACTGCATCAGGGTCGTGATAGCCCGATTTATGAGAATTCGGCGCTAGTTCTGGACAAGATTGGCAATTTGGATGAGAGACTCGGGTTGGGGTCGTCGGTGACTGTGTTGGAGTTCCGCGCACTACCCGCGGCGGCATTGTTGGTGGCTCGCGGTGAGCGAGCTAAAGGTGAGGCCATCCTCGGTGGGCGTAGAGTTGACGAGGTGGATAGCGGCGGCGCCGACTCCCAAGATCCTATAGTGAACGGCTTGTCGGACCTTGAGGCGCTGGTAGCCAGCGCCGAGGTGACCTCTCGGCCCGACAGTGATCGCCCGAATTACTTTCTGACCCCCGTGGCTCATTATCTCCCGCTCCCGCTGCTGGTGAGGTATTTGAGGGTCGCCAGCGCCTTGTCCGACCGAAGTGGAGAGGATTCGTTGTTCGGGAGCTGCGAGCTGGTGATGGAAGGTGGGCTGGAACAGGCGCTACCCGACAATGTGCGCTTGGTGGTTCCTGCTGAGAAGCGAGTTGTGGCAGAGGATAGCCCCGTCGATGCGACGATTGAGAGGTTGATTGCTGCGCACGCGGTGAATCTGGGGCTCGTTGGTGGCTTCGATCGCCTCAGTCTGCGCGATGAGTCCGGTTGGGCCGCGAGGGTGACCGCCCTTTTGAACGACAAACAGGCTGGTTTCGAGTTGCTGGTGCGGTACATCGAGACCTACATGCGCTCGCATGACGTGCATGTGCGGGAACGGATGACTGTTGACGACTCTGTCTACTGGGGGGGCATCGAGAAGTTGAGAGAGGCACGCTGGAGCCGTACTTCGGAATGGCCCAACGCAAAGAACGAGCTGTGGATCGGGGTCGACATTGGTGCCAGCACGGCAAAGTTCCTGTTCTACGAAGCTTGTTGGCAAAGTGGGACATTGGACGTAAAAGAACTTGAAGAATGGACCTTTCGGCGCGGTGTCACTCGGAATGAGGGCGACTTATACACTAGCCTGGATGACTTCGCCGAGTTCCTGATCAGTCATATCGAAGCTTGGATGAGAGAGCGGTCCAACAACCGCGTGCGGCTGAGCGGGGATTCTGATGAAAGGGGCGCTGGTGCGATGCCCGGGCTTGATAGAGTCGCGGTGATGGGTGTCTGTTGGCCGGGACCAGTGCGCGAGCAAAAAATTGCCGGCGCTTCGGGAATCCTGAAGAATTTCGCGGATACAGTAGCTTCGCACTTCATACGCCGCACTACGGTAGAGCAGGTCAGGGCGTTGGATTTGGTGGCCGCGTTGCGGCGGAGCGTGTCGTCGCGACTTGGGCCGGGCGATCGTAAACCATTGACGATCGGTCTCTGTAACGACGCCTACGCAGAAGGGCTGGGCCGCATGGTGAGGGACTTCGGGAAGCTCTTCCCTCCAGGACGTTCGCTTCCCGAGGATCTTCGCTGGGGTGTCCTGAAGCTGGGCAGTGGAACAGCCAGCGCCGTCGTGACGCCTGACCGCATCCTCAAGGGGCCAGCTGAGCTAGGTAAGCTGGTTGTCAACGTTTACAGTGCCGGCACACACAAACTAGACAGTACCAACCAGACACCCAAAGGGCAGCTGAACGAGTTCGCGTCGACGAAGTTGCTTCCCTACGTTTACAAGCAAGTGATGGGAGGCGAGTTTGAGCCAGATAGCATTGAGATCGGCCGTTGCTACGATTGCCGTTGTGAGGTCGGGAAGCTGTCGGGGTCTCCCGACAGCAAGGACAAATCTGCGAAACAAATTTACTGCCGGTTGCGTTTGGAACTCGGATTGGACTTCCTCAATCGAACGTTCATGGGTCGATCCCTTGAAACTCCGACGCTGGATGACTGGTATCCCCTGGGGGAATTTTCGGCAGGTAACATGGTCGAGGCCGCCCTACACGGTTGGCGCAATGCCCGGGACTGGAGGCTCGGCTTGAGTGCATCGAGCAACGAGGAAGTCTGTAGGCGTGCCTGGCAAGAAGGGGGTGAGCGGCTCGCGATGCTGTGCAACTACGATCCGGATCACTGGGATTTGGGGGATTCGTTGCAAACAGAGTTGTGGGACTTCGGACGGCTGGGCGAGGTGATCGATCGAGCGGCATCGTTGCTCGCGGATGGTGTCATGGTCATGTACGAATACTACCGTATTAGTGGCGTTGTTCTGTGCGGTGGGGTTCTGCGAGGCTATGCCGGGGGGCGCATTGTCGACGGCATTCGGCGTCACCTCGATCTCAAGTACAGTGTCGATCTTGAAGGGATCGAGAGCTTCGAGACGGACACACGGCACCAAGATCAATTGGGCAAAAAGAAGCGGACTACGATTTACTACTTCACAAACCAGGGCCTGAAGTTGAATTCGGAGGGCACGGAAGATGTCCATCTGGGTACTCTTGGAGTTACTGACAGAGGAGAGATCGGTGCGCTGAGTCATGCTTTCTTAGTGCGTTCCCCAGGGGGAAGTTCGGTTTGAGGGCGAAGGATCTGGACTTGATCGCCGCGCTCGTAGCTGAGGGGGCGGACGTAGGGCGGACGCCCTCAGCGGAGCAGCGGGAACGGCTAACTTACCTCACCGACTGTCTGCAGAAGCAAGCCGTCCAGGCAGGGCGATTGGATGAGCACCCTTGCGCCGGTATCTTGCGCCGCAAGACAACGATCGCTCCTGAGGTCGATCACTATCTCCGTAACAGACGAGTGATGGTGACTGGATCTGCCGGGGAGATCGGTGGCCATCTCTGTCGAGAGTTGGCGCATCGGGGGCTTGCCGAGCTCGTGGGTGTGGACTGTCTATCAACCCCGGCGGAAGCAAACTGCACGCGTACCCACGAGGTCGACATCAGCGACCGAGCGGCGTTGGATGCAGTTTGGCGCAGGGAAAAGCCCGAGGTGGTGTTCCACTTGGCGGCCATTCGAGATCCTGGCGGTGCAGAGCGGTCGATTGACCGAAGCGTCCGCAGCAATCTGGTGGGTACTCACCAGGTTTGTACGTTGGCAGCCCGGTACGGCGCTGAGCGCGTAATCTACGCCTCCAGCGGCAAGTGCCGGTTGCTCTACGAAGAGCGAGTGTACCCGGCCTCCAAGCAGCTCGCCGAGTTTTCCGTACGGTTGAGTGCCCTGGATCACCCTGAAGTGAGCTGGTCGTGCGTGCGCTTCCACCACGTGGTGGACAATTCAATCGTCGAGCGTAGGTTTCGGGAGCAACTTCTTGCCGACGAACCCTTGACCGTCCACCTGCCGGCTGACAAGACCCAACACGGGCAGAGCGCCGCGGAAGCAGTCGCGATGCTGCTCAACGCCGGCGCGTTGGGGGCGGACGCGGAGATCTTTGGTTCTAGTCGTCAAACCGACTACTTCTCGATCCTGACACTCGCTTTGTACCTGCGTAAGATCTTGGGGGGCTCGGCGCCGATCCTGTTCACCAATCCACAGCGGCGCGAAGGCTACCATTTGGCCGAATTTCCCGGCGCGCGGCGTCCGAAGAGCGCTGACCCAGAGAGCAGGACCCACAGCTTCAATACGTTAGAAACAGACTTGGAGACCCTGGAGCCGCGGTTAGAGCTGCAGCTGGTCTATACCCGGTTTCCTGATTTCGACGCGGCAGCAACCCGCCAAGCGATCGATAGATTGTGCACTACCGAGCTTCGGGGTACTGCGCTGCGCGATGCCCTGTTTGGAGAACTCAAGGAAGTCTCACGCGAGGTCTATCGCCGGGCACCGTGGTCGAGGCGGCGCGAGGCGTTGGTCTTCGCCGTAGCTCAAGGGTTGCTCGCCCAACCTGACAGCGTCGCGCAACACCGGGCAACTTTGGAGTTGCTCTACGACTCTCTTGAGGCGGTCGGTCGGTCCCCTGGCCGTGACCCTGAACTGCGGGCGGCCTATCAATCCCTATCGCAGGCGGCCGAAGACTGGGTTGCGTGCCCTGCTCAGCGGGCCTTGGTGGTGTTCGATGCGGAGCAACCTGCAACCTCGTGACTGAGCTACGGCTGAAGCACATCGAAGCTCGCGTCAGCGAGCTCCAAGATCAGAAACGAGGTGCCTGCTCGACGCTTGTTGGGGGCGGCGATCAGAGAGTGTTCGGGTTCATCGAGAGCGAAGCCTTGGGGAGCGCTCGGGTCTGCTCGGAGGCTGCGAATGCCCTCAGGATAGAACAAGACGCTGATCGAACCACTGTTCTCAAAACAAATGCCCCGCGCCAAGTCGAACGTATCTCGCAGATGATTTCCCACTTCTTCGAGCTCGCCGTGCGCCACGTGGAGTGCCAAGCCACCGCTGCCGTCGATGCCCAACACGGCGTGGAAATAGTTGTGCTCTCGTTGCAATCCGAGTCGCTCCGCTTGGTTCAGTAGAGCGTCGGCTGCAACCTCCCGAGGCTCGTATAGGACGCGCATGAAAGTGTTGTGCATCGTAGTCCAGGCCGCACGTGTGTCGTCGTTTGCGTCCGGATGGTTGCCGCGGGGCAGGTGATAGATGTGGGCTTGGTCGGCCGCTTCCGCGATCATGCGCCGCATCAATTGTCCGTGGGCCTCGCTGTCCCAAACCGCGGGCACTCCACTGCAAAAAGAGGAATAAGCACCGAATTCACCACGTCCGTCAATCTCGTCGATCGTGAGTTTGCCCTGTGGATTGATTGCTATCGCGTGGTACGGGCGTTGGCTGAGGGTTGGATCTTCGCCCAGGACTGACTGCAGCCTAGGGCTGTGCCTGGCCGTATAGGCGATGCAGCGGTGATTGGCGAGTACGTTGCGCACTCCGACTACAAGTAGTGGTCGGTCCCCTTGTTCCAGATTCCCTGCGGCTATCGTTTCATACAGATGTTGCCATGGGTCCAAGCGGCCATGCGAAGTGTGTCCGGGTTGAGAGAGAGCCTTGTGGGCGATCGAAGTCCGAGGAGTTGAGAGAACGGCGCGGATCAGCTGCTCCTGCGGGACACGCAGCGAGTAGGAGGCACGGAAACTGAGGCTAGGCTGGCTGCGCACCGGGGTAGCCTTACGAGCGAAATTGGCGGACGGCAAGAGTCGGTCCCTTCGAGTTATATCGAGCTACTTGAGCGATTCTAGGGGTACCTGATTCACTGTCGGTTGCCAATACGCATTTTTGTTGGGACTTCTGTTGCCTTACCAGAACTCTGTGGACGAGTGTCGTTTCTTGCGAGAGTGACCCGTCCCGGCGCGGGTTTCTCCCAAGGGATGACCCAGGGGGCGGAGGAAATTTCTCACGGCATGACCCCGCCCTGAGGTGAGCAGGCCATGAGGGGCGCCGAGTCCATGCCCGAGGCGAAAGCAGCCACTGTGTCCCACCGAAAAGGAGGTGCTCGGGAAGGAGAGAAGGCCGTAGGGGGCGGCTCGGGCGAAGTTGCTGCATCGAGGCGGGCCCGGGAAAGATCGCTAGTCGGCGGGCAGCCTGTCGATTTGGTCGACCTGATAATTAGTGGTGTCGAGGCGCTTTGCGCCTTCCAACCTGGTTACACCAGCTGAAGTAATTGATGTGGCTTGGGTTGTGGCTGAGGAAGGGGGGCGCGGAGACGGCCGTGCGCCTGATGTTTAGCTGGTCGGATCCAAGATCTGGATCGTTGCACCAGTGACCGTTCGCCCGCTCGCATGGCGCCTACTTGACAGATGGGCAAAGGCGCTTCGCGCCTTCATGTCTGGTTACACCAGCTGAAGTAGCTGTTTTCGCTTGGGTTGTGGCTGAGGAAGGGGGCGATTTCAGTCTTAGGCTGAGCATTTTGACCCGAAAATGCAGCGTTTAACGAATAGCGGATTGTGGGACTCGAGCTGAATTCGAATAACATTGAATGATTGCGTCGGTGGCACCAGCATTGGGAGCGACTGATCCCGTCGGGGCAGGTGGCTAGCGGAATTCGGGCCGTCGAAGCGAGCGATCGATGCTACGTACGAGGGCAGTCGGCGAGCTACTGCTTGCTTGACGCTTGTAAAGAACTGAATCCTTGACGTAACTCGGGCACGGTGCGCCACTAGGTGTAACTGGGGGGTTGTTCACTTGGCTATGGGGCAGCAGCCGCGATTTCTTTGTCGGGCATCGGTCTGTGCAGTTGGTGCAGATCCGGCTGCACTCATGCGTACGCCGCGAGTTCGATTGACCGCTTTCGCCATCCTACCTTATGCCGCTGCCCTCATCCTTGGGTCGGTATCTTTGGCTCAGGCACAGGAATCTGGAGAGCTGGTTCTTGGGCGGTCCAAGATCGTGCAGAACAAGCGCAGATTATTACGCGACTCTTTTCGGGTTCGCGGCTCTTTGGATCTCGGGGCAACGAGCGATGGATTGAATCCGTCGAGCGAGCCTGTGACGCTTCAGGTTGGGACATACTCCGAAGTCCTTGCGGCTGGTTCCCTTCAGCAGGGTCGTGTCGCGAAGAATCGGTGGCGCTTCCTTCGCCGCGGCCCGGGCGTTCAGCTTCTGGTCTTGTCCCGACTTAGCGACCGCCTGTGGGAGTTTCGCGCAGTTGGTGAAAGGCTGAGCCTCGAGGGGACGACGAATCCGATTTTGGTCAGGCTAACCATTGGGAATGACGAGATCGCCTCGGTGAGTGTTTTCGATCGCAGAGAGGGGCCGATCGGCATCAAGTGGACCTTCCCTGAGGATCCGGACGACGATGACGACGGTGATGGGTTCACGCCGGCGCAGGGAGATTGCAACGATGCGAACACCTCGGTGTTTCCTGGCGCGGTCGAGATATGCGGCAACGGACTCGATGAGGATTGCGACGGCTTCGATGCTGTTTGTCCGACTGCGACTCACACATCGACACTGACGGCCACGCCCACTTCAACACCGACCTCGACGAATACTGCGACCGCGACCCGAACAGCGACGCCGACAGTCACCCCGACTGTGACAGACTCTCCGACCGCCACTGCGACCGCGACCAACACTGCGACAGGTACCCCCACGTCGACGCCGACCGATGCTGCGACTGAGACTGCGACGGCGACCTCGACGAGTACGCCGACCTCGACAGCTACGGTGCCTCCGACGGTGACACCCACCGACACGCCGAGCCCCACGGCGACTGCGACACCTGATGTAGAGCCTCCAGAGTTTTCCATTCAGGCACCTTCCGAGGGTACCTTTGTGATCGAAACTCGCCCGGAGATTGTTGTGAGCTACGCCGATGCGAGCGGTACGGACACTGCGACGCTGAGTTTCGCTGCCGACAGTGTAGATCTTCCGGTGAGCTGTCAGCTTGCAGCCAACACGGGCTCGTGTGTTCCGGTGGTTCCGTTCTCGGAGGGAGTCGTTGTTCTCGATGCGTCTATCGCCGACACAGTTGGCAATACTGCAACCTCGCAGGTCTCGTTCACGGTCACGACACTTCCGGTCGCGGTCGAGATTAGCGACCCCACTGACAGATCGATCACCTCAGATGCCTCGGCTGATGTGAGCGGCACTGTCGGTTCGGCGGTGGTCGGGGTTGTCGTCAACGATGTAATCGCATCGGTTGGGCAGGGGACTTTTTCGGCTAGCGCGGTGCCTCTCCGTGAGGGTACGAACATGGTCGTTGCCGTCGCGACCGAGGCGAGCGGGCGCACGGGGACCGATTCAATCGAGGTGACCCGAGACAACGAGGCGCCGGTCGTTCGAATCACGTCGCCCGCTGACGGATTCTTGTCAGTAGATGAAGTCGTGACCGTCACGGGTCAGGTGAACGATATCGTCAATGGCGCAACTGAGGCGCAGGTTCTTGTAAACGGAATCGCGGCCTCGGTAAGCTACGGCTCTTTTGTTGCCCTGGATGTCCCTCTGCTACGTGGCGGCAACACGATCGAGGCGGTTGCCACTGATGCAGTGGGTAACGAAGGTCGCGACTCGGTCGGCGTGACGTTTGCGCTGCCTGCCGGTTCTCGCATTGTAACTTCTGGTGGCAACGGGCAGGTCGGGGTGGTCGACGAGTTCCTGACGGATCCGCTCGAGGTCCTTGTGAAAGACGTTGTTGGCAACCCAGTTTCAGGTCGGGTCGTTACGTTTCGTGTGTCGCGAAACAGTGGAGTCCTTCGGCGTAGTCCGGGCGAACCGTCACACCGCGAGATTCAATTGTCCACGGATGGAGCAGGCGTCGCTAGGGTTTCGTTTCGATTGGGCGACACAGCGGGAGCCGGGAACAATCGTGTGGCTGCGAGTGCCCAGGGCGTCGTGGGCGAGACGGAGTTCTGCGCGTCCGCCCTGCCGGCTGCTCCGGAGAAGATTCTCATGGTGATGGGCGACAACCAGCGTGGCGCAACAGGGCATCCCCTGCCGTTGCCTTTGGAGGCATTGGTCGTAGATGGCGAAGGTAATCCGATCGAGGGTGTGGAGGTCACGTTCGAGGTGCTCGAAGGCGGTGGAAACCTCGACGGCCAACCGATCCTGGTCAAGATCACTGGTGCCGATGGAGTAGCTCGCGCCACGCACACACTTGGGCCAGAGCCGGGCATTGTGAACAACGTCGTTCGTGCGACATTCGCTGGTTTAGCAGGCCTTCCCGCGACGTTCATTGCCTCAGCCCTGAGTGCCGGAGATCCAGCGCTGACGACGTTCGGGGGCGTGGTCCTCGACAACGCGCACGAGCCGATCCCCGGCGCCGAGGTGAGGATTGAGGACAGCAGTGCCACCGACTTCACCGATGTCCAGGGCCAGTTCCTGTTGACCGGTGTTCCCGTCGGGCACGTCCATCTCCTCATCGATCCGACGAACAGTCCGCGGCCAGAGATCTTTCCGCCGTTGGCGTTCGAGACCGTCACGGTTGCTGGCCGAGAGAACAGGCTCGGCCAGCCTATTCTGATTCCCGCACTCGACCCGGCAAATGTTCAGATCGTCGGCGGAAACGAGGACGTGACCCTGACCATGGTCGGTGTGGACGGTCTCGAACTAAGAGTCTCCGCCAACTCCGTGACCTTCCCCGGCGGATCGAACATCGGCCCCGTCAGCATTGGCCAGGTGCATCTGGATAAGGTGCCGATGCCACCACCGAGTGGAACGTTCTTCATGCCGCCGGCTTGGACGATTCAACCGGCCGGAGTGAGCTTCGATCCCCCGGCTCAGATCACGATTCCCAACGACGGCCTGCCGCCGGGTAGGGTGATCGACATTTTCCAGTTCGATCACGCGCTGAACCAGTTCATCAACATCGGCAAGGGGACCGTGTCCGACGACGCTCGTGTGATTGTATCCGATCCTGGATTCGGTATCACCCGAGCAGGGTGGGGCGGTTGCGGCCAGCCACAGCCGCCGACTACCTGTGCCGAGGCCTGTGGACAGTGCAAGACTTGTATCAATGGCACCTGCCAGCTTGACCCTGATCCTGACAGGGTCTGCGGAGGGTCCTGCGACGGGGATTTCGAGTGCGCCGCATGCTTCAAGTGTCGTCGAGGAGTGTGCTTGCCGTCCGAGGTCAATGGCATTGAGTGTAACGACGGTCCTTGCCGGCTAACAGGTCAGTGCCAAGACGGCGCCTGCGTTGCAGAACCTGTGCTTGACGGGCTCTCGTGTGACGACGGGGACCAATGCACGGAGGCCTCGGTTTGTGACAATGGCGAGTGTACGGGGACTCCCGTCATAGGTTTAGCCTGTAGTGATGGGAACCCCTGCACGGAGGCCGACCAGTGTCAGGTGGGCGGTATCTGTATGGGATTTCCTTTGAACGGGCTTGTCTGTACGTCGATCGACCCTTGTAAGGATGGGCAAGGCCAATGCCAAGATCAGCCAGATGGGCTGATCAAATGTGTAGGGCTTCAAGACGCCACGAACGGATCTGAATGCGATGATGGCAGATTCTGCAATGGAACAGATTCCTGTAGCGAAGGTGAGTGCACACAGCATTCCGGTGATCCGTGCGCCGGCGGTATCCAATGCAAGAACAAATGCATCGAGACTGAACGGAAGTGCGAAGCCCCGAACGGATTCCCGTGTGATGATGGCAACTCCTGCAACGGCGCAGATCAATGTCGCGAAGGTGGCTGCGATCAGCATGAGCGAAGTCCGTGTTCGCCGACAGAGACATGCGACCCGGATCTCGGTTGTGTTGCTTGTGTCTCGTGCAACAACGACAGTGACTGCCGTTTGGCTCCGTGCCTCGTTGCGACCTGCGATACCCAGGCGGGATGCTGCAATTTTAGCCTTCTTGCTAGCGACAACATTTGTAGGGGCCTGAGCGCTAGTCCCTGTGTTTTGGACTCCACGTGCGAACCGGGTAGCCAGGTGGCCAACGAAAACGGCTGCGTGAATATACTGCGCCCGCCGGGTTTCCATCCAGACTTTGACTGCAAGAGGTGCGACGAAGACGGTGAATTTGAGGACGTCGACAACGGGACGCTCTGCGATGATGGGTCGTTTTGCAACGGGAGCGACACGTGCAGCGCTGGTCGCTGCGATCAGCACGCAGGTAACCCGTGTGAGGCGCCGCTCGGGTGTAGTGAAGACGTCGGTGGCGAATGCTCAGGATGTACTGGGGACGAGCGGGACGACAATGACTGCCCTGATTTTGCTCCGATCTGTGCACGCTCTCCTGCGGGCCGCTGCTTGGAGTGCTTGGACGATGATGATTGCTCTTTTGGAGTGAGGAGATTTTGCGACGAAGCTATTGGTAAGTGCGTAGAGTGTGAGAAGGACTTAGATTGCCCATTTCCTCTCAAGTGCAACGAGTCCGAGAAGTGCGAATAGGATGGGCTGGGTTGAGAGTGGGCTTCCGTCAGATGAGTGACCGGACGACCAACCGCCAGGCGTGCGCAGCAGTGGCCGGGTTGGTTTGCTGCGCGATTTCGTTTTGCTCACCCGTCCGAGCTCAACTCGGCGAAAGCTGCACCGCGACCATTTTGAATCGCACTGTTCAAGTTGATTCCAACGGTACCTTCTCAATTTCAAACGTACCCGTTCCTCCCGGCGCCTTTCGGGCGCGCATCGTGTGCGAGTCTGGTCAGGGCGCTGGGCGTGCGCAATCTCAGTTTGTCTCGGGAGAGCCTAATGGTGTGACATCGCTGGGAACGATCAGCTTCACTGAGGAAGACCCGATTCCGGTCTCTCTCGACGTCGCCTCGCCCGCCTCGACGCTAACGCAATCCGCCCCAGGTGCTCAGCTGACGACAACCGGGAAGTTGGTCGGTGGAACGTCAATCGATTTGACGCTCGCGGCTTCAGGAACCTTCTACCTCTCATCCAATCCGGGTATTGCTACCGTCTCCTCTGATGGCTTCGTTAACGCAAGTTCCAGCGGCAACGTTCTTGTTACTGCGACTAATGAAGGCGTGATTGCGACGATCGCTTTGGCTGTGGAGCTGACCGACGACGAGGACGGAGATGGGCTTCCCGACGACTTTGAAGAGACGAATGCCTTCAATACTGGAGGCGCGAATCTCTCTAGGCTCCCCGAGGCTGTCGCGAATGCGAGTAGCTCCCTTCCGGGTTGGCCAGCCTCTCGTGCGATTGATGGGGGTCGCGGGACATCGTGGTTCACGGCAGTTGGAGATGCGGCGAATCTAGGTTCCTCACCATTCATTGAAGTCTTGCTTCAGCAGGACGCCGGTGTCGCGCAGGTGCGGATGTTTGGGAACCGTGAGGCCGCCAACGGACTCGACTTCTTTGCGGGTATCTTTCAGGCGTTCAATGGGGCGGGGGCGGAGGTGTTCAACTCTGGTGTTGTCCAACTTCCGGCTCCGAGCCGGGACGTTTCGGTTCCGGTGGACCTGGACGGAATCCGTCGAGTCCGATTCACGGCGACGGACGATGAGAGCAACGAACCGGGACTTGCCGAGATCCAGCTCATTTCAATGCCTGGTGGACCTGGACTGGATTTGAACGATCCTACTGACGCCGCGCTCGATTTCGACTTCGACAACCTGCCGAATCTTCAAGAATTCGACCTGGGAACAAACATCTTCGTAGAAGACACGGACGGAGATGGCTCAGACGACGATGAGGAGGTGATCATCGGATCGAATCCTCTTCTCGCGGATACCGACAACGATGGCTTGCTCGACGGGGAAGAATTGAGTCCGACCGCAGACAGCGACGGCGACGGCCTGATCAACGTCCTAGATTCGGATAGCGACAACGATGGTTTGCCCGATGGGCTCGAAGTCCGACTCGGCCTGAGTCCGCTTACCTCAGACTCGGACAGCGACACGATCCCCGATGGTAGCGAGGATTCGGACTCGGATGGGCTAACGAATATCGATGAGTTTCTGGATGGGATCACCGACCCCGGGAACCCGGATGAGGATCAGGACGGGTTACTTGACGGTGAAGAAGTCACGCCGGGCGTCGATGGATTTGTGACCGATCCTCTTGATGCCGACACGGATGATGACGGGTTACCGGACGGTCTAGAGAGTAGAGTCGGTCTGGATCCGACCGATCCTTCGGATGGCGTGGGCGACATCGTGATTCGCTCAGCGAATGGAGTCCTGCCGACGGGTGCCCTGGACGGGCGAAGTATCAGGCTGGAGTCGAGCACTATTACGATGAATGGGCTGAATCGCTTCACGGCGCTCGAGTTGGTGGGATCGACGGTGACGCACGATGCTGGGACGGCGACGAGCGAGTCGCGGCTAGAGATTGAAGTGACGGGTGATGTGACGGTCGATGTGGACAGTGTGATCGATGTGTCGGGTCGAGGATACATAGCGAACCGAACACTGGGGAACGCGATTGGTAGCAGTAGCATTAATGGAGGGAGCTACGGTGGTCTGGGTGGAAGGGCCAATACGAGTGCGGGCCGCAATGATGTGTACGGAGATTTCCGGGATCCGAACGAGCTAGGCAGCGGCGGAGCGAGTGCGTCGGGCGGTGGACTGGTGAGAATTACGGCCGGGCGGCTGACGCTGGACGGAGACCTTCTGGCCAATGCAGGAGCGGTGGACTCGAATCGGTGCGGTGCCGGCAGCGGGGGAGGAGTACGGCTCGAGGTGGGAGTGCTGGAGGGAGCCGGGCTGATCCACGCACGAGGAGGGATATCTACCCCTGGTGGCTGCGGAGGCGGAGGCGGTGGCCGGATCGCGGTGTACTACGACGACATGAGTGGGTTTAGCGGACCGATGGATGCCCGGGGTGGTCAGTCGAACGGTCCAACAAGTGGGGGAGCGGGTACGATTTACCTGCGATCGAGTGTCCAGACGAACGGGGATCTGATCGTGAACAACCGCAGTGTGACGAACACCCCTGCGGGGTCAACGCCGCTGCGGTCGGTGGGAGCGGGTCTGTCCGAGGTGCTGACGGCAACGATGCTGACCGACACGACGCGGGTGTTTCCGGAACCGAATGCGAGCACGGGAGCACTGGGTCTGATCGGATTGGAGCTGAACCCGAACACGGCGCAGGCGGACCCGCAGCAGACATTTAGGATCACGGGGAACACGGACACGGAGCTGGTGACCGTCCCGGATCTGACGACGGTGGCCGTGGCGGGAGACGAGTACATCGGCGTCTACACCTTCGACAACCTGACCGTGACCGGTACAGCGAGCGCTGAGGCGGATGATGAGTGCTTCATCTTGGGCGTGCTGGACACCTCTGGTGGGACTCTGGTTTGCGCCAACATCCCGTGAATCGAAGTTTTTGGTCTTCGGGTGATGGATCAGCGGCTCGTCTATCAGACAATGAACGTTGGAGCGGGGCGCCAGATGTCGAAAATGTCTGCCACTTCGCGCAGGGTTGCGCGTTGTTAGACAAGCGGCCGATCAGCTCTCGCCCTCGCGGAAGAGCGTCGATGGTTGGGGGGCGTTTCTGCGGGTCTGGCGCTGGGCAATCTGAATGCTTGCGGACAGCCGACAACGGCAACGCTCGAGAATCGGGAGAGCTTTCGGTGGCTTACCGCTATATCGGCCCAGTGCGCGTGGCCTAACTTTTGGGGTTAAGAGTGTTTTCCTATCGCACGGCTTGTTTGGGTTTTTGTGGGCTGTTCATCGTCGGCGCCTTGTCGGCGAGAGTCGCGTCGGCGACGACGTTACGCGTCTTCGTCGATACAGATGGTGCAACTTCCAATGGGTGCCCGGTCCTGACGGTCGATGGAGTCTTTCGTGGAGCAGAGCTGCTGCTGACGACCGAATTGAACGTGGCAGACAGCGGGGTGGTTGGGTCGATACAGCTCAGTTCCTGTGTTCCTTCGTCTGGAAGCTTCGGTCCCGCCAAGTTGGTCGACTCGGGCGGCTGGCCCATCGGGCTCGGCAACGGGATTGATGGCGCCGACGTCGTCGAGCTCTTCCTGGCCCTGATGCCTCGGAGCGAAGGCCTGAGTGACGCCGCCAGATTCGGGGTCGACGTCATCGACGACAATGGCAGCCAGGATGCTTTGCTGCCCGCTGAAGCCCTACTAGCAGCCCCCGCCCCAGTCCTCTCGGCAGCGGGGCTCGCGCTATTACTCTTTGCATTGATTCTGGTCTCGGCGCGCCGGCGCGCGTCATGGCGCGTATCTTGGCGAGCGGGAATTGCTGGGATGGTTTTGGTCGCACTTCCGGTGTGGGCAGTAATGATGCTCGACGGCGAGATCGGCGATTGGGATGGCGATAGCATCGCTGGCCGGGATGCGGTCGGAGATGCGACTCTCGAGGGTTCCGATCTGCGTGCGATTTTTCTTGCGGCCCCTGGTGGAGACGGCATGTTCCTGCGAGTGGACGTGCATCTACAGGCTCAGCTGCCTACACCAACCGCGACCTCGACCGCGAGCCCAACGAGTACTCCTTCCTCGACCAGCACAGCGAGCGCGACCGAGACGGATACCGCCAGTCCAACCTCGACCGCGAGCCCAACGAGTACTCCTTCCTCGACGAACACCGCGAGTCCGACGAGTACTCCTTCCTCGACGAACACCGCGAGTCCGACGAGCACTCCTTCCTCGACGAACACCGCGAGTCCGACGAGTACTCCTTCCTCGACCAACACAGCGAGTCCGACGAGTACTCCTTCCTCGACGAACACCGCGAGTCCGACGAGCACTCCTTCCTCGACGAACACCGCGAGTCCGACGCGGACGGACACGGCTAGCCCGACCTCGACCCCTACGGCCACAGCTACTTCCACAACCGATCCGAATACCGCACCGAGGATTGTATCCGAGCCGGTCACGGATAGTGGGACCCGGTATCTCTACCGCTACCCGGTTGAAGCCTTCGACCCGGATGTTGGAGACGTTCTGGAAGCCTCGTTACCCGATGCGCCGCTCGGGATGACGATCAATCCAAAGACTGCGGTGATCGAGTGGACGCCGACAGATCAACAAGTTGGGACTCACGCGGTGACGGTCGTCGTGCGTGATCTTAAGGGTCTAACCGATGAGCAAAGCTTCTCTGTCCGCGTCGAGGAGGCGCCCAACCGTCCGCCGCTGATTACCACGGAACCGCGGCCCCTCTTTGGGTGTGGGCCCGGTTCCGCGATTGTCCAGGCCGTTCAGGTCTCTCTATCGAACGGGGAATCCTCACCCGTAGCGCAGAATGTGTTTGAGCCAATCGCAAGCCACGAGCCTTCGTCCCTGCAAGGAACTGCCGGCACGGCTCCCGCGCTCCCTGCGACCGTCGATCGCATCAACTGGGCCGCGGCCAGTCGCGGCGGAACAATTTCTCCAAGTTCGCCTTTCTTGATAGACGAGATCGGTGGCGGCAACGAGCTATTCAGCACCACGACAATTTCTGCGCGGCAACCCGTCTCACTCGATCTCGGCGTGGTGCGCGAAGTCGATGAGATCCATCTACACCTCTATGAGGATGATCGCTTCTTTCGTTACGAGATCGAAGCATCAGTGGATGGCATCACGTTCGAGCAGGTCATTGATCGGACTGTTGGCGACTACCGCGGATTCCAACGCGTTTTTCTGCCGCTGCCGACGGCTGCCCGTTATCTCCGAGTCATTGGCACACACAGCAGCCTAAACGACGCATTCCATCTCATCGACGAGATCCGGGTCATCGGGACATCAGACGCGTCGCCCGAACAGGTTCAGGTCGTGGTCGTGGACGCCGTAACGGCCGCGGGCACGTCCGTTACGGATGGGCAGCTCGCTGAGCTCAATGCGGGTGTCTACCGCGTCTCCTATTTCGAAGGGGCTGTGTCCCGGTGGGCAACCGACAGCGACAACGCCGGGCGTTCTTGGGCTGTCGATGTTGTCGTTACGGCTCCCGGCGCGAGCAAGGAGTACCGGTTCGGGTTCGTTCACGACACTCTGAGCTCCTTCGCAACATCCGCGCAAGCCCAGCAGGCCAGCTCCGGCCAGTTCTTCGAGATCCACTTGCCAGTTCATGCAAACGTCTTTTTTAGATTCCCGGACTCCGTACCCGGAGACAACCGAGGTAGTCAGTCCTTTCAACTCACCCAGCTCTCTGGACCTACCGACAGCCTGCTCACTCGGGTACGCGACGCGATGACCCGGGGCATCTTGTGGGAGCAGGGAGAGTTAGCCGGATGGGGAACCTGGATCTCCCGCACCGACTACAACTGTTTCGGCTGCCACGTTCAGACTCAAGCGAGCACCGGTCTGGCACAATCACGCAAGAAGGTGCCAGATCTCCCAATCTCAGGCGGTCTCGAAACGAAGCTGGCTGATGCGTACGAGTCCCGATTCTGGTTGGGGGGAGAAGGATTCGTTCCCCAGCAGGCTGGGACTAGCTTTCACCCGAAGACGCAAACTTCACTGTGGGCGTGGGCGGTGGCGAGTCAGGAGGCCTCCATTGGAGGTAGACTAACGTTGCCTCTGGTGCGTGCCCTGGATTGGCTGCTGACGCAGGAAGTCGTTGGCGGCGGTTGGTTGCCTGATCACACCCACTCCGCCGGGACGAGGCTATACAATGACAACCCGGGCGGGGTCAGCGGAACTCACACAGCTGGCAACCTCCAGGCTCTAGCCAGTGTCGCGATGTCGCTGGACGGAGAGAGTTTTCTTGCGCTCAACGACGTGACGATCGAAGGCTCGCGCATTCTGTTTGAGCAGGCTCCCCGCACCAACGTCGACATCCTCTTTCCGAACATTTCCGGGGTGACCGGATTCAAGATCACCATCTCGGATACGTTCGCCTCCAACGAGAACTTCGTGCTCAACGAATTACAGGCCTTCAGTAGTGAAACTCTACGTGTTTTCGACGGCGCCGTAGCGAATTTCTCTCAGAGCGGCTTCCCAATCTCTCCAGAAACGATCAACGGCGTCTTGAACGATAGGAACGATGGTTGGGCCTATTCGCCGTTGAATAGCCTGATCACGCCCGCAGAAGGCCTCTGGACCTTTGCGGTGCCCGAGGATATCTCCCGGCTGCGGTTGACGCAGATCTGGGAGCCGGAGCATCACGTTCGTGAGATGGTCCTGGAGTATACCACCGATCCAGCACCCACTCTCGCGAGCACCTTCCACCCCGTCACGGTGAGTGATGTCGGGCTCCAGCTGGGCGCTCGCAGGGACGACTACCTCGGTGCGATTCAGAGGCATGCCGCGTTCTTCTCGGGTGCGTCCTGGAACTTCGCTCTCAACGTGCGAACGGCTGCGCAAACGATCATCGGTCTCCACGCAGCTTTGCCTTTCCTCGATGAGGCAGCGCAGGCATTGGCAACGGCGCGAATCCATGAGGCGGACGAAGCGCTCCGCGCAGCTCAACAGTTCGAAGGTGGCTGGTCCGATAGCCTTGCAGGCGCTGGAGCTCCAAGACCCTTTCAGAGCGCCCAGGCCCTGGAAGCGATTTCCCTCGCCTCCTCGACGCTCGACACTGCGATTCTCCGCGGTGCGGAGTACCTGCTCAAGACGCAGGCGATCGATGGCTCATGGTTCTCTGCGCCGCTGGAGAGGAGGCTCGCGGTCACTACATGGATCGAGATCGCTCTCCCCACGATTCTGGACGTAGCTGCCCCGCGAGATCCTTACCTATACGGCGTAGATGCCGTCGACCCTGACGGCGACGTTGTTGGATTTGTCCTGATCGAAGGCCCTTCGGGCATGGAGGTAGACCCGGATTCAGGCCTTCTTCAATGGCAGCCACAGGTTGGCCGGTTCCAAGTAAGCGTTCAAGCGGAGGATGGCCGCGGTGGGGCCTCGGTGCAGAGCTTTGACTTGGTAGTTACGAGGGATCTCGACTGCGACGGCTTTACAGCTGAGGACGGCGACTGCGACGACTCGAACTCCGGAGTCTTTCCGAACGCACCGGAGATCCCGGGGAACGGTGTGGACGAAGACTGCGACGGTGACGATATAGGGCCGAACAACCCGCCGGTGATCACGAGTGATCCCCCGAGCTCGGTGCAATGCGACTCCAGCTCGGAGCCGACTTTCACAATCGAACCTGTGCTCGAATGGTCCTGGACGGGCAGCGATGTTGAACCTGCATCGGTGCAAGTCGTCGTCGCCCCAATGGTGGCGAACTTGAACGATGATAACGGCGATGGACGTGTCGACGTCAGCGATATTCCCGATATCATCTTCGCAACAACGTCCTCGACCGCGGGAATCGTATGCGCGAGTCAAGGTGTGTTGCGGGCCGTGAGCGGATCTGACGGCAGCTCAATCTTCGATGTAGCAGACCCGTGGGTGTCTCCCTGCGTCGCTCCGGCGATCGGTGACATCGACCTCGACGGCCTACCGGAGGTGATCGCCCAGCAGGGGACTCGCCTCGTGATATTCGAGAACGATGGCACAATAAAAAAATTCTCCGACGCCTTCCTGATTGGTAATATCAACGCAACAGGTGCGCCATCCATCGCAGACCTCGATCACGACGGTACGCCAGAGCTGATCTACGGCACAGCGGTCTTTGACAACGCTGGGAACCTTCTTCTTCCAAATTCGGACGTGGGTCCGGGATTCGGCCCCATCTCGACAGCGGCCGACCTGGACCTTACCGGGGACATGGAGATCGTCACGGGTTTTCGTGCGTTTCGCTCCGACGGGACACTCTTCTACAGTTTTTCCGACGCCGGTTCATATCCCGCAATCGGAAACTTTGATGAAGATCCAAACCCAGAAATTGTCGTGGTTGCTGCGGGAGCCGTCTACGTTCTTGAGCATGATGGGACCCTCAAATGGGGACCGTCGTCGATCGGCGGCGGCAGGGGAGGGCCGCCGACGGTAGCGGACTTTGACAACGACGGTATGGCCGAAGTTGGAGTTGCTGGGAGTTCATTCTACTCGGTGTTCGAGACGGATGGTTCACTGAAATGGCGCCAGCCGACGCGTGATTTCTCCTCAAGCCTGACTGGCTCATCGGTGTTCGACTTTGATGGGGACGGAAACGCCGAAGTTCTCTACAACGACGAGCTGTATCTGAGAATCTACCGAGGCAGCGACGGTGAGGTACTTGCCGAGGTGCCGAATCCCACCGGAACCGCGACAGAATACCCTGTGATCGCGGATGTCGATCGCGACGGGCAGGCGGAGATCGTTGTTGCGCGAAACAACATTCTTGGGTTTGGCGACTTCCTTGAAGGCCAATTGGGCGTTGAGCTTCCCGAGGGCGTGTTCGTGTATGGATCAGGTGGAACACGCTGGGCTAGCACTCGGGGAATTTGGAACCAGCACAGCTACCACATCACAAACGTGGAAGAGGATGGTTCGATCCCGGAGGCGGAGCGACCCAATTGGCTTGTTCCAGAACTGAACAACTTCAGACTGAATACTTTCGGGCCGGGTGACGACGGCTTTTGTCGAGATGATCGCCTGCTCGGCATCACCTTCTCCGGTGCGCTCATCTCGATTGACCCGTCCACAGGTGAAGGCAAGCTGCTTCGAGAGGCCGGCCTCGTCTCGGCTGATGCGCTCGGCATGGGCGATGACGGCGATCTGGTAGCCGTTACCAATGAGCCAGCAATCTACACCGTGGACGACGAGAGCGGCCAGGTGCTAGCGGGCAGTCCGCTCTCTGGGGTCCTCATGGTCGAGGGTCTGGCCACCGCTGCTGACGTCCTTTACGGTGCTTCTGCAACCGACGCTGAACCGTTCGCGGAGTGGTCGGAGAGCTTAACCACTATCGACGTCGTGGGTTCGAGCGCATCTGTTCTGGGGCCCATTGGCCCGGCGGGCAGCGCGGACATCGATTCCCTGGCATATCGGTCGTCGAATGGCAGGCTCTACGCGCAGGATATTCAGACACGGGAGCTCTTTAGCGTAGACCCGGCGACCTTGGTGCGGGAATCGGTTGCGATTCTACCTTCCATTCTCCTGGCGCTGGACTTCGGCAAGGGCGACCAGCTCTTCGGGGCAACGAATCCGACCACGAGTAACATCGGACCTGCAACATTAGTGAGGATTGATCCAGATACAGGTGCGGTAAGTGAAGTTGGGCCGATCGGATTCGTTGGCGTGACCGGCCTGGTATTCGTCGAGGGTAATTGCGACGAGCGCTCGTATGGTTACGAGGTGGAAGCGTTCGACCCCGACGGGGATTCGTTGACGTTTACACTCGAAGAACACCCCGCTGGCATGGTCATCAGCCCACAGACGGGACTTGTGAGTTGGAACCCACGCCGAGACCAGCGCGGTGAGCATTCGGTCATCGTCGCGGTGGATGATGGGAGAGGCGGCCGCGATGAGCAGAGCTTCCAGCTCCTCGTTCCCGTCGACGACGATTGTGACGGCTACTCCCCGTCGGACGGGGACTGCAACGACAACGATGCATCAGTGAACCCCGATGCAACGGAAATTCCAGGAAACGGGATCGACGAGGACTGCGACGGCGTCGATGCACGAGTGGTCATCGGCGACTGTCAGGGCGTAACCCGACTTGGATTCGCTGACGTTGTGCTGAGGTACGAAGACAGTGGTGCCGGAAACCTGCCGGGACCCTCAGGAGGCACTGCGGGCGGATCCATTAGCAGTCCGATCTCGCTCACGGATGCGGTGCCCATCGATGTCTGTGTCGCGACCGGTGACGAACCCGGACCGACCGGAGCCATCGACTACCTGTCGCTCCCTACGGGTGCGGAGATCACTCTCGGTTTCATTGACGAGTCGATCATCGACGGGCCAGGAGACGACTTCGAGATTCGCGAACTCTTCGCGGCCAACGAAGAAGCTGACGTTTTCGTCAGCAGCAACGGCGTCGACTTCACCTTCGTCCAGACGGTGAAATCCTCAACGGCTCTGATCGGTGTAGACTTGGCGACCGCTCAGTTCGCAGAACCTGTTACTGCGGTCAAAATCGTTGGAAAGGATCTCATTGGCTCCTCTCAAGGCTTTGACCTGGGCAGTGTCCGGGCCGTCAACATGTCCAGCCAATCCACCTGCGGCAACGGCAAACTCGACGCAGTCGAGTCATGCGATCCGTCTTCCGGGGGCGGACCCCAAGCCTGCCCTGCTGCGCAGTGTAGGCCGGACTGCACCTGCAATGTCGATTGCTCGACCGACCCGGCGTACCCGCTGGGGGATTGGACGGGCGCCTGCACGGGGACCGCAGGTTGCAGTGCACACCTCACTTACCTCACGACAACCACCGGGGTTCTAGTCAACGCAACCTTTGAAGCCTCCGTCGCCCCGAGCCCGGGCGATCCAATCGCGCTCACGATCAACTCTGGATGCTGTTACGTTTCGATGAACGAGATGATTCTGTCGGAAGACGGTTGCTGTATGGCGGGAACGTGGGCTGACACCAATGGGCAGTACGGCGTGGCTAGACGCTGCTGGGACGACGCCGAGGACAACGACGAAGACGGCTTCACGGAACGGGACGGCGACTGCGATGATATGGATTCGGCGATCAATCCTGGTGCGCCAGAGATCTCGGGGAACGGAATCGACGACGATTGCAGCGGATCCGACGAAGCGCCACAGCCCAGCTCGCTGGAAGTGCGGCCCGCCCAGGCTGAGGTCCTCCAGGGCGATACGCGGCAATTCTCGGCCATCGCCACCCTAACCGACGGCTCCACGCAGGACGTCACGGTTGCCGCGTCCTGGGACACTGACGCACCGGCAATCGCGTCCATCAATTCGAGTGGTCTCGCGCAAGCGCTTTCCGAAGGAGCCGCGAACCTCACGGCACGCCTGGATGGGATTGAGGGAGCGGCCCAGCTGTCCGTGCTGGCCCGTGTGGAGGACGATACATTCCCAGAGGTCGCGATCACGTCGCCAGTTGTCGATACAGACATCACGAGTCCTGTCGAGATCATCGGAACTGCAACCGACGACAACTTCTATCGATACGAGCTGCGTCTGCTGGACAGCGACCGCAACTTCGTTCGCGAAATCGGCGCTGGCGACGGTCCTGTTCGTGAAGGGGTGCTCGGCACTTTGGACCCGACCCTGATCGCCAACGGTGTCTACTTCGTCGAGCTAGTCGCGTTTGACCTCGGCGGCAAGAGCAATTCAGCTCTCAGCCGCTACAGCATCAGCGGCAACCTCAAGCTGGGCAACTTCCGAATCTCGTTCACCGATCTATCGATTCCCCTAGCGGGCATCCCCATCACGATCACACGCACCTACGACAGCCTCGACACCTCTCCGGGTGACTTCGGCGCTGGCTGGCGACTGGGTTATCCCGGGCAGGTTGTTGATTCCGCTAGCGAATCACCGCTTGAACCGTTCACAGATCGCACAAAGGTCTACGTGACCAAGCCTGACGGCCGCCGCATAGGGTTCACCTTCACGCCAAGCTGCGGATTCTTCGGCTGCTCCCCCGGTTTCCGCGCCGATTCCGGTGTTTTCGATACACTCAGCGTGCCTAACACGCTCCTTTTCCGTAGTGGCGGCGGTTACTTCACCCTTCTCGGGAGCTATAACCCTAGCACCTTCGTGCTTACGACGAAGGATGCCGTCGAGTATACGCTCAATGAAACAGCTGGGCTGCTCCGCGTAGTCCACCGCAATGGGAACAGCCTCGCGTTTGAAGCCGCCGGAATCACACACTCGTCGGGGGTCTCCGTCGCGGTCACTCATGACACGGAAGGACGGATCGCCTCGATTACCGATCCGGCGGGCAACTCGATCATCTATCGCTACGACGCAAATGGGGATTTGGTCTCAGTCACGGATCGTGAGTCCAACGAGACTACCTTTACGTATCTCGCCACCCCGGCTCACTACCTTCTCGACTACCTTGACCCGCTCGGTCGAAGGGTCGCTAGGAACGAGTATGATGAGACTGGCCGACTTTTGGCTTTAACCACAGCAGGAGGCACACGCCTTGAGTTCGAACATCAGACCGACTCGAACACTGAGGTGATTCGGGACCTGCTCGGTAACCCCATGACATATGTTTACGACACCCTCGGAAATGTCACGCGCATCGTTAACCCTGTCGGCGACGAAATTGTTTTCGAATACGATGCCCTTGGCAACCTTCGAACCGAAGCCAACGGTGAGGGCGAGATTGTTTTTCGCTCCTATGACCGCGACGGGAATGTGCTCGAGCGTCGCGACGATCTCGGTAACACCACCACCTACACGTACGCGAACAATCAAGTTGAAACCATCTCAGACCCTCTTGGGAATATCTACACCTACGCGTACGACCCCTCCGGCAACCTCGTCGAGGAGCGAGATCCTGCTGGAAATGCTCGGACATGGACGTATGATTCGGCCGGTAACGTGACGACTCAGACTGATCGGCGCGGCAACTTCGCAAACTTCGAGTACGACGCATCCGGCAACCTCCTGGCGGTCGTCGATCCATCAGGAAATCGCCGGGAGCACGAATACGATGCGCTCGGCAACAGAACAGCCACGCGCCGGTACCGTGCTGATTCGGACGGAACCGTTAGGATTCTCACCACGCGCACTCAGTTTGACAACGAGAGCCGGCCAGTAGTCTTCCACGATATGGTGGGACAAACATCTACCATCAGCTACAGACCTGACGGGGCGATTGAAGAGACAACAGACATCCGCGGCGTTACCGGCGTCTTTCACTACGACGAGCGAGGCAACAACACCCGGACGGAATACTCCGACGGATCCTTCGAGTCCCGCGAGTTCGACGCAAATGGGAACCTCCTCTCGCGCCGCGATCGGTCTGGACGTCAGTTCTCCTACCGCTTCGATAACGCAAGTCGACCGGTCATGCTTGTTGACGATCTCGGCCGGGAGACAACCATCAGCTACGACAGGGCTGGGAGACCGCAGAGGTATACGGCCGCCGGGACGGCAATCCAGGTCGAATACGATGGAGGCACCGTGTTTAGCCCAGAGCCGTTTGGGTCGCCCCCCCATCACAAGCGCCGGAGGATGTCGCAGATCCATATCGACGACGGCGAGTATGACGTTTCTCTTGCCTACGACTCGAACGGAAACCTGCAGGAGATGGCATCCTCTGACGGCATGCGGGTTTCCGCAAGTTTCAACGAAGTGAATCTCCCGACACGATTCACCTCGGGCGACCACGTCTTCCGGGACCTCCAACTCGACGAAGCAGGAAACGTAATCGCGAGCGCCTCATCAAGCAGTCCAACTTATACCTATTCACGAGACGCAGACGGACAGATCACCGAGGTTCTTGACCAGTTAGGTAACCGAACCACTTTCGAGTACGACGAATTGGGCAATCGAATCTCCCAGACTGACGCGAATGGAAACACGACCCGCTGGCGCTACAACGACCGAAACAAGGTCGAGGAGAAGATTCTCCCAGGAGGCCAAACGGAATCGTTTCGTTACAACACATTTGGGGATCTCATTTCTCGGACCAATTTTAGCGGTGACGAGATCGTGTACGAGAACGACTCGGCGGGTCGCGTCATTAGCCGCACTTCGGTCTCCGATGGCGTTCGACACGACTTCTCTTACGATGAATCGGGTCGGCTAAGCACAATCGTAGGCCCTCGCGGAACGACATCCCACCAGTACGATTCTTTCGGGCGCCCGGTCCGGACGGATTTTCCTGGCGGGCAGTTTATTGAGAACACCTACGACGAGCGCGGCAACCGAACCGCAATTGAGACTCAAAGCGGTCGATTCGATTACACTTACGATCGGCTGAATCGGATCGAGTCCGTAGAGATAGACGGCGCGCATCGAGCAGTCTTCTCGTACGACTCAGATCTTCGGTCAATGAGCACCAGCCTCCCGAATGGCACCAGCTCAGAGTACGACTACGACGCCCTGGGCAGGATCGTTCGCACTGAACATCGAGGCACGACAGGGGAAGTGCTGGCCTCCTACGATGTTTCTTACGAAACTACTGATACACCTGTCCGCATTATTCAGGAAGGAAGCGGGCAGACGACGACATACACGTACGACCGATTACATCGGGTTGTCGAGGAAGTAACGTCAGGCCCCGCATTTGGCAGCGAGAAGATTAGCTACACATATGACGCAGTTGGAAATAGAATCTCTCGAGAGGATTCGCTGGCGGAGTTGACCTATACTTACGACGCGAATTACTGCATCGAGAGCGCTGGTGACGCGCTGTACGAGTGCGATGCGAACGGCAATGTCCGAAGAGTAGTGTCCCCTTCTGAAACAACGGACTACACATTTGACGCGCTAAATCGACTTACTTCGATCAGCCGCTCGGATGGGCTGCTGCTCAATTACGAGTACGGTCACGCGGGGATCCGACTTTCCGAGACTACTGACGACAAGTCTGCTTCGTTCCTTGTCGACGCATCGACTTTGATGTCTCGATCGATCGAAGAAACCTCCGAGCAAGGGACCACGCGCTTTGCGTACGCCGACGCTGTGCTCTTTGCGCTAGCCAGCAGCGCGCTTGAAGTACCCCATAGAGATCCATGGAACAATATTCGAGCGTATTCCGATTCGACCGGCTCTTTGGCGGCAGAACGGCGTTACGATGCCTTTGGTAAGATTCTGGCCGACGACGGATTCGATTTCCGTTTCGGTTTTGCCGGCGAGGAGCAATCCGCTTCAACAGGCCTGATTTATCTTCGCGCGAGGTACTTTGATAGTTCTGCGGGACGATTCATTTCGCGCGACCCGGAAGAAGGTGATCCCCACGACCCCTTCACTGTCCACCCCTACCAGTACGGGCGACTTGACCCGACCACCAATGGAGATCCCACTGGCCGTAGCCCCATGGCAGGCTATGCGAGCCTTGCCTTAAACCAAGTCCTGACAGCCAAGCGACTTGCCGCTACCGTTTCCGGGTTCACTTTCACGACTCTGGCCAGCTTGCGGGCAATCCTTTCCGGGCCCGTGCCCACTCATTCAGTTTCGGCGCTCGGGTTTAGTCTGGGATTTGGTGACGCGATCGGTGCGCAAGGAGCCTCGGGCTCCTTCGAAACACTGAGGAAGTTCCCGAGTGTGGTCGGCGACAGTTATCTATCTAGGGGAGTGTTTATCAGTTTTGCGGTCGGGTCTTTCGGGCTGGGGCCGACTGTGTCTGAATCTGTGGGAGCGGGACCCGTCTGGAACGTCTGCACCGCGAGCGACTACTCTGGACCGTTCTGGGAATCCGCAGTCTCGATTGGACCGGGATTCGCAAGCACTGCCGTCGGCACTTTGCTTCCGCGAGAGGGGATGTGCAATGGCAACGCGGCAAGCGCAGTCGTGGGTCGTTCTTGGCGCTTCCCGCCTGCCGCTGTCGAGTTCAGTTGGGCCTACCGAAACTATCAGCTGGCACGTTGAGTGTCGCCCCTAGAGGGTCAATTTGCGCCGCTACGCGGATAGTCCGTATTAGGTTGTACCGGCCGGTTCTGGGAGGGGCGATTTCGCAGTCAGGCGCTGCTCGACGAAGGCGCGCTGCTGACGTGCATGAGCTTCGCCCGAGTCGCCCTCTACGTCCCTCTCCTTCCCCAGGAGCGGGCAGGGTTGTTGGGGTCGTTGACCTCCCCGTTCAAGATTGATGAGCGTGGCGGTGTCTCGGCGATCTTGATTGAGTGCGATCAACTCCATCGCGTTGCGACCGAAGCGACTGATGTCAGATGCGAGGATGCCGCCAACATCGCCGGTTTGAATTTCCTTACGGAGTTGCTGTTACTCGTGCCGTCGGACCGCGCTAGTTCCCGACTTTCCCCGGGGTAAGCGTCCGACGAACTACACGGTCGGATTGGCCGGAGGTTGTTCCGGGGCAGCCTATGCGGCTGCGCTGACAGCTTGAGCTCGAAGCTCTTTCCAGCGCCGCGGCGTGAGTTCGTCGATGCGTGACATCGGATGCGTGCTCACACGGTCGATGACGTCGCGCAGGTATGCGAACGGAACCATCTGGCCCGAACGACTGACCCTGACTTGGGGTTTCTGACAGAGGGGGAGAGGCAGAGTATCCTGGAGACCCGGGGCGCGATTAGGAGTGGCAAAACTGAGGTGGCGGAGTTGGCGCTCCGCACCTTCCTTCGTGATGTCAGGCGTTTGGCAGGGCAGGAGCGATTCTCCAATCCAGCGCTGTGGTGGGGGAAGGCCAGCGTGTACTTGGCTCTGGCATCGCTGATCGTTTCGGTAGCTGTTGCCGCATTACAGTAATGGGTGCCGGTCCCGTCAGCGGAGAATACCGAAGCATCCGATGCAAGAGCCGAGCAGACTCGCCAGGAAGCGCGGCATTAGAGAGGGCGTCCGTCCTAGGACAGTCGATACGACCGGGGGAACGCTCGAGTGCGACAACATTCCCTAGGCCTCCCCGTTCTCTTGTCGCGTTTCCCGTCCCTTCGCGCGCGCATCGTGCTCGATTCTGCATCGCTTCCAAGTGCGTGGGTGCGGCAGCCGTTCGCGAGGCCCGCGAGAGGGGGCCAGGGCCGGTGTCACCGGAGCAAGTGACTAGATTCGCTAGATAAGTATTGTATTACTTGTTGATCTAGCCCCTTAGGAGTACGATTTTACTGTCGAAATCGCAACTCTAAGGAGGAACGCAAGTGCCGAGAGCGCATCTTTTCCATCTCGATGGCCAGGTCTGTCACATCACCGACCGCTGCCATCGCAAGCAGTTCTTGCTCAAGTTTGCCCGAGATCGGCGCGCTTGGATGCGCTGGCTATATCAGGCGCGTAAGAGGTTCGGACTGTGCGTTCTCAACCATCAGGTTACTTCGAACCACGTTCATCTCTTGGTGCACGACCGCGGCAACGGGGAGGTCGCTCGTAGCATGCAGCTCGTCGCGGGTTGTACCGGGCAGGCCTACAACGTGCGTAAGGGCCGACGAGGCGCCTTCTGGGAGGACTTCTATCAATCGACGGTGGTCGACACGGACGACCACCTCGCACGCTGCTTCACGTACATCGATCTAAACATGGTCCGCGCCGGCGTGGTCGATCATCCGAGAGAGTGGCGCGAGTCAGGTTACCAGGAGATCCAAAATCCGCCGCAACGCTATCGCGTCATTGACCGCGAAGCTCTGTCGGAGCTGCTGGCGGTTCATCCGAGCCGACTGGCCCGCGTGCAGAACGAGTGGATCGAGGCGCGGCTGCGGCGGGGCGACCTTGAGCGCGAGGCGCACTGGAGCGAAGGGTTGGCCGTTGGACGGCGCTCGTTCGTCGAGGAAGTGCAAGAGCAGATGGGTCACCGTGCGCGTTCCCGTCGGATCGAAGACATCGACGGCATCTCGGTTCTGCGCGAGGCCAGTGCGCACTACAGTGTTCATTCCGACCCCGAAATCGATACGCTAAGCCGAAATTCGGGCCCTGATTCGGGGTGAACCCAAGTCATATCGAACGGTTGCGCCGGTGACACCGGCCTGGGCCTTGCACGGGACTTGGTGCTGGCGTACTGGAACGACGAAGATCCGGCGGGTGCGAGAAACCGGTGTTTTGATTTTCCTCCTTCTGGCAATTCGCACGAATTCAAACCGCCAACAGCCCTCAAGAGAAAAGCGGATGTTGTGCGGCGGGATGTGACTTCTTCGACGCCCGTCGATTTAGAAGGACGGGATGAGCAACAGCAATCGGAATCCGATGAGAGCAATACTACAACCGAGGCGACGATGACGAAAACCGGTCATCAGAGCCACGTAAAGGAAGACCAGCAGAATGGACCAGCGGGCGACGGCCGATGGGTATACCCGGGACTGTCGTCGATCGTGGAGCACCATGCTGAGGAACGACAGTCGTCCCAGGCTGATGTTGAGTGGCTCAAGAAGACAGAGTTCGCCGCGAAGACGGGGCTTCAACAGTTCAATTTGCAGGCGAAGCTGCTCGAGTCAAAGATGACGCCTAATGCTGCCTTGCTGAAGTTTGCTGGTAGCGCTCACATGACGGTCGAGCAGGTCGCAAAACGCCGTTCAGAATTCTTGACAACTCATCGTTTGAACATCATTGCGATTCAGCCTGAGCCGGGAATTGTTTCAATTGCGATTGAGAGACCTGAACGGGAAGTTGTGAACCTGGCGTCAATTTGGATGCGATGGAGCCCAGAACGTAGCAGCCGTGGCAACCAGGAAATCGCTATCGCGGTCCGAGAAAACGACGGATCGGTCTTGTACTTAGATCCGAGCAAAAAGCACGCACCGCATACGCTTATCGCGGGATCGACCGGCAGCGGCAAATCGGTTCTTATGCAGAACATCCTGCTGGGGATCGTGGCGACTAACACGCCTCAGCAAGCGATCATCCTTCTCATCGATCCCAAGCAGGGCGTCGATTACTTCCAATTCGAGGATCTTCCGCACCTTGGGGACGGTTTGATCGTCGACGAAGAGCAAGCCATCCAGCGCCTTCAGTCTTTGGTTCAAGAAATGGACGACCGCTACAAGAGATTCCGATCGGCAAAAGCCAATAACATCACCTCCTTCAATTCAAAAGTCGATTCCTCAGAGCGGATGCCGACGATCTGGCTCATCCACGACGAATTCGCTGAATGGATGATGGTCGATGATTACAAAGAGGCGGTTTCAAAGAGTGTGCAGCGCCTTGGCGTGAAAGCGCGTGCAGCAGGCATCCACTTGATCTTTGCAGCTCAACGTCCTGATGCGAACGTCATGCCGATGCAACTTCGGTCCAACTTAGGTAACCGCCTGATCCTTCGGGTCGACGGTGAAGGCACCTCGGAGATTGCTTTGGGAGAAAAGGGTGCCGAAAAACTACTCGGCAAAGGCCACTTACTCGCGAAGCTAGAAGGTGAAAGTGGGTTGGTATATGCACAGGTTCCGCTAGCATCTGAAGAATTCGCGAACGCGGTGATCGAAGCGTCGTCACATTGCTAGCTGCATCCTCGGGGGGGCAGGTCGCGAGGGGTTACGGTGGACGTGGTCTTTTGGGAGATTCCAAGTTCTCGGCACTCTCACGGCGGGTAGCGGGGGCGACGACCCGATCCTGAGTTTCGACAGAGCTTATGTGGCCGCACTCGTTTCGCATGCCGAGCGCGCTCGTCGACGGGATGATTGAGCCCAAGCGAGTAAAACGACTGATTGGAGGAACCGCCCCAGGTGTTTTCCGGGGCTCCGAGAGTTGGGAGGCCAAGGGCTGCTGGATGGACCGCGCTAGTCCAACCCAGTTGGTCCAACCCCTATTTCGACCGAAGAATATGCTCAATTCTCAACGCTTCGTCTGTAGCGCCCGCGGCACGAAGAGCATCGATCGCCTCATTGACAAGGCCAGTAAGGCGGTCGAGTTCACTCATGACCGGCTGCGCTCCAGCGGTCGGCAACGTTGGGCGCGGCTCTCTTGGTCGCGGTGGAGGATTGGATGTTTGCCCGAGGATCCAGCCCTCGACATTCGTAGTGTCCGTGTCGCTCGGCGCACCGGCCACTCGATTGCCGAGCACCACGTTTATCATGCCGAACAGTCCGACGACCGCGTCGAATCTGTCTTCACCGTCGGCGCTGTTGCCGAAACCGTCTTCGATCTCGGCGCGAAGATCATTGGTGATTTCGACACTGGCCGATACAGCCCAACTCAGTAGTGCAGTTGCGTTCATCGCTCGGTCGGCTTTGATGCGCTTACCGGTGCGATTGCCGGCGCGGGATGGCGGAAACTTGACTCCCAAGTGACCGTAGA
The DNA here is from genome assembly GCA_029262455.1 of Deltaproteobacteria bacterium. Taxonomy (GTDB): domain Bacteria; phylum Desulfobacterota; class Binatia; order HRBIN30; family CADEER01; genus CADEER01. The sequence continues at coordinate 47,297 of JAJCZJ010000002.1, read as the reverse complement.
ATTCTGCTGGGTAGGTTTCGGCGAGTACGATTGCACCGTTGTGGAGGAGTTCTTCGAGGGATCCGTCAAATGGCCAGAGGCGGACGTCTTGTTGCTCTGCCTGAATCGCAGGCGCGATAATCTCTTTCCATCCAGATATGGCGGCCTTACCGACCTGCTGGCCGCCCAGGGTCCAAAACAACGGGCACGCCGCCCCTCGGTCTGCGTGGCGACGCTCACATTGGCGTCGAAGAGCGTCGATGTCGGCCACTCCCAGAGCTCTGATTAGATGTTCGCGCTTAGGTTTACCGGGCCGCTGCGAGCTGTGTGGATAGAAAGGCCGATGTAGAGAAATCTCTTCTTGTTTCTCGGCGACTGAAAAGAAGTCCGTCCATTCCCCGCTACCGACGTCCACGAGAAAACTCCGAAAGTCGGAGATGCCTGCCGCAGCTGCGTAGGACGCGGGCAGGCCGATCGGGAAATCGAAGCCGAGAAGGGCGCAGCCCGAAGGTGAGACCTCTGTACGGACTCGCGACATAAGGTGGCTAGTGTTGCTGACTGGTTCAGCGGCGGCTGCCACATAGCTGCCAGCCTCATTCAATCTGGCGTTGGCCATCCACCGCTTCTTGGGTTCCTTGCCCCAGTCGGCATGAATAATGAGGTTGGGGGGCTTTTTTGGTTCCATCACAGGGCCGCGCCTTCGAGCTTCAACGCTGAATCAAACACTGAAGGAGGCTAGAAGACAAAACCAGCTTGTCCGTACGCGATCGGGCTTTCTTTCGACGTGAACGTGTAACTCGGTGGCCGGTAGGTGTCGACGAACCGATAAATGGTCTCTTGGCCCAGGGCGCTCTGCGTGATGAACTCGACCTGGACCTCGTGTTCGGACTCGGTGACTGCGGGTTTCCATTCCTCTGGGAAGGGTTCCTGCCATTCCCAGTATGGCGCTTGCGTTGAGCCGACTTTATCTTTGTCGAGCACCTTGTGGGTGGACCAGTTGCAGCCATGCCAGATGGCTCCGAACTCTGCCATCTCGCGGGCGAAGATCGAGGCGCAGAGGAAAGACAGTGGTGTGCCGTTGCCCTCGATGGCTTCCATTACGTCGTCCAGCGCCCCAGCGGGTTTTGGAGCTGCGAACAAGCCGGCCGTTTGGGCGGCGGTGCACTCCTCCGGTGATGGAAGTTCGATGTCGGTGGGTACGGCCCAGACGAAACCGTTTCCGTTGCCGCCGTCGTAGAATTGATAAGCGCAAAGCGTGTAGCCTTCACGGATGCGAAGTGGCTTGAACACCGCGAGAACTTCCATCGGGTCGACTGGGCTCTTGGACCAACCCTGCGGTAGCGACTCTGGGAAGGTGGCGGCGTCGCCGGCCCGCCGGCGCAGCTTGCTGACTTTTCTTGCGCTGAACAGAGTCCGAGTCGGCACGGTTCCTTCAAACACTTCTAGCCGTGCCCTTCAACTTGAGGTCTGGTGCGAACAGGCAAGGGGAACCGAGACATGAAAACTGACGCATTCTGCGACGGGCGGGAGACGGCTTTCACTTCATCTAGTCGCCAGTTCGATCAGGCATGCCGGTGACCGATCCTCGGAGGATCTAACGAGATCGGAGGGCATTCTCAATTCTCACTGCCTCATCTATGGCAGCGGCGACGAGCTCCGCGGCGCTAGCTTGAGACGGTGCGCCCTGGATGCGAGGGCAATCATGGGTTACATCGCGATCCATCACTATCGACCATCCCGTTGTGCCGCCGGCCGTTTCATGTGGGTGCCCCGAAAGAGCGTTTCACGCGCGTTGCTTCGGATTGCCGACGTGGAGAAGCGGACGGATCTCGACCCGTCGCAGTTCTTCAGCTCCTAGGACCGGCCTCGGGGGTGGAGGTTGAATTCAACTTGGGCGAGCTTGTCCATCTCGCACGCCTGCTACAACTCGGGCAGTCGGGCACACGTCGCCTATGTCTTCCTCTCACTAATCAGGTCAGAGCGGGTTCGCATTCAAAGTATAGTGATTGAATTCTGATGCCTACGCCGGTTCGCTCCCAAGACGGCCCGAAGCGTTAACTTATAGCCTTAGTTCTCGCACTGCCCCCGAGGATATGATGCTGGCCCTTACTCTGATTCCGGCAACGGGCCGTTGCTGACGTCTAGGGTCACGCGAGTGCGCGTGCTCCCCACGAATCCGCCGTACTCGATTTCGACCGTCTGCAGGGTGAAAGTTTGAATGCTATTCCCTGGTGGCGGCGGAGGCGCCTCGTCGAGCGCCTTCTGGAGCGCTTGGGTCAACATCACCTCTCGCCGCGCGTCCGCGGTGACTGTGGCGACGAGTTTGAGCATCATTGATCTCCTTTTTCATCGTTACTGCATGACAGTCGCTCCTACCTTAATCTCAGGCGCAGATGGCCGAGTCTGGTTTCGAGCACTGGAGGAAGGTCCGCGGAGAAGATCTTCTACGTGATCGGAACTGCTCCACCCTCCTTCTCCTAATTGAGCTTACGTCACTCTGCAAATGTACACGGAAGATGCACAACATTGTGTCGGGTTTGCGGTCTGCTGCCGTACTGACCGACTCGGCGCCATCGGCCCAATACTGCAACATGACACCGGCGAAGAAGCCGGTCGCGAATGGCTCACAAGGTATTTTCCACCGGAAGGGGAGATAGGTGACACTCACTTCCCGACATCGCCAAACGGGCACGAAATCAACAGCTTACCAAGGCCCTGCGAGTGGATGTCCTTCTTCTTCCCGGGAGGGAAGCAGCCGATCGCCTGTCGATCGATCCTGATATGCTGCGTGGCCCAGGTTCGGCGACACCGACAAAGGAGGCAGGATGCCTGCTTGAATGGAGTTCGCCGTTGGCAGCTGTCGTTATTCGGGGGAGGGCCCAAATACTCCAACTCGGAGTCGACCGTAGTTGTCGAATCTCGGTTCGCCGACCGTTCGGCCGCGCAGCGGGAAACCACCGCCTACAATCATAAAGACGTACGAGTGTTCGGCACTGAACTCTGTGTCCAGCGCGGAGACTCGAGTCCAGGAACTACCCCCGTTTGTGCTCAACGCTAGATTGTTTGTTTGGTGCGGCATCTGCGAAAAGCGGCAACGCCGATCCGGGGTAGCGAAGATGTATTGGGCGTCTAGCCCCACGCTCTGATTGCTGCCACCAGAGCTGGGGAAGATGGGGCGGCCCTCCCTGGTTCCGCAATTGTTGAACGACCGCCAATCATTGGTTTCCCATTCACTATAGGTGCCTTGCACCTGAACGAGGTACTGCTCGCCCGGTGTGAGTGGTGACGAACCGCTCCCAGATGACGACCTGGAATCTGCAAAGAACGTATCGGTATTGGGTTGAACCGTGATGAGGCCCATGTCCGTGATGCCGTTATCGATCGGTGGAACAGGTGGGGACGCCCCCAACTCTGGTGTCCCGTCATCCGCCCTTGCGATCACCGTTATCGACCCGATCTCGGAGGGGAGCTCGATGCCGAAAGTGAAATGTCCGGATGCATCGGCAACTGCCGATGACCCGAACGGACCGTGGATGTTTGCCCCATCAGCTGGGGCGCCATCCGGTAGTTGGACAAAGCCCTCGACCGTGGTGTCGAGGATCTCTTCGGTAATGATCAGGAGTTTCGTCGCGGTGGCCCCTTCGTTTACTGCTGTAACAAAGACTGCGCCGGCCGCGCGCCCAATCACCAAACCGTTCTCGTCTACCGACGCGACACTGCTGTTGCTGGTTCTGTAGATTGTCCAAGAGGTTTGCGGAGATAGATCCTTCTCTGACCCATCCGCAAGGACACCGATGACCGTGAGCGGAAGTTGGCTGCCGAGAACTACGAAATCGCTAGGGACTTCGATCTGTATCGACCGGGGTTGCGGGGGCGGCACGTCGGTGAACGTGAGACCCCCGATCCTGAATGTCTGCCCCTGCCGAATCTGAAACGGCTCACTGAACACGTACTCAGTCCTGCCATCGACGGAGCGAGTTCCTACGAGGCGCAAGAAATCGTCGCTGCGAAAGTCCGGTGGAGTTCCCGGTCCTCCGGCGCCGAAGCTGTCCGCAGCCGAGACGTTTGCGATCCGAAAACTTCCACCGGGGTTGGCTTGGACGGTCCGCCCGTTCACAGTCAATGACCAGCTTGGGTCGAGGACTTGGCCGAGGAGAGGGCTACCTGTCATCAGAATGGCTAGGGTCGCGCCGAGCCACAGGGGCACCACATGGGCCGAAGCAGCGAGGGGACAACCTGCGCCTTTACTAGTCAGCGAGGCCATGGTGCCAGTATCGTGAGGCCTGCGCCGATGCGGATCGCGCACGCGCGCGCCCAACTAAGGCTGTTGAGTTCAGAGCGACTTCCCGTCGGGCCTTCGGTCATTCTAGGGCGTGGGCCCGGGGCTCTTCTTGGTGCCGAGCCATGCCACGGTCCGCCAGTCACTGCGATCGATGCAGGCTCACCGGACTTCAGAAGTTCGGCAGCGGTGCACGGCTCAATTGTCACAGGCATGGAATTCGGTGCGATCCTGGATGAAGGTCGCAAGTTGGCTGTGTGATCTGCCATTTCGGTGTGTCACCCGCCCAGCTTACATTCGGAAAGGCAATAGTCGAAACCCGGCAGAGTCCCGTCGATTCTGACGACGCTCCTATGGATGCGCCCGTGCTTCCCGAGGGTATTGTATCCCGCCTGTAGCTCGCCGAGGTCGGAGTCTTTCACAAAGCAGTACTTCAGGCTGGGGTGGCAGTCTTCTAGTGCTATGTCCCAATCGTAGAGATCTTCCAGATCGGCGCTGACGTTGACGGCCACTACTTGTAGGCTTGTTGGGTCTACGGCAACGAGGATCGACCCGTTAGTAAACTTGACATGGTCGAACGCGTAAAAGAGATCTGGGTCAACTTGCTCCTCGAAGCCGATTTCCCCCGATCTGATGAGATCGGAACGCTTCTTTTGAAAATCGGTGTACTTGAGGTCGAATGCACAGAACCGTAGGCGTCCTTTCTCTTCGCACCGACTGCCTCCACTGATCAATATTCCTGTTGCGCTTTGACGTGCGAGGGCACTTCGAACTGCAGATTTGACTGCGCTACTAGCGAGAATCTTCCGTGCGACGCAGCTTTGGCTGGAGAATGAGTTCACCCGGATTCGGGCGCTAGCGCCCGATGGGCGGAAGCCAGTGGCCGAGTTGAGCCGCGGATCAGCAATATTGAGCTTTGCTGTGCTCCCGCTTGCCCTGCTCTCGCATCCGAGTCCAGGGACACTGGCAACTGAATCGTCGAAGAACGATTGAAGGAACGCCCCGGCGACCGGATAAATTCGCAAGGCGAAAGGAAGGGCAACGCTGATTCTGTTCGCAGCGGACTGGTATTCTGCCTTCCCAACAAGTCGCAACTCGTAGGGTGACGTGTATATCGTTGGATCGCTGGCCGAGATTCTCCCATCGCGACCAATGTCGTGCACAACTATGACGCGGTGTCTTTGCGGTGACGGGCTCGATACGGAGAGGTGAGCTATGGCGATTCCCCGGAAATCGACCTGAGATTGAGTTACAGTAGTCGAAGCCGCGACTAGCCGGCTGACAGGATCGATTATTGCGACGATCAGGTTGGCATCAGCTTCCGGCGGAGTGACGGCCAACTTCAAGCCAACCCGCGCAACCTTGGCTCGATCACCACCGATTGCGAGCAACCTCTCCTCTTGCTCTAGTGTCCCCGCGCGACCTGGAATCGCATTGAATGAAGGGTTGTTGGTTTGTCCGAATTGCTCCGACCAAATCTCTTGGATTGCAGCGGTGCACGGTGTGGGGCTTGGCCCTCGGTCGGTAGTCAGCGTGAACTGGCAGATTGAGCAATCGTCACCAAGACCGTCGCCGTCGGAATCGACTTGGTCTGGATTATGTTGCTCCGGACAGTTGTCGCACAAGTCCCCTACGCTGTCGTCGTCAATATCGGATTGGCTATCGTTTGATGTGTTCAGGCAATTGTCGCAGGCGTCCCCAAGAGCGTCTCCGTCGGAGTTTTCCTGTGATTCATTGGCGTTGTCCGGGCAGTTGTCTATCCCGTCTTCTATCCCGTCGCCATCGTCATCGTTATCACAGGCATCGCCCATTCCGTCGCCATCTAGGTTAGCCTGATCGGCGTTCGCGAAGTAGGGGCAGTTATCGACAGCGTCTTCAACGCCGTCACCATCTGTGTCGTTGCACGATGGTAGAGTATCGCCGGCAATGCAATCGCCAGACATGCAGAAGTCGTCAGTGCATTCATCGCGGTCGAGATCGCAGGCCGTTCCGTTTGGGCGGTGACTGTGGTTGCAGCCACCTTGGCTGCACACGTCGTCGGTGCAGGACCGTCCGTCCTCAAGGCACGGTGTCCCATCTGGTGCGATGTCTACCTGGAGGCAAGTGCCGGTACCGTTGCACGCGTCGACGGTGCAATTGTCGGTATCCAACTCACAGGGTGAGCCGGCGGCCCTCGGCGGGTGCTGACACGTTCCGCCCATGCACAAGTCCGATCTACAGGCGTTGCCATCGTCCGTACATTCTGTGCCGTCGGGGGCCGGTGCGGTCGGAACGCAGTCCCCGAATTCGCTGCATGCATCCTCGAAGCACTCGTTTCCGTCGGATTCGCAAGGTGAACCGGCTGGCGCAAGTGGATGACTGCAGGAACCGCTTTGGCAAATGTCCAAGGTGCACCCCTCAGAGTCAGGTGAACATGGAAGACCATCCATCAATACGGTAATGGGCTCGCACACACCTGCGCTGTTGCAGGCGTCCTCTGTACAGTCGTCGTCGCCTTCGCACGGCGTGCCAGGGGCTATGGGATGAGCGCATGTGCCCATTTGACAGATGTCCGAGGTGCACGGGTCGTCATCGTCTTCGCATTGCGTCCCGTCTACTAAAGAGGCAACGGGGGTGCAGCTCCCGGTTAGGCAAACGGCGAGCTCACAACTGTTTCGTTCGCTCTGGCACGGGGATCCGTCGGCCAGCGGGATACCGTTCGCGCAAACGTTCCCGTTGCAAATGTCGTTTGCGGTGCAAGGATTGCCATCGTCGCATGGTGCAGCGGGCATGGGCTCGTGCGTACAGACGCCTTCCCTGCAAACGTCGGCCGTGCACTGGTTTTCATCATCCTCGCATTCGGCGCCGTCCAATTTCGAGGCGACCTCAACACATACTCCGTCCTGACACTGGTATATACGGCAGCTGTCCCCGCCATCGCACGGTCCTCCGTTTGGTAGCCCCAGTGTTCCATCGCTGCACTCAGAGCACGGGTCACAGCTCTCGCAGCTCCCAGTCACTGCGTACGGTGGGCAATTGCAGCCCCAGCCAGATATCTCCAGACCGCTACCTTGGTCGGTTGTAATGGTTGATCCATCCTCTGAGACCGTGCCGGTAGCGATGATCTCGAACTCGTTCGTGGCGTGATTGAAGCTAAGAAAGTAGGAGATAGCGCCGGCCGGAAGTGCGGTCATGTTCGGATACTCGATCTTGATTGGCGGATCGAAGTGGGCGTTTGGCGGTTGGAGCGTCCAAGCGAACGGAGGAGCGGCGCCATCCGGCATGGGCATCGGAATGTCGTCGTGATGGACCTGGTTTAACGACAGAATGGTCCCGTCGGGTGCCGGTTCACCGTCGATAGTCATCGATCCGGCAATGACGGTCATGACGAGTCCTTCCATGCCTTCGATCGTCAACACGGTATCGTCGGTCGTGCTGTACTCTCGTGCGTTGGCGGGATCGAGTCGTGGGAGGAGGATTGGACCTGGGAGTGTATTGGTCGTTTCTGGGACCAACGCGATGTCGAATGCTAGTGAAGGAAACGATCCGGGCGGTATGTCTTCACCTCCGAGTTTCGTCGCAACAAGTCCGTTGATTGCGATGTGACCAGGGCCGGCGGGAATGCTGGTGAACTCAAAGAACCCAGAATCGTTGGTCGTTAGCGGAGGTAGGGCTGCGCCATTGATCGTGATGGTGCATTCTGCGCCGCCGATCGGCTGATTTGCATTGTCTAGAACGACGCCTTGGAAGGCGGTCGGTTGCGATTGTTCGCGTTTGACGGCTCGCACGACGAACTCTGCTGGCCCGCTGGGGTTACCTTCGAAAGATGCGGTGATTCTGTGGTTGCCAGCATCGGGGCCTGTGGTGAACTCGGCCTCGGCGTGTCCGGTCGGGCCAGTTGTGACTGTCGTTCGTTGTTGTCCGTTCACCCGCCCATCCCCTGAGACGACGTCGAACACTACTGGGATTCCAGCAACGCCGTTGCAGGAGTCGCTGACCCAGGCTCTCAAAGGATCCGGGGTCACAGCGCCGACCTCGACCAATTGATCGTTGCCCGAGCCGATGTTGATCTGGGCAGCGGGTGCGGGGTTGCCAGATGCACAGAAGAAGGTGGTACCGACGATATCAGTAGACGTCGCCTCGATGCGATTGTTCCCACAGCCCGCGTTGGTTCCAAGTGTCCAGGACGCAGCGGCCTCGCCGGATTCATCGGTTCGAACTTGAAGCATCATCGAACCTTCTTGGCCCGGCTCCATGCTCAATCGGCCGTCGCTACGGGTGACTTTGAACGTCACGATCTTGTTGGCAAAGGGGGAACCGTCCGCTCGAAGAACCTGTACCACTACCGGTTGAGGCAGTTCCGTTTCCACTTGTGCTTCTTGTGCGTTACCGGACACGACCACCATTCTTGGAGCGTCCGCTGGGATCTCGACTCGTGTAATCTCGATCGAGGCTGACGTCTCGTTGCCGACCGAGTCAGTTGCTGTTGCGGTGACTTCGGTTGGCATTCCAGTCTCAAGAGAAACGTTCGGCAGAAAGAATGTCCCGTTTGTTCCAATCCCGCGATCGACGATTGCTGGTGTTCCGTTGACCGAGACTGTCAGCCCATCGAAGCCGCTCAGGAGGTCTGACACCCGACCTGCTACGTCGGTTGTTTCCGTCGTTAGCTCCGCTTCATCTTGTGGGAAATCGATGAAGACTTTGGGGCCATCACCGTCTTGGGTGATTGAGAGCTTGCTTACCCGCCCCCTTTCATCGTTCGCGAAAATCGGCGTGAGGAAGATGTCGTTGATCGAATTGGCGCCCAGCGCAACCGAGAATGATAAAGGATCGCCCTCGATCTCCGCCAAATCGAGCCGGCGTGATTCGGAAGGAGCTTGCACTTCTAGGAACAGGGCCTCCGAGGGGACTTGGGCGAGGATGTTGATTGCATCGTTCGGGGTGACCGTTCCGGACGGTGGCTCGACGATGCGCAGTTCCGCAGGACACCCATCGAGTGCGCTCCTGACTGCGGTGATCAGCTCGTTGATGGCAACGGTATCATCACCGTTGAAGTCAGCCCGCGAGCAACTTTTGGGGTCGTTGTTGCCAAGCGCGATGCCGACGGCGCGGACCAACTCGTTGATCGAGACGGTGCCGTTGTTGTCGCAGTCTCCATCACAGACCGCCTGAGCGGACGAGGCCCCTAGTAGAGCTGCCACGAATACGACAGCAACCGACCGAACTGTCACGATGCGTTACCTCCCGCTGGTGCAACTACTGATGGCATGAGACGGGGGGGCTCGGCAACAGATTGTGGCTTACTCGCTTTTAGCTAGCGACATATCGCTGGCGCAAGGCGGCTCAACGCTGATAGTTGAGTTGATCGGAGAGCGACCAGAAGAATCGAGGCGCACGTGCACAAGCGTTTGGCTATGTCTGTATACGATGTTCAGGAGCTTGTCGCTCTTGTGAGACCGGTGCCAGGTCTCGCCTGTTCATGCTCTGAGAGCTTGGCGAAGCTGCTGCAGCTCCTTCTTGTCTTGTGTACGATCGTCGGCGTCATCCTGGTTACGGAAGGCGATTGCCAGGTGCTCGACGAATCTTGGACTCTGACTGTTAACGGTCGCTCGGTGCGTCCTAATCCGGACGGGAGTTTCAGGATCCCGAACCTTTCCGCGGGGGATCGTTTTGGTGCGGGAGGTCCGGGGACGCGGCCCGACTTCCTCAGCGATGACTTCCTCAGGTTGGTCGGGTCTAGGACGATAGAAGGCCGCACGGAGTATGTCTTCAGCGAACCGTTTCAGATTCGGCAAGGAGAAACGTTCACGATCGGCAATCTCACCTATACGACGATTGCACCTCCGTTACCGGAGTCGTTGGTGATCACCGCAGATACTAGCCTTCTGATGGTTGGAAGTGCGGCGCAGCTTGTGACGACCGGACTACTGGGGGACGGTTCGCGCCCGGATCTTAGCGCTCGTGTCGCGTGGACTGTGTACCGGACTAGCAACGCTGCGATCGCATCGGTCGATGAAGATGGCTTGGTGTCTGGAAACGGGAAGGGCGTTGCTTTCATTACTGCAGTCAACGACGGCGCTGCAGCAGTCTACCGGATGCGTGTTGAGGAAGAACTCGTGACGACTTCGGTGGAAGGCCGCACTCAATTGCTTGACGGGACCCCTGTCGTGGATGCGAACGTAACACTGTTCGGCCAGAGTGTGCCCTCGCTCGCGCCTGATGGGATCTTTTCGTTTACGGACATTGAGGTCCCCTCGGGTGAGTCAGTCACTGCTGTCGCGACGGCCGATGTTGGTGGCACGGGGCTTCTCGGGGTTGGTCGCGGGGTAGTGGTCGCTGACGGCGTTACGGATGTGGGCATCTTGGTCCTGGAAGATGTCGGATATGCGCTGGATCTCGATGGTTCGGGAGCCTACCTGGAGATCCCGACCACGCTGCGTGGATTTGGCGTGACGAACGCGTTCACAATTTCAGTTTGGATTAAGGCGGACGATGTTTCGGGGATGCATATGCTTCTCGAAGATGGCACCCAGTTTAACACAAGCAGCTTCTACCTCGGGGTCTCTCCGCGACAACGACGGGTTTTCGCGCGTCTTAACACGACCCGGACCTCATATTTCAACGACAGCATCTCGCTGCCGCCGTTTGCGGAGCGATGGGCGAATCTGACCTACACTTATGACGGCGCGGCGATCCGACTATACCTGGATGGCGCGCTGTTCTTCAGCCGGGGCGTTTCTGGAAACATTGTCGCAGGGAATCGCAACCTGCGTGTCGGATTCCCCTCCGGGGAAAGGTTCTTCGTCGGACGAGTGGATGAACTCAGCATCTGGACCTTGGCACTTTCAGAGGATCAAGTTCGCTCAATGCTCGCCCAGGATTTGAGCGGCACGGAAGCTGGATTGGCAGGTTTCTGGTCTTTCGATGAAGGCCAAGGAGAGGTGTCAGCCGACCGAAGCGTAAACGGTAACGACGCTTCGCTTGCTGGCGGCGCGGCGTGGGCCCTGGACAATCCCAGGCTGAGGCAGTGAATTTGCGGAGTGTGGTCGAGGACGCCTTACGTTGGTTGGTTACTGCGGTGAAACCGGGTTGGGTACAGAGTTCCGAGTAAACACAGTGGTGGAAGAGGCCCAGGCCAATGTTTCCAGAAAACCTGGCTGTTCCGCAGCCTATTTGGGTGGGTTTGAGTGTTCCCCGCTAAGCCCATGTTCTTTCACGCAGCACTGAAACTCGGCCTTCGGGGGACACGTGTCAGCCGCTCGGCGGACGCACGGGATTGCCGAAGGTTGCGATATTTTAACGGCGAGGTCGTGGTGCGAGAATCTCGGCGGATAGTGTCGTATTGGCGATCAGCTGGTTGATGAGTCCCAGGCGGACACATTGCTCGACAACCTCTCGCTTTCCGCTGTTTGCCACCACCACAACGCCCGGTTGATTCTTTTCGGAGGAACGCCGAGCCAGCTTCTCGACGTGCTTGAGCTGAATTCCGGTCCATCGCTCTCCGAGCGCGTCGAGGCGTGAGGCGTCCTTGGGAGAGAGATTTGGTCGCTTGAGAAAAATGCCGCCGATGTTACCGAAGGTAGTTCTCTTGAGAAACTTCTGCAGTGCGCCCTTGCTGTTCGCACCGAAGAGCGGGTTATTTTTTGATGCGGTCGTGCCGACTCCGGTTAGGAAGCAGTCGATGCGGTCGACAAGTCCGGGTTTCCTGCCGCCGAACACCTCGTCGTACGGTGCGATCTCTCGGAAGAACTTGAAAATCGCCTTAACCTCTTCTTCTAGGTACTCTTCCGGAACAGAAGCGGCGACTCCTGTCAGGGAATTCTCGTGTACTTGATTCCCGTTGAATGCTGAATCGAGAAGTGCTGCGATATTCGACGCGCTCCACTCCGGCGTGCGCCCAACTTGCGGAGGGTCTCCAACTACTGGAAAGACGTTGAGTCTTTCTTGGAAGTCGGAGCCTTTGAGCTGTTGGTGAACCTCCTGGCTAATCCGGAAGAGGTTCTCGCCCCACGCGACGCCAAGCTGTTTCGACTTTGGAAATACGTAATTCAGTAAGTAGCGGGCGACCTCAGCTGCGAAAACCTGTCCGAGCATTGTTCGGTCCAATCGCAGAGTGTCGACGACCTTGACGTTCTTCAAGCGGTGCTTCTTGGTTCCGGCGATATGGTCGAGGTGCTTTCGGAGTTTTTCTGGTTGTAGTGACACCTCGAGTGCCCGGATTTCTGACGGGGGCAGGTTGCATTCGAGTGTGAGCACCTTCTTGTCTCGGGCGTCTCGGAGAAGTCTAGATACTGTGGGTTCGCTGACCCTGAGAATTCCAGCGATGTCGCGCGGTGTTTCGCCCCTGCTGGCGAGAAGAGCCGCCTTGTGGACGTTCTCGATATCCGTGACCTTTTTCCCGGGCATAGGTGTGAGATGTGAAGGACAATTGACAGTAACGCAAGATGGTGTCGCAGAGCGTGTACAGGAAATTTCTTTCAGTAGAACAAAACGAAAATTGCATAGAGCCTTGTTTCGCCACGTGATGGGATCGAGTGTGAATTGGCCGTTTCGTGCATTCGCGTCTTAGGCGTTCGGTCAGGGGTTATGGGTCGCTCTTCCTCGTTATTCCCGAATCGTAGCGGGTAGGGTCGTCCCGGTGCAATTATTGAGAACGCCGACGATTGTTGGCCAAACGACATGGGGGCTTAAATGGGTCATGCAAGCTGTTGGAGATTGTACGCTTCGAGGGTGACACGGGCGACACTACAGTGGGGGGCTAAGAATCGGTCGCGGTTGAAGTCCTCGTCCCTCTCGCCGACGCTTTGGGTCGCGGTTTTGCTGATGTCTGCTCGCGCCTCGTGGGCTCTTAGCGTTTGTGGCGATGTGGTCGGGGCCGCATGGACTCTTCAGGATTCGCCAGTGAGTGTCACTTGCGACTTGGATGTCGCTGAGCTCTCGATAACAGAAGGTGTTGTCGTTGAATTTACTGGACCGTACCGCGTTACGGTCAACGGCGTCATTCGCGTGAACGGCCTCCGCGGGGAACCCGTCGTGTTTCGGAGCTCCGCCGACAACATGGACGGATGGAGGGGATTCTTTGCCGAGGATGCTGCGCCTGGTAGCGTGTTCGAGTGGTTCGTGATCGAGGATGCCACGGAGTCGGCGTTCGATCTTGTACGTACGGCACCCACGTTCTCCAACGGTATTTTTCAAAACAATCGGGGCACGTTCGGTGCAGCCATCCGTGCCCAGCTTTCCGACACCGATCTGATCGTTTCTCGATGTCACTTCCGCGGAAACCTGGCGCACAACAATGGCGGAGCGATTCATGTGCAGAGTGTTGTTGGGGAAGCGGCCCTTGTCGTTGAAGACAGCACATTCGAGGGAAATCGGGCTAACTTCAACTTCGGGGGGCACAACGCCGCGGGAGGAGCGATTTGGGTCGCGGGCGATTCTAGGATCGTCAGATCGACTTTCAGAGGCAATCAGGCCAACGCCTATACTATCTTCACGGCGTCCGGCAGGCACACGTCGGGAGGGGCGATCTACACTCGTGACGGGAGCTGCGAGATTGTCGCGAGCTTGTTCAGTGACAACTCGTGCTCCATGACAGCGCATGGTCAAACGCCGGACCGTAGCTACACGAGGGGTGGTGCGGTCTTCCTTCAGTCGGGTGCGCTCCGTATCGAGAACGGACTGTTTAACGGGAATTTTCTTTCTGCGCACAGACGATGGACCTTTGAGGGCAGCGCGGTCTACATCGCGGAGGGGCAGATGGCTGTCGTAAATAGCACGTTTGCAGAAAACTCTGTCGACGCGGCAATACACAATCATCTCGGCGAGGTCGGAATTCTCAACTCGATCTTGTTTGGAAACGACGGCGGGGATGACGAGATTCGGGGAGACCTTACGATCTCCTATTCGAACGTACAGCACGAGATTTACCCTGGTGACGGAAATATTTCGCAGAATCCGATCTTTGACCCGCACTTCAGAATTCTACCGCCATCTCCGTCGATAGATGCCGGCCATCCTGGGGCTGAGTACGAGGATTCAGTTCCTCCTGGGTTGGGTAGCACCCGCAACGATATGGGAATTACTGGTGGGTCTGCTGGGGCCGAGTGGGAACGGCCGCTGTGCTACCGCGATGCGGATGAGGACGGCTTCGGGGACGAACGAAAATTTGCACTGTTGGCGGAATGCAACGCGGGATATGTGGCCGACAACACTGACTGTCTGGATCACGAGCCGACGGCCAATCCGAATGGCGTCGAAAGCCTTGACGCCGAGGGCTCATGTAGCGACTCGATTGATAACGACTGCGATGGACTCATCGATGAAATGGAGTTCAATTGCGTTCCTCCCACGGCGACCGCAACAGCTACTCAGACCGCGACTCCTTCGCCGAGTGGCGCGCCGTCTGAATTGCCGACGCTGGGTTGCCAGAACGGGTGTCCAGGCGATCTGAACGGAGACCGAGTCGTCTCGGTTGCAGAGCTCGTTAGAGCGGTTCGGAGTGCGCTAGATGGCTGCGACTGAATACTGCAAGAGGAGACCGCTTCACACCCAGCGAGGCTCCGGCTGCGTCTTTCTGGTAGATCCGAACTCACCCAGGGCAGCGACTTGAGCGACCTTTTCGAATACTCATCGCATCGGCTCATTCCGACCTACCGGCCATTCGCTCCGGCAGCTCTACTTGGGTGGTTGCTCGAGTGTTGCCAGCGCAAAGCGTCGTCGAGCTTGTGCGATGCGGGACGGGCGCGCTAAGGCGGATGCGGTCTGTGGCAGTACTGACGGATAGGAGTACCCATGTGTAGCGTCCTGGCGAGCGTGATCGGAATACGATTCTATCGACGTTGTTGTTGCGCATTTGACGAAAGGCTTCGCCTAGCTGTTCTCTTGCTTGTTTCTGCCCTTCTTTTTGCGGCGACGAACGTCTCTGCTGCGCCCGGGGTCTGGTCGACCAATGGTCCTGATGGCGGCGGGGTTGGTGCGCTGGCGATCGATCCGACGGATCCGGACAACCTTTACGCGAGCGTTTCGTTTGGGGCGTTGTTTCGCAGCATCGACGGTGGCGCTTCATGGATTGAATCCGAGATCGAGCTGGAGCTCTTTCGCGATGTCGAGACGATCGAGGTCGATCCGAGCGACTCTCGGAATGTGTACTTGGGGTCTTTTGGTGGGGTCTGGAAGAGTACAGACCAGGGGGCGAGTTGGGCGGAGTCGAGTGTGGGGCTTCCGTCGGCGTTGGTTTTTGACCTGCTGATTGATCCGGCAACTCCGACGACAATCTATGCTGCGACGTTCTCCGGTGTTTATAAGAGCGATGACTCTGGCGCTCTCTGGCGATCCGTCAGCAATGGCCTGGGTGGCGCATTCATTTCAGCGATGGCGATGCAGGCTGGTTCCTCGGCCGCGGTGCTGTTCGCTGCAGGCGAAGGTGTCTTCAAGAGCGCCGACGGGGGCGCTACTTGGGTTTCGTCGGATCAGGGACTGCCGGACGTGTCGATCGAACACTTGGTGGTTGACCCGAGCTCCCCGATGATCCTCTACGCTGGTTCTCCCGCTGCCGGCGTTCATAAGAGCGATGACGGCGGCGCGACATGGGCCCCGATCAACAGTGGCCTTACGAACACTTTCGTTCGAGGTTTGATTGTCGACCCTTCGCGTCCGGGAGTTTTGTACGCCGGTACTCAAGGTGGCGCATTCAAGAGTGTAGACGGGGCGAGCTGGACCCCTGTCGATTTGGGTTTCGGTCCTGAGAACGTTGGCGAATTCGCGATCAATCCGCTTGTGCCGGACATCGTGTATTTGGCGACGACTTCGATCGGGGTTCTCAAGACCGAGGATGGGGGCGATACCTGGAGTATCGCCGCCTCCGGTCTGCGCGCTGTAAATGTTACGGCGCTAGCGGTGGTCGCCACGACTTCCGCAACGGTGTACGCCGGCACGAGTCCTGGCGCCGTTTTCAAGAGCCTCGACGCGGGCGAGAGCTGGTTTTGGAGTGGGTCGCTTTCCTGGGTTCGGTCCTTAGCAATTCACCCGAACGAACCCGACACTGTTTATGCAGGCACCGCGACGGGAATTCACAAGAGCAATGACGGAGGTCGATCCTGGGATGCGGTGAATTCGGGGATATCGCAACTGTCCATCTTGTCGGTCGCGATCGATCCGTTCGACTCGAATACTCTGTACGCCGGCAGCGGCGTGGCAAGAAACGATGGCAACGTCTTCAAGTCGGTCGACGCCGGTGCGAGCTGGCTGGCGATGAACAACGGTCTGCCTGAGGGGCGGGTCAATGTTGTGTTCGCGGACCCTTCCGTTCGAGACGTGGTCTACGCAGGGACCGGTGGCGACGGCTTGTTCAGGACGGTGGACGGCGGCAACTCGTGGACTCGCATCGATTCGGACCCAGTGGATCCATTCGTGACCTCGATCGCGGTCGATCCGACGATTTCGACAACCCTCTATGTCGGTAGCTTGAGCGGATTCTTCGGTGGGGGGTTGTTCAGGAGTAGCGACGGGGGCGCGTCATGGTCTCGGGCCGAAACCGGATTGACGACTCGCTTCATTTCTTCTCTTTCGATCGACCCGGCGGCCCCGGCGAGGATGTTCGCCGGCACCGATCGGTCGGGGATCTTCATGAGCGCTGACGCGGCCCAGACTTGGTCGCCGCTCAACGCCGGCCTGGAGCTGCCAACGTCGGTCGTTTCGCCGATCGCTTTCGATCCGACCCGTCCTGGGCGGGCTTACGCTGGCGTACTCGTCTCGGGTGTCTATAGCTTCGACGAAGTGTGCGCCGATGATTTGGTGTGTGATGATGGCAACGAGTGCACCGTCGATACCTGTGATCTTGGATCCGGCGCGTGTCGATTCCAATCGGTCAATGAGGGGCTAGCCTGCGCAGACGGCGGTGGAATCTGTCGCGACGGATTGTGCGCTTCAGGCACACCCGTTTCGACCCCGACGATGCTGGCGACTTCTACCGCCACGAGCACGGCGACGTCCTCCACGGTAATGACGCCGGCATCGACACCGACCGCTTCTCGCGAGCCGACGCAGCTTCCCACGGCAACACCCACGTCCTCTCATACTCCGACGGTATCAACGCCGGACTCACGAACTCCGACGGAGACACCGGAGGCAACTTCCTCCGCTACAGCAACCGTGACGGAGCAGCCCACTCCGAGCTGTGCTGGCGATTGCGACGGGAACGGGATGGTCTCGATTTCCGAGTTGGTCCGCGGCGTCAATATTGCTTTACTTCGGTTTGCCGCCGACGCCTGCTTGGCGTTTGATGTCAATGGAAACGGCATTGTTTCGATCAGCGAGCTGGTTCGGGCGGTCAATGCTGCCTTGTCTGGTTGCCCGGCGGCGGGGGGGACTCCGACGCCGATCACTCCCGCAACGTCGACGTCAACTCCGACCTCGACTTTTCCGACTTCTACCCCCGGTGCGGCTAGGATGGTTGCCGCGATCGGCGGTGAGTTCCAGGTGAATACGTATACGACAGGGTTTCAGACTTTCCCTGCGATTGCCTCCAATTCAGCCGGCGGGTTCGTTGTTGTATGGGACAACCTCTATCGCGCTGGGGCTTCCCAGGATGGCGATGGTTCCGGCATCTTTGGGCAGCGCTTCGATCAAAACGGCGGCGAAGTCGGGAGCGAGTTTCAGGCGAACACTTTCACCATCGGCGACCAGGTAGAGCCGGACATTGCGCACTACGACAACGGCTTTGCCGTAGCGTGGGTAACCGACGCCACGCCGACCTTTCTCTCCGCGCAGAGGTTCCGAAGTGACGGTGCGTCGATTGGCGAAGAGTTCGAGGTTCATCGAGGAGTAGAGAGGTTCTTTGTCGAATCGGGACCGTCTGTCGGCTCTTGGCCTGACGGGAGGCTGGTGGTGGTTTGGACGTCGACGGTGCAGGGCGTCGAGCAAGTGGTCGGTAGGCGTATCGATACCCAGCGGGGGTTCGTCGGAGCCGAATTCGTGGTCGCTTCAGCCGCCGAAGGGCCCGTTGCGTATCCGAATGTTGCGGTCGGGGAAGATGGCTCCTTCGCTGTGGTTTGGGAGAGGGATCTGGATCGAGCCCAAGTTGCTCGAGTAATTGAAATCCGACTCTATGATGTTAATGGCGTCGCCCTGGGATCGGCGGTGCGGTTGAGCGGGACCGGTGATCTGGCCAGCTCACCCGTCATCGTGAAGGCCCCCGGGGGAGGCTTCATTGCCACATGGAGTACCTCGACCGATGGGCCGAGTGCGGGGAGTGCGATTCTCGTTCGGCGCCTCGCTGCTTCGGGTGTTCCGTTGGGCACTGAGTTTCGCGCCGACTCAGAGGACCTGGGGTATCGCACGGCGTCGTCGGTTGCCGCGAGTTCTGAAGGTTTCTTCGTTGTTTGGGAGACCGACGGGGGTCTGCTGCCCGAGGGCAGTGACGATGAAGGTATCTATGGTCATGCGTTCGATCTCCAAGGCAATCGTGTTGGATCGGAGTTTCACGTCAACACGTTTTCCGAAGAGGCGCAGGCCAGCGCGGCGCTGACCTCGACCGGACCGGGAGCTTACGTGGTGGTCTGGTCGAGCGAGGATCAGGACGGCGACGCCGACGGAATCTTTGGCCAGAGGTTCGGCCCCACCTCTGAGTCTAAATCTGCGACGGGCCGCTGAGGCGTCAAGCAGACTCGGCAGCAGTGGAATGCGCAGCAGGTTGTCATCTCCCTGAATCCCCATGGTCAAGTGCCCCAGGTCGGTTGATGCGAACTCCAGCGTTGCGGGATAGTATCCATCGGCTTCGAAATGGCTCGGGATGCGCTTCGGCAGCACGCGACGGATCGGCGGTTCCGGTTGTGAACCGGAGCGCCGTCTTGGTGTCGAGTGGCTCGCCTCCGTAGAGAGTGCCGCTTCTCGGATTAGGACCTGGCTGAGGTTCATTGAGTGAAGCGACCAGTAGCATCGATCGAGACCTAGCCTAGGCAACCCAGAAAGCTAAGATCCGAAGGCACTCTTGGTTGATGAATGGTTTAGCGTTTGGTAAGCCCCGTCCATGTCAGGTGGCGGGTCGAAGAAGAAGGGTGGCCCAAATGCTCCGGAGGGTGGTCCGGAGGGTGCTCCGGAGGCTGGTCCCGCGGAACTCTCGCGGCGTGAGTTCATGGTCGAGGCGACGACGGTCGTGCGGGCAGGGTCTTTGTTCTACGTCGGTTTGCTGCAGTCGCCTGGCCCCCTTGGCGATGTGAATGGAGACGGTCGTACCAACGTTGCCGACTTAGTGGCTCTCGTTCAAGAAGGCGAAGCGGCGCAGTATGACATCCCCTTCATCGTCAACCAGATTTTTTCGGCACACCTGGAGGATGGCGACTACTACGCCTACTACTTCTAGGGACAGGAGCCTGTGGGTATCGATCCACAACCTTGGCATCGGCGATGTAGTCAATTCGCTTCCGTTTCTCGAGTCACTTCACGATCACTCCCGTCATTCGCGGATCGATGTCTCGGCCCCGGAGCACTGTCACCCGATTCTCGCGCCGCTGTTGGGCGGCGCACTTGTCGCCGAGGGGATGCGGCCGGGCCTTCAACGTTATGATCTAGCGATCGAAATCGTTTCTGGCCGTCACCACCGCAATCTTTCGGTGCTCGATGCACGGCGCTGTGCCTGTCTCGAAACGTTTGGAGTTCAAGACCGCTCGCAGCGTGTGTGGCAATCGCTGCGCGAGCAGGCTGCAGCTGAGGGTTTTGTCGTTCCGGAGACGCGACCGCGAATCGTCCCGACCAATTTCGCCCGGCGCGAAGGCGCCCGCTGGATTGGTGCGCAGGCTTTCGGCGAAGAGAAGAGACCACTGATCTTGATGCACTGTTCGGCGGGGTTTCGCGCGAAGTGTTGGTCGCCCGAACGATTCGGAATGCTGGCGGACGCCTTGCATCGCCGCTTAGGGGCCATTGTCATCCTGTCGCTAGGTCCGGACGATGACGATGTTTCAGCGCGAGTACAGCAGGCGGCCGGTTCAGAGCTTTGCCTCGCGCGTGATCTTGGATTGGATGTGCTGGCGGCGGTGATGGAACAATGTGATCTGTTTGTCAGCGCGGACTGTGGGCCGATGCATCTCGCCTCCGCGGTAAACTGCGCCGTCGTCGCATTGTTCGGACCGACGTCTCCCGATGTATGGGGACCGGTGTCGGACGTACAGGAAATCCTGTGGCATCGGCCGCCGACCTGTCCCGCTTGCGGATACGGTGTCGCCGGTCGGTGCCCGCACCGGCGTTGCTTGGAAGACCTAGAGGTCGACTCTGTACTGCAAGCATGCGAGCGCGTGCTGGCTCGGACAAATGGCTCTCGTGGGGCCTGGAGCAACCCCCGGCCGAGCCTGGTCGCATCAACGGAACGCGTCACAGACAGCCAACGCTGGCGCGTGTCTGCGAACGGATCTCCCTCGTCTAAAGGTGCAGCATCTGTAGAGAACCAGCGCGCCACCGGTGGTGTCGTCGCTCCTCAGGCTTCGCCGGTGCGAGTCGCCTTCGTTGCGTCCACCGAAACAGATGCTGCCGACATGTTGGGGATACTTCTTGGATTGGACCATCGGCACGATCCAATTGTGTTAGTTCGGCAGTGGCATCCGCTGATGGGGACTGCTTTTCGCAGGAATTGTATTGCCTTCGACTTCTACCCCGACGACGCCGCCCTAGTGCGACGTCTGTCATCGGAGTCACCGGCGATTGTCGTATGGGGCAGCGATTCCGACGCTCGCCTGTACAGCTCTTTGCCCCGCAACATGGTTCTAATCCGCGGCGAATCAGCCGGCCTACGTCTACCCGATACCACGCCTATCGCGCTGGCATGTGTCGAGAGTTCCGACGAGTCTCCGGCTCCGCGGCTGCTCGAATCTGCACGGCTGTGTCGCAAGGTTGATAGCTTCCTCGCGACTTGGCCGAGGGGGGAGGGGCCGGACAAAGTGTCGGTACTGCGGGCGCTCGAGATGCATCCGTCCTCCCCTACGATCCTCTACATTCCGAATAGGATCTCGGACGAAGAGCCCATGGACGCGGAATTGTGTGCAGTACAAGCGGTTAGTGCACGGCGCGGATGGAACTTGATCGTCGCACCGCAGGAAGTCGATTACGTAAGAAGAATCGAGTCTTTGGTTCGTTGGGAAAAGGTGTTGCGGATCCGGCAGCGTATCGTGTTGGATTGGGAGTGGCGGATTTGGATGCACGTCGCCGATGTTGTGATCACCGACCATCCAAGGGCGGCATCGCAGGCAGGAATAGTTGGCCGGCAGGTGCTTGGGCCTGAAGTGGATCATGCGCTGATGATGGATGCGCTGGTGGACGCGATTGAGGTTTCGCTTCGCAGCGCCGCCCGTAGCGGGCGTGACTCCAGCCGCGCGATGCAGCAAAGCCTTGAGGAGTTGGGGGATAGAGTGTCGAAACCGGATAGCGCGTCTTGTTGAATGGATTTCTCGCCCCCGGTGCCTCCGTGTATTGCGACATGGTTCAAACGATACCGACCGGAAGTCCAATCAGATGGAGACTCATTTGTGAGCTGCCGCGGCGATCAAGAATCCCACAGACAGGCCGACTAGCCACGAACTCAAGAAGACAGATGTCCCGTCCAGCAGCCATCGGCCCAGGGCAAATAAGCTTGCACTGGGGACTAGCCAGATCAACGGCCAGAGGAGCAGGAACTCCAACGTGCCAACGTGCCTCCCGTCGGATCCAGACCACTTCACCAACCAGTGCGCCGCACGCAGGCTCCAAGGCATGCTGCGTCCCATCAGTGCTCCGAACGCGCTCCCTACTATGATCTCGGCCATATGCCCATCGCGGTATTTTCTGAGTTGTAGATAGTTCGAAGGAGATGCGCTGAATCTCCGGCTCTAGCGTCAATGTTAGCCTCCGGAGCCCAGTTCGGAGCACGGGTCGAAAAACCGCTCGAAGATCTCGCCCAGAGTTGGTGCTGAGCCGAGTCCTGCAGATACGAGTGCTGGTCGGAAAACATTCGGGCTCATGAGTGCGCTCACGAGACTTTTGGGAGCGAAAAAAGAAGCTTGCAGAAGAGTGAACAGTCCTTTGGAAGGAACCGACAATGAGGCTGCCAGGCCGCCGACGCCCGCGAATCCTCCTGAGGCGGCTATACTGTTGTCGGTGCCGTTCACTGCGTTTTGAAGACTCTGACCGAGAGCGCCCCCGACCCCGGAAATTACGGTAGATACGCCGATACCAAAAGCGCCGTTGGCCTTAGTTGCACTTCCGAATACTCCTTTTGCGATTGTTCCCCCGAGTGGCCCGCTCAACGACCCGATGCCGCCGGCGATCGCGCCGCCAAGAAACGCCCCGCCGATCCCCGTCGTCAATTTTTCTCCGCTGGCGACGTTTGCCAACACTGAAATTCCGACGTTGACCGTGCCCCCGATTACCGCACCCGCGAGAATCACCGCGACGGGAACCAGTTCGCCGGAGGGGTCCTTTAGATTTGTCGGATTGTTGAAGACATACCGATAGAGGTTTGGGTCAGAGGCAAGGAAGCCCACAGGGTCCTCGGCAAGAAACCGACCCGTTGTTGGGCCATAGTAGCGCGCTCTGTAGAAGTGTAAGCCGCTCTCTGGATCGACTTCGCGCGCTGTGAAGGCGAAGGGGTTAATTGGGGCGGTCGGTGGCGACTCGATATTGCCGTAGGCACCGTATGAGTAGTTCGCCGCGATCTGACCGGAGCTGTTCGTCAGGCTGACGACGGACCCGAGGTGATCGGAGTTGTAGAAGAACGTCTGTCCTCCGCGCTCCATGCTGCGGGGCTCGTCGATTCCCGCCGCGTGGCTGTAGCGGGCGACTTGGGTTCCTGCTCCGTCGTACTCGAGAAGGAGGTCGTCGCCGTCGTAGATGTAGCGTGTCGTTTGACCCGCCACTGCCTTTTCCGTGCGGCGCCCTAGGGCGTCGTAGCCGTACGTGGCTGTCGAGCCGTCGGGAAGGTCGATCTGAACGAGACGGTCGAGGTCGTCGTAGGTGTAGAGTGTTTCAGTGTCGTCCGACTTGCGGCGCTTGACGGTCTGGTTTCCGTCCGCGTCGTACTCGTATTCGAAGGTGTCGTCTTCGCGTAGGCGATTTGCGGCGTCGTGGACGTGGGTGCTCGATAAGTGTGAGGTGACTCGGTTGCCGAGTGCGTCGTAGGTGTAGGATTCGGGGCTGCCGGGGAGTCCGGCGGCGATCAGGCGGTGGAGATCATCGTAGCCGAAGGTGCGGGTTCCGGCGTTGGCTTTGATCTCCGCCACGTTGCCAACTGCATTGTGCGAGTATTCGAGAAGCTCAATGGCGGTGGCGCCTCGTGCGTGCGTAATCGTGTCGAGCCGACCGTCTCCGGTGTAGGTGAGGGTCGAGTCGGTTCCGTTCGGGTACCCGATGCGCGTGAGGCGACCGGTCGGGTCGTACTCCTGGACGATTGTGTCCATGAGGGGAGTTTCGATCTCGCTGAGGCGACCGACGACGTCGTGGTCGAAGGCCCAGTTGGAGCCTTCGGAGCCGACCAGAGCTGTGCGATTGCCGACGGCGTCGTAGCCGCTGGTGAGAGTGAGGGCCGGCTGCGAGCCGTCTTCGAGGGTTTGCTGGTTGAGGAGCCGATTGACCTTGTCATAGCTGAACGCGAGCTGGCTGTCGGCGTCTGTAGCGGTCTGGAGATTGCCGACGCTGTCGTATGTGAAGCGTAGAGTGTCGCCCGAGATTGTGATGGAGCTCAGTCGCGACAAGTCGTCGTAGTCAAACGCGATCGTTTCGCCGCTTGGCTTGGTTTGCAGACGCAGGTCATCGACTGCGTCGTACTCGAAGACGATGTCTTGATTGAGCGGATTGCGTCGCCGAACGAGGCGGTCGAGCACGTCGTAGAAAAATGTCGTCGGGTGATCGAGGGCATCGGTGTAGGTTTCGAGGTTGCCGTTGTCGTCGTAGGTGAAGCGCTCACGCCCATCGAGCGCGTCGATCGCCTCCATGAGCTGGTTGGCGTCGTCGTAGGCAAAGCGCGTCGTATGATCGAGTGCGTCGGTGACGGACAGCACGTTGCCCGCGTCGTCGTAGGCGAACGTGGAAGTGCCGCGAACCGGGTCGTCGATTTGTATGAGCCGATCGAGTGTATCGTAGGTCCGGCGAACGATCTCCCCGGTCGGAAGCTCCGTTTCTGTGACGTTGCCGTTCTCGTCGCGGCGGAAGATGGTCTTGGCGCCAAGCGCGTCCTCGACCTCGATCAGCCGCGACAGGTCATCGTAGCGAAACAAGGTCGAACGCTCGTCGGCGCTTGCCACGCCTTCGATCAGCTCGATCACGTTCCCCGAATCGTCGCGGATGAGTCGCGTTGTGTTGTTCTCGGCGTCCGTGATGGTCTCGAGGTTGCCTTTCGCGTCGTAGGTGAACGACGTCGGGTTGCCGTTTTCGTCGGTCGCTGTTTCTACCGACCCTACGCCCGTGTAGGTGAAGGTTCGGAGCCCGTCCTCGGCGTCTGTGATCTTTTCCAGATTGCCGCTGTCGTCGTACTCGAGGGTCGTGACTCGATTGAGTGGGTCGGTGATCGCAACGACTTGACTAAAATCAGGGTCGTAGACCAGCTGTGTTTGGCGGGCCAAGGTGGTTCCAGCCGCCTCAGTGATGAGAGTTGGGTTGCCCAAGGGGTCGTATGCAATCTCTGTGACGTCTCCGCCCGGACGTGTGATTTCTTCGGCGAGACCCTCGTCGTTTCGGGTGGTGGTCGTGGTGCGGCCGATTGGGTCGGTTACGGTCGTGGCCGAGCCGAAGCGGTCGGTGCGGATCAGGGACTCGTGTCCGTTGCCGTCGCGGAAGCTGCCAACGGCGTCGTCGGGTCGCATCACCGGCAGGGGATTGGCTTCGGTCCCCATCCCGGCGGCCAGAGCCTCGAGGCCCATCGTTTCAAGCGGTGTGACCTCGCGAGTCGAGCCGTCGGGGAGCTCGGAGCGAACGTGGCGCCCGGCGAAATTGTAGAAGTAGCGAGTCTCGAATCCGCGTTTCGAGCGCTGCGCTACCATCCGATGGCGATCATCGTAATCGAACTCGCGGCGGCTACCGTCGGGATCGACGATCGCACGGAGGTCGCCTGCCGAATCGTGCTCGAAGAGCGTTACTCGACCGGCGGGGTCGGTGGTCGAGGATAGATGCTGGCCGGTGTATGCGAACGTAGTGGTTGCTGACGTCGGGTAGACGATCCTGGTCAAGCGATCTTGGTCGTCGTACTCGAACGTTGTTTCGTTTCCGTTCCTGTCGACGATCGACTGCTGCAGGCCAGTCGAATCAAAGTGAAATCGCGTCCCGTTCTTCAAGGAACGCGTAAACGTACCGTCGACGTTCCTGCGCAATACCGAGTAGTCGCCGGGTGGTGATAGAAAGGTAGTCGACGAGACACCGGTGAACTCAGCCGTGACGTCGCCGTAGGTGACGTTTGGTTGCGAGTAGTTGTAGAAAGCAAAGCGGCCAGCGGGGAAGGTGCCGGCAACGTCGAAGATGGTCTCTTCATCGATGCGGACTACGATGCGGGTGGGACTGTAGACAACTTCGAATCTGTAGGCGGTTCTGTCGCGCCATCCCTTTGCCGTAGAGTAGTCCGTAGCTAGGAATTCGAGCAATTCGCTGGGTTGGTGGCCCCAGAAAGCTTCCATACGCCTCTCGTCGGGGACGTTGCCCCGTATCCGAGACAGTGAGAATCCCTCGAACCCGGTGAAGCCCCCCTCGGTTTGGTTCCCTTGCTTCCAGTCGAATAGGACGAGATCGAAGTCGTTCGGTGTGTCCCCGGCTTCGGACAGGGGCGCCGAATATCCGAGGGCGAATCCGACAAAGTCGTCGTCAGTGCCGGTGTTGATGCGGAAGGTGCCACGGATGACTGCGCGATCGAAGATCTCTGGGCTGACGAAAAAGCTGGGTTCTCCGTTTTCCAACTGAACGACGGATCTCCCGTCGTCCGAGGGGCGCCAATCTGCGGGAAAGCCTTCCGACGTCCACTCTCTCAGATCAAAGGGACGTGCCCGAAACAGGAGGGACTCACCTGACCCGTCGCTGATCAGAGCCGTTCCGTTGACCCCTTCGCGGAGCCGTTGAACTCCGGCGACTCCCCATCCAGATCCTTCTGGCGCCTCGGATCGATTGTCGACGAGGAGAGGCCCGTTGATTGTACTGGAGACCGACGAAGCTCGGTAGTGGCTTGTGACCGAGAGGGAGTAATCGTAGACGCCGGTTGCCAGAGGGCGGGCGTCGAAGAGCGTTGCTTGGCGGAGATCCACGTCGACGCTCTCGCTCAGATCGGACGTGTTGGTAAAGACGTCGAGGTCTTGCTCGACGCCGCCTACCGTTGCGATGGTGGAGATGCTCTGCGGCACTGCCGAACGTCGCTCGATCGTCGTCTGTGTTTGGATGACAATTTGCGGGTCGGCTCGATAGCTGTTGTATGCGAGTTGAACCGCGCGTTGCTGATCAAGCGAACGATGTGCGGGAAGGGCATGAGTAATTGCGAGGTTTCCGCAACCGATGGTTGTGGACGATCCGGTTACCGCGGAGCAGGGGCTTTGTCCGAGCTCTCGCAGGAAGTTTGTCAGGTCGTTGAAAAGATCGAGGAGCGGCGAGAGGATGAAATGCCAATCGGCGGCGCGGATGCCACCCTCAATCGTCTCGATGACTGTCGAGCCGTCGGGCAGGGCGACGACCATGCCGACCCCAACGATCCCGAACTCACCGGTTTCGGGACTCAGGGACCAAATGTCCACTTCGCTTCCCACTGGAAGGTTTTCGTTGTTCGGGAATGTGATGGGCACTGGGTTCAAGAATGTTACGCCGACCGGTTGAATGGTGATGAGCATCTCCGGATTGAGCTCTGCCGGAAGCGCAGCTGGCGCCAGGTTCATCGGGACTTCGGAGATCGAGATCATGCCGTCGAAGTTGGTACCGTCCTCGGCTTTTGCTGTTCCGGGCGGTATCTCGACCATGACCCCGAGGTTGGGGTTTTTGACCATCGTCGTTGCGTCGGGAATGACCCTGGTGAGACTCGCAGCGTCGATTCTTGGCAAATAGATTGGTCGACGGATGACGTTGTCGACGGATTCGATCAGCTCGATGGCCTCTCGAAAGCCCGCATACGACGACCCGTCGGGAGCGGGGGCAGCGCCTGAGGTAGCGATATCGAGGATCTGAATACCCCCGGGCGCGTTCTCGATGGTAAAGAGCCCCATGGCATCGCTGGTTGCCGTGGCGGCCGTTCCGATGAGGGAGACGGTGGCTCCAACGACCGGTACTTGCTGACCCGTGGCCGCGGAATTTGTATCGAGCAGGCGGCCGCTCACGGCGGTTGAGGATCCCATCGCCGGAGGCAGCACGGAGATGGTGATGGTTTCCGCGTCCGCACTCATCGTATCCGTCGCGCCGAAGATGAGCTCGTAGTCCCCGACCTGCGCTTCGGTTGGTGCGAAGGAGAAAAGGCCCGAGCGTGAATTCAACTGCGCATTCGCGGGTAGGGGCAGCGGCGAAACGGAAAAGGTCACAGGCCGCCCAGTCGGTGTCACAAGTGACAGCTGGAAGGAGAGCGACTGCCCGAGCGGAATGGCGCGGTTGCCGACGGGTGCGAGTTCGACGAGCGGAATCTCAGTCGCAGTCGGCGTACTGGAGGCAGTCGCCGTAGGCACAGGTGTGTCCGTCGGAGGTATGGGGGTTACCGTGGCCGGAAGAGGTGTCGCGGTGCTGGTTGGACTCGGTGTCGGAGGGCAGCCGCTGAGAGCATTGTTCACGGCCCTGATCAGTTCGGAGATGGTGACCCTGCCGTCGTCGTTTGCATCGACGGCGGCGCACTGCTCAACACCTGTCCGGCCTAGTGTGATGTTCACACCGGTAATGAGCTCGCTGATCGCGACTACGGCGTTGCCGTTGCAGTCGCCTACGCACTGGGCGAGTCCGGGTGTTTGCCAGAGCAGGCAGATCAGGGTGGTTTGAACAAGTACTCGCGTTGCCTTCATCGTTGTCTCCCGATTGATGGGCTTTGATCGTCGCGGCGCCGGTGAGTCGTGATTCGTGATTCGTGGTGATTCGTGATTCGTGATTGGTGAGGCGGTTGGTCGGGTCGTGCGTAGCATCTGTGTTTACCGGCGTTCATCAGCGGTTTGGTTTCGGCCATCGGCCGGTCTGGGTCAATCCTGCAATCTAGCGAGATGCTCGACGGGGCTGGCATGCTTGAATCTCAGGCTAGCGCGTTCCGATGCACCGACTCAAAGAGTCACGCGCGATTCATTTTACGGGTCCGCAGCTCGGCGACGGAGTCCGGAAGTGTCGGATCGTCGCAGCGTTGGGAAATCAATTTGAGGATTCCATTTCGGGAAAACAATTTCGCTAAATTGAGATCGTTGTCTTTGTATCGCGAGATGAAAGTTTACGTACTAGCGAAGAACGTCTCGGGTATTTCTTATCTTGACGGACAGTAGCGTTAGGGAGTAGGGCGGTTCTTGCGGTGGGGGACGCGGGTATTGTTTGACGAATGTAAAGGGGGTTCTTAATGAGTCCTGCTAGTGAGTATCGGACTCGTATTGTCGGGCTGTTGTGTTTGCTGGTTTTCGTCCTCGTCTTGGCGGAGAGCGCAGTGGGCGATACACCCCGAGTGACGGACCGCTTTCCGGCGTTGGTTGCCGGCAATCTGATCGATGTCCTTGGGGTGAAGACGCGGTTCTCTGGCTCCGATCGGGTCTGTGCCCTGACGGCGGATCGACTCAGTGTCTCTCGCAGTAGGGCCCTCGGACCGTTCCGTTTCGGTTTCTTGCGCTCGGTTCGGGCGCACGGCGTAGAGGTGGTCTTGCGAGCGGACGACCGAGCGCTTGCCGAGGATGTTCTTGCTCCGGCCACGGATGCGATCGTTGAGCAGATTAGCCGACGCCTCGGGGGGGTGGTCTCGGAGGTCTCGGTCGAAGAGCTGCGGATCGTGTTGGCGAACGATTGTGGAAATCGACGGCCGTTCTTGGTCGCGGAGCGCTGCACTGCAAAGCGCGGCAAGCTGAGCTGTGACAACGGGCGGATCGTGGGCGACAGCGGCGCTCTCAGTTTCAGGAATGGAGTATTCGGAGCCGGCAGTGGGCAGCTCGTACAGAGCAGCGGGGCCGGAATTTCGGTGGACTTGTGGATGCTTGCGAGCATCAGAAAAGCGAATGGGCAATGAAGAAGGCGTTGGGACTTGGGGTTCTGGGAATTTGGGTTTTCGTGTCGCTGGCGTCGTCGGCGTCGGCGGCCTGTACTGGGGATTGCAATGGCGACGGTGCCGTCAGGGTTAGCGAGCTCGTGCGCGGGGTGAACATCGCCTTGGGTTCACAACCGGTCGACGCTTGCCCTTCGTTTGACTTGAATGGAAACGGATTGGTGGCGGTGAACGAGCTGGTGTCCGCTGTCAATGCTGCGCTCCGCGGTTGTCCAAGTGGCATCGAGGAAGCCCTCGAGATCTTGGCAAGCGGCGACATCCTGAGGGCGAGTCAGCGGCTTTCCGAGTTGGCCAGCGAGGACCCCTCGGACGCGCGAACCCAGGTGTATCAGATGTTCGCTCAGCTGGTGGTGGATGCTGTCGATAATCAAGTCTTGCGCGGATTGGCGAGCGACTCCGGAGTCGACTTGGTCGGCGATGCGAGTGACATTTGCGAACTCGCGCTTTTGAATTTTCCCAGTGGGCGTTTGGAGCCCCCTCCCGGCGACGCGCCGAGCAGTGGCGAGATTCTGGTGGCCTTGCGCAACGAAGTGTTGCCGATTGTCGACGGTGCGATCGAAGCGCTAAAGGCTCTGCCTTCTGGGGTTGCGATCGAGGTACGTGCCGAGGACTTGCCGTCCTGCATCCGATCGGCGGTCGCTGGATTGTCATTCGAGGTAGACGACGGCGATTTGATTCTGTTTCGCGCGGCTTTGGAAGGGCTGGGCAGTCTCCTCGACGTGTTGAATGGGTACGATTTGGATGCTCCGCTGGTCGATCTATTGGTCGGCGATTTGACGACGGTCGTCGAAGAGAGTGTGAGTTTCCTCACACTGCAGGATCCTTCCCTAATGACCAGTGGTGGAACTCGGTTCGACGCCAGTCTGGCTTCGGTGCTCGAAGCGATCGCTTCGATCCTGGGCGAGTTGGACGACCAGAGTGCCGATTTTCTGGTCATTGCTTCGGAAGATCTGGCAGGCCTCGAGCGGACGCGCGATATACTTTTATTGGTGCGGTCTTCGCTCAGTGGGAGCGTTACACTGTTGCCGGAGCACGGTCTCGACACCCCGCAGCGATTAGACCTGAGTGAATTTTTCGGCGGGGGCCTCACGTCGTTGCGGCAATTCTTGCCCCGCCATCCCGTCTCAAGTGAGGTGCGGTTCTCACATGAGTTCCCCGATCCGACGTTTGGAGGCGTTGCGGCGGATCTGAGTTCCGCTGCAATTTGTTCCTACCTGGCTGCGGCCGGCATTTTCTGTGCGGACGTTCTCGAGACCACCGATGGCGCCGACAATCCCTTGGATGTTTCGTGCGGAGAAACTCTCGCGAGAACGATCGCCCCAGCCGATGATGTGGACTGGATGCGAGTGACACTCGATCGCCGGCAAGAGGTTGTATTTTCGATGAACGTGGACGACTTTGCGTCACTTGTTCTGCGCGATTCGCAGGGCACGGTGATCAACAGTGCGAGGACGTTTGCGCCATTCATACGGGTCGTCCTCGACGCTGGAGCGTACGTAGTCGAGGCGAGTTCGTTTGCTAGCGAATTCGCGTACGAGCTGCGTGTTGATTGCTCTGCGACGTCGGCGCCGACGCCGACCGCGACTTTGGTGCCGGTAACCCAGGCGCCGACTTCGACCCCTGATTTTCCCCCGACGCCTACACCGGTAGGGGGAGATGTCCCGGGCATTATCGTGGTTGGTGCGGCGGGGAGTCCGGGGGACCGTGTCACGATCAGTGCGATCCTGTCTGCGGGAGGTGAGGCGGTTGCCGGTTCGCAAAATGATATCGGGCTCGACCCTCGGTTCTTTAGTATCCCGAGCGCGCTTCGGTGTTCGAACCGATTTAACCAGCCATGCGCAAATGATTCCGATTGTTCGCCATTCGAGAGTTGTGAACCCGCCCCAGATTGTACGGCGAACCCTGCCATTGGCAGAGAAGAAACCTTGGGGGCGCATCAGCCCCCGGGGTGCGCTCCAGGTTCCTGTTCGGGAATGCGAGCGCTGGTGTTGTCGTTTGTGAATACCGATTCGATTGCGGATGGCGCGATGCTCTACACCTGCCCGGTGGACATCGCCGCTAACACACCAGAAGGAGAGTATGTTTTGGCGACGTCGAATGTGGGGCTCTCGACTGCGGAAGGTGACTCGATATGCCAGGGCGGCACGTGCCTGGCGCGTGACGGCGTGTTGGTTGTTGGCGACCCGTCTTCGATCCCGACTCCGACTCCGTTCCCGGGGGCGACCGCGACACCGAGTCCGACGATTATTGTGGGACCATCTTTCGGCGAGCTCTCACCTTGTGTCGTCGAAGATGAATGGGCTTTCGATGTCTCATCGGGCGACGACGTTTCGGTCACGGTAGACACGACCGACCTGGCGTCCGCATCTGATCTTTGTTTCGACATTCATTGTCCAGGTACTTCCGCGTACCCGGATGACAGTTTTCGATGCACGTTTGGCCCCGACTCGCCGAGCCTCTCCTGTCCGCGCGTGGATTTCGTCGCGGGCGAATCAGGACAGTGTCGAGTCGTCGTGAAGAACTGCGGCATTGACACGTTTGATCAGTGCGGGGTTGCCCGCTACTCGATTACGGCGTCCAGCAACGGGGGGGCGGTGTCTGAGACGCTGGTGGCGGATGACGTTGGCCTCGGCGCAACGTGTGGCAACGGTATGCTCGACGATGGCGAGCAGTGCGATGATGGCAACGACGTGGGCGAGGACGCTTGCTCGAGGATTTGCGAGACCACGACCGGTGACGATCCTGAGATGACAATCGGAGCGTTTGTGGGGACGGCGAATACGGTGGTTCCCTTGGATTTTGCCCTGCGGACACACGGATTGCTGGTCGCTGGAATCGAGTTCGGATTTGAGCTGGCGAGCGGAGCCGCAGTCATGGCGAACGATAATGGAGATCCGGACTGTCGCGCGAACCCAATGACGAGAAAGGGAGGGTTCTTCCGCTTTGGGGATCCTGGATGTGAGTCGCAGGGCAACTGTACCGGCGCGTTTTCGTTGGTCCTATCGTTCAAGAGCCTCCGGGCGATTCGCGATGAGTCGGTTCTGTTCACCTGCAATATCCAGGTTGGCCCGCAGGCCCTGGACCGCAGCTCGGTCTTGGAGAGTTGTTCGCGCCTAGGCGCCAGTGACCCGGTCGGCAATGCGATTCCTCTACGCTGCGCAGACGATGTAACGGCCGCCGCTTTCGGCGCCACGGCTTCTGAACTCGCCGATGAGTCGGCCCAGTCTTCGTCGGAGGTGACTCGGCTGGTGCGAGCTGTGGCGAGAGGTGTGCCGGTGACGTTTGACCTCGGCTCCGATTAGTCTCATTGACGAGCACTGAGAGTGGAGAACAAGGGAAGCAATTGACCGTGATGATCTACCTTGCAGGTCGACGGGCACTCGGAACGTTGGTGCTCGGAATATCGATCATCGCCGCGGCACAAATTGTTCAGGCGCAGTGTGTCGGCGATTGTAATTCGGACAACAGGGTCGCGATCAACGAACTGGTGATAGGAGTAAACATCCTATTAGGGCGTGCTCCGGTCACAGACTGTGTTTCTCTCGACACTGACGGAGGAGGTTCCGTCCGCGTCAACGAGCTGGTCCAAGCAGTGATGCGTGCCCTCGAAGGCTGCCCAAGCCCAACCGTCAGTCCAAGTCCGACGCCCACTCCAATCGGCAGTACGGAATCGCCATCGCCGTCGCCGACGGCACCTACGAGTACCCCGACGCCGCCGGGACCAACGAGCACCCCGACTGAAACACCGATCCCGGTGCCGCCAGAGATCTTTGACTTCAATCCGAAAGCGGGATCAGCAGGCACTCTCGTGACGATTGAAGGAAGCAACTTTGCCCCCTGGGCGGGTTTGTTTCCACTGGTGACGATGTCCGGCCAGCGTGGCTTGGCGATCAGTGTTCCAGTCGCGAGTTTTCGGAACGACTCCGTCGTGGTCACGATTCCCACCGGAGCCGCGACTGGTCCGTTGACGGTCACGGTCGGGCCCAACGCTGACACATCGAACGACCAGTTCGCGATCGAGCCCTCATCTACTTTCTCGTTGACGGGTGTGCCGGCCAATGCGTCGGCGATCCGGGGTCACGGCACGAGCTATCGGGTGTGCCTCAGCAGCTCGAATGGTTTCGTCCAGCTCGCGGAGCTGACTGTAAATGGCTTGCCGGAGAGCGTGGCTGCCGTTCTCACGCCAAAGATGCTTGCCGCAGGCGGCTGCTCGCTACTCAAGGTCGTACCATCGGCGGAGCAACCGATTGGACCGATCGAATTCCAGGTAAGTGCTTCCGCTGCGGTCGACGGAATGGCGATCAGTCAAGTGGCGAGTCTGACGCTTGGTGTCGAAGAGGTGACGACATCGTTCATGGGGCGAACTGTGGTCGACGATGCGCTGCAAACGGCGTTGCCCGGCGTGACGATCACCCTCCTGGGCGTCGACGGCGAAGCCAATGCGACGGGATGCAGTGGCCAGACAGTCTCCGACGAGGCCGGCAACTTTGCGTTCACCAACCTCCGGGCCGAGTGTGAAGGGCCCCAGCTGATCCGTTACAACGGCCTCACCGCCACCGCGCCGGGACAATTCGCCGGTGTCGATCTGCTCTACGACATCGTGCCTGGGCAAGTAACGGAGTCGCCGGTTCTGATTCACCTGCCGCGGATCGACAACGCCGAGACCGTGTGCGTCGAGCAGAACGCTGCGGAAGACCAAGAGATCACCTTCGAAACCATCCCAAACCTCACCGCCACCGTATACGCAGGCACGACCTTCACACCGCCACCACCGGAAATCGGGATGCCCATTCACGACTGCGAGGACGGGTTCTATCCGTTGATAGCCGTCGACGTGCCGGTCGACCGTTTGCCCGACGAGATGCCGCCGGGAGCAACGGTAGAGCCATTCATCGTGGCGTTCCAGCCGGCGAACACAATCGCCAGCCAGCCAGTAGCGGTGTCGTTTCCGAATCTTCTCAACACCCCGCCAGGGACGATTGTCGACCTCTCGACCCTCGACCCAACGAAGGGCGTGATGGTCGTCTACGGAAGCGGCACTGTTTCTGCCAACGGTCTGCAGATCGTACCGAACTTCGACCCGAGCAATCCGGGCAAAAGGTTCGGCCTCGTCCACTTCGATTGGCACGGCCCGCGGATACCGCCGCCTCCACCGGGACCGCCCGAGGAAAACCCTGCCCCCCCTAACAGTCCGCCGGTTGGGGGGCCGGAGGGTCCTCTCCCGGGTGCGCCGCCATGCGCGGGGGACCCTATCGATCTCTCCTCTGGAGTAGCGATATTGGTCGAGACCGACTTGAAGGTGAACGGACTGCGAGGTTCGATCGCGATTCGACGCGTGTACCGAACGCTTTCGCAAGAGGCTGGACCATTCGGACTTGGCTCCAGTCACAACTACGGCTACCGCCTGGATACCAATAGTCCTGAGTCGGAAGCGTTGATCGACGTTGTCATGCCGGACGGTAATCGCTTTCCCTTCGCTTTGACTGCTGACGGTGTCTGGCGAAACTCTACGGTTCCAGGCCTGCGTGGTGCCGCGATCACCGTTCCGTCGGCGGGCGAGGCTGAGTTGCGCTGGAAAAATGGGACTGTCTTTCGGTTTATCGGAAGCGGCACACCGCGAGGGGCTCTTCTTGCGGCAATTTCCGATCGGGTGGGTAATCAGATCACCTTGATGCGGAACACTGCTCTTGAAATTGCGGAAGTTGTCGATCCGGTGGGCCGAAGCCTGCGACTGAAGTACGACGGGGCCGGTAGGGTCACCGAGCTGTCGGATGGAATCGGTAGTAGGGTTTTCTATCGATACAACGGTCAGGGAACACTCGAGGCGGTTACCGATTCCGCGGGTGGCGTCACTCGCTATGGCTACGACGACCAGAACCGCCTGACGAAGATCACTGATCCTCGGGGCGTTGTGACCGAGCGAAATACCTACGATGAGAACGGCAGAGTTGTCGAGCAGGTTCGATCCGATGGTAGTGTTCTGCGTTTTGAGTACCAGTTGGCGAACCCAGAGGTGCCTTCGGGGCCTGTGTTGGAAACTGCGGTGCTCTTGCCCGAAACTGAGACGATTGTTGATCCTCTGCTTAGGCGGATGACGTACCGATTCAACCCGGAAGGATTCGTTACGGACATAACGAATGCCCTCGGGCAGACTCGAGTCTTCGCTCGTGAGGCCGGTACGAATCTAGTGACGAGGGTCGAGGGGTGCGCGTCGTGTGGGGTTTGTGGCGAATCTTCAGCGGGCGATCAGTCGTTCGAGTACGACGAAGTCGGTAATCCGGTCAAGTTAGTCGATGGACGTGGTCAAACCTACACGTTCGATTACGAGGCCACGTTCAATAGACTCGCCTCGATTGTAGATCCTCTGGGTAACGAGACCGTACTTTCTTATGATGACCGAGGAAACGTTGTCTCAATTACGAACGCGAGAATGCAGACGTGGGAGTTTGAGTACAATGAAGATGGCGTGCTCATGTCTGTTAGCGATCCGCTGCTCAATCAGTGGCGCATCGAGCACGATGCTGCATCAAACCCTAGTGAGATTCGGGACCCAAAGGGGAATTCGACGCACATTGTCTACGATGGTAACTCAAGACCGATTCGAGTGACGGACCCTCTTGGCCGACAAACTCTCCTCACCTGGGATAGGGAGGACCGACTCCTTAGTCTTACGAACGGTCTTGGGCAAAGGACCGACCTTCGCTTCGACTTGGTAGGGAACCTTCTTACGGTTGTCGATGGCAGGGGGAATGCGCGCAACTATTCTTATGACTCACGTAATCGGCTCGTCTCACACGCTGATCCAGTTGGCAACAGTGACCTGCGTGAGTACGATGCCCGAGGGAACTTGATCCGTTTCTTGGATCGCCGAGGCCGAGAGAGTCTCTTCCAGTATGACCCCCTTGGTCGGTTGATCTCGGAAGAATATGAGGATGCGAATGTGATCCGCTCGTATGATTCACGCGGGCGGCTTACTGGTGTAGAGGATTCAGCGAGCGGAGGCTTTTCGTTCGAATTTGACCGGGCAGGTGATCTAGTAAAATCTGCCGGACCCTATGGCACGGTGCTATTCGTTCGTGACGAACTGGGACGCATCTCGGTCAGACAAGTCGTCGGGCAGCCAAGCGTCGGTTACGTTTACGACGAGGTAGGTAGTTTGGAGGAGGCTGTCAGTTTACCGGCCTCCGTCACCCTCGAATATGAGGAGCGCGGTCTGGTTGAGCGGATTGTCCGATCGAACGGGGTGGTCACTACGTATGGTTACGACGACTTGGGTAGACTGGTCAGGCTGTCCCACGAGGGCGAAGCCGGCAGCCTTGATGTTCAGACGTATGAGTACGACGCGAGTGGCAAGGTTGTGGGAGCGTCGTCTGAGCTCGGCTCATTTGCCAAACCTTCGGTGTCGAGCATCGTTATAGATCCACAGTCCAATAGGATTCTGGAGCAGGACGGTCAGGGACTCACGTATGATCGTAACGGCAACCGGCTTTCTAGAGAGACACGGCTCGGGTCAACCAATTTTGAATGGGACTCTCGAAACCGCTTAGTCGGAATTCGTGAGCCTAACGGAACGACGACAAACCTGGAGTATGATTTCACGAGGAGTTTGGTTGCGATGGAGTACGTGACCGACTCCTCGCAAGCGAAGACGAGCTTCTTGTACGATACCTATACAAATGTCGTATTTCAGTCTGCACCGGGCGATGGGCTGTCCTTTCTTACTGGAGCCGGCATCGATGAACATTACGCGGTCGCGTCGCCTGACGGCGGAGTCTTCTTCGCCCTCCGAAACAGTATCAAGAGTACTGTCGCTGAAGTGGACAATGCTGGTCTTTTGGTCTCGAAAACCTCGTACGAGCCATTCGGGGGAACTCCCGGGGCGGGTGAGCAAGCCCTCCCATTCCGATTCGCCGGGCGCGTCCCGGTAGCGTCGGACTTCTACTATTTCCGTGCACGATACTATGACGCGTCGGTTGCCCGGTTCGTGAGCGAGGACCCGATTGGGGTTTTCGGAGGCAGCAATCTCTATTCGTACGTCAGAAACGACCCAGTTAGCCGCACTGATCCGCTGGGGTTTGGGTGTATCCTCTGGATTTTCTGCTTCGACTTACCGGAACAGTTGATTGGCGGGGCTATTGGAGTTTTGGAGGGGGCATCTGCCCCCCTCAGGGGAGAGGAGGGGGACTACGCTAGCGCACTAGGGGACTTCCAGCGGGATGCCGGGATCAATTTGGCGGGAGCGGCGTTTGGCGCGACGCAAGGTACGCTCGCCAAAGCGGTCTCCCCTCCGCTATCCACAGCTCTTGGGTCGAGGATTGGCCGGGAGATCCCCTTGCCAGGCGGTGGTTCTGATTCAGAAGGCGAGCCCTGTAAGCCATGAGCGTTCCACCTCTCATTGGCTGGGTTTTGACGGTGGTTCAAAGGAACCTGCCGTGGTTCACTCTTGCGTTCGCGGGCTTCGTGAGCGTGACGGTCGGTGCTGAGGTTCGGTACGTCTACGACGATGCGGGGCAGCTGGTTAGGGCGGTGTACGACAACGGCTCGGTCGTCAGTTATTCGTACGACGCGGCCGGGAACTTGTTTGAGGTATCGGAGACCACGCAGGTTGGTCTCGCGGTGTTTGGATTTGTTCCGGGACGCGGGACCATAGGCTCGACGATTACGGTCCAAGGGCAGGGGTTCGACCCAACATCAGAAGCATCGGTTGAAATTGGGGGGGCGTTGGGGGAGGTCATCGCCGGGCGGGGTCCTGACACCTTAGTAGTGGAGGTGCCCTCTGGCGCTGACACGGGGCCGATCTGCGTAACGATTGCAGCCGTTGAGGCATGCTCGATGGAGGACTTTATAGTGATCGGTGCGCCGACGGTTGCAGGACTCGCACCGAGTTTCGGGATAGCCGGTCGGGTTGGGACGCATGTAGTGACGGGTACCGGGTTGCTGGATGCACAGTTTAAGTTGGAGCCGGTTGGACCGACCGTGATACTGGCGGGCTTCGGCGTGGATGGGGCTTCTGTGAGCCTCACAATTTCACCCGACACCGAGAGCGTTGGTGACCACGTCGTGGTTGCAGTCAGCAGAGCCGGTAGTTCGAAAACAAGTCAATCGGAAGAAAACACGCTGCATGTGCTCGATCCTGTGCTTGACGAGGACGCTGATCTTCTGGACAACCTCGAAGAGGCTGAGATTGGGACTGATCCGTTTGATGGCGATTCGGATGGCGACGGTTTCGGCGACGGGGACGAGGTTGCGTTCGGTTCGGATCCTACTGATCCGGGTAGCCTGCCAGTCGACCCGTTGGAGCTGCCTCGCGAGGCCGAGGGGCGGGTATGGTCGGTGCTGAACGTGATTGATCCGAGTTTACCTCCTCCCGGAGAGCCTCAGGATCCCGGTCTGTTTGTCGGTGAAGCTGAAGGGCGCCCGTTTTCAGTGTTGAATACGATTGACCCGAGCTTGCCGTCAGAGGGCGAGCCGATGGATCCGTTGCTGTTCGTCGGTGAGGCGGAGGGGCAGCCGTTTTCGGTGTTGAATACGAGTGACCCGAGCTTGCCGTCGGAGGGCGAGCCGGTGGATTCGTCGTTGTTCGTTGGTGAGACGGAGGGGGCGCTGTTTTCGGTGTTGAATACGATTGACCCGAGCCTGCCGGTTGAAGGCGAGCCGATGAATCCGTTGTTGTTGGTTGGTGAGACGGAGGGGCCGCTGTTTTCAGTATTGAATTCGATCGATCCGGGCCTGCCGGCGCCGGGCGAAACACCTGATTTGGGGCTGTTCGAAGGTGAATCTTCGAGTCACCTGTTCAGTGTGGAGAATCTGGCCGAATAGGCTAGGCAGAAGGAGACTACAGTCATGGTGTTACTCTTCTCGCAGGACCTTCGATATTTTGGGGCGTTGTCGCGGACGTTTGTAAGCTGTCTCGTTGCGCTACTGGTGTTCATGGGCGCGGCTGGGCTGCAGGCACAGACGTTCGCAAGTGGTTCGGATGGAACGGATGGCGCGCTCAATCTCACGACCCCTGGGATGATTAATTTCGACCCGGTCGCGCTCGGGCTGGATTCGGATGGCGACGGGATTTTTCATTTCACCACGATCGACATCGCCGAGGACGTCGTCGTACGGATGTCGGCTCGAGTCTTCACGCGCCCGGTGTTCTGGCTTGCTTCCGGGGCTGTCAAGATTGATGGGACGATCGACCTCAATGGTGAGGACGGACAATCTGGGAGCGAGGTGCTGAACCGGGGAGATCGAGTTCCTTCATTCGGGGGTGCGGGGGGATTTGGTGGAGGAGTTGGCGCATCGGAAGGGTCATCCTCTTTCCCCGGGAAGGGCCTAGGGGGGGGGAGAAACGACGGCGCGGGGGCTGGATACCGCGGTCGCGGTGGCTGTCGGACGGTTTGCGGTACATTTAATGATTCGTGCTGCAACGATGGCGGCGCGACTTATGGCAACGAGCTGCTCGTGCCGCTGATGGCTGGGTCGGGCGGCGGTGGGGGGAACCTCAGTGGTGGTGGCGCCGGTGGTGGAGCTTTGCTCATCGCGAGCGATACTTCGATAACCGTCGATGGAACGGTGCAGGCCAACGGTGGCGCCGGTGGGGGGTTCAGCGGCCGCGGAGGCGGGGGAGGAAGCGGCGGCGCAATTCGATTGGCAGCACCAACGATTAGTGGTGAGGGAACTCTCACTGCTCTGGGCGGGGCGAGCGGTGGGGGCCGTGCCGGTGGAGGGTCAAGTGGTCGGATTCGCCTCGAAGCGTTCGAGAGTGACTTCAGCGGCACGATGTCACCGTCGTTTCCTTTCCGCAGGCCCTACGGAGTGTTCTTACCGGAAGGGCTGCCTCCCTCTTTGGTCGTTGTGAGTGTCAATGGCATTCCCCTGGAAGATCCGACCGGGAGTTTCACTCCTGCCGATGTAACGATCGATACGACTGCGCCTGTCAGCGTGGCAATTCAGGCGCGCAACATTCCGACCACTAGCGGTGACCCTGCCGTTCCGACCGTGGTCAATCTACACTTGCTCTCCGAGAATGCTCCAGACGAAACTGTTGAATCCACCCCTCTCTCAGGGACAGCCGACGAGTCGACGGCGACGGTGACGGTCACCTTTCCGACCGGTTTTACCAGAGCCTATGTGCGGGCAGAGTGGCAGCCGTAGTTGAATGAAGACAGCGCGGCGAGTCTGTGCGGGGCGACTTTGTGCCTCGCGGCGGCGATTCTGGAGCGAGCGCTCGGGAAATGAGTCGAGCGTAGGCAGATTCATATCTCGACCTGCTAAGGAGCGATGCTAGGGATTGCCATCCGTTTGCCGAATTTTCTCGGAGTTTCAAGAAAAATGCACTTCCGTCGAAGATGTTGCGTTGTCTCGGCGGCGGTATTGTTGTCGTGCCCGATCGGCGGAAAGCCATCCGCCGGATACGCCGAACCGAGATTCACGGATGTTACTGTTGGCGCCGGTTTGGACTACGTCCAGCACGTTCTGCGGACTAGGCCCGATTGCATTTTTGAGCTTGGTTCATCGTGTGAGCCTGAGAGGATAACTGGCGGAGCGGCGGTAGGCGACGTGGAGGCGGACGGAGATCTAGATCTGTTTGTTACACGACTTGGAGAGCCTGACATACTCTTCTTAAACTCGGGTGATGGGAGCTTCGCAGATGGTACCGAAGCTGCGGGCCTTGCGCCTTTCGGCCTGCAGTCCAACGGTGCGGCCTTCGGCGATATCGATAACGACGGAGATCTCGATCTTTACGTCACAGTCCTCGGAGACGCCGGCGATGTGCAGAACAACCGCAACCACCTCTTCATCAACAATGGCAGCGGCCGGTTTTCAGAACAGGCTATCGCGCGGGGTGCGGCGTCCATGGGTGAACAGTCGCGACGAGTGTTTAGCGCAACGTTTGGCGACTACGACCGCGACGGATGGCTCGATCTACACGCAACAGAGTGGCTCCCCGGTGATCGTTCGCACTCTCGGATGTTGCGCAACCTGGGAGAGATGCGACCTGGGCACTTTGAGGACGTGACTTCGGCCGCCGGTCTCTCTTTGCGTGGCTCTCATGCGTTTGCGTCAAGCTTCTCAGACTTGGATCTCGATGGATGGCCGGATCTTGCAGTTGCGGCTGACTTCGCGACGAGTCGCCTGTTTTGGAACAACCGAGACGGCACATTCTCTGAGGGGACGGATTTGGCCGGCGTGGGTACTGACGAGAATGGTATGGGGTCCACGATAGCTGACTTTGATGGGGATGGAGATCTTGATTGGTTTGTGACGTCGATCTTTGACGCTTCCGAGACCTGCGAATCGGTTGCCTGCTCGTGGGGGTACACAGGGAACCGGCTGTACCGCAACGAGGGCGACAGGGTTTTCAGCGATGCGACAAGTGTGGTGGGCGTGCAAGATGGCCAGTGGGGTTGGGGAGCAGCGTTCTTCGACTACAACAACAACGGGACTCTCGACCTAGTAATGACGAATGGTGTCGACTTCCCGCACTCCGGGACTGACGATCTGTTCAACAATGATCCTATGCGCTTCTGGGAGAACGACGGCACGGGTCTGATGACCGAGATGTCCGCGAGGGTCGGGCTTACTGACAGACGAAGCGGGAAGGGGCTTCTAGTCTTCGACTACGACGATGACGGTGACTTGGACGTCTTTGTCGTTAACAACGGGGCGGGGCCCGTGCTGTATCGCAATGACGGGGGAAATCAGAATAGCTGGTTGCGTGTCCGGACAGTTGGATCAACGTCGAATAGAGATGGCATCGGCGCGCGGGTCAAGGTCTCGGGCGAGCCCGACGGACGGCCGCAGCTTCGAGAGATTGGTTCGGTTTCACACTTTCTCGGACAGAGTGAGCGGGTGGCGCATTTTGGGCTGGGGAAGTTGAGCGGCGCTGTTCACCGGGTTGAAATTTGGTGGCCGAGCGGGTGCTGGCAGAGTTTCGATAATGTCCAGATCGACACGACTCTGGTAGCGCGAGAACCGGAGGGAGGTTGCTCGGCTGCCGGTTCACCGACGCCGACGGTGGATCTCGTGGCAACGACGACTGCAGTGACTAATACTCAGCTTCCAACCCCCTCCCCGAATCGAACATCTCCGACGCCGTTCACTCCCGTGCAAACACCTTCGCCAGTGTGTCGGGGTGATTGCGATGGGGACGGTGTGGTGAGGGCGAACGATCTCACCTGTGTCTTGCTCGGATGCTCGATGGTGGTCCGGGACGATATTGTTGCGACGGTTGGCGAGTTGTTTTGAGCGAGTTGTCTCGGGCGAGATATCTTGAGCGAGATATTCTGAGCGAGATATTCTGAGCGAGACTTGGGGACCGCGAACGGTCGCCAAGTCTCGCGGTGTTTAGTTTCGACGTGTCTTTACGACGTCGCCAGTGACCTTCCAGCTTGTCTGCCCGTAGACGTACGGGATGTACCAACTGGTGAATTCGATGACGGCGTCAGTCAATACGTCACCTTCGCCTTGTCGGAGGGCGTCGTCGATGGCTTCCTCGAGCGTGACCTGCGCTTTGGTCGGGAAGAGGATGATGATGTGGGCTTTGTCTTCTCCGACGATTCCCCTGCGTCGATCTGCGGTGGAGAGTTCGAAGTCGGACGTACGCACGAGTTTGTTCGAGATCACAGTGAAGTCGCCGTGGCGTACCGTGCATGCCGATAAGCCGACCATCAGCCCGCAGCACAGCAGTCGTCTGGTTTGTGTCCTCATAAGCCGCCTCCCTGTCTATCCCT
The DNA here is from genome assembly GCA_029262455.1 of Deltaproteobacteria bacterium. GTDB lineage: Bacteria > Desulfobacterota > Binatia > HRBIN30 > CADEER01 > CADEER01. Next base: position 4,156 of record JAJCZJ010000002.1, on the reverse strand, counting down.
GGTGCTGACTACCTCGCCCTCTACGGAGATGGTGGATTGCCCGAAAAAGATCACTGACCAACCACTCTGGTACACAACGGCATCGGTCAGCAGATCTCCCTGGCCTTCGGTCAGCGCATCGTCGACTGCGTCTTCGAGATGTGGGATGCCGAGTGGGATACCCAGGATCATCCACTTGCTTGTTCGACCTTCGACGCGCCCTTTTCTAGGCAGGGAGTCGAGGTCGACCCGATCCAAGTTGACGCTGCGGGTTGAGATAGCCGTCAGATCCGCTTGGCGAATCGTGCACCCCTGACTACCGAAAATAGATAACGCGACAGCTGTAATCGCGAGCGTTCTCATGTCTGCCCCCTTTTTTTGAATAGTCGGACGTAGAGCATGTATTTGATCGCTTGTGCAAGATCTGGTGAGAAAGTGCCGTAGTATCTTTTTTCATGGCCTGGATGGATGGCTTTTGAGTGTCCGCATTCCTTCGCCAGCGGGTGTGATCGAACGGCGACCGGTCGAGGCTGACGACCTCAACGATACTCCGGCCGCGCCCCTACTGGTTCAACGGAATGCTTGGCATCGCGGCTGGGGCAATGCCGGGGTCGAGTGAGTAGAGGATCATGATCTTCTGCCAGATCTTGCGAGAGAGGCCGGTGGTGAGGGCCTCGACTTCGTTCACTGCGTCGAGCGCGACGGAGTCCTCGAATTGTTCGACGTAGATTGCCGCAACCTTGCCGGTCATGGAAAGCATTTCACTGCAGTATTCCAAGTATCGTCCTAGCTCGAAGCTGGTGAGAGTCGACTTCGGCGAGTGCTCTGTGCGTGTGCCGGAATGCATCACGCGCTCGGGGTCCTTGGTGAGCTGGTGCATGTCGATGATGTGCGCGATTGATCGCAATTCGTGGAGCGCCGCGAGTGCCCGTTCGCGCTTGATCCTGGTCTCGATGGTCGCCAGGAAAAAGATACCCGCCCCGATCAGGACGAGGTCGTTGATCCCGGACTCGAGAACTTGGATGAACTCGATGAGGCCGAGACTTTCGCGGTTTAGCGGCAAACTGGCGGCGGTTGCGATGGCCCCCAGGATCATCACGAGGATCAGACCCCCGATCGAGGCGCGCAGCCACAGGATCGGCTTGGCGATCCACTGCGCGCGTTCCTTTGCGCGCTCACTCACATCGAGGAGCTCGGCGCATACTTCGCTCAGCCCTGACTTTGGGAAGCGCTCGGTGACGCGGCGGCCAAGCTTCTCGATCGACAGCTCGACTTTGTCGGCGTCGAGGTGCTGGTACTGTTTTGGTTTCTTCATTTTGGTCATGGGTGTCGCAGGGGGACGCTCTACCCATAGTCAACCCGCGCTACGCATCCAAGCGATGCCTCCCGCAAATGAATCTGGCCTTTGAGGGAGCGAACCGTCCCTCGATCGCCGTACGCGGTATCCCTTATAGACATTGCCTGGGTTGCCGTGGTTCGACAGAGCTTCGGCGAACGAACACGATTCCTCGACAACCCATTGTCGGCGATGCAGCATGAGGAGGTAACGCCATGGTAGACAAGAAGTATGTCGTTCTTCGCAGCCGTGCCGCGGTTGTCCCGGCGGCTGAAAACCTCGGTCTGGAAGGTCTTGGGCCGGAGCCGAGTACCCTAGAGATCGACGAAGCTGAGCTGTCACTCGCGGAACGCAATGACCTCCGTCGTGACCCGCGGACCCGTGCCGTCGCCGAGTCCATGCCGATGAAGCTCATCGCGCCGACTGAATCCGAGCCCGTCACGGCGATGGCCGATTCCGTCACCTGGGGCGTGAAAGCTGTGGGGGCCGATGAATCGAGTTTCTCCGGTGATGGAATCACCGTCGCGGTCTTGGATACAGGCATCGACCCGAATCATCCCGCGTTCGGTGGGGTGACACTGGCCCGGAGGAACTTTACCGACGAAGGCGACGACGACCTGAACGGTCACGGCACCCATTGCGCCGGCACCATTTTTGGCCGCGAAGTTGACGGCCTTCGCATCGGCGTCGCGCCCGGGATTCGCCGTGCGCTCATTGGCAAGGTGCTGGGTGCTGGCGGCGGTTCGTCTGCCTCGATCGCTCGAGCGATCCAGTGGGCGGTCAACGAAGGTGCACACGTCGTGTCCATGTCGCTCGGCATCGATTTTCCTGGCTTCGTTCAGCGTCTCGTCGAAGAACGGAACATGCGAATCGAGCCGGCCACGTCTCTCGCTCTTGAAGCGTACCGAGCGAATATCAACCTGTTCTCAGAGCTAGCGTCATTTGTGCGGGCGCAGGGCGCCTTCAACCAAGGCAGCGTCATCATCGCCGCCTCTGGCAACGAGAGCGATCGGCCGGACTTCGAGATCGCCGTCGCGCCTCCAGCCGCCGGCACGGGTGTCATCGCCGTGGGGGCTCTTGGTGAGGCAGCCGGCGGGCTTAGGGTTGCCGACTTCTCAAACTCCCAAGTCAACGTCTCCGGGCCGGGAGTGAGGATCGTATCCGCGAAGGCCGGCGGTGGACTGCGCATAATGAGCGGGACGAGTATGGCGACCCCGCACATCGCTGGCGTTGCCTCGCTTTGGGCGCATAAGCTGCTTGCCGAGAATGGTCGGGTCGACAGCGAGACGCTCACCGCCAAGCTGATTGCGAGCGGACAAATGGGCCCGCTCTTGGCGGGATCGGAAGAGGAAGACGTGGGTACTGGGATTTGTCAGGCGCCGCGCAACTGAGGTCGGACGTTGAACAGCAGGCGCGCGTGGCCGTGTTCGGCGCGTGTCCTGTTTTCAACGGGTTTTTTTCGGATGAGGGTGGAGTTGTTCAGGAGAAGCAGATTTTCGATCCTGGTTTTCTGTCGAATTGAGAGGTTTCATTGAGTCATGGCGGACTGGTCGAATCCCAACCACCTTCAGCTCACGGCCCTTCATGAGGCGCTGCTGTTTGCCTACCCTAGCCGAGCCAAGTTCAAGACCTTCCTACTACTGCGGCTCGACAAGCGATGGGACGAGATCGCTCCGGATGGGCTGGGCTACACGGACCAGATGCTCGAGGTCTTGGTTCTCGCGAAAGCCGGTGGATGGCTCGCGGGCCTTGTCAAGAACGCTCTTCGCGACCGGCCGAATAGTCCGCTTCTCGTTTTGCTGGACAACTCCTACGACCTCACGGGTGTCGAGGTTCCAGACGCTGCGGGCGGATCCCTCGAGGACATCGTCCGCGTCGAGTCCGGCTTCAGCGATCCGTTTCCTTGGATAGAGAAGCTAACAGAAGTGACCCGCGGTGTTTGCCGGGTCGAGCACCCGGTTGGCCGGGCGAGGGGCACCGGGTGGCTAGTGGCGCCGGATCTCGTTCTGACGAACTGGCATGTGGTGCGGCACGCTTTGGGCGCTGGCGACATTGAAGCGACATGGGCTCCCGGAGACTTTGCGTGCCGGTTCGACTATGCGGTCAACGACGGCGTCACGCAGGAGGGATCCGTTCATCGGCTAGCAACGGATTGGTGCGCCGACTGGAGTCCAGCGAGCAATTCGGAGTTCGGGGCAGGGCCAGAGACGCCGACCGCCGATACGCTTGACTACGCCTTGATCCGCTTAGCCGATCCGATCAATGATCGCGGCTCGGTCGAAGTGAGCGAGGTTCAGTCGATGCCGGCACAGGGGAGCGTGATCCTCATCGTCCAGCACCCGGACGGAGAGCCGGCAAAACTGACGATTGGCGTTGTCAGGCAGGGGGCGGAGCAGAGCCTCCGCCTTTATCACGATGCCAATACCATCGGAGGCTCTTCGGGGTCGGTGGTTCTCAACGCCAAACTGGAGGCGGTCGCTTTGCATCACGCGGGAGACCTTCTCTACAACCAGACGGCGATCGGGGAGCCCGAACAGAACCAAGCGGTTCCGATCACGGAGATCATCACCCGGTTGGAAGCGAAAGGCGTCCCGCGATTTTGGCGGGAGTGAGCGCGGAGCAGGGCAGTGGCGGACGTTAATCTAGATGGCAAGCTCAGCCTTCTCGTCGAGGCGTTGCAGAACGCGTTTCATTCGACTGAGGCGCTGGAGAGTTGGCTCGTCCTGCATATGGACGGCGTGATCGTCGACAACATCTTGAGCGGAGAAACGCTCGAAGCAAAGCTGATTAGCTTTATCGATGGGTGGGCGAGGCCGGCAGGTCGGGTGCGCGAAGTACTGA
>JAJCZJ010000001.1 GCA_029262455.1 Deltaproteobacteria bacterium | reverse complement strand
CCGATACGCCGGTGCCTCCAACCAGCACTCCGACCGATACGCCGGTGCCTCCAACCAGCACTCCGACCGATACGCCGGTGCCTCCAACCAGCACTCCAACCGATACGCCGGTGCCTCCGACCAGCACTCCGACTGACACTCCGTCCGGTCCAACCGAGACTCCGACCAGCACACCAACCGATACGGCAGCACCACCGACCGAGACTCCGACTGCGACCGCGACCGATACCGCGATACCGAGCTTGTGTGGCAACGGAACCGTGGATATCGGTGAAGCATGTGACGACGGGAACGCGTTCAACGGCGACGGTTGCGAAAACGATTGCACCATTTCGTCCCAGTGCAACTTCAACCACGGCGGATCGCCAACCGAATTCTTCGTCAACGACGGTACGGGCAACGACGTAGGCTCGACACCGGCAGGATGCTCGAGCGGGACCTTCGCAACCATCCAGGCAGCGATCGACGACGTCGGCGTTGGCGACGGCGACATCATTTCTGTGTGTCCGGGCAGCTACCCCGAAAGCGTAACGGTCACAAAGGAAGTCACGATTCGTTCGACCGATGGAGCGGCAACCACGACGGTAACTAGTGCTGGCGTTGCTTTCGACGTGCAGCGCAGCGGCGTTACCATCGACGGATTGACCATCAGCGCATCCACGACCGCTGTCGCGGCCAACTCCATCTGCCCGCTCAGCCAGTCTTCGTGCGGCACCAACAACGGCTCCAACCTGACCGTCAGCAACAATACGATCGAGAACAGCCCACAGGGTGTCGCGTGGCAAAGCCGGGTTGACTGCGCGTTGATCTGGACGAACACCATGTCGAACAATGACGCATCGATCGACATCGACCAGCTCAGCGGCATTCCAGCGGTCGTAACCTCAATCACGCAAAACGCCATCACCGGTGGCGGCGCGACCGGATACTCGGTCCGACTGGCTGGGCTGGGCGTCTTCACCGTCGTGCTGGGCAACACGGTCGAGAATTCGTCGACCGACGGCGTAGCGATCTCCACGGTAGCGGACAACGCCCGCGTCGAAGAAAACAACATCCGCAACAACACCGGCAGCGGCGTGGTCATCGAAGCAAGCGCCGCCGGCACTCGCGTCGCCCAGAACAATATCGAGGGCAACGGGGTCGGACTGACCAACGAGGCTCCCGAAGGCAACGTAGACGCCACTCTCAATTGGTGGGGGTCGCAAACCGGCCCGTTCCACGCCACCGACCGCCCGTCGGGCGTCGGCGACGAAATTATTGAAGCAGGCGGCTTGGATACCGACTTCATCGAGTTCCTGTGCGCACCTGCGCCGGGCGGCTTTCCCAGCGTGGGCGGCGAGTGCGGCACCGGCGAGCCAACCGAACAGATCGACTTTATCGCGTTCGGGCGTGAGCCAGATGTTGCCCCGAACGGTCGATTCATCGCATTCGTCTCGGATCGCGATCTCAACGGAGACGAGCGCCTCACCATCGACAACACCGACGGCGGCGACGAGATCTTCCTGCTCAACCGCAAGCCTGGGGGCAAGGGTGTTTCGTTCTGTCTCGGCGGCACCACACCGGGCGCCGTGTGCGAACGACAACGCGATTGCCCGGCCGACTTCGTCGCCGACCCAATCGTCAATGAAGGTGTTTGTGTTCTGCTGTCTCAGCTCAGCAACGACGCAACCGGAGCAGGAGCTTCGAGCGGACCGCGTGTGACCCGCAGCGGCAACGTCTTCTTCTCCTCCAACTCCGACTTGCTCGGTACCAATGCCGACCTGTCCTTCGAGGTTCACCGCTGGACGCGACGTGACAACCGACGCACCAGCCCGCCCGACCCAAATCTGATTCTCACCATGCTCAGTGACGGAGCTGCCGGTCTCGATTCAGAACGACCGGGCTCGGACCGCGGCGGCCGTCGGCGCGTATTCATGCAGTCGCAGGGCGACCCGCTCGGCACCAACGGCGATGCCAATACTGAAATCATGGTGCTCGACGCCAAGAAGAATATTTGGACGCAGATCACGGATACCGCCGGGGCGGAGAACTTGCGCCCGAGCACACAGACCGGTCGCCAGGTCCTCTTCGATTCAGACGCGGACCTCGTCGGTCAAAACGCCGACGGCAACCGTGAAATCTTCCTCGCCACATTCAAGCGTCGCGCTTGGAATATCGTTCAGATTACCGACACGCTCGGAATCGAGAACCGCGCAGGAAGCCTGTCCAAACGAGGCAAGATTCTCAGCTTTAGCTCGGACGGCAACATGCTCGGTCAGAACGCCGACGGCAACCGCGAAATCTTCGTCTGGGAGAAGGGTGTTCTCGAACAGGTCACCAACACGACGGTAGGTGAAAACGTCAATCCACAGAGCAACCCACGAGGTCGATTCGTAGTCTTCGAGTCGACATCCGACGTCGAAGACGGCGGCACAGGCGGCACGCTGACCAACCGGCGCGTCCATCTCTTCGATCGCAAGAAGGGAACCACCCTCGTGCTCTCGCGCTCTTTCTTTGGAGACAACACGCTGCCGAGGATCAGCCAAGGTCGCTTCGTCGTATGGGAGTCGACCGCAAACTTGACCGGTCAAAACCCGAGCGGCGACAAGGCGATCTACCTATTCGACCGCAGAAAAGACGATTAGAGGAGCAGGGTACGGGGTACAGCCTACCCCGTACCCCGCACTTGCACCCCGCCCCCCGTCCCCCGTACCCCGCACTTGTACCCCGCACTTGTACCCCGTACCCCGTACCCCGCACTTGTACCCCGCACCCCGTACCCCGCACTTGTACCCCGCACCCCGTACCCCGTACCCCGCACTTGTGCCCCGCACCCCGCACTTGTACCCCGTCCCTAATAACTTTTCGGCAAGCCGAGGACGTGCTCTGCGACGTAGTTGAGCGCCATCTCCTGCGACACTGGTGCAATCCGCATCAGGCGCGCCTCGCGCCAGTAACGCTCAATGTTGTACTCGGTTGCGTAGCCGAATCCGCCAAACACCTGCATCGCCCGATCGCAGGCACGGAAACCCGCCTCTGCGGCGCGGATCTTGGCCATGTTCGCTAATCCGCCGATGTTCTTGCCACCGCGGTCGTACTCCCACGCCGCCTTCTGCCACAGAAGATCGGCGGCCTCGAGCTCTGAATGTGAATCAGCCAAGGGGTGCGCAATCGCCTGGTTCTTCCCGATCGGTCGACCAAACACCTCTCGCTTGCCCGCGTAGGCAGTAGCGCATTCGATCGCGCGTCGGCCGATCCCCACTGCTTCCGCGGCCAGAACGATTCGTTCCGGATTGAGACCGTCGAGCAACTGATAGAATCCCCGCCCGACTTCACCGACCAGGTCACTACCCGAAACTGGGAGATCGTTGATGAAGACCTCGTTGGAGTTGACTGCGTTGCGCCCCAGCTTCGGTATCTCGCGGATCTCGCAATAGTCACGATCGAGATCTGCGAGGAACAAACTCATCCCGTCGAGCGGCCTGCGGCACTCTTCCTTGGGCGTCGTGCGCACCAATAGAAGGATTTTCTGCGCCTGCTGGGCTTTTGTATTCCAGATCTTCTTGCCGGTGATGATCCAATCATCTCCGTTGCGCCGCGCGCTGGTGCGGATCCCCGAGGTATCCGTCCCGGCGTCGTCTTCGGTCACGCCAAACGAGACATGCAGCTCACCCGTCGCGGTCGGCGGCAAGTACTTTTCCTTCATCTCCTCACTACCGTGATGAATCACCGGCCCCATCCCAAAGATCGACAAGTGTAGCGCCGACGCGGCGTTCATCGCCCCACCGCTGCTGGCAACCGCGCGCAAGAGAACCCCGGCGGCCTGGACCCCCAGTCCTGCACCACCGTAGTGCGTAGGTATCAGGACACCGATCCAACCGTTCTCGGCAAATCGATTGTAGTAGTCCCACGGGAACTCATGCCTGCTGTCGTGGTCCCGCCAGTACTCATCGTCAAAGTTCGCCGCTAAGCGACGAGCCTCCTGATCGATGTTTTTCAGGTCGTCGTCGAGTTCAAAATCCATCGCGCCCCCTCACTACATAGGCAGACTTCGACGAACTCTAGCCGAGATGACTCGGAAGATGAACGAGGGAGCAAGGCCTCTACGACAGCACCCCGCCTCGAGCAAGTGGGACTACAGCGCGTGAAGCCGATACCGGGAGGGAGAGGCGCCGCCGAGCCGTGAAGCTGATACCGGGAGGGAGAGGCGCCGCCGAGCCGTGAAGCTGATACCGGGAGGGAGAGGCGCCGCCGAGCCGTGAAGCCGGTACCGGGAGGGAGAGGCGCCGCCGAGCCGCGTACGAGATCACGCACTCGTGCGCGCGAGCAGCGTACAACCCAACTGCGCTACGAGCTCGGCGAGTTCCGCGCGAGATAGTCCTCGAGCGCGCCCCGGAGATGGTCCGGGTTGAATCCGAACGGGCCGATTCCAGGATTGTAGTGCACGCGACCATCGACACCAATCAAGTAGATCCGAGTCGGCTTGCCGGCATACGCGGCGCTCACTTCATCGCGCATCGTATCGACGTACAGCGGAACGACTCCGCCAAATAGGTTGGCCTGACAACTCGCCGCCACTTTGCGGCGCTGTGCCAGCGTGACCGGTTCCTTGACGTCCAGGCGCGCCGGATTCCCGGAGAGAGCGTGTATCACGCGCTGCGTGCGGGAACGCCCCAACCACCATTTGTCCGTCGGGTGCGCTTCCTTGACGTAGACGACAATGAACTCGACACCGTTGCGGTACTGTTCGTAGAGCTCGGTGAGACGCCCGGTCCCACTACTGAAAGGCGGTCAGGTGTAGCTACCAAACACGAGAACCACGGGCCGCTTGCCACGAAAGTTAGAGAGCCGCACTGCACTTGCCCCGTTGGGATCTTGGAGCTCGAAATCGGGCGCCAAGTCGCCCACCTTCGGCGCCTCGACGTCAACTCGCTGCTGCCACTCGATCTCGTGGGCACGCCACTCAGAAGTGTTCGATAAAAGGCCCAGAGCCAGAGCGAGGCTGTCCTCCCCTTCCCAGACCATGAACCCCGCAACCAGGGCAATTCCGACAACACCGGCTCGCGGCGTCGGCTGCCCCCCAACGCGGAGCAACAACACAGCAACCGCCAGAGTTGCGAGCAGCGAAACCAGCGACAAGCTGCCAAGCCAGAGAGGCACCAGCATCATCACACCAAGCGCCACACACAGCGCCGCTAGCAGTAGAGGGCCATCGGACGAAAGTAGCCTCAACCTGCGCAACAACCGCGAATCGCTCTCATAGCGAAGCGCCATCAGGACGCCCGAAACAATCATCGACAGCGCCAGCCCGAGTTGAAGAAGCGCAACAAGCACATGGATCACCATCGCCAGGCCCGTTGGGATCAATGTCACCGGGTCGACAACTGTCACGTATTCAGTCTGCATTAGATCCGTTTCCCAACGTTCTAGAGCGCTGACCATCGACTACGCAAGCGCACCAGACAATATTGGTAGCGTCGCCTGGAACGCTTTAACATACTCGGTCGATATGGGAATGATGCGATCGCAATGGCAACGATCGGAGGCAAGATGCGGAAGCGAACGGCACTCATCGTAGCACTGCTGGCATTCGTGGACACTGGCTGTAGTCGAGACGATACGACCTCGTCGGACGACCCACTCCCTTCGTTCGAAGTCGGTTCTGGACGGCGCTTTCCCGATCAGGCGTTCGTCATCGGCGATGAAGTCATCGAGACCAGTCCGGGACAATCCGCCGCGGGAGCCCCCCCCGCGTCCAATCCCGACCGCAATGCGTACTTCGGCGATCTGCACGTGCATACGACCTACTCCTTCGACGCGTTCGCCTTCGGCACGACGGCAACACCCTACGACGCGTACCGCTACGCAAAAGGCGAAGCGATCCGCCACCCAGGTGGCTTCGATGTACAGCTGCGCGAGCCGCTCGATTTCTACGCCGTCACGGACCACGCGATGTTCCTCGGTCTCGCGCCTGAAGCCGGCGACACTGCGAGCGAGCTATCGAAACACCCGGCATCCGCGACGCTGCGAGACCTCAACAATCCAGACAATATGGGCATCGGCAGCATTGGCCGGCGCATGAAGTCATTCGCAACTTTCATCCCTGGAGTACTTGCCGGGTTGGGCGACGGCACGATTGATTCAGAGATGGCGACCAGGGTGACGAAGTCTGCCTGGCGAGACATCGTCGACGCGGCCGAGCAGTACAACGCGCCCGGGGAATTCACGACGTTCGCCGCGTACGAATATACTTCATCGTCTGATGACCGCGGCAACTTGCACCGCAACGTCGTCTTCAAAGATTCCGCTCGCCTACCGGCAGTACCGTTTTCACGTTTTCACTCACAGAATCCCGAAGGGTTGTGGGACTGGATGGACAAGCTCCGCGATCAAGGAATCGAGAGCCTGGCAATCCCGCACAACTCAAACGGTTCAAACGGCCAGATGTTCAAACTAGTCGATTGGGCAGGCAACCCGCTCGACGACGAATACAGCATCCAAAGACTTCGCAACGAACCGCTGGTCGAGATCACCCAAGTCAAGGGCACTTCGGACACCCATCCGACACTATCCGATAACGATGAATGGGCGGAGTTCGAAATCATGCCCTACCGAGTTGCGACCAGTGAACCCAGCGAACCATCGGGAAGCTACGTCCGCGACGCCTTGCGCAAAGGGTTATCCTTGGAGGAAAGCGGAATCACCAACCCGTTCCGCTTCGGCTTGATCGGTTCGAGCGACACCCACACTGGTGCTATCTCCGACGACGAATCCGACTTCTTCTGCAAGATCGGTTTGCTCGACAGCACACCCACACTGCGCGGCTCGGTGCCGCTTTCGACGATGGAATGGTTTGGCCTCCGCGTCGCCGAGACCTTCGGTCTCACCCAGACCGGCTTGACCGAAGAGATCGACGGCGAGGAATTCGCATCAGCCGGAGGCCTACCAACGTTCGGCGCGTCCGGACTAGCTGGAGTATGGGCGGAGAACAACACGCGAGCCTCAATCTACGAGGCGCTGCGGCGCAAAGAAACGTTCGCCACCTCCGGGCCGCGCATCAGGGTGCGGTTCTTCTCCGGCTTCGATTTCGGCGATCAGCCTCTCGATCAACCAACAGCCGTCGCCGATGCGTACCGCGACGGTGTTACGATGGGTGGCGACCTGATCGGACAGAGCGAGCGGACCCCTCGATTCCTGGCGTGGGCGACGCGTGATCCGAAGAGCGCGGCGCTGCAGCGACTGCAGATCATCAAGGGCTGGGAAGCGAACGGCGAGACATTCGAAAAGGTTTACGATGTCGCGTGCTCCGAAGGTGCGCGCGTCGACCCGACGACGCACCGCTGTCCAGACAACGGCGCACGGGTGAACGTACACGATTGTTCGATCTCGCCAGAAGTCGGTAGCGCTCAGCTTCAAGCACACTGGAGCGATCCCGACTTTGAATCAGGCCAGCGAGCTTTCTACTACGTACGCGCGCTCGAAAATCCGACGTGTCGCTGGTCGACTTGGGATGCAGTCCGCGCCGGCACCGCGCCGCGGTCGGATCTTCCAAAGACTCTACAAGAACGCGCTTGGTCGTCGCCGATCTGGTACGTGCCCGAGCCGGCTGCTCCGGACAACGGAGACGCACCGCCCGCGGGCGACGCTACAGGCTAAACAGGTTGATCACGGCGACAAGCATCCGTTTGGTGCGATCCGCGACCCCCGGGCACGGAAATTCGACCGATTGACCGATCGCCAGCCTGCGTTCTCGAAAGCCTGCCAATGATCCGATAGGGATGCATGCGTATTCGAGTGCAATGCGCTTTGGGGATGTTGTCTCGACTGATCCGTGCCCTTCGACCACACCCTGACCAATCGTAGGCGAGATACCAAGACTTATGGCGACAGCACACGTAGATCCCTCCGATAAAGTTCCATTCGGCATCAAAACTGCTTTCGGCACCGGTGCTGCCGCCGACGGAATCAAGAACGCTGTCTTCAACTCGTTCTTGCTCTTCTACTACACCGCCGTCTTGGGACTGCCCGGATCGTGGGCCGGGGCAGCGCTTTTCTTGGCCATGTGTTTCGACGCCATCTCGGACCCCTTCGTCGGCTACCTTTCTGATCACACCCGAACACGCTGGGGGCGACGCCACCCCTATCTCTACGCCGCGGTGATCCCGATGGGCCTTTCAACATACGCCCTACTAGCGCCGCCAGCGGGACTCAGCCAGGTCGCGCTGTTCGTTTGGATGAGCATCATGTCGATCAGCGTGCGACTCGCCTTGACCCTGCACATGATCCCGAGAAACGCGCTGATCCCGGAAATCTCGCGCAACTACGATGAGCGCACTGGGCTGGTATCCGTGAGTTATCTCATGGGATGGGTCGGCGGCCTCGGGCTGGGACAGATCGCCTGGTTGGTGATCGTGCCATCGGTCGACGGTGGCCGCATGAATCCCGAGGCATATCGCCAGATCGGCGCCGTCGCCGGAATCGCTGCTGCAGCAGCGATCCTGATCTCAGCGCTCGGTACACACAAGATCATCCCAAGTCTGCGCCAAGCCGAAGTTACGACGCTCGGTTTCCGACACTTCGTCGCCGAGGTGAAGAACGCCCTCAAGAACGAGTCCTTTCGCATGTTGATGATCGGCGCGATCATCATCGCCGGGGCCGGCAGCTT